>CAXXQR010000001.1:4800000-6507791 GCA_963677955.2 Prolixibacteraceae bacterium
GTGGTTTGAAAAATTCGCAATAGGTTTCGGTGTCGAACAACGGTCCGGTGTTTGTTCCAAGGTCATCGCCGAATTTGATAATATCGACAATATCGCCAACAGCTTCGAAGACATGGGCCAGAAAATCCAGATGCCGTTCCAGAAGGGCATCAAGCAAACGATGGACATTCTCCGGTTCCATGTAAAGATCCATCAGAAAATTATCGATCCGGCGCAGGAAAGTTCCCCATTCGAATAAGTTGCAACCTACTCCGATTAAAAGTGCTCGATCGGTATTGACACGGGCTTCGAGCGCTTTTTCGCGTAACAAAGTCCAGAAGTTGGGTTCGTCAATGCGGTCGAAAGGAGTAAATCCGAAACCGCCCCAAACCGTTCGCGACATGTCGAATCCCAGATTTTTAAAATTTTCAGGATAAGCATCTGCATACGGAAAAATTAGCTGGTCGAAAAAAGTAGCACCGACCGGCATTTCCCCAATAAATTCGCCGCATTTCCCGGGAGCCAGCCAAACACCATCTGGTTGTTTTTCAGGAGTAAACCATTTGGGATAAAAAGCCGGATAGCCTTTAATCAGTTCCAGTTCGTGCCAGTAATTTTCGTCGTTATTAAAAAAACGACCGAGATCGAATACATCGACACCCCATAAATCAAGCAATTCTATTTCCGGCTGGGTTACTTGCTGAATTACATCATAAGCATGATTCTTTTTATTTGATAGACCCAGATGGTTAACCAGATTTTTATAGGCAACCACCGAGATGCCGGAACTTGGAGTTGCCCCCAAGTCCAGCGGAATACGGTCCGTCTGCTTATGATTGATTGCTGAAAGTATTCGTTCCCGGTGATTCATTGTCCGTTTATTGAGTTTTGTTGTATTAATAATCTGAAGGATTTCTATTCACTATACTCTGTCAATTTTTATGCTTCTTCAACTACTTTCCATCCGATCGCATCTGCCAATTCATAAACGGGTGTCTTCAGATCGCCATAAAAAGTAACCCGGTGCCACCCGCCTTTTTCCCACATGGTAAACAGTTTCTCAATGTCGCCAATAGGTTCAGCACAAAGCTTGGTCCGGCAAGCACGATCATCCGGGTCGTTTGCAACAGCCTTTGCCTGATGAAACAAGATTTCTTTTCGTTCTTCGTTGATTTGTAATGTTGTAGTCAGATAATCCAATGGAAGGATAGATCTCACCGCCGCTCCTTGTCTGTCTTCGGAATGAGTGGCTATCGAGAAGGGGTTTTCAGTTCCCTCAGGGCCAAACACCTTGTTGGAAGCGACACAATGTGCATAAATTATTTGACGGCTGGAAGTGTCGATAACCGGGTCAGAAATATAACCGGGCCGTCCTTGCGTCATCGTTGTAAATGCAACCATGGTTGCTGTTGAACGAATATCGCATTCGCAGGCACCGATAAGTCCTTCGTTGTTTAATTCGTGAAAACCAAGACATGGATAAGCATGAATATGGTTGCCATAAAATCCGCCAAGACAATTTACCGTGATGGCATTTGCATTGTGTTTTTTTAATACTGATTTCATTCCCAGATACATGGATGCTGAATTTTGAAGTACATCAAACGGAACATCCTCAATGTTAGTTGCTCTGTCTTTCCATCGTTGGGCAATAGCATTAGCTTCATCTTTGTCAGCAATTTCCCAGGCGTGATTGACTTCAGCAAAAGAGATATATTCGAGCGGAATTCCCATAATCGGATCGGCTGACTTGGCGGTTTGGTCGCGTACAGCCAATATTTTAGATTCTTTCATCCGGCGCTGGCATTCATCTATTGACAAGGTTTTTAATTCGTCAGCTTTGCATGAAAGGTTTCCCGATGCAGGGGTCAGATTGATCCGGGCCAGAGCAGTTGCAGCTACAAAATCAGATACAGATCCACCATTCGCGGTAATTTCAAAACACTTCACTGCGGCAATTACATCGTCAATGCGCGAAGACGAAACAAAACCAACATTGGGTGTATTTTCACTTAGAAATTGTGAATTATACTTCAGAAAACCACCGCTTCCTCCATATTTAAAATCGACATACAACACTGGTTTTCCTGATTTAGAGATTGTCTGAACAACTTTGTTCCAGCAATTCATCTGGTAAACAATGTATCCGTCTATTTTTTCTTCAATATCACTATTGATAATTTTTTCCGCGTCATCCTGTCCGGTTGCCAAAACTGGAACAAATTCAAATGTTGGGAATTGTTTTGCCAATACAGCGTTAATATTTTCAATCGCCGGGTTAAAATCATAGCCAATATTTGGCCAATCAGGTTTCGGTTGAACGAGTGCGTGCAAAGAATAAACTACACGCAATTTCATTTTTTTACTTCCTGAAGAAGTACAGGATGGGCCAAAAATAGACAGTGGCGCCACCGCCATGCAAGCGCCACAGGCAGCACAAGAAGTAAGAAATCTTCTACGGGAAAAATTACTCTGGATTTTTTTAGTTTGATCGTTTTTGATTTTCATAGTGTTAGTTGTTTTATTTTCTGGTTAATTTTGATTGTATCCGAATATTCAGAATTTCCCATGGTTTTGCCGATATTTCTATTTTCCCGTCGGCGCTAACCGGTACACTTTGTGTGTCGTATTCAAGCATGTCGGTTACCATGACTTTGTTGAAGGGTTTAAATCCGCTAATTTTTACTTTGGTAAATTTTCCTTCTGCCTCGTAAAAGCGGATAATGGTTCCTTTCCCGTCTTCAGCCTGTTTCATTGCCGAAACGATGATATTGGATGGGTAGTTTAGTTTGCTATCTGGTTACTTTTTGTTTAAAGTGAAGACGTTACAAAAACGAACGCCTTCACTAATGAACTGTTGCTTTATACACCTATTGCTTTTTTCTCAATTGGTTCGTATGGTTATTATTTCATAAGGTTTTACAGAAATATCGACGGTTCCATCGGCATTTACCGGCAGCGTCTTTTCGTCGTATTCGAGCATGTTTGTTAAAGTTACTTTGCTGAAAGGCTTGAATCCGGTAAGCTTTGCTTTGGCAAATTTTCCCTCGGTTTCATAAAAGCGAACGATAGAGCCGTTCCCGTCTTCCGCTTTTTTCAGGGTTGAAACCACAATATTTTCAGGAGATATTTTCAGGAAACTTTGCGAGGCCGGAAGCGCTGTCCCTGACGGATTTGTTGCTTTTCCGGCAATTGCAGTAAGCGGATTATTGAATGCCAATCCTTCTTTCTGGGCGTACCGCCAGTTACCGTCGTGCAGGTAAAGTGCCATGCGGTAGCTGTGCGAACCGGCCTGGGTAAACGAATACCGTGGGTTCCAGCCAAAACTTTCGCGAGTAGAAAGCAATACGTGCTGAACCACCGGATAATCAACCGGGTCAGTTGTTTCATCGCGGAAGAGGTGGACTGTCATATCGGAAGCAAACAGGCAACCATTGCCTTTGTATGTTCCGGTTGAAACATCAACCCAGTTTACAGCTTCGCGGTAGGGTAGATATTTTCGTCCGTAAATCGTTGGATAGAATTGACATTCGTAGTTATCGGGCAGGTAAGAGAAATCAATATTGTCACCACGATCTATTTCCACACGACCAAAAGGAACATCATACGTGGAACTGAAAGTCTTGTCTAAGTTCATCGGGAAAACGATACGAAGTTCTTTGGCTTTTTCGCCGGTCCAGTTCAGTACATCAGCTTCAACAACCAGTTCACCCGATTCCTTTGTAAGAATGAATCTTTCACGAAGGGTGAAGTATTTCATTTTGGCTTCTTTCTCAATAATATAGCGCAACGGACTTTCAACGGCACGGATGGTTTTGAACTCGTGCATGCTGGTTTTATCGAAGTCGTCCATGGTGGCAGGTTCCTGATTTTCCCAGGCTACTGTTGGTGCACCCATTTGAATCACTTCGCCACCGAAGAATTTGTCGGTTTTCAGGATTTCCAGTTTTTTCACCTTGTCATACATTGATGCGATACCGCCAGTGCCGAACTTTATTTTTATCAGATCGTTTTCGATCGAATTACCTTTAATTTCGCTATAGCCTGGAGGAAACGCTTTGGCTTCGCTGGCATAGTAAGTTTTGTAGCCAATGGATGGAATATCAGTAGCCATCAAGCCCAGTTCCAGTTCGTGTTTTTCGGATGATTGGCTGGTTAGTTCACAGGTAATTTTATTTCCTGAAGCGTCTTTCAGTTCGAGGCCTTTCCATGTTTCAGGGTAAGTAATTTTGCAGGTCAAAAGCCCGTTTCGGGTCCAGCTACTCTGATTGTAAACTACTACCGGAATTTGTGTTGCCGTTCCCTGAGGAATGCGGCTTAGCAATTGAGACTGGCCTTCGCTGGCTAACGATTCGCCAATCTGAAGCGATTTGGCATACGAATCGACACAAACCTGATCGCCGAGAATTCCGCGATTACCTCCCCAACCATGATCGGGCCAGCAATTAGCCATCCAGCCTTCGTCGAACTTGCTTTGTGGATAGCTGATTTCCGGATCAATTGTATTCAATGCAGACAATAATCCTTCGGCTTTAATCAACGTATTGTGTCCTTTTCGTCCCATCAACAAACCTTCCCGGTGTCCGGGTTCGTCGTAATATGCCCAGGCCATCGGGTAGTCGCCTTTTACAGTTTCAATATTCAATTCGCCTTTTCCGAAGAAGTCTTTCAACGCTTCATTGGGCTCAACAAACTTCATTTTCGGCGGATTGATTTGTTTTTCAGGCTCATTTTTGAAATTGGCATTCCACTTTTCAGCAAACTTTGCCATGACCTCGTTTTGTTTTTTTACAAAAGGAATCAGCTCGGGGCAAGGAGGAAGATAGTCGGAATTAAAATCGTATAGAACCGAATTGGGCAACTGCCGAGGTTCAAAATAATATTTTCGTTCGTTCAGGAATTTCAGGTAACCCACTTTATTATTCGGGTTGATCATGCGCGACTCGGCTCCGTAGCGAAAAGCAAACATATTAATGTAAGTTCCGTCGAGACCCTGCCAGTAATAAAAACCCCAGGGGAAACGCCCTTGAATTATATAATCAATGCCACATTTTTTCAGAACCTGAGGCAACTGGTAAGTAAAACCAGGAACATCGGTATTGATGTAAAAATGGGTGTCGCAACCCGGAAACGTTTCTTTCAGCCAGCGGCGGCCATAATAGAACTGGCGTACAAGTTTTTCCTGACCCACATGAGCCTGAAGGTTTTGGATATAACTTGCTCCAAAAGCGAAGCGTTTTTCTCGAATCCGTTGAATCAGCTCGTCTTTACGTTCCGGATGACGAACCAGAAATTCTTTCAGATATTCAATTGATTCCATTGTGTATTTGAATTCCGGGTTGGTTTTCATTAGATCTAAAGCCGGCGCTATCAACGTGTCGGCGCGATAATCAGCAGTGAGTGCCTGGGTATTGAGCCAACCCAGATCGTTATGGTTTGTGGCATAGATAGCCAGTTCGCCACCATCGAAATAATTTTTATCGTAAGGTTTCAGTACAAAGGTTTTGGCTTCGCGAAAATGGTTTGTGGCATCTTTGATCTGGCAGCTTAGCTCGCTTTCGGTAAACGGGGCCGGAATCCATATTTCCTGGGTTGTAAATGAGTTGGCCGGAATTTCATCGAGTTTTACTTCTCCGAATTTTTTCCCCTGATGTGTCAGAACCAATAACGCGTCTTTTACCGTACTTCCGTTGTTGACAATCTCCAGCTTTGCAGCCTGAACCGGCTGGTCATTCTGAATGTCATACATGTCATACGTTTTAATTTCGAACCCGGTTTTATGTGCTTCAGCAAAAGCTTTCAACTTACAAAGTCCGGTGCGATCGACTCCCGACCCTTCCCAAACCTCCTCAATCGTAAATTTGATGAGATTGGTTTGAATGTCATTGGGGAAGGTGATGATCTGGAAATACTCGCCATTCCGAAGTTCTGCGGATGTACCTGATCCATCGGCGAATGAAATTTTCACTTTTTTCGGAATTAGATAATTTCCTCTTTCGGCGGCAGGCTCCAAAGTCATGTCGTAGCCCCACGATTTGGTGATTAACCACAATTCTTTTACTGTTTGAGGTTTTTCCCATTTTACACTAACCCATGCGCCCTCAATTTCTTTGTCGGTTTCCCAGCGCGATTGGAATGCTTCGCGCCCCAAATTAAGCGCCCTTCCGCGAGATGGCGGATTCGGGTTGGCCGACGACGCATCGTAAGTGACTCCAAAGTCGGCTGTTACCAGGTTGGGATTCTGAGCGGAAAGAAATCCCGGTATCGCAAGTGCAAGAATTAATAAAGCGAATAATCTTTTTCTGATCATGATCGGTATGTTGTTAGTTTATAGATACTTATTTTATAGTGCATTGAATTTTTTGTTCAATTTGGTCGTACTGTTCTTTCAGTCGTTTTATTGTTGGAAGATTCTCCGGTGCATTAAGTCCTAATTTTTCGGTTAAAGTCGATTTGAAATCGGAGGCTAGAGATTCGACCAGTTCTAAATCAGCCGGAAGTTGTTTCGCTGATTCGTCTTTGGCACAGAAGAAAAATCCGTAGGCCATGGCATTTGTGATTTTATCGTGGGGCAAACCCATTTTTCGGGCCAGTTGAATTGCTCCTATAAAGCGGTCGCCAGCACCAAGCTTCCGGCTTAAATCTTGTCCGACACGGAAAACGGTGTCTTTTAATGCGTTGTTTCTGAAACGGGAAAGCAAATCGTCGATGTGGTCAACTAAATCTGCTTTATTAAAATCGTTCGGATATGCTGACAGAAGTATTTCTGCCGATTGTAGCATTACATTTCGGGTGAATGCGAAAACCTCCGGATCATCAAGTATTTCGTACATGTAAGTTGCTTCCGGATGTTTGTAAAAACCAAAATAGGCCGCAGTTGCATGTCCCAGATTGTGAATAAATGCTTTGCGATCGACCCAGGCTTTTATGTTTTCTTTGGGTGCCAGGCCCGGCACTTCCGGAATGGAAGATTTGAATCCTTTTCGATCAAGAATAAGTGTGTTGTACGGTTCAGCAAAAACCACCAGCGGATCTTTTTCGATTTCGGACTGCGGCATGATTGGCACCATTTTGCCAATGCTGGTTTCAACCAGCCCGACCAATTTATCAATTGGATAACTATCTGGTAAACTTTCCGAAAGTTTTTCCTTCAGAAAAATACCGGCGTCAAGCATGTTTTCAGCTAAAATAATATCAAGCGGCGCATCGGGCTGATGACTGTCCCTGATTTGCAAACCGGCAGCGATTACCGGGGCTACTTTTGCCAGCGCATTTTTTCCGACCGAAACAGCGAGAATTCCGGCGCTTGAAACCGATTCGGCAACCAAAGAAGTGTCCATGGCAGAAATTGCTTTAACATTCGGAACTAAAATCTCCGATTCGGTGTCGCCTTTAATTACCACCCGGTATGATTTTCGTTCATTCAGCAGATCGACCGTTTTCTGATCCACATCAACAAAAACCACTTTGTAGCCTGAACACCCGAAAAGCTGCCCGATGAATGAACGGCCTATCTTTCCGGCTCCGAAAATGACTATTTTCCGCTGATCAATCTGCCAATTGTTGCCGATAGTGTTCATAGTAGGATTTCAGTTTTTTGTGTTTTTCTCCTGAAAAGTCTTCGAAATAGGTTCCGCCGATGTAAAAGCAGGTATAACCACCGGAAATTACTCCCCAACAGCAGGCTTCTTCCAGATCGGGTGATTTCACGCCTTTGTGCAGTTGTGAAACGATTGATGCAATTACCCCTCCAACGAAATTGTCGCCGCAACCTGTGGTATCTCCGTCGGTATTGTTTTTTAATTCGTCCGTTACTTTTTTTGAAACAGGAAACTCGGAAAGCTCAAGTTGCTTGCAGAATTTTCTGTTGGAGTAGGTATAAATGTTTTTCGAGCCGTTGGTGATGATCAACGATGCCAGTTCTTTTTCCTGAAAGAACCGGATTGCCTTGTGGATATCTTTTTCGCCACTTAAACGAAGGGCTTCTTCGTAATCAGTTATCAATAAATCAATCGAATTGTAACTTTCGTCGCTTTTTCCAAGAGGCCATCGCAAATCGGGGTTTTCTTTTTCATTTCTGAAATCGTACACCGTATTAACAATGGTGATACAGCTTTTATCTTTTGCCTTTTGTAGCAATTCTGTCAGGTTGTCGTGAATGGCCGGAACAAGTGCAGTTCCTCCAAAAACGACCATGTCGGCATCAAAAAATGATTCGTCCAAATCTTCAGGCAAAAGTTCCCACGCGGCTCCGATATTGTTCACAAAAATCCGCTCACCGTTTCCATGGTCATAATCAGGGTCTGATAAAACATCGGTGAACGGGGTGTAGCGATTTCCTTGTTTGTATTTCCCAATTTTCAGAGGTGTTTTTGCGATCTTCTCTTCCAGAAATCTGGCTCCTTCATCGTTTCCCCTGCATCCCCAGAAACGGATTTCAGCAGGCAAATTGTGCAGAAGCTGGGCGGCGTGAATAAGCGAAACAATGGATGGCCCCCCAATATTCAGTGCAACTGGTTTTTGTTGATTGACGATTTTTTCACGAATTGAAATATAATTTTCCAGTGCAAACACTTCCAGTTCTTCAGTAAAAACCAGTTTGCCGGGAGCTAGCCCGCCATCGCCTGCATTTACCGAAAGATATGGTTTCATTGCCTGACTTCTAAAATCAACCGGTTTATACAGGTAATCAACCAAGGCACAACCAACTCCTGATATTTTGATGGTTTTGCTCATCGGTTAAATAAATTTTGAATAGTCGGACACCAGTAAATGCATCGGTTCTTCATCCTCTTCAATTACAGGAAAACGGCCGATGGTTTCGTAAAAGCAATTGTCGTTAGCGTCGTCGTTTACCATGCTTACCTCGCCAACCAATACTGTTCCTTTTCCCTGCTCTCCGTAGAAACGGTGATATACGCCCTGTTCAAGACAGATGCTTTCGCCGGGACTTAGAATCACTTTTCCACCGGGTTCAACGGTTCGTGAGATTCCATCGGTTTTAAGGCAAACCGGAGTGTCGGCAAATTTTCTGTCGGGTGTAGAATTGTATAGTTCGATAACCAGGTTTCCACCACCACGATTAATAATGTCTTCCATTTTGCTCCAATGAAAATGCATTAGTGTTTCCTGATTTTCTTCAACAATCATAATTTTTTCGGCATAAGGCTTTTTATCGACATTCAGTTTGCCGTTTCGGATGGTAAAAAGAAATAAACCTCGATTGAGAAAATCGCCCGAGCCAAAGTCGGTAATGTCCCAGCCAAGCATGTTTTCAGTAATTTCCAACGCATTTTCTTTGTTGGTTTTCCAGTCGGATACACTCCAGTAAGCCCAGGGTGGAAGAATAAATTGCTTTTCAGCCATGAATGTTTTGGCTTGCTTTAGAATTTGGTTGATTTCACTTCGTTTCATAATTAGGTTTTTAGATGTTAGTTGTTTGGGCGATAAACTGCTGAGGCGACAAATGAATCGGCGCACCCGTAGTAGAATCGCCATTCATTCTGAAACCAGATCAGCCCTTCAATAAAAGTGACATTGCTGTTTCCTCCGCCTTTTTCTCCCGCATATTGAATTTCGTAATCGCGTTCAGGGCGGAAAAAATCTTTTGTAGTCCGTTCGAGCACTTTGGTAGGATCGTTCTTATCGAACAAAACTTGTCCCATCGCCCAAACAGAGCCGCTTAATCCAAAGTCGCGGAGTCCATCTCTGGTTCCTCCGTTTAAAAGCATGAGTATTCCCTTTTCGGTGATGCAGGCGAAAGCTCCCGATTCAGTTACATAACTGTTCCATTTTTCTGGAATCAGGGGCAAAACGATTAATGGATTTCCGGAAGTGTCTTCCAGAACATCCCAGTTTATCAGATCGGTTGATGTGGCAATGTAAAGACCATATTCGCCATAGTACATCCAGTATTTCCCGTTAATTTTGGTAGCAATAAACTGGTCGCCTTCCTGACGGCAAACAATAGCGCCGGCTTTGGTCCAGGTGTCGTTGTATTTTCCACCTGCATACTGGCTGAATGCCAGTCCTTTTTTCTCCCAATGAATTAAATTGCTTGACATTGCAATGCTTAGTCGGGCGAATTTCCCATCCCAGGATGTATACGTGAGTAAGTATTTTCCCTCATCAGTTTTTACAATCCGGGGATCCTGACAACCGCCAGGCCATTCGTATTTTAACATCAAATCATTATCGGGATAAAGTACTGGAGCTGGCAGGCGAACGAAATTTTTTCCGTCGTCGCTAACTGCCATTCCAATCCGGCTGGTTCCCCAATGAGGTAACCGCGAATTATCTTCGGCACGATAAAACAGATACACTTTTCCATCTTTTACCGCTGCACAGGCGCACAGAACACCTTTTTCTTCCCACTTTACCGGTGATTTGGTTATTGGGCATTCGAAAGTGCTGTTATCCATAGCGCCAAAAAGCGGAGCTGTTGTGTCTCGTACAAAAGGCCCGAGACCCCATTCCGGAATTGCTTCACGGTCGACTTTATTTTGCGACCCACACGCCTGAAGCAGAACTATTGAGATGATGATAAATACACTGATTTTCATAGCAGTTATTGATTGCTTTTAAATATTTTCTGAAGCTCAATTGCCACCGGCTTTAGGTTTCCGTCGAAGTCGATAAGAGACGTATTTACCGGACACGGATAACTGTCGTGTCCCATCCAAATAATGAATCCACCGCATCCGGGAAATCTGTCTTTGCAGCTTTTCAGGGCAATACAAAGTCCATCGGTTTGCCGCTTTTGGCTCCATTCCACATATTCTTCAATCGAATTGAGCGATTTGCCTTTGTGCTCTTTGAGGTATTCTTTCCAGTCGATCCACCAGTTTACGGTTCTCCAAAGCGGGTTGTCGGTATTGGCTGGCATGGCGCTGTACGAGCCGCGGTATTTATTGATCATTTCGGCCGACATTGCTCCGGGAACACCAACTTCGGAGTGAAACAACGCATCGTCGGTTTCCCAGAAACGGACAACGGCATTCATGGTCGAATCGTCGATTGAAAAAGGCAGGTTCCATGGTCCATGAACGTCCCAGTTAATGCCTTTTCCGAAGTTTTTCCAGCCAGCAGTTTTATTCGGTCCGGAGGGCGAACTGGGAAGAAACCTCCGTGTTGGATCGAGCAGATTTACCCATTCCTTCATGGTGTGTATCATGATGTGCTGATCAGTGACCGGAACGCTATTGTCAGTCAGTTCGTACAGTTCGTTCCCGGCGCACCACAGTAAAACAGAAACGTGGTGTTGAAGCCTGTTGAGGTATTGCTTCACAATGTAGCTCATCTCTGCGATCACCTGCGGGTCTTTGGATGGGTAGTTATCCAGACCCGACGACGAGATTGGAAAATCTTGCATGATCATAATTCCCAGTTCGTCGCACAAATCGTAAAGCCAATCTTTTTCAGCAAAACCACCGCCCCAGATTCGAATGGTGTTGATTCCCAATTTTTGATAGGTAATCAGTAATTTTTGATAATCAGCTTCGGTTAAATCAGCAAAATTTGGGAGGATTGGGGTCCAGTTGATTCCCTGTAAAAAAACAGGACGGTTGTTCACACTGCAAATCCACGGGTCGGCATTGATTGGTGCTCCTTTGCACGGCAGCCATTCGATGTGTTTAAATCCAATTTTCTTACTGATTTTCTGAACCGGGTTTCCTGTTTTATCAAGCAACTCAATGCTCAAACAATACACGGGTTGTTCGCCCGAACCATTGGGCCACCAGCGTTTAATTTTTAGGTCGTTCCATGTTTTGGACTGAACGATATCAGAAACCAAAACGGTTTCATTCAGGATTGATTTTTCGTTTTGATCGCTAAGAACGATCCGGATGTTATTTTGTGTTGATTGATTCGATAGTTCGGCTTTTATTTTCAGTTCGCCGAGGTCTTTTAATTTGTCGGCGTCTGTGGTTACCTGAATTTCTTTAATGCGTGTTTGCTCTTTTTTAATACTGAGCAAACTCACCTGATCCCAAATTCCAATTTGTACGATGCGCGGCATCCAGTCCCAACCGTAATAAAACCGTGGTTTCCAATCTTTTATTTTTGAAGTCCAGCAACTGTGTCCAAGATAGGAGGGGGAACATTCGAATATAATTGCCAGAGTGTTGTTTTTTTCCCGAAGGAAAGGCGTCAGGTCAAAATCGTAAGAAACAAAGGCATTGTTGAAGGTTCCAGCTTCTTTTCCGTTCACGTAGATTAGCCCTTTCTGGTCGAGCCCTTTGCAATACAGGATAAATTCGTTTCCACGGGTAAAACAGGAATCGGGCAACGGAGTAACAAACAGCCAATGTCGGTTTTCAATCCATTCGCTGGAAACGCTGTTGAGTCCAATGTTCCAGTCGTTTATAATGTCTGCCTCTTTGAGCGCTTTTTGAACTGATCCGGGTACTTTTACCGGAATGTTCATGTATTCGGCCCGGTCGCCGCGTAAGTTGGTAAAGTCGAAATTCTTCCTCCAACTGTCGGCGCGATAACCCCAAAGTTTCCAGTTTAAGTTTGAAAGATTAAATTCGATCATTGCTTCCTGACTGCTTATTGACCGGGCGTTTGAGTGATTAGTCAACGCGATGCTTGCGAATAATAACAGGATGGAATAGTATATCGTAGTTTTTAATCCCATGGTTTTTAAGTCTGCTTGCATTGTTGCCTGTTATACTAATTGTGGTCAATTCCGGTTGAGCCGAGGCATAGAACCCGAAATTCGTTTCCTGTACTATTTTCATTCTTATCAGCCAAAAGTTCAATGTGAACAAGGTGTTTCCCTTGTCCCACATTTTTGCCTATGTTTATCATATCTCTATAGCCTCCCCAAGTTTGATCAAACCACCCGTCAAGAACTTCCGAGGTTTGTCCATCGATCGTAACTTTCGCTTTGCCCATCGCTCCGTTAACTTTCCAGAAAGACAGGTATATATTAGGCCCATTGATTTCGAATTCAATTATGCTCCCAGGAACCGACGACGTCCAGCCTTTACTGTCTTTTCCCGATCCATCATAGACCCAGCCTTCATTGTTGACCGGAATTAGCATTTCTGCATCAGATAAGGAAGTAAATTCATACGCGTCGGAATAAAGCGGGGCGGAGATCTTTTTAATGGAAAGAGATTCTCCTTTTTTATATTTTTTCAGTGCTTTGTTTAAAGTTTGGCAAATTAAATTTCCGGTCAGGGCATGTCCTGATTCATTTGGATGCACTTCATCGGGACAAATCTGTTCCCATTTCAGCCTTCCGGCCTGCATTTCGTGCCAAACTGCATTGCGGTAACTTATCATCGGAAGTTGATAATGCGATCCTATTTTAATCTCTGTATCCTGTACGCTACTGCCGTCTTTTCTGGTCATAAACAGGAGCATTACTGCTGGCCTTTGAGGTGCATTTAGTAATTTTCTGATGAGTCCTTCGAAAGATTCGGCATATTCAGTAGTATCTAAATCGTTAACAGCGAATTCAACTATCACTAGGTCGGGTGATTTATCAAGTAAGTCACGTTGTACCCGCAACGCCCCATAATCAGAACGGGTTGCTCCGATTCCGGCATTGATCAAGTCAAATTTTGTTTTTGGGAAGGTTTTCTGCCACCAAGCCAACATCACGTTAGCATAGCGTTTGTCAATTGCAATTTTTGCTCCGGCCCGTGTAATAGAACCTCCAATTACTCCGAGGGTTATGTTTTCTCCATTTTGTGCTTTTGCAAAAACAGCCTGAAGTCGGGATAGGTTGCCTTCAGAAATCAAAGCTTCAGGCAAGAGCTTCTTAGCTTTGGGCAATGGCTTAATCGGTTGATCGTATTTATTTCCTGATTGATGATATAGAAAATTTTCAATAGTTGATTTAATTGGCTTCAGATTGTTTGCCAGAAGTGTTGTTCTCCATAAAATGGAAATAATGATAATACCGGAAGTAATTGACTTATGATAGTTGCTTCCGGCAGTAAAATTATTTTCGTACCGAGATGCTTTTCTCTTCATGGCAGTTTTGTTAAATTAAGGATGCATTTATCCGAATTGTACTTTGGATTTAGTTGTTTGATATTTAATGATTTATTTTTGTATTGTGTGTGTTTTTTTAGCACGTTTCTGGGTATAACTGGTTTGCACTGAACCCAATCAAAGATGACTAAAGTGATTAAAGAAGTATGATATGTTAATCAACTTCCTCACATTTTCTAATGGAGGAAGTTGATTAAAGAGAAAACACACTCAGGAATAGTATTTCGGTTGTAACCCGCTATTCCTGGATGATTTATGTGTGATTAATATCCGGGATTCTGCCACATGATTTTTGTATCCTTGTTGATATCCAATTCATATTGTGGTATAGCAAGGATGGTTTGTGTATCTTTCATTTTGTAAAGAGTACTTCCATTTTCTGAACGCGACAAGAAGGCATTCATAATTGTCATTGCATTGTCCGAACGAACAATGTCGTACCAACGTAAAAACTCATCAGCAAATTCCCATCTGCGCTCTTTGAAGATGGCAGCACGGAATGAAGCCTGATCGGGCAGGTCGGCAGATGTTTTGGCGGCGAGTCTGGCACGGCTTCTTACACCGTTCAAAATAGCAAATGCCTCACCATCGGCAACATATCCCACTTCATTTAATACTTCGGCATACATCATTTTTACATCGGTATAACGTAGGATAGGCATATTTACTTCATAGTCATCCTTAGTTGCAGGAATAGTTCCGTGGGCATATTTAATGTAAAAACATGTAACCTGATCAACAACATTGCCTTTGCCCAAATAACCCTTCTGGATGTTCCAATCACGTCTCAGGTCACCAGGCTCATACGACTCATATAAATCTGATGAAACATAGAGGAACGGAGAACCTCCTCCCTGGGGAAACATGCTTGAAACAATGGATTCAGGAGCCTGAACAACTGGCAGAATATTTCCTTCTCCAACGTTGCCTGATTTGTATTGAATTTGAAAAACATGTTCAGGGCTGTTATCGTATTTGTCGATAAAGCAATCGCCGTAGTTTGTCGCCATATCATATTTTTGCGAAGCGATTATTTCAGATAACAGCGGTTTTGCATCAGAGTATTTTTTCTGGAACAAAAATAGGCGAGCTAAAATCCCTTTAGCAGCGTATTTTGTAGCTTTCCCCAGTTCTCCTGTGGTTGGCCATACGTCAGGGAGAAGAGTAGCTGCCTGAGCCAGATCTTTTTCCGCAAAGGTAAATGTTTCAGCTTGCGTACTTCTTGCAATTTGTGCGATTTCACTAACTTTCATCTGTTTGTCGATATATGGAACTCCTCCAAAAAGGGATCCAAGCTGGAAGTATGCATAACCACGCAAAAAGTATGCTTCACCTTTATAGTAGCTCTTGTAATTGTCATTCGAGAATGTTCCGGCGTCGATACGGTCTATTATTGCATTACTGCGGTCGATAATTTGATAGCAATATTGCCAGATCGCTTTGTTGGCTCCTGTAGTGGCGTCATCAATAAATTTGCTTAGTATTCCAGCATCGTAACCAGTATTCATATTAACGTTGTCGCTACGCCCTTCAATGGCTTGTGAATAAACGTTGTAATAATACAGATCTTGAAGCTTATCGTATATCCCGTTTACCGCGAGTTTAAAATCACTCTGGGTTTTATAGAAGCTATCAGCATTGTAGTTTGAAATAGGGCTTAGATCCAGGTCATTACACGATGTTACGATCGTTAATGCGGCGATTAACAGAGTTCCAGCCAATATATTTAGTTTTTTCATTGTTTCTTTTTTTAGAAGGTTAAGTTAATCCCAACGGTGTATCTTCTTGACATTGGATAGGTTGCGTAGTCCATACCTTGGTAGGTATTTGTTGCACCAGTTGTATTCCCGTAGCTGTTGGTTTCAGGTGTAGCGCCGGGATAATGACTCCAAGTATAAAGATTGTCGCCTGATAAATAGATTCTTCCTCCATTGAAGTGGAGCTTTTTGCAAAGCTCATTAGGTAGGTTGTACCCAATTGTGATACTCTTTATACGCAAGAAAGAGGCATCAAACAACCACGTGTCATTATAACCCGGATTATTTCCAAAAGGGTATGGAGTTTTTCCATCCCATGCCAGATTAACTGTTGACCCTGCTGGTAATGCGCTTGGGTTGCGATCTGGTTTGTAGCAGGTTAGCCAACGTGCAAATTGATTGCTTCCTAATGCTCCTGTATCCATATGTCGTGCGCCCAGGAAAAATACTTTACCGCCCTGAGACCCTTGCAACAAAATATTCAGGTCGAAGTTTTTATAACTTACTTTGTTACCCATACCCCAAATGAAATCTGGCAAGTTGCTACCCAGAATAGTCATATCGTTTGCATCTATTTTACCATCAGGTGTTACGTCAACAATCTTTAAGTTACCTTTTTCCTGACCTGCTGCGATTGGAACCAAGGCATTGCCAGCCGAATCAAAATCTTTATCAGTTAGAATGCCGTCTGTTTTGTACATGTAATAGCTGGAAATAGCCTCTCCTACAGTAGTGATGAATGCTGTTTTTCCCCAGCTTGCAGTTATAATTGGAGCATTACTATTTCCAAGTTCTCTCACTTTGTTGGTGTTTTTTGAAATATTGAAAGAAGTTGTCCATTTAACTTGTCGGTCGATGTTATGCGATGTTATTTCGAATTCCCAACCTTGGTTTCGAACTTTTCCAATATTTTGTGTTATTGTTGAATAACCGGACATGTATGATACAGGCACATCCTGCAACATATCTTCAGTGTCGTCGATATAGTAGTCAATGTTTGATTGAATTCTTCCTTTGAATAAACCAATATCTAAACCAATATCTTTGGATAATTTGGATTCCCATCCTAAGTCAGGGTTTCCGACAGAGCTAGGAGCCAACCCACTCATAATAGTACCATTCAGGTTGTAGTTGGTTACCCCAAGCAAAGATATACTGTTGTAATAGCCGATGCTGTTGTTCCCCGTTTTACCAACAGACAGACGTAATTTCAATAAATCAATCCAATTCTTTGTGTTTGCCATAAAACTTTCCCGATCAATTTTCCACCCCATTGACGCTGACGGGAACCAACCCCATTTAGTGTCTTTTCCAAAGTTGGAAGATCCATCCCGGCGCATATTTAATGATAACAAATACTTGTCTTTTGCATTAAAGCTTATACGGGAAAAGTATGACGACAACGCATTTTCGAATTCATCGGTGCTTGCAGATACTGCTGTTGAGGCAACATTTAGCGTGTAAATAAGACTATTGGGATAGCCATTAGCTCTTCCACTGGACCTGTAATATTTTGATCCTTCGATACTTTCTCCCAGTAATACATCTACATCAAATAAATCCTTGACCTTGAAAGCATAATTTAATGTATTTTGAAGTGACCAACTGTACAGATCGTTAGATAAGAATGTTCCATAGGTAGCAATACCTGTATTAACATTCGAGGGACGAAAATAAGAATTTCTAATTTGCTGGTAGTTATATCCAAATTGGGACTTGAATTTCAAATTTTTAATTACTTCAAGTTCTCCCCAAACAGTTGAAAATATTTTATTGGTGCGGGTTTCGTCGTGAACTTCTTTCAGCCTCTCTAACGGGTTAGCCCAACCTGATGTTGAATAAGCAGTATAGCCCCATTCTTCAGTATTCGAATCAAGTGGCACATTTGGCGAATATTGAAGGGCATGATGCAATGCACTTTCCTTTCCTTCAGAGTCTGGGTTGTTTTCATTCGAGAATGAAGGCGCAATATTCATACCTAATTTGAGGTTCTGTCCTACGTTAAGAGTTGTATTAACACGGAAATTCACACGCTTATATGCGGTTTCCTTTACTATACCTTTCTGCTCCATGTATGAGCCAGATATGAGGTATGAACCCATATCACTTCCGCCAGAAGCAGTTAGTTGGTAGGTCTGCATCGGTGCTACCTGGTATATTTCCTTTTGCCAGTTAACATCAGGTAAATTTTCAGGAGTTAGCCAACTTTCCGGAAATTGATACGCGCTTGGGCGTGATGCAATAGGAGTGCTGAGGCTTCCCCCACTACGGATGTAACTTTCGTTCCTATTCCATATTTGATAAGCTGCCCACTGGGGCATATCCATCATTTCAATAATCTTATCAACCTTCTGAAGGCCGTAGTTAGCCACAAAATCGAATGTCGGTTTGGTTTTCCCTCCTTGTTTTGTGGTAATCAATACAACACCATTTGATCCCCGGGCTCCATAAATGGCAGTTGATGCCGCATCTTTTAATACTTCAATTGATGCAATGTCGTTCGGATTGATATCTTTCATATTTGTACCACAAGGTACCCCATCAATAACGTACAAGGGGTCATTCGAAGCGTTAATTGTACTTAAACCCCTAATCTTTATTGTTAATTCTGCTCCAGGCTTACCTGTTGTTTGTTGAGCCTGAACACCGGCAAGCTGTCCAGCAAATGCTTCACTAACATTGGTAATGGCGCGCTGAGCTATGGCATCAGATTTCATGATCGCGACGGAACCAATTAAGTCTTGCTTTTTCACTGTACCGTAACCAATAGCAACAACTTCATCCAGACCAATTGTTTCATCTTCCATTGTTACATTTATTGTTGACTTGCCTTTTACTAGTATTTCCTGTTGTTTCATACCAATAAATGAAAATACCAAGGTTGCATCGTTTGCTACATCCGAAATGATATATTCACCATTGCTATCAGTTACCGTTCCATTTGTCATTCCTTTTACAGCTACTGAGACCCCAGGAATGGGCTCTCCATTTGAACTAATGATCTTCCCGGTTATTTTTTTTTGCTGTTCCGAAAACAAATTTGATTCCCGGGTTGAAAGAATAATTTGCCTGTTGTTAATAGTATATTCAATACTTGTATCTCTGAACAAAATATCCAGTAATTCTGTTATAGTTTTTCCTTTCACATCAAGAGATACCTGCTGGTCTAAAGAAATAGTCTTGTTGTTGTAAAAGAAAAAGAACTCGCTTTGATTTTCTATCTTTGCAAGTACTTCTGAAATAGATGCCTTATTGATTTTCATGTCAATTTTTTTCGATTGCGCATAATTATTCAAGGCAAAAGATTGTAAACTGACCAACACAATTAGAAAAATACATAGTCTCATGACTTTTAAAATTTTTCTGACGCAGGCAAATAAATACCTGTAGTCGATGAAGAACGACTTTTTTTTCATAGATTTGATTTTACTTTGAGTTAATTATTAATATATGATTAATTCACAAAGGGCAGTGGTTGGAACACTGCCCTTATCAGTTTTTATTCCAGATAGTTGCCTCCCTCTTTTCAATTTTAGTTTTTACACATGTCGATATTTCAATCATCTTTAATACTTCACCAAGAGTTTCATCTTGGATCGTCGCAGTATATAAAATATTTGAATTCATTAATTTAGGATCAATATTGATTTTGCAATTAAACCATCGCTCCATTTGCCTGGCTACATCAGGTAACGATGTATTGCGAAAAATAAGCTTTCCGTCTTTCCATGAAGTAGTGAGTTTTGTGTCAACATTCTCAACAAGAAGCGTTTTAGTTTCCTTGTTAAGGACTGCACGTTGTCCTGGATTCAATCTGCCGATTTCTCGTCCACAGGTATTCAATAATACTACTGAACCTTTTTCAAGTGTTGAGATGAAATTCTTGTCATTTGCATAGCTTGAAACATCAAAAGAAGTCCCTAGAACTTTGATGTTTAAGTCATTTGTTTCTACGAAAAAAGGGTGTTTCTGATCATGGGCTACATTAAAATAGCCTTGCCCATATAGCTTTACTTTTCGTTGGTTTCGTGTATTTAAGTTAAGTGGATATTCGAGTATACTGGCTGAATTTAACCAGACTTCTGTTTTGTCAGGTAAAAATAAATGAACTCTGGAACCAGGACTTGCTATTACTTGCTGAATAGTGGAAGTCGGGTTTCCATTTTCCATTTTCTCATTCATCCGATAAATGGTAAAAATGGAACCTAATAAAAGAGGAATGAACAGTATTGCTGCAACACGCATCAATACCACTTGCCAATTGGTTTGGAAAGCCTTATGATTTTTCTTAATTCTGGAAAGAATCTTATTTTTTAGAGAAAGTAATTTTGTTTCTTCTGAGTCAAACTGCTGATGTTCCAAATTCGCCCAATATTCCCTCATCAGCAGGTCTAATTCCTGATCCTTATAAGTCAACTGTATCTTGGTGTAAAGATCATTCTTTTCCTCACGAGTTAAGCTGTTTGAAATCAATTTGTGGTGAAGATATCTATAATCTATTTCTCGATTTGAATCCATTCTAATTTGCGCTAATTACAATAGGATACACGTAAATCGATTAAAACCCCTATCGGGATAAAATATTTTTTGCTTATATGAAAAGTGCAAAAAAAATAATTCCGGAAAAGCGGTAAGCTCGAAGATTTTTACGAATTTCGGCTAGGGCAGATGTCATTTGATTCTCAACTGTTTTAACTGAGATATTCATCTTTAACGCGATCTCATTATTTGAGAGAAATTGTTCCCGGCTTAGTAAAAAAATTTCTTTTCTACGAGGACTTAGATTTTCAACCACTTTTCTGTAAGCAGTCTCCAATTCTTTGAAATCTAGCTCTTCATCAAGTAAAACATTTTTATCCGGATTAATTTTGACATAAGTCAGGTATGCTTCCTCAGATTTTGATTTTCGTATTGTATTTAAAATACCGTTTCTTGCGATAGCAAATAAATATGACTCAAATGATTTTTCAACGGATAGTTCTTCCCGGTTATTCCAGATTTTCATAAAGACTTCCTGAACAATTTCTTCGGCATCCTCCTCCGATTTTAGATAGCCCTTTGAGAAAAAATACAAACGCTTTCCATACCGATCAAAAAGTTCGCTGTATGCATTAAAATCACCAGACCTAAGGGCCTGAATGAACTCTGCCTCCGAATAATGATAATTTTTATTCAAGTATAGGGGTTGCTTAGTAAGATTAGTGCAAAATAAATGGAATTATGTAATAACCAAAAGATTCTTAATTTTTTTAAACAAAAAAATGGAACTATTAGGTATTTGATGATCTTTAATTAACAACCGAGTTTTAATGGGTGGAGAGATTGGTAATTGGACCTCTATTGGGTTAGTCATCATTGTGTTTATTTATTCAACGATGGATACCTTCAATTATTGGTCGTTTTTTTTTTGATTATACCCTGTTGTATCGGTTATAATAGCAACCTTTTGATTTAATAGGCACCTAAAAAAGTCATCTATGATGTGGCGCTTGTGACCTTTGATCATTTTGCCACCATAACCCCCCGGTATCCGCCACCTAATCTGGCTGTCAATACAGGCTAAACCGGGAGATTCAAATCTCCCTGCCTTTTTGCGTATCTTATTTCGAATCAGTTCATTAATTTGTTCGACAATTCCGAAGTTCTTCTATTTCGTGAAATAGTAATAAACTAGTTCCCATTTGGGAAAACAGCTAGGTAACATTCGCCATTGGCGGCCGGTTTTAAGTAAATAAAAGATAGCATTGAAAATGTTACGCAAGAATGTTTTCTCTTACGGTTGTCGTTTAAAATGCCTTTTAAAAGCACCCATTAGCTATCGGAAAGGTTGGTCGAATAGTGTTTCATATGTTCTTAACAGTTTGGAAACCATTAAGACAATGAATTAAACTCAATCAAGAATCTTATAATCAATGCTTTGTATTAATAATTGCTAATTTAAACAGTCTCTTGAAATGTTTAAAATGTATGCGATCTACCGATGACTGGTATAAAGCTGAATTATGTTGGTTGTTCACCTACTCAATTGTTAAAGAAAGTGTACTTACTATAGCTGTTGGTTATCAGGGGAAACTCACACTTTTTTACCGAGAACTTTGAGTAGGTAATTATGGTCGTATGCGGCTTTTAACCTTTTCCCTTTAATTCCTTGTTTTTCGGATGTTTCTTTTTTGAGTAGGTTCAAAGCAATTTTACTGAGTATCGAAAAATTTTGGGCAGCATTTCCTGCCCTCTTTCTGGAAGCATCCTCAGCGAAAGCGACATCCAAAACCCAATGAAGTTTGTTTTCAATTCCCCAGTGCAAGCGGATTGCCCTTTGTAATTGATTTGCTTCAGTCAATAAGCTGGATATGTAATATCTTGTTGCCGTTTCAT
The DNA here is from genome assembly GCA_963677955.2 of Prolixibacteraceae bacterium. GTDB lineage: Bacteria > Bacteroidota > Bacteroidia > Bacteroidales > Prolixibacteraceae > Aquipluma. Next base: position 4,822,122 of record CAXXQR010000001.1, read on the forward strand.
TTGGTTTGTCTGAGTTTTTAAATTCCCTTATGCTTTCAATTTTAACGATACTTTTTAACCCTGCCCACTCTTGCTTGTTTTCAATGAACCTAAAATCTGTTATAACACTGCATCTTCTGGTTTCTATGCGCCCATGGTCAAGTTCTTCCGTCAAATCTGCCAGAATATTTTTCCCGAACCTAAATTCATCTGCAATATCCTGGTACAATTGTTTCTGGTTCTCCTTAACAGCTAAAATGTAATCAGCTTCCTGTTCAATTATCTTACGTGCTATTTCTTGTTGGCACCCCATGGCATCAATTGTTACGGTACATCCTTTTACGGTAATCAGCTCCAGTAATTTGGGGATGGCAGTAATTTCATTCGACTTTTCAGAAATTTTCACTTGTCCCAAAACCAAATTATTGTTTGTTGCCCATGCACTCACCATATGAAAGGGTGACTTTTTCCCATTGGCTTTTGCTCCCCTAATGGTTTTTCCATCGATAGGGATAATTTCGCCATCGGTCAAGTTCACCAGGCGACTTACCCAATCCACAAAACAAGCTTCAAACTGCTCACTATCAATAGATGAGAAAACACGGTTGAAGGTGTCGTCAGAAGGAATTCCGTTTGGTAAATCAAGGAATGAATGCAGAAATTGTTCTTTTGCTTTTGCATAAGTCTCCATGTTTTTCCACGTATCTGCCGCACAAATCACTGAAATAATTCCGATAAGAAGGATGTCTTCTAATTTATGAAGCTTGTTTATATCGCTTCTGGGGTCGTCTATTTGACTGAAAATAGACCTTAATTCATTTGTTGTTTTCAAAATTCGTATTGCTTTGATTATCAATGCAATATACGAATTTTAATTGTAAAAAACAACAACCAAATCACTGATTTATAAATAAATACAAAGAAAAAAGATTAACTATTTTTACCTGATAAAGTGTGAGTTTGCCCTGTGTTGGTTATTCCTTCGTATCTCTACATTCATAAATTTTAATACAGCCTCATAATCTTCAACCAAAAAGTTCAATATTTTCCCGTTGGATCATTTGGTCAATTTGGCTTTGCGGAGGTATGATTTGTCTTCACACCTCTGTTCTTTTTAGGATGTCGTAAAAATCAAATTCTAGCCCTTTCAATTCTGCATACGATTTTGGAAAAAATTAATTAAAGTCAAATCACTTACCAATTCTTATGTTTTGCACTTCATTGTTTCCGGAAAATACCGGGAAATATATTAACTCTGCTTTGGCCGGATTTAAAGTATAATTGCCAGTATACCTCGGAATCAACTTAACTTCAAAAGAATACTCCCCTTCAGGTAAATATTCGCAGAAAACTGCAGTTTCGTTTTTGAAATATTCCCGATGCGATTCATTTTTGAAATAATTCCGCTTATCGGCATACGAGCAACCTCCTGGTATCGGAATGTTAATCATCACATACTGAGCATCATGTTTGACCTTTACTTTGGCTGTCAGGGTTACTTCTTCTCCCGCTTTTAATATTGACAAAGAATTGTCGTCAAAATGAGTTGTGATTTCAAAATCACTCTTGTTTACTTTTGGGGCCTTATCCCAATATTTTTGATAGCAGGTTAAATAAACCGGGAAACTCCCGGTTTTTATCACGTCCAGATTCTGCGTCGGAGTAACCTCCATTTCAAAAGGAAATTCGGTGACAGTTTTAACCACATCTCCTTTGATTTGCAACACTGGCTTCACAACATTAGGCTGGTTTCCCAGTAAATCAGGCAGAATGGTCTCAATAATTTGTGCCGATTCGAAGGTATTTCGCCAGTAACCGTTTTTCCGGCTTTCAAAAAAGTAATTTCTTATTTTACCCAATGTTCTGGCATTTCCAACGGAATCGGTTTTCAAAATTCGATACGCAAGCAACGTATTCTGAATATTGTTTACCAATAAAGTAGATTGTAAACTGTCATCGGCATAATAAATATTTCCGAACATCGTGCTTTTCTGATAATGCTTCAGTGTATCCGTGTTAAAACGAATATCACAGCTTTTTTTCAGTGCCAATAACTGTAGTATTTCATTGAAATTTGGCCTTTTTGTTCCTTCCAAATCTGCCATATATTTTTTGTAATCTACCTGCGCGCCCAGCAACTTTAGAACCGTCAATATTTTTATTCCTGAATCAAGGTTGCGGGTATTCTGAAATTCCCAAATAAGATTCCCGGCCAGCTTTTCCTTGTCTATTTCCACATGGTAACCTGAGTTCTCAGCATTAAGCAAAGCTTCCAAAATATGCAGGCTAATCCACATTTTTTCTTCCGAATCTTTCCACCATCCCCAAAGTCCGTTTTCTTTCTGGTTCTTTTTTAACTGACGTATTAATTTTTCGATGTCATTGTCTCCTTCAAATTTCTTTTTCTGAAACTCATAAATTGTTTTTTCGGCAAGCAGGGCTTTCAATTTCGAAGCCAGTTGTTCGTTGCAATTGTAGCGGTATCGTTTCAAATGAATGATTTCATCTTCAATAACATTCAACTCATCGGCACGCGCATAAACAGTGGCGTTTCCTAAAGCTGTGTCAAACGAAAGATTAACTGAGGTGTCTTTATCCAGCACATAAAAGCTGCCTTTTGTTTTTTCCAGTCCAAGCGGATAAACCGGAATCGTCCTGATTTCTCCATCGAAATAGCCATCTTCTTTTTCCAGATAATATTTTAGAGAAAGCGAATCAACACCTGCAACAACCGGAAGAGTATCGAGCACCGAATTGGAAACATACCTGACTTTTTTTAAAACAGATTTGTCGTCAAGCTCATATTTGGTAGTAATTAGCACCGAGTCGGGTGAATAGTTAAGCGCTTTTCCAATTACAAATGTCGTATCCGACTGAACCAAAAACCGTGGAACCGCCAATTGTGCCATTAGAGGCTTGTATGATTTTACCAAATCACGAACCTGACCGCTTTGTTTTTTCCCGTTCATAGCCAGGTAAAACGTTTCCCAGCTAGTAACATCATCGGGGAAAGTAACATCGAAGCTGGCTTTCCCATTTTTATCTGTAATCAACCGGGGTTGCCAAAATGCATAATCCGAAAAATTTTCGCGGATATAACTGGCTTGTGAAGCCGATTCGAGAAAAGCTGCATCGTAATCGGCACCGTTGACACCATGATCAGGGGATTCTTTAAATGCACTACCTCCCGTTTCTATAATCACAACCCCGTTTGCAGCCCTTGCCCCGTATATAGCAGTAGCCTTTGCATCTTTTAAAATCTGAATATTTTGAATCAAATTCGGGTCTAATTTTGAAATATCCCCGTTATATATATTCCCATTGATGATGTACAAAGGTGGTTTATCAAAAGAGACAGTAGAAGAACCGCGAATCGTGATTTCTGTACTTTCAGATTTCTCATTGTAAGAAATGGCTACACCTGACAATTTTCCCTGTAAAACCTGCGAAATATTTCCACTTACACCCGGAATTCCTTTTAATAATCCGGGAGACACTGTTGAAACGGATGCCGTAAGACTCGACTTGTGCTGAATTCCATATCCGGTGACTACCACTTCATCCAAACCTAGTTGACTTGCTGTCATACTTACATTGGAAACATCATCCTGCCCGATTTGTCGTTCTTCTGTATTAAATCCAACAAACGAATAAACCAGCGTATGATAATTTCGCGGAACTTTTATTGAAAAGTAACCGTCAATGTTGCTTATAGTTCCATAGGTAGTTCCCTTTACAACAATCGAAACTCCCGGAATTGGTTCACCCGTACCTTCTTCCAGAACATAGCCTTCAATCACTTCTCCGCCACCGGAATATTGAAACTGCTGCTGATAATGATTGTAAATTTGTTTCAATTCTTTCTCTTCCTCCTTATAATAAGGTGCCGATTTAAAAATAGTTTCTTCTATCAGCTTGCTCACAGAAATACTGAACGAGTCTTTTTCTAAAAGCGGGGCTTGCTGAAATTCATAATAATTTAGTCCGTTTTGTTGTACAAAAACCGAATCTATGGTTTGATATTTTGCCCCGGCATAAAAGAACAGCAGGCGATAGTAACCGTTACTCAATTCATGAACGTCGGGAATCTGGCCGGGATAAACGCGAAGAAATTCAGGATTATCATATTTGAAAACCAACATATTTAGCGGTTGCCGCGCTGAAGTTTTCGAATCTTTCTTAAAGCTATATATTAATTCTCCATGGCCGGCAGTAGTAGAACGCGGATAGCGGTATCTCGCAGTTGAATAACGTTTTATATTCAGGTAATTTTCCCATTGCCTGTATAACGAATCTTTTGTTAGTACCACATCTGCCAGATTGTGCTTTTGCTGATATTGTTTCAAATAACGGGGATACTCCTTTGAGTTGATGCTTCTCATTTTTAGAAGTCCGGGTGTAAATTCGTATTCAAAAAACGGCTCGTGGTTGAAATGGGTTGTAGAGCCGTCTATTTCATTAAACGATAAGTTTCCTATGACAGGACCGGCAAAATTGTGTTGTCTTTTCAGCTCAGGTTTAAGGAACTGGACATCACCGTTCTGAAATAAATAAGCATACTTTTCACCAAAATTATTTCGGTACGGAAAAATATACCTATAAAGCAAACGTTGCTCAAACTCACTCAATTCAGGTTTCTCGTCTCTGATGTGAATGTTCGCTGTTTTTAAATCGTCATTCAGGCTAAAAATCAATTTTTTGCCATGACTAAAATAAAGACTGTCAATCGTAATGCTTTTAAAGCTTGTCCGCAATTTTACCTGATGGTAACCGCTGTTGACTTTAAAAGAATAAGGCTGAGTAAAGTTTGACCAGCTAAAATATACCGGATTATTGTCCACATATATTACATGAATGGGTAGAATTTCTCCCTTGGAAACCACAAATGGGGCAAACTGAGTCAGCGAATCCAGAGCCGGATATTCGAAGCGATAAACAGAATTTCCGGGGTATATAAAACGGTAATATTCGATAGAATCCAGTCCTGCCAATAATTCCCATGTTCCATAATCCAAATCGAAGCCACCTGTTTTAAAATTAAAATCTTCAAAGTGAAAATTATTGATAACTGCTTTGTTTTCCCTGTTTTTCATAAAATCAGGTAAAACAGGGGGCGAATAATTGAACTTCCGGGTTAGCGAATAAGCAGTCAGGTCAACACCTTCAACCGGCTTTCCTTCAACATCGGTCACCAAAATGTTGATTTTAGATTTTTGTCCTGGATAGACAATTTTTGGCTGTGTTACCGAAATATTCAGTTTTCGGTCGTTAAACGGAATGCGGTAGGTTTGTTCCTGAATTTTACCTCCCCACAGGTAACGCAAGGAAACAAAATAATTTTGCTTTGACGTTGTTTTTTTTGCAATGTTCAGCGAATCGCTATATCCTCTGGATTGTTCTCTATTCTTCTTATAGACCGTATAAACAAAGGGAATTTTTCGCGGATTCTCAACAACAATAAATACCGAATCTGCCGTGCGCTCTGAATAACACTGGAATAATGATGATTCCGAAGAAATATTAATTGTTTTAGAAAGGCTGTCGGATGTTACCGTGTACGATGCAAAAAAAGGCTCCAACTCGACTTTACACGGTGTGCTTCCGTAAAAAACTTCTGTCTTATTTCCAAAATTATCATTAGCAGTTACACGTACCGAAACCGGTGCTGACAATCCGTTTTTATTGAACCGGAACAAAATGGAATCGGTTTGTACGTCTATATTGAATTTTTCAGAATCGCAAAAATAGTTTACGCTCTTGCTTTCAGAAATAGCTTCGTTATCGGAAGTAAGCAGGCGGACAATAAGCTCGTAATCGAAATTTGCTTTTGGAAATAACGAGTCGGGAACTAAAACTTCCGTTTCGCCGGCAGGTTCCAGTTTCTTTTCAAAATATGAAAGCGTATCGGGAATAAAAATATGCTTATCAAAATACTTGCTGATTTTACCGGATTTAGCTAGCACTTGAATTCGTGCATCCAAGAGATTCAGGTCGTTTTCATCCGTGCCTTTTACAAACATTCTAACTGAGCGGCTTTTATATTGCTCTTCATTATCAAGTCGTAGCGAGAGTTTTGTCTTCGAAAGTTCGTAATCTTCGTACCTGAAATTCCCTGAAATCAGTCTTTCCCATTTGTTTATTTCTAATGAAAGCTGGTAACTTCTGTCGAGCTGCAACTGTAACGAATCGTGCAGGAAAAACTCACCGGCATACCCGCCTTCATTGTATGGATTTAGTTTTTCCAGTTCTATTCTTTTCTTTCCGTAAAGTATAACATCTACAGGTTCATTAACCGGTTTCCCTTTTTTCGTGACCACAAAAGCCTTAAATTTCACCGTATCGCCCACATGATATTTAGGCTTGTTAAAAACAATATATCCTTTGTAATAACGGTCACGATAAGAATCATCAAAAACAGAAGCAACCTTTCGGAATGTTCTCTCGAAAAAATTTTTTGTATGGTAGATCACTCCCTGCGGATAACCTTTTACAATAGACTTAACTCCATCTACCGGAAGTTTAACCGCGTAACGAACTGGCAGCCAAACGTATTTTACGGGAGCATTATAAACTATCATTCGGGTTGTTCGTTTAATGCCCGAATTGTTGTATTGTCGGGCAAGATTATGGTAAGCTGTAAAATCGTTGACGCGTACTTTCAGCAATCCTTTCCGGTTTGATTTTCGGTCAATATACGACTGTGTTTTTTTATCAAAATGAAGGCGTTTTATACCGATGTTTACCGTTGCATTCTGAATGATGTTTCCATGCAGGTCGTAAACCTGAACACATAAATCAGTATTATTATTCAATACGAAAATATCAAAATCCTGCACCGTTGTAATAGAAAAACGTTGTTGGTTTTTATCGGCAAAGGTTTTTAGATAATGACCTTTGGTAAGATTGCCAACATATTGGCTGTCAGTAGGAAAATAATCAACTAGAGTGTGAAAAAGCGAAGGTTCAATTTTGTCCAGATCGTTTTTGTAGATTTTCTTAGCTTCCTTGTCTGTAAGTTTGTATATGTAAGAATAATAACTGCTTTGCCTGCCCTCAATTAACTTTTGGCTGTGTGCCTGCATACTTAAAAGAATTACAAACAATAATAAAAAAAACGTATGCTGCCGAGGATAGATTTTCATCTTTTTTACTTTCAGGTTGAAATATTGACTTTTAGTTATGATTCATAAAAGTAAGAATTCCATAAAATAAATTGAAAAATGATGATAATTAAAATACACAATAAAATCTATTGATAGGATTATTCTGTGTATTAGCAATTTATAATCTTAGACTGTCCTCTCCCTGACAGTTGCAGCACGTCATTATTGATATTTATTTTCTTTTTCTGCGTTTCTACACTCATAAACTTCGTTACAGCCTCATAATCTTCCAACAAAAAGTTCGACACCTCTCCGCTTGGGATCACTGTTTCAACATTCTCTAACCCTTGCGGCACTAGGGTTGCAGGGGTTTTTTGTTTTGTCATTCTCCCCATTTTTCTACCCACTTATGTTTTTGGGCATATCTCACAATTCTCTCACGAATAGTCCGCAATGTCTGAGAGTTCCTTTACTTCTTAGAGAATGAGTAATTATGAGTAGATATTCCGGCAAATTCCTAGAAATCAATATAATTTGTAAAAAAGCCATTGTGATAATTTAGTATTTGCCAATTAATTCAAAATATCTGCAAAATCATCACCATTTAGACATTCCATGTTTCTTGTCTATGTCTGCTTAGCTTTATTTTCTGAGTAATGGTCTTCTGAACAGTAAAGTTTAATTGCTAATTATCAATAATAATTGCAAAAACTATCATATATTTGGTGATATATCCTACGTTAGCGTCATAATAAGTGTGTCACGCAATTCATCAATAAATAAAGATTGAAAACAGAACTAAATAAATTTTGACAATGACTATAATGAAGATTTTCACCTTGACTTTATTTGTATTGACAATTAACATTTCAATATTTGGTCAATATCCAAAAGATTTGAAAACAGGAATATACAATAATCTGGAGGATTTGTTAAATAATAATCCCAAATATGAGGGTAAATTAAATATTAATCATCGAACCATAACGGATATTCACCTTTGGGGAGGTAATGACTACAAAGTCAAAACTGACACATTAAATATTAAAAAATCAATAGTGAATAAAAGCTTTGCGATTTTTGATGGAGATACGTTATTTATAAATGGTAAATTTATTAATGGTTCTCAACCATTTTGTAGAGTAGAAAATAATGGTAGATTTTTGGTTATTAAAGCAGGCATACCAAGTATGTCAAAAAAGAAATCTGTTGGCTATAAGAATAGTATGACACAAATTAACAATGTTCCAATTGGAGGAGCAATTGGAGGGGCAGCAACTGGAGCACAACTGGCCATGATAAGATTCTACTATATTTTAGATTGCAAAAGAGGAGACATAAAAATTTTATCAAAAGAATACTTAAATACATTATTAGTCAACTATCCAGACTTGAAATCTGATTTTGAATCTGATTATAAAAGTGAAAATCCGACTGAATTACTTAAATATATTAAAAAATTGAATGACAAATAATTACGAACCGCTAACTTCAGCTATCCGGCAAGTGCGGCAGTGGTGGTTTCCGGTGGGCATCTTTCCGCTCGTGCCGTCGTTCGGCTTGACAGGAAATCGCCCGCAATCCGCCCCTGCGTGTAGCTTCTTACGTTAGCGGTCAGTTTATCACTACTTGAAACAGTTTCGGTTCTGGCAGATTTTTAAAGTTGACAGTTCAGACAGTTTGAGAAATTTTTGAGGTGCGACAGGGTCGAGTTTGTTGAGAAATTTTTGAAATTCTGGTTTTAAGTCAGTTCGGATGCTTATTTCAACCGAAAAATATACAAATAAATGAACGACAACGACACCAAACGCCTTTCACGATTAGTTGCAATCTTGACACAGTTGCAAACCAAACGGGTTTTGACTTCTTCAAAACTTGCTCAAAAATTTGGCGTTAGTGTTCGGACGATTTACCGTGACATAAAAGCATTGGAGGAAGCAGGTGTTCCAATCTTGGCCGAAGGTGGCAAAGGTTACACATTGATGGAAGGCTATAAAATTCCACCTGTAATGTTTAGCGAAAACCAAGCAAACGCATTGATCCTTGCAGAACAATTAGTTTTAAAAAATAGAGACAGTTCATTAATTAAAGATTATGCTGAAGCCATTGACAAAATAAAAGCAGTATTAAGGCAAACCGAGAAAGACAAAGCTAATTTGCTTTCATTAAGAACAAAATTTGCAAAGCTTGATAATTTTGAAATTAAGAGCAATATTTTATCTTCTTTGCAAAATGCACTTACCAATTTTTATCTTGTAAAATTTGATTACATCAATGCCGAAAATAAAGACAGTAAAAGAACTGTTGAGCCTTTTGCTTTAATAAACACTACGGAAAGTTGGTTGTTGGTTGGTTTTTGTCATTTACGAAACGATTTTCGTTTTTTTCGGCTTGACAGAATTCAAAAATTACAAATTCAACAAGAAAAATTTACCTCTCATAAAATGACCTTACAAGATTTTTTTGAAAAATTTCACAACCATTAATTACCCCTGACATAGGGCTGTCATACGCTCACATTTTCTTTGCGGCATTATTAATTAAAACAAAAAATCATGCTACAAAAAATTTCAAAAATAAATTGGTTAGCCGTGTTGTTATCATTAGTGTTTTATTCTTTTTTGGGGTGGCTTTGGTTCACGGTATTATTTCCAAACCAATACGCCAGTGCATTAGACAAATTAGGTTTGTTGCCTGCAAATCCAGACCCGATTTATTTTTATGGGCCAGCTTTGACAATTCTACCTACACTAATTGCAACAGCTTTGTTGATGGTAGTGCTAAATATCAACACGAGAAAAGCAGCCATTGAATTTGCATTTGTAATTGGTTTAGGATTTTTAGTTGCCAATACTTTTGACATTGCAATCAATCCAAACATTCCACACCCAATGCTTTACGGATTGATAGTTGGCGGTTTTCATTTAGCAGGTATTCTTGTATCTTGCTTGATTATGCATGCAATGCGGAAGAAATGAGCGAGCAAGAAATAGAACATTTTTATCCAAAGACCAAAGAGCATTGGCGAAAGTGGTTAGAGAAAAATCACATTTGTAAAGATGCTGTTTGGGTTGTTTTTTATAATAAGAAGTCAACTAAGCCAACAATTTCGTGGAGTGATGCTGTTGACGAAGCATTATGTTTTGGTTGGATTGACAGCAAAGCTGTAACGATAGACATTGAAAGTCATAAGCACTACTTTTGCAAACGAAAGCCAAATAGCACCTGGAGTAAAATCAATAAAGAAAAACTCAAACAACTTATTGCCGCTAACAAAATGACTGATGCTGGTTTGGCTTGCATTGAAATCGCAAAGCAAAATGGTTCGTGGACAATTCTTGATGAAGTGGAAGATCTCATCATTCCAAAAGATTTATCAAAAGCATTTCGGAACAATAAAGGTTCTAAAAAATATTTTCTCTCATTGAGCAAATCAAAACAGAAATATTTGTTGCAATGGATTGCGCTTGCCAAACAACCACAGACAAGACAAAAGCGGATTAATGAAATTGCTTTGTGTGCAAGCGAAGGAAAAATGCCGAAACATCTGCAATGAGAAAAGGCACATAAGTCTATCAGCGATTTGGCGTAATGGGGGCAGATGTGCTTCGCGTAAAAATTTATGCTAAATTAGAAAAGTGTTCTTCGCATCAAGTTTAGTGCTGAAATGCACACTCTACGACAAGCCGCCAACCGTTAGCGGTCAGCTTATTCTCTCCTTGAAACAGTTTTGGGTTTGACTGGTTCTCCCAAAATACGAGAACCGAATTCTTGGAGAGATTTATAAAGTTGGTTTTTAGGTCGGTTTGGCTTGACAGATCTTCGCTTTTTGAGCGGCAATTCCGACTAAACGTTCATTTTTAGCTTGACAAAGACTGCAACTGGAAATGTTTTTGCAGGCAAAGTTTTTAACTTCGTCGGTGGACTCGTTAGCGGAGAATCTGGTTGGGAGAATTTTGCTATTTAACTCAAGATTTATTGACTGACAGCATTTAGTGTAACTTATAAACCCACGTCCTTTGGGCGTGGTCATGTTTTTACGGGGCTTTGCCCGTAGAGCCTGTGCGCCAGAAGAAATTTGCGATGCGAAGCAAAAATCGGGGTTAAAGCCACCTCCTCTGGTGGTGGATAGTCCGATTTTAGCAAATTTTTTACTAGTGATTTACAAAAAGACAAAATATGCAAATATTTCAAGTGATAGGAAAACCGAACCGCTAACATCAGCTATCCGCAAGTTCCGCAGCAGTGGTTTTCGGAGTGTATCTTTCCGCTCAAACAGTTTTTCGGCTTGACAGGAAATCGCCCGCAATCCGCCCCTACCTGTAGCTTCCTATGTTGTGCGTCATACAAATAGTGTCGTTGACAAGTTTGTCTTATAAATGACTCAAATATGACGCTACAATAATTTATATAACTTAATACTTTTACTCCATGAATTTAAAACAAAAAATGGAAAGATCTGATTTGGCAAAAAGAGTAAAAGAACTAAGGACAAAAAAGGGATTGTCTCAAGAGCAACTTGCAGAGGCTTCGGGATTAAGCTTGAGGACTATCCAACGCATTGAAAATGGCGAGACACTCCCACGTGGTGTTGTAAGCTCCCCCAAAAACAGTACGTTTTAAAAGTAGACAAAAATGTATAACTTTTGAAAAACGTAACAAGATGAAAAAAAGCACATTTAGCCCGATCCAGATTTCGGGTATTTTAAAAGAGTTTGATAACGGTAAAAGTGTTGAAGAGCTAACACGGGAGCATGGAGTTAGCCGAGCCAGCCTCTACAAATGGCGGCAGCGCTATGGCGGTATGGATGCCAGCGAGATGAAGCGAATCAAAGAATTGGAAGAAGAAAATTCCCGTTTAAAGCGCATGTACGCTAACCTTGCCATGGAACTTGATGTTGCCAAATACATTATCGAAAAAAAGCCTTAAAGCCTTGCGAAAAGCGAATAGTTATTGGAGCTGTTCGCCAGGATCGACCCAAAGACATGAGCAAGGCGTGTCGTTTGTTGCAGCTTAGCAGGAGCAGTTTGAACTATGTATCGGTTAAAACCGACCACTATCTTATGGAACAACTTGAACAATTGGCCAAAGCACACCCCAGGGAAGGATTCTGGAAGTGTTATCACCGTTTGCGCAATGCGGGCAATAATGTGAACCATAAAAAGCTTCACCGCATTTATAAGCAAATGGGCATGCCCTTGCGTCGCAAAGTAAAGAAACGGTTGCCTGCAAGGGTAAAAGAACCGCTTCAGGTTCCGGGAAAGTTCACCCATACATGGAGTATTGATTTTGTAAGCGATGCTTTGAGTAATGGGGTAAAATTTAGGTCGTTCAATGTGATAGACGATTATAACCGCGAAGTTTTGTTCATTGAAACAGACTATTCATTAAAGAGCAGCCGGGTTATTTGGGTGCTGAAGCACTTGGTTAACAGGTGCGGAAAACCCGAAAACATCCGCATGGACAATGGCCCTGAGTTTGTGGCCAAAATAGCACAAAAATGGAGCGAAATGAACGAGATAAGGTTTCAGTACATACAGCCTGGAAAGCCCACTCAAAATGCGTACATCGAGCGATTCAATAAAACCTACCGCGAGTCAGTGTTGGATGCTTATTTGTTCGACAACATTGATGAAGTAAGGGAGGTTTCCCAAGAATTTGTGGATGATTACAACAACCACAGGCCTCATGATGCTCTGGGCGGTATATCTCCCCGAAAGTACCGGGAACTTATGAACGAAGGCTCCAATCCCTTTGAAGGGTGTAGTGTAGTGAAGCGAAGGCGTAGCCGAAGCGAAACGGAGCCCTTCAAAGGGATTGTTCAACTAGAAAAGAATTGTCTACTTTTAAAGTGTACTAAAAATGGGAAGCCTACAGCGATACGCTAATACGTTTAGCGGGCTCATTACAAATTTCTCCAGATGAGCTTATTAATCGGCAAATTATTGAGGACGATAACTTTTTAACAATGTTAAGTTTATCACAGCTCGGATTTATTGCATTTCCTTTGTTAGGAATTATTATACCATTATCAATATGGATACTTAAAAAGGATAAAGTGAAAAATTTAGATGCGTTAGGGAAGTCAATAATTAACTTTCAAATTACTTGGACTATTTCATTTTTCATCATTTTATTCTCGTCTTTTCCTTTTGTCGGATTTCCAGTGTTTCTAGTTTTAATCATGTATCTGTTTAATGTGATGATGATAATCTGGAACACAATAAAATATAGTCGAACCGGTGAAACAAAGTATAAACCAGCTTATACCTTTCTGAAATAAGAAATAAAAGTTTTATGCTCACATCTTTAAATGCCATACAGAATAATACTTTAAAGGATTTAGAATACATGAAGAAATTTAAAAAAATATCAATAATCATACTGTTAGTAATTGGAGTTTTTGGATTTCTTTTTCTGCTGAGCTTTTTCATCAGGAAATATAGCGTAGTTAGTGATTCTAGAGAAATAAATACTGCAAATTTTAATATTACTTACAAAGGAATTCTAGTAAGTGAGGCAGAAGATATTGCAAATTCATTGGAAGCGAATTATGGCAGGATAACAACCGAATTGAATGACCCACAACATGAAAAAATAGACGTATTTGTTCATCCAACCCAGAAAGAGTTTAATAGTGCGACAGGACTAATTAATAGCAAAGCGGACGGAACCAGTCGTGGTCCTTTAGCTTTTCACTTAATGTATCAAACATGGTATAATAGTTTTTTGCCAGACAATATGAACAAAGTTGCTGTTCACGAATTTACTCATTGTGTGCAATTAAATATTTTAATTCAGGATGCACTTTCAAAAGCGGGAAAAGATACATTAAACGACTTTAACAAAGAGTTTGAAAAACATTTTTCAGAGAGCTACCCACAATGGTTTTGGGAAGCGGTTAGTGATTATGAAGCAAATATGGTGAATCAAATAAGCGTGAAATACGGGATGAAAAATAACTCTACTTTAAAAGAACTTAACAATAGCCATCAGATTTATAATGTTGGTTATACTATAATTGAATATTTTGTGACTAAATATGGAAAAGAAAAACTACCGGAATTTATCAAGTCCTATTGTAATTTTGAGAAAGTTATCGGAGTTACTGAAAAAGAATTTGAAGGTGGTTGGCATCAATTTGTAGACGAAAATTATTAGCAGGAAAGTACGAACGCACAACAGCAAGCTACCCGGCAAGTCGGGTTTCGGTGCTTCGCTGACAGGAAATTTGGATATTAAAAGCTGTAAACACAAAATTTATTGATAAAATTTTACCATGCAATTTGGCTTAGCGCACATATAGAAAGCTTAAAAGAACCTCAATTATTATAATTCTTAGTGATGTGGATTTACCTGTCGCCTAAAGTTTGAATTTTTGCATTGTTATTACAATAATAATTCTACCCACTTTCTACCCACTTTGTTGCAATAAGTTTCAATAGTAGTTGAATTAGGAGGTAAATAGATTTCAATAAATAATTGCAACAATCGGCTGCAGCCCCTATGTTTGCAGTGTTTTTCAATAAAAGATAGAAAATTATTAATGTAACATGTCGCTACATCTGAGTCCCAGCTGGGTCACTTTAAAATGACATTAAATTGATTTAAAAGCCTTCAAATTTAATGATTTGAAGGCTTTTTTATTTAGTGCAAAAACCAAAATAAACCACCGAAAATCAAATTAGAAGGGACTTTAGCGGACCTGTTCCAAAATCCGCCAGTAGGTCTCACGAATCGATGTAATTCGCTGTATTTCAATTAAAAATTATTCATTTTAACTCATTTTGATGCTTGGAAAAAGCTTCATTTAGGGTACATTTATAAGTGAATCGAGACCAGTTTTTTAACTTTTAAATTGAAAAAGATGAGAATTGCAGTTTGTTTCCAGTTAAAAAAGTCCAAAATGAGGACAGATGGTGTATGTCCGCTTTATGTAAGGTGTACGCTGCATGGTCAGCGATTTGAAGTTGCAACCGGTTTCTCGGCGCTTCCTGAGAATTGGAATGAGGTGGTCTAATAGACCTTCTTCCTTTTTGTCTTGTCTGATGAATTGATAGATCCGCTCGTGCGATACCATTGGAATGTTGTTCTCTTTTGCAAACCCAACAATTTATACTGGAGACCATTGCTCCTTTTTTATCTTCTCTACGATCAAGCTTTTTATTGCTGTAGTTAACTTGCGTGGGCATCCGAACCGCTCTTTTCGCTCCTCACATACTTACGGACTACAAGAATTTTAAAAGCGTTTATTCAGTGAGTACAAAAAAAATAACCATGTTGATATTCAATAGGTTGGTTCGAGGGGTTTGTGGAGAATATTTAGAGTTAATTATTGATTTTAGTAGTAAAAAAATAAAATTTTACAACCTACACCATAATCCCATTTTAATATTAAAATTAGTCCAATAGCGAACAAGGCGTTGAAGAGTGCGAAGCAAGCGGTGCATAATAGTAGCACTGTAACCGGTAACATAATAATAACCCCCAAAATTAGACGACTTAAATATTCAATTTAGTTTGTCTTTTTAATTTACGAAACTCTTTTGTTATATAAATCTGCCTTCAACAGCCATTTTAACCAACGAAGCCACATTTTTTGCCTCAAACTTAAAAAGCAGGCTTTTGCGGTGCGAGTTTGCAGTAGGAAGCGAAATAAAAAGTTTTTCGCAGATTTCGGGATTGGTGTATCCTTCGCAGATTAATGCCAACACTTCTTTCTCTCGTTTGGTAATCACAATTCTGTGCGACGCATATTGTTTCAATGATTCTGCCGCTTCCAAACAAAGATAGTTTTCGCCAAGGTAAACCGCTTCAATTGCTTCTAAAAGTTCTTCCTTGGAAGCATTTTTCAACAAATATCCTGAAGCACCATTTTCAATCATATTATGAATAATGGGTTTTTGATTGTGTGTGCTTAGCCCCAGAATTTTAATTTCAGGATATTTTTGTTTTACCGTTTTGCATAGTTCGATGCCGCTTATATCTGGCAGATTGACATCCATCAGTACAATATCCGGATTTTGTTTTTCAAGAAAAGCCAAACATGTTGCAGCATTAGTTGCGTGTCCTAACCAATTAATGCCTTTTTCGTCCTGTATCAATGACCGGATTCCCTCGATTACCATAAAATGATCATCAACTATAAAAACATTTTTGTTCATACAATTGGAATTTCGATTAATACAGAAGTGCCGTTTCCCGGAGATGAATTTACATCTATCATTCCTTTAAGGAGATCCACCCGATTGTATATATTTTTCCAGCCCAATCCATCTGCATTTTGATACGATGATTTTTCCATTCCTTTTCCGTCATCTTCCACGCTAATTAAAAGGAGTTTGTTTTCAGCATCAGCGTGTGTTTGAATCAATAAATTCTTGGCATCGGCGTGTTTCAAAACATTGTTGCAAAGCTCTTGAATAATTCGGTAAACAGAAATGGAAAGGGTTTGGTCAAACTCTTTAAGTTCGAGATCAATGGATTGATAATTTACTTCCAATGATCCGGTTCTGCCTATATCATTGCAAAATTCTTTCAGAGCACTGTCTAAACCGTATTTCAATAAAATTTCCGGAACCATATTGTGGGCAACCCGTCGCATTTCTTTAATGGAACTATCCAACATATAAATGCTTTTTTCAAAAGCCTGAGCATTTTCAGGCGTCATAATTAAATTGTTTTTCATATTGTCGAATGAGTATTTTACGCCGCTTAGCATTCCTCCCAATCCGTCGTGGAGGTCTTTGGCAATTCTGCTTCTTTCCTGTTCTTCACCTCTTAGTACGGCTTCTGTTGCTGCAAGCTGTTTTTCTGTTTCAAGCTCTGTTATTTTTGCCTGTTGCAGTTTTTGTTTGTGTCGGTAATTTCGATATCCTAACCCTGCAATAATTAGCATTGCAATGGCAATACTTCCCAAAAGATATTGAAGTGTTTTTTGTTGTTTGAGTGTTGCTTGCTGTTCTTTTATCTTCGAATCTTTTTTTTGAGTTTCGTATTGTTTTTCATATTTGGTGGTTATTTCAAAAATATTATCATTGTTTATACTATCATTTATTTGGTCGTCTAAAATATCATATTCTTCGCCTTTCAGCATATCACCGGATGCATAAGATATATCTGAAAGTAATTTATATATCTTTTGTCTTTGCTGTCTATTATTATATTTAATAGAATAGATTAGTGCAGAATCTGCATACATTGTGGCCTCATTAATTTTATGGTTTTGAAGCGAATACATGGCTATTGCCTTTAGAGCAATGGTTTTGCTTTCGTATAATTCCAATTCATTTGAAATGCCGAGTGCCTGCTCAAAATATTTTTTTGAAGTTTCAAACTGATGTTTTTTATAATAGTAATCTCCTATATTTAGAAGTAGGGCAGATTCAGCATATTGATCTCCTATCTTTTGACTTATTGATAATGCCTCATTATAATATTCAATCGCCTTTTC
Organism: Prolixibacteraceae bacterium; assembly: GCA_963677955.2. GTDB lineage: Bacteria > Bacteroidota > Bacteroidia > Bacteroidales > Prolixibacteraceae > Aquipluma. Next base: position 4,839,658 of record CAXXQR010000001.1, read on the forward strand.
GGATTGATTTAAAGTAGAGTATAAATTCCCTAAATTAGAAAGGCAATAGGTTAAATTTTGAGGATCATCAACATCATGACGAAAAATATTTAAGGCTTTTAAACCGTATTCAATCCCTTTTTGATACTGACTTAAATCCTGATAAATTAATTGAAGATTGCTATATGCTATGGCAAGAAAACGTTTATTCCCAATTTTATCAAGAACAGGCAGCGCTTGCATATAATAATAAACTGCCGAATCATTTTTCATTAATAATTTATACGAATTGCCTGTATTCAAAATAACTTTTGCCAATATCAAAGGGTTATTGAGCTTTTTTGCCAATTGTAATGCGTTCAGGTTTATTTTGAGTGATTCGTTGAAATCGCCCTGCATATTGAGTACTGATGTATAGTAGGATGCGAATTTGATTTCTCCATTTGTATAATTTATTTTTTTACTTAAATCACTTGCTTGTTCATAATATTTCCTGGCAATTCCCGGGTTCGAACTTTCAAAAGACTCTCCTACATCAAAAAGTAAATTCACTTTGTTGCTGTCTTCTTTTGCATAAGGCAGCAACTTTAATAAACTGTCTTTATTCATCAGGTTTTGAGAAAAACAGTTGAAAAATCCACCAATGAATAATAGAAAGAAAATCAATTTATTGAGTTTCATAACACGAGTTATTTAGTACCGCAAACTAAATATTTTAACTCAATCTGCATATCATCTTTTTGGATGATTTTTAAGTAAGAACTAAAAAATCATTTCGAATGAATTTTTGCAGATATAGCAAAAATCATCTTTTTGGATGATTGCCTTGATCAAAGCACCATTTTAATTTTACATCAACAAAATAGTAAAAACATTTTCAACCTAAAATTAATAAAATGAAATAGCCATGATTCGGTAAACACCAACCGGAAATAAGAATAGCGTTTCAATCATGGCCATTCCATCTGGCAATTAAAAAACAAATTATTCACAGATGAAAAAAATAGTTCTCATCCAACTTTTGCTTATGACAGTAATGCACCTTTTTGCCCAGCAAAAAAACTTCGACATCATTAGTTATGCGCCACCAAAAGACTGGACGGAAAAGCCTGGCGGAGAGAATATTTCCTACTCCCGCATTGATGGCGGAAGCTGGGCACAGATTGCCATTTATGCACACCGCAACAGCGAAGGCGATATTCAAACCGATTTTGATAAAGACTGGAATGAACTGGTAGCAACAGGCAAAAGCTTTTCATCGCCGGAAAAAACCGAACCCAAATCGGAAGGCGGCTGGTCGGTAATGAGTGGCAGTGGCGTTTGGCAATACAACGGCAGCAATGTAGCGAGTGTGCTTACGGTATATAGCAACAATAAAGTATGCGTGGCAGTACTGTGCAACTCCACTGCCATGCCTTATTTGAAAGATTACCAGGCAATGATCAGTACGCTGGATATTGATGCCGACAGTGTAAATATACAACAACCGGCAACCGGCAATACCCAAAGCGCAAACAACTCCATTGAGAGCAATTCTATCGTGGGTTTGTGGACCAATTATGTATTAGAAACAACAGGATATAGTATAAATGGTCGTCCTCAATACACTGCCGGTTATTTGAGAAAGGAATATAATTTTTATGCTGATGGCACTTATTTATTCAGAAATAAACAATGGCTAGTTAAGGCTCCAAATATTGTATTTCAGTATGAAACAGGAACGTACTCAGTGAATGGAAATCAACTAACACTTTCACCTAACACGGGGAAAGGAGGATTTTGGGAAAAGACAAAAAGTACGAAAGAATGGGGCAGTCTGATAAAATCATCTGCCTATAATCTGGAAAAAACAACCTACACTTTTGAAATTATTATTGACCCCAATTACAGCAACTCAATTGTCCTCAAATCATCAAAACCTACACAAAGAGATGGCGGACAGTTTGACAAAGACAATAATTCGTATGAATTTAAATATAGTTTCAGAGAATTAGAGTCAGCAATTGATAACCCGCCGGGTTTTAAACCCTGATTAAAAAAACATTAAAAACTTTTTTATGAAAAAAATATTTATCTATCTACTCATTATGCTTAGCATACAGAATAGCTATGCCCAAAAACAAACCTATGATGTAGTAAATTTCGGCATTCCCAATGGCTGGGATAAAACTGAACTGCCAAATGGAATACAACTTTCTACCAAAGATGATGGCTATGGTAATTATGCCGCAGCCGTTATTATACATACTGTTGCCACCACTGCTTCGGCAACCGAAAACTTCAACAACAGTTGGCAAGCTCTTGTAAAAGGAACGGTAAAAGTAAATGAAAAACCTGCCATGCAGCAACCCGGAAAAGATAAAGGATGGGACATCGTTTCAGGGCAGGCTGAATATACTGATGGCAGTAACAAAGGTTTGGTTACGCTGATAACCGCCACGGGGAATGGCAAAATGGCTAATGTTGTGATTATAGCAAATACAAACAAATATCAGGCAGATATATTAGCATTTGTAAATAGTTTGGAATTAAATGAAAATGCAACATCAACTCAAACTGAAAACACGCCCGTATCAGAGAGCAATATCGGTCAATCTTCCATCGCAGGAAGTTGGAGTTATGGTATTTCTGAAACTCAATTTGGAACAATGACAAATGGTTATTCAACCCGACAATACACTTTTAAAAATGATGGCACATATCAGTATCGTTACAAAGTTTTTTCTTCTACGATGAACGTATTGATATTTCAGTATGAAAGCGGCAAGTATAGTTTAAACGGAAATCAATTAACTATGGCTCCTTTGAGTGGTGGCAACGAAGAATGGAGTCAAAACCAAAATCATCCCGACCAATGGGGAAAATTACTTAAAACAAGCAAAAGAAAATTAGAGGAAATCACTTACACATTCACGCTTCATTATTTCTCGGGCATCGATGAAACCGATTTGATATTGCAAACTTCAGAGCCCACAGAAAGAGAAGGTCCTTTTGGCAGTATGCAGGACTATCCAAACGGATGGGCATTTAAACCTTGTAATCCAAATTATACTCCCCTGATAGAAAACCCTCTTGGATTTAAAAACAATTAATAAAACTTTAAAAATGAGAAAATTATCATTCCTTGTCTTATTCAGTATACTGACAATTGTTGCTTTTTCCCAAAAGCCTTCCAAAGAACAGATGGAGGCCGATAAAAAAAGAATGGCAGAGGCGATGAAAGAGCTGAATGAAACACTGAACAGCATGAGCCCGGAAGCCCGGAAGCAAATGGACAGCTTAATGAATGCAATGGGTGTAGGGCAAAAAATGAATAATGCCATTAACGAGGTAAACAGCAACCAGTCTGCCCCAGGTGGTAATGTTTCCAATGGTCCCATTCCTGCAAAAAATAGCAAAGCGATTGCAACCATCGCCGCTACTCCTTCCAATACAAATATGAGTACGTTTGTTGGCACCACTGGAAATACAACTCTTGCCGCCGTACTGCCTGCCGCAAAAAATAAAGCAAACGATATTTATAAAGACCTGAAAGAAAAGGGAGCGACTACCGATGAAATGGGTAATGCTGCCACTGCATTGTGGATGATGGGCCGCACCCAGATTGCATTGAGCTTAATGGCACAGGTGTGTAAAGACGATGCCAATAACACCGACAATTTAAATAATTATGCATCTATGCTAACCATGATGGGGTCACCTGAAATGGCAATCCCCATTCTCAATAACCTGAATGGCCGCTTCAAAAAGAATAGTACCGTACTCAACAACCTGGGGCAAGCATGGTTTGCATTAGGCGATGTTGACAAAGCGGGCAAATATTTAGATACTACACTTGTACTTTCGCCGGCACACTCGCAGGCAAACCAAACAATATGTTTGATTGCCGAAGGCAAAGGCAATAAAACAGCAGCCACTGCCGCAGCAAAAACCGCTTTCAAACAAGGATACAGCAGTACAAGGGCAGATATGTTGAGGCAATTAGGCTACAGTCCCGGAACAGGTGATTACAACAATTTTCCACCTGCCAATAAAAGCGACGATTTACTTAATCTGGGTGGATTTACAATGCCTGCCTTTCCAAAATCAGTAGCAGAGTGCAGGGCGTTGGACCCAATATGGAAACAATTTCGTGCAGATATTGAACAGCGTTTAAAACCATTACAGAAAGCAGGTGAAGAATCCAATAAGCAAATGCTGAGTCAATTAGAACAACAGCAAAAGCAATTTATGGATGCCATGAACAGGGCTAAAGCAAACCCTGGTTCTGTTAGTCAAAGTGAAGCAGTAAAAATTGTGGCGGCTCCCATGTATGCAGAGAAAATGAATGCAAAAGAAAATATGCTATTACAAAACTTACAGCATAAAAAACTGAATGCAGCTAAAAGTATCCAGGATTATATAAATGGGGAAGGCGGCGCTTTAAAGAAAAAATATGATGATGCGATGATTGCCATTAATAAAAAAATGGCTGATGTAGGCGAAGGCGGAAGCACAACGCTGGAAATGATTTGCCTGGAATCGGTAAAAGCATCCGATGCATTTCTAAAACCATATAACACCAAACTGGAAGGGTTGTACAATGATTACCTGGCAGCCGATAAGCAACTGCTAAATGAAATGGCTTACTCATCGCTTTATAATACTTATCCTGAATTATTACCTGGCATCAATGCCGGGTTACAGGCGCAATGGCTAAGGGATTTAAGTTTAACGCAAAACGGGTTCAACTTTGCCAACATTACAAAATATGATTGTGTGGATGATGCAGAAGGAAAAGGCGGCCGGTTAACACAATTCAAAGATCCTAATTGTAACATCAACAGTGAATTTAGTCAATCATTAGGACTTGCCAATTTAGGCTTTAGCATAAAATTAGATTGCAGCGGAATGACCACTTCCTTTAATGCGTTGATATTAGGAATAGAATTGAAACAGGATTTAGATCACGCCGGCTTTGGAGATTCATTTAAGAATTGCACGGTGAGTATCGGCCCTAAAGCAGGTGTGGAAGCGGAAATGGGTCCGGTAAAAGCAAGTGCCAGCGTAACAGGAGGTGTTGATATAGAAATAGATAGAACTGGTATTACTGATGTAATTGTAAAAGGGGGTGTAGAGGCCGAAGCAAGTTTACCTACACCGGGTGTAAGTGATCCCGGAAAAATTGGTGACCCTGTAACCGCATCAGCAGGAATGGAAGGAAGAATGAGTCTTAACAGCGGTGCCACTTCAGTAAACGGCACAGGAATTTTTAAATAAACTAAAAACTATTTTATGACCCGATTTTACTTCACTGTATGTCTTTGTGTTTTTGTTTGCAGCAGCTATGCACAAGTAAAAGCGCCCAGAAAAACAGAAATGATTCAGAAAATACAATCATTAAAGAGATCCGACAATTTTCTTTCAACGAAGGCCGCTTTTGAACTATATAAAAAAGACGCAACCAAACTTAATATTCCCGCACCAGTACCTACAGGTAATCCTAAAACATACACTTTCATTTGGCCCCAAATGAGTGATGAAGACAATACTCTTTTCTTTGAAGGACCAATTCCTTATCTGAGTAGTAAAACGATATGCCTTACAAGCGGAATCATTGACTTACAAATTCCACGCTGTCAGGCACCCGGGTTCTATCTTTTGCAGCTTAACTGTAGCTTTCAAAATTACGACCACGCTGAAATAAAAGTATCCAGATATGGTTCATCTATAACCATTCCCGAACAAACCACCTCCGTATTCCTGAATCCAACACAATCACAGCAATCAAATTTTGTATTTGGAATGAATTTGATATCGGGCTTCAATGAAATAGTTATCAAATGCCCGGAGAATACATGGTACTTCTATTCCCTAAAACTATCTCCTTTACAATAATCAATTAAATTTTAATAAAATGAAAAAATTATTATCACTTGTCATTTTTTCCATGCTTTTATCTTACCATGGATTTACCCAAAATTTCAATTATGGAAAATTTCTGGGCAGCGTCAGCCCAACAAAGTTTGTTGGTAACTCAACCTATAAAGGTTACGAAAAGCAGGTGGAAATTATTGAAGTAACAACTAACGGTCAAAATCAAAACACAACTGTTAATTTCAAATTTTCGCCCTGCTCTGCCAGCGCCGACTTTTTGGCACACGCACAACTTGGGAAAATTATTGTGAAGGGTCAGATTGATGTATTTGAGAAAAATCCTTACAACCAGGCATTCAACCGGATTAAATATAAAGTCTATTTTGAAGATGCCAAAATGATTTCCTGTAACGATACACGGGCCTGCAACAATGAAATGGCAACAACTGTAAGCCTACGCCCGGTAAGAATTTGCTGGGTGTATTATAATTACGACCCATCAGGAAAAGTATCGGGTATTACCTCCAATGGCTTTGATACTAAAAGCGGCCAGTCCTGGACAGTTACGCCGCCAAACTTCTGATAACAGAAATTAAAAAAACATCCCAATTATTTCATCCAAAATTTTAAATACTATGAAACGTAATATCATCTTACTATTTTTTCTGTTGACTGCAGCCGCCTGTTTTTCGCAAACAACAAAAAAAATAACTGCGCCACAAACGCCTTGTAACGGAAGTGCTGATGAAGTAGCCGGGATTTATACCGACCATACCCAAACAAAATATGGTTTTTCATTAAAAGGTACTACCGCCGAAAAAACTGCAATGATGAAAAACCTCATCGCTATTGAAAAACTGGAAGAAGCCAGCCGTAAGGATTTTAAATTGACCGGCTGTGTCGCCAGAGTAAGTTTTGCCAGAGCAGATAACAGCACTTATGGTAAAAACGTTTACGCAGCATATGGTTATCAACTGGGGGTTTATCAATTAGTTTGTCATGTTACCGAGCATGTGCCCAAAATAGTAGATGAATACAGAACCGTTTTCAAGGTTGACGTTAATCCATATATATCCCCTGACGGAGCCCATGCTGTGGGTACGGGTGAATTTTATATTAAATATGGTCGCACGGTTTATTCCTTCCCTATAGAAGCCAAACCAGGGTCTGATTTTGAAAAAGATAAAAAGGAAAGACCCAGCAGGGTATCGCAATATTTTTCAGAGCAAACACTGGTTAATAGTATGTCTGATGATTATAAGAACAAACATGCCGAATTTCTGAAGCTCAATAATGGTAATGGCTATGTTGAAAATGGTTGGGGAGATAGCAGGTATAAAGGCATTTCTCCTGATTCATACCATCTTATAGATCGTCATTATTATGTCATTAAATCCGGTGTGCCTTTGCTGATACCGGTAAGCCGCAAACAATACCTGGAGGATATGCTGGAATATTTAGAAATAGAGAAAGCTAATTTTGAATACCTCAATGCAAAATCACTGAATGAAATAGCAAACCAAACTTCTGACTGGGCAAAAAAAAGAATGGCAGATTTAGAAGCCGACAAATTGGACTATCCCAAGATTTATGAAGAAAAAAAAGCAAAGCTGAAAGATTTGCTGGCTAAACAAAAAACGGAATGGCTGCAAAAGCCGGCAGTGGTTGACCAAAACACGATGCTAAAGGGCGCCAATGAGAGTTTGGAAGCTTTGGGCAGGTTTTATGATGAAGAGGGAGAATATAAATCGGCACTCTATGTTTTAAACCCGGCTTATTTTATTAGCAATAACGGGCAGGCAACAAAACCTTTGCTGATAGGAGTCCAGTTCCGTTACGAAATCGATAAAGAAAAAGGCTTCTCTGCAAGGTTCTTTAATAATTGGGAAAAGAATTTTGATTTAAATGCATTAAGGAAAATGCTTGACTAAACTTAAATAACCAGTTATGCAAAAAACTTTAAAATTTATGAACCATCTATGCGCCATAGTAACCGCATTATTCTTTGTAACAGTTGTATCTGCTCAAACAACGAATCCAACCACAACAAAGGAGATGCAGGATAAAATTAATCAGGCACAGCAGCTACTGGATAAACTGACACCCGAACAAAAAAAGATGATGGAGCAAATGGGTATGTCAACTACGGTTCCGTCAATGCCAGGCGGCATTACCGATGCAGATGTAAAAGCGGCCGTAAACGGTGATGCCTTTAGTGTGCCTTCAAAAAATGCTACACTTATCGCTGCTATTCCAAAAATAACATTAACAGCCGCCACGCTGCCTGCGTATATAAAAGCGATGAACGAGTATATCGAAAAAGGAATTTCAATCGAAGCAAAACAGACCGCACAGCTTATTTATGCTGACTATAAAAGTAATAAATTTTCTCCCGAAGCAACGGGTAATGCAGCAGTAGGAATTTGGGCTACCGGTCAGTTAGAAACAGCAGTATTGATTATGGGAATGGCCTGTACAGATAATGTAACGGACGCTGATTTACTTTGCAATTTTTCTGCCATGCTAAGCATGGGTGGCGCACCTCATAAAGCGATACCATTACTGGAATATTTAAACAAACTCTATCCCGACAACACCACTATCCTCAATAACCTCGGACAGGCATGGTTTTACCTCGGAGAAGTTGATAAAGCCAATGCTAACTTAGATAAGGTGGTAAAAGCATTTGCCTATCACCCGCAAGCCAACTATACGCAATGCCTGATAGAGCAAAGCAAAGGCAATACACCTAAAGCCATCGAGAAAATGAAAAACTCAATGGCTTACAGTTATTCGCTCGACAAACTGAATATGCTCCGAAAACTAGGTTACAAAGTAAAAGGGAGTGATATACGCAAGCCTTTTCGCCCCGATCCCAATCCACTGGGGCTAAGAGAATTTGTTCGTCCCGATTTCCCCAAAAATTATGATGAAGAAGTGCAGTTGAAATATGTATGGGATAATTTTCAAAAAGATATTGGAAACTATACTGACCGGTTAAACCAGCAATTACAACCCTATCTTATTAATGCACAAAAAAAGGCAGCAGAAACTTACAAAATGTTAGGCGATAAAAAAGGAAATGTAACTCTTAAATCAATTACCAGTAAAAAAGCAACTGCTGCAGCGCCAACTAATTTATACGAGCAAAATGCACAGCGAAACCTTGAGGATATGGATAAAGATGGCGGCAGCACTTATCGTCTGAAAATGGCTAAAAAGAAAATAGAGGACATTATTAAAAACTTTCAAACCGAAAAAGATAAAGCCCATAAAAATTTTGAAAAACAATTCAGCGTAGTTGCAACGCAAGAAACTGAACTAGGGAAAAAAGGAGAAAACCTTGGCTATGATATATGCAAAGTAAACCGGGCTTTTAGTGAATGGGTTTATAAAAACTATAATAGACCCTTGCAACAAGCTTATGATGAATACCTCCACCTATTAAGGCTTAAAATAGAAGAAGAACTTTACTGGAAGCAATTTATAGAGGAGGAGGATCAATTTGCTGCAACACAGATTAATGCAAAAAAAGAATGGCTGGCGGCAATAAGTGGCCGTTATTTAGAAACCGCTTATATCACAGAAAACAATATTTGCGAAGCTCCCAAACCAGATAAAGAGAAAAAGATAAAACTGGCTGATTTTGATGATATGCACTGCCAGTATCATTCAGAACTCAACTTTGGATTTGGTAATAAGTTTGAATTCAATTGCTCCAAGTCATCTATAATTTTCGATTTTAAAGCTATCAGCGGGAATCTGCATTTCAAATCAGGGAACGATGGCAAGGAGAAGTTTGTGAAGGGTACTGTAGAAGCAACAGTTATCAACAAGGAAGTTTCTTTAGAAAAAGGGCCGGTACAGGCAGGTGCTCACATTAAAGCAGGGATAGGAATGGAGCTAAGCAGCAAAGGGATTGAAGATGTATATGCAACAGGGGAAGCCGGAGTGAGTGCCGGTTCTAATACCGTAAGCGACCCAGCCGGTATCGTAAGCGACCCCAGTGTTTCTATTACAGCTTCGGGGCGTATGAGTTTAATATCCGGCAATATGAGCGGAGGCATTAGTGGATTTGGAAAATAAACATTTGAAAGAATAACAACTTAATTGTGAAAAAAATAATTATCATCATATTTCTCTTTGCAGTTCTGAAAACATACTCTCAGCGCAGCGACCAGAAATTGAATCGCAATTCCGTTGTGGGCTGAAAATATGTTACTAATCCGACATACTCAAAAGCCATTTATAAGCCATCTAATAATAATCAGGTATGAAAAAGGACATTAGCAATATAAATGCAAAGAGTAAAATCATTTTGTTTTTTTGTTTCGGATTGTTTTTGCAAACAGTCCATGCGCAAACCTGCACTACGGATAAAGATTTGGCAGAAGTACCCGGAAAATATATTGATGCCGCACATTGTGAAATGCCGCAGCAAAAAGCGCATTGGCTCGATCAGTTAGGAACTCCAATCAATAAGGCAACGGCCAACAAAGTACTTACCCAAATTGAAACTTTGGAGAAAGACAGTCGCAAAAATTTTAATCTTACAGGTTGTGTTCTGAAATCTGCTTTTAGAACACCATCAAACGCCAGTATTTTTTATGGGAAGAATTCTCTGCTGAGTTATGATTTGAATGTAGGATGCTATGAATATTTCTGTTATAAAAATAATTTGAAAGTAAATGATGAATACGGCAATGTTCTCAGGGCTTATGTAAACAGGTATCCTGATATTGAATACGCGTTTACGTTTTCTGACGATTATCCTTTTTACGAAACCTACAACAAATACAGCGGGAAAATGATTGCCCTTTGCAATTTTATCAAACAGGACGAAATACATAGCGTCAACAACAGCAAGGGTTATTACCAGGACATTCCCGAATCATCGGTAAAATTTGGGAATCGTAGCACATTTATAACCCGGCATTGGTATTTTACAAAATCAAATATTCAGCTCTTAGTCCCTGTCACACGAAAAGAATATTTGGAAGCATTACTGGAATATTACGACAGGGAATATTTATACACCTCAGAAAAAATAAAAGAGATAGAAAAAGAATGTGCCGGAATGATGAAAGACCCTGTAAAATATCCACAATTGTATGAAAACGGAAAGAAAAATTTAACCGTAAGAAAAGCACGCTATCCCGACTATGAAAAAAAGATTGAGCAGAAAAAAGCTATGGTACAAAAAGCATTGAAAGAGAACTCATCCGATTGGCTTTCAAAACCGGCAGTAGTTAAAGCAAAAAAAGAAAATCTCAGTTGGAAAAATTATTATGGAGACAGCACTAATGATTACGTAACCATTGATGGTTACTATGCCGATACCCCCGAAGATGCCGAAAAAACAGGAACATTTACATTTAGCGGGTTTTGGGATACTAAGAGTGGCGGAACTACTTTGTACAAATTCAATCCTGAATATTTTAAAGATGCCGATAAAAATCCGGTAAAACCTTATTTCATTGAATTAGCTTATAGGTACATCAACACCAAATTAGGGAAAGATTTAGTAGAAAATTTTACCGAAAATTTCGATTTTGACGCAGTTAAAAATTTAATCGAATAATCATTTTAAAATGGACGAAATTTTGGATAAAATAGAATATTTAGCAGAGGTCGTTGACAAGATTTATACTTAAGATACAATTTGTCAACTACTTAAATGAACGAATACACAATAGCACCAAAATTGAAGGATGATTTTATTACAACGAAAACAATTTTACTCTAAAATTTGCCCTGCAAATGGTTCTATAAAACTTTTCCTTCATTTCTATCGCTTCAACTTATTATTGTTTGATTTTTTATGTACATCGACATTCATAAACTCCTTTACTGACTCAAAATCTTCAACCCAAAAGTTCGATATTTCTCCGCTTGGGGTCACCAAATATTTAAATAAACCTCTGTAATAATTTCTATTACAGAGGTTTTGTTTTTAAATGGTGTCAAATATGGTGTTAATATCTATTGTAATTTGTTCAGTTTATTCTGTTGTAATAAATATCGAATAAAGGGGATTCATCAATTTTTATATCCTCATTGCTTTTCAATTTGATCTTAGAATCATGCGAAATCATTGTTTATTTCACGACTTATAGGCTAGAGTTTTATATGAGTTATTTCTTATGCAAGTCGCTCTCTAGTTGAACTATATCTTTAATTTCCCGATCATTCAATGCAGCCGCAAAAACTTTTATTCGATCGACGAACCCACTAAAAATTCGTTCCATGGGAAATTCTTCATTTCGACCTATAATCCAATGCCCTGAAGATGATAAATTCACACGATCAGTCAACTCCAGAGAAGCTTTCAGGGAGCCATCCAGATAAAGTTTCAGGCTTTTGCCGTCACACACTCCGGCAACATGATGCCATGTATTTGACCAATTAGCTGGGAGATCGATGGTGCAGGTTCCGCGCCCCCAACCTCCTGCAAAAAAAGACAAATTTTTATTTCCAAATGATTGGATAACGTTGAAATCTCCTTTTGTAAAAATATCTGAAAGGCCTTTGTTTTCCCCTGAAGGATAAATCCATAGCATCATTGTAAGAGATTCGTCCAACGAACCGTCATTCGTGGTATTTCCAACTTCGATGTAGCAGTCTTTTCCCAGTCGTAGAAATTTATTGCCAAAATTTTCTTCAGTCTGCTTTAAACCAACAATTTTCCCGTCATTATCCATTCCTGAATGATCAACCAATACACTGTCATTTTCTTTTATGGTTGTAGAAAGGTCCAGTAAACAGGCATCCATATTTGTGCTGAATGACTTCACCTGTTTACTAAGTGAATTAATTCGAATCAGCTGTATCCCATCATTTTTAACTGGCAGGTCTGATGAAATAAACTTTTTCTCACCGGGCTTTAAAACCACTTTTTCTTCCTTTTCCTGAATTTCATTAAGAAATACCTTCAGCATAGTTGAATCCGTATTGCCACCAATATTTTGAACAGAAAAAGAGTAGGGTAGTGACTCACCTCTTTTAATAAGTTGCGGTGCTTTAATTTCTTCAAATTTCCACCTTTTACTATCTTCCGCCGGTTGCAAAACTTCAACCTGAACTGAGGGCTGGTTGTCAATCACAACGTTTGTCATTCCGACCGAAAACAAACGGCAGGGTATTGAGTCCATCAGAGTTTCTCCGTGTTTCGCCAGAAAATTACGTTTACTACATTCTTTCCCGTCAGCGACAAGCTTAATAATTTTCGTTCCTAAAGCACCTTTGTTTGCCAGTGAAAACCGAATCCAAAAGAGTTCATTCGGAAAAACGCTTGTCTTAGATGGTCTTATATTTTTAATTTCAAAATCAGGACTTTGCATTGTTTCACCCGGGATCTCGGTCGTTTGAGAATACATCCAAATTGAATCGGTCGAACTAGTTTGGCGAACTTCTATTTTGCCACCTTTTGCAATTAACGAATGCGAAATACATGGGAGTTCCCATTTTTTTTCATTTACTTTCAGCGAACTAATATAAATATTGGGGGGTGCCGAATTGGGGGCACTTATAACAAATTGCTTATTATTTTTCAAATGAATAGTAATCTTCCTGAATATGGGTGAGCCAATGTCGTAAACCGGTCTGCCCGGACAAACCGGGTAAATACCTATGGCGTTCCAGACATACCAGCTCGACATCGAACCCAAATCGTCGTTCCCGGGAATTCCTCCAGGCGTATTTCTGAAACGGTTTTGCACGATACTTCGCACCCATTTCTGTGTCAGTTGTGGTGCATTGGCGTAATTGAACAAATAAGGAATATGAAATGTCGTTTCATTGTCAAATACAATGTAATTGTTCCGCAATGCAGAGTCGAGCAATGCCGAAAATTCCAAATCGCCGCCCATTAAATTGACCAGTTCTTTGGGATTTTGAAGGACGAAAAACGAGTACACCCATTTATCGCCTTCCTTGTATCCAACGGTGCCCGGATCGACTGCGTAATCACTGTTATTTCGGGGTAAAAGGAAACGTTCGCTAACGTCGAATAAATTTCTGTAATTCTGCCCTCTGTTAAGTAACTGTTTTCGTTCAGATTCTTTTTCGCGGAAACGATTTAGGAATTGTGCAAGGGTCCAGTCATCGTATGCATATTCAACGGTACGGGTTACCGATTCAGGATATGTTGAAGGTACATAACCTTTCTCGTGATATATTTCCAAATCGTTTTGCAGAAAAGGCGGATTGATAAGACTTTGCGCCATTGCCTGATACAATACAGTACTGTCGATTTCAAGAATACCTTTAAAATAGGAATCCACAATGACAGGAACTGCATGATTGCCAGTCATCGGCCCTGCTGATAAATGACCGGTTTGTAAATAAACATCAAGCATAGATTGTACCATATCGGCTTGCCGGTCGGGAGCAAGAAGCGACAACAACGGATGCAGCGTGCGAAATGTGTCCCAGGGAGAAAAGCCAGCGTATTGAGATTTACCTTTTGCCCGATGAACCCGATTATCTTTTCCTCTGTAATTTCCATCAACATCCGAAATTATCCAAGGGAGTAGCATTGAATGGTATAGCGCGGTATAGAAAATCGTTTTATTCTGAAGGCAGGTATCTCCAACTTCAATCACCGAAAGTTCCTTATTCCATAGATCGGATGTTTGCTTTTTGACCTGATCAAAGTTTAGCGATTTCAGTTCAGTATTAAGGTTGTTTTGCGCACTTTCAAAACTTACTCCGGAAGTGCTTAGTTCTATTGTAATAATTTTCTGCTGCCTGGAAGTTGAAAATTCAAGAATATAGCCTCCTTCAACGGCAACTTTGTTCAGAATATTTTCGCTAAAATTTAGAATAGTATGCTGTTCGCTTCCATAAATCAGTTTGTTGGATTGAAAAGAAATAGTTCCAAGATCTCCCACAAACACCCGAGGTTTAATTCCGGCAGGAAATGTAATCCTGAACATTCCGGAACGTTCCGTGGAAGTTGTTTCCACAGTTGTTGAATTATCGCTAAGCTCAACACGATAATAGCCGGGTTGAGCAATTTCATTTCGATGAGAAAATGGTCGTTTGTATTTTTTGAATCGGAAGTTTTCCGATTGAACGACTGGCATTACAGCAATCTTTCCTGAAGATCCGTTGGGGTAGCCGCTAAAATGGTTGACGCAACTGAAAAAATAAATGGAACTGTCGCTGTAATTGTACCCGAATGGCTCCACAATGCTGGTTTCCGGAGTAATTTGAATATATCCCCATGGAGCTACAGAACCGGGATAGGTTCCACCTTCGCTGCCCCATTTGGTAGTTACATCCGACTTTGCTGTCCCAATAAAAGGATTCACAAAAGATACCAATCCTGAAGACTGCGCAATTGCCAAATTACATACGAGCGTAAGATGCACTGTTAAAATCGGAATAAACTTCCTCATTATTATTGCTTTATTTATTCTTAATACTTCCATCTGTTTTTCTTCTGTACCAGACACTAAACAAACAGAAATTCAGTTATTCCATTTTTAAAAGCTGATTTCAAGGGAAAGTGGATTTTCCTGAGTCAGCTTCAGTTCGTCAAACGTCAGGCTCATCTTGTTCCCCTGGTAAGTCACTGAATACGGAACTTCCCGGGTTCCGCACATAAGTTTCACTTGGCCTGGTTTTGAAAGTGTTTCCACCTCAAGCTTTTTAAGTCTCACGCTCCCATAAGACATCGAAATCTCATTCTGTTGTGAATGGGCTGTCCGCTTTTGTGAGATGTTTCCCCACCCTTCAGCAGTCGTGTAAAAACCATCGAACTTATCCGATTGAATTTTGGGAGCAAAACGGAGCATTTTCTCCGGTCCGTTGTAGAAATAATCTTCCAGCGCTATCATCACACCCCACGAAGCCATGGCCCGGGCATAATGATCACCACATTCAATTTCGTTCCACGGATTGTGCTTTTCCGGAGAATACCGTTCATGAATGGCCCTGACAACCGACAGCCCTTCTTTAATCATGTTTTCATAAATCATGTTTGTTGCCACCTGATATTCAATCCCGGTCCACACTTCATCACGATACCGGACACCAGCTTCGCCCGGATGTTTACTTTTAGGCCAGGTACAAACCAGCAGCCCCGGCTCACCCTGATCGGCATATACCCGTTCAGGTTTGTGGTATTTTGTTTGGGCGCCAACATCCGGAGCCCAGTTGTATTTCCAAATTGATTGCAACGCTTTTTTAGTTTCAACTTCAGGGTAAATGTAACCCAATCCATCAAGGTGAGTCCAGGTTTGCCCGAATAACTGATCGCTCAAACAGCCGTCAGCGTATTGGCTTTCCGGATATTTTTTAAGATCGACATCCTGAATAAAATATTCGCTGTTCCAAAGTTTTTGCATGGTTAGCTGTTTCCCGCTTTGATAAATTGTTTGACATTCGGCGGCAAAAACGGTATCGCCAACAATATCTGCCATAGCCGAAGCTGATTTTAAAGCTGCCAGATATAAGCCTCCAACGTAAGTATTTGCGCCATAAAAAGCAATGTCGTAGGTGTTTGCCTGCGACTTCTCAATTAGGCCGTCTTCATTTCCATCTTCGCGGATAAGAAATTGAGTCGCCATTTTTATCTTTTCCCAATTTCTGGAGAGGAATAGGTTGTCTTTCGACTGTAAATGTTCGCGATAGGCTTTTAAAATTGCACCGGCATGACCATCAATCAATACTCCGCCATCGCCGTTTCGGGCCAGAATGCTCCCATCTTTCTGAAACGAAGTTGAAAAATCGGTTCGTTCACGAATATTCCGTTCCAGATCTGGGAACAGGTGTGCCAGAGCCTGTTCGTAATTCCACACGTGCGTGCAGGTCCCGGTGCATGAGCCAACGCCTTCCCAGGCTCAGAACTTGCCAGTTGCCCACCATTGACACGTTTCGGTAGCCAGTGTTGAAACCGGCATCATCAGCCGCTGTTTTAACCAGTATGGAACGGAAGTATTTTCGTAATATGCTTTGTGAAAAGCGTGAGTTTCGGCGCTCAATCGTTCCAGATTGTCTTTCAGATGTTCGGCTACGTCCAGCGAATTGTCGAACCAATTGGCATACATGTTTCCAATTGCAGGACCATCGGTTGGTATTGGGTCGTCCCAATTATTGCCTTCGCCATAGTTCTTGGGCCTGTTTGGGAAATACCAGGTCAGCAAAAAAACAACGCTTTTACTTTCTCCTGGATTCAATACTGACGACACGCCCAATTGACCGGTTAACTTTTCGCCAGTCCTTTTTTTCGATTCGGTCGAAATCCCTGGTGCGGACAAATCGGCGTCGCCCTCTGCGTGATTGGCAAGTACGCTAAGTGCCATGTTTCCATAGCAATATTTATTTTCGGGAAAATATTTCTTATCCAGGTTCGGAACATTACTAAATACAATCTGGTCAAGGTTAATGTGTCCCCAGTCTCCGGTCCAATCGTCAACAACTTCGAAATGTGCTTTTTTCCCTTTCAGGCTGCTAACATCCCAACTTCGATACTTGAGCTGTTCTTCATTCCTGCCGGTTTCAGTACGCACAACTTTTTCGTCAACAACCAGATTTATGCATGTTTTTCCGGGGTGCAATCCACCGCCTATCTTAAATAAAATATAGTCGTCGGCAATGGTGAAAGTTTTTGAAATCATTTTCCCGGTGGCCTCGTCACCGTTTATTTTTGAGTTGACTAAATAATCGCCTAAATACCCCTTTATGTCCATGTCCGAAGGATTATCTTTGGTTGGCCTTTCGCCCATTGCCGTTCCCGAAACAGCCCACCCGTTGTAATTACCACTCTCGAAATCATCAAAGACAATCGTTTCAGCTTTTGGTCCTTCAGGAGCATTCGTGACTTTCGCCAAATCCATGTACAGCGAAGTCATTCCGTCATGAGAGATGATTTGATTTCGGCTATCGGCCAGAATTTCATCTTTCAATTCGAGACAAACCCTATTTTGTAACCATCCGTTAAGCGTAACTTCCAGAGGCTTATCCGAAATATTTGTCAGTGTATATTTCAGAATCGTGCCGGGATTGGCCGATTCCCGCGCATTCAGCGGAATAAACGGCGAAAAGATTTCCGCATTGACCGACACAGGCAGCGGATCATTTTTTGAATCGTACTTCACTTTTGCAATCGGGTACTCTCCGATGAATGAAATATTATCGAAATCCTTTTTGCTAAGCGTTTTAGTTATTCTGTTGTCGTTTTGGGAAAACGAAATTGAAAATCCCTGATCGATGTAACTAAAAGGCTCAAACGTCTGATAGCAAACTTTCCAGGGACCAAGAGCTGTTTTAAAATTCATCAGATGATCGATGCCGTAGCCGGTGTTGTATGCATTGTTTGCAATCCACCAATTAGCCAGCGTTCCGTCGCCCCTTACATAAAGCTGACCCGCAGCAATTCCACCGCAAGGCATTCCTATCGTTTTAAGTTCATCTCCGCGATAAACTGTCACGGTATTGTCCAACAAACTGTTTTCCCATTTCCCGGACAAGTGTTTGTCTATTGGGACATGATGAGTCGGATCGGTTTTATCCTGAGAAAATACATTTGAAACAAAAAAAGTTAGAACCAAAAAAACAAAAACAGAATTCATAACTTCATCATATGCAGGATTAATAATTGATTACTGCCAAATCGATTTCATTTCGTAAACCGACAGCCTGTTAAAATAAGGACCATATTTTTCCGATTCGAAAACAAGCCCATCCCTCGTATTTGCCGGTTTAATCTGGCGGACAAAATAGCGTGCACCGTCATTAACATATATTTCGGCAACCGTTTTATCAATCAGGATCTCAATTTTATTTTCACCTTTCGGAAGTTCATCCGAGTTGAGAGTAACCAACTTATTCCCCTGATAATACAACCGGAAAGAATGCCCTTTTTCAAGCGAGAAAGTTGCCTGGATATGCAATGGTCCGGGAGTAATTTGTTGCAGGTTCTTATTTGCTTCCTGAACATTCAGCGAATTCCATACAAAGCCTTTATTATGTAATTGTTCAATCTCAGCTATGGGTGTAGCAAAGAGCCGAAGTCCCTGATCCGTTGTTTTCAGCTTAAACTCGGTAGGGAACAAAATCATTTGTGTAAAAGGCATTCCGGGATGTTGTATTCTTCCCCAACCCACCTGAACCCGTCTTCCGTCGGGCATGTTTTCGAACGACTGAGCCGCATACAGCAAATCATTGTCACTTTCATCCTCAATTTCGCCATACCGCACTTCTCCGACTTCAGGTGTAAATTTTGAACCATCGAAATCGCCAATATAATAACCAACCGATCCGCCATGCAAGACCCACTTTTTGTGTGCCGGATTTCCATCGACCGGTAATTCAAAAAAATCGGGGCATTCTGCTAAATGAGGAAAATGGCTTTGTTTTTTCCAGTCGCGCATATTATCCGAGTTATAGAAAGACATCCCGTCCCGCTCAAAAAGCACCATCACCCACTTTTTTGTCGGTTCGTACCAAAACACTTTCGGATCGCGCGTATCATTCGAATCCACTTCCCGGTTGCTATCGATTATCGGGTTGTCTGCATATCGCTGAAATGTGTTTCCTCCATCGGTGCTATATGCGATGCACTGAACCTGCTTAAATGAATATCTGTCATATGCCGTGTAATACAGGACCAATGCTCCTTTGCCCCATCCGCCTGAATTATTTTTATCAACGACAGCAGTTCCCGACCAGGGAGAACCCAAACTGTCGAGTCGCAGGGCAATGGGCAATTCTTTCCAGTGCATCAAATCATTACTGACCGCATGTCCCCAATACATAAAACCCGTATTCCATGATTTCCCGAATGGAAAAGATTGCCAAAACATGTGGTACTGATTATTGTAGTAGATTGGTCCATTTATGTCATTAGTCCAGCCTCTTTTGACCGTAAAGTGGAACTGCGGACGATATTTCTCTTTGTATAAACTGTCGGAGCCTGCAATCTGGTTATCCTGATAGATTCGTCGTAACCACTCGGCCTTTGCAGGGCACGAGAGTGAAATGGTTTTCCCCTTAAACTCGGTGACATCAATGTATATCCAATAATTATCAATTGTGTCTTCTGCTAGTTGAACCGGAAATTCACGTTTTAAATTGCCGTTTACACTGATTTGAACCAGCTTCATTCTAGATATCTCGTTGACCGGAATATTCAGGTAAGATTTTGTAATCTTTAGTTCTAAATTGGTTGAGTGAACTGAAAGAAAACTAAAAAGAAAGGCACAAAAAAAGAGACAAAACGTTGAGGGTAATTTATGAGTAAAATGAAATGAAAAGCAGTCTTTTTCAGAAATCATGGTTCTGGTAAGTTTAGATTGTAGTTGGTGTTCCTAAATTACAGAGATCGTATTCTTATACTGTATTTTTATCTAAATTGTTGAATTTCAGTAAGTACTTGGGAGTGTCGTTTGCAAAAGAAACAGAGAAGTTCCTGAGCGAAAACAGTTTTATCCGGTTCCCCAACTAAGGAACCGGATAAAAAGAGGATCATATTCTATTGGTTACTGAGCTACGGAATACCCCGGATTTTGAGTTATAGTACCATTGCTGTTGTCAATTTCGGCCTGAGGAAATGGCAACAGACGATGAGTTGTAGGTACATAATTACGGGCAGGTTTATAACTACCTTCTGCAGGCAATGAATTATAAACTTCTGCTGCTAATCCCCAACGAACCAGATCAAAGTGGCGATCGCCTCCTTCAAATGCAAGTTCCATCCGACGTTCGTACATCAAGTCGTTAAAGGTTGGCGCAGATATCGCTGCCAATCCCGCACGTGTGCGAACTAAATTGAACGATGTTGCGGCAGCAGATACTCCCACCGTTCTATGGGTTGGTCCTCCACCATTTAAATTCATAATAGCTTCAGCATCGATAAGCAATATATCTGAATATCGTAAAGCCGGAACATTCAAACCTGCAGCCCATCCTGTATATGAATCTTTATACGGTGACTGGTATTTCACGCAAACTACGGGCGACTGGTTGTTTGGCGCCTGCAGAACATCAGTTACTCCATTGTAGGTAATTACGTCAACACCACGTTTTGCCACAGTGGCAGCTTTCCTTAGATCACCCGCCTGATATGAATCATAAAATGACTCAGTTGCGCTTACCAGTCTCCAGCCTTCTCCCAGCGGCTCATCATGCAGTCCGCCCCAAACATTATTTGGCAACATCAGTATAGGTGTGATTGGATAGCTATCAAGCCGGGCGCCCAGACCCCAAAGAATTTCACTATTGTTTTCATGTTCAATGGTAAACACGTCTGCATAACTTGGAGTCAACGAATGATGCCCCGAACTAATAACAGTTTCTGCAGCTTCTTTTGCTTCAGTCCACTTTCCCTGATGTGCATATACTTTTGCCAACATTCCCCATGCAGCCCCAAGACCCGGACGACCTTCCTCGTGGCTCCAGTCGAGTTGCGTCGTTGCGGTTTTCAAGCTGGTTTCAATTACTGCCCAAGTCTGGTCTTCGGTAGCCCTGACCAATGACGCATCGGGATTATTCGAATCATAAATCGGCAGTCCTCCGTACCTGCAAGCTTCCTGGTAATAAGCGAAAGCGAGTAAAAAATTTGCTTCGCCCAATATTCTTTTTTGCTGAGCTGCATCCATTGAAATGTTCGGAACGTTAGTCAGAACATCAGTTGCCCGTTTTATGGTCTGATAATATTCTACATAACTATTGTGACTAAGGTCTCCTTCGTTGTTCTCAAGAGCTCTGAATTCCGACATCGCGATATAATCCGAATAATTGTCGTTCAAATATGCGTTGTCGCTAAATGCTTCAATCCCGCACCATTCTTCACCGCCTAGTGCCTCCTCACCTTGTAAAGGACTGTAAACGCCTGCAAGAGCCGATTCTGCCTGGTCAGCAGTTTTCCAGAATACCGCATCTGTAAATTCATGAGGCTGTTTGTCAAGAAAATCTTTTGCGCACGATGTCAGGGCAAATAGCACCACTGAGTATATTATTATTTTTTTCATCTTCTTCAATTTTTTTTGATTAGAAATTAAAGTTTAAACCAAGGATAAATGCTCTTGCCTGAGGATAAGTTCCTTTGTCAACACCATACATATTCTTTTCGATACTGTACTTGCTACTATACGCTCCGGATGACCCAACTTCAGGATCAAATCCTGTGTATTTGGTAATTGTTATCAGGTTCTGACAGGTAAGGTAAACACGAAGTTTTGAGATTTTTTCGCCGGTAATGCTTTTATCGAAAGTATAACCAAAAGTCAGGTATTTTAAACGGGCAAAACTTCCGTCTTCAAGATAAAGCGTACTGTAAGTTTTGTTGCTGTTCAGGTCTTTAACAGACACCCTCGGAACAGTATTGCTAGGATTCTGCGGAGTCCAGCGATCCAGAATTTCAGTACTGTTGTTGTAGCTGGTTCCCTGCATAAACACACCTCCCAGTTTTAGTCCGTTAAAGATTTTATTTCCTTGGTTTCCGATCCAAAGCATACTTACATCAAATCCTTTATATTCTGCATTAAAGTTCAACGAACCAGTGAAGGTTGGGAAGCTATTTCCAGCATCGAACCTGTCATTTGCACCAATAACACCATCACCATTTCGATCCTCGAATTTAACATCGCCAGGAACAGCATAGGGTTGGATCTTTTCTCCTGAATCATTTATGTAATTATCTACCTCTGTTTGGTTTTGGAAAATGCCGAGAGCATTAAGTACATAAAAATGTCCTAAAGCTTCGCCTTCAGCAATTCTGCCAACGTTTACATTCTTGTAATTAGAGGCAAATATTTCTTTATCGCCGGCAACTCCAAGTGTTATGAGCTTGTTGGTCACATGTGCTATACTTGCAGATACTGCATATTTAAATTCATTGTCCCAGTTTTTATAGGTCAATCCCAATTCAAATCCTTTGTTGGATACTTGTCCTGCGTTACGGTATGGGGCAATTCCAACTCCCAACGATGAAACAAGAGGTACCTGAACTAAAATATCAGTCGTTTCCTTGTCGTAGTAATCAGCCGTTAAAGAAAGACCGCTATCCAGAAAACTTGCATCAATACCGAAATCTGTTTGGGTGGTAACTTCCCATTTAATGTTTGGATTGGAATATCGATTTTGAGCAACCGCTGTAAAGTCACTTCCTCCGAGAGTTGGCGATTCTACCGTACTAACAGTGCTGTAATATTGGTAATTAGGTATTTTGTCATTTCCTAATTGTCCCCAGCTTGCACGCAATTTCAAATCAGAAATAGCACTGGTTAAGCCGCTAAAGAAGTTTTCTTTCGAAATTCTCCATCCTCCTGAAACTGAAGGAAACACTCCCCAACGTTTGTCTACAGGAAATTTTGAAGATCCATCAGCACGAATGTTGGCTGAAAAAAGATATTTGTCAGCAAATTCGTAGCTAACACGACCAAAATAACTTTGCAAGGCGTAATCATCAGCGCTTCCTGAAGCATGGTCAGGATAGGTACTTCCGTTATTGAAATAGCGCAATGCTTCACTTTCATTGCTGAAATCCTTAGCTGTTCCGGAAGCTAACCATTCATCGATTCCCGATTCCATTGACATACCTGCAAGCGCAGCCAAATGATGCTTGTCAAAACGCTGATCAAAAGACAGTGTATTGTTCCAAACCCATGTCTGAGAGGTTGTATAGGTCTCAGTCAAACTGTTTTTATCGAGTCCGCGACCTCCGCCTACTGCAATGGCTGTGAATCTTTTATCTTTTGTAAAGTTCCAGTTGTATCCAAAATCAGTTTTAAATGTTATGAATTTAAAAGGTTTATATTCCAGATAGGCATTTCCTCCAAAGCCCCTGTTTTTCTGAGTCATTGACTTGCTGTTAAGCGAAGCGACGGGATTAGGAAAGTCGCCGGTTGGCGTACCATAGATTCCATTTGCTTCATCGGCCCATACCGGGGTATTGCGCATATTGAAAAGGGCCGCGCTTAATATTCCATCATAATCACCACTTGTCTCAGCTTTTTTCTGATCTCCAATTACAACAGAGAAATTTTCGCCAAAAACCAGATTCTTCGCCAGATCGTGCTGACTGTTAAACCTGATGTTGTATCTTTTATAATTTGTTCCCATAACAATACCATTGTTATCGAGATAGCCCAGGCTAAACAAATAGTTCGAGCCTTCACCTCCGCCCTGAATACTCAGATCCTGTGTCGAAATGTATGCCGGTTTCAGTACTTCTTTAAACCAATCAGTCCGGGTAATTGCGTTGTTTGGGTCGTTATAATAATTCCAGATTGATTCTGTTAATGGCGTCCCGTCATTGGTTAATGCTTCTTTATGAATCATGTTTCGCTGAGTAGCGTCGAGCGAGGTTGGCATCCTCCACGCCGATTGTATACCTTGACTTGTATTCAGTGAAACTGCTGTCTTTTGGTTCCTTTTCCCTTTTTTTGTGGTTACGATTACAACCCCATTCGCACCTCTTGATCCGTAAATAGCTGCCGAAGCTGCATCCTTTAATACGGTCATACTTTCAATGTCGGCGGGGTTAAGTCCTGAAATTCCCCCAATAACTCCATCAACTACATACAATGGGCTATTGTCGTTGATAGAGCCAGCACCCCTGATTCTGATTTCAACGCCCCCGCCAGGTTCTCCTGAATTTTGTATAACAGTTACACCTGCAACCTGACCTTGTAAAGCGTGACTTACCGACTGGCTGATTCCCTCTTTCAATTGCTCGGGTTTGACAGATGCAACGGAACCTGTTAGGTCGGATTTCTTTTGTGTGCCGTAACCAACAGCAACTACTTCATCAATTCCAATACTTTCTTCTTGCAGTGTAATGTTGATATTTGTTTGGTTACCAACAGCAACTTCCTGCGTTTTCATCCCCACAAAAGAAAAAATTAATACGGCATCCCCGGGAACATCCTGAATGGTAAATTTACCGTCAGCATCAGTAATCTTGCCGTTTGATGTACCTTTTATCACCACTGAAACTCCAGGAAGTGAGCTTCCGGAAGAATCTGTTACTTTGCCGGAAACGGATTTGTGTTGCTGACTAGTCTCCTGATTATTTACCGGAAGTGGAGACAATACAATTTGCCTGTCTTTCAGGACAAAAGTGACATTGCTTCCTGAAAATACCGACGAAAGAATATCCTGAATTTTTCGATCCTTAACATCGATTGAGACCTTACGGTCAACGTTTATCAAATCGTCATTATACAGAAAATAATACTCACTTTTATCTTCAATGGCCAGAAGAACATCCTTAATGGTTACATTTTCCATTTTCAGATTTAGTGTTGTTCTTTGTGAATAACTTTTAACTGCAAATGCCTGAGATATAAAAAGAAGGCTCAAAATAACTGTTAATTTCATTGCCAATAAAATTTTGACCCGGGATTGATGTATTACATCAACCCATAGGCGGTTTCGTTTTTTATTCATACGTTTGAATTACTTTTTGAATTAATAAATAAAAATTTAGCCGTTGTCTGACGGTTGAGTTTTAGGGCAGTTGGGGAACTGCCCTGTTTTTTTGCAAATTATTTACTTCATAGGCACTGTCTTTTAATTATTTCAGGTTTATTTTTGCATTTGGATTTCCCCAAATTCGAATTTCTTGCTTTGTGAATGACTTATCTTCAAGAGCTTTTCGTTTTGAACTTGAAAATGCAATTGGAGCTGATATGGTCAACAATTCCATTACCTGATCAAGATTCTCGCTAGTGAACGTACCTGTAAAGCGATAGTTAGCAATCGACTTATCAGTAATCTGGATGTCGGCATTGAACCAGCGCCCCAGTTTCGTGGCAACTTCATAAAATGGTGTTTGATTAAAAACAAGAATACCGTCTTTCCATGCAATAACGTCTTTGACTCTGACTTTCTGTGTTGAGTATAACCGATCCGCAATCGAAAGGTTTATCTGATTGTCAGGATTGAGATACATTACTTTTTCAGTATCCTTCTTGTCAGTTACTTTTACCTTTCCTTCTTCCAGCGTTGTTGAAATTTTATAGTCGTCGGTGTAAGCAGATAAATCGAATGATGTACCAAGTGCCTCAACTTCGAGAAAACTGGTGTTTACAATAAACGGTTTTTGTTTGTTGTGAAACACTTTAAAGTAGGCTTGTCCAATAAGCGTTACCCGCCGATCGCGACCGGAAAATACAGAAGGGAACCGAATTGTGCTGGATGAATTTAGCCAAACTTCAGTACTGTCGGGTAAAAAAAGATGAGTTTTTGTTCCTGGTTGGGTAACAATTTCTTGGGTTACCATCAATTTGTCGAGATCCCTTCTAAACTTATTTTGCTGAATGTAATACCAAATTCCGCCAAACAACACCGGAATAAATAAAATTGCAGCGACGCGCTGCACCCAGGCTGCAATAATCTTCGAACGATTGTTACGGAATTTTTTTAGAACTTTTCGTTTGCCCACTTTCACGTCAAACTGCTGAAGCATGTTTAAGTCGGTTGTCAAACTGTTTATTTTTTTTAGCTCCAGGTAAACCTTCAGGTTTTCCGGAGATTTAAGCCATGCAGTTGCCTGAGACTTTTGTTCTTCATTGGCTGCTCCACGAAGGTAAACAGAGATATATTCAGGTATCGGATTGTTTGTTTCCATAGTTTTAATTCATAAGTATGACGGCAAAGTATTTCCCAACCCTAATCAAATTCAGGAAAAAATTAAAATTTGCCAAGAAATAGTATAATGGTGAGGTAATCGCCGAGTGACTTCCGCAGAATCGCAAGCGCTTTACTGATTCTGTATTCAACTGTTTTTACTGAAATATTTTCTTTCAGGGCTATTTCCTGATAGCTTAAAAATTCATAACGGCTCAAAAGAAATGTTTCCCGGATTCCGTCAGGCAAATTCCCGATGGCCAGTTCAATTTGAATGGCCAGTTCAGAATCAAGCAATGGATATTCCTGAAAATCGTCTTCAGTCATCATTTTAAGGAAGTGATTTTCATGTGTGCTGATAACTTTTTGATGAGCCATGAAGTCGAGGCAGCGATTATGGACTGAACGAATAAAGTAGGATTTTACGCTGGTTAAAATCCTCACGTTTTTCCTGTTTTCGAGTAGGCGGACAAAAAAATCCTGAACAATATCTTCAGCTTCAGGTGTTAAATTAATCACCCGGTATGCATAAACACAAAGTCCCTGGTAATATTTTTCGAAAAAATAACCAAACGCACCTTGATTTCCCTCCTGAAAATCGACGAACAATTGTTTTTCTTTATCAATAATCTGTAAAGACATTCCAGAAGAGTTTGTTTGTGTACAGCAAATAAAAGCAAATATTTATTCCGGATTAAAGTATGGGCAAATTAGTTCGATAAATATTGAATTCCATAAACTTAAGAACACTTTCCTATTTTCCGCGAATTAGCCGGAAGTTAAGAAAATTTAAAAGAAATAATCTGATAATGGTTCGGCCAAAATCGACGCTGATATCATTTTTTATGTCTCCCATTTACGTAAATCAAAGTGAATCTAGTGTAAATCTTACTGGCTCAAAATTTTCTTTAATCTATTGGCGGCATCCCTGGGCGATTGTTGCCCGGATCTTTTCATATTGAACCGGCTTGGTATTAAGGGATCATGCATCAGCCATCATTTTTGCTCTGAAAGCCAACCCTTTTCAATAAACGACATGAAAGTCAACAACGCGCCCCAGTGGTAGAACCCGTCAGCATTTCCAACATCGCTTCCTTCACCGGTTACGGCGTTGTAATTCTCGAAAATAGAACCGTCTTCTTTCCATGATTTCATAAGCAAAGCGTTCGATCTGTCAACCAAATCGGCTTTAGCCTCCTTAACATTGTAATTGCACATGCCCATATAAACCAGGAAATTCATCGGCGCCCAAATTCTTCCGCGCCAGTAATCGTTGTCAGTAAATGCCGGGTCGTTTCGGGCAATGGATGGAAGCACATATTCTCCATAAAATTCATCAGTACTAAAATAGTGTTTTCTCATCATCGTTTCCGCCTGTTTTTGTGTGCAGGCCTTTGCAAGCATTGGGTAAAAATTGGTTGGCGATAAACGGTGCGAAAATTCACCGGTATCCAGTCTTTTATTCAGGAAAATTCCGCTTTGCTCGTCCCATAGCGTAGCCAGTTTCTTTTTGTATTTTTCGGCCCGCTTCCGAATTTCTATGGCTTCGGCTTTTTTGCCCAATATTTCGGAAATGGCCACCATCGAATTACAGTCCATGATGTAAAAGCTCATCAGGCCAACATCAGCCAGCTCCATAACATTTTTTTCGGGGTTGAAAGGAACATCGTCGTACATTGGTGAGTTGTCGAGTCCTGATTCGAACTTTGCTGCCTGTATGTTATGATTGTCAATTGATTTCACACTATCCGGAACTTGATCAGATCCCCAGGCCAGATATCCGTTGATGTCCCTGTTTTTTTCCCACCAACGATTCCACGACAACAATTCGTCGTACACCTCTTCCAGAAACCATTTTTCGTGATACCGATTATATATCTGAAGAATAATAGTACTTCCAATCGGTGGTTGTGAGCGGTCCCACGAAGAATTTTCGAACGGTGCCTGATAATTGGGGATAAAGCCCTTTTCAGTAATTGCTTTAGTAATTTCAACAGCATTGGCATAAGCCAGATCTTTATTGAACAGCGAAAACATATAACTTGCAAAATAAGTATCCCAGTCAAACAATACAAAACCACCCCAACTGCGATTCCAGTTTCGGCTAACCGGCGAGATTGCTCTGTGATTTGGAGCATCGTAAATTGTATTCCAAGCTAGAATTGTCTGCATTGCCTTAAATTGTTCCGACAAATCTTTGAAGCCATCAACCCGCAGTTGCTGCTCTTTTCGTCTTTTCCCGATTATGTCCTTAATCTCCTGCAAAGTCCTTTTCTTACCTGTATATATTCCAACTTCGTTATACAGTGGAATGGTAATATGTGGAGCAGAAGTTACCACATAGGCGTCTTCAATGGTTTTTTCGGTCGTACTTACGGTAATTTGCCCCGAAGGAAATTGTCCGATCAACTGTTGGTTTTTCATTCCTGCAATACCTTCTTTATTCCACAGTATGCCAGCCTCCACAACCAGTTGGTTACGACTCGATTTTTCAGGTGAAACAAGAATTAAAACATCAGAGCCATCTGTAGCGCTTTCAACTTCAGCCAATTCATCTTTGTACTTAATCTTCAGGCTGGTATAAGTTCCGTCATCCGAACGCAAACCGAGTGTTACTTGCTCTTCTCTCTTTTCAGCTTTTGATGCTTTAAATATTTCGCGGATGAATCCCTGATCCCATTGTCCATTTCGGGAAAGACACAGATTAATGGAAAATCCTTCAGGCAATAGCACATGCGACATCACAGAATTATTGTACCATGTATTCCAGCCTTTGCAAAGTTTTTCCTGAAGTTGGCGATATTCAGGAGTTTTTATATCACGGGAAACGGGCTGAGAAAAGGCATTTGTTGTAATGAGCAATAAACTTGAAATAAAAAATATTCTGAAAGTTTTCATTGGGTTAAATTTTCAATGTTCTATGAAAAACCTATTCAAATTAACATCAGTCATGTTCTGTTTTCATGTGTCTGTATATTTCCCGGTATTCATTTCAACCGAAGATTATGCAATCCTGAAACTTCTATTGGATATGTCCTTCTTATTCTAGTTTTTCAGGTTCAACAGCTTCACAATCTTATTGAAAACCTCTGTATTTTCATAAATTCCCGTAAAATTTTCAGAACCAGGACCATACGCGTAAACAGGAACCATAATGCCGGAGTGCCCTTTGGTGGCAAAACTTCCGGAAACACTCCCCGATGCAATGTCTCCGTCAAGCAGCGAAAAACCTCCGGTTTCGTGGTCGGCCAAAACAATTACTAACGTATGCCCGTCTTTTTCGGCCCATTGCATTACCCGTCCAATGGTTTTATCAAAATCCAGTACTTCATCAATTAAATGCGGAAGATCGTTGAAATGGCCGCAGTCGTCGATGCGAGATCCTTCGAGCATCGCAAAAAAACCTTTTTTCTCCTGACTTAGCAAGCTTATAGCGTGCATAGAGGCATCTCCAAGAAGATCGCCACGGTCGCGTGCGAATTCGAGCTGACCTTCTGAAGGAAGTGAAAATACTTTCCCCTGTTTGATCTTCTTCGTTTCGTCCCAACTGGTGCAAACCTGATAACCTTTTTGTTTCATTTCGCTTAGGAGGTCGCGGTTGTCTGAGCGTTTATTGAACCGTTCGCGGCCTGCACCAAAAAGGTAATCCACATTGCAATTCAAATAATCGGCAGCAATAGCTTCTTCCTGATCGCGGTCGATATTGTTGGCACAAAAACAAGAAGGTGTTGCATCAGGCAGGTTACAGGTCACCACAACTCCGGTTTTCAGACCTTTGCTGTGAGCCATATCAGCGAGCGAATTAAGTGGCGTCCCATCCGGAGTAACAGCAATGCAATGGTAATTGGTTTTGTGTCCGGTAGCCATGGCAGTTCCTGCGGCTCCTGAGTCTGTTATTAGTTTATTGGCGCACCAGGTTCGTGAGAATCCGGTGTAAGTACAATTGTCGAGGTTTAGCTTTCCGCGGTTTGCCACCCAGGCTGCCGATACCTGAACCAATCCCATACCATCGCCAATCATCAAAATCACATTTTTTACCTTTCCGTCTTTAATTGGTTTTACCTTTACCGTTTCGTAAGGAGTATCGTAAACATAGGTAGCTATGGGTGAGCCGGTCTGCGCAAATAAATCGGCTGAGAAAATACATACAATCAGCGCTAAAAGCAATACTTTTTTCATGATTAAAATTCAATTTATTTAATGAACAAATACTTTGATTCAACAATTTCTTCCTGTTTTTCAGGAATCGTCCAGCTCAGCGAAAGAGCTTCGCCTTCATAATCTTCAAAATAGAGCAGTTCGTAAGGGTGAAATCCCTTTTTAAGAGCAATTCGTCCTGAAGTCCTGATTTCTCCGTGCGAGCCGTCATTATCAACTATAGTCTGCCCGTTTATTTTAAGCAAACTTCCATCATCACTTTTGGTCGAAAAGGAGTAAATTCCATCAGTCGGAGCAAGAACATATCCGGAAAAAATGACCCCGAAATGATCGGGTTCATGTTTAATCGACAACTCAGGTATATCGCAGATTCCTGATCGGATAAAATTTCCTTTTTCAGTAATTTCTGAAGTCTTTTTAAACTCGCCTTCATAATAGCGGAAATTCACCCCGTTTTTTGTAAGTCCCATAGAGAGCGAAGGACTCAGTTCTGTTTTTGATGCCAAATAAGTAGTTACCGGACTTGGTTGATAACCTTCTTTATATCCTTTAAGTTTAATTGTGGCTGATTTTGTTAAAACAAAAGGACTTTCGTAAAACAGAGAACTTTCTGTTGGCTCTGTTCCGTCAAGGGTATAGCGGATTTCAGCACCACTGGTAGCACTTCCGCAACTAACGGTAACTTCCTTTTCGAAAAATGAAATATCGTTGGATACGTACGGTACCGAAACCTCTGGCCCTGCACTTTGCGAATACGGAAATGATTCCGGAGTAATGCCGCGTGATGTATTTGGAACCCGATCCAGTACAAATTTTAATTGGCCGCCTTCCATCAGTTCCGAATAAGTGATGTAGTTTTTATCAATGGTTTTCCCATTCAGGACGACTTCTTTAATGTAGTTGTTTTTAGCCGGATCATTGGCTGTAATTTCGAGTTCTTTGCCATTGGGCAGGCGGATAACTGCTTTTTCAAACAACGGTGATGTAAGTATAAATTCCGACGTTCCGGGACAAACCGAATAAAAACCCAGGCTACTCAAAATGTACCAGGCCGACATTTGTCCGCAATCTTCATTCCCAATAATTCCTTCAGGGGTAGGAGTGTACATTTCTGACAACAACCGGCGAACCATTTGCTGTGTTTTCCAGGGTTGTCCGGCATAACTATATAAATAAGCAATGTGATGACTCGGTTCGTTTCCATGCGCATATTGTCCGATCAATCCCGAAATGTCGGATTGATGCCCCTTGGTATCTGAGGAAACATTAAATAGTGAATCCAGAGCTCCTGTAAAAACGTTCTGTCCGCCCAGCAAGTTAATCATGCCGTTCACGTCGTGAGGAACGAAAAAGCGATATTGCCAGGCTGTTGCTTCGGTGTAGGCACGACCAACTTCAAACGGATCAAACGGCGACTCCCAAATGCCATCCTCCTGACGACCTCTGAAAAACAGAGTGCTTCCGTCAAACACATTTTTATACAAGTTCGAGCGTTCTGTCAGTAATTTATAATCTTGATTGTGTCCCAGCGCTTTGGCCATCTGTGCGATGCACCAATAATCGTAAGCGCATTCGAGCAACGACGACACCGATTCCCTTTTCCGGTTGGCCGGAATAAAGCCCTTTTCGAGGAAAGGCGCCAGACCCTTCCTGTTTTTCTCTGCTGAGACTTTCATTGCTTCAAATGCTTTTTCTACATCGTATCCCCGAATATTTTTGCTGAAAGCATAGTAAATAACCGACACGGAATGAAAGCCGATCATCGTTCCGGTTTCTCCTGAAGAAAGCGGCCATATCGGTAACTCTCCGGTTTGGTCGTAAAAATCGAGATATGAGTTGATCATGTTGTTGACCAATACAGTGTCGGTAATAGTCATCAGTGGGTTCCATGCCCGAAAAGTGTCCCAGATTGAAAAAGTGGAATACACTTTCCGGTTAACGGCATTCCTGATTTTCATATCGGCGCCCCTGTAATCGCCATTGGTATCGCTGATAACGTTGGGAACAACCATGGTATGGTACACAGCTGTATAAAAATTTGTCATTTCAGCAGGGCTTCCTCCTGAAATTTGGTACGCTGACAATGCATCGTTCCATTTATTTTCCGTTTCTGCTTTTATCCGGTCAAAGTCGAAATCTGAAGTTTCAGCCTGTAAATTCAGCCTGGCATTTTCAACACTCACAGAAGATATTCCAACTTTAACAACTACAGGTTTTCCCTTGCTTTCAGGAAAAGAAACGATTGCCTGAATATTTCCGCCCGAAACTGATTTTGAAGAAAGCACTTCTCCGTTTGAAATTAATTCACTTTCAAGCGGGCCGGAAAACTGAGCAACAAAATACACATACTGGTTGTCGACCCATCCACGTGTACACCGCATTCCTGAAATCTCTCCGGAATTTACCTGAAGCTGGGCTTCTTTAATGGTTTCATTATCCAATAGATGAGCCAGATCAATAATGATTTTTGGATTGCCTTTTTCAGGAAACGAATACCGGTGAACCCCAACATGGGCTGTTGCAGTTAACTCCACCTGAATGCCGTTGTCCAGTTTCACACGATAATATCCGGCTTGTTCAAGTTCATTTTTATGAGAAAAGGGAAGCGCATCGAAAATATATCCGTTGGTTCGGTTTTGTATGGGGGCTGTGGTAGGATGAAAAAGGATATCGCCCAAATCTATGCAACCGGTTCCGCTTAAGTGCGTGTGCGAAAAACCAATGATAGTAGAATCGCTGTAATGATAACCGGAACAGGCATCCCAATTTCCGCGGCGCGTATCGGGGCTCAATTGTACCGCTCCAAAAGGAGTTGTGGCTCCGGGATAGGTATGTCCATGAAACCCGGTTCCGATAAACGGATCGACGTAATCAACCGGTCGCTTTTCGGAACAGCCATAAATGAAGAGTAACGAAAAGATGAATAGAATAAAGTTATGTCGCATTACTTATTTTGTTTTTCAGGATTGATAGGCTGCTGACGACCTCCAAAGAAAATCTACTATGTGAATTCAGTTGAACGTTTGAACTACGGTTGGCAAAATTGATTTGTCAATCAGGAAGCAATGCCGAACCTGCGCCGGCATTTAAAGCAGTGCCATCAATTTTTGTCAGTTAAATTTTATTGTTTCCGGGTTTTATTTCAATTGTTTCCGAACCGCCTTCCCAGCTGAGTAATAGTTTCAGCTCAAGATTCGAATTAATTTCCAGTGAAGGACGCTGTTTAGCTGAATTCCGGGCAGCACATTTCAGAGAAAGCATTCCATCGGGGCCAATCGGGTAACGGTCAATCCCATGTTCGTCGGTCAGATTTACATGCCATTCGATGGTTTTCTTCATAAAATTCGGGTTGATACCGAACAGCGATTCGAACAAAACCGAAATCGGAACCAAGCCTGTCCAGCCCACAAAATCCGGTCGTGCCAAAAAGCCAGGATCAGTTGTCTCAGGGGCATAATATTCCCAGAATGTGTTTGTTTTTTTGAAGACTTCGGAAACCTGTTCGTAGTGTTTGCTGGCCAGATCAAAGGCCAGTTTGTTGAATCCGTTGCG
The DNA here is from genome assembly GCA_963677955.2 of Prolixibacteraceae bacterium. Classification (GTDB taxonomy): domain Bacteria; phylum Bacteroidota; class Bacteroidia; order Bacteroidales; family Prolixibacteraceae; genus Aquipluma. The sequence goes on from CAXXQR010000001.1 coordinate 4,873,783, forward strand.
TTGAAGTCCTTTGATGATGATGTAATTGGTTGGCGCCCAAACACCACCTTCCCAGTATCGTCCATCTGCCTGGTATTTTTCGTGGTTGGCCGGGATCGACGGTACAGGGTGTTTGCGGTAAAAGGTCTTTGGATCGGATAAGTGATTAACGAAAGCTGTTAATTCATCCTTTTCAAGAATATCGCTCCATAAAGCCCAGTAGGCGCCAATGCCCTGCAGGGTGCCCAAGCTGCCATCGGCATATTTGTCATAGAAAAAGTTGGTTTTTGGGTCCCAGAGTTTTTCTTTGATCAGCTTCTTCAGCGTTTTCATTTCATCTTCAATGTCTTCAATCTCTTGCCAGCGCTCCACATAGAACCCAAAATCAACCAGTATTTTGGCAATGAAAAGCTGTTGCAAACAGGTGTCCAGCCAGGTCATCATCCCGTTCGAGAAAATAGGATTGTATTTTTTCTCAACTCTTGGCATATTATCCATACCAGTTCCCCAACCGCTCGACCAGTATGAACCATCTTGCCAGGTGCGGTTTAGTTTCAGCCATTGATAATAAGCTGACAAAACCGGGAAAATTTTATGCATCCGTTCCCATTCGCCAAAGTGCTGGAAATACTCCATTTCGCTCCATGGAATCAGGTTTGGCCCGGTGCTGGTTGGATCATAGCGGCTGAAGCAGTCTTCTCCGCTATTTCCCCATATTTCGCGGCAGATGAAGCCGTCGGGATGCTGTTTGGCGTAGAAATTATCCAATGTTTTCTGAAACGGGTAAGCTCTTGTGCCATAGCGTGCAAAAAGGGTGATGAAATTCGAATCCCACATGAAAATATTGCCGTTGTATGCTGTGTCGATATACGAAGTGATAAAACCTGATTCTTTGGCCGGGTTTTTTATATTTCTGAAAGCCAGTTCCCAGGCTTTCCAATACATGGCAATGGCTGTTTCATTACCTTTCCAGAAAGGAACCGGCAAAATCTCCTTTGCTTTGTCGAATCCTGGAGATTCGGTAATACTGGGTTGGGCATTGCGAAAATCGTTTTCGGTGACAAACACATTCTTGATGTACGTATTTTTATAGGGGAGTTTCCCTGTGGTGGTGGCTGAACTAACTACAGGATCTGTGGTTGATGCTTTCACAAATGAAGTTGGAACCGCTGCTGCTCCGGCTGCCAAAACGGTCTTCTTGAAAAAATTGCGTCGTGTATTCATGTTTGATAAGATTAAATTTTACGTTTCAGAATTCAAATCAAAGGTTTTTTAACTCAATTTCGCCCAAACCTAAAGTAATAATTTTACTTTGTTTATTTTTTTTCAGAAATTCTTCCAGTTTTCGAATATGATCAGTATTGATATAATCAACTTTAAGCCCTATGAATTCTTCCCATGCATTTGGAGCATCCCAGAACCTGATTTTACAATTTATTCCATGAACCGAATCAATCACTTGTTCCAGTCTTTTTTTATCGGCTTCGGGAATAGTCCCTACACCGTTCCATTTGCTGTATTGTGCAAAATCATCGCTAAACAGCGCCACCCGCTTACGCTGGTCGTCAGTATATTTCCAGGCCAGATTACCGTCAAACAAAATCTGAAAGTGAGTTGTCTGAAAACCATGCTCAGCATTTGATTCGGCAATGCCTGACACACTTATTGTATCGCAGGTTTTCAACTACTCGATCAAAGACTTTGCGAGGTGAGAAATCTGTAAGTTGTGTGAAGATGTATTTGCCTAGATTCATAATATTTAGTGATTTTGTTAAAGCTAAAATCCATTCGCTCATTCAGATCGTCATGCCATCAAAAAGCGCTGTCAATGCTATAATTAATGAATTTCAAAGAATGACATTTAATCTTTTGTACCCATTAATAAGAATTTAAAAAAGAGGCAAATGCAGACTTTGAAATTTATAATCCTAATCTTAACTTTTTAAAATTATTCTATTAGCGATTGTAAGTAATATTAAATATTTGATTTTCTTTAGCCTACTGTTAAGCGATTAAGTTGCATACTAATGGAAGAACAGGAGCTGAATAATAAAATAAATTTGACATGGGACAGGATGAAATCCGGAGATGAACGAGCATTTTCTGAAATCTTTACGCGTTACTATCCCGATTTGTATCTCTACGGAATTAAGATTATTAATTTACCTGATCTTGTCAAAGATTCTATACAGGATGTGTTTGTTCGGATTTGGGAAAAGCGGTCAACACTTGGCACTGTGCTTAGTCCCAAGGCATATCTTATCGCTTCAGTCAGAAGAAAATTACTAAGTAATAAAGAGAACTATTTCACTGAATATAGACAAGTTACACTACAATTTGAAAAGGAAGAAAATTTCTCATTTTCTGTTACTGAATTTAAAGAGATTGATGAAATTTCTCAACTATTGCGTGATTCCTTAAGCCAGGCAATTAATTTGCTTTCAGAACGACAGCGCGAATTAATATTCCTTCGTTTTTATTATAATCTAAAATACCTCGAAATTGCCCAAATTTTTGAAGTGAATGAACAAACCGTGAGGAATCTGATGCAAAGGGCGATGGCTAAACTTCGCGAACAAATCGACAGTCAATTGTGGAAAGGAATTGACAACCTTGATGAATTATTGTTAACGCTTTTCTGTTTTTTTCAAAAAAAATATTGATTTTGCCTAGTACATAATTTCAATCTTACTCTCTATGGAATAAATGACAAGTAAGATTGGTTATGGATTTACCAGAAAAGGTTGAGAAATTGCTTTCAGACGAAGAGTTTCAGCATGATATTCTGAAGTTAAAGAGATACACTCAGGAAGAGCGGAGTGCGATTTTAGAGAAATATTCAATTTCTGTACGTGAATTCTTATATGCACGGCGATTTCTCTTTGGTTTTTCGTTTAAGAATGAAATGATCGATGAGCAAGATATTAACTACTCGCTTATTAAACTGAAAAACAGAATTAGGTTAAATAGTTCTCCTCTAAAAATAGAAACTCAACAAAGGAAAGAATTGGTTAACTGGATTTCGAAAGCTGCAGCAGTCTTAGTAATCCCCTTGGTTTTATCGACTTTCTATTATTACCGGAAAGCACAAAGTCTTTCATTTAGTGATGCTAATTATAATGCGCAGGCTGATGTGATTAACACATTTCAAGCCCCTTCAGGCGCAAAAACACAGGTTATTCTTCCTGATGGATCTTTAGTCTTTTTAAATTCCGGAAGTACACTTTGGTGTCCGACAAAGTTTAATTCACAAAGCCGCGATGTGAAATTATCAGGAGAGGCCTATTTTGAGGTTGTAAAAAACGAGAAAGTTCCTTTGATCGTTTCTGCAGGACAGCTGAAAGTTAAAGTTTATGGTACTCAATTTAATGTTCAGGCATTTGATAATGAAGGAACAATTGAAACAACCCTTGTTGAGGGTAAAGTTTCAATCATTCCGACAAATAGCAAAAAGGAATACAAGCTAAAACCTGGTCAAACCGCTTCATACAGTATTCAGAAGGAAAATCTTCAGGTCTCAAAAGTTGATGATATGGATGTATATATCGGGTGGAAAGATGGGAAGCAATTGTTTCATAACGAACGTTTTGCAGATATACTTAAAAAATTGGAACGGTGGTATAATGTTGATATACAGATTACAGATCCTTCACTGGGTGATTATAACCTTTATGCAACATTTTTTGATGAAAACATAGAGCAAGTACTGGATATTTTCTCCAATTCAATCCCAATTACGGTGAAATATGTGAAAAGGAATAAACAACCTGATGGCAGTTACTCAAAAAGGGAAATTATTATTGACAGAGACAAGGATAAAATCCTAAAATAACAAACATAAGACAACTAAATTTTATGCCTATGATGAACACAAAATGGAAGGAATAAAAAACAGGAAAGAGTCGCGTTCTTCCCTGTTTTAATTAAAAATCCACGATTTATTAAAATTAACAAATCAATTCAAAAGTATGAAAAAAAACGATTCAATTGCCGGAGGCAAGTTCTTTGGCATTCCTGAAAAAATTATTTTGAGGATGAAACTGACAACATTATTCTTATTGATGTGCTTTGTGCAGGTATTTGCCGCAACAAGCTATTCCCAGTCGACAAAACTCACCATGGAACTTCGTGATGTTTCTGTTGTTGACGTCTTGAAAACAATAGAAGAAAAGAGCGAATTCTATTTTGTTTATAACAAAGATGCTATTGATTTAGACCGCAAGGTCAGTTTAAATGCTAAAGATCGAACTATCAATGATATTTTGGATTTTCTTTTTAAAGAAACCAATGTTAGTTACAAAGTGGTTGATCGTCACATTATTTTATCTACCCTTCAGGTAGAACAATCTTCCCATACTGTAAAAGGGAAAGTAATCAGCAGCCGTGGTGAAACAATTCCCGGCGCAACAGTCCTTTTAAAAGGAACAAACAAGGGAACGATTACCGATTCCGATGGAGCATATACAATATCGAGCATTCCGGGTAGCGGTACACTTGTTTTTTCATTTGTTGGCATGAAAACCGTTGAGGTAAATGTTGGCACTCAAACAACTATTGATATAACAATGCAGGATGAAACCATTGGCATTGATGAAGTTGTTGCAGTTGGTTATGGCACGACTAAGCGTGAATTACTTTCGGGTTCTATCGCGTCGATGAAAATAATAGAATCTGACACGCATTTACCAACTACAATGACAGGTAATTTGTTGGCTGGAAAATTGGCTGGGGTAAGGGTATCTACTCCAAACGGCATCCCAGGACAAAGTTCGCCGGGTATTACTATTCGAACAGTAAACTCGTTTAACAGTCAACCAGTTCTGTATGTCATTGATGGAAAAATATCTGGGAGTGGAGATTTTAATAATCTTAGCCCGAATGATATTGAAACTATTTCAGTATTGAAAGACGCTGCTTCGGCTGCCGTATATGGATCAAGAGCTGCTGGTGGAGTTATTGTAGTTACTACCAAGATGGGAACTGCTGGTAAGACTCAGATTAACTATTCTTTAACAACCGGTTTTGACAGCAGGGCTAAGAATGTACCTTTAACAAGCGCTATTGAGCAGGGAAAACTCTTTGGGCGGATAAATCCTGGTGGTTTCTATGGCATGGAATATAGTGAAGCTGATTATGAATATTTTAAAACTGTTAACAATGGATATGGGTACGATCAATTGTCAGCGGTTTATCAAGACCCCACTACTACTACGCATAATATTAGTGCTTCCGGAGGAACTGAAAAAATAAAATATTTTTTCGGAGGTTCGTATGTAAATCAAAATGGATTTCTTGAAAATTTGAAATATAAAAAGTACAACGTCCGTACAAATATTACCGCCGATGTAACCAAAAATTTACAGATTTACGCGGGCTTGTCCTTGAACGACAATCGTGTAAACAGTACTACATCTACGGGTATTGGTGATCCATCAGGCATTTATACCAAATTGCTGGTTTGGCAGCCGTGGATGCCTGTATTTACCAATGGTGGTAAGCCGCTTAGCTATGGATGGATTGGCAATATGGGAGCCGAAGTAATGGGCCTGGGAGGTTACATTAATACGAACATGCTTAAGCCAGTTATAAATTTAAGCGCGACCTATAAAGCTCCGTTTATGAAGGGATTAAGTGTCAAAGCTTCATATATTAAATCATATACCGACAATAGAACAAAGATTTTTCAAAAACAATATCTGATGTACATCACGAAACAACAGAGTTCTCATATTTGGAGTTTAGACGATGCTGATATAACAGGTACTCAACTATCTTCTCAGGTTAATCCAAGTTACATGCAAGAAAATGTCAACTGGAGTGAGGATAAACAATTAAATTTTCAGATTAATTACGAACGCACCTTTGCTGATGTGCACCATTTTAAAGGATGGCTGATTTATGAGAGTTATATTGCATCAGGTGCTGGTGTTAGTGCAGGAATTCAGGGTTTCCCTGTATATACCACCGACCAATGGTGGGCCGCAAGTACACGTACTAAGGACAACCAATACGTGTCAAACAGTACCAATTACTCAGATTATACTACAGGACGAAAATCATGGGTAGGACAATTTTTCTATGATTACAAGGAAAAATACATTGCCAATTTTGCCTATCGTTACGATGGTTCAATGAACTTTGGTCCTGAAAAGAGATGGGGACTATTCCCATCTGGATCTATGGCCTGGATTATCTCGAAAGAAGATTTCTTTCATGTAGATTGGATTAATAACCTGAAAGTAAGAGCATCCATAGGGTTAGTTGGGAATGATGCGGTTGGTGGATGGCAGTGGCAAACCTCTTATAAACAAGGTAATAACTATTATCTGGGTGACTCGCCATCTACAAATGTTGGTGTTACTTATGGTGCAGTAGTAAATCCTGATCTGACTTGGGAAAAATCGTTGAATAAAAACTTTGGTGTTGATCTTAATTTCTTACGACATTTTAATGCTACTGCGGAATACTGGTATACTCATACCTATGATATTTTAGGAAGTCGTATACAAACTACACCTCCCACCTTTAGCTTGTCATTACCCGCAACCAATTACGGAATTATGAACGCACAGGGTTATGAATTGTCAGTGGGGTATAACAATCAATTTGGAAAGGTTAAGTTCAATACTAACGTAACAGCTTCGTATGGTTTTGCCAAATGGGTAAAACGTGATGTTAATGCAACTTACGATTATCAGAATTATGCTGGCCGAAGTACGTCATACGTAGTTGGGTACCAGGTAGAAGGTATTTTGCGTACTCAAGCGGATTTAGACAAATTACTTACCGATAATCCAAAATACAAATTCAATGGATATACTCCGGAATTGGGACAACTGTATTACAAAGATATAAACAGTAGTGCAGGCCTGGGAGTACCCGATGGTGTAGTAGACAATTACGATATTACCGTCTTGAGAAAGAATAATGATCCTATTGTTTTTGGATGGAATTTCGGAGCAGAATGGAAAGGGATAACTCTAAATGCCAATTTCAACGGAATGGCGGGCTATTGGAAGTCTTTCCAGGATTTAGCAGGTGGTGTTGAGTGGAATAGGGTGTGGAATAAATGGTACTCAGACAGTTGGACTCCGGATAATACGGGAGCAATGCTTCCAATCCGATATTCAGCTGGGGGAGATAGCAGGAATGGTTTAAATAACGCCCCAAGTAAATTTTGGTTAAAAGATGCAAGTTTTATACGACTGAAGAGTTTGGAGTTAGCCTATGCTATACCTGTTAAATTGTATCAAAAATTAAACATTAATCAAATTCAGGTATATGTTTCAGGTACAAATCTTTTCGTTCTTAGCAAGTTTAATAAGGATTATTATGATCCGGAAATGGGTGGAGGTACAGCATTTCCAATAATGCGTTCCTTTAATTTCGGTGTTAATATAAACCTATAATTTTCAATAATTTAAACTATTGTAACTATGAAAATATATGCGAAATATCATCTTTATACATTATTAACCTTGTGTTTATATGTGACAACGATGTTGTCCTGTAAAGATGGATTAGATTTTACGAATCCAAATACGATCAATCCGTCACAGGTTTGGAATGATCCGGTTATGATTAAGGCATTTCTGACTGACATTTATGGTGGGTCAATGCCTGGATGGAGTTTTGATGGTAATGCTTCCGATGAAGGACTATATGCCCCTAAAGATTTAGGGAATTATCAGAAAGGCGTTATTTCTGCTGCTACAACCTACGCCAATTTAAGTTATACGAACATAGATAAATGCAACTTTTTTATTGATCAACTAGCAACGGTTCCTGCATCGGTCTTAACAAGTACAGAAAATAGTCAATATACTGGTGAAGCAAAATTCTGGAGAGCCTGGGCCTATTGGAATATGGTACAGAATATTGGTGGAGTGCCATTAATTTTACAAACGCAAGATCCAACAGTTCCTTCCAGCTTAAATGTTCCGCGAAATAAAACATCTGAATGCATTACACAAATAATAAAAGATTTAGATGAAGCTATATCCTCATTGCCGGCAACTTATTCCGGTATTGATAATGGCCGGGTTACAAAAGTGGCAGCCATGGGCTTGAAAGGTCGGATATTGATGTGGTGGGCAAGTCCGCTGTTTAATCCATCCAATGATCAGGCCCGATGGCAAACCGCTTATACTGCCACAAAAGCAGCAGTGGACGCTGCCGACGCAAATGGATATGGCTTGTTGCCTAAATTCAGAGATATTTGGCATTCGCTAAATAAGGAGCAAATAATGGTCAATCAGTACTATTATCCCGATCATTATATGAACTTTGCATCGATTCGACCTCAACCATTTACGAATGGAGCTGCTGACAATAACCAACCCTTATTGTCGTTATTACTTGCTTTTCCTAAAAAAGATGGAACACCACTTCAATTTGATAAAGATAAATTATCGGACCCTGTATACAACGCACAATTCTTAAGCGACTTTTACAAAAACAGGGATTCGCGTTTTTATGCTACCGTCTGGTGCTCCGGAACAGTTTATCCCACTCCGGATATAGTTCCAGGGTTTGCAGCGATTACACCATTGTGGAAAGCATGGAAATCAAATGGAACAGGAGGATATACAACCATCTTTACCGACGTTTACGGTAGTACTACCGGGTCAGGAATAACAGGGTTTTACGATATAAAGGGAGTCGATACAACTCAAACAGCTCAAACCGTTGTTGCTGGCAGTAGTTCTGCTAAAAGTTATTGGGTACCTATGCGCTATACTGAATTGTTAATGAATTATGGCGAATGTGCCAATGAACTTAATAAATCAGCTGAAGCACTTGATGTATTGTACAAAGTAAGAGCAAGAGCTGGTATGACTTCAACCAATAATTATGGGATAACTGCTAGTGCACAACAGGATATCAGGTCTGCATACATAAATGAAAGACAAATTGAATTTGCTTTTGAAAATCAACGTTTACCCACATTGCGTAGATTGAAACGTTATGATATTCTAAATAATCAGGGAACAAGACATGCTTTGCTGGTTGTTTTGAAAGACGGTGCGCCAACTCCTCAACCGACGGATAATATTTTGACCCCGTCAGTTATGGCAAATTTTTCTGCAACTTATGTTGATAATATTGATGGTGATCCGGCCTACTATTTTAATTTGGATCTTAATCATTGGTTCTATGCACTTAATCCGGCTCAAGTTTCGATTGAGCCGGATATGTTGCCACAAAACAAGGAGTGGGGAGGTACATTCGACCCACTGCAATAGTAATTTTTTTTCATAGATTTAAAAGTGTTTTGATCTGCGGGGATGAATTATTCATCCCCGCTATTTTAAGTATCAATATACGAATCATCAACTTCGGAAACTTTTACTAATTATCTCAAGTTAAACCAAGCAATGAAAAGCAAAATCAGCAATCAAATAAGTATATACATATTTCTTATTCTTTGTATAAGCTGCCTGTCATCAGCAAAAAGTTATGATCAAACGGACTTTTCAACCAACTATTTTAAAATCCATATCGACAATAAGGGGTTTATTACCAGTATGAAGAATACGACAATAAACCCCAACCGGGAATTTAGCCCTGCCGATAAACCTTCACCACTAATGAGCCTCTACGATGGCGAAAAGAAGCTGTATTATCAACCGGTTAGAGCAACTTTTCAAAAATCTGAAAACCTAATTACATTAACATTTTCAAATAAATCGATTGCTCGCATTAACCTGGTCCCTCACGAAAAATATTTAAAATTAACACTCCTTTCGCTGGAACCACGTAACGGCGTAGAAGGAATACAATGGGGTGAATATCATACGACTATCACCAATCTTCTTGGCGAAATAATTGGAGTGGCGCGAGATACCAGCGATGCTAACAATTACGCCATTGGCATGCTCGCCCTTAATGACAATACGCTGGGTGGCATTTCCGAAACTGTTGCCGATGCAGCCCCTTTTCAATATATTATTCATAGCCCCAACCCAATCTGTTATCCTTTGCCCGATAATTTGCACGAAGGGCAGGTATTTACACTTGGGGGCAACGGAATTAGCGATGTGGCTTTTTATGCGCACAAAGAACCTTATTACCGAATAATGTATGGCAATGCAGCCATGGTTGACGATAAAGGAAGAATTTCAATTGCCTATAATTCAAGGGACAGGTCTTTTAAAAGGGAAGTGAATTATTCGCTAATACCCAATATGGCCGCCAATACCCCAAACCACATCGAGGTTGAACCATTGTCTGGAGTAAATTATATCGGCTCATCCATCGCTTTATGGGGCAGTCCCGATAGTACTGCATTGATGGATGTTGTTCGGAATATAGTAACTTCAGAAAGCCTGCCGTATCCGACAATCAATGGTAAATGGGTGAAAGATCCCGCAGCTTATGTTCCTGATGCCATTACCAGTGGGGGCTTGTACGACAGCATAATATCTTACACAGCCCAATTGGGTTTTAAGGCAATTAGTTTATATGATCAGGGTTTTGTAAGGCCCGACAGGGGAAATGAAGGTTATATTGATGGAAAAAATTTTGAGAAAAGGCCTTTGAACTTAACTTCAGGCAATAAGTCGCACAAAGAGTTTTCTGAGATGGCGGCAAAGTATGGGATTACAATTGGGCGAACCACGATAACCAATTCATTGGCTCCCGGAACAAAGGATGCCAGTCCAATTCCAAGCGACAGTGTATGTTATCAGCAAAAACGCTTATTGGTGAATAGCATTAGTCCTACAGACACGATCATTATTATTGATGATCCTAAATACATGGAAGAGATCTCGAGTTGGGAAGGACATGCACAGAATTTGAATATGGTGAAAATCGGCAAGGAACTGATTTATTATCTGGGAGTTTCAAGTGAAAAACCATTCAGGCTCCTGAATATAAAGCGGGGTTACTGGGGAACAAAACCGGCAAACCATCTGCCAAACGACACCATTTACAAACTACAGGTAACTTTGAACTATGGTTATGACGGATTGATACCCAATATGGAACTTCAGGACAAAATAGCCGAATACTATGCCGATGTTTGTTTCATCAACGGTTTGGGCTATTACGACTTCGACGGACAGGAATTTTTATTCAATAACGGGCACGGTTATTATTCAGCAAAGCGTTTTTTCCGCAAAATGTTTGAAAGGGCTGAATCATATGGCCTTCCTTCGATTCGCTTTACCGGTGCAACATTATCAGAAGGCTCATGGCACTATCAAAGTATATGGAATGTTGGAGGTGGAAAAAATCTTTACGATGCCGACACCCGCGAGTGGGGAAGTACAACCAGTCAGGGCAAAGATCTTCGCGATGTAACGTATTCTAACTATTTTCCGGTAGGGATGGGGGGCAATTTCCCCATTAAAGCTAACTCAACGGTTGAACAATACGAGCATATCCAAGCAATCTCGGTGGGGGTTGGTACAACATATAGTTTATACCTAAACCAGAAAGATGTGGAAAGTTGTCCACAAAAATATGCCATTTTCAAAACGATCAGAACCTGGGAAAATGCCCGCTTAGCCAATGCATTTTCACGTTCAATTAAAAAGAAGTTGGCTGATGCATCCAGATCCTTCCATTTGGAGCAAATTGATAACGATAGCTGGAAATTGTATGAAGTAAAAGATGGGAAAAATAATTTTATGCAAACTCTGAATCGGGATATTCAAAATGGATATTGACCAAAACAGTTAATCTCAATCTAACTCTTAAAGTAAAAGATGGTTAGGATGTAAAAACTGATTAAAATGAAAGTGAAAATTAAAATCAGAATAATTCTGTGGAGTTTAACTCTTGTCCTTGGCTTTACGCAATTATCCGGACAAAACACCAATAAGCCTGTCGATGATTTTTTAAAGAGTCTGAAAGGAAAGATAGATCCATCCATTTGCTGGTACACCGAAACAAAACTTGACTCAACACAATCGGTAGCCAACGGATTTTTGAAAGCTGGAAATTCGGAATGGACATGCAATCTAGTTGCTCTGCCAGCTAGAGAATCCGAAGCTATTGATGTGACAGCGTTATTTAAGTTAACTAAGGGTAGCGCCACATCCGCAGCGGTGGCAGTTTCGTTCAATTTTGATCAATGGGACATTTCTAATTATATTCTTGTTCCTGCCATGATATACGGTGGAAACCGGTTTCGCATTCTTCCGCTTGAATATCCGCCATATATCCATGATAAACAACAACGACCTTTGGATATGCCGGTAACAACAACAAACATATTACACCTAAATCCGGATGGAAGCTTTGCCAAAGTGGAGATGAACACGGGCAATGTTTCCACACCGATGTTTAGTTTTTTTAATCCGGCCAGAAAAAAAGGATTTATTCTTCTTTTTGAACAGGGTACTGAGTTTGGAAACAACGGGATGATTTTGGAAGAAGATGCTGGTTCGGAAGCTAAAGTCAAAAGATTAAGCTTTGCCATTACTGCACCGGGTGTGCGGGAAGAACGGTACGTTATGTGTGGGCGTGCCAAAAGTGGCGATAAACCACATGATTGGAAAGCCGGAGATGAATTAAGCTTGAAATTTAAGATCTATTGCTTCAATACGCCCGACATTACTGACTTTTATGAAAAAGTTTTTAATGCAAGAAAAAGTTTAACTGGTCAAAACAGTTTTAATTGTGAGACGCCATACAGTGCTGCAGCTAATCTCATTCTCGAACACCACAACAACGATAAATGGTGTGAAAACGAGAAGAACGCGCTTTATTGCAATAGGCCGGGCGATCTGAGTCCATATCATTACCAGATAGGCTGGAGTGGAATCCCCTTATTTTCGTTTCCCGACTTAATAGCCGAAACCCCGGAAAGGCTTCGTCGCGTGTGTCTTTCTCTTGATCATGTTTTGTCGCAGTCACAAGGTAAAACTGGCTTGTTTCATGCAGTGAACAGGGAAGGTGTATTCTACGGAGATCCTCATGGTCAAATGAAGGAAAGGCCATCGATAGCAATGACCCGACGGAGCATGGATGTTCTTTATTTTGGGATACAATCGCTTGATTTGATAAAGAAAAGAGGACATGCTGATCGGATTAAGCCGGAATGGGATAAAGCATTGCGGTTGTGTGCTGATGGTTTGTTAAATGTTTGGAACAAATATGGTCAGTTCGGGCAGTTTATTGATGTCGATAATGGTGAAATGGAGATAAACGGTTCAACGGCCGGATGCGCTGCGGGGGCCGGGTTAGCTCTTGCCTCAAAATATTTTAACGAACCCAAATATTTAGAAGTTGCGGAAAGTGCAACCAAGATGTATTATAAACGTGATTTTCTGAAAGGTTATGCAGGTGGCTGTGCTGCCGAAATTCTTCAATCACCTGATAGCGAAGCTCCCTGGGATATGGCAGAATCGTGTATCGCGCTATATGGCATTACCGGAAAAAGTGAGTGGATCGAACGCGCAAAATACGCCGTTTACATGCTCTCAACCTGGATGGTATCGTATGATTACAAGTTTCCTGAAGGTTCACAAATGGAAAAAGCCGGTATTCGTGCTGCGGGAAGCATTTTTGCAAGTTCGCAAAATAACCATAGCGCACCAGGATATTACATTTTATCCGGAGATTTTATGTTGAAATTATTTCGGGCAACCGGAAATAAGAGGTTCGCAGAGATGTATAAAGACGAGTCGCACAATGTTATACAGTATGTGGGCGCTCCGTACAATCCATTGCGAAAAGAACCCGGATATGTAACTGAACGTGTGCAATTGTCAGATTGGGAAGGTAAAAATATGGGGTATGTTGACAGTTCCGATTCAAATATGGCCTGGGAAATATTAGCAGCGCTTACCAGTTTGCAAAATCCCGGTATTTATTTGCATACAAATGATGATACCTTTCTGGTTTTGGATCATGTGGAAGCAAAGGTTGTTAAAAGAGACAAATCAGGAGTGGTCATTCAAATAACCAATCCAACAAAGTACGATGCTAAAGTTACGATACTGGCTGAAAGAAAAAATAAGGCAAAAGTGCCTCTGGTATTAAATGCATTCGCGTCATGGCCCTCGGTTAAAGTAAATAAGAGCGAAACTCTTTTGGTCAAAATTAGCATGGACGGTAAAACGATAAAACCATTTCAGGAGTGATCAATTCACAATGCGATCCTGATTTACAATCCTAATTGAAAAAATAAACAGATGAAATATTTGAAATTCAGTTTAATCGTATTCTTTGCTTTTTGCCAGACAGCATTCGCTGTTGAACCGGCAAAGAATATTTCAACAACATTAGCTCTTTCGAAGTATGGACACTTGTTAAAGAATCAATCATTTTGGGCCTTTACTGAGTTCCGCGAAAACCCAATACGATGGTACGATTCCATTCCAGAAGGGATAATTAGAGAAGTTGTCCATCCTGAAAATCGAATACTCAATGCCAATCCTGGTGAGATTTTTATTTACCAGATAGGTGTTTGGGCATTAAAAGCAGATGTCAAAGATATTCGGATTAATTTTTCAGACCTGAAAGGGAAAAACGGACAGACTATTTCTTCCGGGAAAATGACTTGTTACAACCTGGGCGGGACTGACTTTAAGGGGAATTCATTCACCAAAACAGTAAATGTTTCGGCCGGACGGGTTCAGGCACTTTGGATTGGAGTTGATCTGGCAAATGTTGCAGCGGGTGATTACCACGGACATGTATCGGTTGTTGCCAATGGTCAATCTCAGCTTATCCCCATTTTACTGAAAGTTTCAGGAGATAATGTTCCCGACCACGGATATGATGAAGGTGCCCGTTTGTCGCGTCTGAACTGGCTTAATTCAACTGTTGGCATAAATGAAGAAATTACCAAAGGTTATCTTCCGGTTAAGGTACATGAAAATACAGTAAGTATTTTGGGTCGCATGCTCACCATTGCAGAAAATGGGCTTCCGGCTTCCATCACCAGTTATTTTGGTCCTTCCAATCAATCACTTGTTACAAATGGCGAATCCATTGTTGATCAACCTTTCCGGTTTATCATCGAAACGGAGGATGGAACGCAGGTGCAACTCACTCCTGATAAACTGAAATTTCAGGATCAGACACCCTCGAAAGTTATCTGGAAGGTTATCAATACTTCGGCGGTTTGCGATTTGGAATGCACAGGCCAAATGGAGTTTGACGGTTTTGTGGACTACAGTCTAAAGTTAACAGCCAAAGTTCCGCTGAAAATAAAGGACATTCGGATGGAAGTTCCTGTGACTAAAGAAAAAGCTGAATACATGATGGGATTGGGGCAGGAAGGTGGGCTTCGCACACCCGACTGGAAATGGAAATGGGATGTGACCAAAAACCAGGATATGTTGTGGGTTGGCGCCGTGAATGGTGGACTGCGCATCAAATGGAAAGCTGAAAATTATGTCCGTCCGCTGGTGAATATCTATTATAAGTTTGGCCCGCTAAAAATGCCACCTTCATGGGAAAACGATGGCAAAGGCGGGGTGAACGTCAGTGAGCAAAACAACAATGTGGTCGTCAACGCCTATTCGGGCAGCCGGGAATTGAAATCGGGTGAGAACCTGAACTACGATTTTGAATTGCTAATCACACCGTTTAAAGTGATTGATAAGCAAATTAAATTCGGAGACAGGTATTACCATGGAGGAGGAACCGATACTTCTGTGAAAATTGAGAATGCCCAAAAAGCTGGAGCCAATATTATCAATATTCACCACGCCGAAGATATTTACCCATTTATCAATTACCCGTATCTCGATGCAAATGTTGATGCACTTCGTCAGTTGGTAGCCAATGCACACAAGGAGAACATGCGGATGAAATTCTATTATACTACGCGTGAACTAACCAAAAATCTTCCTGAATTTTGGCCATTTTATAGTTTGAACGGCGAAGTGATTTTTCCCGGTCCGGGGAACGCTTCCCGCACCGAAGCTTTGCATCCCAATGGACCCAATGAATGGCTCATCAAAAATTTACGGGAGAAGTACATTCCGGCCTGGTATAACCTGGTGAAGGAAGGAAAATTCAAGGGCGAAACCGACCTGTCAGTAATCACAACGCCTGATAGTCGCCTGAACAATTTCTACATTGCAGGTCTGGACTGGATGGTTCGCAATCTAAATATCGACGGGGTTTATATTGACGATTCAGCGCTCGATCGTTTTACGATCCGTCGGGCCCGTAAAGTCATCGATAACAATCGTCCGGAGGGCCGAATTGATATGCATAGCTGGAACCATTTTAATAAATGGGCAGGTTTTGCCAGTTGCCTGAACCTTTATATGGACTTATTACCGTATGTTGATTTGGTTTGGATTGGCGAAGCCAGAAATTACGACCGCATGCCCGACCATTGGCTGATTGAGATTTCGGGAATTCCGTTCGGATTGCCGGGGCAAATGCTCGAAGGCGGAGGCAATCCCTGGCGGGGAATGGTTTACGGCATCACTACGCGGGCTGGATGGACTCCAAATCCGCCATCTGAGATATGGAAATTTTGGGATTCTTGCCACATCGAAAATATGAATATGATTGGTTACTGGGAAAAGGAATGTCCGGTAGCCTGCAACAATGAATTACTAAAAGCCTCAATATACAAAAATCAGGACGAAGCGATCATTGCAGTTGCCAACTGGGGTGATCAGGATTTAAAAACCTCTCTTGCAATTGATTGGGGAAAACTGGGCTTTGATCCGTCAAAAACCAGTCTGTCAATTCCTGAAATCAAAGATTTTCAATCTGGTCAGGAAGTTGTCTCTTTGGATAAAATGACGATTCCGGGAGGGAAAGGATTTTTGATTGTACTGAAGAAAAAATAAGAGTAAACAAATACAAGATCATGAGAAAGAATATCAACTTCGTTGCCTTGTTTGCATTTCTGGGTTTGTTCAGTATTGCAACTGTTGCACAAAATTATGATACAAAATCAACATTGCCTGATGTTAAAGCAGCAATAGAAAAGCAAGATGCCAAGAATAAATTACTTGCAAATTCAGGAATCGAAAATGTTATTATCGTTTATAAAACGCATTTCGATATTGGCTATTCTGAAACTGTACAACAAGTTGTGCACGATTATCGGACTTCGATGTCGGACTATTTGCTTGATGTAATTGAAAAAAATAAAAATCAACCCAAGGAGAAACAGTTTGAGTGGACGCTTTCAGGCTGGCCAATGAAACAAATTCTTTGGGAAGGGCAATCTCCTGAGCGCAAACAAAAAATTGAGCAGGCCATCCGCGACGGAAATATTGCCATTCATGCTTTTCCGTTTTCGATGCATGTTGAAACGGCTGATCTTGAGGGTATGGTTCGAGGCCTCAATATCTCATCAACCCTTGCCCGTAAATATGGGCAACCGCTTTCCATAAGCGCTAAAATGAGCGACGTACCCGGCGAATCGTGGATCATACCAACGCTTTGCGCCCATGCCGGAATAAAATTTTATCACATGGGTGGCCCTGTAGTCAATAAGACGCTCGGATTACCTCCTGTTTTCTGGTGGGAAGGTCCGGATGGATCGCGGTTACTTACTCTTTACAACAATGGCTATGGCAGCGATCCGCTCCCGCCGGAAAACTGGCCGTTTAAAACCTGGGTTTATATCAATATGACTGGTGATAATCAGGGACCACCCGACCCTGAAACAGTAGGCAAAGATATTGAATTTTACAAAAGCCGCGGGATAAATGCAAAGGTGGGCAAGATGGACGATTTTGCTGAATTACTGATGAAAGAGGATTTAAGCAAATTGCCGGTTGTGCGCACCGACATTGGCGATGTTTGGATACATGGTAGCATGAGCATGCCTGAAGCAAGTAAACTGGCACAGAATATCAGGCCTGAAATTGGAGGATTGGATGAACTGTCAACCCTCGAAACTATTTGGGGAATTTACCATCCTGATTTGCAACAAACGATTGCTAAAGCTTATGAACAAAGCTTGTTATACAGCGAGCACACCTGGGGGCTTGCCAATCAGCATTACATTAAAGTTCCGTATGGAAAAGACTGGCAGAACCTTTGGGAACAGGGCTTGCCTCCTCAGTATAAATTGATGGAAGGATCATGGAAAGACCATGCCGGTTATATCAATCATGTTCAGGAACTGGTGAGCACTCCTTATAAGGATGCGGTGGCTACATTGGCCGATAATGTATATGCCGGACAAAAACGCGTCGTGGTCTATAACCCGCTTCCCTGGAAACGGGATGGTGAAATTAGTCTGGATACCCGACTTACTTTTGGAAACGATTTTGTTTCGCTCAAACCCCTTGATGGTGGTCCGGCCATTGCGGTTTCGCACGAATACCCGGCCATTGAAGACAGAGCACCGATGTCGAGGTTTGTAGTGAAAGATATTCCGGCCATGGGTTATCGCACGTTTGTAGCCTCCAATGATAAAGTTGAAAGTCCTGAATTGAAAGCTGATGTAAATTCAGGAGTGATTGAAAGTCCATTTTTTAAGGCAACATTAGATGCCAAACATGGACGAATTGTAAGCTTGATAGACAAAAGAACCGGAAAAGAATTGGTAGACGCCAACGCACCACAAGGATTCGGTCAGTATTTTTATGAACGTTTTGGCTACAAGCAACTTTCCGACTGGATTGACAAATCGCTTTACCCGCAATACAAAGCGCATCGGTTTGCTTTTGTTGCCTACGATATGCCGCAGGACGTTCCCTATAGTTCGGCGCTTCCCGAGAATATGACCCTAAATGTTGAGAAAACGGCGATTGATGTAAAGGCCACAATGACAGGCACGATTCCAGGTCCAGGACAACCGCAGAAAATCTCCATTTCTTTGACTCTTTCAGGATATAACAAAACGGCTGACCTTGAATTAAGCTGGCAGAAACAGCCCGATAGCTGGCCCGAAACAGCATGGATTTGCCTCCCGTTTAAATGCGATAATCCGAAGTTCCGCCTTGGTCGTTTGGGAGCTGATTCAGATCCGGTGAAAGATATGATTACCGATAATGCCAATTATCACCTGTGGTGGGTCAATAATGGAGTTGCTGTTTATAACGGGAAGAGTGGGGAAGGCGTTGGGATTTGTTCTCCCGATGCGCCTTTGGTTAGTCTTGGAGAACCCGGTGAATATAAATTCGATAAACGATACGAACCGCAAAAGCCCTCCTTATACCTGAACCTTTACAACAACCACTGGCGCACCAATTTCCCGGCATGGATAGGCAATGGGCAGCGGATGAGCGCACGGGTGCGCATTTGGACATACGACAAATATGATACGGAAAAATCACTTTATACACCAGCGGTTGAAACCCGGGTTCCTTTACAGGCATCCTGTTCAAAAGTGCAGAACGGCAAGTTGCCAGTTTCACAGTCCGGAATTACATTGTCGCGCAAAGGAGTCGATTTAACCGCATTTGGCCCGAATCCGGATGGGGATGGAACAATCCTGCGGGTGTGGGAACAAGGAGGAATTTCAGGCAAACTGGAAGTTACATTACCTTCAGGAGCAAAATTTAACACGGCCGTTCCAGTAAATCTTCGGGGCGAAAAAACGGGTGAACCAATGAAGATATCAGGAGGCAGACTGTCGTTCGATTTACATGCCTATGCGCCGGTTAGCCTTATTCTTAAATAGCAGGTAGTTGAAAAATCATTAAATCACATAAAATGAAAATGCCAAAACTTTTTATTCCAAAAGAAATTTCAGATTTACCAGCAAAAATGAATAAATTAAATTTAGCGAGATGAACATGAAAATTAAAATCAGGATAATTCTATGGAGTTTAATTTTTGTCCTTGGCTTTACGCAATTATCCGGACAAAGCTCAACTAAGCCTGTCGATGACTTCTTAAAGAGTCTGAAGGGAAATATTAATCCGTCCATCTGCTGGTACACCGGAACAAATCTTGAATCAACACAATCTATAGCCAGCGGATTTGTGAAAACAGTAAATTCTGAATGGACATGTAATGTGGTCGCGCTACCAACTAATCAACCTGATGCATTGGACGTGACGGCCACGTTTAAATTAATCGGTGGTAGCGCCGCATCAGCAGCGGTGGCCGTTTCGTTCAATTTTGACCAATGGAGCGCGAATAATTATGTTTTGGTGCCGGCCAGTGTTTATAATGGCAACCGATATCGGGCCATAGGTAATGGTTACAATCCCGACTATCCAAAAGATATGTATTATAATCCGGAGGTTCCGTTAACGATATCGAACGATCCACGTTTGGCGCTAAACCCCGGTGATCCATCGATGATTGAACTCCAAACCACCAATGCGGCAACGCCGGCAGTTTGTTTTTTTTCTCCCGAATTAAAAAAAGGATTTATTCTTTTGACAGAACAGGGCACGCGCCTGGGAAATTCAGGGATTACTATTCAGGAAAATGCTGACCGAACAAAAGCTGAACTGAAAATTACTGCTCCGTCTGTCCGAAAATTAGCGGCAGGATTTGGTGATTTTCATACCAGTGGCGACCAGGCAACTGATTGGAAAAAGGGCGATGAGCTTACGCTGCCTTTTCGGCTATATGCTTTTGATGCCGGATCAATTCCGGATTTACTCCTGAAGTTTATGCAGGTTCGTAAATCGCTTACCGGCCCCAATCATCCGCGTAATTTGGTGCCTATGAGCAAAGGCTTCGAACTGGCAACCGGAATTTGCAGCAGCAACTGGATTACTGTTCCGGCCGGAAGTTATTATACACCGGAGAACAGTAAAGATTTCCAACTGGGCTGGGTCAGCGGAATGATGAATACCTACCCGATGCTTGCGCAGAACAATCAAAAAGAACGGGAACGTGTTTCAACTGAACTCGATTTTGTAGTGAATAAATTGCAGGGAAAGAGTGGCTATTTTTACGGAGGAATCACGGCTGAAGGGAAAATCCGTCCTGAAAAAATGAACCCCGAATATCCTCAGGTTCATGCTATGGTTCGAAAAAACTGTGACGCTTTGCTATGGCTGATTAAACATTTCATGCTCCTGAAAGAACAAGGCTATGGAAAAGAAGTTAAGCCTGAATGGGAGAAGTCGGCCAAAAGGTTGGCCGAAGCTTTTGTAGCCACTTGGAAAAAGTATGGACAGTTTGGCCAATACATTGATCCTGAAACCGGCGAAATTGCGGTCTTTAATTCAACGGCTGGCGCTATTGCTCCGGCAGGTTTGGCTTTGGCGTCTGGTTATTTTGGCGATAAAGAATTTTTAAAAGTTGCTCTTGAAGCGGCTGATTATTATTACAATCGTGATGTCGCAAAACAAGGATTAACCGGCGGCCATTGCGCCGACATTTCGCAAGATGCCGATTCTGAATCCTGCTTCGGATTTCTCGAATCATTGATGGCCATGTATTATGCAACAGGAGATTCGCAGTGGCTCGAAAAGGCAAAAGTGCAGGCTGCTTTGTGCGCTACCTGGACTATTTCATACGATGTAAGTTTCCCTGATTCCAGCCAGATTGGGAAACTGAAATCGCACATGGCAGGCGCGGTTTGGGCGAGTATTCAGAACAAACATGCTGCTCCTGGCATTTGCACGGCTTCCGGCGATTATTTATTTAAACTGTACAGAGCCACCGGCGATCGGTTATATGCCGATCTGATTCGTGATATTCAGCATGCACACACTGAAGCGATGGATATGCCCAATCACCGTACCACGAATTATGGTTTTGGTACTTCCATGGAGCGGATTCAACCTTCCGATTCGGAAGGAAAGGGTAGTGTTGGAAATTACATTCATACCCGGAACTCATGGACCGAGACGGATGGAATGCTGATGGATCTTGAAATTCCGGGCATTTATTTGTTGACTGATAAAGAAGAACTGTATATTTTTGACCATGTGGAAGCGAAAGTGGTAAAACGTTCAGGTGGGAAAACTGTGCTGTCGGTTACAAATAAAACACCTTACGATGCAAATGTTTCTGTTTTTGCCGAAACATCCGGACAAGCTAAAAAACCATTGAGCTATGTTGCTTTTGTAAAATGGCCGAAAGTGAGTTTAAAATCGGGAGAAACAAAAACGGTTACGCTTAACAACAATGGACAGATTTTCCCTTAATCACAATCGGATGGTTCAAAGATCATCTGACAAATAAAAAAAATTACATGAAACAACTCGTTTTCTGGTTGGGATGGATATTCCTGGTAAGTACTTCCGAAGCGCAAAATGTTGGCAGAACGGCGGCATCCAATTTAATTCCAAAACCGTTGCATTGTTTGGATAAACCCGGAACGTTTGAACTGAACGGGGAAACCAAAATTTATGCCTCGCCGGAATTTGCTGATGAGGCAAAGCTTTTGGCTGAACAGTTTCGTTTACCCAACGCAGTCATTGGGCAAAAGCAAAAGGCGGCAATCTTTTTTTCACAGGCCAGCGAAAAAGAGAAACTGGGCAAGGAAGGCTATCAACTTCATATTACTCCTGAAAATATTGTTATTTCTGCTAACACAGCCGAAGGAGCCATTCACGCGATATCTTCCCTGGTGCAGATACAACTTTTGCAAACCGATATGACCAAAATTCCCTGTGCCGAAATTACCGATATCCCCAGATTTAGCTATCGTGGAATGCATCTCGACGTCTCGCGGAATTTCTTTCCGGTCAGCTTTATCAAAAAGTACCTCGATATGATGGCTTTGTACAAATACAACACCTTTCACTGGCACCTGACTGATGGGCCGGGATGGCGACTCGAAATTAAAAAATACCCGGAACTTACTTCCAAAACGGCATTCAGGCCTTACAACACCTGGAAAGAGTGGTGGAAAAGCGGGCGGAAATACAGCAATGAGGGCACGCCCAATGCTTATGGCGGCTATTACACGCAGGAAGATGCCAAGGAAATTGTTGCTTACGCTGCCCGACGAGGAATCACCGTAATTCCTGAAATCGAAATGCCCGGACATTCGGAAGAAGTGCTGGCCGTTTATCCTGAACTTTCCTGCTCCGGAAAACCTTTTCAGAATAGCGAATTTTGCATTGGCAATCCGAAAACTTATACCTTTCTTGAAAATGTACTTACCGAGGTAATGGAAATTTTTCCTTCAACCTACATTCATGTCGGAGGCGACGAGGCCAATACAAAACCATGGTCGCAATGCGAAAAATGCCAGAAATTGAAACAGGAAAAAGGACTGAAGAATGAGCACGAACTGCAAAGCTACCTGATCAAGCACATGGAGGAGTTCTTAAAAGTGCACGGACGAAAACTTCTCGGGTGGGACGAGATTGTCGACGGCGGCTTGCCTGCTGATGCTACAGTTATGAGTTGGCGCGGTATGAAAGGCGGCATAAAAGCCATTCAGCAGGGACACGATGTAATTATGACTCCCGGCGAAACCTATTTGGATGCCTATCAAAGCGATCCGACCTCTCAGCCGGAAGCTATCGGAGGTTTTTTGCCAATCATCAGGGTATATAATTTTGAGCCGGTGCCCGATGGGTTAAACGCTGATCAGGAAAAACACCTTATGGGAACTCAGGCTAATCTTTGGACCGAATACATGCCTACAACCTATCAGGTTGAATATATGGCCTGGCCGCGCGCCATAGCTTTGGCTGAGGTTGCCTGGAGCTCAAAAGAGAGTAGGAATTTCGATGACTTTCAGCGGCGTCTTCAGGCACATTATCTTTTGCTGCAACGCAAGAATGTGAATTATTATCGACCATCAACCTTTCTGACAGTAATTTCGCAACCTGATTACGAGAAGAAACAAGACAAAATCAGTTTCCTGAGCGAGCAATATAAACCGGAGATCAGGTATACGCTTGATGGAAGTAATCCCGATACTAATTCTACCTTATTCACGGAGCCTTTTTATACTTCAGGAAAGACTGAAGTAAAGGCAGCCGTTTTTACAAATGCTGAGAAAAATGGTGAAACAACAGAATATACTGCTGATTACCACAAAGCCATTGGCAAAAAAGTGATTTACAATACGGCATGGAGCGATTCTTATCCGGCGCAAAAAGAGCAAACCCTGACCAATGGCATTTGCGGCTCACTAACATACCAGGATAAGCAGTGGCTGGGGTACTTAAACGATCTGGACGTAACTGTTGACATGGAGAAATCGCAACCTATATCTTCAGTAGCAATACGGTTTATGCACCAACCGGGGCCAGGCGTTTACCTGCCATCATCTGTCGAAATACTGTTTTCTGATGACGGAAAGAACTTTAATTCATACAAGAAACTATCACATGATGTCAGTCCGGACAATCCGGCTCTCTTGTTTAAAACATTTGCTTTCGATTGTGAAAACATTAACGCCCGATACATTCGTATCGTTGCCCCAAATGTGATGAAAGGCTTTATGTTTGTGGATGAAATTGTAGTTTATTAATACGTTAGTGGGTTTTTCGAAACTATTTTTATACGGATGAAACGAATATTAAAATTCAAATAACAACCTAATGAAGACAACAAACCTGATAATTTTATTGCTATTGTGCAGTATTTTTACCTATGCACAAACCGAAAAATTCTCATTTAACGACCCGGCCATTCCTGTTCAGCAGCGGGTTGACGATTTGGTTTCCCGAATGACCTTAGCTGAGAAGATTGATCAGATGCAACACACTGCTCCAGCCATCGAACGACTCGGAATTCCGGCCTATAACTGGTGGAACGAGTGTTTGCACGGAGTTGCCCGTAATGGAATTGCGACTGTTTTTCCGCAGGCAATTGCTATGGCTGCAACCTGGAATACTGGTTTGATCAATCAGGAAGCAGATGTTATTTCTACTGAAGCCCGTGCAAAATATTACGAAGCCATTGGAAAAAATGAGCATGGCATTTATCAGGGCCTTACTTTTTGGTCGCCAAATATCAATATCTTCAGGGATCCGCGATGGGGAAGGGGGCAGGAAACTTACGGCGAAGACCCTTTCCTGACCGCCCAAATCGGGACGGCCTTTGTAAAAGGACTTCAGGGAAACGATCCCAAATATTTCAAAGTAATTGCAACGGCCAAACATTTTGCCGTTCATAGTGGGCCAGAGCCGGAGCGCCATTCTTTTGATGCCTGGCCTTCAGAAACCGATTTGTACGATACTTACCTCCCGGCTTTTGAAACCTTAATCAAAGAGGCACAAGTTTATTCGGTTATGGGCGCATACAACAGTTTATACGGAACTCCATGCTGTGCAAGTGATCTCCTTCTCGAAAAAACATTACGTCAGGGTTGGGGCTTCAAGGGGTATGTCGTTTCCGATTGCTGGGCAATATCGGATTTTTACAGGTTCCATAAATTTGTTTCCGATGCCTCGAGAGCTTCGGCCCTTGCGGTAAAAACCGGTACTGATCTGGCCTGCGGCGACGAGTACAAACATCTGGCTGAGGCTGTTCAAAAAGGATTTATCAGCGAAGCTGAGATTGATGTTGCGGTAAAGCGCTTATTCACAGCCCGCATGAAACTGGGAATGTTCGACCCAGCCTCACTTGTTCAGTGGTCGGCAATCAAACCAACTGATTACGATACCCAAGAAAATCATCAGCTTTCGCGAAAAGTGGCTCGTGAAAGTATTGTTTTGCTGAAAAATGAAAAATCGGTACTTCCAATTTCAGGAAAAGTAAAAAGTATAGCGGTTATTGGCCCTTATGCCGACAACCTGTCCGTATTGCAGGGAAATTACAATGGTAAGCCGTCCAATCCGGTGACCATTCTTCAGGGAATCAGGAACAGGGCAGGCAAAATAAAGGTGGCTTACGCTGTTGGCGTTGAGGCGCCTGAAAAAGTAGCCAAAGACTCGTTAAAGACTCGTGAGATAGAGCAATTAGAGAACGATGCCATCGCGGCTGCAAAAAAATCTGGTATTATTGTTTTTGTCGGGGGTATTTCGCCGGAACTTGAAGGCGAAGAAATGCCTGTGAAAATTGACGGATTTAAGGGTGGTGACCGGACATCGCTTGATATCCCTGCATCTGAGCAACGGCTGCTTGAAAAACTGAAAACACTTGATAAACCAATCATTTTGGTGCTAACAAACGGTAGCGCACTTTCTATTAATTGGGCCGCTCAAAATATACCGGCTATAATCGAAAGCTGGTATCCGGGAGGAGAAGGCGGAAATGCCGTTGCCGATGTTCTGTTTGGTGATTACAATCCCGCCGGAAGGTTGCCGGTTACTTTTTACAAATCGGTTAATGACTTGCCTCCTTTTGACGATTACAATATGAAAGGTCGCACATATCGTTATTTTGAAGGCGATCCGCTTTTTGCCTTTGGATATGGATTGAGCTACACAAAATTTGCGTATTCTGATCTCAATCTTGAAAGTAAACGGATTTCAGAAAATGGTACTATCAACCTTAAAGTCAGGGTAAAAAATGTCGGAAATTTTGATGGTGACGAAGTTGTCCAGATTTATTTTCAGCAGCCCGGAACGGTTGAAAACAAGCCATTGCAATCATTGATAGCTTTTAAACGTGTTTCGTTCAAAAAAGGGGAAAACAAGGAGGTTAGTTTTGAAATTCCTGTTTCACGGCTCCGCCATTTCGATACGAAACTGGGTGGCTATTCCATTGCAAAAGGAAATTATGAACTGAGGATTGGCGCATCGTCCGACGATATCAGGGAAAAGGCAATCGTTGAAGTAAACTAATTTAAAATAGATAGCGATTATCACAGAAAATCGGCTATATAACTAAAACCAAAACTGAATAAAATGCAAGTAAGAAAACTTACACTAAGTCTTGCCATTGTATTTCTGACATTATTTGTCATGGGTCAGGACATCGAAAAAGACTGGCTCATTGATAATTCTGGCTATACTGCCACGATTGAGCGGGCAAAAAATGGCAAAGATCTTGTTCTTTCAAACGGATTAGTTAAACGGGTTTTTCGCATGCAACCCAATGTAGCTTGCACCAGTTACGAGAATTTAAGCAACGGGCAACAGTTGTTACGTGCCGTAAAGCCTGAAGCAGTTTTAATCATAGACGGAAAGAAATTCAACGTTGGCGGGCTTTATGGACAAAAAGAGCAGGCCTATTTAATGCCTGAATGGGTCGATCAGTTTTCAGCAAATGAAAATGATTTTCAGTTAAAATCTCAATCTGTTTCTGAAATTCCACCTTATATACATTGGAAAAAGACTTTCTGGGCCAGTAACAACCAGCAGCCCAGGGGAAAGATGCTGACGGTAATTTTTGAATCGAATTCACTAAAGGATATTGAGGTGGCTGTCCATTACGAGTTGTATGACGGCATTCCATTGATTGTGAAATGGTTGTCAGTCAGGAATAACAGTGGCCGTGAAATAACCGTCAACAGGGTTATAAATGAAGTTTTAGCTTTGGTTGAAGAAGAAAGCGCTGTGGTTGGTACACCCGAACAGATGAAAAAACAACACGGAATTTACATTGAAACCAATTATGCTTTCAACAATGCTATGCGTTACGATATCAGTGATCAAACCACGCATTGGCTGGCAGATTCGGTTTATACCTCGCAGGTGAACTACAATTATCAAACGCCTTGTTTGCTTGATGTTTATCCTGAAAAAGTTACCACTGTTAAACTTAAACCCGGTGAAGTTTTAAATTCGGTTCGTACGCACGAGCTTTTGCTCGATAGCTACGACAGGGAAAGGCGTGGGCTTGCTATCCGGAAAATGTATTCGACAGTTGCTCCCTGGACCAGCGAAAATCCTATATTCATGCATTTGGTGAGCCAAAATGACGATCAGGTAAAAACAGCTATCGATCAATGTGTAGAAACCGGGTACGAGGCTCTGATTCTGAGTTTTGGAAGTCATTGCAACATGGAAGATACAACTGCTGCCAATGTTGAGAAATGGAAAAATCTGGCGCAGCTTGCCCATCAGAAAGGGATAAAAATAGGTGGATATTCGCTGTTCAGTTCACGGCGGATCAGCGACGAAGACGATGTTATTGATCCGGTTACCGGCAAACCTGATGCTGCGGCTTTTTTCGGTCATGCGCCTTGCTTATGTAGTAAATGGGGATTGGCCTATATCAGCAAACTGAAGTATTTCATGACGAATACTGGATTCGATATTTTCGAGAATGATGGTCCGTATCCGGGCGATGTTTGCGCCTCGACTACTCATCCCGGACATGAAGGTTTAGGCGATTCTCAGTGGCGGCAAATGGAATTACAAAAAGGTTTGTATCGCTGGTGTAACGAGCATGGCATTTATGTAAATGCCCCCGACTGGTATTTTCTGGATGGAACAAATAAAATCGCATTGGGTTACCGGGAAGTCAATTTTTCGTTGCCCCGCGATCAGCAGAAAATATTAAACCGCCAGAATATTTTTGATGGTACCTGGGAAAAAACGCCTTCAATGGGTTGGGGATTTGTGCCATTGACCCGCTATCAGGGTGGCGGAGAGGAAGCTGTTTTGGAGCCACTCGAAAAGCATTTGAATGATTATGAACAACTCATGATGCAATATTACGGTGCTGGTGTTCAGGCTTGCTACAGAGGTCCCCGACTGTACGATACCGATAAAACGAAACAACTCGTCATTAAAACGATTAACTGGTACAAGCTGCACCGAGATATTCTAAATTCTGATATTATTCACCTCAGGCGCGCCGATGGCCGCGATTGGGATGGTATTCTGCATGTTAATCCTTCAGGAAAAGAAAAAGGATTGTTGATGCTTTTTAACCCATTGGATACACCAATAACCCGTACATTAAAAATTCCTGTTTATTACACGGGATTATTCGATAAAATGCAGGTTGAAGATGAGCAGGGAAGGGTGCAGGTGTATCAGGTTAATCGCGATTACGAAATTTCCATGAATATAGTAATTCCGGCAAAAGGATATCGGTATCTGGTTATGAAATAGCCGGTCGGATAAACATTAAGACATGGTAAAAGTCAAACTATTATATATGCTGGAAGGCTGCATTATTTAAAATAACATCCATGAAAACTAAACTACTAACAATCCTGATGCTTATTGCTGTAAACTTGTTTTCACAAAATCCGCAAAGGAGCAATGTGAGCTGGAACTCGCCGGGTAATAGTTCAAAAGCCTCTATGCCGCTGGGGAACGGAGATATTGGCCTGAACCTTTGGACGATCGATCGGGGCACCGTCAGTTTTTTTATCAGTAAAACAGATGCCTGGGAAGAAAACGGACGGTTGCTGAAAATCGGGAAAGTGGATATTAATCTTTCTCCAAATCCATTTCAGAATGGAAACAACTTTGTACAGACACTCAATCTTGAAGATGGAACCATTGAAATAACAGCAGGACAGGCGACTAATTCAGTCAGCCTAAAGGTTTGGGTTGATGCAAATAATCCGGTGATTCACTTCGATGCCATTGTGCCAGAAAAAACCACAATTACTGCTAAAACCGATATTTGGAGGGTAAAAGCCGACACAATCAAAAAGCTGGAAGCCAGCGATATTAATTTTTTCCCTGAAACTTATGGCCCAACCGTTATCCAGCCCGATGTGGTTTTGGACCGGCCGAATGAAATTGCCTGGTACCATCAGAACCCAGAACTTCCGGGTTTCAAAATGAACCTGAAAGCACAGGGGCTTGAAGGTTTCAACCTGAACAATCCACTGAAAGACCGGATTTTTGGAGCCGTGATCAGCGGAAAAACCTTTGCGAAAACAGATAATTCGACTTTAATCAGTAGAAAAGGGAAGGAGCGAAGCCTGATCGTTGCTGTATTGACGCAACAACCCTCAACTGCTGAAAAATGGCTGAATGAAATAGACCATATATTGAAAAATGCAAATTCATCCAATAATGAGAGGACGTTCAATCAACATAAAGAATGGTGGCGCAGTTTCTGGCAAAGGAGCTGGATTGAAGTATCGTGCAACGACACCATTACCACTCCTCTGGGTTCGGAAAAGCAAGGTGATGTTTTAACCAGGGGCTACACCCTTCAACGATTTATTAATGCCTGTGGTAGTCGCGGCAAATTTCCTGTAAAATTTAACGGCTCCATATTTACGGTTGATTACGATGGAACCGAAGGCTATGGTGACTACCGCCGCTGGGGAACCGGTTACTGGTGGCAAAATTCGCGTCTGCCGCTGTTAAGTATGCCTGCCAGCGGCGATTTTGAGATGATGCAACCTCTCTTTAAAATGTACGCCGCTCAGTTGCCATTGGCGCAATATCGAACCCAAATGGCATTTCATCATTCCGGAGCTTATTTTGCCGAATGTGTGTATTTCTGGGGCGCAGTTTTTACCGAATCGTGGGGTAACAAGAGTATCGACGAACTTCCCGACCGTATCCAGCAGAGCGGCTATCACAAGTACGAATGGGTATCGGGTCCTGAGCTTGTGAGCATGATGTACGACTATTATCTGTATACACAAGACAGGAAATTTGCAGAACAAACTTTACTTCCCCTGGCCGAACAGGTCATTCTCTTTTTCGAACAGCATTACAAAAAGGACGCGAATGGCCTCCTGAAGTTCGAACCTTCACAGGCGCTCGAAACATGGTGGGATTGCACCAACGCCCTGCCCGAAGTGGCCGGGATGAATTATCTGGTAAAGACAATCAAAACTATGCCTGAAGAACTTCTTTCAGTAAACCTTAAAAATTTGTTGAATAGAATGGAAAAGATTCTTCCGCCCGTTCCAACCCGTGAACTGGATGGCCTGAAAATGCTTGCCCCGGCTCAACGGTTCGAGAAAAAATCAAATGTAGAGAATCCAGAGTTATATGCAATTTTCCCTTTTAAATTGTACGGCAAAGGAAAACCGGATATTGATCTGGCCATCAATGCCTATAATGCCCGGACAGATGGTGGATTCTTCGGATGGAGACAGGACGATATTTTTGCTTCACTATTGGGTCTGACCAGCGAAGCAAAAAGAGGAATTCTTTTGCGGGCATCAAACTGGGACAAGCAACAGCGCTTCCCGGCATTCTGGGGACCGAACTACGACTGGACTCCCGATCAGGATCACGGTGGTGTTCTCCTGAAAACCCTCCAGGTAATGCTGATGCAATGCGATGAAAAGTCGATCAATTTGTTGCCTTCGTGGCCAAAAGAATGGGATGTTAATTTCAAACTTCATGCTCCTGAAAATACGACTGTGGAGTGTGAATATAGAAAGGGAAAAATCGAAAAGTTGGTGGTTGTACCCGAATGGAGAAGGAAAGATGTGGTACTTCCGGATTGGAATTAATTGTAGCAAATAAAACAAAGCACGATGATAAAGATTGTTTTCCTTGCAATTGCTCTTATCGCTTTTTCATATCCTGAAATTTGTCTGGGCCAAAATGGCAACAGCCCGATTGTTTTAAGGCTTGCAGACACTGTGTCCGTTACCAATTTCGGTGTAAAGTCAAACAGTTTCGAGAATGCAAGTCCGGGGATTGTAAAAGCGATCGAATACTGCAAATCAAAAGAAAATATTGTCCTGAAGTTGCCAGGTGGTCGTATTGATCTTTGGCCTGATGGGGCTATAAAACGCGAACTGTACATTTCCAATTCAACCGAGGCAGATACTTTATCCAAAGCGAAAAATATCGGGTTTTGGCTTGAAGACTGTAAGGATTTCACTATCGACGGGAACAACACACTCGTCGTGCTTCATGGCAAAATGGTGTCGTTCGCGTTCCTGAATTGTAGAAATATTCTTTTGAAGGACATCTGTTTCGATTACGAGCGCCCCACCATGTCGGAGTTGACTCTAAAATCGGTGTCAGATTCAGTTGTAAAAGCTGAAATTCACCCGGATACGAAATATCTTATTGAAAACGGAAAAATTATTCTTTATGGCGAGGGCTGGAAAAGTCAATCGTTCCATACCATCCTTTTTAATCCGGAGAAAGACATTCTGAAATATAGCTCATTTGGGCCATTCCTGAAAAGTAAGGCTATTGAAACAAGTCCGCTACATGTTACTTTTAAAGGAGATTTCACGAAAAATAAATACCAGCCCGGCGATGTATTGACGATCCGTGACCCTTATCGCGACAATTGCGGCGGCTTTATCCATTTAAGCAAAGATGTTCGTCTTGAAAATGTAAAAATGCATTACATGCACGGACTGGGCATTGTTTCTCAGTTTTCCGAAAATGTTTCCATGAAGAAGGTAATTGTAGCTCCGCGTGAAGGCTCAGAACGAGTGATTTCTTCATTTGCCGATTGTTTCCATTTTTCAGGCTGTAAAGGATTGGTTTCTTTGGATAGTTGCGCAACTTCAGGCTCGCATGACGATCCAATCAACATTCACGGAACGCATTTGCAAGTAGTTGGAATTGAGGCTGCGAAAAAAATCACCGTTCGGTTTATGCATCATCAAACCTATGGTTTTCAGGCATTCTTCGCAGGCGATAGTATTGCATTTGTCGAGCCACAAACCTTAAAACCATTACTATATGCAAGGATACGGGCTGCCCGTTTGGTCAATTTACGCGATATGGAACTTGAAATTGAAGGAGCGCTTCCGGAGAATATAAAAACTGGCCTTTGCATTGAGAACCTGACCTGGACACCGGAAGTGATTATCCGGAACAGTCACTTTGAACGAACCAACACGCGCGGGCTGCTGATTACCACCCGAAGAAAAGTTTTGATTGAAAACAATACGTTCTACCATACCGGAATGCATGCTATCCTGATTGCCAATGATGCATCGGGCTGGTTCGAATCGGGTAGGGTAATGGATGTTACCATCCGGAACAATGTATTCGAGGATTGCGGATACAACTCAGCTCCGGGAAATTACATTATTGCCATTGCTCCTGAAAACCATAAGCTTGTGCCCGGTTATTTTGTACACCACAACATCCGGATCGAAAATAATACGTTTAAAATCTACGATTATCCGATCGTTTCTGCCCGCAGCGTTGAAAATCTTATATTTACAGGCAACAAAATTGTACAAACCAATTTTATGGGAAAAGGGGAAAATCGACCTGGATTTTTGCTGACGGCCTGCTCAAAAGTTGATATCAGTGGAAATACATTTTCATCCGGTTGGAATTCAACAGTATCGGCAGATAAAATGAATAAAATAGATATTAAAACGAACTTACCAATAACTTTTACCAAATGATTAAATTCAATTACTGCTTGTTTATCGTTGCGGCTTTTCTCTTTTTGTTCGGCGAAGAAGTAAGCGGCAAGCAAAAAGATAACCTCCAAATATGGTTTAACAAACCTGCCAAAGATTGGTCGTCTGAAGCTTTGCCAATCGGCAATGGCCGAATGGGAGCCATGCTTTTTGGCGGAGTTGGTCAGGAACGTATTCAGTTTAACGAACAAAGTTTATGGTCGGGCGATAATAACTGGGATGGAGCTTATGAAACCGGCGACCACGGCTTTGGTTCGTACCGGGATTTTGGAGACGTGTTGATTGATTTCAGCAAAGATTCAACAGCAACCGATTACCGTCGGTCGCTCGATTTGTTCTCCGGAATTCATCGTACAGCTTTTACTCTGGACCGAAAAAAATATAACCGCGAAGCTTTTGCCAGTCATCCCGATCAGGTCATGGTTTTTCATTATTCATCGGGAAATAAAGGGTTATTGTCCGGAAAAATATCAATGAATTCGGCACAGCGCGCCAAAACCGTCGCAAACGATGATATGTTAAGCTTTGAAAGCGAAATGCCCAACAAACTGAAATACGCAGCCATTTTAAAGCTTGATCATCAGGGAGGAAAAATCAGGAAGGAAGGCAGGTCTTTGGTATTTGAAGACTGTCGGTCACTCACCTTGTATTTGGATGCCCGAACCAACTACAAGCCAGATTACAATTC
The DNA here is from genome assembly GCA_963677955.2 of Prolixibacteraceae bacterium. Taxonomy (GTDB): domain Bacteria; phylum Bacteroidota; class Bacteroidia; order Bacteroidales; family Prolixibacteraceae; genus Aquipluma. Next base: position 4,907,445 of record CAXXQR010000001.1, read on the forward strand.
GGGCTGGCGGGGTGAAGATCCGGTACCGGTTATTGAAAAAGAGTTAAATGCAGCCGGACGATTTTCCTACAGTCAGTTACTCAAACGGCATGTAGCCGATATTACGCAATTGACTGGCTCAGCGCACATCGATATTGGCCAAACTGCTCCTGAAATTCTATCGCTTCCGACTAACGAGCGATTAAAAAAGTATGCTGGAGGCGGCTACGATCCCGATTTGGAAGAAACCATGTTTCAATTTGGCCGCTATTTACTGGTCAGTTCTTCTCGACCGGGCGGCTTGCCAGCCAATCTGCAGGGTTTGTGGAACGATAGCAATACGCCGGCATGGGCAAGCGACTACCACAACAACATCAACATACAAATGAATTATTGGGCTGCTGAATCGACTAACCTCAGCGAATGTCATTTGCCTTTAATCGATTACATCGTGGCGCAGCAAGAGCCTTGCCGCATAGCCACACGAAAAACATTTGGTGAAAATACGCGGGGTTGGACAGCCCGCACCAGCCAAAGTATTTTTGGCGGAAATGGTTGGGAATGGAATATTCCGGCCAGCGCATGGTACGCGCATCATGTGTTTGAACACTGGGATTTTACCCGTGACAACGAATATTTAAAAAACACGGCTTATCCGATTTTAAAAGAAATATGTGAATACTGGGAAGACCGGCTAAAGAAAATGCCTGATGGAACATTGATGGTCCCAATGGGATGGTCGCCTGAGCATGGCCCGCGCGAGGACGGGGTTATGCACGACCAGCAACTGGTTTGGGATCTTTTTCAAAATTACCTTGACGCAGCTAAAGTTCTTGGAACTGATTCGGAATATCAGGTAAAAATTACCGAAATGCAAGCCCATTTGGCTCCAAATAAAATCGGGAAATGGGGCCAATTGCAGGAATGGCAGGAGGATCGCGACGATCCTGACGATCAGCACCGACATACTTCACACCTGTTTGCTGTTTATCCGGGCCGACAAATCACCACAACGAAAACTCCGGAATTTGCTAATGCTGCCATTGTTTCGTTGCGAAGTCGCAGCGGAAATTATGGAAGCAATATTGATAAACCTTTTACGGTGGAATCCACCATCGGCGATAGCCGCAGGTCGTGGACATGGCCATGGCGAGGTGCGATATGGGCGCGCCTGGGAGAAGGTGAACGTGCAGAAATCATGATCCATGGATTACTGAAGTACAATACATTTCCAAACCTTTTTTGCACACATCCGCCTTTCCAGATCGATGGAAATCTGGGAATTCCGGCAGCCATGGCTGAAATGCTGCTTCAAAGTCAAACAGGCGAGATTCAGTTGCTGCCCGCCATTCCAAAAGTTTGGTCGTTGAAAGGTTCTTTTTCCGGATTACGCGCCAGAGGCGGCTATGAAGTAGAATGCAACTGGAAAGATGGGAAGGTGATCGACTTTAAAATATATTCATCGAAGCCTGAGCTGGTGAACGTAAGGGTTAACGGGCAATTGTTAAGTGTTGCCACAACTGTTAAATAACGGATTTGTCTGAATAACAGACTTTAAATTTTAGTTTTATGATACGCATTTTCTTACTCTTTTTTATTCTGGGATCGGTAAATTGTTTTGCTCAGAAACCCCAAATCACCCATGTCGTTACACATAACCGGCGCACAGTGGTTTGCAATCCTTCAACCGGCTCCAAATCCTATTTTGGCTGGGGTGCTTTTCCTGCGAAAGATTACCCCGTCCGAAAAATTGTGATGAACGTGACTCTTGGAAGTCCCGATAGCTTACTCACTGCTCACTGGGATTACCTGGATCACATTACAATACGCAGGCAGGGTGGAAAAAACGGGAAGTCAATCGATTACGAAATAGGACGGATGCTTACACCTTACGGAAGTATTTACAACAAAGGTTGGAGTTGGAAATGGGAAGTTGATGTGACTGACTTTTCTCCATTTCTTCGCGATAGCGTGGAGATTGAATACAACCATTCAGGATATGAAGCAACTACTGTCGGCTGGGCATTAACCATTGATTTTGAAATTACTTCCGGGCCGCCTGCAATTAATCAATTGGGTGTAACTCCGCTTTGGAACGGAAGCTATAAATATGGAGATCCAAAGGAGAAAATTGAGGATAAATTATGTCCAATCAACTATGAATCTTTACCTGGCGCTGCAATCAACCGAATACGAATTCAGCATACCGGTCACGGAATGGATAAACCCAGAGGATGCAGTGAGTTTTGTGCCCGTTGGCGCGACGTGAAAATTGATGGGGAAATAGTTGACCACCGTAACATGTGGAAAGATTGCGGAAACAATCCGCTCTACCCGCAGGGCGGCACCTGGATTTACGATCGGGCTTATTGGTGCCCTGGCGATTTGCAGGTTCCCGATGTGATCGACGTGCCGGCAAAACCCGGAGAACACAACGTTTCCATGGTGATGGAGCCCTATACGGCCACTGATAACATTCAGGCGGTCGAAAATTTTTCGGCGTATTTGTTTCAGTATTCCCGCCCAACGCATAAAGTAGATGTGGCCGTCGATCAGATTGTTGTTCCCAACGACGAACAGCAGTTTTCTCGACTGAATCCGGCTTGTTTCAATCCGCATTTTATGATCCGGAATTTGGGTTCAGAAAATCTCCATTCGGTAGTAATTACTTATGGAACGGAAGGCTTCCCGAAAAAAAAATATCGCTGGAAAGGCAATCTTGAATTCAACCAGACGGCCGAGATTACAATACCCGAAGTGATTCAGCAGGTGAAAGGACAAAATCATTTCACGGTGACGCTTTCGAAACCTAACGGCAAAAAAGACGCCTGGACTGGAGACAACGAACTTACGACTACTTTTTTAGCTCCTGATGTTTATCCCACTGATTTTATCCTGAAACTTCTGACTAACAGCAAGCCCAAGGACAATAAAGTATTCCTGGTTGGTGAAAAGTCGGATACGCTTTTCTGCAAATCGCCAAAAGATCTGGATGCCAAAACGCTTTATACCGACACGATTCATTTAAAACCCGGAGATTACGAATTGTGCCTGACTGATACGGCTGGCGATGGATTGGAGTTTTGGGCCGAGCCACAAAACGGCGATGGCTATTTGCGCATGTTCGATCTGAATGGAAATTTGATTCATGCATTTGAAAGTGATTGCGGCAATGGTGAAAAACTCAGTTTTGTGGCTTCTCCCGATTTTGTTGCCGATACAACCAAAGCTCAATATGCCTTTTCATTGTATCCAAGGCTGGTTGAAAGCAATACAGAATTGAGTATGGTTTCAAACAAAAATAGTGAAATGCAGGTACTTATTACCGTTGATGGAACCGTTTGGGAAAAGCATGAATATCACAACATAAAAAATGGTTCATTTTCCTACAACCTGACAAATCTTCCCAAAGGAAGAATTGTTGTAGAAGTTTTGATGGATGGGATCAGTAAATTTAAAGGGAGGATTAACAAAAAATCATTAAGATAAATGGATCTGTTCTGATTAAAAATAGGTAAAGAACGTGAAAAATATTGTACTTCTATTATTAGTTTCTTTTTTGCTTGTTCAGGCTAAAGCACAGCCGTATAAAAACTCAAAATTGCCCGTTGAAACGCGTGCTAAAGATTTGCTCTCACGAATGACTCCGGAAGAAAAATTCTGGCAGATGTTTATGATTCCCGGTGATTTGAGTCAGGATAAAGAAAAATACAAAACCGGGATTTTCGGGTTTCAGGTTGGCGCAGTTGGACAAAATGCCAATGCTGCCGGCCAAATGTTGGATTATGCTGCAGGCGCTTCAGCAGTTGAAACAGCCGAAAAGGTGAATGAGATGCAGCATTTCTTTATTAACGAAAGTCGGTTGGGAATACCGATCATTCCGTTTGATGAGGCTTTGCACGGATTGGTCAGACGGGGAGCAACGGCATTTCCACAGTCTATTGGTTTAGCTGCCAGTTGGGACACAACCTTGATGCATCAGGTTTCGAAAGCCATTGCCATGGAAAGTAAAACACGTGGAATCCGTCAGATTTTATCGCCGGTGGTTAATGTTGCTAGCGATGTGCGGTGGGGGAGAACCGAAGAAACTTACGGCGAAGATCCTTTTCTGGTCTCAGAAATGGGAGTGGCTTTTGTTTCAGAATTCGAAAAGATAGGCGTGATCACAACTCCCAAGCATTTTCTGGCTAATGTAGGCGATGGTGGGCGAGATAGTTATCCCATCAACTTTGACGAACGCCAGCTTCGCGAAATTTTTCTTCCGCCTTTCGAAGCTTGTTTCAAACGAGGCGGTTCGCTTTCAGTAATGACAGCTTACAATTCACTCGATGGAAGTCCCTGCACAGCCAACGACTGGCTTTTAAACCGGCTTCTGAAAAAGGAATGGGGATTTAAGGGGTTTGTGATTTCCGATGCCGGTGCAACCGGTGGCGCGAATGTGTTGCACTTTACCGCGAAAGATTATCCGGAGTCGTCAGCTAAATCCATCAATAACGGACTTGATATTATTTTTCAGACCAGTTACGATCATTATAAGTTATTTTCTCCTCCGTTTTACGACGGACAAATCAGGCAAAGTGCCATCGACAGTGCAGTTACGCGCGTGCTGCGAGCCAAATTCGAACTGGGACTTTTCGATCATCCGTATATTGATCCTCAGGAAGCCGGCAAACAGAACGGAAGTCCTAAGCATCGTCAGTTGGCCAAGCAGGCGGCCCTCGAATCGGTTGTTTTACTAAAAAACGAAGATCATATTCTGCCTTTGCAAAAGAACATTAAATCTATTGCTGTTATTGGTCCCGATGCAGCGGAAGCCCGGCTGGGTGGTTACAGTGGGCCGGGCATCAATCCGGTGAGTATTCTGGACGGCATCAGGAATAAGATGGGTAAACAGGTTAGTGTGGGCTATGCCAAAGGTTGTGACCGTTTAAATGTGGAATATGCACCTGTAGCTTCAGAAAATCTGTCGTGTACGATCGACGGAAAAACGGAAAATGGATTAAAAGGAGAATATTATAACAATGTGACTTTGGGAGGGAAACCGGTTTTTACGCGGCTTGATCCGAAGGTTCAATTTCAATGGACACTTTTTTCTCCTGATCCTGAAAAGCTGAGTTATGATTTTTACTCGGTTCGCTGGACCGGAAAGTTGAAAGCGCCCGAATCAGGAAAATTTAAAATCGGAATTGACGGAAACGACGGTTACCGCTTGTACCTGAATAACCAACTGGTAATTGACGATTGGGAAAAATTAAGCAAGCAGGTGAAACTGACCGATTATACCTTTGAAAAGGGCAAAGAATATGACATTCGCATCGAATATTTTGAACCAGCCGGAAATGCATTTTTTAGGTTGGTATGGAACGTCGGCATCACGAAGAATCAATCGGACGAAATCAGCGAGGCAGTTGCCCTGGCTTCAAAAAGTGATGTGGCAGTTCTTGTTGTCGGAATTGAAGAAGGCGAATTTCGCGATCGTGCTTACCTGAATTTGCCCGGGCGCCAGGAAGAACTTATCAATAAAGTGGCAGCAACAGGTAAACCTGTTGTTGTGATTCTGGTTGGAGGTAGTGCCATCACCATGAACAATTGGCTGAAAAATGTGCCGGCGGTCCTGGATGTCTGGTATCCGGGCGAGGATGGTGGTGATGCTGTTGCTGATGTTTTGTTTGGCGATTACAATCCAGCCGGTCGTCTGCCCATTACCTTTCCGGTTTTCGAGGGACAACTTCCTCTGGTTTACAACCACAAACCAACCGGCCGTGGCGACGATTACAATAACCTGACCGGCCAACCGCTTTTCCCGTTTGGCTATGGAATGAGCTATACCACTTTTGAGTATTCTGATTTCCAGTTCGAAAAAAGCAAAATCGCAGCTTCAGAATCAACAGTAGTACAATGTAAAATTACAAATACCGGAAAGTTCGATGGTGATGAAGTGGTTCAGTTGTATATTCACGATGAACTGACTTCGGTCGTCCGGCCAGTCATCGAACTAAAAGGTTTCAGGCGTATTCATTTGAAGGTGGGTGAATCAGCAGAGCTAAGTTTTTCGATTAATCCTGAAATGTTGTCGATGCTGAATAAAGACCTGAAAAAAGTAGTTGAACCGGGCGATTTCAGGATAATGATCGGCGCTTCGTGCAAAGACATTCGTTTGCGTGGAATCCTGAATGTTGGTTCGTAAGCAACTATATTCAAATGTTTGTATTTCAACGAAAAAATATAATCTAAACTCAATAAATAATGAAAAGTGCAGTAAAATTTATAGTCAGCCTACTTTTATTAATCAGTCCGTTTGCCGGATTTTCGCAAAACAAAATTGACCCGAAAACCATTGCAGATAAAATGCAGTGGTTTGCCGATGCCAAGCTGGGTATTTTTATTCACGAAGGCATTTACGCGGTCGACGGGATAGGCGAGTCGTGGAGTTTTCACAATAAACTTATCAGTTATCCCGATTATATGAAACAACTGAAAGGCTTCACACTGAAAAATTATGATCCGGCTTTTTGGGCCGACCTGATTCAGGAAAGTGGCGCACGTTACGCTGTGATCACCACCAAACATCACGACGGAGTGGCTATGTACGACACCAGAATGAACGATCTGAGTATTGTGAAAGCTTCACCGGCTAAGCGCGATATGATCGATCCTTTCTTTAAAGAATTGCGCAAGCGGAACATCAAATGTGGCGCGTATTTTTCGCTCATCGACTGGTCTTATCCCGATTATCCGGGTTTCCTGAAGGATAGTTCCAGATATAAAGTGGACAATGATTACAATCGTTGGAACCGTTTCCGCGCATTCTTTCAGGGGCAAATCAAAGAAATTGGAGAAAAATTTAATCCTGATTTGTGGTGGTTCGACGGCGACTGGGAACATAGCGCCGAAGAATGGGAATCACAAAAAGTTCGTCATATCATTCTTGCCAAAAATCCGAATGCGATCATTAACGGGAGACTTCAGGGTTATGGCGATTACGATACGCCGGAGCAGAATTTTCCGGTCAGCCGTCCAAAATACAATTGGTGGGAATTGTGCATGACGACCAACGACAACTGGGGTTATCAGAAAGACGACAACTGGAAAACACCTTATGAAGTCATCACTATTTTTGCTGATGCGGTTTCGAACGGAGGAAATTTATTGCTCGACATGGGGCCGAAAGCGGATGGAACTATTCCTGAAGAGCAAATTCATGTATTGAAAGAACTTGGAGCGTGGAACAAAAAACACGGCGAAGCTATTTTCAACACGGTTGGCGGAATTCAGCAAGGGCATTTTTACGGCCCAACCACTCTGTCGAAAGATTCAACCAGTTTGTACCTTTTTCTGGATGGAAAGGTTAGTGGACAAATCATGTTAAAAGGGTTGATCAATAAAATTGAGGATATCACTGTAGTTGGAAACGGAACAAAACTTAATCACAAAGTTGTAGGGAAAATTTCGTGGAGCCCTGTACCCGGCCTGGTTTATATCAGTGTTCCTGAGAATGTTCTGGATAAATATGTTACCGTTTTGAAAGTTAAACTGGATGGGTCCATTAAACTTTATCGTGGCCACGGCGGGTTAAGTTGAATCATTGCCTATCATAAATAAGGGATTTTATCTGGAAAAAATAAGCTTGTTTACAGTATTGATTTTTGGGCAATGGAATATCAAAATTCAAGACATAAATGAAAACAGCAGGAAATGATGAGAAGATTTGCTTTTTGTTGTGAGTCTTTCGTTGAAAGGTAATCCTATTAAAGATCAAACAAGAACCTAAATAAGTTGAGTGAATGAAATAATGTTGTATTTGTTTTGTTCACGTTTCTTGACTCACCCCGTCGCATCTGCGATGCTCTGCCCCTCTCTACACGTAGAGAGGGGAGAAGTCCGCTAGCGGACTTGGGGGTGAGTAACAATTAAAATATACGACAATAAATTGCTCTTATTACTTAATTCAGACAACGGGCCTTATTAATAAGAATTGATTAAAATTATGGAGGGAGTATTGTAATTTCTCTAGGTAAATATAACCTTTGCGAATACACGACAAAGATGATATGGAAGTTGCACAAAAGGAAGGGGATAATCAGTTGATCGAACATCTGAGGAACGGCTCTAAAGAAGCCTTCCATTCTGTGTTTGATATGTATGGTCCAAAAATTCATGCTTTCGCATTATCGTATTTAAAAAATAAATCTGATGCTGAGGAACTACTTCAAGAGGTGTTCCTAAAATTATGGGAAGTTCGGTCTGATTTGGATAGTTCTAAAAATATCAAATCATTTCTGTTCAAAATCTGTATTAATTTGATTTATGATCTGATAAGGCGAAAAAACATTCAGCAGGCTTACATTGATTACATTGGTGCAAATAAATCTTCTTTTGACGATAATACATGGCAGGATATAGTGTATAATGAAATGCTTAATAATTTAAAGCAAATTGTTGACACTATGCCGGAACAGCGGCAGCGTATTTTTAGGTTGAGCAAAGAGCAAGGTCTGTCAAACAAAGAAATCGCCAGACAGCTCAACCTTTCTCAACGCACAGTAGAGAATCAGCTATACAGGGCTGTTACTTTTTTGAAAGAAAAACTGGGAACGAATTCTTTGCCGGCATTGTTGTTCTTCTTCCTTCATTACAGTTAATTCCCCGGTTCGGGACAAAGTGATGATTTTTCAATCAGAGCAAAAACTTTCCTCTTCATTTTATCACTTCATCTAAGCTGGTTTTATCTTTCAATATCTGATTATTGTTATCTAAAAGTGTGTATTTGAATGAGTTTAGTCGTTGCTGTGGTGTGCGCTTTTCAACAGTTTTGCAAAGTAAAAAAATATCAATCATGAATGAGTAAATTCTTCGAGCTATTCGTATTACATTCAAAGCAGATTAAAGAATGGACAAATCCACACTAAATATAATCAGGAACGGAACTTCGGAAACTGCTACTGAGCATCAGGAAAGGGAATTCTTGTCCCTATTTCATTTTTCAGAAAAGGAGTTTGAATTGAAAACCTATCTCTTAAATGAATTGGAACATGCAGAAGTGAAAGAAGAAAACAAGCACTTCTATGATGAGTTGTTTGAAAGATGGTGGAAGAACAGAAAATTAGAAATTTCAGTTAATAGACAAAAAAATAATCTGGTCATTCGTTTGACTCAACTGGTAGCTGTTCTGATTACAGGTTTACTTTTAGGTTTCTACCTGTATTCAGTAAACAAGAATTCTTCACCGGTTTATTATACTTCTATTGCTCCTAAAGGGTCAGTATCCGAAATGCTTTTGCCTGATGGTTCTCAAATTTTTCTGAATTCAGGGTCTAAAATAAAATATTCGGTTGATGGTACCGGTGGAGAACGTGAGGTATTTCTTTCTGGCGAGGCGTGGTTTCATGTCGCGAAGATGAAAGAAAAGCCATTCCTGGTACATACCTCATACTACGACGTGCAGGTGACCGGTACGTCATTCAATGTAAAAGCATATTCTGACGATAGGGAGGTTACGACAACTCTTGAGGAAGGGACTGTTTATATCAGGTCAACAAAAAATTTAAAGCTTGCCAAAGAGACTGTGTTAAAGCCTGGAGAACAGTTAGTTTATGACAAAAAATCAAAGTATATTCAAATTAATGAGGTAAATACGAAATGGGTCAGTTCGTGGAAAGATAATAAGCTGATTTTTGTGAACATGAGCCTCAAAGACCTTAAAACATTGCTTGAACGAAAGTATGGAGTGGATATTGAAATAACGAATCAGGACATACTTGATTATCACTATGACGGAACGCTAAAGAATGAAACAATTCTTGAGGTTCTTGACATCCTTAAAAATACATTGCCAATCAAATATCAGATTGTAGGTCAGAAAGTTATAATTCATAAGAAATAAGGAGGAATCTATGATGCAAACCTAAAAGGAAAAAGCCGGGGATGCTGTCACATCCAACCGGCTCAATGCAATTAATAAAATGGTGCTGTCACACCAAAATAGTTATTAATCAAACTGGTACAAATTTATGAAAAAAAAACAAATTGCCTCCTTTCCGCATAGGAGAATGGGGCATAAGCTAGTTTTAAAGATGAAGCTAACATTTTTTATTTTGTTGTGTTGTCTGATGCAGGTTTCAGCATCTGTCTATTCTCAGGCAACTAAGTTTTCATTTAACTTTCAGAACAAGCAGGTAATTGATGTTCTGAAAGAAATAGAGGAAAAAAGTGATTTCCGCTTTTTTTATCAGCGAGAACAGGTCGATGTTACCCGAAAAGTTAATTTGGTCGTTACTGACAGAAGCGTCGAATCAGTACTTGATGAATTGTTTAAAGGCCAGGGTATATCTTATAGGGTGATGAACGATAACCTGATCATTATTTCACCAAATAGTGAAAAAGCACTTTTACCGGCCAGTAATCAGCAACAAAGATCAGTTTCCGGCAAAGTAACTGATTCCTCAGGGAATCCGATACCTGGGGTATCGATAATTGTGAAGGGAACTACGATCGGTACAATTACCGATAACAACGGTAATTATTCAATTTCAATTATTCCGAAGAATACATCATTACAGTTTTCATTTATTGGGATGAGGACACAGGAGATAACAGTTGGAGACAAGAGCAAGATTGATGTTGTTCTGGAGGAGGAAACTGTAGGCATTGAAGAAGTCGTTGCCATTGGTTATGGTGTCCAGAAAAAAACCAACCTAACAGGAGCCGTTCAGCAAATTACATCCAAGGAATTGGAGAATAGACCGGTAATTAGTGTTGGCCAAGGCTTGCAGGGGCTCATTCCGAACCTGAATATTGCAATATCGAGTGGAAGGGCAAATGCAATACCTGACCTGAATATTCGGGGAATGGAATCGCTTTCAGGTGGGCAGCCACTTATTATTATCGACGGAGTACCCGCATCCATGGAAGAGTTCATGGCTATCAATACCAATGATGTTGCCAGTGTATCAACACTTATGGATGCTGCCTCATCGGCAATTTACGGGGCTCGATCTGCTTTTGGGGTAGTATTGGTTACCACCAAAGATGCAGGAAAAGAAGCTATTCAGGTTTCGGTAAATTCAAATATTTCATTCAGAAGGCCCACCGTTGTTCCTGAATTTATTCTCGATCAGAATATTGCAATGCGTGCTCGAGTTACTGCAACAGGCGGATGGTATACATTACATGATATTTATGGAATAAATGATTGGGACTACCTTGATAAGGTAACCAATGGAGAAGCTCCTGAGGTTGTATTAAATCCCGAAGATCCCACCAAATGGATGACTGCGGGTAGAACAAACTGGTATAAAGAGGCCATGAAAGATGGTGTAACTCAAAACCATAACGTGTCTATTTCAGGTCGAAATCAAAAAACAAGATATTACTTCTCCGGAGGTTACTCAAGACAAGATGGGGTGTTTAAATATGGGAACGATATTTTCGACAAATATAATTTTAGAGGGAAAATCGATTTTGATGTAACAAAGTGGCTTACAGTTTCCAATAATTCATCGTATAATTATGATTATTACGATGAGCCTTCACAAGGATTTAGTTTTAGTGGACTATTGAATACTCCTACATTGGATGTTATTAAAAATCCGGATGGCTCCTGGACAGGCTCAGGAGCTTCAATTTTTGGTTCTACAATTGAGGGAGGTAGATCTTACACCAGAACATCCAGATACTGGACTTCATTTACAGCCAATGCGCGCTTTTTTAATAATATGCTGAGCATCACAGCGAAATCTACTTTCATGAGGTCAAATCAGGGAAAGCAAGCTTATTGGATTCCTGTTGAATACAAATCAGGTCCGGAAATAGTCCAGTATCAACATCCAAACCTTGATGCTCAGCGTGATGCATACAGTGACCGTCAGAACGTATTTGATTTGTATACCGATTTTGATAAAACTTTCAATAAGCACCATGTGCATGCATTGCTTGGCTATAATCAGGAATATCGTTATAACGACTGGTTCATGGCTTACCGAAAGGATCTGATCAGCGCCAGTGTTCCAAGTATCCAACTGGCAACAGGCGATAAAGAAGTTGGCGAATCGATTACCGATTGGAGTACAAGAAGCGGATTCTTTCGGTTCACTTATGATTATAGTGGAAAATACCTGTTTGAAGTAAATGGTCGATATGACGGGACCTCACGTTTCCCCTCCAATGATCGTTTTGGATTCTTTCCTTCAGTTTCTTTGGGATGGAATATCAATAAGGAAGGCTTCTTCTCCTCTCTGACAAATGTCGTAACAACATTAAAACCGAGGTTCTCTTATGGCGTTTTGGGTAATCAGGATGTTGGTGCTTATGCTTATCTGCCAACGATGAGTTCAGGAAAAACAAGTTCTATTCTTTCCGGAGGAAAACTGGACCAGCAAACCACAATTTACGCACCGGGGATCGTGGCAAATTCATTAACCTGGGAAAAAGTTAAAACAACCAACTATGGAGTTGATTTTGGCTTTCTGGAAAACAAGCTGGCAGGAACTTTTGATTATTACCACCGGGCAGTTTTGGACATGTTAACCAAGTCGAAGAAATTACCGAATGTATTGGGAACTTCGGAGCCACAGGAAAATGCAGCCGATTTAATTACGAAAGGATGGGAATTTACCTTGTCGTGGAAAGATGCCTTTGAATTATCCGGTTCGACATTTAATTACCACCTTGGAGTTACACTGGCCGATAGCCGGGCATGGATTACAAAATTCGATAATCCTGAAGGGCGTTTAAATGATTACTATGCCGGGTATGAAATGGGAACTATATGGGGATATGTTGTGAATGATTTGTTTCAGTCTCCTGAAGAATTGAAAAATCATGCCAACCAAACCATTCTGGACATATCCTGACAAAGTTACTCCCGGACCAGGCGACATGAAGTTTGAGGATTTGAATGGTGACGGTCAAATTAAAGGTGCCAACACCATTTATGACCTACAGGATCAAAAAATCATTGGAAATAGCAGCCCCAGATATCACCTTGGGTTCACGGGAGACTTTGAATGGAAAGGATTTGATTTCAATATGTTCGTTCAGGGAGTCCTGAAGCAAGACTGGTATCCCTCCGGATCGTATAACTTCTGGGGATTAAATGCCGGACCATGGACAAATCTTCAGAAATATCAATATGAAAATTCATGGACACCCGAGAATACCGGAGCATATTTGCCTCGATTGAAGGGTTATGCGGCGACGTCGTGGAGCGGGGCTGAAATGATAAGGGAAAATACCCGTTACCTGCAAAATAATGCTTACGTCAGACTGAAAAGCATCTCCGTAGGTTATTCTCTTCCCCAAACTCTTATCAGTAAAGTTAAATTGAACCAGTTAAGATTCTTTGTTACAGGAGAAAATCTTTTAACATGGACCGGGATTAAGAATCCAAACATTGATCCTGAAGCATCCTTAAATGGTTATCCGCTGCAAAAAATGTTTTCATTTGGGATAAACGCAAAATTCTAATTTAAAAAAAATGAAAATGAAAAATAATATAATCTTTCTGTTCATTATTGCGCTTTTGTTTGCATGTAATGATAACTATCTGGAAAAATTTCCCCAAACCAATATTTCAGAAAAAAACTTCTTCCAAAATGCAGGCGATTTACAAACGTATAGCTATCAGTTCTACGATTATCTGGGAGCAAGTTACTGGGATCGTCCATCTGACAATACAACCGTCGAAAAAGAAAGCGTTCGGGGCTTATTGCTGGGAACGGTCACCGCGGATAATATTGGCGGCTGGAGCTGGAGCAGACTGCGTTCGATCAATTATTTTCTGGATAATTATAAGAATGCCATCGGTGATATAAATGAAATAAACAAGTATGGCGCAATGGGCCATTTTGCACGGGCTAAATTTTACATTGGAATGGTAAAAACCTATAGTGATGTCCCATGGTATTCAAATGTAATTAGTAACGACGATGAAGAGATGCTATATAAAGCACGTGATCCCAGGGAACTTGTTGTCGATTCTATTATTGCTGATCTGGAATTTGCAACACAGTATTTAACTGATGAAAATAGTAAAACCCTATTGTCGAAGTGGGCTGCTTATGCTGAATTAGGGCGCTTTTGCCTTTACGAAGGCACTTATAGAAAATACCATAAAGGAGAGACTGACTTACATATTACCAAGCAGCCTGAATATTTTTTGGATAAAGCAATAACCGCCAGCGAAGCTATTATTGAGTCAGGAAAATTTTCGATATACAGTAAGGGAAAAGCGTTTGAGGACTACAGCGATATATTCAACGGAGGAACTGACTTAGCCATTAATCCTGAAATAATAATGTTTCTTGATTATGAGGATGATAAACGAGAGCACGGGGCTGAGCTCGTTCTTGATTTTGAGAATGGGGTGAGTCGAAGTATGGCCGATTCTTACCTAGACATCAACGGAAAATTTCTGCCTGAATCAGTAACCGATACAACTCAGTTGAAAGACGTATTCACGAACAGAGATCCACGAATGAAGCAGTCGCTGTTTTATCCGGGATATATACTTCCAAGCGGGACAACCCAAACAAAGCTGTCGGTCACCAAAACCGGAGGTTACGCGCAAATTAAATTTCTTCCCAAAGAGAAGGGTAAACATTGGGAAGGTTATATGACTGTATATACTGATCTTCCACTTTATCGGTATGCCGAGGTATTATTAATTAATGCTGAGGCTAAAGCGGAAGAGGGTAAAGTAACACAGGGAGATTTGGATTTAACCGTGAATGCCTTAAGGGATAGAGTCGGGGTCGGACATTTGCACATGGCTCCTCCGGTCGACCCTGTTTTGGATGATATTAATAAGGGAATCACTTCATCTCAGAAAGCTGAACTTCTGGAGATTCGACGTGAACGTAGGGTCGAATTGTTTGCCGAAGGATTCCGTTATGATGATATGATGAGATGGAAACTCGGAAAAATATTTGAAGAAGCACAACAAGGCATTTATGTTCCTCCAAGTGGGCTTGTTGATATAACCGGCAATGGAACCCCTGATTATTTTATCAGCGATAGTGGGGCGAACAAACCAGCTGATCTGCCGGCGGCGACTACCATATTGATCACAACTTCTGACGATTCACCGATCTATCTGGAAAATGGTAATTCTGGCCACATTATGTTTAAAATTGAAAGAGACGGTGTGGGAATCTTTATTGAGCCTAAATACTACTACAGGCCGGTGCCAACGAGTCAGATTCTTTTGAATCCAAATCTGAAACAAATATTTGGCTGGGATTAATAACTTAATTTTAAAATTCATACAGATGAAATATATAGGATTATTCACATTACTGGCTTTCTTGTTCATCATGGGTTGTGAGCAGGCAGTCGATGTTACTGTTGATATTGTTCCCAATAAGCCTTTTATTAAAAGTACTAAACTGGCTTATATGGATACTACCGGCTTGATAAAAGGCAATATTAGCCAGGTCAATTCTATCGATACAATTAACTTTATTGATTCGGTAATTGTGAAAGACCGTACGGTCGATCTTGCAAATATTTGGGCACAGACTAATCTGGAGACCGGTTGTAAAATCGAAGCTCTTGATAATTCTCCTTTGTTTGGAAAGTATGGTGATTTCTCAAAACCGGGAAAATACAGGGTGACTGCTCCTTCGGGCAGAACTGCTGACTGGACGCTGATTGTTGATTATTATACTCCGCAACTGGGCTGCCTTGCCGATCGGTGGACTGGCGACCTACAGTGTACCGACGGTATTTGGGAAAGTTACAGTCCAACTTATTGCAAGGGTGAGAAATTAGCTGACAGCTGCACGAAAATTAAACTTACATTCGATTTCTGGGGCATGCAAAGTCTGGAAACTGTTCTGGAACTGGAACTGGGAGAAGTTGATCTTAATACCTTTATAGGGCCGGTAACTTTAATTAACGATTATAATGCTGTTGGAGGGGGTTATGATGTTACATTCCTGAAAGGAGATGCAGGTACCTATAATGCAAGTTCGTCGGAACTAAATTTAGTACTGAATTTTACTGGTTATGGCATTGGTGGCGATGGTAAATACAGATTTACAATAAAAAAGTAAGCCTTTCGCAAAAAGCAGCCGGTTCCCGTTTTGGAACCGGCTCTTCTTTTTTAATGGGTTGGAACAATAACTGGCCCCAGATCTATTCTATTTTCAATCAATCAATTTATTGTTGTAATGATTCACAAACTAAAGCCAACTCTAAGATTAAATATACCGCTATTTCTAATTCTTTTTTTGACATATCTAAATGTCTATTCTTCTCCCTTCAAAGGGTTTGTTTACCTCGATCAAAATCTTAACGGGAATATGGATCCCCAGGAATCAGGCCTTGGAAGAGTTGCTGTCTCTGATGGTTTGAATGTCGTTTTAACTGATTCTTACGGCCACTTTGAACTACCGGGCATTTCCAAAACTCGTTTTATTTTCATTACCATTCCTGCAGGATATAAAGCTTCAGGTAAACATTATCTGAAAGTTGATAAAAGAGTCGCTTCTTACGATTTCGGACTGTTGCCTTTTCCAACTTCAGGAAAAAAGAATACACGTTTTATCCAATTAACCGATACCGAAACTTTTGAAGATAATGGATGGATTCAGCCGATCAGGGAATATGCAGCGAACGAAGATGTGAGTTTTATCGTTCATACAGGAGATATTTGTTACGAAAAAGAGCTAAACTTTCATGCCAGAAATCTAAATACAAAAACCATGGGCGTTCCAGTTTTTTATTGTATCGGGAATCACGACCTGGTAAAGGGAGATTACGGGGAGCAGTTGTTCGAGAAAAATTTTGGTCCGGTGTATTATTCGTTCGAAGCAGGAAACACCCATTATATTGTTACGCCAATGTTAAACGGGGATTTTAAACCTTCATACACCAAAGAGGACGTGTATTGGTGGTTAAAAAATGACCTGAAATTTGTTGACAGTTCAAAAAATATTGTGGTTTTTAATCATGACCTGCTCACTTTTGGAGATCAGTTTATTTATGGGATCAGCGAAAAAGAACAGATCAATCTGAATAAACACAACCTGAAGGCCTGGATTTACGGTCATTGGCACATTAATTACATGAAACATCATGGAGATACTGGTATCATTTCCGTTTGTTCTGCTCCTCCGAACATGGGGGGAATTGATCATTCGTCGGCAAATTTTCCAGTTTATGATATGAATGAAAAGGGAAACCTGTCTATCCATCCACGATATAATTACCTGAATAATCATTTTGCGGTAATCAGTCCAAACGGGAAACAAAATGTGGTAGATGAAAACAAGAAACTTTTGATTTCAGTTGATTTTTATTCTACCAGCTCACCCACCGAAAAAATTGAATTTGAGATGGGTAATAGCAAACAATGGATTCCACTCAGTGCTCAAACGGAATGGAACTGGGCAGGTACTTATCCTGCAGAAAAATTGAGAACAGGCATTTCTTATCAAATCAAGTTCAGGACAAGTTTAAAAAACGGAGATATAGTTTCCACAGTAAGAGATTTTGTAATTCAGGAAACTGCTCCTAAAATAATTCCCGGAAAGGACTGGACGAACATGCTTGAAAATCCACAGCACCAAAGTACTTCATTTGAAACGAAAACTGACGGATTACAGCTGGCCTGGGTGAAAAATACAGGTTCTAATATTTGGATGTGCAGCCCGGTTTATGGAGATGGAAAAATCTTTATTGCAACGATGGACGAATTTGCACATCAAAACAATCACGTCATGGCCTACAACGCCAAAACCGGAGAATTGCTTTGGAAGTTCCAAACAGCGAGTTCTGTAAAAAATAGTATTTGTCTGGAAAACGGTTATGTGCTGGCCACTGATGAAGAAGGAGTGGTTTATGCCATCAATGCAGATAACGGACAATTGGTATGGAAAAAAGATTTGGGACGTACTTATTTAGGTGCCTGTGTTTCGGGAAATGTGGTCCAGAATGGAATTGTGTATGCCGGATTTGGCAATTATTTATCGGCATTAAAAATAGCTGATGGTGCAACAATATGGAGAAACTCAGGTTGGAGTGGAGGAGAAGGGACGACCTCGACATACACAATTGCAGGTAATATGCTGATTGCCGGATCAAACTGGAGGGCGTTGTACGGTCACGATCTGAAGACCGGTGAAAAAAAATGGGAGCTTAGCCAGGAAGGCCTCCGCTTTCGAAGCGGAACAGCCACATTGGTCGATGATACACTTTTTGTAACGGCACTTAAAGCAGTTGTAAAAATGGATCCATCAACGGGAAAAATTTTCAGAACTCTACCTGTTCCATACGAATTACAGGTTGCCACTACTCCTTTGGTAACCGATCGGCTGATCGTTTTAGGTACATCCACTGATGGATTGGTTGCTTTCGACAGACAGACGATGAAAGAAGTCTGGAAAGCAAAAACAGGACCTTCGCTGATTTATACTTCGCCTTATTCAAAGCCACTTTCAGCAACAGTAGAGACATCACCGCTACTGATAGGCAACCTGATCGTCTTTGGTGCTTCGGATGGTTATTTTTATGCAGTTAATGAGGCCGACGGAACCATTGTAGAGAAAATAGAATTAGGCGCACCTATTCTGGGAGCCGCATGTATCACTGGAAATGTGATTTATGTTGCTGATTTTTCAGGCAATATTTTTTGTTTTAGTCTGAAGTCTGGAAAATCTGTGAAAATATCCGATTAATGCAATGGAATTATCGGACCTCCGGCTTCAAAAAACGGCTGGAAGATTGGATCCTGAAATAGTAATTTGTATGAAAATTAATCAAAGTTGCGCTGGTACAGACTACAAAACCTGTAATTTAACGGTCTGTTAATTCACGAAAGGGACCAGAATTTATTCATAATACTAAGCCTTTTATTACTGAAGCCTTGATAAACCAAAGAAAATGAAGCACATATTTTTTCCTGCATTGCTGATACTACTTGTGTTTAGCATGTCCTGCAATCGGCAGAAGAAATCAGATTTTGTAATCTCGGCCCCGGCTGGTAACCAAGTTACGCTTATCGATCGGCCGGGAACAACTATTCTTCCCAATGGCCGGTTTATAACTCCCATCGGAAAATCATACACAGTGGCTCCGCATCCTTACGGGCTGGCATTGAGCGATGACGGAAGCATTGCCGTAACAGCCAATTCGGGCATTGCTCCGCTGGCCATAACCATTCTAAAGAACATTCAGTCAGATAATCCGGTGATCACTCAAATTCCTCCAGGAGCACAAACGGATAGGGGAGTGCTGGCTTCTGTTTTTATGGGATTGGCTGTCTCCCCGGACAATAAAGTAGTTTATGTGGCAGGAGGCCAGGAAAATAAAGTTTTCATATTTGAAACGGATTCAGGAAAGAAGATAGGTGCTATCGACTGTTCGTGGTCAAACGACAGCATTGATTACACACGTGGTTATATTGGCGATATGACGATGAGCCGCGATGGAAAATGGCTTTATGCCGTAGACCAGATCAACTTCAGAATGGTTATTCTTGACACACAAAATCGGGTAATGAAACAAAACGTTCCTGTTGGTCGCTATCCTTTCGGGATTGCCCTTACACCCGATGGGAAAAGCGTTTATGTGGCCAATGTGGGAATGTATGCTTACACGAAAGTGATGCAAAAAGTAAACGGTAAATGGGTAAACGGGCTACTCGATTTTCCGGCAGGCAGTTACCTTTCGGAGAAATCTGAAGAAGGTTTTGAAAATGATTCAATAAAAGTTGCCGGGTTGGGAAAATCCAACACGCCGGAGTCATTTTCTGTGTGGAACATTGATGTGACAAAACCTGGTGAGGCTAAAGTAACCGGCAAAATTAAGACAGGCACGCTGGTCGGCGAACAGATTGAAGGCTTTCCGGCCATTGGCGGTTCAAGTCCAAACTCGCTGGTGGCAACGCGCAACTACGTGTTTGTGAGCAACGGCACCAACGATAATATTTCTGTAATCGATCACAGAACGAATAAGATTGTCACACAAATTGCGCTGTCGCCTGACGAGCGAATAAAGCATTTACGTGGAGTTATTCCGTTCGGACTGGCAGTTTCTCCCGATCAAAAACGTTTGTATGTAGCAGAATCCGGTTTGAATGCAGTCGGAATTATCGATATCCCGTCGTTGAAACTGATGGGCCATATCCCGCTGGGATGGTTTCCAGCAAAACTAAAAGTAACTCCTGACGGAAAGAAACTGGTGGTTGCCAATGCCAAAGGATACGGCAGCGGCCCCAATGGAGGAAAGAATTTTAAGCTTGGGCCTGAAGGAAGTTACATCGGCAGCCTGATGAAAGGAACAGTAACTGTGCTGGATATTCCTGCCGACGATCAGCTTAAAGAGATGACAGCAAAGGTTATAGCTAACAATTTTACATTCGATCGTCCAAATTCTGAAAAGTTTGCCTGGCGGAAAAACAATCCGATTCCGCTTTTTCCCAGAGAAAAAGAATCGCCAATTAAATACATTGTCTTTATCTCGAAGGAGAACCGGACATTTGATGAAATATTTGGTCAGGTGAAAAAGGCCAATGGTGATTCAACCCTTGCGCGTTACGGTTTACAGCAATCGTTCAGCAACCGGGACAAGACAGTAACCGTGGAAAAAGCCAATATAATGCCCAATCATATCAAGTTGGCGCACGAATTTGCGATCGGTGATAATTTTTATGTGGATTCGGATGTTTCAGCTGATGGACATCGCTGGCTGACCAACACCTACCCGAACGAATGGGTTGAATCGACTACTCCTGCAAATTATGGAGGTAACCGGGATTATCACGACGATTCAAAAGCTCAAGGAAGTCTGGCGATGAACGGAGCCGCAGGAGCCATTTATCCGGAAGATTACAACGAAGCTGGTTCGATGTGGGATCATTTCAGCCGGTACAAAATTTCGTATTTCAATTTCGGATTCAGTGTGATGTTTGACCCCGGTGACTACCGGAATGAATACAAAAAAATGGGGATCAAACAAGTTGCCAACTTCCCTCTGCCCGGAAATCTGTATGACAATACCTCGCGCATCTTTCCAACGTTTAACATGGCTATTCCTGATCAGTTTCGTGTCGATATGTTTATCAAAGAATTCAATCAGCGTTGGGGGACTGAAACTACGAAACTTCCTTCTGTTTTGACAGTTATTATTCCAAACGATCATGGTGCCGGCGAAACCGCAGAAAACGGATATCCTTTCCGTGAGAGTTATATGGCCGACAACGATCTGGCAATCGGGCGCATTGTAGAATTTCTGTCGCACACGCGCTTCTGGAAAAATATGGCGATTGTGATTACAGAGGACGATGCACAGAATGGGGTTGATCATGTGGATGCTCACCGAAGTGTTTTAATGGTTATATCTCCGTTCGTTAAACGGAATTATGTAAGTTCGGTGCATTATAGTTTCGGAAGCCTGTTTAAAACGTTCTGGAACATTTTGGGCGTTCCATACCTGAATCAGTACGATACAGGCGCAACCGATATGGCTGATTTCTTTACCGATAATCCAGATTTCAGACCATACGCTGCGGTACCATCCGATTTGCAGGTTTTTGATCCGCAAAAAGCAATGGATCCGCTTAACGAAAAGTTTGACTGGGAACGGCTGAGGGAATCGCCGGAAATTGATAATGTGGATGATATGGTTCGTGAAAGTAAAGAACAGGACCAATACCGGCTTGATGATCAGGAACGTAAATAGCAATTGATATTAAACATAATTGAAGTAAAGTTGATTTTATGAGAAAGCAAATTCTCAATTGCTTAAGTTTCAATCATAGGTTAAATGTTGTGTACTATCATGTTCAGAAATCGTTTTTTCAGGAGGTAAAATAAGCCATAAAGCAGGTTTCAGGAAAACTGAAAATATTTCTTTTATTTTTACGCCTGATTCAGCCGCGAAAAGGGTATCAACGAAAACAGAAGAAGTGGAAATTAGGGACACTGAAATATTACAAAAGATAATATCGGGTGACGAATCCTCATTTGAGAGAATATATCGCTATTACTATCCACGCTTAAATTATTTTGCAAAACAATACCTTCTCGATGCTGAAGCTTCAAAAAATATCGTTCAGGATGTTTTTACGGAATTGTGGGATAAACATGGTTCGTTACGTGACGACACCAACCTGAATGCATGGCTTTTTACTGTAACGAAGAACAAATCGCTTAAAGTAATAAATCAATTAAAATCCAGGCAAAACTACGATAATTACATCCAGTCGCGGCAGTTGGACGCTAACTATAAGTCGTTATCCGACTTTGATACCAGCAACTTTATTTTTGAGGAACTGCAATCACAGATTCAGACTGCATTGGAAAAATTGACCCCGGCCTGTCGCAAAGTTTTTGAAATGAGTCGATTTGAAGATAAGAAGAATAGAGAGATTGCAGAGGAACTGAATCTGAGTATCAAAACGGTTGAGGCCCAGATTTCGAAAGCACTTCGATGTTTAAAGGCAGATTTAAAAGATTATCTTCCATTATTTTATATCCTGTTTCTCTTCCAGAAATAAAAAAAATAAAAAAATAGCTTTTTTCGGTAAGGGTAAACGGGATTGTTTAGGTTATACATTCAAATCTCAATCTCAATGAACGAAGAAAAGTTAATCGGATACATCAAAGGCGAGATCACTTCAGAAAGTGAGATTCTGGAAATTCTTGATTGGATTGAGTCAAATCCCGAAAATCAGAAAACTTACAACCATCTGAAAAACTTATGGGTTTTTACAGGGCTCGATCATCCGGATAATACTATCATTCCTGCATTCTCCTTTCCAAAAAACAAACAGATACCTTTTAGGAAAGGCTTGTTTGGGTCATTACTAAAATACGCTGCAGTGTTTATACTAGCCTTCACGTTGGGAGCTGTAAGCCTTTATTTAATCAATAAGAGCGAAAAAAATCAATGGGCATCGCTCTACAATACGATTGAAGTTCCTTACGGTGAAAGATCTCAGGTTACTTTATACGATGGAACAAAAGTATGGCTGAATTCAGGAACAAAATTCAGGTATCCGGTGGCTTTCAGTGAGAAGACACGTGACGTTAATGTCGAAGGTGAAGCTTATTTAAATGTCGCGAAAGATAAAAAGCATCCGTTTATCGTTACTGCTGGTCAGCTTAAAGTTAAAGTTAAAGTTTTAGGTACTCATTTTAACGTCTGCGCATATCCTGAAGACAATGAGTTTTCTGCTACTCTTGAGGAAGGATCAATCAACGCAGTAAATATTACAAACGGCAAGAGTGTTACACTCGTCCCCGGAGAACAGCTGATATTAAACCGGCAAACAAATAGAATGCAACATATGCAGGTGGATACTGATTTATTTACTTCGTGGAAAGAGAACTTGCTGAAGTTTGAAGACGCTCCGTTTGACGAGGTTATTAAAAAAATGGAAAGGTGGTATGATGTTAAAATCAAAGTTGATCCGGCAATTAACACGAAAGAACGTTACACGATGACCATCAAAACAGAAAGTCTGCGGGAAATGCTCCAACTGGTATCAAAAACAACAGCGATGAAATATGAAATAAAAGAAAACAATGTTGTGCTAAAAAAACCATGATAAAAAGGGAAAGTGCTGTAACACTTTCCCTTGAATTTCATGCTGTAACATGAAACATGGATAAAAAACCCCATTGGGATGGGATATGTTTAACCTTTACAAGTACAAATTTATGAAAAAAAATTGGTTTAATGCTGAGGGGCATCGACCCCTCATTAAATGCTTACGTGTTATGAAATTAACCTTGTTTTTTCTTCTGACAGCACTCCTGCATGTTAGTGCAAGTGTCTACTCTCAACAAACGAAACTGAGTATTTCGCTTCAGAATACAACGGTGAAGGATGTTTTGAAACAAATTGAAGAGCAAAGTGAATTCTTTTTTCTGTACAAGAATGAAAACATCGATGTTGATCGATCAGTAAGTATTGAGATCAAGGATAAATCAGTGGAGTATTTGTTGGATCAGCTTTTTAAAGGCACAACAGTTACCTACGAAGTAGTGAACCGGCAAATTGTTTTGGTGGATAAAGAAAAGAGCAACGCTTTTTCAACGATCCAGCAACAGAAATCTGTTTCAGGTAAGGTGATTGATTCGTCCGGATTGCCCATGCCTGGAGTTACCATACTGGTAAAGGGCACTACAAATGGTAGTATTACCGGGAGCGATGGAAAGTATTCCATTTCAAATGTTCCGCAAAGTGCAATCCTGCAGTTTTCGTTTGTAGGAATGAAAACACAGGATGTTGCAGTAAGCAACAAAACGACGATAGATGTTACAATGGAAGAAGAATCTATTGGTATTGAAGAGGTCGTTGCAGTTGGGTACGGAACCCAAAAAAAAGCATCGTTAACCGGGTCTCTTTCTTCTGTTAAAGGTGGTGATTTGTCGACTAATTCGTCGGTTAACGTCTCGAATTCAATTGCAGGACGTATGGCCGGAGTTATTGCCAATAACCGTTCAGGGCAACCCGGAGCCGATGATTCGCAGATACTGATCAGGGGATTTAACTCCTTTGGAGGTGGCACAGCTAGCATTGCTCCTTTAATTGTTATTGATGGAATTCCTGACAGGGACATGAACCGTATTAATCCTGATGATATCGAATCTGTTACCGTTTTGAAAGATGCTTCAGCCGCAATTTATGGAGTTAGATCGGCAAACGGAGTGATCTTAATTACAACCAAAAGAGGAAAATCAGGAAAACCGTCAATTCGTTATGACGGATCCGTTGGGTTCCAGCAGTTGACAAGAATGGATACCCGTGTTGGTTCGTGGGAATATATGACATACATGAATGAACTCAATGTGAATCAGGGCAATTCTGCTCCTTACGTACAATCTGAAATTGACAAATACAAAGCAGGCAACGATCCTGATTACACGAGTACCGATTGGCTTGGAGCAGTATTCAGACAAAATGCACCTCAGACCAATCACTCGATTTCTGTCAATGGGGGGAGCGAACAGGTGAAATACTATCTCTCCGGTCAGTATTTAAGCCAGGAAAGTAATTTCAGCAATAGCGACGAACGATTTAAAGAATACAATATCCGGTCAAATGTCGATGCCAAAATCACTAAAAACCTTATGGTGAATTTTGACTTGGCTGCGCGTAAAGAAGATCGGCAATTTCCTGTAATTTCAACCGGAAGTATATTGCATGAAACTGTAAGTATGTATCCTTTTTTGCCTGTATATTGGTCAAATGGATATGCTGACGCCTGTATCTCAAACGGGAGGAATCTAGTAATAATGACTTCTTCATTACCTGGCTATGATAAAGTTATCAACCTTATCGGAAATGCAAAGCTGGGGTTTGATTTGCAACTTCCATCAATTGCAAAAGGTTTATCGCTGAGTGGATATTCCGCATTTGATTACAATGTCCGCAGTCAAAAGAAATTTCAACAGCCCTGGGACGCTTATACCTATGATAAAACCTCAAAAACGTATAGTAATCAACGAAATAGCACAAGTATCATCAGCCTTTACCAAAGCGAGCAGGTAAGTAATGAAAATACCTATTTTTTGAAACTGGCCTACGAAAATCAGTTTGGGAAACATGGTGTTAATGCGTTTGTAGGGTATGAGCAAACAACCTCATCGTGGAGAGATACCTATGCCTACCGCAGAGACTTACTCAGCACCTCTTTGGATCAACTGTTTACAGGTAGTGCTGTTGGTCAGGTTGCTACCGGTTCTGAAACGCAGGATGGGCGCGCAAGTTATCTGGGACGATTCGGTTATGATTATTCAAATAAATATCTTGCTGATATTAGTTTTCGGTACAACGGGTCCTTTAATTTTCCTTCAGATAAAAGATGGGGTTTGTTTCCGGCCGTTTCATTAGGCTGGCGTATTTCAGAAGAAAACTTTTTCAAGGATAACATTCAGGGTATTGATCAGTTAAAATTAAGAGCGTCCTGGGGACTAATGGGGAATGACGCTGTTGCACAATATCTTTATGTCACAAGGTATCAGGTGTCAACAACCCCTGAATATTACACGTATTTTGGCTCCAATTATACCGAAGCTAAAGACTTATATCTGGCAGCCACACCCAATCCAAATATCACCTGGGAGAAACAGGATTCAAAAAATATCGGGCTGGATCTTACCATGCTCAACAATAAACTTGAATTTAGTTTTGATGCTTTTCGTTATTTAAGAAGAGATATCCTCGCTCAACGCCTGGCTTCAGTTCCATTGTACACAGGATTATCCCTGCCAAAAGAAAATATTGGAAAATCACAGAATTCAGGGATCGATTTTTCGGTTAACTATACTGAAAAACAAACAGCAGTAAAATATCATTTGGGTGCAAACTTTACCTATGCAAAAAGTAAAGTGATATTTAAGGATGAATCTCCAAATATTCCTGAATGGCAAAGAACTACCGGATTAGCAATTGATTCGTGGTTAATTTATCAAACAAACGGAATCTATCACACGCAGGCTGAAGTTGATAATTCACCACACATGTCAGGAGCAAAACCAGGTGACCTTTGGTTATTGGATAAGAATGATGATAAACACATTACAGCCGACGACATGGTGAGAATTCCCGAATCAGCAACTCCTAAAATTGTATTTGGCCTGTTAATGGGAACTGAATACAAAGGTTTTGCACTCGATTTGGTTTGGGCCGGCCAGGCCATGGCCAAACAAATGATTTCGCCACAGATGCAGGGTTCAGTTGTCGGGCCGCCACAATGGTTGTTCGATGGACGGTGGACTCCCGAAAATCCGGATGCCAAGTACCCAAGGGCTTTCAACTACAACGACCCGCGAAATTCTGTTTATGCTGATTTTTGGTTGATGGATGCTTCATTTCTTCGGTTGAAATCGGCAGAACTGTCTTATACAATACCGGCCGGTCTCTTTTCCAGACTAGGAATTACTGATGTAAAAGTATATGCAAGCGGTTATAACCTGTTTTCATTCGACAAAATGAAAAAATTTAACAGGGACCCTGAAACGAACAATGTGACTGGGGTTAACTATCCGCAAACCCGCATATATAAGGTTGGTTTAAATATTGGATTCTAATAAAATAACGACAATGAATATGAAAAATATAGTATTTATATCAATCTGTTTTGTCATCCTCAGTTCGCTGATGATTTCGTGCACCAAAGATGTTCTGGATAAAGCGCCGCTTGATTCCTATACCGATCAATCGGTATGGGGAGATTTAAAACTCGCAGAGGCATTTGCCAATAACTTGTACAATGTAATTCCAAATGCGGAACACAATTGGGACAATACAACCAACCGTAGCTGGGCTTTATCATCAGCATGCGATGAGGCATACAATAAGTTTAATGATTACAATGCCCAAATTATGAATTCGGGTTCCCTTACTCCTGACAACCTCGGAAACTATGACATCTGGAGCCAGACTTTTTCAATCATCCAGAACTGTAATATCTTTCTGGCAAATATCGAAAAAGTACCTGGTGATGAAGCATGGCGCACCCGTTTAACCGGAGAGGTAACTTATTTAAGAGCTTATGCCTATTTTAAATTGATTATTGATTATGGTGGAGTTCCGCTAATTACAACTCCTTTTGATTTGAATAGTAATTTTGAAGTTCCCCGCAGTAGCTACGACCAATGTGTCGATTTCATTTCTACTGAACTGGATAAAGCTGCGGAAATATTACCTGTGACACAAAGCGCTGAGAATTGGGGAAGGGCAACAAAAGCAGCCGCATTAGCATTAAAATCAAGAATTTTACTTTATGATGCCAGCCCACAATGGAATCCGTCAAATGATATGGCAAAATGGCAAAAAGCATCTGATGCCGCTAAAGCTGTTATCGACCTGGATGCATTCCAATTGTTTACAGGCAATTATTCCGATATCATGACTACGAAAAATTCAGAATTGATCATGGTTCGGCCTACAAACAAGCAGTACATGTGGTCTGCTTTCCAGGGAGTAGAAATGTTCCTGTCTCCCAGCGGATTTCATGGCTGGGCATCGTTTGCGCCAAGCCAGAATTTAGTCGATGCTTTTGGTACCGCTGACGGAAAAGATATTACCGATCCGACTTCAGGTTATGACCCCCAAAATCCATACGTCAACAGGGACCCGCGTTTCAAAGCTGACATTGTGTATGACGGGAGGCCTTATGGAAACCCGGCATTCTGCCAGGACAGATATTCAGTTGGAAGTACCAATGCCGCTGAGTTCTTTGAAGGTGGTTTAGATTCTCCGCAGGGCTGGGATACCTGGAATAATAGTGTTACCCGATATACCTTCAGGAAGTATTGTGATACAACCTTCAATTTCAATAGCGAAACACAGACGAACAAATTTTGGGTTGTTAGCCGACTTGCCGAAATTTATCTGAATTATGCAGAGGCTCAGTTCTATCTTGGAAAAGAAGCAGTTTCCATCCAATATTTAAATCTGCTCAGACAAAGGGCTGGAGTTAAAAATCCTCTGCCTGCCTTAACAGGCACCGTTTTGGAAAATAAAATCCGGAATGAAAGGCAGGTTGAATTATGCCTCGAAGGTCACCGCTATTATGATGTTCGAAGATGGAAAATTGCTGATGTAACCGAAAATAAACCGCTTATGGGCGTTGTAATAACAAAAGATGGGAGCGGGAAAAGAACATTCACTTATACAAAAGTACAGGATCGAATTTTCAGCCTTCAACATTATTTACTGCCTATCCCCAGAGATGAGATCAACAGGACAAATCTCGAACAGAATCCAGGTTATAACTAAACCAAATTTAGTTGCTACAATTGGTTAATAAATTAAATAAGGGGGGACAATCTTCATTGCCCCTCTTATTTTGAATACTTACAATTCTTGAAATCTGTAAACCTCCAACCTTATGTTCTTTTTTAAAATAAAAAAAATGATTATAACTTTTTCCGGAATTTGTATTTGTGTTTTTGCATTTGGACAGGCATCCATCAGCTTTCAATCTTCAGACAAGGCATTGGAAGACGCCTTTATTTGGGCGAAAAATACGGCATTGAATTATAAGGGCGATCAAAATGATGTGGTTGGCCCTTGGTACGAAGCCGCATTACCCCAAAGGGATGCATTTTGCATTCGCGATGTCTCCCATCAGTGCATTGGCGCGGAAATATTGGGAATGAGCCGGGAAAACAAAAACATGATCAGTAAATTTGTATCTCATATTTCTGAATCAAAAAACTGGTGTAGTTACTGGGAAATCAATAAATGGAATAAACCGGCCCCAGTCGATTACAAAAATGACCGTGAATTTTGGTACAACCTAAATGCCAATTTCGACCTTATTTATGCCTGCCGGAGATTGTATCAGTGGACAGGGAATAAATCATATATTAACGATCCAGTATTCAGTAATTTCTTTGAAAGGTCATTGAATGAGTATGTTAAGGAGTGGGTTCTTGAAGCTGATTCCTTATTGACAAGGCCTTCTCTCCCCAATTCTCCGGTCCCTTTCAACAAAAATAACATGTTTCATACGAGTCACGGGCTGCCTTCCTACATCGAAAACATTCCTGACTTAAAAATGAGCGCTGATTTGATTGCAGCCATTTATCAGGGATTCACTTCTTATTCTTTAATCTTGAAAGAAAATGGCAGCGATGCACAGAGCACTTCTTATGCACAAATAGCAGCCAAATACAAGGAACATTTTGAATCAAAGTGGTGGGATACAGCAAAGGAACATTATTATACACATTACACCGGCGACGGAAAGTTTGGAAATGAGGGAGCGGATGTTTTTCTGTTATGGTTCAATATGCTGAATGATTCAATAAAAAGGAATTCAGTAGTTGAGGACCTGATTTCTGCAGATCTAAATGTTGAAACCATGTCATATTTGCCATACCTTCTGTATTTGAACGGATATCTGGATCAGGCCTATCGATACATTTTGCATTTGAGCGACCCGAACACAAAACGGCGTGAATATCCGGAAGTCTCATTTGGGGTCATCGAAGGAATCATTCAGGGGTTGATGGGAATTGATCCGGATGCGCGGTCAGGAACCATTTCTACTATCTTCCGTGGTAAAGCACAGATAGAAGTAACTGCCGATGACGTTCCCGTTCTGAATTCCGCCATCAAGGTTCAGCATTTCGGATCTGGCAAAACGCTGTACATGAACAAAGGCAGTTTCCCGATGAATTGGATTGCAGGCTTTGCCGGCAAACATTCTAGCATAAATGTTGATGGAAAACCGGTAAAGGCAAGCTTTGATAAAGGGTCGGATGGGAAGGTATTTTCATTCGTAAATATTGTCGTTCAGACCGGACAACAAGTAAATGCCTCTGTGCAAAGAACTGAATAACGAAGGCTATTTTATCATTTAAACGCTATACGATTATGAAAAAAGTATATTGCCTTTTGGCTCTGGTTCTTTATGGAGTTCAGTCTTTTTCGCAGCAGCAAAGGTGGAATTTAACCGGCCGCGGAGAGATTACCTGGACGATAAAGAAAGAGAATATTCCGCATGCCGATCACATCGAAATGAGTGGGAGAGGTGTTTCTGGGTGGTTGCAGTACGATGTTGATTCGCAAGGCAAACCGCACATTACCCGGACGCTGGTGTTTCCGGCTTTTCGCACCATTCCGAACAACACGCACGGAAGCCTGATGTACACGTTTACCGATGCGGATTTACCCCGGTTCTTCGTCAACGGGGTTCCGTTGAAAGCCACCATTTATAACGGCAGATTTTTGGATGATCAGGCAGAACAGGTACGTAATGTAAAACTCAATGGTTTTCTGGAAATTGAAAGTGGATTGGACCTGGATAATCGACGGTTGGAATCGCCAAATGGCAAACCTTCGGAGCTCAATGAAAAGACTGCTCATCAGTTAATCATCAGGCGAAAATTATTTCCTTCGGCTGATAAACCTCTTTTTGTCGAGAAATTTGTTTTTCTGAATACGTCTGATCAGCCCGTTCTGGTGAGCATGGAGGCCCTGCACCGTGAAATCAAATTGGACACCGCGATGACCGTAAACGGACCGCTCCGCATAATTACATCAACGGTTAACGATGGAACTGTGAACCTCAGTCCTAAAGATTCTGTCGTTTTTGCTGTGGCATATTACGCTTTGCATCCGGGCGGGAATCTTCCGGATATTGATATTTTGGCGGCGGAAAATTCGCGCCGGGAAAAGATTTCTGGAATTCTTTCACGGCTGCAATTGAATAC
Source organism: Prolixibacteraceae bacterium (assembly GCA_963677955.2). Lineage (GTDB taxonomy): Bacteria > Bacteroidota > Bacteroidia > Bacteroidales > Prolixibacteraceae > Aquipluma. The sequence goes on from CAXXQR010000001.1 coordinate 4,938,602, forward strand.
GCCCGATACAATTTTGAATACCGCTTTCAATTTTGGCAAAATCAGGGCTCTCGAAAGCATCTTCGACACCAAAGCCGGCCTGCTTCATAGTCCGGGCGGACTGGCGTATTATGCAGCCATCTGGGCCAACGATCAGGCCGAGTATGCTAACCCGTTTTTCGCTTTTTCCGGAGATGAGGTTGCGGTTAAATCGGCGATGAATTCTTATCGGCTGTTTGCCCAGTACATGAATCCGGAATACAAACCAATCCCCAGTTCAATCGTAGCCGAAGGAACCAGTTTTTGGAATGGCGCCGGCGACCGTGGCGATCAGGCCATGATTGCGTATGGCGCTTCGCGGTTTGCGCTGGCAAACGGGAATATTGATTCAGCCAAAGTTTTGTGGCCGCTGGTTGAGTGGTGCCTGGAATATTTGAAATGGAAAATTAACACCGATGGCGTGGTGTGGTCGAACAGCGACGAGCTGGAAGGACGTTTCCCTGCCGGTGATGCAAATCTTTGCACGTCGTCGTTATACTACGATGCACTGATTTCCGCAAGTATGCTGGGAAAATCTCTGGGCTTACCTAAAAATCAAACCGATGCTTATCTGGATGAAGCCAAAAAGCTGCACACCGCTATCGAAAAATATTTCGGCAGCACTGTGGAAGGCTTTGAAACATACCGCTATTACAAGGGAAATACGGTATTGCGTTCGTGGATTTGTGTTCCCCTGACAGTCGGAATCTTCGACCGGAAGGAAGCTACCATTAACGCGCTATTTTCACCGAAGTTATGGACAACCGATGGTCTGGCAACACAGGCAGGTGATAAAACATTCTGGGATCGTTCCACTTTATACGCCTTGCGTGGCGTATTTGCCGCCGGCGAAACCGAAAAAGCCCTCAGATACCTGCAGGCCTATTCTTCCAGGCGTTTACTTGGGGAACACGTTCCCTATCCGGTTGAAGCTTATCCGGAAGGCAACCAACGGCAGCTCTCAGCCGAAAGCGCCTTGTACTGCCGCATCTATACCGAAGGTTTGTTTGGAATCAGACCGACCGGATTCCGGAGTTTTAACTGTACTCCAAGGTTGCCAAAGGCCTGGCCCAAAATGGAATTAAAACACATAAATGCTTTCCAAAATGATTTTAATATTTCGGTGGAACGGATAAACCGGAAACTAAGAGTAACGATAAAGTATTGAAAGAGAAACTCATTAATGATGGCGAAACCGTTTCTGTACAATTTTAAAAAAAATAAGAACTTGCGCCTTATGAAATATTTACTTTTTACAATAATTACCTTGGTTGTAACACAACTTCAGGCACAAAAATTTGAAGGTCTTGCACTAACGCCGCCAATGGGTTGGAACAGCTGGAACATGTTTCAGACAAACATCAACGAAGAATTGGTGAAGCAAATGGCAAACTTTATGGTTTCTTCAGGAATGAGAGATGCCGGATATAATTACATTGTTTTAGATGATGGTTGGATGGCAATGGAAAGAGACACCGTTACAGGCGACTTTGTTCCTGATCCGAAAAAATTTCCGCATGGTATGAAAGCCCTTGTAGATTATGTGCACTCGAGGGGATTAAAATTTGGGTTGTACAATTGTGCCGGAACTCTTACTTGCCAGAAATATCCCGGAACACGTGGGTATGAATACCAGGATGCCCGATTGTATGCATCTTTGGGAATTGACTATCTAAAATACGACTGGTGCAACACGGAAGGCATCAACGCAAAAGAAGCATATACTACAATGAGTTTGGCTTTGAAAAAAGCTGGTCGTCCGATGATATTCAGCATTTGCGAATGGGGAGTAAATAAACCCTGGGAGTGGGCGCCTCAGGTGGGCCAGTTATGGCGCACAACTGAAGATATCTATCAGATTTTTGATTCCCTGCATAATTATGGAACATGGTCAGCTCTGGGCGTGATGAAAATTCTTGACCTACAGACTGGGTTAAGAAAATATGCAGGACCCGGGCATTGGAACGATCCTGACATGCTCGAAGTTGGAAACGGCATGACTATGAGTGAAGACCGTGCTCATTTCTCGATGTGGTGTATGTTGGCAGCTCCTTTGATTACCGGGAATGATTTGAGGAAAATGTCAGAGGAAACTCATGATATTTTAACCAACGAAGACGCTATTAGTATTGATCAGGATGCATTGGGTATCCAGGGCTTCAAATATTCTAGCAAAGACAGTTTGGAAACCTGGTTCAAACCTTTGCAAAACGGCGATTGGGCAGTTTGCTTTCTTAATCGTGCAGATGAACCAAAAGAGGTTAACTTCAATTGGAAGGATGAAATCATTTCAGACAGTCTATCAAACAGGCAATTAAATGCAATGGCCAATATCTATAAGATTCGCAATGTCTGGACAAAGAAAAATTCGGGTACAACAGATAAAGATTTAAAGTCGGTTGTTCCGTCCCATGATGTGTTGATGTTTCGGTTGAGTAGATGATTCCACCTGCTGTTGTTACAACAACATATTATTGTTGTGCCGCGGCAATGCTGCATCCAGTCAGAAAGCAGTAATTCAGATTTTATTTAACAATCATTGTTTTTTAGTGCTTTTTGTTCACAACCCTTTCTAAAAAAGAAGGGGTTGTGAACTGAAAAATAGCTGACAGTCAGGTTTTATGGTTTTACATTCAGGAATATTTCAGTCAGAGATTTTTTAATCAAATGAATGAATTCCATCAACATTTCAAAATCACTTTAAATGAAAAATAATTGCAGATTATTCTTTTTACTAATACTGGTTTCGGTGTTGTTTGTCTCATGTTCAAAAGGCCGCGATACGAACAAAAATGCAACACTCAGTTTAAACATTTCAGCTCCGGAAGAAGGGTTTATTTACCTTGACGGATCTTATACCGGGTACAAAGCTCCTCATGAACTTCCGGTTGAAAAAGGAAAACATGTTATTAGCGTAGCGTTGGAAAGTTCCTATAAATATTTGCGAAAAGAAATCGATGTCACGGAAGACGCTGACGTACAGTTTGCTTACACCGATCAGCCGGAGCCAAAAATTTGGAAAGCACTGTGGATCGGCGTACAGGAAGTAACAGGAAGTTCGTCCACCGGACTATGCAGCACGCATTTTTCGAAAGACGAACTCAATGCCGGATTTGATTTCTTTCAATGGAGCATCAAAAATCATTTCGAGAAATATTCTTACGGAACCATGAAATGGGAAATCGAACGAAAAGACATTACCACGCCGATTGAATTGCATAAATCGAGCGATACCTGGTTCACGGTTGAACCATCGTCAGTTACCGCCATTCTTCCTGAAATAAAGCCCGGGGCCTACGATGCCGTGTTTGTATTCTGGCGCGAAAGTGACGGCTCGTGCAGTTTTAAAAGTTCTTATTTCGGTTTGGCCTGGACCGATCCCATGAATGACCCGATAAAAACCGGGTATATTACGGTAAAGTTTGATGCCGGGTCAGACATCAATGAGAAAATAGCCTATTACAAAAATAATGATCCAGGTGTGTGGGTGCATGAGTGGTTACACACCGTTGGCGAACATTATTTTCAGGACAAAGGAAGATCGATGCCGGATAAAGGGCAAGATGGTCTGGTGGTTCACGCTGCCGAGAAATACGGATATACTTTCCCGTGGATGAACTGGTACGAGGATTTCATGTCCGGAAAGGTGAAAGACCTTGGAGGAGGTTCGGTCTATCTGGGAATCGGCCCGGAAGCGTTGCTGAAATGCTCCCTGCACGAAACCGCGGCAGGCAACTGCGATAATTAACATGACACGCATCAACAAAATAAGATATGGCCATCCACAGTAATATTCTGAACGCAATTTCTCTGGCAGGGAAAGTTGCTGTTATTTCGGGAGCGGCATCCGGCATTGGATTTGGCACAGCAAAAATACTGGCAGAAGATTGTAAAAATGCAGCAGACCTGATTTTCCGAACTTTTGGCCGGATTGACATTTTGCACAACAATGCCGGCATAGCCATCCTTAAAAACGCGGTCGATCTCGAACCCGAAGAGTGGGACCTCGCTTTGGATGTTTCGTTGAAAGGTCAGTACCTCCTTTCCAAATACATCATCCCTTATATGGAACTTGGAGGTGGCGGCAGCATTATCAACACCGGCTCGGGCTGGTCGCTGAAAGGAGGTGAAAATGCGCTAGCCTACTGTGCCATGAAAGGCGGCACGCTGTACATGACCCGCGCCATGTGTATCGACCACGGCAAGGACAACATCCGAGTCAACACGGTTTGCCCGGGCGGTGTGGATACGCCCATGCTTCGCAACGAGTGTGAACAACTTGGCGGGGAATACAACAACGATTATGAAACCGAATGCGCCCAAAGGCCGATTGCCCGACTTGGCTCTCCGGAAGACGTAGCGAATGCAGTGCTGTTTCTGTCCAGTGATCTATCATCGTGGATTTCAGGAACTCATTTGGTGGTTGACGGAGGTGGAATCGCGTAATCGCTTTTATATCTGACGATACGATCATAAAACATGGTGAAAAATGTACAGGGAAAGTAAGAAAAAAATTCCTTCAGAAACAGAAACCGACCTTTCCGGATTTCCATTATTTAAAACGCTTAACTACCAGGAAAATATTCAATTGAATTTGGATAAAACATACCAGTTTTATGCTAAGAATGAAATTGTATATCAGGAAGGTAGCCGGATGAAGGGCTTTTTCTGCATCACAAAAGGCATTCTGAAATTGTATAAAACAGGAGCTGACGGGAAAGAACAGATACTTCGCTTTGTGCAACCCGGAGAGATTATAGGTTATCATGCATTAATATGTGGCGAAACTGCTTCCACTTCGGCCCAGGCAATGGAAATATCTGTGCTTTGTCATATCCCCTATAAAACCTTACTAATCCTGTTACAAAACAACTGGGAGTTTTCTCAAAATATGTTGTTGATTGCCTGCCAGGAACTGAGTGAAACGACCAAATATTTGACCAGCATTGCCCAAAAAAAGGCCCGGGAAAATTTAGCTGAGGTTCTCCTTTCTCTGGGTGACAAATTCACATCGGATCATTCCAACACCCTGCAAATTTCTCTTACGAGACAGGAGTTGGCTAATATGACCGGTACGGCAAAAGAAACTGTGATCCGCTTGCTGAGTGAGTTCAGGAAAGGCAACCTGATTGATACCAGGGGTGGAAGGATTAAACTGCTGGATGTGCCAAAACTTCAGAAAATAGCTGATCCCTGAACGCCTAAACTGAGTGAAGAAGTTGATATAAGTTACGTGGTGGAAAAATCTCCCATCTGTCATTCTTTTCTCTCTGATTTCCGATTTGTACGAAAAATTTTATATATCCGGTACACCAGAACAACGGTCGAGGTTTATTACAAATACAACTGGCTGGCTACACATCCCGCAACTACTCACTTTACACATACACGACTGTACCCGAACATTTGACAACGGCACTCGGTTATCCCGTCACAGATCTTTTGGAAATTTTATGACCAATATGATTTCTGCATTAATTGCCTATTCGTTTTTTCCGAAGAAACCTGCAATTAAATATGAAACAATAAAATCAAGCCAATTGACCTTTTTTTTAGAATCGAACTCAGGTTAATGATATTTTTATTTGTTGAGGGAACTGGTTTCCATCATCAGATGAACAGTTCGTAAAACAACACAGCAACAATTCCAAACTCCGTTAACTGAGATTTGAGAAACCGGCGTGCTTTTGTCATGTGATCTTCAACTGTTTTTACGGAGATATTTAATTCGTCTGCAATAGCCTTATTGCTCAGGCCATTTTCTTTACTGAGCTTAAAAATAAGTTTTCGCTGCGGCGGAAGTTGATCAATTAGTTCCTTTATTCGACCGGAAAGTTGATCATAATCGTATTGTTCATCGTTTTCTGACTGCTGAAGAATTACGTTCTCCCTCAGATATTTTAAATATTCTTTTTCTGAAATTTTTTTGCGGAAAACAGAAATAACAGAATTCCGGGTGACTGTAAACAGGTAAGCTTCTAAATTTGTATCTTCCCTTAAGTTGTTTCGATTGTTCCAAAGACTTATAAAAACATCTTGTACGACATCCTTTGAATCTACATCGGTTTTAAGATAAGCAAACGCAAAATTGTAAAGCCTTTTGCTATATGCCAGAAAAATGCTATTGATGGCATCGCTATCGTTTGCCTTTATTTGTCTGAGTAATGTATTAATTTCAAATGTTTTCATTGATTGACATACATACCAAGCAAAAGTATTAAAATGTTTTAATCAGCAATCACTTGACTTCTTTCATTCGGTGTCTTTAATTGTTAATTAATAAATGTTGCGGGAAAAAAGTTAAAACAGAGCAGGGGTTTTCCTAAACCTGCACGTTAGACAAATATTAAAGATAAAACATGAGCGATTTTTTTGAAAGATATTTAAATAATCAAGCCAGCGAAGAAGATTTCAATAGTTTTCTGGATCTCTTTTTAAAAAGTGGGGGAGAGGAAGAATTGAAACAAAGAATGTATTTGGATTGGAAAAACAGATCGGACTTGAATACGAACACGGATTTAGCTCCGGTTCTCTGTAATGTGCACTCCCAAATCAATAAAACAGATAAACTGCAAAAGTCAAGGTCACCCAAAGAAACCGTTTTAAAAAATCTATACAGAATAGCTGCTATTCTGATTTTGCCCTTGGCTTTGACCTTATTTTATGAATGGTACTCAAATTCTTCGGAAACTAATTTCACGCAAACAGTTTCAACTCCACTCGCTTCCCGTACCAGTTTTATTTTGCCTGATGGATCAACGGTTTGGCTTAACGCTGGTTCATCCATTTCATTTCCAAATAAATTCAGTAAAGAATCACGCGAGGTTAAATTAATCGGACAAGCCTACTTTGATGTGAAGAAAGACAAAATTCCGTTTAAGGTAAAAGCTGAAAATTTTTCGGTTAGAGTTCTGGGCACGGCCTTCGATGTACAAGCCTATCCTCAAGAAAATGCTTCGGTAACTCTTGAACGGGGTAAAGTGCAAATTGAAACAAATTCAAATGGGAAAACGGATCTTGTTCCGGGGCAACAAGCTACGATCGACAAAACTGACGGCCAGATTGATAAACGAAATATCGATCCAAAAGCATTTGTTTCCTGGAAAGACAATCGATTAACGTTTGAGGAAGAACCACTTGATAAAGTCGTTTTGTGTCTTGAAAGGTGGTTTAATGTAAAAATTAGTATTGAAGACTCCTCAATACAAGGACTTAAAGTAAATGGAACTATTGAATATGAGAACATAACAGAAGTGCTTAATCTTCTTGAAATTACCGCACCAATTCATTACACTTACGACAAAGAGAATCAAATTTTCAGAATAAAATCAAGAAAGTAAACTTAAACCTGATGCCTATGCCAAAAAAGTATTAAAGTAAAAATTTACAGTTTTTGAAGAAAAGACAAAAAACAAAAGTGGGAAAGCCTCCAACTTCCCCACCAGCGTAAATAATTTCTGTTAAAAAATTATTCATTTTAATATTTCAAATTTATGAAAAAAATCGACTTGCAAAAGGATCGTTTAAGGTCAGTTTTGCCTAAACTATTATTAACTATGAGGCTTGTTTTTTTCTTTCTCTGCTTGTCTGTGTTTTCTGCTGTAGCAACAGAAACATATTCTCAATCTACAAAACTATCGATGTCGATGAACGATGTCACGATAGTTGATGTTTTGAAAAGTATTGAAGATCAAAGTGAATTCCGTTTCTTTTATACGGAGAAATTATCAACAGATCAAAAAATTTCTGTTGATTTCAGAAAAAATTCAATTGAAGAAATACTGGCTCAATTGTTTAAAGACACCAACATTTCGTACCGAATAGTTGGACGCCAAATTGCGTTGTTTAAAAATGGCAATAATCCAGAGTTTTTGCAGACCGGGCAGAGCCATGAAATCAAAGGAAGGGTTACAAATTCAACGGGCGATCCAATTCCAGGTGCTACTGTAGCTATAAAAGGCACAAATAACGGAACGATAACAGATTCAGATGGAAATTATGTTCTGCCAAAAGTACCTGAAGGTGCCACCATACTTGTTTCATTTGTTGGTATGAAAACTCAGGAAATTAATGGCGACGGTAAAAACACCATTGATGTTCGTTTGGAAGATGAAACTATTGGTATTGATGAAGTTGTTGCTGTTGGATATGGTACTCAGAAAAAAAGAGATGTGATAGGATCTGTCGCTTCATTGTCTTCCGAAGATGTCAAAAAAACGTCTCCAATTTCAATCGAATCAACGCTGCAAGGTATGGCGGCCGGTGTTCAGGTTAATTCCGGTGCAGGAATACCCGGAGCTCCCCAGCAAATAAAAATTCGCGGTGTAGGTTCCATTTCATCAGGTACCGATCCTCTTTGGATCGTCGATGGAATCCCTGTTGTTAGTGGTCCAATTGATCGTAGCTACGACGGTGAAACCAGTCAGAGTATCCTGGCAATGATAAATCCAAATGATATTGAATCGATTCAAATTCTGAAAGATGCTGCTGCAACTTCCATTTATGGTTCGCGTGGTTCGAACGGCGTTATCCTTGTAACAACAAAATCGGGCAAAAAAGGACAAACCAAAGTTGATGTAGATATCAAATCAGGAATTAGCAACTGGGCAAAAACAGATATCGGCTATGCAAATAACAAAGACTATATTTCGATTATGGATATGGCTTATAAAAACAGTGGTGCCAACGGATATAGCGTTGAAAATACAATCAAGCAACTTGACGGTGCAACCGAAACAATGACTCAGGCTGAAGCATTGGCAACTAACACGAACTGGGCCGATGTTATTTCTCGTACCGGAAGTTTCTCTGAAGCTAATTTGGCTGTTAGTCAAGGTTCAGAAAGGGGAAATTCATATTTGTCACTGAAATACAGAGACGATAAAAGCAACCTGAAGTTCAATGGTTTGAAGACTTATTCGGCGAATGTTAATCTGAATTATAATTTGCTAAAATCTGTCGATATGGGTTACCACATGCTTGCTTCGTTTACCGATAACGATCGCTTGAAATCTGGTGATGGTAAAGCCGGAGCTGGTGGTTGGGCACAGGTAAATTCTAACGCACTACCATGGATGAAAGTATATGATCCGGCAGGCTTAAACGGATACTGGAACTCAAGAGCAGCAGTAAATCCGCTGGCAGGTGTCGATCCTATAAATGCCCAGTCGAACTTAAAAACGATCAATGTGCTAACCGGATTGAATGGCGAATGGCACACTCCAATTAAAGGTTTATCCTTGAAAGCTGAGCTTGGTTTGAACTATGTAGCTAACCGTGCCCGCTCCTGGAGAAGCGGTGCTCTTTTGGTGAACGGTGCTGTAGCTCAGGAAAGTAAATATGAAACAAATACCGAGAACTACAATGCTTATTTCAACTACGATACAACGATAAGCGAGATTCATGATTTGAATGTGGTCGCTGGTGTTGAAAATACCCGGCAGATTTCGCAATATATGACCATGAAGGGTGAAGGTTTGGTCGGCGTTTATCCTGAAGTTGGTACACCAAATACCTTGAGCGGAAGCACTCAAGTGGGCGGCGAATCCTATTTAAGAGGTTATTTTGGTCGGGCAAACTATAAACTCCTTGACCGATATTTGGCCGGGGTTAGTATCCGACGCGATGGAATCTCAAAATTTACTCCTGCCAATCGTTGGGCAACATTCCTTTCAGGATCTTTGGGATGGATTATTTCAGACGAAAGCTTCTTTCAGGTAAAACCAATAAGCCTTCTGAAGCTGAGGGGTAGTTATGGTGAAACCGGAAATACCAATATTCCGGGCGGAATTACTTCTGACCTTTGGGGAATCAACAGTGGATCCTCTACGCTGGAAGGAAAAAACAATACCTATTTGCAAAGTATCGGCAACTCTGACATTAAATGGGAAACAACAAATTCTTTGGATGCAGGGATCGATTTCGGATTATTTAGCAACCGGTTAAACGGATCACTGGCCTACTACCAAAGAAAGGTCTCTGATATGTTACTCGCTGTTTCATTGCCTCCTTCTGCCGGAATTTTCGGTGGTAACACCACCTGGCAAAACATTGGAGATATGAAAAATTCAGGAGTGGAATTTAACTTGAATGCAGTGGTCGTGAATAAAAACGATTTCACCTGGAATATCGGATTTAATGTTTCTTCGAATAAGAATGAAGTACTTGCATTAGACCCTGAATCGGATGCCAATCACGTTGGAATACTTCAATCAGGTGAAGGTGGCATTAACCGTACAATAACAAAAGCAGGTCTTGAATGGGGAACCTATTACATGGCCGAATATGCTGGTGTGGATTCGCAAAAAGGGATTCCGTTGATTTATGAAATTGAAACACTTGCTGACGGAACAACCAGTCATACCGGAAATATTATCCCGGCCACGGATGAAAATATGAGTAACAATAAAATGATCCTCAAGGGCAAAGCAGCCCTTCCCAAAGTTTTAGGTGGTTTTAATATGAACTTTACCTATAAAAACTTCGATTTGGGTATGGTTTGGTCTTTTGTTACCGGAAATTATATTTATAACCGATTGTTGCAAAGTTCAATGACACCCAATGCAGGGATGTTGGTCGCCAATAGAAAATTATTAACCGAAAGCTGGACAAAACCCGGAGACAATGCCTATTGGCCTCAGGTGGTTGCAGGTGTCCTATATTACTACGATAGTGAAGGTAATCCAACGACTTCAGGTGTAAAATATGGTTCTGACAACAATACACCTTCTTCACAGTATTTGGAAAAGGGAGATTATCTGAAACTTCGCAACCTTAGCTTTGGTTACACTGTTCCAAAGAGGCTGACTACCAAATACAACATTAACAATGTTCGTCTCTACCTATCAGCAAACAATCTGTTGACTTTTACTAAATTCTCGGGATACAATCCTGAACTCGAAATCGATCAGGCAAGCGGTGGTAGTTATTCGTCGTTTACTTCGATGCCAGCGTCGCGAATTTTTATGTTTGGATTGAATGTTAATTTTTAAAAATTTTTACCGATGAAAAAAATCTTTAAAACTATAGTCGCACTTAGTCTCATGGTTTCGAGCTTTTCGTGCAACAATGATAGCTTTTTCGAATTGGAAAGGCCAAATCAATATCCCTGGACAACTGTAAACGAACTTGACCTCGCTGTTCGACAACCGTACTTGTTGTTAATGGGCAACGCATGGGGTAGTCCGGTTGGAGCATTGGGCTTAAGAGGTTTTGCGGAGTCAGATATCAGTCAGTATTTAGAGGGAATTACCGGATCAAGTTATTATTATGAATATTATAACCGCCTTTGGAAAACTACCGTGCTGAGTAGTAGCGACAAGGAATTGGAGTTGGCATTCGGATACCTTTACCAAATATCGACTGCCACAAATGCCCCGCTGAAATTGATTAATGACGCAGAAGCAGCAGGAACAGATGTATTTCCGAATATGACTGAAGCTGATCGCCAAATGGTTAAACGAGATAAAGGTGAGCTGCTGTTTATGCGTGCTGTTTGTTATTGGTATCTGGCACGTACATGGGCGCCTCCTTACAATCCGGATGGATCGAACGATGGTAAATATTTTGTTTTACGCCGCGACTATGTAAATGGCGCCGACGATATAAAGAACGGTTCACTGGCTACTGTTGAAGAAGTTTATACTTCAATCGTTCAGGATTTGAAAGATGCGATTGATGTGCTGCCCACCTCTTATGTAACGACTGAACTAAGTCAACGTTCACGAGTCAATAAATATGCTGCTCAAGCCATGCTGGCGCGTGTGTATTTTTATATGGGCAAGAACGATTTGGCAAAAGCTCAGTTAGATGATGTAATTGGCAGTCAGATGTACAATTTGAATGACGACCCTATTGAAGCATTCAACAGAGTTGCAGGTGAAGGTAGTAGTAGTGAAATCATTTGGGAAATTGCCTTATCATCAACTTCGTCTAAATTTGACCGTCTTCCAACTGTTTTCTCAAAAAACAATTACACCGCAAATGGGGGGCGTGGTACAAAATGGAACCATTGTGCATGGGCATGTTTTACGCTTTCGTATACAACAGCAAAGCAGATTGGCTGGATGAATGCTGATCTTTCGGTTGGCCCAACTGCCGCCAACGATAAGCGCTACACTCAGACCTTTATTCGTTTAGAAGGTTACCAACCTAATCCGTACGATGCAGCGGTTGATCCAGACAATTATTATGCATGGCTGAACACCTACGAACAACGTTATTCTCCGATTGTTTACCCTATGATTTGGCAGGATAAACATTTCCGTGCGCCTACCAGTGGACGTCGCTCAAATCGGGCGATGATTAGGTTGGCTGAAATGTACCTGACCCGTTCAATTATTCGCTTTAAAGATGGCGACAAAATTGGCGCTGCAGAAGACTTGAATGTCGTTCGCCACAGAGCCGGGCTGGCTGATATTTCTTCTGCTGCCATTACCGAGCTGGATATTGAAAATGAACGAATCAAAGAACTGGCCGGCGAACATGCCGATCGTCTTTACTACCTGATTGCCATGCGCAAACCAATTGGCATCGGCGATAGAGATCCAAGCAAATTCTCGCCTATTCAGCCTCCATATTCTGACTACTACTGGCAGGTTCCATTGGTAGAACAACAACAGAATCAGGCATATAAACAATAGTCTTACTTTATTTTTGAAAGAACAGTACTGCAATTTTTTGTAGTATTGTTCTTTTTTAATGCACTAAATTACGATGAAAAGGATCTTCTCATTTTTAGTTTCGGCATTGGTGCTTTCTTCACAATTGACAGTGGCACAGCAATTAAATCCCATTCAGAGTTCATTGATTGACTATGCAAATCCATTGGTCGGAACAGACTCCAACCGTGCCTTGTCAAATGGAAATACATATCCTGCCATAGCTTTACCGTGGGGCATGAATTTCTGGACTCCTCAAACCAATAAAATGGAGAATAGCTGGACGTACATGTACAATGATCCAAAAATCAGAGGATTCAAACAAACTCATCAGCCTAGTCCGTGGATAGGTGATTATGGCGCATTTTCATTATTTCCTGAAACGGGGAAACTGATTACGGACGAAAATAAGCGTGCGTCGTGGTTTTCGCACAAGTCTGAAATATCCAAACCTTATTATTACAGCGTTTACCTGGCCAATTACGATGTGACAGTCGAAATAACACCGGCTGACCGGGCGGCTCAATTTCAGTTTACTTTTCCCGAATCCGACTCCTCGCATGTAATTATTGATGCTTTCAACATGGGTTCAATGGTGAAAATATCGCCAAAAGAACGAAAAGTGACTGGATATTGCCGAAACAATAGCGAGGGGGTTCCGGATAATTTTCACAATTATTTTGTAATCATTTTTGATAAAGAATTCTCAAAGATTGCAACATGGAATGACAGTGTTTTTGCCGAAGGAAATCGCGCTGCCGAAGGTGACCACGCGATGGCAATCCTGTCATTTAAAACGAAAAAGGGAGAGCAAATTCATGCCCGGGTGGCATCGTCTTTTATTAGTCCCGAACAAGCTGAACTCAATTTGCAACGTGAAATAGGAAAAAATACATTTGATCAAACTAAAGATCAGGCAAAAGAAATTTGGAACAAGGAATTTGAACGGGTCAAAGTGGAAGGCGGCACCTTAGACCAGTTTCGTACCTTTTACACGGCTCTGTACCGTACCATGCTTTTCCCCCGGAAGTTTTACGAGATTGACGCCAACAACAATATTGTTCATTACAGCCCCTTTAACGGGAAAGTCCTTCCGGGTTATTTGTTTACCGATAACGGTTTTTGGGATACATTTCGTGCCGTATTTCCCTTTTTTACGCTGATGCATCCGACTTTGGATTCGCAGATTATGGAAGGTTTGGTAAATACCTACAACGAAAGCGGATGGCTTCCGGAATGGGCAAGTCCCGGACATCGAAATTGCATGATCGGATCAAACTCCGCGGTGAATATTGCGGATGCTTATCTCAAGGGTATTCGTGGGTTTGATATCAACAAATTATATGAAGCAATTCTGAAAAATACTGAAAATGAAGGTCCATTGCGATCCGTTGGTCGCTATGGTGCAAACTATTACAATAAATTAGGTTATATCCCTTACAATGTTGGCATTAACGAAAATGTTGCCCGAACGCTGGAATATTCTTACGATGACTGGTGTATATGGAAACTGGCTCAATCGCTGGGTCGTCCGAAGGAAGAAATTGACCGTTTTGCCAAACGCGCGTTAAACTATCAAAATGTTTTTGATCCGTCAGTCAATTTTATGCGTGGACGAAATGAAGATGGTACTTTTCAATCTCCGTTCCGACCCGATAAATGGGGCGATGCTTTTACCGAAGGTTCAAGCTGGCATTATACCTGGTGTGTTTTTCACGATCCGCAAGGTCTGGCCAATTTGATGGGAGGACGGAACAAGATGGCGCAACGATTGGATGAGGTGTTCACCACACCGCCGACATTTGATTGTTCGTATTACAAAAAACAAATCCATGAAATAACTGAGATGATTATTGGCAACATGGGTCAATATGCTCATGGAAATCAGCCGATTCAGCACGCCATTTATCTGTACAATTATCTGGGTCAGCCCTGGAAAGCGCAGTACCGAGTTCGGCAGGTAATGGATAAACTATACAATCCAAACCCTGATGGACTTTGCGGTGACGAAGACAATGGCCAAACTTCAGCCTGGTACGTCTTTTCCGCCATGGGTTTCTATCCGGTGGCTCCCGGAACCGGAGAATATGCCTTTGGATCGCCTTTATTCAAGAAAGTCACGCTTTTACTCGAAAACGGAAAGACGTTTGTAATCTCTGCTCCTGAAAACAATGCTGGGAATGTTTATGTCAATAAAATCAGCCTGGATGGCAGTATTTACAATAATAACTATATCACGCACAGTACTTTAATAAATGGCGGAACGCTTGAGTTTGAAATGAGCCGAACTCCCGATTATTCACGAGGTAATTCTCCTGAGAGCTTTCCGTATTCGTTCTCGAATCGAAAATAAATCAATCAATAAGAACGAACAGTCTCTGAGATTATAAAATATAAATCCATAAAGTATGAACTTCAGATTAATAAAACAGGCAAAATTTAACTTCGTTATCACTTTAGTCTTCTTGTTGGGAACAATCCAGTTGAGTCAGGCGCAAAAATCACCCATTCTTCGGTTTAATGCAGAAGGAAAATTTAAAATCGTACAGTTTACCGATATTCACATGAAAGAATATCACGAAGGCAAACGTGACAGTGTCATTCAACTAATGACAATCATTTTAAAGGCTGAAAAACCCGATTTTGTGATGTTAACCGGAGATATTGCTACTTCAGAAAATGTTAAGAAAGCATGGTTAACAGTTGTTCAGCCAATGATTGATCCCCGTATTCCATGGGCGGCAGTTTTCGGGAACCACGATTGGGAACACGCGTATTCAAATAAGCAAATGATGGAGTATTTGGTAACACTTCCGTACAATTGTTCGCAATTCGGGCCAAAGAAATTAGGCAGTTCAGGAAACTATGTACTGGAAATTAAGGCTTCAGGAAAAAGGAAAACTGAGGCGCTGATTTATTGCTTCGATTCAAATGCATATACCGAAGATCGGGAAAATCCGGAACTAGGAGATTATGGCTGGATAAAATTTGATCAGATCGAATGGTACAGGAAAACGAGTGCAAAATACACGCAAAAGAATGATAGCAAACCTTTGCCTGCGCTTGCATTTTTTCACATTCCATTACCCGAATACAAGATCGTTCAGCAAATGAAATCGACCATTGGCGACAAAGAAGAGAATATTGCTTCGCCACTGATTAATTCGGGCATGTACAACGCTATGCTCGAAATGAAAGATATAATGGGAACTTTCGTTGGGCACGATCACAACAATAATTTCATTGGTTGCCTGAATAATATCAGTTTGGCTTATGGATGCAAAACCGGCCTAGAGTCTTATGGACACTTACCAAAAGGTGCCCGGATTATTCAACTCTATGAAGGAAAACGCAAATTTGATACATGGATTCATACGCTAAAAAGTGACAGGGAATACTTTGTTCGTTACCCTGAAAGCTTTAACGAAAAGAAATAAAATGACACTGCGAACAACTTTTGGGAACTTAGTTTTTGCAGTCTTTCTATTTTGAAAGAATTTCAGGATAAAAATATCGACCAGAAGAGAATTTGATAGTGTTAAAACCGTGAACTAAAATGATAAAAATATGAAGATTCTTTTAAGCTTGATTATAATCGCTTTGGTGAGCATTTCGGTAAAAGCCCAACCGATAACCAAAGATTACCTGGAATCGCTTCGGCACAGCCACGACCTGAATTTGCCCCAATGGGGGCCTTACACCAAAAACTACATTGGGGTATCGCATATTCCTGACGTAAAAAAAGGACTTCGTTTCGATTTGAGCGTGTTTCCGGGGTATTATCGCCGAAAAGTGGATGTGCCCGCTGTTATTTACGAATCTGGGTACCATCCGTGGGAAGCATCGCCCAACCTCGAATATTTTTCGTTTCGGCACGAACTGGAATGGAAAGACCAGGTTTATACCGATATTTCCTATTCGGTTGTCGATGAAAGTTCGCGGTTGGTGAGGGCTGAGTTTGTGAATAATACCGATTTGCCACAAAGTTTAGCTTTGCATTACATGGCTTCGGTACACTTTCCTTCCATCAGGGAATATGCGCCAAATACCCCGGTTTACCCCGGAACGATCAATTTGCCTGAAGGTGCAAAGTGGATTGATGCGCTTGATTACGATGATCTCGGTTTTGCGCATAGTCGCCCAACCGATAACCTTGTTTACGACGGAAAAATGCGCGCCGAAATTCGCGACAATGGTTTTATAAACGGTTCGGCAATAGGAACAGGCTTCGGAAAAGACAAAGGCGATTGGGTAAATTTCAATGGTTTGCTTAAACACAGCTTTTCTGATGGTGTTATTTGGTTGCGTTATCGCATGGACAAAGGCGACCAGTTGGAAATCAATCTTTCAGGATTAATTAATAAAATGGTTTTGTTGAAAGGAAGCGGTGAAATACAGGCTGTTGAAATTCCGGTTGGAAAAATAAATTCAGGAAATTATAAATTAAACCTGACCTCAAATGGCGGGGCATCTGTTGCTATTGATGGTTTTGCGATCGTGGAGAAAAAAGATGTTCAGCAAATCCAGACCTCAACTGTTAACTGGAATTATGTTCCAAAGTTGATTGATGGTCCTGTTGCTCATTCTCTAATCCTGAAATACGAGCAATTCGACAATTATTACGGCATTTACTGGAACTTCCCGCAAACCGACATTCGCCAATGGTTTTACAACGAATTGGGCGATGATTTTAAACATGAAGTCAACGAGCACGTGTTGAAGGAATTTCATAACGGATCGAAAGATGGCCACTTCACCAACGTATTTTTTCGTCCGATAAACTGCAAGCCGAAGTCGAAAGAAATAATTTACGGGTTTGTGTGTTCAGGAACAAAAGAAGAGGTGGAAGCCAAACTCCGGAAGGCCAGCCAAACTACCGATTGGGAAAAATATTACACCAATGCGCGTTCGTTTCTGCCTCAAAATCCGGTAAATCCTGAAGGTGAAAAATACGTTTTTAGTCAGAAACGGATGGAAGCCGTTACGGCCTGCAACGTGGTTTATCCGGTTTACACGCAGAAACAATACATCAGGCATCGAGCTCCGGGCCGCTGGTGGGACTGTCTCTATACCTGGGATTCAGGATTTATTGGTATTGGCCTACTGACAGACGATGTGCGCAGCGCCGTTGAAAACCTGAATGCATACCTGAACGATACCGATGAACAATCAGCTTTTATTCATCATGGAACGCCGTTGCCGGTGCAGCATTATTTGTTTCTCGAATTGTGGAACAAAACGCAGTCTCGGGAGATACTCAGCTATTTTTATCCAAAGCTGAAACGCTATTACCAGTTTATGGCTGGTGCCGAAAGCTCATCCACCAATAAATTCAATTCCGACATACTGAGTACCTGGGATTATTTTTATAATTCTGGTGGCTGGGACGATTATCCGCCGCAAAAATACATGCACGACCATGCAATGGAAGAATCAACCACCCCGGTTGTTACTACTTCGCATGTGATCCGGATTGCCAAAATTCTTCGCATGGCCGCTGATGAACTTGGGCTGAAAGACGATGAGAAAGTTTACACCAAAGATATTGCCCGGTTTGCGGCTGCTTTGCAGAAATATTCGTGGGACGAACCTTCGGGATATTTTTCGTATGTATTGTACGATGCCAATAAAAAGCCATCAGGCAAATTGTTGTATAAGGACAAAGTGAATCTGGATATGGGTTTCGACGGATTGTCGCCATTGGTTGCCGGAATTACCACCAAAGAACAAACCACGAAAATGGTGTCACACCTGAAAACTCCGGGCGAAATATGGTCGGATGTTGGCCTTTCAGCGGTAGATCAAACTGCGCCTTATTATTTAAATAGTGGTTATTGGAACGGAACTGTTTGGATGCCGCACCAGTGGTTTTTCTGGAAAACCATGCTCGATTTGGGCGAAGGCGAGTTTGCCTACAAAATTGCAAAAACCGGACTTGATGTTTGGAAACAGGAAACGGAAGCTTCGTACAACTGCATGGAGCATTTTGTGATTGAAACTGGTCGCGGCGCGGGATGGCACGAGTTTGGCGGTTTGTCAACACCGGTTTTGTCGTGGTTTAAAACCTATTTCGAACCCGGAACTTTAACCGGTGGACTCAATTTTTGGGTGGAGAAAAAAGAATTCTCTTCAGACAATAGCGCCTTGGTTTCCGAAATCAAACTGTTTAGCGATCAGGCTGAAACTTGTTCGGTGGTTGCCTGTATGAATCCCGATTATCAGTATAAGGTTTTCTGGAACGGAAAATCAGTTGCTCATACCGAAATTAATAAAGGAAGCTTGCTGATCAGCCTTCCGGCCAGTTCAGGAATGGGGAAACTGGAGGTCAGAAAAGCAAATTAATTTAAATCATTGAAAATGAAGATTCGAATTATTTTTATACTCGCAGCTCTATTATCGATTGGTGTCGATGAAGTATTTGCGCAGAACATTGCTTTAGGATATCTGCGGACGCGAAATTAAATATGATTGGAATAGCCCGAAAGATAAATGGGTGATAAAATTTGCGGATGGAAACCCACTGGATCGCGATTATAACAAGGGCTCATTGATTCACGAAAATTTTTAGAAATCGAAATAAATAGATAAATTCAGACGATGAAATCTAAACCATTTAAACTACTAATTTCCATTGGTATTTTGTTTTTATTGCTAAATGGAAAAGAGGCGTATGCTCAGGAAATTTCCTTTCTAAAGGCAAAAATTTCGGTTTCTCCGGAAATTCGTAATTCGTTTGCGAAAACAGGTCGGTTAATTCTTCACCTGACAAAGAATAAGGGAAAGGAGCCCCGGAACGGATCGGAAATTGTAATTGGTGTGACTGCTCAAAATTGGGATCCGAATACTCCATTTGTAATCGATACTAAGGATAAAAATGTGCTTGTTACAGGTCTTGGAAAGGATTCTGACCATTCTTCCGGAAAATATTACTGCCAGGTAGTTTACAAACAAAATGTGGATGACGGACAGGAAAATGTACCGGGAAACCTTTACAGCAATGTCGATTCTATTTCGTTATCGGCTAATTCTCAAATAAACCTGACTTTGGCTAAGCTGATACCTCCTTTTGAAATCATCAAAAATAGATTTGTTAAGTCGATTGAAATTAAAAGCAAACTCCTTTCTGAGTTTTCAGGAAAACCTCGCTACCTGAAAGCTTCTGTATTGCTTCCTTCCGGTTATTTCGATCATCCAGAACGATCGTACCCGATTTGTTACAGGGCTCCTGGTTTAAACGGGCGCGCTTATTACATTCGGGACTTTATCACAGACCACGAGTTTGCCGATTGGTGGTTTACAGAGCAAGCTCCCCAGATTATTTATGTTTGTCTTGATTCACAAGGACCTTATGGTGATACCTACCAGGTTGATTCAGAGAATAATGGTACCTGCGGAAAAGCGTTAACCGAAGAGTTAATCCCTGAAATAGAAAAACAAGTCCGCTATGATGCCAAATCCCGAATGCGCTTTCTGGTTGGGTATTCAACAGGCGGATGGGTGGCACTGGGTTTACAAATATTTTATCCCGATTTTTTCGATGGAGCTTGGTCGTACAGTCCTGATCCGGTTGATTTTGAACACTTCGGCTTAATAAATATGTACGCCGATGAAAGCATTTTTTATAACCATTTTGGTTATTTGCAGCCCGGCCGCAGAACTATTTACGGCGAACCAACCCGCTCGATGAAAGACTGGATTGCCGGTGAAAATTTAGTTAGCAGAACCAACAATTATCTGGTTTCAGGAGGACAATGTGGCGCTTACAACGCGGTGTTCAGCCCAAAGGGAAAAGATGGGCTACCGGCTTTAGCATTCGATCCGGTTACCGGAAAGATTGATCACGAAGTGGCAAAACAATGGGAAAAGTATGATTTGAAGAAGGTGCTTGAAAAAAGCTGGTCAACGCTTGGACCCAAACTTCAGGGGAAAATCTGGATTTGGACCGGCGATATGGATGGACTATACTCAAATGTGGCAACACGCTTTCTGAAAGATTTTCTGGATAAAACCGAAAACCCAAAATCAGATGCCAAAATCTCGTTTACTCCGATGGCTGGCCATTGCCAAGAGTGGGACGATAAAGCCGCGCTGATTTTGATGGATGAGAAAATTAAAAGCCTTAAGAATTAATTGATGGAGGAGCTATAGTTTCACACAAAAACTTAACTTGTATGAAAAGATCTATTTTAGCACTGCTTCTACTGATTTCAAATTTTTGTTTCGCCCAAAACAAGGGCGAGAAATTGAGCTATCACATCATACAGACTGATAACCAAGGTAAAATAATTCCGTGGTACAATCCCGATCCCGGTATTTCCTACGACCATATCATCAATATCGTCTGGAGCTTTTGGGATTCCATGCGCACTGATTTGAATGGCTTGCCTTACCACATGAATCATCAGGTCTGGAAAAAAGATCACAATGATCACCGTGGAATTGGCGGCGACCAGATTGCAATGGCCATCTCGTCGTGGCGTTTGCTTTATGCCTATACGGGCAACGAGCGGATAATCGACAACATTCGTTTTATGGCCGATTATTATTTGTCGCATTCGCTCACCCCTGCAAACTGCATCTGGAAGAACCTTCCATATCCCTATAACACACTGATATATTCAGGTATATATGATGGCGATATGATTCTTGGAAAAGGATCTATCCAGCCCGATAAAGCCGGGTCGTTTGGTGCCGAGTTACTTAATGTTTACAAACTCACCGGTAAGCAAGTTTATCTCGATGCTGCCGTCGATATTGCCAATACGCTCTCGGAACGAATCATTCCGGGAAATAACGACTACTCGCCATTTCCTTTCAGGGTGAATGCTTTAACCGGAGAAATAGGAGTATTAAAAGAAGGCGGTAAAGATATTATAACTTATTCGTACACAGCAAACTGGACAGAGACCATGATTTTATTCAGAGGACTGGTGTCTCTAGGCAGGGACGATAGTGGTTCGTATCAAAAATCGTTCGACAGGCTTTTGATCTGGATGAAAAATTACCCATTGAAAACAAACAAGTGGGGTCCGTTTTTCGAAGATGTAGGTTTGTGGTCGGATACCCAGATTAATGCACTGACATTTATGCGTTTCGTACTCGAAAATCCCCAATTATTTCCGAATTGGAAAGAAGACTCGCGCGGAATACTTGATTGGGTTTACAGAGAACTTGGGAATAATAAATGGGAAAAATATGGAGTAATCGTAAGCAACGAGCAAACTTCGTACAGGGTGCCCGGAAACAGCCATACAGCAAGGCTTGGATTTTCCGAGCTTTTGTATGCTTCTAAAACCGGCGACACTCAGGCCTATGAGCGAGGTGTGCGCCAGCTAAACTGGGCAACTTACATGGTAAATGACGATGGTGAAAGCACCTATCCAAATAACGAAACGTGGATGACCGATGGTTACGGTGATTATGTCAGACATTATCTGAGGTCAATGGAAATTTATCCTGAACTTGCTCCTGTAAATCAGAATCATTTGGTTTCTTCGACTTCAGTAGTCAGGAAGATTACCTACAAGGCCGATGTTATTCAGTATGAAACTTTTGATAAAACCTCGGTTGAGGTGCTGCGATTAAAATTTAAACCGAAAGAAGTCAAGGTTAATGACATTAAACTATCTGAATCAGGTGGGTCTGAATATTGGAAATGGAAAGAATTGGAATCAGGAGGAATTTTGGAAATTAGTCATTTGAATAATAATCGGATATCGATAGAATTATAAAAATCAGATAGCATGAAAAAAAGAATAATATTCCTTACTGTCGCTTTTTCATTGGCTTTAGTCAGCCATGCCCAGACAGTAAAGCAAAAAATTAACGTTTCAACAGAAAAAACCGCGTTCCAAACGGCAGGGCAGTGGAAACCGGAGACCGATGTAAGAGCCGATATTGCTATAGTTTATGGAACTCATGATTCTAAAGAGATGACCTTTGAGCAACGGGTAAAATCGTGGCGGGATCGGGGTTACAAAGTCCAATTTATGACTGGCATTGCCTGGGGTGAATACAAGGATTATTTTACCGGTGAATGGGATGGGAAAAATCATTTGAGCGACGGGCAGGTTGACGCTAAGGGTGATACCATTTGGCATGGGAAAATGGTTCCATATATCGTTCCAACCTCATCGTTTATCAAATACATGAAGGAAAAGCACATTAAACGTGTTATTGATGCAGGCATTGATGCCATTTATTTGGAAGAACCCGAGTTTTGGGCTCGGGCAGGCTATAGTCAGGCGTTTAAAGAAGAATGGCAAAAGTATTACAATGCTTCCTGGCAGCCACAATCTGAGTCTCCGGAAAATACTTATCTGGCCAATAAGCTAAAATACCAGATGTATTACAATGCATTGAACGAAGTTTTTACTTACGCCAAGGCTTATGGCAAAGAAAAGGGGATGAATGTGCGCTGTTATGTGCCAACGCATTCATTAATCAATTATTCATCCTGGGAGATTGTTAGCCCTGAAGCTAGTTTGGCGTCTTTACCCTGCATTGATGGTTACATTGCTCAGATTTGGACAGGAACTGCGCGATCAGAGAACTTCTATAATGGTGTTGAGAAAGAACGTGTTTTTGAAAATGCCTTTCTGGAATATGAAACAATGGCTTCAATGACAGCGCCAACCGGACGAAAAATATTCTTTCTAACCGATCCGATTGAAGACAGGGCTCGTGATTGGGGAGACTATAAAAAAAATTATCAGGCAACATTTACAGCACAGCTACTTTATCCGATGATTGCCAATTATGAAGTAATGCCTTGGCCCGACCGCATTTATCAAGGTTTATACAAAAAAGCAGATAGCGATGAGACCGAAAAAATTCCTCGCTATTACTCCACCCAGATGCAGGTGATGGTCAACTCGCTGAATCAAATGCCATTGTCAACTAATCAGGTGACTGGTTCCTCCGGAATTAGTGTTTTGATGGCTAATTCGCTAATGTTCCAGCGTTTCCCGACACATAAAGGATACGAAGATCCAAGGTTATCAAATTTTTACGGCCAGACACTTCCGTTACTAAAACGTGGGATTCCGGTAAAGATCATTCATCTTGAAAATGTATCTTTCCCCGAGACATGGAAGGATACCAAGTTATTGGTGATGTCATATTCAAGCATGAAACCGCTTGATTCCAATGCTCATCATTACATTGCCCAATGGGTTAAAAATGGAGGCGTATTGATTTATTGCGGACGCGATAACGATCCATTCCAGACAGTAAAAGAGTGGTGGAACACCGGAACTAACCATTACAAGGCGCCATCGGAACATCTTTTTGAACAACTTGGTATCGGACGCGAAGTCAGGGAAGGAGAATATCGTTGTGGAAAAGGTGTCGTTCGTGTGGTGCGTCAGGATCCAAAAGAGTTTGTGCTCCAGCCTGATCAGGACAAGAAATTCGTCAGTTTAGTGAAACAACTCTACGAGCAAAATGCCCAGTCCGGAACGCTGATGTTTAAAAATTATTTTTCACTTGAAAGAGGTCCTTTCGACCTTGTGGCCGTAATGGACGAAAGCGTGAGCAAAGAACCTTTCCGTGTAAAAGGATGCCTGATTGATCTTTTTGATCCGGAATTGCCTGTGTTGAGCGAGAAAGTGGTTTCACCCGGAGAACAGGCGTTTCTTTACAATGTTGCCCGCGTGCAAAATCCCGCAAAACCACAGGTTCTGGCTGGCGCCGCCCGGATTTACAATGAAGTAACAGGAAAAAACAAATATGCTTTTACGGCAAAAAGCCCATTGAATACCACCAATGCCATGCGGGTCATGCTCCCAAAAGCTCCTGAAAAGACTTTAATTACTGATTCCAACGGTCAGGCATTAACCGACGTTCAGTCTGTTTGGGATAAAACGAGTAAAACTTGTTTCCTGAAATTTGAAAATCAACCGGATGGAGTTAACGTTGAGTTACAGTGGTAATCAATTGTTTTTCTAAAGGTCGGTTTGAGAAAATAAAAAGAAGAATTTGAAAGATGATAAAAAATTTAGCGCCACTGTTATTTTTACTGTCAATCAGCTTGTTCGCCCAAACATTAAAAGCTCAGGAACCATCACGTAACCCGTTGAAACGTGCTGATAGTTTCTTAGGCCTTCATTTTGATTTTCACGCAACTAACAAGGACAATAAAGTTGGTGAAACACTGTCGGAGAAAATGGTTGACAGCATGTTGATCCTCATAAAGCCGGATTATGTTCAGAAATAACAGTGAAACAGGGTGATATTCATTCGATAATTGTTGTTGAATAGATTAATAACCAAACAGCTAAAAACCTATAACCAGCATGAAAAGGCAATTTCTATTGAAAACCGCAGTACTTTTTTTAAGTATATTTTTTCTGTTCTCGTTGGAAAGTTATTCGAAGGAGATCGGAAATTCAAGCTCACCAAAATGCAGCAAGTCCAATTCGATTATAAAAGATTCTCTGCTTTTAAAAGAAAATCTGTACAGGGATATTTATCCTGATACCTGGGTTGCAAACGATGCTCTTGGTCGCGCGATGCCAGACATATCAGAAGTTGGTCCTGTGAAGAACGATCAGCGGCGAGTTGTAGGGATTTTTTACATTACCTGGCATACTCAGGATCATTATACCGACTTCAAAAGTCCCTATTCTGCTGATGTGTCCAAAATTCTAACTGCTGATCCGAGCGCTCGCTTGGACGCCAAACACCCGTTATGGACTGAAAATTCCTTTCATTGGGGTGAGCCAGAAGCTGGTTATTTTCTTAGTCAGGACGAATATGTAATCCGAAAAGACATGTCGATGCTGGCTGATGCCGGGGTCGATGTGCTGGTGATGGATGTAACCAATGCCGTGCGCTATTGGGATGAGTGGGAGGTGACTTTCACTACCATGCAGAAGATGAAAGCCGAAGGAAATAAAGTCCCGAAATTTATATTTTGGGCATTCAACGGGCCGGTAATTACCGTAGTTCAGGATTTATATGATCGCATTTATAAGCAGAAAAAGTTTCGTGACCTTTGGTTTTACTGGGACGGAAAACCGTTGTTGCTATACAACAGTAATCCTTCTAAGGATGCCAATGGTGGCGGTGTTAAAAATCCAAATCCACATTACGACTTAGCTGCAAAATCCGATAAAAACAATTCACATTACGGAAATCCTGATTTCTCGGAAGAATTTTATACTGATTATACCCAGGAAGTGAAAACCTTCTTTACACTTCGGAATATGTGGTGGGGCTATTATGAATGGGCTGGTAAGCGTTATTTGGGTACTGAAGATAACTGGAGTTTTGGTTACAGTATGGCCGATCAGCGGGTGAAGGATTTTAAGCCCGAGGAGTTATTGTCTACTCACAAAGGTGTACGTGAAGAAGCGGCAGTAACACCCGCACAACATCCGGTTACCATGACTAAAGAGAACATGGGTGTTGGAAAATCGTGGTCGCGTGCGAATGGTGAACCTAAGCTCAACGAATACGATTTGCCCGGGCCAACCTACGTTCCCTGGTTGGGCAAAACAGTTGAACATCCGGAAGGATATGGTATTTATTTTCAGGAGCGATGGAATGAGGCGCTGGTTGCTAATCCTGAATTTCTTTACATTAACGACTGGAATGAATGGACAGCAGGGAAATATCAGCCTGAAGATGGTAAGACCAAAGCCTGGCTGGGACGCGAAAGCCCGTTTTTCTTTGTCGATCAGTACAATGCTGAATTCAATCGATGCATTCAGCCCATGAAAGGAGGTTATACGGATAACTATTATATGCAAATGGCTCAAAATATCCGCCGATACAAAGGAATCAGGCCAATACCAGAACTAACTGGTTATTCTCGGGTTAAAACTGACGGCCATTTTGATGATTGGAATTCGGTTAAAACCGAGTATCGCGATACCAAAGGTGATGTTGCTCATCGAAACCACAACGGTTACGGAGGATTAAATTACACCAATGATTCCGGAAGAAATGACATCGTTACAAGCAAAATTGCCATTGATAGCAAGAATATCTGTTTTTATGCTGAAACCAATGGCGATATGACTGCATCAACGGATTCCAATTGGATGTTGTTGCTAATTGATTCAGATAAAAATCCGGCAACTGGTTGGTATGGATACGATTTTCTGGTGAATAAGCGGGTAAAAGATGACCAAACCACCACCTTGATGCGTTACGATGCCTCTCATCCTGAAAACCCATGGGTTGAAGTTGCCGATTTAGAATTTAGACGTGCCGGCAATAAACTGGAACTGAAAGTTCCCCGGAAGTTGATTGGATTGCAGGACGAACAATTTATCTTCGATTTCAAATGGAGCGACAATGCGTTAGATCTGAAAGATCCTATCTCACTCTGTATAAACGGAGACACAGCTCCAAACCGACGATTTAATTACCGGTGTATCTGGAAAAAATAAAATAAATATGAAACGATACTATTTGACATCAGTCCTTTTACTCATGGTGGGTATTTCCAGCTTTGGAGTTGGAGCAGATTCGGGAAGTAATTCCTTCAGAGAAGGTCATTCCGGGGAGATCGGAATATACATCTCCCCAAACGGCAGTGACAGCAATTCCGGTGCAAAGAATTCGCCATTGAAAAGCCTAGAAAAGGCCAAAGAAACCGCCCGTTCTATCCGTAAAAAGACTCCAAATGAAGCGGTGACCATTTTTGTAGAAGATGGAATTTATCAACTTGAGAAACCTGTTTTGTTTACGGCTGAAGATTCCGGAAATGAACAAAATCCCTTTGTTATCAAGGCTTCAGGAAAGGGAAATCCGGTTTTTACCGGTAGCCGTGAATTGAAAAAATGGCAGAAGCTAGCAGATCCTATAAAACTAAAATTACTAATGCCTGAAATAAACGGAAAAGTTTATGTCTTGAATGTAAAAGAGGCTGGAATTACCGATTTTGGAGATCCGATAGAACCAGGCAAGCGTCCCGAATTGGTTTGCAACGGACAATTGCAAACGCTGGCACGATGGCCCAATCAAGGTTTTACAATTGCCGGGCTTGTAAAAGGAACGACCGAATTACCTCCTACATTTAAGAATAAAAGAGGTACCAAAGAAGGAGTCTTCGAATATATCGATAGTCGTCAAAATCGTTGGGCAAATGAAAAAGAAGTGTGTCTGGGCGGTTACTGGTTTTGGGACTGGAGCGACGAATTCCAGAAAGTGAGCAAAGCTGACACACTTTCGAAAACCCTGTATTTGGAAGAACCTTACCACCATTACGGTTATAAAGACAGTCTGCGCTATTTTGGAGTGAACCTTTTTTGTGAGATTGATGAACCGGGCGAATGGTATCTAGACCGGACTGATGGTCAGCTTTATTGGTATCCCCCGGTTGATGTGAATCCGGAGAAAGCCAAAGTAAGTCTTTCTGTATTCAGTGAGCCATTTATGGTTGAATTGAAAAACTGTTCTTATGTAACCTTGCAGGGCTTGAGTTTCGAGGAAAGTCGTGGAAGCGCGGTTTCAATTTCAGGCGGTAAAAATTGCCTGCTTAAGGATTGCCGGTTCGAACGCTTTGGCCGCAACGGTATTCATGTTGAAGGTGGATCTGAACATGGAATTTCGGGCTGCCTGCTGCGTACCCTGGGTTTCCGCGGAATTGAAATGAAAGGCGGAGACCGGAAAAACCTTATTGCGGCAAACGACTATATCGAGAATACCGTTGTGGAATATTTTTCGCTGTTTAAGCGCACGTATGAACCGGCAGTTTACCTCGACGGTTGCGGCATGCGCGTCAGTAACAACCGGTTCAGGTATTCGTCTTCGTCGGCCATGCGATTGGAAGGAAACGATTTTACTATCGAATATAACGAAGTTGGTCACGTAGTTAACGAGTCTGATGATCAGGGAGCGCTCGATATGTGGTATAATCCATCGTATCGCGGCATAAAAATACGATTCAACCGCTGGTCGGATATTACAGGAGGCACACACAGCGGCGCTGCAGGAGTACGGTTGGATGATATGATTTCAGGAGTACTCATTTCCGGAAACATATTTGAAAGGTGCGGTTCAGCATTATTTGGCGGCGTCCAGATTCACGGTGGAAAGGATAATCTGGTTGAGAACAACCTGTTTTATGATTGTTTGGCGGCCGTTTCTTTTCATCGGTGGGGCGAAAAACGCTGGTTGGAGCAACTGGATACTCCTGAAATGAGGAAAAAGCTTTATTCTGAAGTTGACATCAATTCTCCTTTGTATCTTGGAAAATATCCTGAACTGAAAACTATTCGGGAAAATGCCGATGTAAACACTATCAAAAATAACCTGATTGTAGATTGCAAGAACCAATTCCTGCGAAATAAAATGGGTATTCAGGTTTTGGAAAACAACCCGGTA
This sequence comes from Prolixibacteraceae bacterium, assembly GCA_963677955.2. GTDB lineage: Bacteria > Bacteroidota > Bacteroidia > Bacteroidales > Prolixibacteraceae > Aquipluma. Next base: position 4,967,617 of record CAXXQR010000001.1, read on the forward strand.
CTTCAGGCAGAAGGGAAAAAGGTTGAAGTATTTTGCGAGCCGGGAATTCTTGAAAAGTATGGATTGCAGCCAATTCCTGTTGGGAAAATTGGCCCTAAAAATAATAAGTGGATTAAATAGTCAGATTTTGAGAGACAAACCAATTGCAAAGCAATGAAAAATCAACTAAAAACAAGCAAATGGGTATATGGATTATTGTTCATCCCCTTGATGAGTGGCATTCTGGCATTAAATCATTTTGGCTTTCTCTTTAAGTCGGGTGTTGCCGGATCTGGAATTCTGATTCTTGCATGGGTTTACAGGGGCGAACTTGTCCGTAATAAAGATGTTTACGCCATTTTTGTGGCATTTCTATTTTCGATTGGCGGCGACTGGTTTTTGTCGAACAGGAACGGAGAAATGCTCATGTTTATTGGTGGAATTGCCCTGTTCTTTATCGCTCATGTCGGTTATCTCACCTTCGCTTTGGTGAACGGGCGTATAAACAGGATTTACACGGCGCTTATTCTGGTGGCATACCTGGTATTCTTTTTCCTGATGTTATATCCCGGAATTGATGATAAAACCTTGATGATTGCCGCATTATCCTATTTACTGATTTCCTGCTTTTCACTTGGAGCAGCAATTGGAATTTCGGCAAGCAATTGGTTTAAATGGTTTTATGTTTTCGGAATTGTGATGGTTCTGTTCTCAGATACGGTCATTGCTCTTCGCGAATTCGTCAAATACAATGAACTCGATTTTCTTATTCTGCCAACTTATTATTTAGCACAAATCAGTATTACTGCATCTTTGATAACCAGGAAGATTAACAAATAGAATTTTAACTTATTAATAAATCAAACTAAATACATGAAACTATGAAACGAAGTGAAATCAATCAGATTTTGAAGAATGCCAAAGCTTTTATGGCCGAGAAGCAGTTCATGTTGCCGCCATGGGCTTATTGGAGCACGTCCGATTGGGTAGCGAACAAAGATGACGCCCACGAAATAATTAACAACATGCTGGGTTGGGATATCACGGATTTTGGATCAGGTGATTTTTACAAAAGAGGCTTGTTTTTATTTACTATCCGGAACGGAAAATTTGGTGTAGATAAAAAGCCGTATGCGGAGAAAATAATGATTGTGGAGGAAAACCAGGAAACTCCCATGCATTATCATTGGAATAAAATGGAAGATATTATCGACCGCGGAGGCGGTAACCTGGTGATTGAACTTTACAACGCTACCTCCGATAATAAATTCGACACAACGGATGTGAAGTTTAAGACCGATGGAGTAACTCGCTCGGTTGAAGCAGGAGGCAAAGTTATCCTCACTCCCGGCGAAAGTATTTGTCTGGAACAGGGAATGTACCACCGTTTTTACGGCGAACCCGGAAAGGGCAAAGTTTTGGTTGGAGAAGTCAGTATGGTTAACGACGACGCCAACGACAATTGTTTTTACGAATCAATCGGACGGTTCCCGGTTATCGAAGAGGATGAGGCTCCTTTACATTTGTTAGTTTCCGATTACGAAAAATTTCTATAACAACCTCTGATCAACTGATAACTTAAGCTAAGACTTTTATATGACACGAAAGATCACAGTTTCAGGAGTTGGCTGTTGTTTAGTCGACCGGCTGTACAACAATGTTTCATTCACTTCTGATTCGTTTTCACCCTTTTTGTCAAAAACGAAAGGCGACGGGGGATTGGTTCCCGGGAATTTGGTTTTTAAAGAGGAATTCGAACATTTTGCCGGCAAGGACTTCAATTTGGCCCTGAACGAAATTATTCAGGATAAAGTTCCTGATAAAATCAGTATCGGAGGTCCTTCCATTGTTGCCTTGATTCATGCTACGCAAATGTTGGAAGGAACCGATTTCGATTGCAGGTTTTATGGTTGTGGCGGAAACGATGAAGATAGCGATTTTCTGTTGTCATCATTAAATAAAACCCGGGTTAATATTGAAAATTACAAATTGCTGGGTACAGTTACTCCTTCAACCATTGTTCTTTCGGATCCTGATTTCGATTATGGGCATGGAGAGCGGGTTTTTATCAATTCAATTGGTGCAGCCTGGGATTTTTCTCCGGAAGATTTAAACGATGATTTCTTTGCGGCCGATATGGTTGTTTTCGGCGGAACTGCGCTTGTCCCAACGATTCATGATCATCTTTCCAGCTTGTTGGAGAAAGCAAAGTCGAGGAACTGCATAACCGTTGTTAATACCGTTTACGATTTCAGAAATGAAAAAACAAATCCCAAACAAAAATGGCCACTGGGACAAACCGATGAATGTTACAGTCGAGTAGATTTGCTCATTACCGATTTTGAGGAAGCGCTCAGACTAAGCGGAAAACAAACACTCGAAGAGGCGATGAATTTCTTTATCGAAAATAAAACAGGAGCCGTTGTTGTAACCAATGGGGCGAAAAATATCCGCGTGTATTCGTCCGGAAAGTTGTTCGGGCCGATGAGCGATTCGGAAATGCCAGTTTCATCGGCCATTTCCGAAGAATTAAAGAAAGGACATTGGGGCGATACTACCGGATGCGGCGATAATTTTGTTGGAGGAATGATTGCCTCGCTGGTTTTGCAGCTTCAAAATTCGGCAACGGTTCTTGACCTGAGAGAAGCCTGCATGTGGGGAATTGTTTCCGGAGGATATACCTGTTTTTATATCGGAGGAACGTATTTGGAAAAGACCCCGGGCGAGAAATACAATTTGATTGCACCCTATTTCGAGCACTACAAAACACAAATCGATCATGGAAAATAAGTCGATCCTTATTTTTGGCGCAGGTAAAATTGGTCGTTCATTTATTGGGCAATTGTTTGGCTTGTCGGGTTACGAAGTTGTTTTTTCCGATGTTGACATTGAAATCGTTCGCGAATTAAATCTGCGAAAAAGCTATCAGGTAGTCATAAAAGGTGAAACAGAGGAAATACTTTTAGTTCCGAATGTAAGAGCCATTTCAGGATTGGATAAAGCACAGGTTGTGCAGGAAGTTTCAAAAGCATCCATTTTGGCAGTTTCTGTTGGCAAAAATGCATTGGAAAAGGTGATTCCGATTATCGCAGAAGGATTGCAACTACGCTATCAAATAAATCCCGGTCGCCCGCTGGACATCATCATTGCCGAAAATATGCGTTCGGCCAGCGAATTTATTTATACCAAACTTTCCAGCTATCTTCCTGAAGGATACCCAATTGATAAACTGGTCGGTTTAGTGGAGACTAGCATCGGAAAAATGGTTCCCATCATGCAACAGGCGGATATTGAAAAAGATCCGCTCGTGGTTTTTGCTGAACCTTACAATAACCTCATTGTCGACAAGAAGGGGTTTAAAGGTGAGATTCCAAATGTTAAAGGTTTAAGCCCAAAGGAAAACATAAAAGCCTGGGTTGACAGGAAAGCCTTCATTCATAATCTGGGACATGCCACCGCAGCATACATCGGAGCTTTTAAACATCCGGAAGCAACTTACATTTTCGAAGTTTTAAATGATCCGGAGGTATTCAAGTTTACCCAAGATGTTATGCTTCTGTCTGCTGGAATTTTACAGGCCATTTATCCCGAAGATTTTACTCGTGAAGATTTGGAGAGTCATATCAACGATTTATTGTTCCGGTTTCAGAACAAGGCTTTAAAAGATACTATTTTCAGGGTGGGGCAGGACCGGCCACGTAAGCTTGGCCCCGACGATCGGTTTGTAGGAATTATCCGGGTTGCGGAAGCACTGAAAATGAAATCCAGCAAGATTTTGGAAGCGATGGCTTATGCCTTCTATTTTAAAGCTTTCGACGAATACGGAAATGAATCTGGCCCGGATAAAGATTTTGATCAGTATTTATCAACAGGATTGGATTTTACGCTGGAGACAGTCTGCGGATTCGATTCGGTAAAAGATGAGGCATTAATAACTGAATTTAAGCAGTACTATCTGGAAATAAAGCACGAACAAGAAATAAAAATGAATTTAACTGAATGAAGGAAGCAGTTTTTTGTAATTTTTAATTCCGATCAATATAATCCTTAACTAACCAAATAAACAGAAAATGAAACGAGTAATTCCAGTTCTAATTTTAATTCAGGTGCTATTCCTGATGAGTTGTCAAACTCCGGAAAAGATTTCAGAAAAAGACCTCACGCAATATGTCAACCCGATAATTGGAACAGCGCCAACCACGACCGAATCCGGATTAAAACATGGCGGCGGGACTGAAAATAACGCGATGGTGCAACCCAATGTAACCATGCCTTTCGGAATGACCAATTGGTCGCCGCAAACCACCAACACCGAGAAAAAATGTGTCTCGGCCTATTATTACAAAGACACGCTGATTACCGGATTTCGCGGATCGCATTGGTTGAGTGGTTCCTGTACGCAGGAATACGGCTCAATGACCGTGATGCCTGTCTCCGGGCAACTGGTGTGCAATCCGGCGAAACGAGGCTCACAATTTTCGCATTCATCCGAAGTTTCAAGCCCTCAGTATTACAAAGTTGATTTGGATACCTATCAGGTTACAGCAGAAATGACAGCAACTGCCCGTTGTGGAATTCTGCGCTTTACATTTAAAAATGAAGGCGATGCTTATGTCGTGGTAAATCCAAACAACGATAAAAGCGAAGGTTTTATCCAGGTTATTCCTGAAAAGAATGAAATTGTTGGGTACAATCCAATCCGTCGTATTTATCAGGGCTGGGGAAAGCCAGCCGGATTCTCCGGATATTTTGTGATGCGACTTGAGAAAACTGCCAGTTCTTTTGGTGTTTTTACTGAAGATCAAATGAGTAGCAGTCAGCTTGAATTGAAGAATCAACCCAATCTGGGAGCCTATTTCTCTTTTCAGGTAAAGAAAGGAGAGCAGGTAAACGTTAAAATAGGAACTTCGTTTGTCAGTATCGAACAGGCCAGAAAAAACCTGGATGAAGAAATTCCTGATTTTGATTTTGAAACTGTTCGGGAAAAACTGAAAAACAAATGGAACGATATTTTGTCGCGAATTGTAGTAGAAAGCAGCGATCCGGATGAACTGACCAAATTTTACACGGCCATGTATCATTCGTTTCAGCAACCACGATTATACAACGATGTGGATGGATCTTATCCGCGATTCGACGGCAACGACCAAACCGACACCATTTGCAACGGAAATTATTATGGCGATTTTTCAGCCTGGGACACCTATCGGGCGTTGCATCCGCTGTATAACTTAATTGCTCCGGAATACAATGCCGACATGGTGAAATCGTTACTGACGATGGGAAAAGTTCGTGGATGGATGCCTATTTTTCCACAATGGAATAGCTATTCTTCAGCCATGATTGGCGATCATGCTGTTTCGCTAATTGCCGAAGCATACGTAAAAGGAACTATTGATCTGACTGAGGACGAATACCAATTGATGAAACACAACGCAACTGAATCTCCGGCTACTTTCGACGAGTATGTCGATGGGAAAGGTCGTCGTGCATTGAAGTCGTACTTGAAATACGGATACGTCCCACTCGAAGATTCTGTTCAGGAAGCGTTCCACAAAAAGGAACAGGTTTCGCGCACGCTCGAATATGCTTATGATGATTTTTGTCTGGCGCAAGTGGCCAAAAAGATGGGTAAAACCGACGATTTTGCATATTTTATGAAGCGTTCGCAAAATTACCGGAATGTGTTCGATCCGTCGGTTAACAACATGAATGGCCGGTTTGCCAACGGTACATTTACCAAAGATTTCGATAAAAACAAGAAGATGTTTTACATCACCGAAGGCACTCCATGGCAATACAACTGGTATGTTCCGCAGGACGTGGAAGGACTGATTGGTTTAATGGGCGGCAAGGAAAAATTCAACCAAACGCTCGACGATTTTTTTGCTGAAGGGCAGTACTGGCACGGCAACGAACCCGGGCAACAAATACCATTTTTATACACATATTCCGGTGAGCCCTGGAAATCAACCAAAGAAGTCCGCTATATCCTGAAAACAGAATACGGTACAGGCCCAGGCGGATTGAGCGGAAATGATGATTCGGGTCAAATGTCGGCCTGGTACATTTTTGGCGCTATTGGATTTTATCCGGTTTGCCCGTCGTTGCCCGAATATGCAGTTACCGGGCCAATCTTCGAAAAAGTGACCATCAAACTGGGTAACGGAAAAATACTTGTGATTTCTGCTCCCGGAAATTCCGAAAAGAATTGCTACATCCAGTCTGCAACCCTGAATGGAAAACTATTCAACCAATCGTGGATTTCGCAAAGCGATATCATCAATGGAGGCGAATTGGTTTTCGAGATGGGTCCTGAACCGAATAAGCAATGGGGGATTTCTTCTAAAAATTAATTAGCCATGAAGAAAATATTTTTTTGTGTTATCCTGATTTTCTCACTGTTTATAAATGGGAAAAATCAGCCAACATCGACATTTCAAATATCTACAACTGATGCTCAAGAATGGGTTCAGGAGCATTTCGTTCAGGGAAAAATCCCACCATTTTCATTTGTTTACGGAGGTAAAAACTCTGATTCGTTCATTAAGAACTGGAATTTCAGTAAAGAAAAGCTGAACCCGACCGAACCCAATTCGGAAGTAACAGCCTTTTCATATTCCGAAAAGCAAAGTGGCCTTTTGGTGAAATGCATCGTGACCAGTTTTACCGATTTTCCGGCGGTAGAATGGGTACTTAACTTTTCCAATACCTCCGGAAAAAACAGTCCGTTGATTGAGAAAGCTGCTGCGATTAATTACGCTTTTGTGGCTCCGGAAGAAGGAACTTTCATTCTGCATCACGCCAAAGGGAGTAATGCTGAACGAAGCGATTTTCAACCCCTTGATGACCAGATGCAGATCGGGAAAAGCATTTACATGACACCATCCGGCGGGCGTTCTTCTGATAATACCGCATTTCCGTTTTTCAATATTGAAATGCCCGGCAAACAAGGTATAATGGTGGCTGTTGGCTGGACCGGAAAATGGTATGCCGATGTTTTGCAGACCAATGAAAAATCAGTTTCCCTGAAATCAGGCATGGAGCGAATGCAATTATCTCTGCTCCCAGAGGAAGAAATCCGTACTCCGAAAATTTGTTTGCTTTTTTGGAACGGAGAGGACCGCATGGTTGGTCACAATCAATTCCGGAGATTTATTCTTGCTCAACATTCACGCAAAATAAACGGACAATTTGCTGAATATCCTCTGTCGGGCAGTTTCGACTATGGCGATCCGGCCCCCTGTGGCGAATACGAATGCCTTACTGAAGAATTTGCCGTTGCGGTGGTTAAAAGGTATCAGCAATTCGATATTTTACCTGAATTATTCTGGCTCGATGCCGGATGGTACACTGGCTGCAACAGTTTTCGCAAAGGCGGGAGCTGGGCGCAGAATGTTGGAAACTGGTCGGTAGAAAAGGAGCGTTTTCCCCGGGGGTTAAAGCCTGTTTCGGATGCGGTGCATCAAGTCGGTGCCAAATTTATGGTTTGGTTCGAACCTGAGCGTGTGCGCCCCGAAACAGAACTGGCCAAAGAACATCCGGAGTGGCTGATTAAGCTTCCCAACGACGATAATATGCTGTTTGATCTGGGAAATAAGGATGCACTTGCCTGGATGACTAAACATATTTCGGATATCTTGCGAAATGAATGTATTGATTACTACCGCCAGGATTTTAACTTCGACCCGATGCCTTTTTGGATTGCCAACGACAAACCGGGCAGGATTGGTATTTCAGAAATTCGCCACATCGAAGGGTTGTATGCTTTTTGGGATTCTTTGCTCAATAATTTTCCAAACTTGCTGATCGATAATTGCGCCAGCGGAGGTCGTCGGATTGATTTGGAAACGACTTCCAGAAGTGCACCACTTTGGAGGACCGATTACCAATATGGCGAACCCAACGGCTACCAGTGCCATACATTCGGCCTGAATTTCTATTTGCCTATTCATGGAACAGCCATCTATAAAACCGATAGCTATACTTTCCGTTCCGGATTAGGAGCTACTGCAGTAATGAACTGGGAAGTTACGGGCAAGTCATCGGAAGCTATTCCGGCAATTCAAAATCGGATTCAGGATTACAAAAGACTTCGGCCGTATTTCTATGGCGATTATTACCCGCTTACTGAAAGCCGCAACAATACAAACGATAATACTTGGTTGGCTTATCAGCTTAACCGACCGGAATTGGGCGATGGAATTGTTCTGGCTTTTCGTCGGGGTGGAGCTAATCGGGATTCTATTCAGGTTAAATTATCGGGATTGGATGAAAATGCCAGCTATGATCTGTTCTTTGAGGATTATAATCTAACGCTCCGCAAAACAGGTCGGGAATTGATGAAAAAGCTGGAATTTGCCATTCCGCAAAAACCTTCATCACTAATGATCAGGTATACAAAAGTAATCTGAGTTAATCCGTACAAAAAATCAGTCCAATAACCAACAATGAACCCACGGTTGATCTCGCCGGAAGAGTTGAGATGGCAGACCGGTTTTTTTTAAACTATTTTCGAGCCAATAATCCAGTATGAAAAAAATAACTATTTGTATCTTGCTGATTTCTTTACTGTTATTAAATGCGAAAAGTCAATCAGTATCGTCATTGCGGTTATCGTTAACTGATGTGCACCATTGGGTTGAACAGAACTTCGCCCAAGGTAAAATTCCACCATTTTCGTTTGAATACGGAGGCAAAAAATCAGAAACGTTCATCAAAAACTGGAAGTTTAAAGCTGAACAAGGGAATGCGGTTGAACCCAATTCTGAAGTCTTGGTTTTCACTTATTCAGAACCTTCAGGAGGTCTTTCAGTTAAATGTACATTAACTTTATTTACCGATTTCCCGTCAGTTGAATGGGTGCTGAATCTCAGCAATAAATCAGCAAAAAACTCACCGATTATTGAAAAGGCTCGTGTGATTGACTATTCATTTGCAAGCCAGGATACCGGTAGATTCATTCTCCACCATTCCAAAGGAAGTAATGCGGCAGTGAATGATTTTCAACCATTTGATGAGCAAATGCAAGTCGGGAAAAGTATTTACATGACTCCTGTTGGCGGACGTTCGTCTGACGACACTGCTTTCCCCTTCTTCAATATTGAAATGCCCGCGCAACAAGGAATTGTAGTTGCTGTCGGCTGGACCGGGAAATGGTTTGCCGATGTTGTCCAGAAAGATGAAAAATCGGTTTCTGTGAAATCGGGAATGGAAAACATGCATCTTTTATTGCATCCAAAGGATGAAATTCGCACACCAAAAATTTGTTTGCTTTTTTGGAACGGAGAGGATCGAATGATTGGTCACAATCAATTTCGAAGATTTATTCTGGCTCATCATACCCGGAAAATTAACGGAAGCAATCCGCAGTTACCCTTGTCTGTTGCGTTCGAATTGGATGGCGCGCCTTTCCCGTGTACTGTCCACACCTGCATCACTGAAGCATCGGCGCTGGCACATATCAAACGCTATCAGCAATTTAAACTTACGCCTGAGCTTTTTTGGATCGATGCCGGCTGGTATTCGGGTTGCGGATGGGATAAAGAAAACGGGGAGTGGCCACAGAATGTTGGTAATTGGACGGTTGATAAAGAACGTTTCCCGAATGGACTTAAACCAATTTCCGACGCAACCCATGCCGCGGGGGCCAAATTAATGGTGTGGTTTGAGCCGGAACGAGCTTACAAAGGAACGCAGGTTTACAATGAGCATCCGAAATGGTTGCAGAGTTTACCCAATTCAGATTCATATTTATATGATCTTGGCAATCCCGACGCACGATTATGGATGACAAACTATTTAACGGATCTCATCGGGAAGGAAGGTATTGATTATTACCGGCAGGATTTCAATTTTGATCCCATGCCTTACTGGAAGAAACAAGATGCACCAGACCGAATCGGCATTTCAGAAGCAAAATACATTGAAGGTTTATACGCTTTCTGGGACAGTTTGCTGGTTCGCTTTCCCAATATGATCATTGATAATTGCGCCTCGGGCGGCAGACGAATTGATCTTGAAACCACTTCGAGAAGTACTCCATTTTGGCGCACTGATCTTGAACAAAGCGCGACCGGTAATCAAAACCATACTTATGGATTGAATTTATATCTGCCCCTGCATGGAACCGCTTTATATAAAACAGGCAATTATTATGTAAGATCAAGTCTGGGAAGCTTAGCAGTTATAAACTGGAAAGTAGATGGCAGCAACAATGAAACAATAGAAACCTATCAACAATACATTGCTGATTTTAAAAGATTAAGGCCGTATTTTTACGGCGATTATTATCCGTTAACAGTTGCTCATAAACGATATATGAATAATAATTCATGGTTGGCTTACCAGCTAAATCGTCCGGAACACAAAGACGGAATTATTTTGGCGTTTCGTCGTGAACGGTTTACTGAAGAATCAATGATAATTAAATTGAGTGGATTAGTTGCCGATGCACAATATGAATTATTTTATGAAGACTCTGGAGCCAGAGTGGCAAAATCGGGTAAAGAATTAAAGGACGGAATAGAAATAAGAATTCTGGACAAACCGGGCTCTTTACTCATAAGCTACAAAATGATTGAGAACTAATTACTTTTAAACGATTTATGAATTGGAATAACCGGCTAAATATTTCGGAATGAAACAAAATAAACTTCACTTTCTACAAAAACTTCTTTTAGCGATTCTTTGTGGGTTAAGTGTAGTACTTCCATCTTTTTCGCAGGAAGACTTCACGTCGTACATAGATCCAAACATCGGAAGTGTTGCGACTTTACTGACCACGAAAAATCCTACCGTTCATAGGCCACACAGCATGGTGCGGGTTTTCCCGCTTACCCGGCCAGGTTTGAACGACAGATATCTTTCAGATAAGATATTTGGATTTGCTTTCAATATGCCAGCCTACCGGATGGGAGCAGTTACCGAATTGATGCCAACCCAAGGAAAAATTACGACCTCGCGAAATAAAAATGCTTCGGTTTACGACCACGATCTGGAAGAAGTACATCCGTGGTTTCACCAGGTTTTGCTCGAAGATCACGACATTACTGCCGGATGGACAACCACGGAAAGAACGGTTTGGTACCGTTTCGATTTCAGCCGGAAAGATTCGTGCAACATTCTGTTTCGCTCGGCAAATCAGGCTTCTTTTAAAATTGTGAGTGAAAATAGTATTTCAGGTTGGGAAGAATTTAATGATGCCAAACAATATTTCTATGCCGAATTCAGCCAGCCATTTAGCGAAAGCGGCACGTTTACAGCCGATCAAATTTTGACCGGCATTAAAGAGCAAAGCGGCGCTAAAATTGGCGTTTTTGTAAATTATAAAATGGTATCTAATCCTGTAAATGTCAAAATCGGGATTTCCTACATCAGCGAAGATCAGGCGAAAGAAAATCTGAAGAAAGAAACATCCGGAAAAAGCTTTGATCAGGTGAAAGAGGAAAGTTACCAGATCTGGGAAAAGGTAATTAACCGGATAAAAGTTGAAGGAGGAACCGAACGCCAGAAACGGATATTCTATACTTGTTTGTACCGCGCCAGCGAACGAATGGTCGATATTTCGGAATACGGTCGATATTTTAGCGGCTACGATCACCAAATTCACGAAACAAACGGTCGTCCGTTTTTTGTTGACGACTGGCTGTGGGACACTTTTCGCTGTCTACATCCGCTGGGATTGATTCTCGATCCACAGCAACGGGCCGACATGGTGCAATCATACATTGATATGTATCAACAAAGTGGTTGGATGCCAGGTTTTCCTCAGTTTTACGGCGACTTTCCGGCCATGATCGGGTTTCATACTGCTCCACTGGTTTGGGATACCTATCGGAAGGGAGTTCTCAATTTTGATGTGGAGAAAGCCTACGAAGGATTGAAAAAGAATGCCACTCAGGGAACTATGCTGCCGTGGAGGGCAGGGCCAATGTGTTTGCTGGATTCTTTTTATATCGAAAATGGCTGGTACCCAGCCTTGCACGATGGCGAAGCAGATCCGGTTGCAATGGTCGATGGTTTCGAGAAACGGCAGGCCGTGGCTTTGTCGCTCGAACACAGTTACGATGACTGGTGCCTGGCGCAACTGGCTCACGCATTAAATAAACCTGACGACTATGCTTATTTCCTGAAACGGTCGGCAAACTATAAGAAAGTTTATAATCCGGAAACTGGATTTATGTCGCCTAAAGATGCCAATGGGAAATGGATTGAGCCTTTTGATCCGCAACTTTCAGGAGGTATTGGCAGCCGCATGTATTTTGCTGAAAACAACAGCTATCCTTGGACATTTAACGTGATGCACGACATCCCCGGACTGATTGAGCTAATGGGTGGTAAGGAAAAATTTGTGGAAAGACTTGATAATCTGTTTAATGAGCCGACGCACATTTCGAAATGGCAATTTATGGGGCAATTTCCCGATGCAACCGGATTGAACGGCATGTTTCCGGCCGGAAATGAACCATCGTTTCACATTCCGTATTTGTACAATTATGCTGGTCAGCCGTGGAAAACCCAACGACGTATCCGCGAAATTATGGATATGTGGTTCGACGATTCTCCACTTGGACTGGCTGGTGACGAAGATGGTGGCGCCCTGTGTTCGTGGTATGTATTTTCGGCCATGGGCTTTTATCCGGTTACACCCGGTTCGAACCTGTATGCCATCGGAAGTCCTTTCTTTAATAAGATTTTGATTGAACTTCCTGATGGAAAAACTTTTATCGTCGATGCCCAAAACTGTTCAAAAAAGAACAAATATATTCAATCGGCCAAGCTGAACGGGAAGGTACTGAACAGCGCGTGGCTGACTCATTCTGAAATTATGAATGGTGGAAAGCTTGAACTGATTATGGGCGACCGACCCAATAAAAAATGGGGAACAGAATTAAAGTAGTTAATTGAATCTGGTGAAATACTTTCCTATTTTAAATTGAAATCTTTCAGGAAAGAATATGAACACATTTGATTGAAAAAAGCAGAAAAAATAAAAATAAGTAAAGATATTTAGCAGAATTAAATAAAACCTCGATGAAGAAATTAACACAACACATTTTCAGCTTGCTCTTTCTGTTTTGGATTAGTTTGGGCTGTTTCGCACAAAAAAATCATCCGGCTGATTATGTCAACCCGTTTATCGGGGCAAGTACAAATACCGAAAAAGCGGGTGCCAGTCACGGTTTGGGCAAAACTTTTCCGGGTGCTGCAACTCCGTTCGGATTGGTACAACTTAGCCCAAACACAATCACGGGCGGCGATAACGGGCCGGGCTACAGTTATGAACATACCACGATCGAAGGATTTGCATTTACCCAGATGAGCGGAATTGGCTGGTATGGCGATTTAGGTAATTTTTTGGTCATGCCAACTACAGGGACTTTAAAAACAAGTTCCGGAAAAGAAGATGCGCCCGGAAGTGGGTATCGTTCGCGTTATTCAAAAGAAAGCGAAACGGCTTCTGCCGGATATTATAGCGTTAAATTAACCGACTACGACATTCAGGCCGAGATGGCTGCAGCTCCGCATAGCGGGATGATGTGTTTCACCTTTCCTGCGAACAAACAATCCCGCATTCAGATTGATCTTGCCCGTAGAGTGGGGGGAACCTCAGTCCTTCAGTATATAAAGCTGGTTAACGATCATACGATTCAAGGATGGATGAAATGTACTCCTGGAGGCGGAGGTTGGGGAAATGGCGATGGAAATCCCAACTACACGGTATATTTCTATGCTCAGTTTAGTAAACCATTCACCACTACCGGAATCTGGAGCGCCGATATACCGGATTCGTGGAGCCGAAAACGCGACGACGTGACCAGCGCAGCATATCAGGAAAGGGTTGCGCAGGCTAAAGTATTCCAAAATGTTCAGGAAATGGAAGGGAAGCACCTGGGCTTTTATACTGAATTTGAAACCAAAGACAAAGAGCAAGTCATGCTTAGGGCAGGGATTTCATTTGTCAGTATCGAAGGGGCGAAGAAAAATTTACAGGCCGAAATTACGGATTGGAATTTTGATCAGGTTCATGACCGCGCACGGGAGTTGTGGAATGTTGCACTAAGCAAAATAAGCGTAGAAGGGGGAACTGCCGAAGAAAAGGCGATTTTTTACACCGCGCTATATCATACCATGATCGATCCACGGGCTTTTGCCGATGTCGATGGAAATTATCCGGGAGGTGATGGTAAAATTCATCAATCATCAACGTTCACCAAACGAACGATTTTCAGCGGCTGGGATGTTTTTCGGAGCCAGTTTCCACTTCAAACAATTATAAATCCTGAAGTTGTAAACGATATGATTAATTCGCTGGTAACCCTGGCCGAAGAAAGCGGGCACGATTACCTCGAACGCTGGGAATTTTTAAATGCGTATAGTGGTTGTATGATTGGTAATCCGGCTGTTTCGGTTATAACCGATGCCTGGGCAAAAGGAATCAGGAATTTTGATTTGGATAAGGCATATAAATATTCCAGACAGACGGTTGAAAGGTTTGGCAATGGGGATAAAGGATTTTCTGATGGAATTTCAACTACTCTGGAAAATGCTTATTCAGAGTGGTGTATGTCGCGCCTGGCTCACTTTATGAACAAGCCGGAGGATGAAGCATTGTATGCAAAAAGGTCGCAGGACTACCGGAATATTTTCGACCCTTCCGTCAATTGGTTCAGGCAAAAAAATACCGATGGAAGCTGGGGAAAATGGTCTGCTGAAAAAGGAAGGTTGGCACAGGGATTTGGTTGTGTGGAAAGTAATCCTTACCAACAGGGATGGTTTGTTCCGCACGATGTTCCGGGAATGGTCAGCCTGATGGGTGGTCGGGAAAAAGTAATCAAAGACCTTACTGATTTTTTTGAAAATGTTCCTCAAAACATGATGTGGAACGATTATTATAACCATGCCAACGAACCGGTTCATCACGTTCCTTTTTTGTTTAACCGTTTGGGGGCACCTTGGCTGACCCAAAAATGGAGTCGGGAGATTTGTTCGCGTGCCTACCATAATACCGTTGAAGGATTGGTTGGAAATGAAGATGTTGGACAAATGTCGGCGTGGTATGTATTGGCAGCATCGGGGTTGCATCCGGTATGCCCGGGCGAAACGCGGTTCGAAATTACCAGCCCTGTATTCAGCAAAATAACACTCAATCTTGATCCCAATTATTCAGCAGGAAAAACATTTACAATTGATGCTGAAAACAATTCGGAAAAGAACTGTTATATCCAATCCGCAACATTCGACGGTAAACCGTATAACAAATGTTGGATCGACTACAAAGACGTTATTGCCGGAGGAAAATTGGTTTTGATCATGGGAGATACTCCAAATTATAAATGGGGGACCGATTCTAAGTAAATTATACGATCGATTTAGTAAACTAAATTTAGGCGAAGGTTGCGGTGTTATTCTCTTACAGGAGACTTTAAAACTCTTGACCAAATAATTGGAAGTCTACTTTTTTTGTTTCATGTTTTCTCAAACCTGATGACTCGAAAATATTATCAAATCTTTTTTTGCTTCAGGAACTGAAAAAATCGAAAAATAAAAATAAGTCAACCGTTTACTGATTTTTCTGTTTCATTATATTCACGGAATTGGTCATTTCACGAATTACTTTGTATTTTTACCTGAAGATGAATGCAGAAATTAAACATCGTTGGAATAACTTTCCTATAAAGCCTTCCAAATTTCCATTTTTTTATGGTTGGGTTATTTTGTTTGCCGGAACAATAGGGATTTTGGTAAGTGCACCCGGGCAAACAATGGGTGTTTCTGTATTTACTGATTACCTGATTGATGCCATTGGTATTAGTCGGACCGAGATCAGTTTTGCTTATATGATCGGAACTGTAGCCAGTTCATTTTTGCTGACATGGGCTGGAAAAATGTATGACAAATATGGTGCACAAATCGTTGGTATCGCTGTGTCGGTTTGGCTGGGTTTTGTTCTTTTATTGTTTAGCCGTGTCGACCAAATCATAAAGTTATTTGGTGGTGGAGGAAAGACCACTGTTTATACTTCGGTAGCTATTTCAACGTTGGTTGTATTATTTTTCATGCTTCGGTTTGCCGGCCAAGGTGTGCTAACCATGATTTCGCGGAACATGATTATGAAATGGTTTATCAGACATCGCGGACTGGTTAATGGCATTTCTGCGGTGTTTGTTTCGTTTGGTTTTGCAGTAGCGCCGGTTTCATTCAATCTTTTTATCGAAAAATTCTCGTGGCAGGGTGCATATTTGGTTATGGCAGGAAGTATCGCAATTTTCTTTTCACTTTTTGTTTTTTTGTTTTTCAGAGATAATCCTGAAGATTTGGGTTTAGTGCCTGACGGTAAAACTAAGGTGGATGATAGCAAGGAAATCATTGTGAAAGCCTTGAAACAATTTACACTGAAAGAAGCGCGAGAAACATATTCCTTTTGGCTGTTTTCGTTGCCTTTGGGAATTTATGCGCTTTATGTTACCGGGTTTACTTTTCACTTGGTTTCAATATTCGAAAATGTTGGGCTCTCGAAGGAAATGGCACTTGGTGTTTTTGTCCCGATGTCTTTTATTTCGGTAATTGTTTCATTTATTGGCGGTTGGGTAAGCGATAAAATAAAACTTAAATATCTTCTTTACGCCCTTACTATTGGGCAGATAGTTGCGTTGTTTAGTCTAAGTCAGCTTGACAGTGGAATTTTTTATTACGGGTTCATGATTGGAAACGGGATCAGCAGTGGACTGTATAATGTGCTGATGGCTGTAACCTGGCCGAGATTCTATGGACGAAAATACCTTGGAAGCATTAGCGGACAGGTAATGGCGATTATCGTTTTTGCCAGCGCTTTTGGACCTTTATTTTTCAGTTTTTCGAATACTAATTTTGGAGGCTATCAGATTGCTTTTTACTTAGTTATGGTTGTTTTGGAAGTCCTTTTGGTGTTAAGCTTCAAAGCCGAAAACCCACAACAAAAATTCAGGAATTTGCTCCAATAAAGTTTTACTCTGATAAGTTCTTTGATTTCTGAAATTTTTGATAACCGGGTTTTATAAAAAGTAGAAGGGAGCCGGGCGGCTCCCAATTAATCTACATTATTGCGATTCGTGAAAAAGGGTCTTGTTTTCTCTGGCTGAAAGACATTTTTGATGTCCCTTTATTAACTTTTCTTTTTCAGCCGTATTTAAAGCTTCGTAATAAATAAGTCTGTCTTTCGATTCGTATTGTCTGACATTTTTAAATTCACAACTCTCAAGCTCTAACCCCACAGGACAATTAAAAATCAGACCGTAATAGTTTGTATAACTTTTCCCCATTTCCCTCAAATAACAAACTAACTTATTTACGTCTTTTTATTCCTGATTAGAGAAAAAGGTAACCCACTAAAATTGATTTTTTTTAAATTTTCTGAATTTAGAGCTCAATGGCATATTTTTATATTTTTGCATGAGTTTATTTACAAAAGAATTTTTTATCAGGATATGTTTGAAAATCTGAATGAAAAGCTGGAGCGGTCGTTTAAACTTCTGAAAGGTCAGGGGAAAATTACCGAGATTAATGTCGCTGAAACAATGAAAGAAGTACGCCGTGCATTGCTTGATGCCGACGTTAACTTTAAAATAGCCAAATCATTTACCGAAAATGTCAGGAGAAAAGCACTTGGCATGGATGTTCTAAACGCGGTGAAGCCAGGCCAATTGATGGTCAAAATCGTTCACGATGAACTGGCAGAACTGATGGGCGGTAAATTTGTCGATATCAATTTAAAAGGAAATCCTTCGGTTATTCTGATTGCGGGGCTTCAGGGATCCGGTAAAACAACTTTCTCCGGAAAGTTGGCCAAGATGCTTAAAAGCAAAAAGGGAAGACATCCGTTACTTGTTGCCTGCGATGTTTACCGTCCTGCAGCTATTGAACAGCTAAAAGTGCTGGGTCAACAAATCGGTGTGCCCGTTTATACTGAAGATGGTAATCGCAATCCGGTTAAAATTGCACAAGAAGCCATTCGTCAGGCCAAAATGCAGGGAAATGATGTTGTCATCATCGATACCGCTGGTCGTTTAGCGATTGATCAGGAAATGATGAATGAGATTAGCGCTGTAAAAGATGCCGTTAAACCACACGAAATTCTATTTGTGGTTGACTCTATGACCGGTCAGGATGCTGTGAATACAGCTAAAGAATTTAATGACCGACTCGATTTTGATGGTGTTGTTTTAACCAAACTCGATGGCGATACCCGGGGTGGGGCAGCGCTTTCGATTCGTTCGATCGTTGATAAACCGATAAAGTTTGTTGGAACAGGTGAAAAACTCGATGCTCTGGACAATTTTCATCCGGAACGTATGGCTGACCGTATTCTGGGCATGGGAGATATTGTTTCACTGGTTGAAAAAGCTCAGGAACAATTTGATGAGGGTGAAGCCAGAAAACTTCAGCAAAAACTGGCAAAAAATCAGTTTAGTTTTACCGATTTCCTGAAGCAGATTCAGCAAATCAAAAAAATGGGTAACCTGAAGGACTTGGCAGGAATGATTCCTGGAATGGGAAAAGCTCTTAAAGATGTTGAAATTGAGGATGATGCATTCAAACATATCGAGGCCATCATTTATTCCATGACTCCTGCTGAAAGGGAAGATCCTTCCATTTTAAATGGTTCAAGAAGAAAACGTATTGCTGATGGTTCAGGAACCAACATTCAGGAAGTAAACCGATTAATAAAACAGTTTGCTGAAACCCGCAAAATGATGCGAGTTGTTTCACAGGGCAAAAACCTTGGACGGATGATGGGCAATCCCGGACAAAGACGATAATTGAAAAAACTTTGGAATAATGATATTAATTGACGGTAAAAAAACGGCAGAAGATATAAAGCTTGAAATAGCAGAAGAGGTAAAAAAAATCATTTTAGCCGGACGGAGGGCTCCACACTTGGCAGCAGTTTTAGTTGGTCACGATGGTGGAAGCGAATCTTATGTGGCATTTAAAATTAAAGATTGCGAAGAAGTCGGTTTTAAATCTTCGCTTTTTCGTTTCGAAGATGATGTGACAGAAGCGGAGTTGCTTGCAAAAGTCGATGAATTAAATAAAGATCCGGAACTCGATGGCTTTATTGTTCAGTTGCCTTTGCCTAAGCATATTTCGGAGCAAAAAATTATTGAAGAAATCGATGCAAGTAAAGATGTAGACGGGTTTCATCCTGAAAATGTTGGCCGCCTGGTGCTTGGGATGCCGACGTTTTTATCGGCAACACCGTTTGGAATAGTGGAATTGTTTAAAAGATACCAGATTCCCACGTCAGGTAAGAATTGTGTTGTGGTGGGACGAAGCAATATAGTTGGGCGTCCGCTTAGTATTTTGATGTCGCAGAAAGAAATTAATGCAACTGTGACTGTTGCTCACAGCCGAACCAAAGATTTGGAGAAAGTTTGCGCAGAAGCCGATATTTTAATTGCTGCCCTTGGTTCTCCCGAATTTATTAAAGCCAATATGGTAAAAGAAGGAGCAGTGGTTATTGATGTTGGAACAACACGAGTAGATGCTCCGGAGAGAAAATCAGGCTTTCGTTTGAAAGGGGATGTGAAATTTGATGAAGTTGCGCCAAAGTGTTCATATATTACTCCGGTTCCGGGCGGTGTTGGGCCAATGACAAGGGTTTCATTATTGCTTAATACGCTACAGGCTGCGAAAAAATCGAAATAGTCAGTGAGAATTTTAATAAAAAAAGGTGCCTACAAGCACCTTTTTTTATTGTTTTGTTTATATTTATTAAAAAAACAATTTATGAGAAATAATTTGAAACAACGTTTGTTTTTAATTGCAATTATTGTGTTTGGAACGAATATGATGCAATCCTGTAGCACAGTTCCACTAATTGGACGTAAACAGGTTAGTCTTTTGCCTGAATCAAATATGGTAGAAATGAGTCTGACAAGTTACAGTCAGTTTCTTCAGGAAAACAAATTGTCTGGCAATAAAGAGCAAACAAATGCAGTTAAGCGCGTTGGCGCAAAGATGTCGGTTGCTGTCGAAAAATATTTGAATGACAATGGTTTTGCCGATCGCGTTGCCGATTTTAAATGGGAATTTAATTTGGTTCAAAACGATGAATTAAACGCTTGGTGCATGCCAGGTGGTAAGGTAGTCTTTTACACCGGAATAATGCCGTTGACTCAAAATGATGCCGGAATTGCAGTCGTTATGGGGCACGAAATTGGTCATGCCGTTGCCCGCCACGGAAATGAACGAATGAGCCAGCAGATGCTGGTACAATTTGGCGGAATGGCACTTTCAGAAGCCATAAAAACCAAGCCGGAAGAGACTCAGGCTATTTTTCAATCGGCTTATGGTTTAGGCGCTCAATATGGTGTTATGCTGCCATATTCACGGCAACAAGAGTATGAGGGTGATAAGCTGGGACTCATTTTTATGGCCATTGCAGGTTATAATCCAAACGAAGCAATTCAATTCTGGCAAAGAATGGCTGCAAATTCTTCAGGTAAAACACCGGAATTTTTAAGCACGCATCCACTCGAACAAAATAGAATTGAGGCAATAAAGAATTTTATGCCTGAAGCAATGAAGTATTATACGGGTAAATAATTAAAGCGACGATTAATTCACATGCAGTTTTTTATGTTTAAGGGTGTTTATTAACATTTTTTAATATTTGTCGGATATTTTTTTTTATTTTTGAAGTAGTAAGAATGGAATACACTTAATAAGAGAATGATGGAAGATTTTGAAAAAAAAGAGGAAAGTTTGGAAAATGACAGCAAATTCAGAGAAGAAATATACTCAGTTGCTGTTAGAGCTGGGAAAAGAACCTATTTTTTCGATGTAAAATCAACGAGAAGAGATGAGTTTTACCTGACTATTACTGAAAGTAAAAAGCGATTTGAACAAGATGGAAATTTTCATTTCGAAAAACACAAAATTTTCCTGTACAAGGAAGATTTTGAAAAATTTATTGAAGGACTACAGGAAGTGATCACTTTCATTGATCAAAACCAGCAAGACGAATTTGTTGGCGGGGGAGAATTTGATGAATTAGAAAGCCCGGTAGAGAAAGATCTTGAAGAGGTAAGCTTTTCAAAAGATTACACAAAGCTTGAGTTTGACGATTTGAACTCATAAGCCTGTAAGCTTTCCACTTTTCTGATGGAAGCCAGGAATATTCCTAAAAAGTTTCCTCAATCTTTTGAACAAACAAAAGAGTTTTTCATACGGCACCAATTCTTATACAATTTATATGAGTCAATCAGATGTGAAAATCCGGTTGACTTTTTTTTGAATAAAATACAGGAATGCAAATCTTATAATTACTTCTGTTTTATAACATGTTTCGGTTAAATAAATCTTAAATTTCAATGCAGTAATATCCGGAAGATGTTATAGTTCAGAGTACAAGAAGTTTTTGTCCACATTATTTTGAATTGTTCCATATATGGCTGAATACCTGAATAAATGGCAAGTAAAAGGTCGGCATTTTTGAAAATTGCTATCTTTGAAACTTGTTATCAAGGGGGTCTAATGTTAACTATTTACTATGCACAAATTAAAAAATCTCTTCCTTGCGGCATTGCTGCTTGTGGCGTTTGGTGTTTCGGCTCAGGAAAATAAGGAAGAAGAAAAACAAAAAGCTTATCAATTTACAACAATCAAAGAATTACCATGCACTCCTGTTAAGGATCAATACAGAACCGGTACATGCTGGTCGTTTTCGGGAATTGGCTTTTTAGAGGCAGAAATGCTTCGGGTTGGCAAACCAATCGTTGATTTATCTGAAATGTTCGTGGTTCACCACGCTTATTCCGATAAAGCAACAAAATATGTTCGCATGCATGGCAGCCTGAATTTTGGTGCAGGTGGTGCATTTCACGATGTAACCAATGTAGTTAAAAAATATGGTATTGTTCCTGAAGAAGTATATACAGGTTTAAACTATGGCGAAGAAAAGCACGTTCACGGCGAACTCGACCGTATGTTGCTAGACGATGTAAAAACAGTTGTTGACAATCCGAATAAAAAACTGACTACAGCATGGCACGATGCATTGGATGCAACGCTGGATTCATACTTGGGAAAACTTCCGGAGAAATTTACTTTCCAGGGAAAAGAATATACGCCGCAAAGTTTTGCCACTGATTATGTGGGTTTAAATATGGACGATTATGTTGAAATTTCGTCATACACTCACCATCCGTTTTATTCAAAATTTATCATTGAAGTTCCGGATAACTGGGCTTGGGACGAAGTTTACAACGTTCCTTTGAATGAATTGGAAGAAATAATTGACAATTCCATCAATACTGGCTACACAGTTGCCTGGGCAGCCGACGTTAGCGAGAAAGGCTTTGCTACTTCGTTAAAAGGAGTTGCAGTAGTGCCGGTAGTTGACAAAGCGAATATGACCGATGCCGAAATCAACAAATGGGAAAAGATGTCGGAAAAGGAAAAGAACGAAGAACTGTATAAATTAAGCAAACCGGGTCCTGAAAAAACTATTAATCAGGAAGTCAGGCAAATTGCTTTTGACGATTATCAAACAACCGACGACCATGGAATGTTAATCGTTGGAACGGCTAAAGACCAGAATGGTAATCCATATTATAAAGTAAAAAATTCATGGGGCGATTACAACGATTATGGTGGTTTCTTTTACGCATCAAAACCATACGTTGAATACAAAACCATGTCTATTATGGTGAACAAGGAAGCGATTCCGAAAAGTATCCGCAAGAAATTAAACCTATAAATAAGCAATGAAAACCTCGTCAACCGGCGAGGTTTTTTATTTCGAATATCTGCTCAAAATAATGTCCTTTTGTATATTTGGCGAATGAAAAAAATTATCCTGATTATTTTTTGCATCATACCTTTTATTTCCATTGCAGAGGAAGACTGGGCCTGGTGGAACATTTTGCACGGATGGCAAATAGGTATGCCTAGCTGGCGAAGTTGGATTCATATAACGCCGGGCTATCTTGGACCAAATGCTTTACCAGTTCCGGACGTGAAAAAAGGTATCGTCCCTGCTGGTTCGAACCTTGAAATTAGTATGGATTATTATTTTCGGGCAGGCGATCCAACTCAGGATATTTTTGGCAAATATTACCGTTCTTTTGCAAACAATACAATAGCAATCGAGCTATACGGCGTGCTAATCGAGCACTATGCGATGTCGACAACTATCCGCGATGAACGTGTTGCCCGCGATTTCGATGGAAAAGGAATCGCGAACGGCGATTTGTATTTTTCGACGCTTATACAGTTGGTTCGGGGGCATAAATTTCCGGATACCATGTTTCGGATTGCCGGACGAACAGCTTCGGGTAATCGGCTCGAAGCTGCGCGTTATTCCGATAGTCCTGGTTATTTTTTCGACTTCAGTTTTTCAAAAGAATTCTCCGGAACGAATGAAAAAATGTCGTTCATGCCGTTTGGTTCGTTCGGATTTTATTCGTGGCAAACCAACGATGACATGAATCTGCAAAACGATGCTTTTATGTATGGTTTGGGAGGCGACTTGAAGTGGTCGCGCTGGACTCTTTCAAATTCACTTTCAGGATATTCAGGATACAAAAAGGAACGCGACAAACCTATGGTTTATACGTTTGATTTGACACGTTCGCTGAAACACAACGCCGTCAGATTTCAATATTTGTACGGCATTCGCGACTGGACCTATCAGACTTTTAAATTTTCGTACATCATCAATCTTAAGGATTAGTCGCCTTTATTCCGATTTTTCCTGATCTTCCTGTTTCTCTTTTAAACCAAGTGTATTGCGTATTCCGCTAAAAATCGATTTCCACCAATAATTCAGGGTTGAGCGTTTTTGGTCTCTCTTGAAATTAATTTCGTCAGGTAGCAATTCTTTTCCCCGTGGATTTTTTGATCTTAACATCAGGCTGTTGGCCAGAAAGCTGGCGAATTTGGCTTCTTTCGTATTTCCATCTTTCATTTCCAGAACAGAAATTTTGAGGTCGTCGTATCCAAAAAACAATTGTCCGGAAGCACTGCTATTATCGGCGGTATAATTAAACGTAAACTGATCAACTCTTCCCGAACGAATGGAGACCATAGCGAGTGGTTCCAATACTGGATTTAAAATTCGCATGTTAAACGGCCCGAGGGTTCCTTCAGCTTTGAACACATTATTCGGATTGTTCATCTGATATTTCATCTTTGCTTTCATTTCGCACGAATCCATAATTGTTGCAGAAGCTGTCAGGTCAAAATCCGGAATTGCGCCTTTTACCGATTTCATGTTCGAAAATGGCTTCAGGCTTGCCCGTATGTTTGTAAACCGTATTTTTCCTTCCGTGTCGCTATTTTCCGGCCGTTCGGCGTATGAAACCTTCGATTTCAAAAGCAAAAGAGAATCAACTGATACCGGAAATTTAAACGATTTAATCATATCCTGAAGCATAGGTGGCCTATTCAATTCGTTGAAAGGCACTTGCTTATTCCTGAAAATATCAAGATTTAAGCCGTTCACAGACAGGTACTTTCCGGCCAGTTCTTCTTTGTCGAACCAGCGACGGATATCGGGTTGCCAGATACAGACTGAATCAATTTTTCCGGAGAAATAATCGGTTTGAACACCAACCTTTTCCTGAAATTTTTCGCGATTAAAGTTTGGAATGATTTGGATGTTTCGAGCAATAAAGCGATTGCTGACCGACGAATATGAAGTTTCGCCAAAATTATACTGATAGAGTTTTTCCTCTTTCTTAAGATTGGGAATACTGAAGGAAAAATCAGCCGAGTGCATAAAACCCTGTGAAGGTTTATTGTCGATTTTTACTTTAGTCAGGTTTAATGTCACATTTTCGTCGAATATTTTTTTATTGCTTTTGTAAGTTACAATGTGAGCATTATTTACAGTAAGTAACTTCGACGAAAAAATATCGGCAAAACTTTCGAAATGCGGATACAGGTTTACCCGGAAAGGATTGAATTTCGTGGAATCTTTTGCATTGTTGAACAGTTGAAAATCGGGCTTGTCAACCACAATAGATTCGAAAAAGAACTGATCGTTACGATACGCATTGTCCATGTCGAAGCCATTCATGGCAAGCGACGGGATATTAAGTTCAAACTGATCTTGCTTGTTGTTTTTTGTTTTAGGTTTTACTACCAGATTTTTGGCCAGAATTTGACGGTCTTTCGTTGAAAAAATGAGTTCGTCGATGCTAAACTGTTGGTTTTTATCTTTTGGTGTAAATTTAAATTGAACAAGGTTGCCGGTATATTCGCCACTTTTAATTTCAGGCTTATTGGCGAATTTGTTTTTCTGAATGAGTATATTTTGAGCGGCCATTTTCAGATCGGCCTGAACCATTAAATATGGCTTAGTTCCCATTTCAGAAAATACCTTGAGCGAACCGTCGTTCAAGGTGAATTTCCGAAGCGATATCGATTCAATTTCTTTAGGCAAAGGAAATGAAACTTCCTTTATTTCTTTTGTTTCGGTCCGTTTGCGCTTCTGGTAAAGCTTTATTTCGGGCGAATTGATCAAAAGATTTTCGGCGTTAATTTTATGGTCGAAATAAAATTCTTCCATGTCAATTCCTTTAATCCTTATTTCAGGAATATTCAGTTGAATATTCCACAAAATCGACGAAAAGTCTTTGCTGTTTGTTTCCGGATAAAGCCGTGCGTTGGTTGCGAAAATTTCTTTCCGGCGTGTTGAAAAACCTATTTCTCCGGCTTTTAAAACGTGCACATTGTCAGAAAGACGTATCAAGTGATCACGCACTGAAAAGTCGACATATTCAGAAAAGAGTAGCCTCTTTTTGTCGAACTGATCTTTGTTAATCAGCATGTTTTCAAGTTTTAGGCTAAACTTGTTGTCGAGCGATATGGTTTTGCCTTTCTTACTGTGATTAATCAAGCGAATAGCGCCATCCGGAATTAAAACAAAACCGATGTGAATGTCATACAGGTAGTTGGACAACAATTGAAACAGATCCTCGAAATCGGCTTTGGGCCTGTCTTGCCTCAGTTGTGCAAAATTTTCGTAAAAGATCTGCGGTGTGTTGATATTGAGCGTATCAACAGTTAGTTTTTTATTAAAAAAAGCTTCGTGAAAATCAGCGTTGGTGAGCGACAATTCAGGAATTGTAAATTCGTACAATTCAGATCGGCTGTATTTTGTTAATAAACTATCCATGTTTGTTTTCTCCACCGGAAACAAATGCAGATTTTTTAGTTCAGCAAGTTTTTTCTTCGTTGAAATTGACAGATTTTCGATGGTAAGTTTGTGCAATTGATCGACGAGCTGCATTTCATAATTGCTGAAATTCAGCTCAATCTGGTTCGCGAAAAACAGGCGGTCAGTTCGCTTAACGCTTTGTTCGTCCAACGCAAAACCACTTAAATACAGCCTTACCGTTGATTGAATATCGCCGGTTTGTAATACCCCTGTTTTGTTGATTAACTGAACTTTTCCACGTTGAATTGAAACTGATCGCGAATAAATTCCCTTGGCGTAAGTCGAAATCAGGTTGTAAATGAAGCTTGGATTTTCAGGCTCAGGTTTTTCTTCCGACAATTCATTCTGAACCAGCTTAACTTCAGGATTAAAGATATTTATTCGCTGGAAAACAAAACGCTTTTCGTGAAAAGCCCTTTTAAAATTGAAGTTATCGAGTCGGATGCTGTCACAATTTACATCAATTGTGTTTTTCTGATTTGCTGCGTATTTGGTTGCCGACTGCGAAGGGAAAATCTCAATATTCTTTACATCCACAGAGCGGTCGCGTGTCGATAAATCTAACTTTCCTACTTTTACCCGGTGAATATTGTCGCCAAGCAAAAGTTCATAATCGGTAGCAGAGAGATCAATGTTTTTTGAATAGAAAATCCTGCTGGTATCGTTTAAAGAAACTGAATCGAGTTGAAAATTAGTTAGATTTAATCGTATGTTTTTGATTTCCTGCTGGTTGTTCTGATCTTTTTGTGTTTTGAAAAGCATCAATTCGCCATTCGCCAGTTTGAAATTCTGTATGGTTATGCTTGAAAATTCATTCTTTATTAATTCGTAAAGATTGAATTCTTCAATAAATTCATGTTTGGCCTTCATCTTTTGACCAGGCCAGTATTTAATTTTGGCGTCCGTTAAAACTAGCGAATCTATCGGGATAGCACTATTTTGGTAAAACTGATTTATGTTTTTGGTGGTTATTCTGGCATGAGGCACAAAAACAGAGTACTTGCTTGTTTCAGTAATGATCTGATTTATTGGCTTTAATTCAATGTTTTGCGCTTCAATAACCTTTTTTTTGAGCGAATAAGTTATACTGGCTGCACCTAAAGTATGAATGCTGTCAGCAAGTTTATTCTGATAATTTTGCATTCGGAGATAAATGTCGTCAGCATCGAAAAGCTTGTTTGGATCGGGTAGAAGCAAAGAATCGGTATAGAAGTTCAGAATTCCAATGGTAATATTTTCGGCATTGGCCAGTTTTCGAGTATCGCCCAACAAGTTGTAAAAATCGAAGCTTGCGTTGGCCAACTCAATTTTTTTAATCCTGATTGATGCAAATTTCTTGGTTACCAGAGGTTTTAATTCCTGAAGCAGATTGTTAATGTTGTCGTTCCGACTTTCGTCTTCCGATTGTTTACCGTGAATTTTCAATTCAGGTTTTGTGATCATAATCTGGTCGAGTTCAAGCTTTTTCCTGAAAAATAACTTAACCAGACTGATACCGCCAAAGCGAATATTGGGTGACGAAAATGAATAAAACTGTTTATGCAGGTCGGTTTGGGAAAGCGTATTTAAAATAGAATCGGAAGGGTGAAAAGAGACATTGTTGATTTCGATTCCCCAATGAGTAAGGTTTAAATCCAGATTGTCGAATGTCAGCTCATATTTTCCCTGCGACTTTTTTTCAACAAATTCAGAAAGATTCTTATTCAAATAGGATTGCGCCTGTGTATATAGCAATACAAATCCGGCTAACATTATCAATATCAATACAGAGAGTATGATAAAACCTATCTTTCCTATCTTTTTTCTAATGTTTGCCATCAATTGCAGCTACTTGGGGTTCTTTTCAGACTGTTTTAATACAGACTATAATATTATGAAAAAAGTTGCTTTTTACTAAAAATCAGGCGGTGGAAAACTGCCAAAATATATACAAAAACAACAGAAGGCAATAAATGTTAGCCGATAAATAGGGCCAACATTTACTGCCTTCTGTAAAGGTGCTGCTTTTCTCACAAAATGCAACTCAAAATCAGGTTTAAACACTTAATTCAGCGAATGTTTTTTCAATTATCGCGAGGGCTTCCAACAATTGTTCTTCAGTAATAATAAGCGGAGGTGTAAACCTGATAATGTGCTCATGGGTTGGCTTAGCCAGTAATCCGTTATTTTTCAGAGCCAGGCAAACATCCCAGGCACTAATTCCATTTATCGAATTTATGACAACTGCATTAAGCAATCCCTTTCCACGTACGATTTCAATTAATTTAGAATCAATGGATTTTAACTTCTTTCTGAATATTTTTCCCAGCTTTTCAGCATTTTCAGCAAGTTTTTCGTCCCTGATTACGTCGAGGGCGGCAATGGCAACTTTGGCAGCAACCGGATTTCCACCATATGTCGATCCATGCTCCCCGGGTTTAATGGTTAACATTATTTCGTCGTCGGCCAAAACACACGAAACGGGAAGCATTCCTCCTGAAATAGCTTTCCCAAGTACCAGAATATCGGGTCTTACATTTTCGTGATCGCAGGCCAACATTCTACCAGTACGCGCTAATCCGGTTTGCACCTCGTCGGCCACAAAAAGAACATTGTGTTTTTTGCAGAGTTCGAAAGCTTTTTTCAGATAACCATCTTCAGGAACATAAACACCTGCTTCAGCCTGAATTGGCTCTACCAGAAATCCGGCTACATTTGGATCTTCCAGTGCTTTTTCAAGTGCTTTGATGTCGTTGTACGGAACGTTGATGAATCCGGGAGTGTATGGGCCATAATCGTTGTATGATTCCGGATCAGAAGACATCGAGATAATCGTGATGGTTCGTCCATGAAAATTTCCATTGCAGACAACGATTTTGGCTTCAGTTTTTGGCACGCCTTTTACTTTGTAGGCCCATTTTCGAATCAGTTTCAATGCCGTTTCGTCAGCTTCAGCACCAGAATTCATTGGAAGCATTTTATCGTATCCGAAGAGCTTAGTCATGTATTCTTCCCATTCGCCAAGTGCATCGTTGTAAAATGCCCTGGATGTCAGTGCCAGTTTTTGAGCCTGATCAACCATTGCTTTTACAATCTTGGGATGGCAATGCCCTTGATTGACTGCTGAGTAGGCTGATAAAAAATCGAAATACTTTTTGCCCTCAACATCCCAAACATAAATACCTTCGCCCCGTTCCAATACTACAGGAATCGGATGATAATTGTGTGCGCCAAATTTGGCTTCACGATCCATATAATCCCTTGCATTTAATACATTCATAGGTTTGAACTTTAGATTTTAGAACTACAGATGTAAACATATTTGCATCGAATACAAATGATTTTTGTCTGTTATTTTTTAAGATATTGATCGTAATTTTTGTTTTTGAAATTCTTAGGCTTCACGCTGCTCTCCGTGCGAATAAATTTAAAATCAATTTATTTTAAATTGTTATATTTGAATTCTTATTCTTTTGACCGAACTTTATTTTATGCCAAAGTATTCGACTAGTTATATACTATTGCTACTAATTTCGCTGGTTCCTATTTTATCTGGCTTTGGCGGTCGAAATGAAAGCTCTTCGGTTAATGATTCAACCATTGACCATCTTGTTACAAAAGCCTATAAATTAGTAACTGTTGCAACAAATCACGATACCGTGTCTATTCTGCTTGAAAAAGCCGGGAAAATTGCAGAACAGGAAAAAAGCCTCCATCGGTCAATTAATATTTTGAATTTAAAGGGTCTGAATGAATATTACAGCAATAATTACGAGAAGGCTGTGGATATTTATTATCTGGCGCTTAAACAGGCAGAAGAGGCGAAAGATTCGAATATGATAGCCAAGGTATATCATAATCTCGGAATGATTTATGATGAGTTCGAAGACTATGATGAAGCGATTGATTATTATCAAAAAGCACTGAAAATAAATCAGGCATTAAAAGATACGGAGCTAATTGCCACAACCTACCAAAATATTGCAATAAGCTTTCAGAATAAAAAGGATTTAACACAGGCACTTAATTTTAATGAAAAGGCCCGACAATTAGCTAATATCAGAAAAGACTCGTCGATGATTGTCGATGTTATAAATAACTTTGGAACAATTTATTACGATCAGAAAAAGCTCGATGAAAGTCTGAAATTCTACCTGGAAGCTTTGAATTTGTATCAAAAAAGAAACGACAAGCAAGGATTGGCGTTTTCGTATAACAATTTGGGTCTGGTTTATCTCGACAAAAAAGACTATCAAAAATCGCTGGACTTTTTCATGAAATCGCTGGCTTTGGCTAATCAAATGAATATGTACGAGTTTACTGGCACAATATACAGTAATCTGACTGTTTTCTACGAAGAATTAAAAGATTACAAAAATGCCTATACATATTACGACAAATACAACACTGTGTACGATAGCCTGATTGGAGAAAAGAAAAGCAAGATGATTCGTAAAATCCAAGCCAAATATCTTCTTGGTAAAAAGGACACTGAACTCAACGAATTAAAAAATGCAAATCAGGTTCAATCCAACGATATTGCCAGTGCAAAATCCATTCAAATTTATTTGATCTGTATTACTCTTTTTGTTGTTTTCCTGATGATTGCGACTGCTTATCTATTGTTCAGAGAAAAACGAATGGCAAACGAGCTAAAAGTGAAAACAAATGAGTTGAAAGAACTCAATTTAGCGAAAGACCGCTTTTTTTCGATTATTGCACACGATCTGAAAAATCCATTCAACATTTTGGTGAGTTATACAAGTATTCTAAAATCTGATCTTGAATTATTTTCTACGGAAGAGTTAAAGAAGATAATCAGTGATTTAAATCAGGCATCGGAGAATGGATTCGATTTGCTTCAGAATTTACTGGTTTGGACACGATCGCAAACGAACAGAATCCGAATTTTTAAAAGCAATTTCATGTTGGCGGAAATCTTTGGGCAGATTCAATCGCTGGCCGAACTAAACCTGACGGCTAAAAATCAAAAGTTAGTTATTCAATGTGAACCAGATCGCCTGGTATATGCCGATAAAGATATGATTTCAACTGTTGTTCGGAATCTTGTCTTCAACGCTATTAAATTTTCGCCAAGAGGTTCTGAAATAGTTATAAAAACAAGCTATTCCGGTTCTTTTGCTCGAGTTGATGTTATCGATCAAGGGGTTGGCATTTCGAAAGAAAATCAGGAAAAGTTATTTGTAATAGACCAAAACATTTCAACAGAAGGTACTGACGGTGAAACAGGAACAGGTCTTGGCCTGGTAATTTGTCAGGAATTTATTGCCAAAAATAATGGTGAAATAAAAGTTAAGAGTCATGTTGGTGAAGGCTCGATCTTCACTTTTACAATTCCCTTAGACGTGGCTGATTAATTAAAAAGAATCCAGAATTCTATTTTTATTTCCAAAACCTTATGATGGCGATTTCGCAAACTAAAAAGAAAATGGCCAGCATAATAAAGTATTTCCAAAGTTGCTTTCCTTTATTTAAATCCTGAAGTGCTTCAGTAAAACTGAGTTCGGTCGAACCGATTGGCTGAAACCGTTTTAAATTGTATTTTTTAATTATTTCCTGAAGTTCTTGTTCCGTGAAAAATTCAGGAACAGATTCTTTCCTGGAATAATTATACGACAGGGGCTGAACAGTCGTAGTCCCATCCTGTATTAAATAATGTCCGGCCTGTTTAGGCAGTTCATCCAGATTAAGCTGCTTTTTCCCAGTGCCAACTGTTCTCGCCGAAGCGATAAATTCTTCGTTTGTCTGGACGTTGATAACTTTAAATTCCCCCGAATTCTGGCTTTGATTTAGAATGACAGGATCGTCGCTTTCAACTGATCGGGAATACTCTTGCACATCGCCGCTATTTAAAACCATATTGTAAATGGTTGGCACAAAAACCACATGTTTTACAAAGTTGAAATTTTGCTTATTCAGCGGAAAAGCAAACGAATAAACCGTTCCATCGCCAAACTGATGGGTATTTAAGGCGCTTTTCCCATTTCTGAATTTTAGAAGTGTTGTTTCAGTTTTCAGCATTTGTCCGCCAAAATTTGCGTAGCCTTTAATTACCGGAAGATCGGCCTGTGATTCTTCTTTTTTGAATGCATTTCGATATAAGATATTGTTGTAATTGATTTCTGAAATTCCCATTGAAGTGGTGTCAAAAGCCTCGATTGTTTTTCCGTTGACCAGATTTAAAAGATCATTGTACTCGGTATAATTAGTTAATTCTTCCGGAAAAATAGCTAATGAACCGCCATGACCGACATAACCAGAAAGCTCTCCCGCAAGTCCTGAGCTTATTTTCTGATTGTTTATCAGGAAAATACATTGATAGTTTTTGAGCGACGAAACCTGAACGGTATTCTCCGGAGATTCATCGTAACCAATCAATTCGTCGTCCTGAAAAAGTGCTTTCAGGTATATTGATCCATTATCAAGCGGATTGAAAATTCCGAGCGCGTGTAACTTTCCCAAAACCTGATAGCTCATAAAATACGAGTTGTCGTATATAATCGGGTAATCATCAAGTTCAATTTTACATAACTGTATGCCTTTTGAATTATTTGTGTAATTCAATTCAACGACCGTTTCCTGCTTTTCTGCTATATTAATATTTGCTATAGCTTTCAGCGAATCGTTAATTGTTAATCTCACAGGAATGTTTTGGTAGGCCTGGTCAGATAAATTCTTTACACGGGCAAACAGCTTTTCGGCCTGACCAATTTTTCGTCCGGGAGTTTCGAACCAACACGAATCTATCAATAAATTGTTGGTTTTTTCTGCTGTAAACGGGAGCAGGTAAGTCCACACCGCAGAATCAACCTTTACCGATTGAAAATCACTGCTGTTTTGCTGAAAATCGGACAAAATGTATAGTGTCTTTTCAGACTTTTTTGCCTGAGCCGAAACGGTTTGTATGGCCTGGTTGTATATTTCAGATAGCCGTGGTGTTCTGACACTTTCTTTAATTTCTGAAACTTGTTGAACGAATTGATCCCTGTTCAGGATAAATTGTTGTTGCGGCAAAAAGTCGCTGGTTAAAATTAAATATTGTGTTCCGGCGGGATACGAATTTGCGATTTCAATAGCCTTTGATTTGGCTTGTTCCAGCAACTGACCTTTCTCTCCTTCGGCTTTCATACTGAAAGTATTGTCAATGTATACTTCAACAATTTGTCTCGCAGCATTCGACGTTCTGTTATTTAACGGAATGTAAGGGCGACTAAATGCAATAACCAATGCAGCCAGTGCCAGTATTCGTGAAATAAGAATAAGTAATTGTTTCAGTTGCGACTTTTTCCGGGAATCCTGTTTGATGCGCTTCAATAATTGAACATTGCTGAAATAGAGCGTCTTATATCGCTTGAAATTAAACAGATGAATGATTACCGGAATTGCCAGTGCCAGTAATGCAAAAAGAAAAAGCGGAAATAAAAAACTCATATTTTATTCGGTATTTAATACGATCAACGTTTTTATCCTGAATTCAGGCTTCAATGGTTTGGCATATTTATTCGGAAACAAAAATAAGAAAACAAGATAGTATCAACGTAATTCAGAAATTTACTTTAACAAAGAATAATTTTTCTTTTATCCGGTAAAACAGAGAAGGGGAGTAGCGCCTGCTGTCCCCTTTCAGATTTATTCAAATATCTATCTTTTTCAATTAAAATCTCTTTACGCTTTCGGTATTATTTTTAAAACCTGACCAACTTTCAGACTATTGGCTTCTTTTATGTTATTCATTCTCATAATATCATCATTCGATATGCCTGGAAATTTTTTCGCAATCGACCAGAAATTATCTCCTTTCCGAACTTTATAATAGATTACCTGATTACTGGCATCAGCATCGTTAAACTTATCTGTGTTAACGCTGGTATTTTCTGCCTCAAGTATTGCCTTTCCTCCTGAAGTTTTAGTAGTCAACGTTTTTTTCTTCGGCGCACTTGCAACACTCTGAGATGAACTGTAAGTTGGTTTTTCTTTCAAAGATCGTTGCTTTTCGGCATGACTTTTCTTAGCAATTTTGGCGTAATATTCACCTTGACCTTCAGGAACAAAAACGGAAAGCCTTTGACCGATTTTGATAAAATTCTTGTGAATATTATTCCAGTATTTCAAATCTGAAACCCGCACTCGAAACCATGCTGATATTAACCCAAGATTATCACCTGATTTTACCGAGTATATAACTTTATCACGTCCCTTTATATCTGACGGACTGTAATTTGCATAGGCATTTTGCGGGTTAATGATTTGGTTGTTCGGAAAGAATTCAGTTCTTCTGTGATCGTGGATGTTCGATTCGTTTTCAAGATAGGCCGAAATCTGATCTTGCGGTAATACCAAACTGTATGCCTTGTCAGCACTGGCCGGAATTATATCGCGCCTGTATTGTGGATTTAAGCTTCTCAATTGATCGACAGGAATACCAATAACTTCAGAAATCTGATTGAAATTCAAATAGTCATTGACCATTATCGTATCAGTAATGATCGGAAAATCAGGCGATTTTGGTAGAATGTTGTGATTTTGGTAGAAATTCATGACATAATTCGCGGCAATAAAAGCCGGAACATAACCACGGGTTTCTTTGGGTAGGCGGTAATAAATTTTCCAGTAATCACGGGCGTTTCCGCATCGTTTAATGGCTTTGTTAACATTTCCCGGACCGCAATTGTATGCCGCAATTACCAGGTGCCAATCGCCATACATGTTGTATAAATCCCTCAGGTAGCGAACAGCAGCATCAGTTGCTTTTATGGGGTCGCGGCGCTCGTCGACAAACGTGCTGATTTCAAGCTTATACATTTTACCTGTCGAGTACATAAATTGCCAAAGTCCAACGGCACTTGCCACCGAATTTGCTCCCGGATTCAGGGCTGATTCAATAATAGGCAAATATTTTAATTCCATGGGCAAACCGTATTTGTCCAAGGCCTCCTCAAAAATCGGGAAATAATAATTGGCCAGTCCCAGCATTACTGCAACCTGCTTGGGTTTCCGGATGGTGTACATTGAAATAAAACCTTTAACAGTATTGTTATACGACAAACTTACTGCAGATTGAAGTGATTGCAGCCTCTGAATATAAACAGAGTCGGGGAGTATCTGCTTCAATGTATCCGCTTCAGCCAATTCGGTACTGTCGAGAAGGAAAGCATTTTGAACGTACCAACTGTTCAGCATGCTGTCGAGTTTGTCTGAGAAAAATTTATTCAGGGTTTCATCCGGAATAGTGTAGTATTTTTCGTATCCGTCAATGGTATCAAGCGCAGAAATATTTATAGTACAAGCTTTCTGTAATTTTTCTTTCTTTTCACCTGAAGCAAAATTACTGATTCCTAAAAATGTTATTACAATTACTGTTAGTTTTAAAATCTTCATGAATTTCTGTTAAAATGTAAATCGGCATTGAAACCCTACCATTTTTTTATCCATACACATTACAGGTCCTGGCGCCCAATTGAAGGTTAAATCGTCACTAATGTCAAAATTAAAGAAGTGAGCATCAACGCTCGCATCAATAATATTCACCATATAAAAGACTGCTGTGCCAATGATTACCAAATCCCTGTTTCGTCTCCATCCATCTTTTGCTCTTCTCAGATTCTCAGTTAATTGCGATATTTTGTCCGGCTCAAAAAAAGCCTTATTGATCTTCAGATCGAGATACGAATTTGTATTTGGATCGTTGTCAATAATATCGGAATACGCCTGTTTGTATGTGGTGTAAACTCCGTTGTTAAAATTAATAAAGTATCCCAAAGTAGCAAACCCTCCATAAACAA
Organism: Prolixibacteraceae bacterium; assembly: GCA_963677955.2. Lineage (GTDB taxonomy): Bacteria > Bacteroidota > Bacteroidia > Bacteroidales > Prolixibacteraceae > Aquipluma. The sequence continues at coordinate 5,003,587 of CAXXQR010000001.1, forward strand.
GTGGAACTTTCCAGTATTTCCGATTGTAAATTTGGCCAAGGCCAGGTAAAACCGCCGAATATATTGTTGCTTTACGGGGCGAATGTTCAACTTCAGTTTTTTTGACTTTAATTGAATCACTTCCCAAATTCTGGCTATACGCAGAAAATCCTGTTGCGAAAAACAGGATTACCAGAAAACAAATGCCGTAAATTTTTGGTTGGAATATGTTAGTCTCTTTATGCATCTAGTTGGTCAAGAATTCCTAATATACGTTCCAAATCCTTGGTTGAGCCAAATGGAATAACAATCTTACCTTTTCCGGTTTGATCCATCCGGAAGTCAATTTTTGATTTGAAATATTTACTCAGGTGATTGTATAAATCCTGATATTCAGTGGGGAATTTTTGACTTTTCGGCTTTTCCGCAGGCTGAAAACTATTGTTGTCTTCGCTGTAATTTCTCACAATTTCTTCAACCCTGCGTACTGAAAATTCATTTTTTATGATCTCATCGAAAATCATAAGCTGCATTTCAGAATCTTTGACGTTAACCAATGCTCGTGCATGTCCCATCGTAATGGTTTTCTCAACAATGCCTTTCTGTATTTTCGCCGGAAGTTTAAGCAGCCTAAGGTAATTGGTAACAGTCGATCTTTTTTTTCCGACTTTATCACTCAATGTTTCCTGAGTAAGGTTACATTCATCAAGTAATCGTTGATAGCTTAAAGCAATTTCTATGGCATCGAGGTCTTCTCGCTGAATGTTTTCAACGAGAGCCATTTCAAGCATACCTTCATCATTGGCCGTTCGAACGTATGCAGGAATTGTTGTTAAACCAGCAATTTTCGAAGCCCTGAACCTGCGTTCTCCAGCAATAATCTGGTACTGATCATCATCTGTTTTCCGCAAAGTAATGGGTTGAATAATGCCAATTTCCTTTATCGAAGCAGCCAATTCATTTAACGATTCTTCATCAAATTTTGTGCGTGGCTGGTATGGATTAGCAACAATTTTTGAAATTTCAATTTCATTAATTGCAGAACCAATTTCATCTGATTTTTGGGAATCGGCTCCATCAATTAAAGCGCCTAAACCTCTTCCCAATACATTCTTTTTTGCCATAATTTAATGAGTCTTATTCAATAATTTTTTCCACGTTTTTCAACTTTGTCAGGCCATTGTTTTGCAATAATTCACGAGCCAGATTCATGTAACTCGATGCTCCTTTAGAAGTTGCATCATACAAGATAGCTGGTTGTCCGTAGCTTGGAGCCTCACTCAACTTAATGTTACGCTGAATAACAGATTCAAAAACCATCTCCTGAAAATGCTTTTTTACTTCTTCCATCACCTGGTTCGACAAGTTCAGGCGAGAATCAAACATTGTCAGTAAGAAACCTTCAATTTCCAAATCCGGATGTAATTTAGACTGGATGATTTTAATGGTATTTAAAAGTTTGCCCAAACCTTCCAGTGCAAAATATTCACATTGTACAGGAATAATAACCGAATCAGCAGCAGTGAGTGCATTTACAGTAATTAAACCAAGCGAAGGAGAACAATCAATTAAAATAAAATCGTAATCGTTCCTTATTTTTTCAATCACATGTCGCAATACTTTCTCCCTGTTTGGTAAGTTTAACATTTCAATTTCTGCTCCTACAAGGTCAATGTGCGAAGGAATAAGATCGAGTCCTTGAATTTCTGTATTCAATATTATTTTTCGTGGATCAAGTTCATCAACGATACATTCATAAATGCTGGTCTTTACATTTCTTACATCAAAACCCACTCCTGAAGTGGCATTAGCCTGTGGATCAGCATCAATAATCAGTACTTTATATTCTAAAACGGCTAGACTTGCTGCAAGATTAATCGCAGTTGTGGTCTTTCCAACCCCACCTTTTTGGTTCGCCAGCGCAATTACTTTTCCCATATAAAACGACGTATTTGGTATGTTTCAAAGTTAATATTTAAAAGCAAAATCAGACAGAATATATTTATTAATTAAGCTTAATTGTAATGTATTTATTTGAAAATAAAATGGTTGCATGGTTTAATTTTTTTGCAATAGTTTTACTCTTTGATTAACGCAAAATCGATAGTGATGTTGTTGTGCCTTTCAATGAATTAATTAGTGATGAATTTTCATATCTTTTGCTTTTTCTCAATCTGAAATTAGTCGAATCTTTTTTGCCTCTTTTTTTAGCAATTCGCGATCAATCGGGACAACTCCTAATTTTTCACAAACCAACCCTCCTGCAATATTTGAGAGTTGAGCCATAAAAGGCATTGAAAGTCCGGCAGCAAAGCATAAACTAGCCGTGGCTGCTACGGTGTCACCAGCTCCCGAAACGTCAGCAATATCGCGGACTTCTGCAGAATAGTAGCTTTGACTTTTGCCATTAGACACGAAAACGCCAAGTTCGGATAAAGAGATGAACATCAGGCCAATATTGTTTTCCTTTTTAAATTTTTCTGCCGATATTTTTATAGCTTCAAAATCCGTTTTTTCAATTTGCAGATTTAAGCCATTCTTAAACTCCTTGAAGTTCGGCTTAAAAAGATCAATCCCTTTATAATGACCAAAATTGCGACTTTTTGGATCAGCAACTGTCAAAATCTCTTCTGACTTTGCCAGCGCTAATACATTCTTTATCAGGCTCTCCGTTATTATTCCTTTGTCGTAATCAACAAAAATGACCAGGTCAATTTCCTGATCTTTAATTATAGTGGCGATTTTCCCGAAAATCTTACTTTCTAATTCCGGAAGAATTGGTAATGAAGTTTCCTGATCGACTCTCGAAATCTGCTGTACACCACTAATAATACGGGTTTTTACAGTTGTAATTCTGCTGGAATCAATAAATAAAGCTTCAGAAGACATTTTGTTTTTCTCAATTAGATCCCTGAATACTTTTCCTTTTTCGTCATCGCCCAATATTGAAACAAGTATTGGCTTGGCACCCAAAGCCTTAATATTTAAAGCAACATTTCCAGCGCCACCCAAACGATCTTCCTGTTTGGTAACAGTAACAATTGGAATTGGAGCTTCAGGCGATATACGGTCAACTTTTCCCCACCAGTAACTGTCAACCATCGAATCTCCAATAATCAATACCTTTAAACCTGAAAACAAATTAAAAACCTCTTCAATATTGACCTTTCTCACGTCCTGCATTTTTCAACGCGACAAAAATAGTAAAATAAAATACGAAAAGATTGTTGTGAAAAGGAATTAGGGAGACATCTAAAACACGAATGGGAACATCCCTTTGAGGAAAGTTCCCATTCACCTTTGGTCTACTCCGAAGAGTTCTCCTTAGTGCCAGACTACGGTTATTACAACTGGCTGTTCCATCCGGTTTCTCCAACCATTTATCACGGCCTCAAGCTTTCCTGTAAAGCCTGTTACAACTTTACATTCCAGCCGTTCGTTCGACGTTTCCGAAGAATTGTCTTCCCGAACGAAGTTCCTTCCAAGTCACTCTTTCAACCATTCGTTTTTGAAAACTTTGGCTTGAGTGAAAAATTACTTTGATCCGAAGATCTTTCGTTTTCAGTTCGACAGTCAGTCACCGAAGTTACTTTATGTCTCCTGCTTTTCCGAATCAACATTTTAGTGAACGTTTTACCGATCATCCGCCTTGATGATGAACCTAACATGAATGCTTTGGTTCGAACTTCAGCTTTTTCTGAATGCGGATTCGAAAATCCGGTTGATCTGGTTTCCGGTTCAATTAAGCACCATTTTCCATCTCCATTCTTTCAAAGCAGCTTTTTATCGCTCGTCTGATAGTATAAAGTTAAAACGTTCAGACCATTAAATCCAAATCTCTCGTACATATTGATTCAACAGTTTTTGATTTTTAGTTATCAACAATTGTTAATAACCAATAAGTCTGCAGACATTTCTGTATTTCAGGTAGTTTTAATCTTTTAGTCGACAATACAGACAACTTATAAACAAATTTTGAAGATAAAATTCAATTCAATTAGTCTCAAAAAATGTCGAATATCAAATACTTAGTTGATTGTTTAATGAGATTTTCAATCCTTCTTCAAGTTTGAATTCTGTTGTTTGAATTCCGTTTTCCTTTAATGCCGCTCTAAAACCTTCATTCATCATCCGTCCAGCCCGCAAAGGAAAATCAAGCAAAGCCGGATAATTATTTTCGTTTTCAGGGTGAGAATAAAATTCCAAACAGGTTTCGAGTTTTGTTGAAAGATAGATTCGGCAAGCCATTGGCCTTGCATTGTATTTCGTACAGGAACCATTCTTTAGCAAAGGACACGGTGATTTATAATCCAGTACATCCTTTTCTTCTAATTTCGAAGTGATTGAAAATTTTTGCTCAGCTTTTGTTTTAATATCCTGAATTTCCAGTGCGTTAAAATCAGATTTAATTTTTTCAGACAAATAGTGTATTTCGTACGAATTGGCATAAACAGCCTGATGACAACACCAATGGCATCCTTTGGCGCATGCTACTTTCATGTTTTGTCGTTCGGCCAGTGCTATAATGGAATCGTTTAAACCATCAACCGCCACATATAACCTTTCAATTGCAGCAAATAGAGCTTCATTGGTCAAACCTTTTTCGATGGCACTTTGTGCGAGCTGGTAACCGTCCGAATAAAATATACGATCGTTTTCGCTGAAATGTTTTTGCTCTGAATTCATTATCTAAACTATTTTCCTGCAAAAATAATCTTAGTTTTAACCTGAGTTTTTTATTTTAACTTTTTATTTCAGTTATTGTTATAAATATCAGTCGACCAATTAATAAACTTAAACATCTCAAGGTGAAACTATTCTTTCAGGTTTTATTGCTACAATTTAGTTGTATCACTGCTTTAGCCAGCCAAACTGATTTTCTGCCACAACCTGCCACTGAATTGGTAAAGCATACCTATTATACACTTTCATACAATGAACAAAATGAACAGGCAAACTGGGTATATTACACCTTGACTGACAGTATGGTATTGAATGGGGGTGCAGAAAGAAGTAATAAATTTAAGGTAGACAAACTGGTTGAGACCGGATCGGCAAAAACCTCTGATTATACAAGCAGCGGATACGATCGTGGTCATCTGTGTCCTGCTGCTGATATGGGATTTAACCCGGAAGCAATGGAAGAAAGCTTTTTTATGTCGAATATATCGCCTCAGTTTCCAGGTTTTAACCGTGGAATTTGGAAAGAACTTGAAACTACAGTTCGCGAATGGGCCAAGCAGGAACACAAAATTATTGTTGTGGCAGGTCCTGTTTTTAAAGACAATAAGGGCACAATTGGTGAAGATCATGTTTTGGTGCCAGGATATTTTTACAAGATAATTTATGATGCAACTGATGCGCCCAGAATGATTGCATTTGTTTTTCCCAATGAAAAATCTGATCGGCCTTTAACTGATTTTGTGGTGACAACTGACAAAGTTGAAGCCTTAACAAACCTTGATTTTTTCTCTCAGCTTCCGGATGATATTGAAAATAAACTTGAGAGTAAAGTCGATCTTTCAGGTTGGTTTGAAGGTTATGCCTCGCCTGAACCATTGGCAGCGACGTCACAAGAAGTTAAAGTTGAACAGGAGACATCGGATACAAAATTCTACTTGATTCTGATTTCAGTTTTGGTTGTTGTAATTCTAATTGTTATTGTAAGCGGGAAAAAGAAGAAGTAGAAATCATCTGATTGTGTAGTTTATAGGTGTTTAAAAGCTGATGGATATATCTGTAAAGTTGAAGATGTCATATTTAAGTTCAAAGTATTTCATTGGGTAATGTGGTCAAAAATAGTTGGTGATTTTTAGGAAAATAATTTGTAAACTCCACGCTGTTAATCTGAAGGGGAATCAGGCTCTGGTGGAGACCAACCTGCCAGCAATAAGATTAACGCATAAACAGTAATACAAGGGTAGTCATTTAGGCTACCCTTTTCTTGTTAATACTGGTATGCTTGATGGCTAAAAAAACTCATTTTGCGTTAGCAAAATAAATGTACCATTTGATGAAGTTGATACGATGTTTTACCGTTAATCCACGATGAATATCCAGGTGATTTTTCAAGTGGCTGAAATATCCTTCTATCCCGTTTGTGGTCTTTGGTATATCTGGGTTGGTCAGATAATGAAACATATTTGGCAAGGCCCGTTTGATGGTTATATATGAACGGCGAAGCAGTTTGTGGGTGTACCAATACCTCACAGTTTCTGTGTTATAAGTTTTCTCGTTCAAATAATCTTTGTGTGATTCATGCCATTGGAAAAATGCTCTTGTCCAGTAAATCCGATCATTTTCTGTTTTAATCTTAAGAATCAGCAGCGCCAATTTGCGCAGTTCCTGCCCGGCCTGATGTTTGGGATACTGTGTTAGCCACAGCAGGCACATGCGCTGGATATGAACCAGACAGCGTTGCACAATAGCATCTGGAACCGATTTCTTTATGGCTTTTAAAATACTTTTATGACCGTCGATGGTAATACTCTCGATCTGGATTCCTAGTTTGAGTAAGTTGGCCAGATCTTCCTTGATTTCCTCATAGTGTTCCCCGTCAGTAAAGCGAAGAAGCTGGGTGTACCCATCAAAGTCATCCTGGTAACAGACCAGGCAAAACTGCGCAAAATAGGTGGCATCTATCCGTAAATGAACTCGCTCTCGCTTGATTATTTTGAGCTTCGGGGATTGTTCCAAAAAGTGATAAAACGTCCTTTGGAGCGTGGCTTGGGATAAACTACTTTCCCTGCTTAAAATTTGATACGTCTGACGTTCCAATATCCACTTCCGGAACCAAACAAACCTGTTTTGAATACGCTGTTCCGGTCGATTTTCTGTCAGAAGAATGCCACATCTTTTACACTTATAACGCTGCTTATTATTCTGTTTTCCCCATCGAATAACATCACTATAACCACAAGCCCAACAGCGCTTTTTTTGATTTTTTCATAAACATAAAAAGTTTGATGAAACCAAGTTCATCAAACTTTCTGTATTATCAATACTGACAGGCAGTTTAGCACTTTTTACCAACTATTTTTGACTAATATGCCTTTAATGATACTGTTGACTCTAGTCAATAAATTATATAGAATGAGTAAAATCATTTTTGAGAGGTAATGTATTATGACTATCATTTCTAACTAGTTAGTTCAACCCTTCTATATTAAAATAGGCGATCAAAGTTTTGAGGGTCTCTGTCTGTTTTGAGATTTTTTTTGAATTCATCGAAAGCTCAAAGGAGGATTCTGCATTTTGCTGGGTAACCTTGTTTAGTTGTTGAATGCCATGGTTAATTTCTTCAGAGCTTATTTTTTGTTCGACACTTGATGTCGCAATTTGTTTGACAAGTATTGACGTCTGTTCAATATGCGGAATTATTTCGAAGAGCAAATTTTCTGTTTCTTTGGCTTGTATGAGCCCTTTGTTTGAAAGCTCATTTATTTCTTTTGCGGCAAGTTGTGATTTTTCAGCCAGTTTTTTAATTTCATCAGCAACTACTGCAAATCCTTTACCCTGCATTCCATAGCGCGAAGCTTCAATAGCTGCGTTGATCGCCAGTAGGTTGGTTTGCTTAGCAATTTCACCAACAATAGAGATCTTTTGAATTATATTGTTCATCGATTGAATCAGCGCTCTGGATGCTTCATTTCCTTCCTGGATTCCCTGAACAGCCTTTGTTGCAATCTTGTCAGTTTCCTGCGCATCTAAAGTATTTTGCTGAATGCGCAATAACACATACTCCATTGAAGCTGAAATCTCTTCGGAGGATGAAGCCTGATTGTTTGCACCTTCAGCCAGACGTACAGAAGAATCGAGCAATTCCAGACTGCTTTCTGCAATAGTTTCAGAGCTTTGAATAATCTCTCTTATAATTTTTGTAAGTCTGGCGGCCATCAGCGACAATGATTCGGCGAGATCACCAATTTCGTCATTTTGCTCAATGGAGAGTTCAGCGTTCAAATCGCCGGTCGAAATTGTTTTGGCAAACTGTACGCCTTTAATAATCGGATTACTGATTCTTGTAGCAATGAAATAAATAATGACAAAGAGTACGACCAACCCGATTATTCCAGCCAGAATAGAATTTATTAGAACTCTTTCTGCCGTTTTTAGAATAATTTGCGTTGGTACTTCAATTCCAATCACCCAGTTGGTTTTTAATCCCGAAATAGAAATAGGCTCAAGCGAGACAAAATATTCAAGTCGTTTTTGAGTATTGAAATAAGTAAAAGCACTCGATGTACTTGTTTTAATTTGTTCGAAACCGTTTTCAAAATACGTACTGTCTGCATCGCTGGACAGCATGAAATTTTTTCCGGCAAGCGATTGGTCGGTATGTGCAATTATCATCCGGTTGCCGCCAACGATGTATGAAACTGATCCTTCAAACGGTTTTATTTCTGAAATCAGTTTGTCCATGTGATTCAGCGAAATGTCAATTCCAACAAGCCCTTCAAATAATCCGCTTTCGTTTTGGATTGGGACCAAAAGTGATGTCATTAACGTTCCGGCCAGTCCTTTTGTGACGATATCAAAATATGGGTCCGAAATCATTTCTCTGTTCATTTCCCGGACTGTATAATATATTCCGGAAAGTTTAGAATTTGTGGTATCAACGATTTCTTTCTGAATTTTTATCTGATTGTTTATGTGGTAGCAAATATTGCGGATTCGTCCATTCAATTTTTTATACTTTGGGTCGAGTACACTAATTTCCCAATATAGTCCAATTGCTAAATAGTCCGGATTTTTTTCAACATTACTTTTCAGAACATCTTCAAAAAACGCATCGCGTTGCTCAGGTTTGTATTTTGTATGCGTGCTAAAAATATTCCGCATGGTTCGCGCCGATTCCATCATTACATTCAATTCTTCCGAAATTTTATTCCCGTATTCGCGTGACGAACCCTTAACGATTTCAACAGCATCAGCGTAGGCAATTTCTTTAAGCCTCCAGCTAATGTATCCAATTGTTATACAGTAGATTATTGTGGCGGCGCTTAGAATGAAAATATTTAACTTCAGTTTTAATGAATATCTTCTCCGGCTCATATAAAGCAAGTTTAATTTGGATAGAAGGCGTTTGATTGTTTATGCACCACAAAGTTTGATGAATTTGACTAAGTTAGAATTATTAATTTGATTTCAAAAGCCGCATACCGCTTTGGTCTTTTTATTTTTATTCGATAAAGTTGAGGACCTTATATTCGTTTCCGAAATCTTTTTCGGTATTTTGCATTTATGATGGAAGACTTGCTTTTTGCCGATGTCATTTTGCCTTTGCCGCTCGATTATCATTTTACTTATCGGGTTCCTGCTGCATTTCAACTGCGAATAAAGACTGGAATTCGGGTAATTGTGCAATTTGGAAAACGCAAATTCTTTTCGGCTTTGGTTTACAAACTCCATCAAAATCAGCCTGCCGGAAATTTCGAAATTAAAGATATTGAAGCCATTTTGGACGACGAGCCAATTATCGGTTCCAATCAATTGCAATTGTGGGAGTGGATTGCCAATTATTATTGCTGCACGCTCGGCGAAGTTTTCAAGGCTGCTTTACCTTCAGGGCTGAAACTGGAGAGCCAGACCAAAGTTAGCCTGAATTCAGAAATTGCTTTTCCTGAGAATTTAACAGAGAAGGAAAATATGGTTTTGCTTTTGCTCGAGAGTCGGAAAACCGCGAGTATTCATGAATTGAATCAGTTTTTAGGACAACAATCTTCGTATGGAATTTTGAAACTTCTGCTTGAGAAAAATGCTGTAATTGTTGAAGAAAAACTTCGTGAAAGTTACAAGCCCAGATTGGTTTCGCATGTCAGGTTAAATCCTGAATATATTTCCGAAGAAAAATTGAATGAAACGCTTGATACACTTTGGAAAGCCAAAAAACAGGAACATCTTTTGAAGATATTTTTATCGGAAACATTGTTTGGAGAAGCCGGAAAATTAGACATTGGCAAAAAAGAATTACTCGAAATTGCTGATACTTCGGAAGCCGTTTTGAAAGGTCTGGAAGAAAAAAATATCCTGGAAATTTTTCAGAAAAAAATTGGACGGATTGAACGAACTCCAGACTCTGAATTGTTGATCAAAGAGCTTTCGGAGCCGCAACAAAAAGCTTACAATGAAATATTAATGTCATTCGAAACTCAGCAAACCGTTTTGTTGAATGGTGTTACTTCGAGCGGAAAAACAGAAATTTACATCAGGCTGATCGAAGAACAACTGAAGCTTGGGAAACAGGTTTTGTATCTCGTTCCTGAAATTGGCCTGACTACCCAGATTATTAACCGCCTGAAAACTGCGTTTGGCGATTTGGCCGGAATTTATCATTCGAAATTCAACGATTCAGAACGTGTTGAAATCTGGTTTAATGTATTGAATGAAAAATCGGGAAAAACTGGTCAGCAATACAAAGTAATATTGGGGGCGCGATCGGCAATCTTCCTGCCTTTTCAAAATCTAGGGCTCATTATTGTCGACGAAGAGCATGAGAATTCCTACAAACAGTATGATCCGGCGCCACGATATAACGCCCGAGACATGGCTATTTTAATGGGGACCATTCACAGCGCGAAAGTTCTTTTGGGATCGGCCACGCCATCGTACGAAACTTATTTTAATGCGCGTAGCAACAAATATGGATTGGTGAATCTTTCCGAACGTTTTCAGGGTATTGAAATGCCCGAGTTGATCCCGGCGAATACTCGTGAAGCTGCAAAACGCAAAATGATGCATTCGGTTTTTACTCCTGAATTGTTCGATGAAATTTCATCGGCACTTTCGAACGGAGAACAGGTTATTCTCTTCCAGAACCGACGTGGATTCGCACCGTTTGTTCAATGCGGAAAATGTGGTTGGATACCCAAATGCAAAAATTGTGATGTAAGTAAAACCTATCACAAAAACCGGTCGAGTTTAATTTGTCATTATTGTGGTCATACAACTTCGTTGGTTACCAAATGCGAAGAATGTGGTTCTGAAGACATAAAGCCCCGTGGCTTCGGAACTGAGAAAATTGAAGACGAAATTCAGTTGCTTTTTCCTGAAGCACGTGTTGCCCGAATGGATTTGGATACCACCCGAGCAAAAAAAGCTTACGATCAGCTAATTTGGCAATTTGAAAACCGGAAGATTGATATTCTGGTCGGTACGCAAATGGTTACCAAAGGACTCGACTTCGATCATGTGCGTGTTGTTGGGGTTTTAAATGCCGATAATTTGTTGAATTATCCGGACTTCAGGTCTTACGAACGAAGCTTTCAACTGATTATGCAGGTGAGTGGGAGAGCGGGCCGAAAGCATAACCGTGGAAAAGTGGTAGTTCAAACTTCTCAGCCCGATCATCCGGTTATTCAGGACGTAATTGCCAACGATTTTATCCGGCTTTTCAGCAGGCAGATGGCAGAGCGTAAACTATTCAGGTATCCACCCTATTATCGCCTGATTAAAATTGTAGTGAAGCACCAGAACAAAGAGCGGCTTGATCTGGCAGCTCATCATTTAGCTGTAGCTTTTAAATCGCATTTTAACCGGAATGTTCTCGGTCCGGAATATCCTGTTATCAGCAGAATTCAAATGTGGTTTCAGAAGGAAATCCTGATAAAACTTCCGCGTGATGCAAAACTTCAGGAAGCAAAAGCAAAGATTATGGAGATCATCAATCATACCAGGTCTCAGCCAAACAATGCCAGCCTGATTGTTTTTGCCGATGTTGATCCGATGTAATTTTGCTGAAAAGTAAATGTGGATTTGATTTTCGGGAGAGAGAAGTTGGTATAAAAAGAAAAAAGGACAGATTCTCTAATCTATCCTTTTCCTAAACCTAACTAAACTAACTAAACCAATAAAACTAATCAAACCTAACTTATGAAATGTGATAACGATACAAAGATATGGTGCCACCCTCAGATAAGTGTTAATCGAACATTAACTTTTGTGTTATAAAACATTAACTTTAAATTGATATGTTTCGGGTTCGTTAAGTGAAATTGATATTTTGTTTTTCAACTAATTGAAATATAATTATTTGTTGTCAGGAGCTGTGTGGTTTCTGATTCACGGATCAACTGAACTTACTTGTTGAAACCCGAAATGAAAATGACTTTTTCTTGCTACATACTGCAATTCTTTTATTCTTCAGATTTTCTTTTTGCCGATTTTTTCCGGATAAATATTAATGTGTACTTTTGACAATAACCACGCAAACACATTTATATTTTTTACCATGACAAAAAAGTTATTGTATTTCGTTCTTTTAAGTTTTGCCCTGTTTTCGTTTAAATCAGAAAAAGAGTCTGTTAAGAACCTGGATCCGGTGATAGAAGCCAAAATTACTGACTTGCTTTCGAGGATGACGCTGGATGAAAAGATGGGCCAATTGAATCAGTTTACGAGTCGCTGGGAAATGACCGGACCAGCTCCGCAGGGAAAAAGCAACCAGCAAATGCTCGAAATGATCAAAAGCGGACTGGTTGGTTCCATGCTGAATGTAACCGGAGCCGATGCTACACGCAAAGCTCAGAAACTGGCTGTTGAGAATAGTCGCCTGAAAATTCCGATGATTTTTGGATACGATGTTATTCACGGCTATCAGACAATGTTCCCGATTCCGCTTGCAGAAGCTGCGAGCTGGGAACCTGAACTGGCCCGTAAATCAGCCAGAATTGCTGCTGTAGAAACTTCGGCTTCGGGTATTCAATGGACATTTGCCCCGATGGTTGATATTTCGCGCGATGCACGCTGGGGACGTTTTATGGAAGGTTCAGGTGAAGATCCTTATCTCGGATCATTGTTTGCAGCGGCCCGCGTAAAAGGTTTTCAGGGCGACGATCTGGCTGCCGCCAATACCATTGCGGCTTGCGTAAAGCATTATGCAGCTTACGGTTTTATTGAAGCCGGACGGGAATACAACACTGTTGATATCAGCGAAAGCACTCTGAGAAATGTGGTTCTGCCTCCGTTTAAAGCTGCTGCCGACGCTGGCGCTCTAACTTTTATGAATGCCTTTAACGAAATTGGCGGTACTCCTTCCACCGCAAATTCACATTTGCTGCGCGATATTTTAAAGGGTGAGTGGAATTTTAATGGTCTTGTTGTTTCCGATTGGAATTCAATAGGAGAATTGGTCGTGCATGGGGTTGCAGCCGATAAAAAAGAAGCAGCTAAACTTGCCATTACTGCCGGATCGGACATGGACATGGAAGGAAACTGTTATGTCCCAAACCTGAAAAAACTGGTTGAGGAAGGAACCGTTGATGTAAAACTTGTGGACGATGCAGTTCGGCGGGTTTTACGCGTGAAATATTTGCTCGGTTTGTTTGACGATCCGTACAAATACTGTGACGAAAATAAAGAAAAGACCATGCTTTCGACTTCTGAAAATTTGCAGGCGGCACGCGAGGCTGGAAAAAGAAGTATTGTTTTGCTGAAAAATGAAAATCAGCTTTTACCCCTGAAAAAAGACGGACAAAAGATTGCGTTGATTGGAGAATTGGCTGCTGATAAAGACGTTCCGCTTGGAAGCTGGAGAGCGAAAGCCATTACTGGATCGGCCATTTCGTTGCTCGAAGGAATGACGAATGCCGTTTCAAATAAAGCCAACCTTACTTATGCAAAAGGGCCGGTTTATGTTTCAGGAAAGAGTTTGTTTACGGTGCAACTTGATTTCAATACGACTGATAAAACAGGCATTGCAGAAGCTGTTGAAGCAGCAAAAAAAGCTGATGTTGCTGTGCTGGCCCTGGGCGAAAACTGCTTTCAAACCGGCGAGGGTCGCAGTCAGACTGACATTCGTTTAAAAGGACTTCAGGAAGAATTACTCGAAGCGGTTTACGCTGTAAATAAAAATGTAGTTGTTGTTCTGATGAATGGCCGTCCGCTCGACATTAGTTGGATGGCCGCAAATGTGCCTTCAATTGTTGAAGTATGGCATCTGGGATCGGAAGAAGGAAATGCAATAGCCGACGTTCTCTTTGGCGATTACAATCCCTCCGGAAAACTTCCTGCTTCATTTCCGCAGACGCTTGGACAAGTTCCTATTTATTACAATCACAAAAACACGGGTCGCCCAACCGATGGTGAAGGCAATGTTTTCTGGTCGCATTATACCGATGCGCCCAATGCGCCGCTTTTCCCGTTTGGTTTCGGATTGAGCTACACAACATTTGCTTATTCAAATTTGAAACTAAGTTCGGATGTCATGAACAAAGGTGGGAAACTGGAAATTTCTGCAACCGTAAAAAATACTGGTAAAGTTGCCGGCGAAGAAGTTGTGCAATTGTATATCCGCGATTTGGTTGGAAGTATAACACGTCCGGTAAAGGAATTGAAAGGATTCGATAAAATTGCGCTGAATCCGGGCGAATCGAAAGTGGTTCATTTTACGCTTAGCGAAAACGACCTTGCTTTCTGGGGTGCCGACAATAAATTTAAGGCCGAACCTGGCGACTTTAAGCTTTGGGTTGGAACCAACTCGGCTGAAGGACTGGAAACAAAATTTACATTGAAATAAATTATTTCGGTGATCAAGGGTGAAGAGGTAGAAACAAAATCTACCTCTTTTTTTGTCTCAAATTTTTACCTGAAGTTTAGGGTGAAAATGCCAAAATAATCTTCGGTTCCGGAGATGGTTTGTGACAACATATTTTTGGAAAGCACCAAAGAATCTTAACCGATTTATTGAAAATGCAAATTAAAAGTCTGCCAGTCAGTTAAAATAAAATGTAAAATGAATAAAATACCAGAAGTTTTTCAGGATGTAATCAGGTTTCTTTGTTATTGCCTAGCCATTTTATTTTGAATATTAACATCTATATCAACTAAATAAAATATGAAAATACGCTATTCGAAAATTACCATCCTTTTATTTCTATTCCTAAATTCCATTTTATTTGTACGGTGCACCAGCTCCGGAAAACAACCTGAATTCAGAGTTGAGACTTTAACATCGGGTTGGAAGATGCAGCCTGAGGATAAGTTAACAGGCATGGATGAAAAGCTGATTGCTGAAAACGAGTTCGATGCTAAATTGTGGTACGATGCCGTTGTGCCCGGAACAGTTATGGGTAGCTTGTCTATTAATAAAGTTATTGAAGACGCCACATATGGTATAAATATGCAAAAAGTTGATGCTACTCAATTTATGCAGCCCTGGTGGTTTCGTACAACTTTTAATTTATCAGAGAATGATCTAAAAAAGAATGTTTCGCTTCGATTCAATGGGATTAATTATCGTGCTGATTTATGGGTGAATGGCCATAAAGTAGTTGGGAATGATGTGTTTGCCGGAACTTATCGCATGTTCTCTTTCAATATTAACGAATACATTAAAGCTGGCGAAAATACAGTTGCTTTAAAAATGGTTCAGTTTGTCGATGGTGAATATTCGGTTGGCTTTTGCGATTGGAACCCAATGCCTTCAGATAAAAATCTCGGAATCTTTCGTGAAGTATTTCTTGAGGTTAACGATGGCATAAAAATCAGGAGTCCGTTCGTGTATTCAAAAGTCGACACTGTTTCGAAAAGTGCGGCTGACCTTTATATTCAAACTGAAATTGTCAATTCATCTGAAGTTCCGGTCTATGGAATTGTACGGGTTGACTATGAAGTGGGAAATGTTGAGAAGCAGGTTAGCATTAAGGCTCACGATACACTTTCGGTTCGCTTTACTCCGGAAGAATTTAGCCAATTATCAGTAAAAAATGTGAATCTGTGGTGGCCTAACGGTATGGGAAAGGCTAGTTTGTACCACATGAAAACTGAATTTATATCGGGAAATAAGGTGCTCGATAGGGTGGAGAAAAAGTATGGAATTCGTGAAATCCGTAGTCATTTAGATGCAGCTAAAAACCGGGTTTTTGAGATCAACGGCAAATTTGTTCTGCTTAAAGGTGGTGGATGGGCCGACGATATTTTCCTTCGCGATACCCCGAAGTCGGTTGAAGCACAAATGCGGTATATCCGTCACATGAACCTGAATAGTATTCGCTGCGAAGGTTTCTGGGGAAAAGACGACACTTTTTACGATTTGTGCGACGAATATGGTGTAATGGTGATGATTGGCTGGAACTGCATCTGGGAATGGGAAGAATATCTGCACAAGCCGTGTCACGAAAAATACGGTGGCGCTGTCGGGAAAGAAGACATTAAATTACTTTCGGAATCGTGGAAAGATCAAATGCTTTGGCTAAGGAATCATCCGAGTATTTATTTGTGGATGCTAGGAAGCGATAAACTTCCGGCTCCGGAGCTTGAAATGAAATATCAGGAATTATTCCGGAAATACGATCCATCACGTCCTTATTCAACTTCGGCAGGTGGCGCCGGTACTGAAAACAATAAAATTGTTGCAGAAGTTCCTTTGGTAAGTGACATTAGCGGGCCAACCGGTATGAAAATGTTAGGCCCGTATGCCTGGACTCCACCTTATTACTGGTTTACCGATACTCAATTGGGCGGTGCTTATGGTTTCAATACCGAAACCTGTCCAGGCGCCAGCATCGCTCCATTGGCTTCGCTGCGCAGAATGATGCCTGAAGAAGCGCTTTGGCCCATCGACAAAAAATATTGGGAATACCATACCGGGCGGAATGAATTTACTTCGCTCGATCGTGACATAACCGCAATCAACGACCGGTATGGAAAATCATCTGGTATTGAAGAATTTGCCTTTAAGGCGCAGGTAAATAATTACGAAATCATGCGCCCTCAATTCGAAGCTTTTATTGCGCATAAACCTAAAAGTACTGGTTTGGTTCAATGGCAGTTGAATTCGGCATGGCCTAAGTTGATCTGGCAATTGTATGACACTTATCTCGAACCGAACGGATCGTTTTATGGTGTTAAAAAAGCGTGTACGCCACTTCATGCTATTTACCGATATGGTTTTGATGACATTTACCTTGCCAATGAAGATTTGCAGGATGCTAAAAATCTGACAGTTAAATTCAGGATTTTTGATATTCATTCGAAGGAAATATTTGCTGACCAGTGGACCGGAGATATTCCTTCCAATATTTCGAAATTCATTTATAAGCTTCCAGAGTTAAAAAATCTCACTCCGGTATATTTCCTCGATTTACGCATTTACAATCAGGAAAATAAGGAAGTCGACAACAGCATTTACTGGTTGTCAACCCAAAAGGACGTGCTTGATTATGAGGCTTTCAAAAAGTTGCCATGGCCATATTATACGCCAACCAAGCAGTTTGCCGACTTTACTGCGCTTGACCAACTTCCTAAAATTAAACTGCAATATGAATATCAGTTCTCAAAAGATGATAAATTCGGTAAAATTAGCCTGAAGGTGAAGAATCCTTCCGAATCAATTGCTTTCTTTATGTTTTTGGATGTTGTTGATCGGACGACACAAAAACCGATTTTGCCAATTTATTGGAACGATAATTATGTGACACTTTTGCCTGGCGAAGAACGGACCTACGAAGCCAATTATTATTTGTCTGATTCTGATGGAAGCAAGCCAATTTTAAAGGTCAAGGCATGGAATGTTGATTTGGTAACTCTAAGTGAATAATATAAAATAATTAGATATGAGATATGCAGTTGGAATTGATCTCGGCGGAACATTTGTAAAGTTTGCACTGGTTGCTGAAGATGGAACGATAATGTTTGACGACAAGCTTTCTGTTGCTGGCAAATTGCGCGACGAAATTTTGGATATACTAAAAAATGCCGTTGCCGTTGTGTTTGAAAAAGCTAAAGGTTTAAACGTTGAAATTGCAGGCATTGGCATTGGTTCTCCAGGGATTGTGGATGGAGGTATTGTGCATGGTGGTGCAGACAACCTGGATAAATGGGAAAACATTGATCTGGCGAAAATCTACTCAACAGAATTTAATGTACCTGTTTTTGTCGACAACGATGCCAATGTAATGGGACTGGGAGAAGCTGTTTTTGGTGCGGCGAAAGGTTCATCTGATGCAATTTTCCTTACTGTTGGAACCGGAATCGGAGGAGCCATAATCATGAATGGGCAACTTTATGGCGGGTATAAAAATCGTGGTACAGAAATGGGGCATGTAACCATCGTTCACAAAGGAATTGACTGCAATTGCGGTGGTCGGGGATGCCTTGAAGCTTATGCGTCAACATCAGCGCTTATCAGGCAATATGCCGATCTTTCAGGAATGAATGAAGCTGAAGTTGATGGCCGGTTTATCGTAAAGAAATTCAACGAAGGAGAGCCTTCCGCAGTCACATGCATGGAAGAACATACCGATTACCTGGGGCATGCTATAGCTGGGTTTATCAATACGTTCGCACCACAGAAAGTAATTGTTGGCGGTGGAATTTCTGAAGCCGGACAATTTTATATCGATATGATTAAAAAATCAGCCTTCAGTTACGTGATGCCCGATTGTTCGAGATTTACCGATGTGGTTGGAGCCACGCTTGGCAATAGCGCTGGTTTTCTGGGCGCTGCTTCCCTGATTTTTAATAATATAAAGGGTTAATAACACCAATAGAAAATATATAAGATGAAAAGAAACTATTTTGTTGTCGTACTGATCATGCTGATCTTTTTTGTCATTTCATTTCTGACGAATATTATTGGTCCGTTAATTCCTGAAGTAATAAAGGGATTCAGTGTAAGTAAGGGAATGGCAGGGCTTCTTAATTTTTCGTTTTTTATCGCTTATGGAGTGATGTCAATTCCGGCAGGAATTTTAACTGAAAAGTATAAGGAAAAGAAAGTGATTACTGCGGCTTTTATGTTGGCAACATTAGGTGCATTTCTATTTTCATTTTTTCCCGGATTCGGTGTCTATCTCGTTTCATTGTTCCTGATTGGAATGGGAATGGCCATTCTTCAGGTTGCCATTAATCCGCTTTTAAGGGTTTCAGGAGGAGAAGAAAATTTTGCATTTACCTCTGTTTTGGCACAGTTGTTTTTTGGTGGAGCCTCTTACCTCAGTCCGCTCATGTATTCTTATTTGGTGACCAACCTGAAATCCGGAAATACTTCGAACTTTTTACTTTCAACCATGAACAGCCTTGTTCCTGAAAACCTCAAATGGGTGTCTGTTTACTGGATTTTTGGAATTGTGGCGCTGGCAATGGTACTTGTAATCATGGGTTCAAAATTTCCTAAAGTTGAATTGAACGAAGATGAAAAAGTAGGCAGTTTCGCTACAATTAAAGAATTACTGAAGAACAAATATGTTATTCTTTTTTTCTTTGGGATTTTTGCTTATGTAGGAACAGAACAGGGAGTTGCAAGCTGGATTTCTAAATTTTTGGAAGAATATCATGGAATGAATGCTGAAGTTGAAGGCGCCGGAGCTACGTCGTGGTTCTGGGGACTGCTTACAATTGGTTGCTTCCTCGGACTTGGTTTGCTAAAATTAATGGACAGTAAACTGGTTCTCCGGATTTTTTCAATCGCCGCAATGATATGTTTGGCAACTTCGTTAACTACAGGTGATGGAATGACTGCATATTATGGATTCATTGGTGTTGGCTTTTTTGCTTCAGTCATGTGGTCGGTAGTTTTCTCTTTAGCGCTAAACTCCCTAAAAGATAATCACGGTGCTTTTTCTGGAATACTTTGTTCAGGAATAATTGGTGGTGCGGTAGTGCCGTTAATTGTTGGTGTTTTGGGCGATTCGTTTGGATTGCGTTTAGGAATGTCTTTCGTATTTATTACTCTAAGTTATATTTTAAGTATTAGTTTTTGGGCAAAACCGCTGATTGGTAATAAGACTGTAAGTCTTAAGGAACTTTTTGCCGGTAAAAAGTAGAATGCCTAACTGGATTAAGTTAAAAGAATGAAATAATGTCGCATTTCAAATTCATTGTTTTGTTGACTCACCCCACGTCCGCATGCGGACGTCCCCCCTCTCTACAAGTAGAGAGGGGCAAAGCGAGCGTTGCGAGCTTGGGGTGAGTGAACAAAAGAATATGACATTATATTGGTTTAATTACTTAGTTAGAAAAACGGATAAATTATTAAAAACTTATAATTCAATTATTATGACAAAATTAGCATTGCATGGTGGTTCACCTGTGCGCGACGCCAAAGCAAATCCATGGCCTAAATGGCCGGTGTGGGACGAAAAAGAAGAAAAAGCATTGCTCGAAGTTTTAAACAGCGGTGTGTGGTCTTACAACGGCCCGAAGGAAATGGAATTCGATAAAAACTTTGCTGAATTTACCGGTGTAAAATACGCGATTTCAGCAGCCAACGGAACTGTTACACTTCAAATGGCACTGGAAGCTTGTGGTGTGGGAGTTGGCGATGAAGTAATTTTACCCGGGTTGACCTGGCAGGCAACTGCTGCAACTATATTGGATGCCAATGCAACACCCATTTTAGTTGATGTTTGCGACGATAGTTGGTGCATCGACCCAAAAGCAATTGAGGCAGCAATTACCCCACGAACAAAAGCCATTATCCCGGTTCATTTGTATGGCAGTTTCTGCGATATGGACAAAATCACGAAGATTGCAAAGAAACACAACCTTTGGGTAATTGAAGATTGTGCCCATAAACACGGTGGCGAATGGAATGGCAAGAAAGCTGGTGGAATAGGCGATATTGGCAGCTTCAGTTTTCAGCTATCCAAACACCTGACAGCAGGCGAGGGTGGGGTAGTTACCACCAACAATTTCGAATTGGCCGAAAAACTGGATGCTCTTCGCAATTGCGGCCGTCGGCCAATATTGGAAGAGAGTGTTGACAAAGGTGCTGGTCTATATTCCGATCAGGGTAATTTTTATCAGGGAGGAAACTTCAGGATTACTGAATTTCAGGCTGCTATTTTGGTTGAAGGTTTGAAAAGATTGCCTGAACAAAACGCAGTTCGCGATGAAAACGGGAAATATCTGAATTCACTTTTGATGGATATTCCCGGAGTAATGCCGATGAAACGCGACGCTCGCGAAACAAAGGAAGCTTACTTTAATTTTGCTTTCCGTTACAATAAAGATGAATTTAAGGGATTGCCGGTTGCGAAATTCCGTGAAGCATTGACTGCCGAAATTGGTATTCCTGCATCGGCCAGCTACGAACCATTAAACAAATGCTCGTTGTATGCACCTTATACAAAACCGTCAAAACACAAATTGAATGATGAATACTGGGCTGCTATCGATCCCAAACGATTTGATTTACCGGTTTGCGACCGCATCCATTTTGAAGAATCAGTTTGTTTGCATCACAAGGTTTTGATGGGAACAAAAGCTGATATTGATATGATTGCCGCAGCAATTAAAAAAATTTATGCAAATGCTGAATCGATTTAGTTGATTGTAGATCCGTTTCTACGAAACGGATTTGTGATTTCAATTCTAACTTCTGATTAAATGATTTTATCATGAAAAAATTACGTGTAGCAATTATTGGTTGCGGTTACATTGCCGACTATCACGTCCGTGGTCTGCAAACAATTCCGGATGTTGAAATTGTTGTTGTGGCCAGCCAGCGAATTGAATCGGCGAAAGCCTTTGCTGAAAAATATCATATTGCAGAAGCCACTACAGATGTACCAACCTTGTACAGCCGGAACGACATCGACGTAGCCGTAATTAGTACGCCCAATAAGTTTCATGCGCCATATGCGATTGGTTTCCTGAATGGCGAAAAAGATGTTTTTCTCGAAAAACCGATGGCCATGAGTGCTGAAGAAGGTTTAACCATTAAGCAGGCGGCCGATGCCAACAATAAACTGGTGATGTCAGGTCACATGTGGCGTTTCGACACCGATGTCAACTATGTGAAAGATGTTGTGGATTCGGGTCAACTGGGCTCCATTGTAAAAACAAAAGGCTACGGAATTCATGAAAACTGGGGACCGGCAGGGTGGTTTGCAAAAAAAGAATTGGCTGGTGGTGGAGCGCTTGCTGATATGGGCGTTCATGCCATCGACACAGCGCGCTACATTCTGGGCGATCCGATGCCTAAAAAAGTCTATGCAAAAATTGGCACGTACTACGGCGATTTCGATGTAGACGACTCCGGAATCATACTGATTTCGTGGGATAACGGAACTGAATCGATTATCGAAAGTGGCTGGTGGCAGCCTCACATGGATGGGCCCGAAGCGGCTACCGGTTTGTATGGAAACAAAGGTTACGCCAATGTTTTCCCAACTTACCTGAAATATAAGGTGGGTGGCCTTCCCGGAAAGTTCGACGCTAAACTTCCGGTCAAAAAAGAACATTGCGAACAGTCGATGTACACCCGTCAGATGGAACATTTGACGGATTGTGTCCGGACACGAAAGCAACCGGTTCCGGGTTTCGCTGAAGGGCAGATTATTCTGGAAATTGTTGATGCAGCCTATAAGTCGGCACAAACCGGCGAGGTTGTTAGCCTGTAACCAATTATAACCTTAGTTCACAGACTCCTCCGGAATGACTGAAAAATATACAAAAGGAATGTTCATTGTTTTTCCTGCAATTTCAATGTTGCTCGGATGGGGATTGCGCGGTTATATTGGTGGTGGTCCATTTGGCGCCATGATTCCGGGAGCAATGGTTGCCATGAGTATTTCTTTGTTGCTTGAACTTCCGGTTGCGATAGCTTCTGCATTTGTTGTTTTCGGTGTTGTCGGAATTGGCTTAGGAGGTGAAATGACTTACGGGCAAACATTGGGTTTGCTTAAAAGCTCAGATACAATGTGGTGGGGAACACTCGGAACAACAGTTAAAGGAGCCGTTTGGGGGCTGTTGGGCGGAACCATTCTGGCAATGGGATTGACGTTTAAACGGTTGTCCCAACGGACAATCGTTGTTTCATTCATCTTGCTGCTGACCGGAATGCTCATCGGTTTTAAACTCATCAATCAACCTATGCTCATCTATTTTTCCGATCCGGCAAAACCAAGGGCAGAATCGTGGGGAGCATTACTTCTGGGAGCAATTGCGGTTTTGGTTTTCCTGAAATATAAAGCTGAGGCCAACGCATTTAAAATTATCTCACGCTTCGCCATTTGGGGATTGATTGGTGGAGGATTGGGCTTTGGTCTGGGTGGCTTTTGGCTGGTTTTGGGCTTCCATCTTCCGAAAGAAGTTATTTTTCAAAGTTGGTGGAAGGCCATGGAATTTAGTTTTGGCTTGCTATTGGGAGGTGCATTGGGGTATGCGGCCTGGCTCAGCCGAAAAGAGTTTTCTCTTGAAAAAATTTCTCATCCGTCAGAGTTGGTGGTTCCCAAAAATTCAGTACTGAAAGAATTCCTTTTTGCCGGAATTATCGGATTCCTGATATTTTGGCTCATCGCGTTTTTTCTTGATCCGGTTGTTGATTCAGGTTCATCTGCAAACGGATTTACAATGATTGGTTTGACAGATTTGGCCAAAATATTCTCGAACTATGCTTTTTTCGGATTGATCATGATTGTTGCGTTCATGCGTTTCCCTTCAATGGCCTGGCAAATAGCAATAAGTTTAACTTTTTGCCACACCGTTATCGATCTGGTCGAGGATTTTTCTCCGGAAGTATCTGAAAGTTTGCTAACGGCAATCAGATTACTGATAGTCGTTATTTCAACCGGTCTGGTGGCCGCATTGACAGCCCGGGTTCAGCGGAGCAAAAATGTAGTCCGAAATATGTTTTTAATATTGATTTGGTCGACAATCGTTGTTGCTTTTTTACGCCTGACATTGAAACCAGAAACACTAAATGTTTCAGGACTTTCGCTTTGTAAGTTTGTTTGCGGAAAGTTTTTCGTGCACATTGTTTTCACGTTGTCGGCGCTTTTCTGTAGCTGGATTTCTATTCGGACCTTTAATCAATCATCAAAATTATCTTAATACGCTAAAAATGAGAAATTCAGGATTTTTATTGAAAGTTTTTTTTGGATTTTTATTGGTTGCTTTTTCAAGTAGTCTTTTTGCTCAATCGCCATTGCCAAAACCAAAGAATGGTGGAATCTACGTTATCGCACACCGGGGTGCGCACAATGGTATTCCTGAGAATTCGCTGGCTGCTTACCAAAAAGCAATTGATCTGGGTTGTGATTTTGTCGAAATTGATGTCCGCACAACCAAAGATGGCAAATTTGTAAGTGTTCACAATTCTGACATCGACGATTATGTGTCAGGTAAAAAGGGAAAAGTAAGCGATTTTACTTTTGCCGAATTGCGCTCTATGGACATTGGAAGCCGCGTTGGACCACAATGGAAAGGAACCAAAATTCCAACCTTCGAAGAAATTCTGCAATTGTGCAAAGGGAAAATTGGTATTTATCTTGATCTGAAGGCAGCGTACGTTCCCGATCTGGTTAAAATCATTCAGAAATACGGGATGGAAAAAAATATTGTCTGGTACATTTCGGCCTCTGATATGAAGCAAATCATGCAGGTAGTCGATAATTGTCCGGATTGTATTCCAATGCCCGATGCAGGTACTGCAAAGAATATTGATGCTGTGGCAAAAAAAATCGATCTGAAAGTTCTGGCTACAGACATGGGCGAATTGAACCAGAACTTTGTTGAAACGGCACATAACCATCAGGCTCTTGTTTTTACCGACGAAGAAAAAGGGAATGAAGTTGAGTGGGAGCAAATCCTGAAATGGAAAACCGATGGAATTCAAACCAATCATCCGGTTGAGTTAATTGAATATTTGAAGAAGCATAGTTTGCAATAGCTACCCAAACCTAAACGAACAAACCTAAACCATGAAAAAACTAATAATCGTCGCATTGATAGTTGCTGCTGCACAATTTGTGATACAAGGCTGCACCGAAAAGAAAAGTTCACAGGGAAAGGACGATGTTGGGGCTGTAATCGCATCGTTGACTCCGGAACAAAAAGTTGGTCTGACGGTTGGAGACGGTAAATTTCTTCCTGAAGTTGATCAAAAAAATGTGGAGCAGGGAACGGGAATCATTATTGCCAATCAGAACTCTAAATTACTAATCCCGAATCTCAATATTTGGTCATCTGCGCTTTCCGATGGCCCATCCGGGCTAAACCGGGATCCACATCCTGAAGGAGCAACCGAATACACTTACACGACGGCTTTTCCAACGTCAACGTGCCTCGCCGCAACCTGGGATACACCACTAATTGAAAGTGTAGGAAAGGCTTTTGGTGAAGAAGTGCTCGAATATGGTTACGATGTTATCCTGATGCCGGCCATGAATTTGCACCGCAATCCGATGTGCGGCCGTAATTTTGAATATTATTCAGAAGATCCGTTGCTTTCAGGAAAAATGGCAGCATCTATGGTCAAGGGACTACAGTCAAACGGCATCGGCGCAACTCTGAAACATTTTGTTGGCAATAATCAGGAAACTAATCGCAGGACGTATAACGCAGTAATTAGTCAACGCGCTTTGCGCGAAATTTATCTTCGAGGTTTCGAAATTGCTGTTAAAGAAAGCGCCCCGGCTTGTATCATGACTTCTTATAACAAAGTAAACGGCTTTTATACCGCCGAAAACCCCGAATTACTTCAGAATATTGTTCGTCAGGAATGGGGCTTCAACGGTTTGTTTATGACCGATTTCGATGGCTACGGTGATGCCGTTGCCAAAGTAAGAGCTGGTAATAATATGCTGATGGGCGGCAACAAAGAGGAACTGAAAGAACTGACTGAAGGGCTCAAAAACAGAACACTTGATGAATCGACTCTGGACAAAAATCTGGTTTACAACTTAAATCTCAAGTTGAATTCGCCGAGAGCAAAAGGTTATAAACCAAGCATGAAACCTGATTTGAAGGCTCATGCAAAAATTGCCCGTGAAGCAGCGGACGAGGGAATGGTTCTGCTGAAAAACGAGAATCAAACACTTCCATTCGCTGACGTGAAAACCGTTGCTGTTTTTGGAAAAATGGCTTATTATTTGGTTGAAGCCGGAACCGGAAGTGGCGGAGTTCGCAGCGATGAATACGCTATTTCGGTAAACGATGGCCTGAAAAATGCCGGATACAATGTCCTGAAAGAACTTGAAGATAAATACACTGTTTTCATCGCCGGTATTTTTGAGAAAAACCTGGTTCCTCCCTATTTCAATAATCCGAAAATGTTGGCAGACAATGGAGTTAAAGATGGAAAAGCTCCCGGACATTTTAAGAAAAGATTGATTCCTTTTAGCGACGAAATGCCTATAAGTAAAGCTGAAATTGCCAAACAACTTCCCGGTTCCGATGTGGCTGTTATTGCGATTGGGCGAAGCGGTGGCGAAAATTACGAAAACGGTTATCTGCCAACAACTAAGCTCGAATTTGAAATGATTCAGAACGTTTGCGAAGTCTATCACGCTGCCGGAAAGAAGGTAGTCGTCGTACTGAATGTTGGCGGCGTTTGTGAAACCTCGAGCTGGAGCGAATATCCGGATGCCATTCTTCTGGCCTGGCAGCCCGGTCAGGAAGGAGGAAATGCCGTTGCCGATATTTTGAAGGGTGCTGTTAATCCCTCCGGAAAGTTGCCTGATTCATTTCCGCTGAAATACGAAGATGTTCCTTCTGCCTCAACTTTTCCGGGTGTGCCTGCCGATAATCCGGTCAATTCGTTTTATCAGGAAGGTATTTATGTGGGTTATCGTTATTACAACTCATTCAATGTGCCGGTTGCCTATGAGTTCGGCTACGGGCTTTCATACACGACTTTCGAATATTCGGGACTGAAATTAAGCAGCACCACTTTTGCCGATAAATTGCAGGTTGAAGTTACCGTAAAAAACACGGGAAACATTGCCGGAAAAGAAGTCGTTCAGCTATATGTGGCTGCACCTCAGGCCGAAATAGAAAAGCCGGCTGAGGAACTGAAAGGTTTTGCCAAAACCAAATTATTGCAGCCGGGCGAAAGTCAGCGACTGACACTGGAACTGAATGCCATGTCATTGGCATCTTTCCGTAGTGGAATTAGTGCCTGGGTGGCTGATCAGGGTGAATATGAAGTCAGGATTGGCGCCTCCTCAAAAGATATTCGTCTGAAAGCTTCGTTTTCTGTTCCGAAAGACCTTGTTGTTGAGCATGTTCATGATGTGCTTTACCCGAATTTTGCGATGAAGGAACTGAGCCGGAACAATAAATAATTGCTCCTCTCCAAATGGAGATGCTTCATGGCCCGAAGACTCACGATGTTTTCTTCCAAAAAGGGTGTGCTTTGGGTTTTCAAGTTTTACTCCCTTCTCGTGAGGAGAAGGGTTGAGGAAGAGGTAGTGAACTAACTTGATCAACAAAAAATAATATGATGAACCGTATTTTACTGACCATATTTCTCTCGCTTTTTTTCTTCGCTACTGTTCCTGAAGTAAAAGGTCAGAAGTACGACAAAAAACAGGGAGGTGGTAATCCTGATCCGGAGATGAGCCAGAAAGATAACGACTATATTGATCGGCAGGATAAGGTTTTTCTGGATACGATTCAGGCGATCCTTTCCAAATATCCGCCGATGGTTTGCGATAATTTTAGGCGAACCGCTGCTAAAATGCTGATGGACGCCGTTTTTCACGATCATTTCACGGCTTTCCGAAAACCCGTTCAGGAATTCTTTCATACCCAGGTCGACCAGGTGATTCAGGAATTGGAGCATACAAAAGTTGAAAAGGGTGTCCGGATCTGGAAGATTTACGATATGGGTTTTATTGCCCGCACAAAATCGGTTACGCTGGCATTCGATCTGGTCAGCGGCAGTACTTCCGAATCAACTGATTTTGCCATGAATGCGGATGAAATGAACCGGATTGCGAAGCAGTGTGATGCTTTGCTGATTTCGCACCGGCACGAAGATCATTCGGATATTCAGATGGCACAAAAATTTATCGATCTCGGGCTGCCTGTTTTGACGACTGAAGAAACCTGGCCAAACGAACCGATTCATTCCAAAATCATTCATCCGGAACGAAATGCGGAAAAGCTTCAGCATATAAAACTCAGGAATTACAAGCTCGATCTGTACGTTTTTCCGGGGCATCAGCTTCGCTCAGCCATCAACAATGTTTACCTCGTTACAACTCCGGAAGGAATAACGCTGGCACACGACGGCGACCAAATTAACGAAGGTGATTTCATGATGGACTGGGACTGGATCGATCAGGTACATAAAAATCATCGGGTGGACGTGTTAATGACGAATGCCTGGACCACCGATATTTTCAGAATTGTGCGTGGTTTTAATCCGAAGTTGGTTTTGCCCGGTCACGAAATTGAGCTGGGCCATACCGTTTGGGATCGGCTTCCGTATTGGGGCGACGACAAATACCTGGGACTTAATTACTCGGAATTAAAAACATCGAAATACCCGGTGGTAGCAATGATTTGGGGCGAGTCGTATTTGTACGTGCCTGATTGATAACAGAACCTTCTTAAATCAACTATTTATGAAACCTAAAGACATAAGCTTACAACTTAAAGATTGCTGTTCTATTCACATTATAGTTCTTTTATTCTTTTTATCAGGTACTTCTGCTTTTGGTCAAAAGGACGCGGAATTACCTCTTTACAAAGATTATCACCAGCCGGTAAAAGTTCGTGTTGCCGATTTGTTATCGCGAATGACGCTGGAAGAAAAACTCATCCAGATGATTTCGCGTATTGATACAGCTATTCCTCGTTTAGACATCGCACGGTATCACTGGGGTGGAGAAGCCGGACATTGTGTTATTGCCCGGGCCAACGATTATTCAACCATATTTCCGGTAGGCATTGCGCAGGCGGCAACCTGGAATCGGAAACTGAACAGGGCCATCGGCGATGCCTTGTCGAGTGAGGCCTGGCCTCGTTTTCAGGCAAAATTGGATAAATCGACATTGACATTCTGGGCACCGGTTGTTGAGATGGCTCGCGATCCACGCTGGGGGCGCACCGAAGAATGTTATGGCGAAGATCCTTATCTGACCGCTCAGCTTAGTATGGAGTTTGTAAGGGGAATTCAGGGCGATCATCCGAAATACCTGAAAGGAATTGCAGCACCCAAACATTTTGCACTGAACAACGAAGAATGGTGTCGTCACAATGGAAACTCAGTCGCCGACGAACAACTTCTTCGCGAATATTACCTGAAACCTTATCAGGTGTTGGTTCAGGAAGGAAAAGCTGAACAAATTATGGCCGCATACAACCGATTAAATGGTGTGCCTTGTGCCGGAAACAAATGGCTGCTTAGTGATGTGCTTCGGAATGACTGGGGTTTCGAAGGAACAGTTGTTTCTGATTGTAACGGAATCCGTGATTTTTACGAAGGACATAAATATGTGGCTGATGTGGAAGAAGCCATTGCTTTAGCGTTAAATTCAGGTTTAGACATCGAATGTGGAGATTGCTTCAAAGATCATCTGGCGGATGTTGTCGGAAAGGGGACGGTTTCTGAAGCGGTGATTGATTCGGCAGTTTTCAGGATAATGGTTTCCAGATTTCGTCTTGGGCTTTATGATCCCGAAGATTTGGTGCCTTTTACCAAAATCCCAATGAAGGTTATTGATGGTCCGGTTCACCGCGAACTTGCCCGTGAAGCTTCGCGCCAAAGCATTGTATTGTTGCGCAATGCCGGAAATCTTTTGCCTCTGGATAAAAATAAAATTAAGTCAGTCGCTGTAATTGGGCCGGGCGCCAAAGTCTGCCAATTGGGTGGATATTCCGGTGGTTGTTCCCATGCGGTTTCCCCGTTCGAAGGAATTGTCAATAAACTGGATAGCACGAAAGTTCACTTTGTTCAGGGAACTGACATTAAGATTAATTTGCCGGTTATTCCTGCAGAATACCTTGTTCCTGCCGATGGAAAGCCCGGCGAACATGGTTTGAAAGGAGAGTACTTTAGTCAGCTTGATTGTCAGGGAGAGCCGGTTCTGGTCCGGACAGACCCGGTTGTAGATTTTAATTTTGGCAAAAATGCACCAATTCCTGAACTTCCTAAAGATTATTATTCTGTACGCTGGACTGGTAAGCTGATTGCTCCGGCTTCAGGCAGTTATTACATTGGAGGTGAATTTGATGACGCCATTCGTTTGTACATCGATGGAAAGAAAATAATTGATCGGACAAATAACCGGAACAAGTCGTCGGATGCCGTGAAAATAGAGTTAAAGAAAGGTAAACATTACGACCTGAAGTTGGAATACAACGAGCAATGGTCGTCGGCAATGATACGGTTGGGAGGCGCTCCGGTAAATCCTGATAAATTTAAAGACGCCGTTGAAGCTGCTCGAAAAGCAGAAGTTGCAGTGGTTGTAGTTGGTACCGACGAAAGTGTTGAGAAAGAAGGTGTCGACCGCGCCGATTTGAATTTGCCGGGCGACCAGGAAGACCTGGTAAAAGCAGTACTTCAGGCCAATCCAAATACAATTGTGGTGATGCAAAATGGCGGAGCAATGGGCATTAAATGGTCAAGCCAAAATGTACCGGCTATCCTGGAAGCCTGGTATGGCGGCGAGGAAACCGGAAATGCCGTTGCCGATGTTTTGTTTGGCGATTACAATCCCGCCGGACGATTGCCCATGACTTTTTACCAATCGGTTGATGATCTGCCGTCGGTTAGCGATTACGACATCCGGAAAGGGCGGACCTATATGTATCCTCGGTATACCAATGAAAGTGGGCAAACTATTGAACCCAAAGTCCTGTATCCGTTTGGCTTTGGATTGAGCTATTCACAATTCAATTATTCCAATTTGGTGGTTTCTCCTGAAAATGATGGAGCCATCGCAATAAAAGTTGACATTAAAAATACCGGAAAACTTTTGGGAGATGAAGTAGTTCAGGTTTATGTTACCGACGAAAAAGCGAGTGTTCTGCGCCCCGAAAAGCAATTGGTTGCATTCGACCGGATTTCCATTCATCCAAATCAGACCAAAACATTGGAATTAAAGATAGCGGTAAAAGATTTGGCCTTCTGGGATACGAAGAAAAATACGTTTGTGGTTGAGCCCGGAGAATTTAAAGTCAGAGTCGGTAGCTCTTCCCAGGATATCAGGCTAAACGGAAGTTTTACTGTAAAATAAGCGCTAACAGAATCCGACGAAATTGTGATTATGATGATATTCGACTATGGGAGGAAACAAAGTAAAGTTGTACAATTTTAAAACTAATCAATATGAAAAATCGATTATTAATTCTTTGGCTCATCTGGACGCTATTCGGTGCTGCTTTAATTTATGAGGTGTCATCATCCGATTCGAAGAACACGCTGATTTCAGTCGTGGCAATGGTCTTAAGTGTTTCTCCGATAATGGGTTTTCTGCTTGCTTTAGGCTCTGCGAAAGCCTCGCAGCAATTTAAAGATTGGCTCCGAAAAGATAAAGATTCGATTTTTTATCTTGCCGGAGGAATAACGTTTTTATTCGCCTTGCCGGGATTATTGACAATTACATTCAATCCTTATACAACCACAATTTTTGCATGTATTGTTTTAGCTGTGTTTGGTTCACTTCAGAAACTTCGTAGCGAATCGTTTGAATTGACTTGGACAGATCTTGCGCTCTGGATTTTGCTTTGGATTCCATTTGACCTTCGCTGGTCGATGGAAATGCACTCTATGCTTGATTATACCTGGTGGTCGATGGCCATTTCACTGGTTGCGGTTATTGGTTGGTCGGGCTATCGAAATGCAGAAATCGGGTTTAATTTGGTTCCTAAATTCAAAGATTTGTACGTTGCGGTGTTGGCTCTTTTCATGATAATGGTCGTGGTTGTTCCACTTGGACTTATTTCAGGTTTTTTAAAATTCTCCATTCCTGAATCATTCAATGTTACAAAATTAAGTGCTCATTTTATTGGTCTTTTTTTAACTGTTGCTTTGCCCGAAGAGCTCTTTTTTCGTGGCATTCTGCTTCGTGGTCTTGAAAAAAAGTTTTCAAAAAAATGGATTCCTTTGGTGGTATCGTCATTGGCTTTTGGGCTTATGCACTGGAACAATGTCAGTGACTTATACACCCAAATAACCTATGTTTCTTTAGCAGCATTCGCCGGTATGGGATATGGATGGGCATACCGAAAGAGTGGAAATAACTTGCTGGCTGCAATACTTGTGCACACGCTGGTTGATTGGATATGGAAATTGATTCTGGCCAGTTAAGGTTTCAGTTTAGACGTATTCGAAATTGTAACGAGATTCTCAATAACTAACACAGTGATTCATTTACCAATAATTAATCTTATCGTGAAAATCAAAAACTTAAGTCTGTGCTTTTTCGTTGTTTTGGCATTATTTACGGCCTGCAAGGAGACGAAAGATTATACCCAATTGGTAAATGTGTTTGTCGGAACTGACGATCACGGGCATACATTTCCCGGAGCAATGATGCCGCACGGAATGGTACAACTCAGCCCGGATACCCGCACAACAACCTGGGACGGATGCTCTGGCTATCATTATTCCGATAAAAGCATCATGGGTTTTAGTCACATTCATTACAGCGGAGTTGGCAGTGGGGGTGGAGCCGATATTCTACTGATGCCAACGGTTGGAAAAATTCAGCTAGTGCCGGGTGATCCCGCTGATACGAAATCAGGCTACCGTACGGCTTTTTCGCACGATCAGGAAACTGCTTCTCCGGGATATTATTCTGTTGTGCTGGAAGACGGCATAAAAGTGGAATTAACCAGTACCACGCGGGTTGGTTTTCACAAGTACACTTTTCCGGCGACTGAAAAGGGTAATGTTATACTTGATCTTGTTCACGGAATCAATGATAAAATCGATAGCCTTTATCTTCAGAAAATATCAGATACTAAAATTGCCGGATTCAGGCACTGCCACGGAGGATTGGACGGAGACCGTACGATTTATTTTTATGCCGAGTTTTCGCAACCATTTTCGTCATTTGGTTTTTATAACAATGAAAAATCCGAAGAAAATCCAACTGAGATTTCAGGAAAAAATGTAAAAGCCCATTTTACGTTCGATACAAAAACGAATAAAGAGGTAATGGTAAAAGTCGCTTTGTCGAGAGTTGATATTGATGGGGCAATAAAAAACCTGAAAGAAGAATTACCGGGCTGGAATTTTGACAAGATTCGCCGGCAGGCAGCCGATGCCTGGAATACTGAACTGGCTAAAATTGAAGTGGACGGCGGAACTGAAACGAAGCAGCGTACGTTTTATTCGGCCATGTATCATGTCAATATCCATCCCAACATTTCATCCGATGTCGATGGAAGATACAGAAGTACTGATCGTAAAGTCTATGTGGCTGACGATTTCGAAAATTATACGACTTATTCCCTTTGGGATACATTTCGGGCGCTTCATCCGCTCTACACCATTATCGATCAGAAGCGAACCAATCAGTACATTCGTAGTTTCATCGAACGCTACCAGCATTTCGGAAATTTGCCAATTATGGAGTTTGGCGGTAGCGAGGGTTTTGCGATGATTGGCTATCATTCGCTGCCTGTTATTGCCGATGCCTGGGCCAAAGGAATTCGCGACTACGATGTGAATCTGGCTTACGATGGCATGAAAAAGCTCTCGGAAGAAGGACGGACCGGAAAGACGATATATAAACAACTTGGATTTATTCCTTATGATACCGACAATCAGAATGTTTCAAAAACATTGGAATATTCTTACGATGACTGGAGTGTGTCGGTGCTGGCCAAATCATTCAGCGAAGAAGATTTTCGTTTTTATTCTTCCAAAGGGCAGTTTTACCGCAGCTTATACGATTCGAAAACTGGTTTTATGCGCCCCAAAAGCAGCGATTTCCGGTGGTTTGAACCTTTTGATCCCACCAAATCGTCGGGTAATTATACCGAAGGAAATGCCTGGCAATATTCAATGTTTGTACTTCAGGATATAAATGGCCTGATCAATTTGATGGGCGGCGATGAAAAATTTGAAACCTGGCTCGATGACTGTTTCTCGCAGAAAACAGATCAGTCGGAGATGCCGTCCGGCGATGTAACCGGGCTTATCGGTCAGTATGCTCATGGTAACGAACCCAGTCACCACATGGCCTATTTGTACAATTTTGCAGGTAAACCCTGGAAAACCCAGGAGGTCGTCGCCAAAATTTTGTCTGGCCTGTATAGCGATCGTGCCGACGGTTTGTGCGGAAATGACGACGCGGGACAAATGTCGGCCTGGTATGTCTTTAGCTCAATGGGTTTTTATCAGGTTACACCCGGGTTGCCTTATTATGTGATTGGTTCGCCCGTTTTCGACAAAGTGACTATTCATCTTGAAAACGGGAAAGATTTTACAATTCGTACAAAAAAAGCAGGTTCAAAAAATATTTATATTCAATCTGCAACCCTTAATGGGAATGATTATTCCAAATCGTTCCTGAATCATTCCGATATCATGAATGGTGGTGAAATGGTTTTCACGATGGGTGATTCGCCGAATCAGTCGTGGGGAAGTAAATCAGAAGATCGGCCTCACACCGAAGGATATCCTTCAGCCTCTATTCCTGAAATCAGGTCAAAAGACCAGACTTTTCTGAAACAGGCAACAGTAGTGCTTTCGTGCAACGATCAAAATACGAATATTCGCTACACTACAGATGGTTCTGATCCGGTTGAAACTTCACCGATTTATTCTGAACCGTTAACTTTAACTGAATCAGCAACAGTTAAAGCGCGTGGTTTTGCCAGCGGACTGAATTCAAGCTATCCGGTTTCAATGGATTTTGAGAAACTGATCCCGACGCCTGCTGCCGAACTTCAGAGTGCGCCACGGCCAGGTTTGAACTACAAATACATGGAGACCTATTGCATCTCGGTTGATGACATGAAAAAATTCGAGTTCAGCAAATCCGGAACAATTCCGACATTCAGCATTGCAGCCATAAATGACGATCGCGCATTTGCCTATGAGTTTAGTGGCTATATCCTGATTCCGGCGAGTGGAATTTATAGCTTTTCATTGAACTCGAACGATGGCAGTAACCTTCTGTTGGATGGAAAACTATTGGTAGATAACGACGAGTCGCGCACGAATCAGGATAAATGGGGAAAGAGGTCACTCGAAAAGGGGTGGCATGCGATTGAAGTCAACTATTTCCAGATGGGCGGTAAAAAAAGACTGATGGTAAGCTGGGAAAATCCGGATGGTAAGATGGAAGAAATTCCGGAACAGGTTTTATTTCATTAATTTGAACCAATTTACTATGAATAAACGAACGCAAACAACCGTATTGATTTTATTCCTTTTGGCATTTGGAGCTTGCACGTCAAGGCAAAAGTCCAACGATTACACCGCACTGGTCAACCCATTTATTGGAACCATCAATGGAGGAAACACTTTTCGGGGACCGGTTCTTCCCTACGGAATGATCCAGCCGGGGCCGTGTTTACGATATTCAGCCGATCAAAATTCGGGAACAATTTTCGGTTTCAGCCAAACGCACCTCAGCGGCATGGCGGGTGGTGGCGACGGCGCTCCGGGTGATGTTTTGTTTATGCCAGCCATCGAACAAGGATCTTTCCTGAAAGGGTTTTCCTCTACGTTTCAGCATGCAAACGAAACTGCTTCGCCCGGATATTATAACGTAAAGCTCGACAGCTCCAACATCGATGTGGAAATAACGGCCACGATACGCACCGGGCTGTATAAATTTACCTTCCCTGCGGCTGAAGCTTCCGGCTTGTTTTTGAAGCTTGCCAATGGTTTTGTGACGGTAAAGGGAGATGAAATTTCGGGATGCAACAACAACCGTGTTTATTTTGTAGCCCGCTTTTCGGAGCCTTTCAGAAATTTCGAAATTGCTTCAGGCGATCAGCTCGTAAATCAGCCTGATACGGTGAAAGGTGAAAATCTTAAAGGCTTTTTCCGATTTGACACCAAAGCAAACGAACCCGTTTTGCTGAAAGTTGGTATTTCTATGGTAAGCATCGACGGTGCCCGCAACAATCTGGAAACAGAAATGCCGGGCTGGGATTTCGATCAGGTGAAAGCAAATGCGCGCGAAGCCTGGAACAAAGAGTTGAACAAAATTCAGGTAGAAGGCGGTACCGAAAACGATCAGGTCATTTTTTATACCTCACTTTATCATTCCATGATCCATCCGAATTTGTACATGGACGCTGACCGCAAATTCCGGAGCACGAATGGAAAAGTTTACACAGCCACCGATTTCGATAATTACACCAACTTCTCGTTGTGGGACACCTTTCGGGCACTTCACCCTTTGTATACCATCATCAATCAGAAGCTGACCTCGCAGTTTATCCGCACTTTTCTGGAGCGCTACGATCACAATGGCCGGATGTTGATTATGGAGTTCGACGGGCAGGAAGGCGATACGCCTCCAATGATTGGCTACCATTCCATTTCGGTTTTGGCAGACGCGTATGTGAAGGGAATTCGTGATTACGACGTAAAGAAAGCTTATGAAGCAGCCGTGAAACTGGCCAACGATTCCATTCGTCCTGAAAAGGAATTGTATTTGCAATACGGATTTATTCCGGCCGATCTGAAGGGGCAATCGGTTTCGCGTACGCTGGAATACAGTTACGACGACTGGTGTGTAACGCGCTTGGCTCAGGATTTTAATGCAGATGACGATTTGTATTTCAGCGAGCGTGCCGATTTTTACAAAAATGTATTTTCTCCGGAAGTGAATTTTATGCGGGGTCGGAAAAGTAATTTCCAGTTTGTCGGAGATTTCGATCCAAAGGAAACGATCAATCATTATACGGAAGCCAACGCCTACCAGTATTCAACATTCGTTCCTCAGGACATCGACGGACTGATTCAAATGATGGGTGGCGACAGGATTTTTGAAAACTGGCTGGATTCCTGTTTCATTGCAAAAACCGATTTTTCAAAGATCAACCTACGCGATGTAACCGGTTTAATTGGCCAATATGCGCATGGCAACGAACCCAGTCATCACATAGCCTGGTTGTACAATTATGTTGGTGCTCGGTGGAAAACCCAGAAAATGGTCCGTCAGATACTGTCGACGCTTTATACCAATCAAATGGATGGAATTGCCGGCAACGAAGATTGCGGCCAGATGTCGGCCTGGTATGTAATGAGCGCCATGGGAATTTATGCTGTGACACCGGGAATGGATTATTACGTGATTGGAAGCCCACTTTTTGATAAGGTCACCATCAACCTCGAAAACGGAAATAAATTCGAGATCGTTGCCCATAACAACAACGAAAAGAACCTGTATATCCAGTCGGCCAGCCTGAACGAAAGTCCGTATTCGAAAAGCTATTTGAAGCACGAAGACATCATGAAAGGCGGAAAACTGGTTTTTGAAATGGGCGATAAACCGAACAAGGAACGGGGCTCGAAAAAAGACGACCGGCCGTATTCTCCTGAGAAAAAATTCAAATATGCACAAGCTACTAAAATCGAGTTTTCTGATATTCTGTTTTTAGACAGCCGCACTGTAATCCTTTCCGGAACCGAACCTGGTGCAAAAATCCATTACACGGTTGATGGTTCAGAGCCGACAGAAAAATCGGCTCTTTACACCAAGCCAATAATCATCGCCAAACCAACTGTGCTGAAAGTCAAAAGCTTTGTCGATGGAATTCTCCCAGGTTATCCGGTTACCGTTCATTTCAAAAAGATTGATATGCTGGATGCGGTAAATCCCACTGGCCTAAAATCCGGAGTAAAGTATTTATACCGTGAAGGCCCCGGCGTGATGAGTGCCAAAGATCAGAAAGCGGCGCCGGTTCTGGATTCCGGAGTGCTGAAAACCTTCAATGTAGATGCGATTAAAGACGACCGGCCATTTGGTTATAATCTGGAAGGATACTTGAAAGTTCCGGAGACAGGAGTTTATACATTTTCGCTGGAAGCCAATGATGGCGCTGTTCTATACCTGAATGGCAAACTGATTATTGACAACGACGGCGGACATCGCGAACAGATTCTGGATTCGAAAATTGGACTGAAAAAAGGCTGGCATCACATTAATGTTGACTATTTTCAACAGGGATTGGCTAAAAGCCTCCACCTGATATGGGAAGGTCCCGGCGTGAAAAAACAGGAAGTTTCTGCGCGCGATTTATTTCATTAACCGAAAAATAAAATTCAAATGACACTGACCAAAATAGTATTAATTCTGTCCTGCATTTTGATTCTTTCCGGCTCCTGCAACCGGATTAGCCGACCAAGTGATCTGACTAAACTGGTT
Source organism: Prolixibacteraceae bacterium (assembly GCA_963677955.2). Lineage (GTDB taxonomy): Bacteria > Bacteroidota > Bacteroidia > Bacteroidales > Prolixibacteraceae > Aquipluma. Next base: position 5,041,581 of record CAXXQR010000001.1, read on the forward strand.
AACCCGTTTATTGGAACAGGAGCCGACGGCAATACCTGGCCCGGAGCCAGCATGCCGTTTGGTGGCGTACAATTGAGTCCCGACACCCGCCTGAATTCTTGCGGTGGATACGCTTCGGCCGACAGCACCATTTTGGGTTTTTCGCATACCCACCTGAATGGAGTGGGAGAACCTGAATACCACGATATTTTGTTTTCACCTGCTGTCGGGAAAGTGTATTTAAATCCGATGTCTCCCGGACAAAATGGTTATGGTTCGGCATTCGATCACTTGCATGAATCGGCTTCTCCGGGTTTCTATTCCGTACTTCTGAAAGATTACAACATTCAGGCGGAATTGACTACGACGTTGCGTGCCGGATTTCATAAATACACTTTTCCGCAAAGCGACAGTTCGCACATTGTTATCGATTTGGCGTATCCGTTTGGCGCCGAATTCCTGAACATCAAAAAAGTAAGTGACACCGAGATTGAGGGATTGCGTCGTTCGCATGGCTGGGCCTGGGATCAGTATGTCTATTTTGTCGCGCGGTTTTCCAAACCTTTTTCGTCGCTTGAAATCGCTGTAAACGATACAATCCGTAAAGAACTGACTGACGCTGAAGGAAAAAATATCAAAGCCGTGGTGAATTACCAGACCGTAAAGAATGAAGCTATTCTGGTGAAAGTGGGTATTTCTGCTGTTAGTGCAGAAGGTGCGCGCAAAAATCTGGATGCAGAAATTCCGGATTGGGATTTCGACGGAGTTAAAAAAGATGCAGAACAGGCATGGCAAAAAGAGTTGTCGAAGATTGAGGTAGAAGGCGGAACGCCGGAACAGCAGACCATCTTTTATACTTCGATGTACCACGCGCACTTGAGCCCCTGTATTTTTTCTGATGTTGACGGACTGTACCGTGGCGTTGATCACAAAGTTCACAAAAGTGAAAGCTCGCCGCATTATACTGTATTTTCCTTATGGGACACCTATCGGGCTTTGCATCCGCTATTTACCATTATCGATCAGAAACGGACGAACGAATTTATCAGTTCACTACTTCAAATGTACGACAATGGCGGTCGTTTGCCCATGTGGCCACTGGCCGGAAACTACACCGACGATATGTTGGGCTATCATGCGGTTCCGGTTATTGCTGATGCGTACATGAAGGGAATTCGCGGTTACGATGTGACGAAAGCATTTGAAGCTGTGAAACAGGTTTCGCAAATGGATCGGCTGGGATTGAAATACTATAAAACGATCGGATTTCTTCCGGCTGACCGGCAGGGCGAATCGGTATCGAAAACGCTGGAATATTGCTACGACGATTGGTGCATTTCGCAAATGGCCAAAGCGATGGATAAGCCTCATGATTATGAAACTTATCATCAGCGGGCGCACAATTGGGAAAATGTATTTGATCCCTCGGTAGGTTTTATGCGTGGCCGGAATTTCGACCGAAGCTGGCTCGAACCTTTCGATCCACTGGTAAATTCGGCCTATTCTGAAGGAAATGCGTACCAATACATGTATGTTCCGCACGATGTGGATGGGCTGGTTTCCAAATTCGGCAGCGGCCAGGCTTTTGGAACCTGGCTGGATACACTATTTACGCTGGAATCAAAACGTGGCGAACGCGGCTCCATTGGTCAGTATTGGCATGGGAACGAACCCGGTCAACAGTTACCTTACCTGTACGATTACGCGGGCGAAGCGTGGAAAACACAGAAGCTAGTCAGTCGCATACTCAATGAACTTTATTCGACCGAACCCGATGGAATTGCCGGCAACGACGATTGTGGCCAGATTTCAGCCTGGTACATTCTGAGTTCCATGGGCTTTTATCCGGTTGCTCCCGGACAAACTATGTATGAAATTGGTTCTCCGCTTTTCTCGAAGGCTACAATCCATTTGGAAAGCGGAAGAACGTTCAGTGTAACTGCAAACAATGTTTCCAAAGAAAATGTATACATCCAGTCGGCCAAACTGAACGGAAATGACTACACGAAATCGTACCTGAAACACGACGATATAATGGCTGGTGGCGAACTTGTATTTGAAATGGGCCCAAATCCGAATAAAAACTGGGGAACTGCCAGGGCTGATCGTCCATACTCCGAAAATGGAGATCCGGTAGTTTCGCTTCCATTCCTGAAATCAGGAGAATTGTTGTTCGGAAAATCGACGCTGATTAGTCTGGGTTGCGATACGCCCGGCGCTGAAATCCGCTATTCGCTCGACGGTTCGGAACCTACTCAACAGTCTGCTATATTTTCAACTCCGTTTGAAGTTTCCAATACCTGTGTCCTGAAAATGAAAGCTTTCTGCAAAGGCCTGATGCCGAGTACAGTAATCAGCATTGATTTGACTAAAGCTGTTCTGAATGAACCTTCAGGAGTTAGTAAGGTAAAGCAAGGGTTGGCTTACGATTATTTCGAACGCTTTTTCGTAACAACTGCCGATCTGGATATTTCTGAACCTATTCAATCGGGAATTACAGATTGTTTCAGTATTAAAAATGCGCCCCGAAGTAATTATTTTGGGTATCGATTTCAAGGTTATATCCGCGTGCCTAAAGATGGCATTTATGATTTTTCCCTGACTTCGAACGACGGGAGTACATTGTATATCGACGCATTTGAACTGATAGAGAATGATGGCAATCACGGGGCTGTTGAAGAACCGGGACGCGTTGCACTAAAAGCGGGTCTGCATGCCATTTTAGTGAAATACATGCAGTGTGGCGGTGGCAAATCGTTGAAAGTGAGTTGGTCAGGTCCGGGAATGGCTAAACATGAAATTCAGGCAAATGAACTTTATACCAGGTAACTAATGAAAAGGAAAATCGCAACTCTTCTTGTTTTTATGTGCTGTTTTGAGGTCCTGCTTTCGGCACAACCTGCTGGCAGAGAGAATTTTGATGCCAACTGGAAATTTCATCTGGGTGATGTGGCAGGAGCGGAAAGTGTTTCTTTCCAGGATCAGAAGTGGCGCGAACTTGATTTGCCTCACGATTGGAGTATTGAAGGCGCTTTTCGTCCCGACAATCCTTCGGGGCATCAGGGAGGTTTGTTGCCCGGTGGAATTGGTTGGTACCGGAAAAAGTTTAATCTGACCGATATGCCCGAAAAAAAGTTTTTCATCGTGATCGACGGCGCTTATAAAAACAGCACGGTATACATCAACGGGCACGCACTTGGAACACGTCCTTATGGTTATGCCACTTTTCAGTACGATATGACGCCATTTATTCAAAAAGGAGAAAATGTACTTGCAGTGAAAGTCGACAACTCGAAACAGCCCGATTCCCGGTGGTACACGGGTGCCGGAATTTACAGGCATGTCTGGCTGATTACTACCTCTCCGGTTTATGTAAGTCAATGGGGAACTTATGTCACAACACCAGAAGTTTCTGAGAAGGAGGCAACTATAAATGTGGTGACAACGATTTCAAATGACAGCAATGAAAAGGCAACCCTTAAAGTTGTTTCAACGGTTGTTGATCAATCCGGAAAGGAAGTTGCCCTAAAAACGCAGGACTGCAAAGCTGCACTGAACTCTAAAGTTGTGCTGAATACGGCCATGACTTTAAATTCTCCCAGATTGTGGGATATTCAGAATCCGAACCTATACAAATTGGTGACTAGAGTTTTTCAGGATAAAAACCTGAAGGATACTTATACAACAACATTTGGAATTCGTTCAATCGAATTCAAAGCCGATAGTGGCTTTTATCTGAACGGTAAAAATTTGAAAATCCTGGGTGTTTGCGATCACCACGATCTCGGGCCACTTGGTTCTGCTCTGAACGACAGGGCACTGCAACGACAACTCGAACTCCTGAAATCAATGGGTTGTAACGGCATTCGCTGCAGTCACAATCTGATGGCTCCTGAACTTTTGGAACTGTGTGACCAAATGGGATTTTTGGTGATGGACGAAACTTTCGATTGCTGGTACATCGGTAAAGATGCCGCTCCTTTTGGTTTTCAGAATTACTTTAAAGACTGGCATGAGCGTGAAATTACCGATATGGTTTTACGCGACCGGAACCACCCCTCTGTGATTTTCTGGAGCATTGGAAACGAGATTAAAGAACAGTGGTTTCCGGGCAGTACGAATGGTGGAGAAATAGCCAGAGAACTGGTGGCAACTATTAAAAAATACGATGCAACCCGTTTTACCACTTCAGCATTCAACTTTATTCACGATGCCGAGAAAAAGGGGATGACAGCTGCTGTTGATGTGGTTGGATTTAACTATTCCATTGATGCTTATGATGAAATAAAGCAAAAACATCCGGATTGGTTTTACCTGGCCAGTGAAACAACTTCACAGTTTGATAGCCGGGGAATTTATCATTTTACGCTTGATACCATTGTAAAAACTTTTCCGGATTGCCAGACATCGGCATTCGACGATGCCGGAGGCGGAACAACACACGAGGAAGCCTGGTTAGCGGTTCGAAGCCGACCGTGGATGTCGGGAATGTATATTTGGACAGGTTTTGATTACATGGGAGAGCCTTCGCCATACGGCGACAAGGCCGTTAGTTCCTATTTCGGAATTTTCGATTTGTGTGGTTTTCCAAAAGATTCCTACTACTTTTATAAAAGTCAGTGGACGAATGAGCCAATGGTACATTTACTTCCACACTGGAACTGGGCTGATGGCCAGATGATTGATGTGGTGGCTTATACCAATTGTGATGAGGTGAAACTCTACCTGAATGATCAGCCTGTGGGGACAAAGAATTTCGCCAATACAAAAAAATTATCTCTGCGCTGGAAGGTGCCGTTTTCTGCCGGGACATTAAAAGCTGAAGGGTACAGAAACGGGAAACTGGTAGCCACCGATGTTGTAAAAACAGCGGGAGATGCAGCGAGAATCGAACTTTTGGCTGACCGAAGTACAATTCAGGCTAATGGCAAGGACTTGTCGTTTATTACTGTGAAAATTACTGATGAAAACGGAATCGTGATTCCTGATGCGGACAACCTTGTGCATTTTGAAATTGAAGGAGAAGGAAAAATTGTCGGAGTTGGTAATGGCAATGCGATGAGCCTCGAACCAGCTAAAGGTCACGAGCGACACGCATTTAGCGGCAAATGTTTGGTAGTCATCGAAAGTACCGGCAAAAAAGGTGATATCAGGATAAAAGCATCCTCGCTGGGATTGACTGATGGAATGTTAAGCCTGAAAAGCAATTAACTATTTAACCAACGAAAGTGAAGCGAATTTTGAAATATCTTTTATCTGTGGTTTTAGGATTGGTGCTTATCTTAACTGCGATTATTTTTATTTTTTACATCCGCTACCAAATTACAGTTTCAGCCAAACCGGGTCAGATGCCTGTTTCAGCCAAACCTGGCGAATTTGGTCAATTTGTCAATCCGTTTATCGGAACCGGTGGTTTCCCAACGTACACGGCTGCCGATGATATCCCCGGAGCAACTGTTCCGTTTGGAATGGTCCGTTTAAGTCCGGATACTAAATTTTTCCTGGGTTCGCTTTTTGGCGATGAAGAAACTGTGAGTACTGCCGGTTATTATTATGGCGACAACAAAATCATGGGTTTTAGCCATACCCGATTGGTTGGCACCGGTGCTTATGATGGGGGTCATTTTCGGGTAGTTCCTACTTCAGAAGAGGATGGGCCGGAAAGATATCTGGAAGGGAGATTCAGCAAGTTTTCACATAACGAGGAGATAGCCTTTCCGGGATATTATGCAGTGAAACTTCCGGAACAAGGCGTATTGGCTGAACTGACAACCACTTTGCATGTTGGACTTCACCGATACACATTCGCGAAAGCGGAAACTCCGCATATTTTAATTGATGTTTCAAGTGCGTTGGGACGCGGAAAAACCACGGAAGGTGAGGTTTCCATTTCTCCTGAAAAACAGGAAGTCACCGGATGTATTCGCACTTTTGGATCGTTTGCCAGTCGCTACGGAGGGGAAAAAGTATACTTCTATGCGAAATTCAACCAGCCATTCGAATCGTATGGCGTATGGAATGCAGATAAGTTCCTGAAAAATCAGGATTCCACTTCAGGAGATAAACTGGGAGCCGATGTTAGCTTCAGAAAAACCAAAACGAAAGATGTGGTCGAACTTCGGATGGGAATTTCATACATCAGCATTGAAAATGCAAAAGAAAACCTTGAAACTGAAGCCGGAAATTTGAGTTTCGACGAAATTTTGGCAAAAGCGAAACAGGCCTGGGAAGACAAGCTTTCGCTCGTTAAAATTGAAGGCGGAACAGCCGACCAACGTAAAATCTTTTATACTGCTCTTTACCATTCATTCCAGATGCCGACAGCTTTTAGCGATGTGAACGGCGAATACATGGGGTTCGATAAGAAAGTTCATCAGGCAAGCGGCTTTCGCTATTTCACCGATTTGTCGCTATGGGATACGTTTCGTACCATTCATCCGCTCTTTACGCTGCTGGTTCCCGAAGATCAGCGCGACATGATGGTTTCGCTGACAAAAATGTGCGACCAGGGCGGCTCGCTTCCGCGCTGGCCGGCCGGATATGGTTACACCGGTTCCATGATTGGCGCTTCGGCTGATATTGTTATTTCGGAAGCCTACCAGAAAGGCATTCGCGATTTTGATGTGGATACAGTTTTTCAGGCCATGCGAAAGGCTGCGCTTGCGATTGATATTCCGAAGGAGGGATTCAAGCCGAGAGGTGGTATGGATTTGGATCTGAAATATCAATATTGTCCGTCCGATCTTATGGAGCGTTCTGTGAGCAAAACGCTGGAATATGCGTATGCCGACGATGCCATTTCGAAACTGGCCAAAGCGCTGGGTCACGATGACGATGCCCGGTTATTTGCTGAACATTCACAATTCTATCGAAACATTTGGAATCCGGAAACGCAATATTTCCAGGCGAGGGATTCTTCCGGAAAGTTCGATCAGAATTTTAAACCGCTGAAATTGACTTATACCGATTTTAATCAGAAATATACAAAAGCTTACGTGGAAGGAAGCGCCTTGCAGTGGCGTTGGGCTTTATTTTTCGATCCTGAAGGCTTGATTTCACTGTTTAAAAGTAAAGATTATTTTGTGAAAGAGTTGAATGATTTTTTCGCTCTTTCCGATTCAACGCGCGGAACATGGAGTCCCGGTTCGTATTACTGGCACGGCAACGAACCTGATTTGCACGCAGCCTACCTGTTTAATTATGCTGGTCGTCCGGATTTAACGCAGAAATGGGTGCGGTGGATTCTGGATAACAAATATGGCGCGGATTACAATGGAATTGACGGAGACGACGATGCCGGAACTTTGTCGTCGTGGTACGTGTTCAGCGCGCTGGGATTTTACCCGGTTGCCGGTTCGGATGTGTACGAGATTGGCGCTCCGCTTTTCAAAAAGGCGGAAGTAAAAATCGGGGATAAAATTCTGACAATTGTGGCCGAAAATTATGCTCCCGAAAATAAATATGTCAGCAAAGTCTGGCTAAATGGCAAACTTCTCGATCGATTTCAGTTTAAACATGCTGAAATCGCCCAGGGGGGTGAATTGCGTTTTGAAATGAGTAACAAACCTATATTAAAATAGCAGCGTATGAAAAAGTTTTTTCTTTCCCTTTTTGCCTCCTTTCTAATCATCTCTTTGGCCAGTGCTCAAAATCGGAATTCCAATGCAGGCCCAAATACTGGCCCGGATCCGGATTACAGTAAACTGGAATTCTGGGCAGCGTCCCCGTTTAAGGATGATACCAGTGATAAGATTCCGGCGTTCCTGAAAGATGAAACCCGAGATATACGTGCCGATGTATTTTTTATTCATCCGACTTCCTATTTCGGAGAAGAAAAAACATCGCCGTGGAATGCTGATTTGCGCGATACGACTGTAAATAACAATACCGATAACTTGTCAATATTGTTGCAGGCAACCGTTTTTAACGGCAGTTGCCGTGTATTCGCGCCGCGTTACCGCCAGGGAAATATGGAGGCTTTCTATGTTTTCAATACTCCTGAAGCAAAAGCTGCTTTTGATCTCGCTTATCAGGATGTGAAGACAGCATTTCAGTATTTCCTGAAACATTACAGCAAAAATCGTCCGATAATCATTGCTTCGCATAGTCAGGGTAGTTTGCATGCCATACGACTACTTCAGGAATTTTTCGACGGAAAACCGTTGCAAAAGCAGCTTGTTTGCGCTTATATTGTTGGTTATCAAATTAAAAATGGTGATTTTAAAAAACTTCAGGTGGGTGAACGGCCCGATCAAACCGGATGTTTTGTTGGTTGGCGAACTTATGCCAAAGGTGTCATTCCTGACCGAATAAAAGCTGAAGAGGGAAATTCAGTTTGTGTCAATCCACTAACCTGGACAACTTCCGACCAATGGGCTTCACCAGACCTTCACGAGGGAATCATGTTAGGTTTTGAATCGGTTGTTCCGCATACGGTTAGCGCCGGAATTGAGCCGTCGTCCAAAATTCTTTGGATTGAAACACCCGCCGAACTAGAAGAAAAGAAAGTAATTAAGGATTACCACAGATACGATTATAACCTATTCTGGATGAATATCAGGGAAAATGTAAAACAGCGAATTGATGCCTGGTATATGAAAAATCCTATGAAGAAATAAAAATGTCTTTGTGCTAAAATAGTTATTACGTGGTAAATAGAAGTCGAAAATTATCATAACCTAACTAAAATGTCGAAACTCTTTTTGCTGTTAATCCTTGCTTTTCTGTCGGCCTGTTCTGTGAAAACCAGGCAGAGAGATTACACCAGGCTTGTAGATCCAATGATTGGAACGGGCGGGCATGGGCATACTTTCCCCGGGGCAACTGTTCCGTTTGGAATGGTTCAGCTTAGTCCCGATACACGTTGGGAAGACTGGGACGGATCCTCCGGTTATCATTATTCCGACAAGACAATTATGGGTTTTAGCCAGACGCATTTAAGCGGAACCGGCGCTCCGGAATATTGCGATGTGCTTTTTATGCCCACGGTTGGCAATGTTCAGATTTTGCCGGGCGATGAAATAGACTCAAAATCTGGCTACCGCTCGGCTTTCAGGCATGAAAATGAATATGCTTCTCCGGGCTACTACAGTGTGTTGCTCGACGATTACAATGTAAAAGCAGAATTGACAGCGACAACCCATGCGGGTATGCAGCGGTACACCTTCCCTGCGTCCGGCAAGTCGAATATTATTATCGACTTGAAGAACCGCGACCACGTGCTTGAATCGAACATCGAAATTGTAAGCGACACCGAAATTCAGGGATTGCGGAAATCCAGACGCTGGGCAAGCGAGCAGTATGTTTATTTCTACGCGAAATTTTCAAAACCATTTACCACATTCGGAATTGCTGTGAATGATTCGCTGAAGGAAGGAATTAACAATGCTTCAGGACAAAATATCCGTGCTTTTGTGCAATTTCCGACCGCTGAAAATGAACAGGTTTTGGTGAAAGTTGGAATTTCAGCGGTGGACATAGATGGCGCAAAGAAGAATCTTGAAGCGGAAATCTCAGTCTGGGATTTTGAAAAAGTTGTTCAGGATGCCAAAGAGAAATGGAATACGTTTCTATCAAAGATTGATGTTGAGGGTGGAACTGAAAAACAGCGGCGTATTTTCTACACCGGACTTTATCATACGGCCATTGCACCCAACGAATTTATGGATGTCGATAAACGGTTTCGTGGTGTCGATCATCAGATTCATACGGCCAACGGTTTTACCAATTACACCGTATTTTCGCTTTGGGATACGTTTCGCGCCAACATGCCACTGTACACCATTATCGATCCGGCGCGATACACCGACTGGATAAAAACCTTCCTTGAAATGTATCGCATCGGCGGAAAGCTTCCGCAGTGGGAACTGGCCGGAAATTATACCGGCGTCATGATCGGCTACCACACGCATTCGGTTATTCTGGACGGTTACGTCAATGGAATTCGTGGCTTTGATGCTGAGCTGGCTTATGAAGCCATGAAGAAGCGAGTGGAGAACATCGGCTATTTTAACGATCTGGGATTTATTCCCGCGGATAAAGTGGGTGGCTCCGTTTCGATGGTGATGGAATATGCCTACAACGACTGGTGTGTAGCTCAAATGGCCAAATCGCTGAATAAACCGCAGGATTTCCAGGATTTTACATGCCGGTCACAATTTTACAAGAACCTGTTTGACCCGTCAACCGGATTTATGCGACCAAAGAATGCAGACCGGACCTGGGTTTCACCTTTTGATCCTGCGGAAGGTAGTGAACATTTTGTTGAGGGAAATTCCTTTCAGTATAGTCTGTTTGCGCCGCAGGATGTGAACGGCTTAATTGATATGATTGGCGGAGATGAGAAATTCATTGCCTGGATGGATACCCTTTTCACCGAACAGTCGAAACACGATGAAAATGCAATTGATGCAACGGGACTGATTGGACAATATGCACATGGTAACGAGCCCAGTCACCACATGGCTTACTTGTACAATTACGCCGGTACTCCCTGGAAAACGCAGGCCATTGTCCGGAAAATTCTGGATACCATGTATGATGATAAACCTGATGGTCTGAGCGGAAATGAGGATTGCGGACAAATGTCGGCCTGGTACATTTTAAGTGCCATGGGCTTTTACCAAGTTTGTCCGGGAACTCCGGAATATATCATCGGAACGCCGATTTTTGACCGGGTTACCATAAATCTTGAAAACGGAAAGAAATTTATTGTTCAGGCAAATCATGTGTCAGACAAAAATATCTACATCCAATCGGCAACACTCAATGGTTTGCCATTAACCAAATCGTGGTTTACACACGATGATATTCTGAATGGTTCGGAACTGGTTTTTGAAATGGGACCTGAACCAAATAGGGAATGGGGAGCCGCGAATGAGAATCGTCCACATTCCGAGAAATACGAAGCGACAACAGTTTTACCTTATGCTGTAACTTCAGACGAATACTTTCTTAATTCAGCCAAAGTAATCCTGAAGTGCGACGATCCTGAAGCACGGATTTTTTACACAACCGATGGTTCACGGCCAACCGGGCAGTCATTGCTATACAGCCAGCCTGTTGTTTTGGCGAAAACTACAAATGTGCGGTTTGCAGCTTTTAAGGATGGAATTTTGCCAAGTGTATCCGTTTCAGTAAAAGTGACCAAACTGGAATTTGAAAACCTGAAAGATCACGAATCGTCCGGAAATTTCAGGAAAGGGCTGAAATACAACTATTACGAAGCACAGGTGATGGAAGAAAACGATCTGGATAAACTGATTCCCGTGGAAGCTGGAATTATTTCCAATTTTACGATTGATAAGAGAAAGAGGGAAGATTATTTCGGGTATATTTATTCGGGATATCTGGATGTTCCGAGAGACGGCATTTATACGTTTTCGATAAAGGTGAACGACAAATGCACGCTATATCTGGATGGAAAAGAATTTTTGCACGGCGGATTCCGGACCGTTGCACTTCGCAAAGGAAAATATGCCGTGCTGGAAAAATATTTTCAGTTGGGTGCGCGAAAGTTCAACACGGTGAGTTGGGAAGGTCCGGGAATTCCGGAGCAGGAAATACCGGCGTCAGCGTTTTATCATCTTCAGGATTAACTAAAAACAGAAATAAATTTAAATTCAGCGCTATGGAAAATCAAATTAATACAAAACGACGAATGCTTCGCTATGTGGGCGATTTTAGTCAATTGTTTGGAATTAAGGAATATACTCTTTCAGGTGGAAGGGCCGACGGTGTGAAAGCTTTTGATGTTAAGACCGGTGCAGGTCTTGAATTTACTGTCGTTGCCGATCGCTGTTTGGACATTGCCGGTTTGTCGTTTAAAGGAACAAATTGCAGCTACCTGAATAAAACGGGAATTGTGTCGCCCACCTATTACGAAAAAGACGGTGACGGTTTTCTCCGGAATTTTTTCGGTGGCTTTTTAACGACTTGTGGGTTACGGAATGTGGGAGTTCCGTGTGAAGACGAAGGTGAATCGTTTCCTTTGCATGGCCGGATAGCAAACATTCCGGGCGAAGAAGTTTCGGCAACCACCGAATGGATTGATGGAATTCCGGTTCTGACCATCAGTGGCAAAATGAAGGAAGCCCGGATGTTTGGCGAAAATCTGGTTTTAAGCCGAAAAATCACCTGCAGGTATGGCGAAAACAAAATTCACATTCAGAATACGGTTGAAAACCTTGGTTTTAAGCGAGAAGGAATAATGCTGCTGTTTCATTTTAACCTCGGATATCCGCTGCTTGATGAAGATACAATATTGGTGACACCCACCGTAAAACTGACTCCCAGAGACGCAGAGGCAGAAAAAGGAAAAGAATTGTTTAGCCAATTTCAAAAGCCTACTCCTGAATATGCTGAGCAGGTTTTTTACCACGGATTAAATGCTGATGAAGCAGGGAAAACTTCGGTAGCATTGATCAACAGGAAACTTGAAATTGGTGCAGCTCTTCATTTCAATAAAAATCAATTGAAAAACTTCATCCAATGGAAACAAATGGGCGAAGGTGAATATGTTCTGGGTATGGAACCAGCCAATTGTTTGGTGGGTGGCCGTGCCGATGCCAGAAAAAACGGGACATTGGAATTCATTGAACCAGGCGAAATCCGAAACTTCGATCTTGAGGTGGAAGTGGTTAACGGAACTCTCAATATCGCGAACTTAATCCGGAAAATTGAGGATTTATGAACCGTAAAATTTAGCTGAACCTGAGGATCAATTTACTTTAGAAATTCATCGAAAAACTGATTCATTTTCTTCTTTGCATATTCGTTTACCCGTTTGTCAATGTCCATGGTGTGCGGCCATAGAGGTAGCGGGTAATAAATGCAGGGGATGCCCAGGCTGTCGAGTTTCGATTTGAGAAGATCAGCCTGACTGATTGGAACCAGATTGTCGGAAGTGCCATGAAGGATCATCGTTGGAGGACAATCTTTGTTAACATACTGAATAGGTGATGCTTCACGGTACAATTCAGGATTATCTTCGTAAGAATGTGCGATAAAGTTGGTTATCAGCCGATGGTTTCTGGCATACTCAGTTGTAAAATCAATTGGTCCGTAAATATCAACTACCGCTTTAATTTTGTGGTGTGTTTCCAATGCTGTGGAATCAGGAATTGAGTGCAATCGGTGCCATCCATAAGCCCCCAAAAGCGCTAAATGACCGCCTGCCGATCCGCCAATCAAAGCAATACGGTCGGGATCATAACCATACTTTTCACCGTTCCTGAAAAACCATTGAATGGCATCCTGAACGTCCTCAACACAAGCCGGATAAGTCCCGTCTTTCAGGAATCTATAACTGATTGTTGCAGTAATGTATCCTTCCTGAGCAAAAGGAATTAGATAAGTTAAATAATCAGCACGATTTCCGTGATTCCAACCGCCGCCATGAATGAATACCAGCAAAGGAGCCGGTTTTGTCAGATTTTTGCGTTTGTAAAGATCCAGTTGAAGCGATTTGTCGTTGGTGTTTTTGTATTCAATGTTTTTGATTTCCTCAATATCCGCAGGGACTTCCGGCGATTTATCAATCAGTTCTTCCAGCCCAACGTCAAGAGCAAGATAATCCAGTGTTTCAAAATGATAGCCAATAGGAGGTTTTTCCGGATAAATCCACGCCCATAAACGCGGCGAAATCATGACCAATGAAAACAGGACGAATGCAATTAGCAAACCCTTTAATATACTTTTTAGCAGTTTTGATTTCATCTCAGGTTGGTTGTGGTTTTTATTTGAGCTTTATTTTGCCTGGCTAAGTTCGGCCAGCATTTCTTGAAGGTTTTTGTGAATGATAGGAGCTGTTTCAGGCCCTAACGAATTTTCTTCTCCATAAGGCGAGTCTTTTCTGTCGTATGCCCAGGGTGCATCAACATCCCATTGGCTTTTAGGAATGATGTATCCAATTTCGTCGTTGGCCAATCCAAACACAAATTTATATTTGCCGGGCATCATTTCCCTAACAGATGGAACCTCCAGTGGAGCTATTTTAAAATCTTGTCCTTCAGGAGCTTCAATTCCTCCATTAATTAATTCAGGGTAAGGTTCGCCCGGAACAGTAACCATGGTCAATGGCCCGATTTTCAAAACAGCCAGTTCAGATCGCATTTTCATCCAACCGCTTGTGCCACGGTCTAAAACACCCAAAGTGGTGGCCAATTGAAACAATTTATTTGCAATGGGTAGCTTAACAGACCTCACAATCAGTGAAATTCGCGCAGAATCAATCTCTTCCAGAGGATTATCCATGGCATTTAAGGCGAGTAACGATAAAGCTTTCCCCTGTGCTTCTGCTTTTTCAAAAGTAGGTTCTTTGTATTCAACACCGGTAACCGGATCAGTTACAGTTAAACTTGGATGCGTGGTCATTAATCCGCCGACTGCGCCATTCACATACACCGCCACTCCTCCAATTCCCGGTTTTACCAAGCTATCGCCTTTGAAAACACCTTTTTCAACACCTTCGCGTACGTAGTGACAAAAATCGGAAGTTATAAGGAGATTTTTACTCCAAAGTGTTTCTGCGTGGTCGGCCCAGGCAATCAGAGAGCCAAGCGTAGTCCCGTTTTCTTTATCAATGGCCTTGATAATTCGCAATCCTGAATCAAAAACTTCAGGAGCACGGGTATCTTTAACCAGAGGAATGGCGCCGGTTAAATCTTCGGAAACCGATAGTTTGGCAGGTCGCAAATTTTTGACAGCCGAAACAATGGACTGAACAGCCTGATTTTTAACAAAGTCCAGATATTTTTTGTTGATCCCGTTTTTGAAGGGAGATTCACCCCAAAGTCCCATCAAGTCGGGCGCTTCGTGATCGTGGGTTGAAGAAACTATGGCATACGTTATTGCGGCATCGGCAGGGATCATTTTCCGAATATCAATAATGTTATCACTCATCAGGCCAATGGCGTCCAATACAACCAGCGCAATTCTTATCCGGCCATCATCGATTACCATGGTTCGGGCCCATAAATCGTCGTGAATGCCGTTGGCTGCTTTGCTGTTGCTGAAGCCGGCTATCCAAACCGGGTCGAAAACACCATTCCCGTTTCCATCGGTAAAAGTATCGCCGTCTTTCGGATTGTATTTGGCATCGCCATTTTTATCGGTCCATTTGTCCGGAACTTCAGGAGTGATTGGAACAGCGGCAAAACCAACAGAAAGTGGCAGGCGATTATCGCTAAATATTTTCATGTCGGGTTCGTATCCGGGATGCCGGTCTTTCATGTTTGAATACATCCAGCCAACCAATGCAACAACGGTGATTAGGAACAGTACGGCGATAAATTTTAATACTTTCTTCATGGAATCAGGTTTATAGGTTCATTTTTCAGAGATTACTGACCGTAATGTATCTCACGCATATCGTCTACATCATCCATTTCCGGACCTTTTTCGATTTTTCGCCAATCGATGGTTTTGTGGTATTTCTCCATCGCTTTTTCTGCATCAAATACGCGGGAATCGTGTAATTCCAATGTGTAAGGCGTGTAGTCAGGAACCGGAGTGAAAAAATCGGTGAGCAGTGATGCCGTTACATCGAACTGGTTGACGTAAGGCACATTCAGGATGTTATAAATGGTTTTCAGAATTGAACCGAAATTGGCGTGTGTGTGCGAAACATAGCCATGTTTGACATACGGACCAGCCATCATAAGAACTGAACGATGGGCATCAACGTGGTCAACTCCTCCCTGTGGATCGTCTTCAGTAATGATGACCAGCATGTTTTTCCAATATTTTGTTCTGGAAAGAAAATGCAAAATACGGCCAACTGCCAAATCATTGTCGACCATAAACGATTGCGGATACGGATAACCATCTTCAGGACGAATGCCTGCACCGTGATCGTTTGGAACCTGCATGGTGATTAAAGATGGCATTTTTTCCTTGCCTTTGATCCATTTAGCAGTAAATTCCCTTTCGAATTGTTCCATTCGATATTGGTCGGGAATGTTGGTGTTAAAGCCTGCATAATCGTGACTGGTTCTGGTGAAAAGTGCATTTTGCATGGGAACCATTACTCCGTGCGCTGCACCGGTATTGGTATCGTACCATTCTTCGCGTTCGTGTCCGTCTTCGTTGGCTTCACCAAAATTATAGAAAGAGACTTTCGCTCGCTCAAGCGCTTCCCAAAGGCCACCAATCTCATTATAATCTTCAGGATCTACACTGCCAATGGTTTTTGGAAACCGTCGGCCGGGAGCTTTGGAAAATAACTTAACTGTTTTCGAAGTATTGGCATTCGACTCTACCCATTCATTGGGAATTACGCCAGCCAGCCAATGGTGGCCATGGACTGAAGCATCGCTGTCGCAGTAGTAATTGTCGGAAAATGAAAATTGATTAGCTGCTTTAAGGTGATTTGGACTGATTCGCAGGTGAGGAAAGCGCCAGCGAACAGAGTCGGGTAGGGTATACTCGTTTTCTATTCCGAAACGGGCAAGCGTGCTGTCGCCATTTGCATTTTTCAATTGGCCAAATATCTCGTCATACGTTCGGTTTTCCTTGGTAATGTATACCACATATTTGATCGGTGACTTCCGTAATCCGGGTAGAACAGGCATCGGATTTTTAACGTCGTCGGTAATCCGCTCGCTTTTAAACGTGTTATCGATGGATTGTTTAGTGTAAGCAGCCAATCGCTCGTCGGTAGGAATTGCAACACGTTGAAAACTCCCCAACTGAATATCGCCAATGTAGTCGCCCTGAGGTGGTTCCACAAAACCTTGCCCGCCGTTAGGTCCGGCACCAAGTCCACGACAAGTTATCATGTATATTTCTTTGCCATCGGGTGATAATTTTACGCGAGTTGGTCCCCATCCTGAAGGGATTAAGCCTTTTGTTGTTTTGGAAGGAATGTCAATTACCGCAACAGCGTTGAAACCTAAAAGTGCAACATAAAGCGTTTTTTCATCTTTGCTAATCGTGATTCCAAATGGAAGCAATCCGCGATATTTGTCGATTCGCTTGTCTACTGAAATCGGGATATCTCCAATTAACTTGTGATTTTTGCAATCGATGATTGAAATATTGTCGTTTGTAGCGTTGGTAACATAGGCAAACTGCTTACCAACTGCAATTGAATTTGGACTCGCTCCACCAACAACTTCAGCGCCTTCAATCATTTGCCCGATTTGGTGACCGGTTTTGAATTTATCGACAACTTTATTTGTTCCCAGATCAATTGTAAAAACACTCATGGCGTCGGGATGTAACGGACTTCCGATCCCTGGAACTTTTCGTCCTTCCACAACCGTTCCGTTAATTGATTCCGGAGTATTGTCGCCATAAGGCTGATGTGAAATCATGAGTGAATCTAAATTTTCCGGAGTGGCACCGGTAATGAGTGGATAAGCATAAACTCCAACATTGGCAACCAGCCCCATTTTTTTGTCCGGAGTTAAAGTTAAACCAAAGGGTTGGCGACCAACATTTACGGAAGCCGTAATTTTTTTTGTACCCAAATCTATCCTGACCATCCTGAAATTTCCCCGATCCAGCACAAGAAGCTCATTTTTTTCTTTATTCAAAATCAGGTCCGATGTGAAACTATCTTCGTAGTCAGTGCCGTCGACTGTGCCATTCAAAGAAATTGAGTCGATTCGAGCTAACTTTTCGATGTCGTACGAAATAACCGCACCATTGTCGCCACCGCTTAAATAAACAGTTTTTGAATCGCCGGCAAATGCAACACCCAAAAAGGAGCCCTTTGAAAGCGGCGATTTTATTTTGCCGTCGTAACTCGGTACGCGGGTTGTTTGCAGCGATTGCAGATCGATTATGGTGAAAACGCCGTTGTGCAGCGTCACTGCTTTTTTCCCGTCAGGAGAAATGTCCAATCCGTAGGGATCGTTCGTGATTCGGATGAAATCGCCTGCTGGCGTCACAAACCGGCCACTTGGTAAAATGGTTGTTCCGTTGATGTTTATTTTTGAAGGTTTATTTCCTGCAGGTACTGTAAGGACATTGGTTGTAGTTTGTGCCACCAAAAATTGTCCGGAGAAAATTAACAGTGTAAGTAACGAAATTCGGTTGAGAATGCTCATTGGTATATTTTTCTGGTGTTTATGAATGAATAAAATACAGAACAATTAAAGGACATACTTTTGTTTAAACATTTGGCCTAATGTTTATTAATTTTTTGATAAAATTTCACATAATCGACTATAAAAACATCAGGAAAAACAGTCTTGGCAATTTCTTCTTTTTTCCCCGGATATTCCATGCTTAGGATCATATATTCGTCAATATTCGAAATTCCTGAAGTTATTTCATAGAACTTATAGCCATCGATATAAAAAATATATTTGTCGGGCAACCATTCCAGTCCAAACGTGTGAAACCCTTCACTGACGCCCTTCAGGTAACTTTGGTAGCCGTGTGTGCTTTGCTGGTGAGGCCCGTAAGCCCAATGCACGTTGTGCGAAACAATGTTGGTACCCAGTTTTTTGAAGAATTCCATGATGTCGATTTCAGCGCCAAAAATGGCAGGGTCTTCTCCCATGGAAATTTTCTCAGACTGAATCCAGAAAGCGCCCCAAACTCCTTCAGATTTTTGTAACTGTGCGCGGCATTCATAATATCCGTAGCGCGACATAAATAATCCCTGAGTGCCCACTGCGCTCCCCAGCAAGCTGTCTCCTTTTTGCAAGGCGTACAATTTCAGGAAACCGTCCTCGACTTTTATCGCTTCCGGAGAAACATACGCAATGGCTCGTGCTCCGACTCCCCGGATTTTCCATTTGGTCGAATCCAATTTGTTCCCGTCGAAATTGTCTTCCCAATAAAGTTTGTAACCCAATTCTTCAGGCGTGAATTGTTTTGGCGACATGGGGCCTTGCGCCGGACGCTGAGCCGGACACAGATTTGCGAAAATTAGGAGTGTGACAATCAGGAGTAGTTGCTTCATTTTTTATATTTTTTAATCCAGCTTTATTATGAAAATCTGGTTCGTCTTTTCCTCTCCATTTCCCGTTGGAATTGCACGGTTGAAGGCAATGGTTTTACCATCATTCGACCAAACAATATTTGATGGCGCATCGGCCGTTTTTGCCGTCAGTCGTTTATAGCGCTGTTCGAACGATTTGTCGGAAACTTCGCACAAAACAATGCTGTTGTCCCAAACGTAAATAATCGATTTGTTGTCGGGGCTCCAACGTACCCCACTTTCAACACCTGAAGTATGTTCGGTTATCTGTGTTGGGGTTCCACCTTCCGGAGAAATTAAAAAAATCTGCTGAATTCCATTTGCGTCTTTCGCCTGGTACGAAATGAGTTTTCCGTCGGGAGATGAACGAACAACTCCGCCACATCCGGGAAATTGTGTGTCGGCAGTGTGTGTCAGTCGTCGCTGAACCGTTCCTTTTGGAGGCATTGGAAAAGTTGATTCGGTGCCTTCAAGTGGTCCGTATTCGCCCGGAATATTCAGTGAATCCGGAACATCAACTACAAAAAGTTCATCAACCGGTTTTCCTTCTTTGTCGCGAACAGTTCCAAGAAATGCACGAGCTACCTGCATGGAACCATCTGGTTTTTGGTAGCCGTTAGTTCCGATCCAACTGTCGGAAGCAGCATTGCTGATTTCGTCACTTCCGGGTTCAGGATTTGGAACGACCCGCACCACAACCGCACTATACCAGGTTCCCTGAACATTTTCGCCTGCTTCGTCTTTATCGACAGTAACCGGATGTTGCTGATTGGAAACTCCGATGGTTCGCAGGTTCCATTTCACCCCGGTTTTGTCTTCCTGTTCTTTCATCAGGAAATCGTTGTACGTATATCCGATCCATTTGCCGTCGCGCCGGTATTCGTGGCGATGCGTGCCACCGCGCAAAGCTCCGGGCGTAAATGGGAAAGTGACGTCGCGTGAGTCCATGAAAATAGGCACATTGGGTTGACTGTCATCGACAATTACCCCGGTACGGCGCCATTGTTGATAGGGATTTGTCTCAGTGCAATTCGACAATCCGTGAATGAAAATAACCTTGTTTTCGATTGGATGGTAACTTGCAGCCGCAACTCCCGGGCCCCAAAGTTGATTGTTCTGAACGTGAAACAGGGTAGTTATTTCTTTGGTCTCAACATTTACCCGTTCGATGGAAGAATTTCCACCAATTCCACCTGCATCGGTCCGCGTATCGTAAACGAGCCATTTCCCGTCGGGCGAAAAATTGTCATTGTTGTCAAGTACACGATTTGTAGAGCTGTCGTCTGTAAGCTGAATTTCTTTCAGATACGATTCGGATGAGGAGCAAGCTCCTAAAACTAAAAGACTCATTAGTAATTTGTATTTCATTGATTTACTGTTTAATATTTTATATTCTCCCTTGATACGCTTCGCTACTCAGGGAGCACGAAGTCTTTATTTCAGGTTAAATTTCAGTTTTCTTTTCGAAATCTCTGGCCTTAAATATTTTTTCATATATGCAGGATACCCTAGTTCAAAGGGCGATGGACCAACCCATTCCGATTTTTTGCCATCGATTTTAATGTAACCTTTTGTCGAAATTTCGACCGTTGTAAACAAGGGATCTTTAAAGGGTGCTGTGTATTTGATCCATTTGAAGTTTTTATCCACTTCAGGACTGTACCGAATGTGCGCATAATCTTCGCCCAACCAATGATACGACATCGACGTGATGTGAATGTACCAGACTCCGTTTAGCTGATCGACGTAATCCCAATGCGTGTGTCCGTTGAAGCAGGCAATTACCTTTTTATCCCTATGGTTTGCATTGTGATCGTCAATCACTTTCCGAACCTGTTCCGCATTTTCAACACCATAACTTTCGTCAACGCTTTGGTAAACTACCAGTCCCTGGTGCGAAAAAACAACTACCGGAAAATGAGTTTTTGCCAAATCTTTTTTGAACCATTCCAACTGTTGGGAGCCAATGTATTGTTTGTATCCTTTTGCCGATGGGTCTTTTTTATCGTTTCCGTCGAGGACAATAAAATGAAATCCGTTTTTGTCAAACGAGTAATAGGGACTGGTCATGTGCCGGGCCGCAAGCGCTTCTGCTTCCGAATGTCCGCCATCCATTTCGTGGTTACCAATAACGTGGTATTTGTCTCCCGAGAAGGTATTCCATAAGTCGTAATATTTATCAAATTTTCCGGAGGCGTCAGCAAAATCACCCAGTTCGATAATAAAATCAGGTTTTTCAGCTTTCATAGCATTCATAAATGTGTTTATCCTGAAGTCGAAGTCGTGCATGGTTGGCAAGTGAACATCGGAACACAAACCTATTTTTACTTCGCTGTACTTTTGCGAATAGGATACAGACTGTAAAAAAAGAACTGAAATAGCAGTAAGAATAAATAGCTTCATTGTTTAATTTAGTTGGTGTACAATTCCTTTTCAGCGTCAGCTCTTTAGCGTAAAGCAATGCTGTAAAAAGCCTTTTCTGATCGTAGTTAAAATTACTCCGGACTTCATCGAAATACTTCCGGTATTTTGGAAAATGCACATTAAATATTAACCGTTAAAACCTCTTGAAAAGCACAATATTTTGAAGGAAGGGCAAGATTACTTTATTACAAGGCTGAGTTATACCATATAAAATTGATTGGAAGAAGCAAATTTTGGTCGCATTCAGGCACGCAATTCTTGAAATTATTTTCTGTTAACCAGGTTGTCGTTCATTTTATTTAATTCAATACTGTTGGAAAATCCAACTGAATCAGAATTGGTGCTGTTGTATGCTGAACTGAGCGGAGCATAAGATTTCGCTTCAATTTTTTTCTGATTAATCATATTGAAAGATAAATTTTGACGTATGTTGACCTGACGTTCCAGATCATGTATTTGGTTGTCTTTCTGATCAAGTAATGTTTAAAATTGACGTATTCCACAGGTGTCAAAATTCAACACCTTCAGTTTGTTAGATTATTTCAATCTAAATTTAAGAAGTTTCTTAAGAGCAGTTTTATATCAAATACAATTTCAAATCAGTCCAAGGTGGTCGTGGTATAATGTCAATGAATAGAAATGTTAAGGCCAATCGAGTGAGCGAGGATTGGACTGTTATTTTCTTCAATCGGTATTACGATTGAAAACCGTATTCATTATCCATTTAATTGTTTAATGGTTTGTAAAACAGTAAAATGGGAGATTGTTGTTCGATCTATCTGTAAGCAGGTTCTGAAGCTTTCGGCTCCCCGTCAAATGTTAGTTCAATGACATTTAAATAAGCGTCGATCGGAGTTTGCGGCAAATCGTA
The DNA here is from genome assembly GCA_963677955.2 of Prolixibacteraceae bacterium. Lineage (GTDB taxonomy): Bacteria > Bacteroidota > Bacteroidia > Bacteroidales > Prolixibacteraceae > Aquipluma. Next base: position 5,063,789 of record CAXXQR010000001.1, read on the forward strand.
CAGCCATACCCGGTCTCCCTGTTGCTCGATCCGTGCATATTGCCCACTAGCTAATAAACAGGCCGATTTTACTTTGCTGCCGCACCAGGCAAACGGTATGGTCGATCCTGGCCAGCGTTGGATTAAAAGATAAACTTTGTCTCTGACTCTGCTTGTCATACCCAGGTTTGGCGCAACGACCGGCGATGGCCCTGCTCCATAAATGGCCTTGCTACTGTGCTGCATCCACTGTCCAATTTTGTTTAATATCTCTATTTGTTCCGAAGGAATAGTTCCATCTCCATCCGGACTGACATTGAGTAGAAAATTTCCGCTCTGAGAAGCACAGGAGGCCATCAGCCGAAGAATTTCTACAACAGGTTTGTAGTTGAGGTCATATTTAGCATATCCCCAGGTGCGGTTCATGCAAAAACACGATTCCCAGGGTCTTGCCTGGGCTGTGACTGCATTTTCGGGAGTAGCAAAATCACCTGGTAAACCTGATCGATCGTTTATAATGATATTGGGCTGAAGCTTTCGTGCCATTTCCAATAGTTCTTTTGAGTTCCAGCCATCCGGGCCATTTGCGGTTAAGCCGTCGAACCACAAAATATCAACTGTACCATAATTGGTTAGCAGCTCCCTGATTTGTTCCCTAGCCTGATCGGCGAGTTTTTTCTGCAGTGAAGCTACAACCGGCGAGCCTTGTGGCAAAGTTCCTTGGAAATGCCAATCCTGCAACGAGTAATAAAATCCCATTCGCATTCCGGCGTCGTGACAAGCATCGGCAAATTCCTTGATCAAGTCGCGTTTGGCTCCCGTTTTTGGCGCTGTAAAATCAGAGACTTGGCTGTCGAACAGGCAAAAACCATCGTGATGCCGTGTTGTTAGAATGACATATTTCATTCCGGCTGCTTTGGCTTTTGCAACCCATTCTCTCGGGTTGTAATCTTTGGGATTAAACTGATCTGCCAGCTTTTTATACTCCGAAAACGGAACATGTTCCTGATACATCAGCCACTCGCCACGCCCAGGAATGGAGTAAACACCCCAATGAATAAACATCCCGAATTTAGCATCTTTCCACCATTGAATTTTGGAGTTGTTCGGTTCCGGAGATGCGGATTTACTCGCATTTTGGGCAATAACATTGCTGATGGATACAGCGATAAAAATTACGAAGGCCAACAATTTGAATAGAAGTTTTTTCATACAAATAGAGATAATGGATGAACGGTTAAAAATGTCAATGTCCTCAAAAGAAGAAACGATCTTAACCTTAAAGTTCTTTCTTTCCTACTTTTCCCAGTTTCGTGTCTTTCACCTCATTCACTTCGTGAGCAGAAAAGTTTGTTACACTTTTCAGAATAAACTGTGGAGCGCCATCACCTTTCTGTGCATCAATGTTATTAAATGTGGCACCGTGAACATCGTCAAGTACAAATGCCGGACGCTCGTCGCGATTCATATAGCGCAAAACGACATTATTCACACGCAACCCTTTCACGTAGCGGAAATACATTCCATAGGCAGGCAGCGAATGCCAGCGATACGGATCGGGATACATGTCGATATTCTGAGCGACTTCTTTATCGATGGCATCTTTTGAAGCTCCGCCCCGATAATAAATACGGATATTGCTTAGAGTCAGATCTTCAATATAATTACCGGGAATGCCCATCACCATTCCGGCGCCAACTTCAGGAAATTTTGGTCGTCCACCAACATCGTAAACATTAATGTTGCTGAAAGTAATGCGGCGACAAACGCCGACCGGAGTTCCTTCGGGGCCACGCATCCGGGCACTCAGCCTGATAAAAAAGGGTGTGTCGGTTACATCGCGCATAGTGATATTGTCGATCACCACATCCTCGATCGCACCGCCGTCGGCAGATTCGATACAAATGCCACGCGAATGCTCGAAAACACAATTGGAAACGGCAATATTCTTAAAGCCGCCATTCGATTCTGTTCCCATTTTAAAACGCCCGGTAATGCTGTGTTTGGCATCCGGAGCTTCATCTTTAAATTCAGTCTTAAAAGTTCCGTCAATCAGGGTGCCTAAATCGTAGCCGTAAACATGGCAATTCGTAATGGTGACATTCTTGGTGGCGCGTGCGTAACCCAATCCGAAGGACGATTTCAGGCAAAGCCCGTCATCTGTTGGTGAATTGATGTTGCAATTCGAAATCCGGACATTTTTGCAGCAATCAATGTCAAAAGCGTCACGATCGGCATCTGCCCGAACATTGTCGATGGTCAGGTTGTCGACACCGGTTGCCAGAATACAAAAGTGGCCCCCATGAAGAATCGAAACGTCGCGAATCGTAACATTGAAGCAGTTTTTTAGTCCAATCGCTTTATTTCCCGAACCTTTAATATCCGGTTTGTCATAGGTGTAGAGTCCTTTTCCCCAGATCATCCCGCTGCCTTCAATGGCGATGTCGCGCAGGCTATCACCATAAATCAGGCTGTTTTTCCAATAGCTGTGACCAAAATCCTGAAACTTTTTGTACCAGGCATCAGCTTCAGGCAGGTCATAACCAACCCCATTTTTCTCCTGATCGCCAATCAACACAGCACCCTGATCCAGGTGAAGTGTGATCTTACTTTTCATTCGAATGGTATAGGAAAGAAAATTACCGGCAGGGAAAGAAACGGTTCCACCTCCATTTTGAGCAGCGGCATCGATGGCGGCATTAATGGCTTGCGTGTTGTTGGTTTTACCATCGCCCTTTGCACCGTAATCAACTATATTGTAATACGATTCTTTGGCCGAAACTGACAATGTAAATAGCAATAAAACAATTAAAGGCAGGTTAGTAAATCTCATTTTTATTGGTGTTTAGTTCGTTACTTTTCTCAAAACAAATGGTTTATCTTTACTGAAATTGTCTGATAGTGGTTGTAACAATTTAATGTCGTCGGCATTGCTTTTTGCTGCTGTCAGCGCAAAAATCTTGATTTTATCGTTGTTGGGTAAAGTAATTTCGGATGTATTCTTCGGCAGATCAATTTCGTATTTGAAAATATAGGAATAGGAGTATGGAACGTTCGCTGATGGATAACCAAAATGATAATGCGAAGCAGACCAGGCAATGTTGTCGTGATGCAGGAAAGGTGGATTAACATCCAGTACCGTGTGTCCATCCAGATCAAACTGACGATCGTAATACTGACCGATAAATCCGTACCATTTAGCCACATTCAGATTTACAGGTTTGCCATTCACCGTAAATATTCCTGAAGTTGCATCAGTAGCTGATGCCAGAATGTAAAGTTTATTAAAATCTCCGGAAGGTATTTTTACTGTTTGCCCTTTGCACGTAACCGCATTCTTCTGCAAGTCAACTGTACTGCCTAGTTTAAACTTTATTCCTTCACTAACCAATTCTTCAGGAATCATTTCAGCGGGGTAATTCTTCACGTTTCCATGATCAGTCGGATCATATTTTGGCACCATATCGCCATCGGTGCGGTTATCGTCAAAACTCATAACATCCTGATCGTAATCCAAATTAATCTCTTTCTGATTAAGTTCCAATTGATTTTCCCGTGCCAGTTTAACGGCATAGCTTCGAATGGTGTAATGCGACAAATCAAAATTTAGAGTATTTCCTGAACTATTTGCTTCGCCAATTTTTTGCTCCTGACCATTCACTTCGTAGGCACCTAAAATTTTATCCGGAAAATGTATAACGACGCCGGTCTGGTCTTTTCCTGAAAGTTCATTTATCCTGACAATCAGGTAGTCACTATCTTCCGCCTTCTTCAAAGCCATCAGTCCGACTTTTGGATTATTAATGGACAAAAATGAAAACGCAGAACCTTCCGGGCCCTTGTGTTTGGGCACTTCACAGGCGATAAGCGGTGTGTTCAAATATTCGGCTTGCCATTGGGTTTCGCTTTCCGACCAGTCGCCACTGTGACTGTATAAGCCGTATTTTACCCGCGCAATTCCCCAGTCCTGCGACGCCTGATACAACCATGTGGGGCATTTTTCCGCTGATGGCGTGTATTCCAAAGTCAAGCGAACGGTATGATCGTCTGGCTTATCCGAACCATAGCGGCAATCTTCGAGCACTGAAACACCAAATTTTCCGGAGTCATCGGTAAGGTCGAACCACTTTTTTGAAGGGACTTCAAATTTGTTTGGCCGGTTGTTGTCTTGCTGGATTGTTCCGGCACCAAGGTTATATGTCGCAACTTTATTCGCGGCGGTAAACGGAAAAGCTGCTTTTAGACTTACTCCGGTAGATTGCCAATCAATTACATTATTTACTTCGACGCGTTTTCCGGCATCGCCTGCCGAAAGGCTAATGACTTGCCTTATTTCAGAATTTTGTCCTTTTTTCGAAACCTCAAAAGCAACCCGAACCGGACCGTTTTCAACCATTTTAATCGTGACATTTTTATTCATAAAAGCAAATGGAGGCTTTTGACGATCTTCCCAAAACATATTCCAGGCAGGTTCCCTTCTTGGCGATTCTGCTTGAAATTCCAGTTGTGCCGGACTTTTTAACAATTCCCTGTTTTGCTTTTTATCGATCAGACTTGCAATATCACCATTGTCATTCAGTGTAAGTTTGTAAAATTCATTTTCCAGTGTGTTTGGTTCAATTGCCAACGTTGGCGTACTTAGTTTTGATGGTGTTGCAGATTCCCTGACATCATAAGTTGCGATACCCAGCGAAGGAACACGAGCAGTAAAAATGAACGTAATGTTCGAATTACTTCTGGCAATAACCTGCGACGGTACTTCCTTACCTTTGGCATCGAAAACCCGAATGTGTTCGGGCATGGTTGCAAATTCCATTTCAGCAGTGCATACATCTTCGCGTTCGCGTGCCACCGGATTATAAACGACAATAGCCCGTCCTTTGGTTTCCGTATTCATCTGTGAAGATACTTCACTCAACGAATTTTTCAGGACTTCTGTGAATCCGTTTTGCGCAATAAATTCATCGTTCCAGGCCAGTTCGAAAGCACTTGGGATAGCGGTTCCCGGCAGTACGTCGTGCATTTGACTGGCCAGAACCAGTTCCCAGGAATTATTTAGTTTTTCGGTTGGATAAGCAGCTCCTGTCAGATAACTAGCCATACTGGCCATTTCTTCCGACGATTGGGCCAGTATTTCATTTTTGCGGTTCAACCGTTTCATGTACGATTGCGATGTCATTGAGCCAGCGCTGTGTTCAATCAAAAGTAAATCGCCTGTATAGACCGGAAGCTTTTTTCGGATTTCCGGCGTAATGTCTTTATACATTTGATCCGAAGAGGTCATGATCACTTTTAGTTTGCTATCGGGATTATGCAAACTTCTTTCAGCATAAACCACGTCACGGTCGCGCAGTCCGCCACCCATGTCCCCACAGCCATAGTAGCGGTAATCAAACGATATTCCAAAACGTTTGTAATCTTCGTCCAGACGGTCATTCCAGTATTTATCCAGATCAAGTCGGGGAAGTAAATCGCCATCGTAATCCGTTGCATCCAAGCAGGCTACAATTCCTTTGCCATCAGGACCATTCCAAACTCCGATGTTGAAAGGTATTGGGTTGGCCGCTTTAAAACTATTGATGGTAAGTTTTTGCGTTGAAAACCCTTTGATGCCGCAATAATTCAAAACGGTTGGCAGATTGGCCACAAATCCAAAACAGTCGGGCAACATGTAATCTTCACTTGTCTTTCCAAATTCATTCCTGAAATAATGGTTTCCATAGAGAATTTGTCGGACAACTGATTCAGGAGAAGAAGCGTTGACCTCAGCCTCTTCTACCGATGATCCGGCCACATTCCAACGCCCGGCGTCGATGTACCCTTTCAATTTTTTGTACAGTTTCGGATGATATTCCTTCATAAAACGATACCTTCGAGACCCTGTGAAATTAAAAATGTAATCGGGATATTTCTCAAACAGCCGGTAATTCTCGGCCATAGTATTTTTTAAGTAATCACTAACGGTCGTTTTATACGTCCATTCGTATTCCGAATCGAGATGCGTGTAGCCAACGGTATATAGCACACGATCTTTCGAAATGTCGTATTCTGCACGCCTGTCAAGGGGTTGAGCCAACGTGAACAAAGGTGTAATCAGAATATAAAACAAAATTAATTTTTGTCTCATGACCATCAATTTAGGATTCAGGTTGAGTGAAATTCTTCAGGTTTAAAAGTAAATCTACTGATTGCCAAATACCTAAGATATTTTAGATAATGCACATTAAATATTAACTCCGGAAACGGTGCGGATTTGTTTTGAGTTGAATGACTAAACGCACTGATAAGCCATAACTTTTCGATTTATTAGAATATATTGTTCCAGAGAACGATCGCCAATAAAAAAAACAGGTAACGCATTCTGCATTACCTGTTTTTTATTTTATCCAGTGGATGGAACCAATTTCTATTTCATCTGCTCATTCCAACCCGAACGGTCGGGTGGAGTAGGAGGACTCACTTTTTTAGGTGGGTTTTGCTTCAATTCTTTTAACAAAACTTCCACAGCCTTTTCAATGCATGGATCTTCGCCTTTAGCCATCTGTTCCGGGCGATCGACAACTTCAATGTCAGGAGAAACGCCTACGCCTTCAACAACCCAGTTGCCGTTTTCGTCGTAAACGCCAAATTGCGGAACCGATAACGATCCGCCGTCAACAAAACCGGCATTCCCCGAAATTCCAACCAGACCACCCCATGTGCGGGTTCCAATTAGAGTTCCAAGTCCCTCTTTTCGGAAATAATATGGAAATGCATCACCGCCTGAAGACGAATAACCATTGGTCAGCATAACTTTTGGACCGTTGTTCGCTATACCCGGCGTTTTCATTGAATTTAGCCCGTTGCGTTGCCAATAGCTGAGTGTTTTTCGTTCCAAAAGATCGGTCATCACATCCGGAATAAAACCGCCGCCATTGTAACGGTCGTCAATAATTAACGCATCTTTTTCGTTGAATTCATACATTCCCCGGAACAGTTCGCGATTTCCTTCGGTTGCAGTGTTTGGCACATAAATGTACCCGATTTTTCCTCCTGAAAGTTTATCGACCATCGCACGGCGCTCATTTACCCAATTCAGGTTAAAGAGTTCCAGTTCGCTGGCAATCGGGCGAATGGTGCTGGTTCTTGGGTTAGTTCCGTTAGCTTTTGAACTAACCGTCAATTCAACCATTTTACCCACTGTGTTTTCCAGGAGTTCATAAGGATTCATGCTCAAATCCAATTTATTTCCGTTGATTGCCAAAAGGAAATCACCTTCTTTTACATCAACTCCTTGCTCCGTCAGGGGCGAACGACGCGATTCATTCCAGTTTTCTCCGGCATAGATTTTTGTAATCTGATATTTTCCAGCCGATTGATCAGGTTTCAGTTCAGCGCCAAGCAATCCGGTATCTATACGTTTAACTTCCTCAAAATCGCCCCAGTTGTCGTAACAGTGGCCTGTATTCGTTTCAGCAATTATTTCGCCCAGAATATAATCTAAATCGGCACGGTGACTGACATATTTTACGAGCGGACTGTATCGGTCGTGAATTCCTTTCCAGTCAACGCCATGTAGGTTGCTGACGTAGAAGTAGTCGCGGAAAATGCGCCAGGCGTCAGTGTAAATCTGGTTCCATTCTTTGCGCGGGTCAATTTTCATAACCATGTCATCAAGGTTTAATTTCCCGGTGCCGGATTTTTGACCAGCAGAAATCTTTGTAATTCCGAAGTCTCTGCCTGTGCGATACATCATCATTTTCCCATCGGCGCTAACAATGGCCTGGCCAACGCGATCCATAATTTCCTCATCTTTTTTATCTTCGATGTTGAATTTATGCAGACTGCCTTCGCTGATGTAAAGTATGCCACCATCAACAGCAGCCAGGTTCCGGTAATTACCTGCTTTAACCGGAAATGCTGTTATCCTGGAATTTATTCCTTCCGGATCAATTTGCACAGAAACTGTCTTTTCCTGAGCCGGTTTTTCTTCAGTCTTTGCTTTTTTATCTTTTTTCGGTTCTTCTTTTGGTTTATCTGTCTCTTTAACTGGTTCCAGATCGTTTTTATCTGCAAAAAGTTTCGGGCTATCCGACTTCAAAGCCAACGCATAAATGCGTGAGGAATTGTTGTACAGATAATTGAACTCGAAACTGGAAAAATCGAGGTTGTAGTCGCGGTCGGATGTAAAATAAATGTATTTCCCATCCACCGAAAACACTGGCGAGTCGTCGTTGAACAGATCGTTCGTCAATTGCAGATTTTTGCCTGATTCCAGATTATAAACCCAAACTGCTCCAAGACCATTTTCGCCTTCTTTTCCGTAGGTAATCCACTTCGAATCGGGCGAAAAGGCATAGGAGCGGATTTCACTGCGGTCAGCATGTGTAACTACAGTTGTTTGTCCTGATTCCACATCAACAAGCTTAAGTTGCAACGTGCGATCGAAATAAACCAGATACTTGCTGTCGGGCGACCATTCCGCATCGTATTTCCAGGCCGTTGAGCCAGTTGTCAATTGCCGTGGAGTAGCGCCTTTTTTATTTTCCAGCAGATAAATTTCGTATTCACCCGAAGCGTCGGAATAATACGAAATGTATTTTCCATCGGGCGACCAGCGCGGATAAATCTCGCGAACGCCTTGTGTATTGGTTAAATTGTACGTTGCACCGTTTTCCTGCGGAATCGAAAAAATATCGCCGCGAGCCGAAATCAGCGCGCGTTTTCCGGATGGTGACACCTCGAAACTCTGCACAAAATCGTTTACATTTTTATAATACGGGACAATATTTGGATTGTCGAAATGAATACTTACCGAAACTTTGTCTTCTTTTCCGGTTTCAAGGTTTAATTTATACAGAAAACCACCGTTTTCGTAGATCATTTGTCCGTTGTTTCCTGAAGGCCACATGCAGTCGAAATCAGCATGTTTAGTCATTTGTTTCAGGTCTTTGGTTTTTGTATTGTACTGGTAAATATTCAGTTTCAGGTCGCGGTCTGAAGCAAAATAAATGTTGTCGCCATACCAGGTCGGAATCTGGTCGGTTCCTTTAAAATCGGTAATTTGTTCCGAAGTATTGTTTTGGAGGTCGTAAATCCACAGATCCGAAGCCCGGCCACCTTTATAGCGTTTCCACGTGCGAAATTCGCGATCGACAGGTGTAAAACAGAGTTTTTTGTCATCGGGCGACAAAACTCCGAATCCACCGTTAATAATGGCCAGTGGCGTTTCGAAACCGCCATCAAGGCTTATCATGTAGTATCTGCCGTTTCGTTCGCCAAAAGGGCTGCGGTTGGCATGAAAGAGAATGTTTTTGCTGTCGGAGGTCCAGTCGAGCGGTACATCATCAAATCCACCACGCGGCGGCATCAATCCAACCGAGTTGTAGAACGTCAGTTGCCGGGGTGTTCCACCATTCGAGGGCATCACAAAAATTTGCCTGCTTCCGGAGTATTCTCCTGAAAAAGCGATCCATTTTCCGTCCGGAGAAATTTTCGGAAAAAGTTCCATTCCCGGGTGGGACGTTAGTCGGCGGGCTTCGCCACCATTGGCATCCACCGACCAAATATCGCCTGCATAAACAAAAACAACAAGATTTTTATTGATGTCAGGAAATCGCATCAGCCTTGCTTCGTCCTGCGCAGCCGAACTTAGCCTGAACGCCAGGCTGAGTATAGCTAAAATCGTAAATTTAACTGTAAATTTTTGCATCGTGTAAAATGATTAAAGTTGTAGTTGAACGTATAAGTTGTTATACATTCCGTGAAATTACAGAAGAAACAGCGAATTGTGCCGATCATTTATGTAAATAATTGTTATTGGCTAATGTTTTCAGATAGAGGATTGTCTGTATTTCCTGAGTTTCGTTTGTGTACTTTGCGCATAAACGTTTAATTCGTGCATCGAAATACTTTATCTTTGGTGCAAAATTTTCAGAAATGACCAATCGCAAAATCACCATAGCCATCGACGGACATTCATCTTGCGGAAAAAGTACGATTGCCCGGTCTCTGGCCGCAAAACTTGGCTACATTTTTATCGACAGTGGTGCCATGTACAGGGCTGTGACGCTGTTTGCCATACGTAATCAATTGGTTGAGAACGGCGAAGTTGATCGGGAAACTTTGATTCGTAAACTTCCTGAGATTAAAATTGAATTCAGGTTCAATCCTGAACGGCAAATGAGCGATATGTACCTGAATGGCGAAAATGTGGAAAATGAAATTCGTCAATTGCCTGTTTCGCAAAATGTAAGTTTGGTGGCTGCCATTGTTGAAGTGCGGAAAGCTATGGTTCGTCTTCAACAGGAAATGGGCAAAAACAAAGGAATAGTGATGGATGGCCGTGATATTGGAACCGTTGTTTTTCCTGAAGCTGAGCTAAAGTTGTTTGTAACTGCAACTCCTGAGATTCGTGCTCAGCGGAGGTTTGATGAACTTACAGCAAAAGGAGAAGCCGTTTCGTACGACGAAATTCTGAAGAATGTGAAAGACCGGGATTTTATCGACTCGACCCGTGAAGCCAGCCCGTTGAGAAAAGCAGAAGATGCCCTCGTTTTGGATAATAGCCACATGACGCGCGAAGAACAAATGGATTGGGTGATCGAAAACGTTGAGAATCGTTTGGAGAAATAGGAACAGATTGAAAAGGTAGGGGCAGAACATGTTCTGCACATTCAATAATAAAATTGAAAAATATTTATCCGGTGATCGTTGAAATTGACCAGAAATCGGGTTTTTGCTTTGGTGTGGAAAATGCCATTGGAAGGGCTGAAGAAGCTTTAAAAGCTGAAGGTACGCTTTATTCTCTGGGACACATTGTACACAACGAGCAGGAGGTTAAACGGCTTCAGGGATTGGGCTTGAAAGCGATCAGTCACGACGAATATTTTAAACTGAAAAACAGCAGAGTACTCATTCGGGCACACGGCGAACCACCGTCAACTTATGATTACGCCCGAAAAAATAACATTTCACTCATTGACGCTACCTGTCCGGTAGTGTTAAAACTTCAGGAAAGAGTGAGAAAAGCGGCTGTAAAAATGCAGAAAGAAAATGGGCAGGTGGTTGTTTTTGGACACGAAGGGCACGCCGAAGTAACCGGACTGGCTGGCCAAACAGATGGTTCAGCGCTGGTTATCGATCGTCCTGAAGATCTTGAGAAACTGGATCCCCAACGGCCGGTTGTTGTATTTTCGCAGACCACCAAATCAGTTGAGGAATTCAGGAAATTGACTGAGAACATTCAAAATTTATCAGGGAAAGGACTTGTTGAAACGCATGACACCATTTGCAGGCAGGTTTCGAATCGGGAGCCTCATCTGCAAAGGTTCGCAGAAAGTTACGATATGGTTATTTTTGTGGGTGGCAGGCAAAGCTCAAACGCGAAGGTTCTGTTTGAGGTTTGCCGGGCGAAAAACAGCCGCAGTTATTTTATTTCAAATATCGATGAACTAAAGCCTGACTGGTTTTCGGGCATAAAATCGGTTGGTATTTGTGGGGCAACTTCAACCCCAAAATGGCTGATGGAAAAGGTAGCAGAACAAATCAATCAGTTTTAAGACTGCATTAATCTTAAGGGTCTGTTTATCAAAACTTCATCTTTATATCAAATACTTCGTGTTACTTTGCAACGAGAATTTATTTTTCACTAAATGAAACGATTATGACAATGATACATACAGGTAATGACGCTCCATTGAAAAGGAAGAAATTACAAAAGATAGGTGTTTTTACTTCAGGAGGAGATGCTCCGGGAATGAATGCGGCGATTCGGGCAGTGACCCGCGCTGCCATCGCTAACAAGTTGAAAGTTATTGGCATCCGTAAAGGATATCAGGGCATGATTGAAGGCGATTTTATGTCACTTCGGGCAAACGACGTGAGTGGTATTTTACAATTGGGTGGTACAATATTGAAGACTGCCCGTAGCAAGGAATTTATGACGCCTGAAGGACGGGCATTGGCGTACCAGCAACTGAAAAAAGCAGAAATCGATGCCGTAGTTGTAATTGGAGGAGACGGTTCATTCACTGGCGCCTTAATCTTTTCTCAGGAATATGATATTCCGTTTGTAGGAATTCCCGGAACAATTGACAACGACATTTACGGAACAGATTACACGTTAGGCTACGATACTGCGTTGAACACAGTCGTGGAGGCAGTTGACAAAATTAAAGATACGGCCAAGTCACACGGACGAATTTTCTTTGTTGAGGTGATGGGGCGTGAAGCTGGTCTTCTAGCTCTGAATAGTGGAATTGCCTGTGGGGCTGAGGCGATCCTGATTCCTGAATCGAAAGAACAGCACGAGGAACTGAAGAAATTTTTGAACAAAGGCTACAAGAACAAGGAAACCAGCGGAATTGTGATGGTTGCCGAAGGTGATGAAGCTGGTGGTGCTTTGCGAATTGCTGAAGAAGTTCAGAAAGAACATCCCGATCTGGCGGTTCGTGTGTCAATTTTAGGACACATTCAGCGCGGCGGAAGTCCAACAGCTAAAGATCGCGTAAATGCTACCAAAATGGGAGTTGCAGCCATTGACGCCTTGCTCGATGACCAGAAAAGCATCATGATTGGACTTGACAATGAGAAGATCGTGCATGTACCGTTCAACAAAGCAGTAAAACTGAATCACAGCATCGATACCAATTTACTGGACATTCAGAAGTTGATGAATATTTAAACTGGAATAGGATATGAGAGACAAAGTACCTAAGTTCCTATGCAAAAGTCCTTTTATAAAAATGGAACTTAGGTGCTCTGTAACTTCTATATTAAGCTCAAAAGGTCAGTACTTTCCAGCCTGATTTTAAGTAATCGGAGAGGGGTACGCCCATGCCTTTTACATCAATTTTCATTTTTCTCAGTTTATCGGCAACACCGTACATGTTGGCACAGGCCTGACATGCTTCCACGCGAACACCGGCATCCTGCATTTTTTGTATATATTCCTGAAGATGTTGATTTTCTGACAGCAATTTGGCCGATGGCCCCCAAACGATCAGAACGACTTCGTCGAACCAGCCTTGTTTTTTTGCATTCAATGTATACATGAAACAGACTTTGTCGGCTACGTCCGGCTCTCCACTTGTCCACAATACTGCCAGTCTGGAAGTTTCTGATTGATTCATCGTTGTATTATTTTGCGCCATTGTATGGCTGGTTATTGAACAGAAAACTATCAGGTAATACAGTATTTTCTTCATTTTGTTCAGGTTTCAAATTTACTCTGGCTGGTTAAAATCGAAATAGAGCGTCAGATATTTATCGTTCAAAAACAGATTTGGCTGACTCATTGGTCCAAGTTGTTCTGCTTTTTTGAATTTTGTTCCAATTGCATCAATCCCATGCAAAAAAGAAATATTTCCTGAAGGAAACTCGGGCGATGTGTTATCGTTTTGAGCTCCTTTCGGTTTTTCAGGCGTAAATAATCTCAGGAAAACATCTTCGTCGGGACAAACAACCGTAAAATTCTGCTCTTTCGACTCAATGGTTGCCCAATAAAAATTCCGGTGATATCCTTTGAACTCCGGATAAATCCAGTCTTTTTCGCCTGTAATTGTATTGTTGTATGCTTTCTCCCAAACATTGAGCGTATTTCCTTTCATACGGTTTTTCCAGACACGATAAGGTCCGTTTCCCATCCAGCGAACACCTTCGACCTGGTCTTCAGGATAATCGAAACTGATTCCCATAAACTTGTTCTCGTTTGGCGTTTTGTATTGCACTTCAAGTTTTAACCAGCCTGACGATAAAATAGTCCACTTCACTTTTTTCAGGACTCCTTTGTAAGTGCATTCCACAATTTCATCCGATCCGTCGGAATAGTTTTTTATTTCCTGAAGATCGGCGGTGCCGCTTGCGGGAACCGGGCCCTGCGAAAAGCGGATACGTTGGTTTTTATTTTTCACTCCTGAAAGAAAACCAGTCTTTTTATCCCATTTAAGTGCCAGATCATTGATTTGTGCTGTAATTCCAATGCCATCTTCATTGATCCTGATTTTTCCATCCTGGTTCTTGTTAACGATTTCGTTGGCTATGTAATTTGCACTTTTCAACGCCCAGCTCCAGGTGTATATTTCCCTTCCATACGGGTCTGTTGCTGTAATATACAAAACGTCGCTGTTCCTGAAATTTTCCGACATAAACAATTTTAGTTTCCCCTTCTGTCCGGGAGCCACGTCCGGCGCTTCAAGTGCGCCGGCTTCAGTTTCTTTTACAGCTTTTTCATCAGGTTTGGGCAGATCAACTATGCGATAAGTAAATTTACAATCCTGAAGATTGGTGTAGATGTAGCGATTTTCAACGGGAAATTCTCCATTAAAATCAGCCGTGATGTAACGAGTCGCGAAAAACACAGGCGACCAGATTTCCTTAATAGCAAAATAGCTTCCTTCTTTTTCGTGGTATGGGCCAACAATTCCGTCGGGCGCATGGTTGCCGTCAGTGTCGAGAATTCCGTCTTTGTCGGTACGCACAACAGCTTCGTCAGCAAAATCCCACAAAAAACCACCTGCCGAAAGTGGATTATTTAGCATCAGGTTCCAGTAATCTTCGAGACCGGCACCCAGTCCGCCATCATACAATCCGTGTAAAAATTCCGTAGGAAATACAATTTTTCTCCCATGCTGGTGCGTGCCAACGCCATAATCGTAATCTTTATAATGCTGTGTGTCGGTTTTTCTGAACTCAGCCCAGGGATGAATGAGCGGGCGATTTTGCGGATCAAGTTCGTCGAAAAAATGGTCGAGTTCGGTGTTCCAGCCACCTTCATTCCCATTGTCCCATACTACAATCGATGGATGGTTGATGTCGCGGCGAAGCATTTCCTGAGCCAAAATAGAACCAACGCGAGTGTCGTACGAGGTTTGCCATCCGGCCAGTTCATCGAGAACAAACAATCCGAGCGAATCGCAGACGTCCAGAAAATGAACATCAGGTGGATAATGCGACATACGCACGGCATTCATATTCATATCCTTAATTGTATTCACATCTTCAATACTCACCTTCTTGCTCAGTGCCCTTCCGGTATTTGGCCTGAAAGAATGCCGGCAAACTCCTTTAAACATTACTTTTTCTCCATTCACGTAAATACCGTCGCTTTCCCTGATTTCCACGGTTCGGAACCCAAATTTCTCGGTGACCTGATGCACAACGTCGAGATAATCCAGAATCTCAACGTCAATCCTGTATCTGTTTGGATATTCCGGTGACCATGGTTTTATATTTTCAGCAAAGGTTTGCAGGTGAGCCTGCGTTTGATCTTTATCCAGAACTACAGAAAATGGTGAACCTACAGCGATTCCATCGATTGTTTTAATCTGAGCTTTCAATTCCATACGCTCTTTTACGTTGTTCAGAAAAACATCCATCTGGAACGATCCATCGGCTTTGGCATCTAGTGCTATCCGGTCGATGTTGCTGTGCGGCTTGGCTTCCAGAAATACAGGGCGAAAAATGCCGCCAAATATCCAAAAATCGCTGCGACGTTCGGCTTCATTAACTCCTTCATTTTCTGAATGCTTGTCGACGGTTACCTCAAGCAGATTCTCTTTTCCGAACTTCAGCAAATCGGTGATGTCGTATTTAAACCTGTAAAAGCTTCCCTGGTGCATTCGTCCGGCCGAACTTCCGTTTATTTTGACTTTTGTGTCGGTCATCGAACCATCAAAAACAATATGAACTTCTTTGTTTTTCCATTCTTTCGGCACCTGAAATGTGTATTTGTACATTCCGCTTTCTTTTCCACGATCCTCGTCTTTATCGTGGCCGTAATTGTATTTTCCAAAGCCCTGAAGTTCCCAGTTCGAAGGAACCGGAATGGTGGTCCATTTTCCGGAATTCCGGCCGTTGGTGCAGAAAAAATCCCAGTTAACAGTGTGGTCGCTACCTGTTCCTGATAAATATTGAATTTCGGTTTTTTGAGCGATGCTGTAACTGGTAAAGCAGCTAATTGCCAGAAAAATAAAAAGAATCCGTTTCATGGAAGTCCGATTTAGGTGTAAAGTTGGATTCTCAAAAGTAGAAAATTTGCCAGTAGAAATTCAAAGCAAATCATTCAAAAGATGATTCAATTTGCAATTTTAACTCCGGAAATACCTTTTTATATGGGCTTCAGAAACAATAGGAGAGGAAGGATTGCATAAAAACTGAGCAAACTGACCCGCGAAATATGGCCCAAGTAAAGCGCCTTTGGGGCCCAATCCGTTGAAGATTCCAATTTGCGGAAAATGGGGATGAAGTCCGATGACTGGTTTGCGGTCGTGCATAGTTGGTCTGATGCCTGCTTTTTGATTGAGAACTTCAGACTTTGCCGAAATAAAATGATGCAATTTGTCGAGCAATTCAGTTCGGGCGGTTTCTGTCGTCTGTTCATCCAATATTTCCCAGCTATAGGTAGCTCCGACTTTATAACGATCCTTGCCGACGGGCATCACAAATACTTCAGAGCTTACAATTTCTTCCAAATTTAAATCCGGAATTTTTAACTCCAGAATTTCACCTTTCGAATGTTTGAATTTCAGGTTTTCAAAATATGGATTTCGCGAAGCGGCAGCACCTTCACAGAAAATAATTTTTTCAGCATTCAGATCTTTGTAAATCACCAACTCAGAACTGAGCTGTAATTCGTCGAATTTGAATTTCTCATTTCGGAATAATTGCTGCTTTATCAGGAATTTTGAGTAAGAACTTGTTAACTTTTGCAAGTCAACCCTGCCTGCTTTTTTAACAACACCAAATCCATTTTGTGAAGTAATGTACTTTCTTGATAGATAGCTTATTTCGACGTTGGTATAATCGAATAATTGATTTGCGAAGACTTTTTCCTGCCAATGTATCGCATTGTCTTCGCTCAAAATCCGAACAATTTTTCCGGGGAAATAAAGCTGCTCTGATAGTAATTTTTCCAGATCAGAATAGGTCGATTCCATTTCAGCCAAAGCTTCATCAACCAGCCAGCTTTTATTCATCCTCTTGAAACCAATTGGATTTAATAGTCCGGCAGCAACATTCGAAGCCTTAACCTGACCCGGATCATCGAAAACGACAACCGATTTACCCAGACTTATTAATTTGTGTGCGAGCAAAGTTCCGGCGAGTCCCTGACCGACTACAATAAAATCGACTTTCATGTTTATTGAAAGTGCTTTTTAGTCAATTTTGTTCAGGATAATTTATTTAGATTTTCCCGATTTTAATTTCAGGTTCACAAAAACCGGCAGATGATCAGACGGATAACGTTGATCTTTTGAATCGGAAAGTACGCCATACTGTAGAACTTCGATGTTTTTGCTCACGAAAACATAGTCGATCCTGTCTTTAAGCGGACTGTTGAATTCAAATCCGTTAAATGTGCCAACCGGCCCGTAAGGTTCTTCCCGACTGATTTTTCTGGAATCGCTCATCTCATTTGTAATCACCCCGATTGGTTCGGTTTCCGGAGTAAGGTTGAAATCTCCTGTCAAAACTACAGGCAAGTTTTCAGTGTTTAATTCTTTAATTTTCCGGAGAATTAGCTTGGCCGATTCCACCCTGGCAATATTTCCCTGGTGATCGAAATGCGTGTTGAAAACCATAAATCTGCTTTTTGATTTTGCATCCTGAAGCTCGAGCCAGGTGCAAATCCGGTTACAGGCAGCATCCCAGCCCAATCCAGGTTTTTCGGGAGTTTCCGACAACCAGAACCAACCCTGCTTCAACGCTGTAAATTTTGCAGCATTGTAAAAGAGCGGTGAAAATTCACCAGCTTCTTTGCCATCGTCACGTCCAACTCCAACACATTTCATCTCAGGAAGTTGTTCCTGAATGTCTTCCAGTTGTCCAACCAATGCCTCTTGCAAACCAAAAATATCGGCCTGATGAAATTTGAGCAGTGCAGCAACCTGTTTGCTACGGTTTGGCCAGGCATTTACTCCGTCATCAGGATTGTTGTAGCGAATGTTGTAAGTTATGATCCTGATGTTTTGTGCAAATGCAAAAGTGCTTGCGAACAGGAATAGAAAGATTAAGCTTCGTTTCATTTGTTGCAAAAGTTAAATGATTGATAATCGCAGGTTTTGTTGTCCAATTTCTTGACTGTTGTACGCTGTTCTTTGCCTTGTTTGATGATAAATGTATAGCAAAAGTCAATAATTTCATCGAAATTCTGAGTCATTGGCCGGCCAGCAATTTCATGGGCGGCGTTACAATACGTGTATAGCCAGTAAGGAGTTCCGAGCTTTTTAAGTTTCTCGGCGATGGTATACGATCCGTGAAGAATGAGATAACCTGTATCTTTCTCGCTGCAATAATGGTGTGGGGCAGTGGCATATGGAACCAGATTGTCGCAGGTTCCGTGGAAAAGCATTGACGGAATTGCCGAATCAGTATAAATTCTTGATGTATCCGGAATGGCGCCGGCCATCGAAATAACACCGGCATACGAAACCGGGCCGCTGTCGAGCCCATAGCAGTATGGCGGCTGATAAGCAGCATTCAGCACAGTTTCGGCGCCGGCACTGCTACCCGAAATAATGATTCGCTGCGGATCGATGCGCATTTTGTCGCGTTGCTGAATCATAAAAAAAGTGGCATCCTGAAGATCTTCAACGGCAGCATTAAATGTATTCAATTTATCAACAGCAGGACAGTCGCATCCAAATTCGGTTTTGGTTCCTTGCCGGGTCAGTCTGTATGAAATTGAAGAAACGACGTACCCATGTTTGGCCAGTTTCTTGCAAAAGACCTGAATTCCCGGGTCGTTTCTTTTTCCTCCTGAAAATCCACCGCCATGGACGTAGAATATTACGGCACGTTTGGCTTCGTTATCAAACTGCGGAAAATAAACATCCATATCGAGAGATTTGCCGTCTTTAAAGGCATAGGTGAACGTTTCAACCGAAACTGAATCTGTGATTTCGTCTTTGTAGCGTTCCTGCGCAACCAGATTCAGGCTTAAAAAGAGAAGCGCAACAAACAATTTCAGGGTAAAAAGTGAACGGCTCATTGAAGTGTTTTATGTGTTTAGGTTATGATTCAAAAAGTGCCTAAATTTATAAAAAAATCAATGTCATGGCAATCATTACCAGCAGAACCAACGAGAATGGGCGAATTACATTTCATTACGACCGGTGTAATTCGTGCGGTTTATGTGTAAAAATATGTAAAGATTTTTCGTTGGTTATGGAGGACAACAAACCAGTTGAAAGTAAAACTCCACTGTTTGGCTGCATAGCCTGCGGTCATTGCATGGCTGTTTGTCCGACCGGTGCCATTGAAATATCGGGAAGGGAAATGTCTGCTGAAGATTTAATCGATCTTTCCGGGATGAAAGAGAAAGCCAGTTACGGGGAGCTTCGAAATCTGATGATTGGTCGACGAAGTATCCGCGATTTTCAGGATAAAGAAATAGGTGACGAGATTATTGAAAAAATTATAGAAGCTGCCGTTTCTGCACCGATGGGTTTGCCTCCGTCCGACATACACTTAGTGGTGCTTAAAGGAAAGAAAAACGTGCACGAATTCTCAATGGAAGTACTGGATTATTTCGGAAAAATAAAATGGCTCTTTACCAGGCCAGTCATCTGGATATGGCGGTTGGCGGGCAAGGAAACTTATAAGCTGATTAAAAGTTTTGCTCAGCCTTTGGTGAAATTTTTCGCTGAATCGAGGAAGCAGGATGAGAATTACTTGCTGTACAATGCGCCACTGGCCTTGTATTTTGCGGCCACTCCTTATTCTGATCCGGCTGATCCACATATTCCGGCAACTTATGCCATGTTAGCCGCAGAAAGCCTTGGGCTGGGTTCGTGCATGGTCGGGAGCGTTCATCCAATCATTCAATACGGCGCTAAAAAATTGAAACAGAAGTGGAATATTCCGGCGAAATCGCCTTCCGGAATTATAGTGGTTTTCGGCTATCCCAAATACAAATTCAAATCCGGAATCAAACGTAGCTTTGCAAAAGTTACTTTCTTTGCCAACTAGAAAACGAAAAAGTTATTGATGGTCATTTGCTTTATCGTCATTCATGGAAAGGATTTGAATGACAATAAAATGACCATCAATGACTATCTTAGATTTTAACTTTTACAACCACTTTTTTTACTTTCTCCGGTCCGTTAATTTGCATGCACGGACGGTGAACATCCTGCGAAAAAAATACTGCAAACATTCCCGATTCCAGAATTAGCGGACTGGTTTTTCCGGTAAAGAAGATGATGTCTTTTTCAGCAGTATATTCAGTTAAAACAGCCTGATCTTCAAGCGTGGCAAAGCCAATTGCTTCTTTTCCGGAAACAATGAATTGAATGTCGGCGTAGTCCCGGTGGGCCTCAAGTCTGCAATCTTCGGCTTTTTTGCTTTCGTATTCGCTTACAAGAGCAAATACATTTTTACCGTCAATTTCGTATTTTCCTATTTCAAGCGTGTTCAGATCGGTGTTTTTCAGAAATTCGAAACCTTTTCCAAGATTCTCACTGATTCCGGAATAAAGCGCGGCATTTTCAAGTTTATCAAGTATCATGATTCTTAGTATTTATTAAGTGATTCTTTTATATTCGGACAATCGATTGCAACTGGTGGGACAAAGATACATTTTGAATTACAAATTCGATTAGTGGTTTTATAACAATACGGCAATTGTTTTTGAAATGGGTGTTTTATGTAAATTCGCATGTTGTGGAAATAACAACAAGCGAAAATCTAGACTAAACCTAATTTAATAAACACAAAGCATATGGAAAATCAATCGGTTAATCGTCGAAATTTCTTTAGAATAGCCGGAGTAGCTGCTGCCGGAACAACTTTGTTGGGTCATAATTCGCTCGGAAATGTTCTTCAGGAAGAACTAAGAAATAGAATTCCGCGGTGGCGCGGTTTTAACTTGCTCGATTATTTTGGTGCAACTCCTTCCAAAAGCGACGACAGATCGCGAACAACCAAAGATGATTTTAAATGGATATCTGACTGGGGATTTGATTTTGTGAGGCTTCCAATTGCCTATCCACGCTACATTAAATTCGACCGTACAAAAAATGTTACTCCGGAAGATGTGTTAAATATTGATGAGAAAATTGTTGATCAGATTCAGGAATTAATATTTCAGGCACAGGAATTTGGTTTGCATGTAAGTTTAAATCTTCACAGGGCGCCTGGATATTGTGTAAATGCCGGATTTAATGAGCCTTACAATTTATGGAAAGACCAGGAGGCACTCGATGCATTTTGTTTCCACTGGGAAATGTGGGGCAATCGGTTTAAAGATGTTTCGTCAAAAAAGATCAGTTTCGATTTGGTGAACGAACCCAGTTGGCGCGACGATATGAATGATCAGTTTGGACAGCGGAAAACAATTCCCGGTGACGTTTACCGCAAAGTTGCCCTTGCCGCTTCAAAGGCTATTCGGAAATCAAATTCAGGGCATTTGATCGTTGCTGATGGAAATGACGTTGGTTCTTCAGTTATTCCTGAAATTACCGATTTGAATATTGCTCAAAGCTGCCGTGGTTATTTTCCGCATTACATTTCACATTACCGTGCTCCGTGGGTCTATAAAAATCCGGATGATGCGCCAAAACCTGTTTGGCCGGGAGTTATTGAAGGAAAATCGTTTAGCCGTAAAAATCTGGAGGAATTGTATCAGCCCTGGATTGAACTGGTAAAAAAAGGAGTGGGAGTTCATTGCGGTGAATGTGGTTGCTGGCGGGAAACTCCGCATGAGGTTTTTATGGCCTGGTTTGGCGATGTTTTGGACGTCCTTACCGAAAATCAAATTGGTTATGCACTTTGGAATTTCAGAGGTGATTTTGGTATTTTGGATTCTGGTCGAAGTGATATTCAGTATGAAGACTGGTACGGCCACAAACTCGACCGGAAAATGCTGACCTTGCTGCAAAAACATTAAAAGCGAATGTTAAAAAAAAGACCGGCTGTCTTTTCTGATAAGACAGCCGGCTATTTAGCTATAGATTTTCAAAAAAATGATTTACATTTTTCTCGATACGCCCCAGGAGATTTGATAAGTCGGATTTGATAAATTTATCTCCGGTGATATTTTCGTATAATTCAATGTAGCGTTCTGATACTGAGTTTACAAATTCATCGCTCATTTCAGGAATTACCTGACCTTCCTGGCCCTGAAATCCGTTTTCGATAAGCCATTGACGTACAAATTCTTTTGAAAGTTGTTTTTGGCTTTCACCTTTTGCAAGCCGTTCTTCATAACCCTGAGCATAAAAATAGCGCGAAGAATCGGGCGTATGGATCTCGTCGATCAGGTAAATTTTACCATCTTTTTTGCCGAATTCGTATTTGGTATCTACCAAAATAAGGCCTTTTTCAGCGGCAATCACCGAACCACGTCTAAATACTTCGCGAGTATACTTTTCAAGCAATTCATAATCCTTTTTACTTACAAGTCCTTGCTTAATAATTTCTTCTTTCGAAATGTCTTCATCGTGACCTTCAGAAGCTTTGGTGGTTGGTGTAATAAGGGGTTCAGGAAATTTCTGATTCTCAACCATTCCCTCCGGAAGAGGAATTCCGCAAAGAGTCCGCTTTCCACTACGGTATTCGCGCCAGGCATGGCCTGTCAGATAGCCACGAATGACCATTTCAACTTTGAAAGGTTCACAATGGTGACCAATTGTCACATTCGGATCGGGTGTTGCAACTTTCCAGTTTGGAACGATGTCGGCTGTTGCATCCAGAAATTTGGCTGCGATCTGGTTCAAAACCTGTCCTTTATAAGGAATTCCTTTTGGCAAAACCACGTCGAAGGCAGAGATGCGGTCGCTGACAACCATTACAAGGTATTCATCATCAATGTTGTACACATCTCTCACTTTTCCGTGATAAACACTTTTTTGATCCGGAAATTTAAAATTGGTCTGAGTTAATGCTTTTTCCATTTTTATTCGGTTTTATCTGTTTTTAATTTCATTTTTTCATTTTCTTTCCTGATAATTTCGTGTGCATGGTGTTTTTCGTAGGCAATCACAATTTCGCGTACCAGCCTGTGCCTGACAATGTCATTTACATCAAATTGCACAAACGAAATATCTTTTATGTTTTTTAAAATTTTCTTTGCAAGTATCAATCCTGAAGGACTTTGATACGGAAGGTCGATCTGTGTTTCGTCACCGGTAATAACAAATTTGGTGTTGAGTCCCATTCGCGTCAGAAACATTTTTAACTGATTGATAGTTGTATTTTGCGCTTCGTCGAGAATGACAAAAGCGTTGCTAAGCGTTCGGCCACGCATAAAGGCCAGCGGAGCAATCTGGATGGTTCCGTCTTTCATAAATTCATCGAGTTTTTTTGCCGGAATCATGTCTAACAGGGCATCGTAAAGCGGTTGTAAATACGGATCAATTTTTTCCTTCAAATCGCCGGGAAGAAAACCGAGCCTTTCTCCGGCTTCAACGGCAGGCCGACTGAGAATGATTCGTTTAATTTCCCTGTTTTTTAAAGCTTTTACCGCCAATGCAATGGCTGTATATGTTTTGCCAGTACCCGCCGGTCCGATGGCAAAAATTAGATCCGAAGTGCGGCATGCATCCACAAGAACGCGTTGGTTCGGCGTTCTGGCCCGAATTGCTTTTCCGTTTATGCCAAAAACCAATACATCTCTTTCGTCGATCTGTGATTCAGATATTCCTTCTGATTCATTCAAAAATACTTGATTAATAACCGCTTCAGGTAAAACATTGAATTGGTTGTAATGATCAATTATTAAATGAAATTTTGATTCAAAGCGCAGGATTTCTTCATCATCTCCTTTGATTATTACATCGTTGCCACGGTAAACAATAATTAATTTAGGAAAGAAGGACTTGATTAGGTTCATTTTGGCATTGTTCACGCCAAAGAATTCCAGCGGATCTATACCTTCAAGATGAATGAGCTTTTCGAACATAGACGATTGCAGCTTTAAATGCTATGCAAAAATAACCACTTTTACCAGATTTTTGTTTCAATTATTTTCTTTAAAAATACGAATTGTCAACAATTATTTTTGTTCAGGATTAAGGTAGTTTTTAGGTTAAGTATTTTAATTTCAGTTTATTAATAGATTGTTTTTTTGCGCAATTTATTTAGTTATCAACTAAACTGAATTTGCCCGTTAAAACCTGAAGCCTGAATTTATTCTTTCAAACTTTTAGTTACCTTTGTGCCCGAACAGGTTCCTCAATTGAGGATCAAAAGGGAAACAGGTGAGTCATTTTGTAGGCAATTCCTGTACAGTTCCCGCTGCTGTAAGTCCTGAATAACTTTTTAATCTTGAGCCACTGTTTCTTTTTGGGGACGGGAAGGTTTTAAAAAGGGGACGAGTCAGAAGACCTGCCTGTGAAAATCTGGATTTTGACGCTTTCGGAGAAAAAGCAAAAAACCGTGTATTCTTTTCATATCTTTCCTGAAAAGCTGCAAAATCCAATCTGTTATATTTTAGATTTTACAGCACATGACCCAAATTAAAAACAGAGGTAGGTATTATGTTCTCAGTGTGTTGATGGCACTAGGTTTGTCGTCAAATGCTCAGTTCATTTCAAAAGTAATTGACTATTTGCCGGCTCCCGGACAATACACCAATGCCGATTTTATTGGAACTCCCGACGCGGCAAAATCAATCGCCGGAACCAATAAAGGAATGGTGAGCCTTGGTGCCTTTGGTGGCTATGTAACTGTCTATTTTTCGCAGGCAATTCAGAATGATCCCGCAAATCCTTACGGAGTCGATTTTACCATTTACGGAAATGCTACTTCAACATGGTCGGAGCCTGGTATTATTCAGGTCATGAAAGATGAAAACAAGAACGGGATTCCTGATGAAACTTGGTACGAAATCGCGGGAAGTGATCATTTCTGGAACATTACGATTTCAGGATATGAAGTTACCTACAAAAATAGCGGACTAAATAAAGCCAGCAATATCGAATGGACCGATAATTCCGGAGCGACGGGAATTATTCCTGAGAATAGTTTCCACCAACAACCGTATTACCCAAAGCCTGACCTATTCCCAATTGTGCCAACCAATAGTTACGCGCTATCGGGCACCAGATTGAGCGGCCAGATTGACTTATCTATACCCGGCCAGGTGAACTCCTTCAGACGTAGTTTTGGCTATGCTGACAATACCCCGGTGCTTTCTTTGACCGAAAAATTGCCGGACAATCCCTACACTTTGGCGATCGAAGGAAGCGGGGGAGATGCCATCGATATTGGCTGGGCAGTTGATCAAGACAAAAAGCCTGTTTTTCTGGACGAGATTAACTTTATTCGCATATACACAGGTATGAATGCGCTGGTTGGCTGGTTGGGCGAAATTTCGACCGAAATTACCGGCATACGCGATGTTGAACCGGCTGTGGTTTCTGGAATTCGGTCTGCCGTCATTATTCAGGATTTGCCGCTTAAAATTAAAGTTGGAGAAAGTTTAACCTTAAATGCTGTAGCGTTCGAAAACGGACTCCGAAATGCTGATGCCACATTTGTTTGGACGGTAAGCGACCCTGAATCGGCGGAAATTGTAAACGGGCTTTTAAACTCAAAGAAAACAGGGAAGCTAAAAATTAGGGCTACGCTGGACTCAAATCCTGAAATTTTTGCTGAAAAAGATATTGAATTTTTTTCAGTTGGAAAAGCTGAAATAACACTTCAGATAACTAGTCTGAAGGTCAATGACAGGCTTGAACTCTCCGGAAAACTCACGGATCAGAATGGTGAAATTCTTACTGGAATTAATTCGGTATGGAGTGTTGGAAATGAACAAATTGCGAATGTTGTTGCTCTTGATGGAAAGTATTATGTGCAAGGTAAGAATATTGGAAAAACCTGGCTTTTCTTAGAGGCTTCAGGTGAAACTTCGATTCGTGACTCAGTGGAAATTGAAGTGCTTCCGGAATCGGTTTTGAAGAAGGTTTTTGTAGCGGTCAAAACTTCTGAAAGGACTTTAGTTCCAAGACATTCAGTTTGGGTTGGGCAATCCGACCTAACGTCGAAAGTTGATCGTGCCCGAAAGAGCTATGGATTGCTGGATGTTCCTTTTGTATCACTTGCACATGTTGTTGCTTCAGCTTTTGAAGGCACGGAAGCGAGCAACGAATGGGCTTTTCGCGACGATGCGGAAGGTAATTCGCAGCTCTATTTGTGGAAAGTTCCGGAAATTGAAGATGGCTCAACGATTTATACTTTTGGATATGGAGGTTCACGTTCATCAAATGCATATCGCAAGACCTGGGTGGTGATGCTCAATCAGCAATCGTACGTTTCTGGCTTCGATACTGTGAAAGTAAATAATGGCGACGATATCCTGATTTATCACATTGTGGATAACGATTTGCCATGGGAAGTGTCCCATTTAACTTTAAGTTCTGATACAATTAAAATAAATCAACAGGTTGAAATTCAGGAAATAAAATATTCGTGTTTGATGAGTACTGATCGATTAATTTCAATTAATTCATCTGAATCTGTCGTCGGTCAGCAGGCGCAACTATTCCAGGCCAATCAAGTTGATCCGGAACTTTCATCAACTACTGATGAGTTTGGAAAAGCTACATTTCTGCCCGGAAAAACAGGTAATTATTTGATTCGGTCCGGTATCGATGAAGCATTTCTGACAGTTGAAACAACTACCGGAAGCCACTTGCTTTCGCACGATTTGCTGAAATGCTCGGTTTTCCCCAATCCGTTCAGAGATTTCATTCAGATTGGAAGTGAATCAAGAATTGACGAGGTGGAACTTTACACTATTCAGGGTCAACGATTATTTACATTGAAAAACCCTTCAACAGAAATTGATGTCAAATCAATTCAATCAGGGATTTACTTGCTTAAAGTCAAGTCAGGAACTAAGGTTTCTGTGCTAAAAACAGTCAAAAACTAATCTCGTGCAGATCAAAAAGCAAAAGTTCAGATGGTTGGTAATCATACAGTTTTGTGGATTTGTGTTTTTGCTTTCTGCCGGTGAACTGTCGGCACAAAAACTCTCTGATACGATTGCCATTCAGGAAGTTCAGGTGTATGGAAAGCGAAAAATTGAAGAAGCCGGGACAACGGTGACTCACATCGATACGTTAGCGCTGAAAATGATGAAGACTCAGACCATTTCAGAATTATTATCGTCATACTCTCCGGTTTTTATCAAATCGTACGGGCGCGGTTCTGTTGCAACCGCTTCGTTTCGTGGCACAGCGCCTTCGCACACACAGGTTTACTGGAACGGCATGAGAATTAATTCACCGATGCGTGGTGATGTAGATTTTTCATTGTTTCCGGTCTATTTTATTGATGATCTCAGCTTGCAACATGGCGGTAGTTCATTAATGTCGGGTTCCGGAGCACTGGGCG
Source organism: Prolixibacteraceae bacterium (assembly GCA_963677955.2). GTDB lineage: Bacteria > Bacteroidota > Bacteroidia > Bacteroidales > Prolixibacteraceae > Aquipluma. The sequence continues at coordinate 5,091,086 of CAXXQR010000001.1, forward strand.
GCAGCATACTTTTTGGTAATAAACCCGATTGGACTGATCGATTTAGCGTTCGATACATACAAAATATTGAAAGCTTTTCAACTGCTAAAGAGTACCTGAATGTAGGATTTGGTAACGGGAAGATTCAATTTAAGACGCGATTGTTTTCAGACCAAAGCAGGAATGACTTTTCGTACTTTAATTACGGTGTTTTGCCGATGCATGAATCGGTTCAAACAAGCGCCGGTTACCACAAGCTGGGTTTGCTTCAGGAGATTTATTACAGGCTTAAAAAGCAGTCATTTTCTGCAAAAGTATGGGCTTATAAAAGCGACAGGGATTTGCCACAACTGATGTCGTTTGAAGGCGATGCGCGGAAGGAGACGCAAAATGATCAGAATGTTCGGGGGGTTTTGTCGTGGAAATATGTTTCGGAAAAATTAAAAATGGAGTGGTTTGCTGGCTTAAATCAAAGCGATTTGAATTATTTTAGGTCGAGTACGGAAGCAAATTTTGTGAATTTCGACAGTCGCAGTAAGGAGCAAAGTTTGACTAGTCAAATAAATATAGACTGGAATCCAAAACCCAATATGAGTGTGAATTGGTCGCTAAATTCCACTTACGATAAAGTATCGGTTTTCGACCATGCTCAACAGTGTGGATATGATCAGAGCCGACTTGATTTTTCGTTGATGAATTCACTTCATTGGGAGATTTTTCCTAAAGTGTCACTTTCTTTATTGTGCCGGAGTGAATTATATAACAGTAAGTTAATCGGAATAATTCCATCGGTTGGGATCGAATATTTTACGGATAAGAAGCAACAGAATTTGTTCATTTTGAATCTTTCGCGAAATTATCATCAGCCAAGCCTGAATGACATGTATTGGTTGCCAGGTGGAAATCCGGAGCTTAAACCCGAAGATGGTTATGCTGGCGACTTAACTTTTTCGTATTCGAAAAAAGAACAAAAACTGAGTTATTCAGGGCAAATTACAGGTTTTGCCTCACTGATTGATAACTGGATTGTTTGGCAACCTTCTGCGAGTGGAGCGTATTACTGGGAAGCCAATAATCTGAGAAAAGTATTTGCGCGCGGCGCTGAAATCCAGGCTTCGTTTCGTGATGTTTTAGCGAAGACTATGTCTTTAAATCTGAAGGGGAATTATTCGTATTCGGCAACTTCAAATATCGATGCATTGCCGTCGGTGGACGAATCGCGTGGTAAACAGTTGATATATATACCGAAACATAAAGCAAATCTGTTTGCTGAAGTCGATTTTAAGTCGTATTACCTGAAAATAAATGCGCCTTTTACCGGCAAACGGTACACTTCCGGAAATAATATGGAATCGGATTACGAAAAAGTTCTAAACCCTTATTGGTTGGTGAATTTGAATGTCGGCAAAACGATCGAATTCGGTCCTGTTGCGATGGACTTGGCACTTAGTATTGAAAATTTAACCAATGCCGATTATATGGCCATTCTTTGGCGCCCAATGCCGGGAAGATACTATTCGTTAACCATTCAAATCAGCTACCGGAAGTGAAAAAAAATCTAACAATCATATTATCGTTTATTTTACTGATATCCTGTTCGAAAAGTCCGGTCGACACACTTTATTTCGATTTTTCCCGGAATAGGGGCGTGTACATTGTAAATGAAGGAAATTTCATGTTCGGAAATTCCTCCCTGTCGTTTTATAATCCGGAGGCAAAGAGAGTTTATAATCAGGTTTTTCAGGCCCGAAATGGTGCTCCTCTTGGCGATGTGGCTCAATCGATGATTCTGTGGCAGAATTTGGGATTCGTTGTTGTTAATAATTCCGGCAAAATTTATGTGATCGATAGTCGCACCGGAGAATTTCAGGGAAGTATTTCCGGGTTAAGTTCGCCGAGATATGTTCATGTGGTTAATTCAGAAAAGGCGTATGTCACCGATTTGTATGCCAAAAAAATTACCATATTCAATCCCGAAACTTTTCAAATAACAGGCAGTATTCCAGTTCGTAATTCGCAATCGGAGTTCAGTCAGCACGATACTGAGCAAATGATTCAGTATAAAAATCTGGTCTTTGTGAATTGTTGGTCGTATGATAATAAAATACTTGTAATTGATTCTAATACTGATAATTTAGTTGATTCAATTGAAGTTTTTAAGCAGCCGAATAGTATCGTTTTGGACAAAGAAAATAAGCTTTGGGTTTTAACCGATGGCGGTTTCGCCGGAAGCCCATACGGATATGAACGAGCCGGTTTGCTTAAGATTGACGCTGAAACCCGTGAGGTTGAACGGTCGTTTCGGTTTGCCGAAGGAGACCATCCTTTAAATTTATGCCTCAACCCGTCTAAAGACAGCATCTACTTTATAAATAAACATGTATGGAAAATGTCTGTAAGTGCCACTAAGCTTCCGGAACAGCCATCTATTGAATCAGAATATACTAGTTTGTACGGTGGTTTTTACAGTTTGGCAATTGATCCGGAGAACTCCGATATATATGTTGGCGACGCGATCGATCATAGCCAAAACGGAATTGTACACCGATATTCGGTCGGTGGAAAGCTAATTGATGAATTCAAGGTTGGAATTTCGCCTGGCAATTTTGCTTTTAAACAGGAATAAATTTCTCTTCTTTCTTACTCCTGAAGTCTAAAAAATTGGCACTTCGCGCTTAAAAGTTTCGTCTAATGAAATAAAAGTTTCGGTACTTGCAACTCCCGGAATTTTCTGAATTTTGTCGCTAAGAATATCGCGCAAATGTTCATTGTCTTTGGCATAAACCTTTACAAAAATAGCGTACTGGCCTGTTGTATAATGGCATTCAACTATTTCAGGAATCGTCTTGAGTTTCTCAGTAACCGTGGAATACAGACTGCCTTTTTCGAGGAAGACGCCGATATAGGTGCATGTTTTGAAATCAATTTTCTTGGGATCGATGTGGTAACCCGAGCCAACAATCACATTAAGATCGATCATTCGGTTAACGCGCTGATGCACAGCTGCACGCGAAACCCCAACTTCCGAAGCTACATCTTTAAACGGAATTCGTGCATTTTTTGATATGATATCCAGAATCTTCAGATCAATATCGTCCAACTGATTTCTTAATGTCATGGTATGTTTTTGAATGAATTAAAATAGAATGCTTCAAAATTAGGTAAAAATCGATGATTTTGATAATTAATCAGGCCTTTAATTTCATATTGCTCAAAGTAAAGGAAGGGTGACGTTGTTCAACGACACCCTTCCTTTTATCATATTAGCCCTGATTTATTTGATCGGAACCTGTCGTTTAAATTCCATTTCAAGCGAAATAAAGGTTTCGGTTCGCGCGATACCTTCTATTTCCTGTAAATCTTCATCAATTAGTTTTTTAAGGTGCTTATTCGTCTTTGTCTGAACCTTGATGAAAATAGCGTAAGATCCTGTTGTATAATGGCATTCAACAATTTCAGGAATTTTTATGAGTGCATCAACAACCTGCTGATGGAATTTTGCTTTTTCGAGGTGAATGCCCATATAAGCGCAGGTAAAATACCCGAGTTTTTGAGGATTGACAATAAATTCACTTCCCGAAACAACTCCAAGATTCAGTAAACGTTGTACCCGCTGATGAATCGCAGCTCCAGAAACACCACACTCGCGTGCAACTTCAAGAAATGGAATCCGGGCATTTTTTGTGATTAGTTTCAGAATTTTTTCGTCCAGTTCGTCAATGTTTGGAAGTGGTTCAATATGAAGATCATTCATAATTTATAATTATATCTGTCGTTTTAAGAATTGAAACTCAAAAGTATAAAAAATTGATAAATTTTAAATATTCTTGTTGAAAAACATCTTGATTGTAATGATCTGAAAGTAAATATATCAAATTCAATATTGAATGAAAAAAATATTTGCGACAAATGTAGCTGATTTTTTCGTTCAAAATACTGCTATTTATCCTCTCTGCAACTAATTCAGGCGATTTGTAATTTTTTCTGACAAATCCCTGATGTCGTTTCCTGAAGGCGATTGAAAAACACGCAATTCAAATTCCGGGATAATGGCCAGGATGTGGTCGAAAATGTCAGCTTGAATCGATTCATAATCAACCCAGTTTTTATTTTTGCTGAACACATATATTTCAATGGGAATACCGGTTTCAGTTGGCTGCAAGTGTCTGACGAGAAAGGTCATTTCTTTATTGACGTTTGGATTATTCTGCAAATAATTTTCAAGGTATTTCCTGAAAACTCCAAGGTTTGTCTGGTGCCGTCCATTGGGGATTGTGTCATCTTCAATGCCAATTTTCTTGTTGTGATCACTAATTTCTTTCTGTTTGTCTGACACGTAGTCTTGGATCAAATGAAATTTCCGGAAGTGTTCGAGCATTTTCTCGTCACAAAAACGTACGCTTTTCATGTCGATGTTAATCGACCGTTTAATTCTCCGGCCATCCGACTCTTCCATTCCAGACCAGTTCTGAAACGAATCTGCTACCAGAGAATATGTTGGAATTGTTGATATCGTTTTGTCGAAATTCTGCACTTTAACTGTATTCAGCGAAATATCAATGACAGTTCCGTTGGCGTTGTGTTTGGGCATTTCAATCCAATCTCCGGGTTTTAACATGTGGTTTGCCGAAAGCTGAATACTGGCAACCAGACCCAGTATGGTGTCTTTAAACACAAGTAAAAGTACTGCAGCAACTGCACTCAGCCCGGTTAGAAAATACAATGGAGATTGCTGAAAAATAAATGATATGATAAAAATTCCAGCAATAAAATAGACCAGAATCATAACCAACTGAATGTATCCTTTTATGGAACGTGTTGCAGAATAAGGGGTTGTCTGGTAAATATCGTTCGAGGCTTTTAACGTTCTGGAGATTGCACTCACAAAAATGAAAATGAAGTAGATTTTGGTAAATGTTTCAAGTATAATTCTAACTGACTCAATTTCAGCGAAATTACTTGAGTAGTAAAATAGGAGTGCGGACGTTATGTGCGACAACGATTGAAAAACTTTTCGATTCAAAAAATAATCATCCCAATCTGTTTTCGTTTTTTCAACTAAACGATGAATAACCTTAATGACAATTATTTTCGTTACCCAATGAACCACCACTGCCATTATGATTATGGCCAAAATGGTCAATAATATTGCTGTTAGCCGTGCGTACATTTCCAGAAAATTTAATTTCAGAAACGTCTCATTCAGAAGTAAATAAAGTGATTTCATTCAATTATTGTGAGATTTCAGTTGACAAATTTGATTTGACGGCACAAAAGTAACAAAACCTGTCTGCTTTCTGAAATCGAATCCGGGTTGAATTAACTTCCTGATATTTAAATTAATATTTCAGAAATGTGAATAGACTTCCTGATAAATTTCACTTTTAATTGTTTCGAAATCGTTTGAGGCTATTTTTTTCGGATAACTCATAAGAATCATTTTTACTTTTTTCTTTTCCTTAGAGTAAGGTGGCTGATAGTAATTTCCATGGAAAGCGATGAAATTCAGGCGCTCATAAAAACTAATTCTTTTCAAAGCTATTTCTGAAGGTAAATCTTCAGTTTCAAGAACCACAGGAAGCGAACTTTCTGTTAGAAATTTCTTCACTGCTTTTGATCCGAATCCCTTACCCCGTGAGTCTTCCTTGATGGCAAAATGTTCGATGAACCTGAACTTTTGCAGGTTCCAAACCGCCATAAAACCCAAAAATTGGCTAGAATCGTGAATTTCGAAAATCTGGAATTCAGTTTTCTGAATTAATTCAATGAATTGTCCCCAATCTCTCCGCTCATCATCGGGAAACGAATCTTCATATATTTGCCTGAAATTTGGATTTAAATCCTGAAGCCTTTTGACCGGATGTAATTGTATCATGCTAGAAATCAGTCGTCAATTTTTTGGCGGTTTTGCTTGATGTCGGATTTTATGCGTTTGGAGGTCAGTCGTTTTTCTACTGAACTTTTTGTTGGCCTGGTCTTTTTTCTAGGTTTAATCGGCTTCAGCGCTTTTTCGATCAGCAAATATAGTTTTCGAATGGCATCTTCTTTATTCAACAATTGCGAGCGATCTTTTTGCGACACAACACACAAAAAGCCTTCAGAATTTATTTTTCCAGAAAGTTTTTGCAGAATGATTTCCTTTTGTTCGTCATTCAGAAGAATCGAATTCTGAACATCAAAACGAACTTCAACTTTAGAGTTTACTTTATTAACATTTTGGCCGCCTGGACCACTGCTACGCGAAGTAAGAAACTGAAATTCATTTAACAGGTCGGGTATGTTTTGATCTAAATCAGGCATTTATAATTCATTTTCAATTTGAGGATTTCTCCTTTTTCTTGGTTTTCGAACGGGTTTGTATGCGTAATAATAAGCAACCCGCTCAATGGCTTTTCGAATGCTAACGTTTATAGGGTTGTAGTCATTAGCTAGTTGAGTGTCAATATAATATAGCTTTGAATAATAATCGGTCACAACAGGAATAGTCATTCCCGAATTTATTCGTTCCGATGCATTTTTGAATTCAGCGCTAAATTCCTTTTTAATATGTGAACAGGTGTAAACCGCTAGTCTGGCATTTTTATCCCTGATTGCAGAGAAGCCAAAAAGTCGGCAAATAAGGCCACGATTTTCATAAGCGCCGCAACCTGCAGTCAATCCCGGAATCTGGCTTTTTGCAAGGTTGATACAGAATTCAGGTTCAGTGTCTAAAAGATCGAGTACGGCTTCGTGCTGATTGTTCATCACCAAATGGTAAGCAAATGGCAGAAATTCCAGAACATTGGCCTCCAATCCTTTTTTCAGGCAACACAAATTGCAGTTTGTCAGGCATTTTAATCCTGACTGTTTGGTAAATTTTTCGGTTTCCCGATCCAACTGTTTAAAAACCCGTTCAACTTTTCTGATCTTGGCCTGCATTGATTTCCACAGTATAAATGTGAGCCAAATTTAATCGAATTGTTGAATATATATTCAGGCAGCGAAAAATTTAAAATGCTTTTTAAATAGACTGAAATACTGGTATTTAGCTTTTGTTTCAACCTCCGGAATCAAGGTTCCCAGGGCGACTGATGATTCGAGATGCTGATGCGTGTCTCCACTTTTATATTTTTTGAAACTTTGTATTGCATGAACATTGATGCACCCTTTGTACTCATTTCCTGAACAGACGGATTTAATTTAGGCTGGTCGAAGATCGATTGCGCGCCAAAGCTATTTCCACCATACGAAAACCGGTCACTCACTTTGTAAATTGATTGATTGAAAATTGTACCGTTTGAAAAAAACGGAGAGAATCCGTATCTGATTGGCGAAAAAGCTTGTGTGGAATAACTTTGGGTATTCAGATACTTTTTAAAATCGAGATTCTTGGTGTAGTCGGGGAGGAGCGGTTGATGAAACATCAGCGGATCAATCGAAAAGTTTTCTCCGGAAGCGAAAGAATTGTCGAAAATCAGTGGTTTATCAATCATGTGCAACTCATGATCAGAAACATTTAAGTTTTTTGATATGCTATCAGAACGAATTTCCTCCTGTGCTGAAGCAATAAATACAGCAAAGGAGGAAATCAGGATTAAAATAAACCGCTTCATACGGTACTGAAAATTGATTTATGTTTCTAAAATAGTTTTATTCCCAAACTGAGAACGAAGGTACCATTTTTAGAATTAAAATCAGGTGTGTCAAGGAAGTTGTTGCTATACGATTCCATTCTGGCGTCAAAAGTCAGGAAAAGGAAATCGACCCCTGCTCCGTATTGCCAGCCGAAAAAGCTGTTTTTCAACTGGTCGCCGGTAAATTGACCTTTGGCACTTTTATCAGTTAAAAATGAAAATACAGGTCCGCCTAAAATTCTCAGGTTAAATGCTTTCTGGTCAATTATTTTCAAACCAAGCAACGCCGGGACATCGACTGTCTTTAGGTCGAATGAGTTAATCGTAGCCGGGGTAATTTTATCGATATATTCCCCGCCTTTTGAATTGTAATAAGCTTCAGGTTGAATGTACAGCCGACCTAAATTAACGCGTGCAAATGCTCCAAATGAATAATTATTAATGGTTTGAGGAGTATAATCGCTTACGTTTGTCGACAATTTTGATGTATTCATACCGGCTTTAAGGCCGGCATTAAATACTCCCTGAGATCTACCCGTCAAGGTAAAAATGGCCAATACTACTAAAATTGCAATCTTTTTCATGGTAAATTAGTTGTATAATTTAAATAATACTGTGTAATCCTGATAAAACTCGATTCATAAAATTCAATCAGGATAATAACGAATTGAGACTTTTGCTTCTCCACGATAAAAATTTTCATTTTCTCGTGGTTTTCTGTTTTCTGTGTTATTTATATAAACGTTTCAGATCGTGTTATATTTTATGAACCTAACAATTGCAGCCAAAAACTATCGGCTTTTGGCTCTGAAAACGTCAATATTTTATACGAGTTACTGGATTCCTGGTTTGTAATTCCAGGATTCAAACCGCTTCAGAATGAAAGACAAAACTTTTTGGTTAGGGTTGTCAAAAGAGGACTTGAAAATTTGAACGGATCGAAAAATATTCCCTGATTTGAATCAATTAGAGTGAACCTCTGACGATTAGCCGTGTCGGCATCACTTCACTAATTTTTTCTTTGCTTACAATAAAATTGGCGCAGTCGTGACCCATCCGCACAAAATCAGTTGAAATAACAGTAATTCCGGAGCCAACGATTTCTTTCATGGGCGAGTCGTTGTACGAGATTATCCCGACTTCTTTTCCAATCGGATAAGCATTCTTTTTACAGTCTTTTACAATTTTTACCAGGTCAGATTCCTTAATCACCAGATAGGCTTGACCGGGTTGAACTTCTCGGTCGTCGATATTTTCTAAAACATTGCAAGTTAAATGGTTGTCGGAGCAGAATCGTTTAAAGGCACCAATGGTTTCAGCGGGGTGGGGTGTATTTTTTGGAAAAACCAGAATAAATTCCTGATACTTACGAATTAATTCCAATCCCGAATTAAGGCAATCGTATACTGCCTGATTAAAATCCTGAGTGAGATACGAAACTTCATTTTTTGAATCAAATCCCATATCAAGCAGCAGCAACTTTTTGGGATCAATTTTACGCACTACATCTTCCATGTTTTTGTTGTCGATATTCATGACGATGTACATGCTATATCGTCCCAGGCTGTTTAAAATCAATTGGTTAAAAACCTCTTTGTTGTAGTGGTGAAACAATAAGTCTACCGAATAATTGTCGGGCAAATTGGCTCTGAACGATTTGTAGAACTGTTCTTTGAAGGCGCTGAAATCGTCGAGCAATACAAAAACACGATACGATTCTGAAGCTACAAAATAACCTTTGGTTGGTGTGGACGAAATTATACTTCGTTGTTTTAAAATGGAATAAGCTTTAAAGATTGTGTCGCGAGACAGGCCACTTTCCTTGTTTAGCTGATTGACTGACGGTAAGAAATCACCTTCTTTCAGGATTCCAAGGTTTATAGCTTCAGTTACAGCGTGAATAAGTTGTTGCAACTTGGTTTGCGAGGAGCTTTCATCAAATTTAAACGAAAATTTTTCCATCCGGAGTATTTTGTAAAAGCCTGAACTGCATGCACAATTCAGGCTTTTAATCAGTTCGATTTGCGAAAATAATAAATAAAAGGATTCGCTGCCCTAACTTTTGTTCGCCAAAGCAACTCTTTCATTTATTTATACGTGGGGCCATATGCTGCGCAGGCACGGTAATCAGCGCCTTCTTTGTCGCTTCCGAAAGCCGACCATGCACTCGGCCTGAAAATTTTATCTTCACTCACATTGTGCATATTTACCGGAATGCGGAGAATTGAAGCGAGTGTAATCAGATCGGCACCAATGTGTCCGTATGAAATGGCTCCATGATTGGCACCCCAATTGGCCATTACACTGTACACATCTTTAAAGGCATCGCTTTCGGCCAAACGTGGTACAAACCAGGTTGTTGGCCAGGTTGGATCAGTGCGGACGTCCAAAATGTCATGAATATCTTCCGGCAGCTCAACAGTCCATCCTTCAGCAATTTGCAATACCGGTCCAATTCCTTTTACCAGGTTGACGCGCGACATGGTTACCGGCATTTCACCAGCCGTTTTAAATTGCGAAGAATAGCCACCTCCACGGAAATAACCCAAGCTGCCGGGACACCAGCGGGTATTTTCCAGACAAGCTTCAGCTTCGTGTTCCTGAATTTCCCAGAATGGTTTCATGGCTGGATTTCCCCAGGCATCTTTTTGCCGTGCGGTGGCATCCAAGGTCGTCGATCCAGAATTGATCAGGTGAATGATTCCGCCACTGGCTTTTCCGGTCAGATTCTTGCCTGTAACACGTTTTACAGCGTCAGGACTCCAATAAGTCCGGACATCAGAGAAAATCTGCGCGGTGTTGGTCAGCAAATGGCCGAACAACATGGAGACGCCGTTCAGACTATCATTTTCAGTGGCAAAAACGAAAGCTTCGCGAATTCCGTTCCAGTCGAACGACGAGTTTAGAATGGCTTCAGTAAAATCGGCATTTGGATAATAATCGGTCCATTGACGCTGTCCCTGGAATCCGCCCAAAATGGCATTGCGCCCTTTAGCTTCTTCACCAAATCCCATTTCTTTTAATTTCGGATTGCCGATCATCAGGTCGCGGGCGATCAGAGTCATTTTTACCACAATTTCCCATTCCCAGTCTTTTCTGGCGCGATCCGATTGCTTTTCAGGAGCATTGTGGTCTTTTCCTTCAATGCAGTTCGCTTTGGTCCAGGCCATTGCCTTTGCATATTCATCCTGATCGAAAATTCCTTTTTCAATGCGACGGATAAATTCAACTGATTCAACAAATTCGGTGCGAATTCCAAGATATTCCTGAAAGAAATCAGGGTCGACCATTGAACCTGCGATACCCATTGATGAATAACCTATCGATAAATAAGATTTGCCTTTCATTTGTGCCGAAGCCAAAGCGGCTTTCGTGAAACGAATAATTTTCTCCTGAACATCTTCAGGAATGGTATTATCGTCGGAATCCTGAACATCTCGGCCATAAATTCCAAATGCAGGAAGACCTTTTTGCGAATAACCAGCCAAAGCTGCTGCCAAATATACAGCACCCGGGCGTTCGGTTCCGTTGAAACCCCAAACAGCTTTGGGCATCAGCGGATGTGTATCCATAACCTCTGTTCCGTAGCACCAGCAAGGCGTAACAGTTAACGAAACGCCAACACCTTCTTTTTCAAATTTATCGGCACAATATGCTGCGTCGGCTACTCCGCCGATGGTAGTGTCGGCAATTACACATTCCACTTTTTCACCATTCGGAAAACGGAGCGTTTCTTCAATTAATTTAGCGGCTGCTTTTGCCATGTTCATGGTTTGCACTTCGAGCGATTCGCGCACACCCATTTCTCTGCCGTCTATTACCGGACGAATGCCAACTTTAGGCAAACGACCAATCAGTCTGTTTGTTGAGTTCATTTTAAATGTCAGATTATAAAGTTTATACGTTTGTTTTTAGTCGGAATTGTATTGTCCTGTACTGTGCTGCTAAGTAACAACTTTTTTTCAGAATTAGAAATGTTGGCCAACAGATTTTAATGAGTTTTCAGGAATAAAATGTAACTGAAAGGACAATTTTTTAGTGTCGTGTTAAAGAGCTTTTGACGAACCTTCGACCGAGACTTATGTCTGAGACTGTTTTTGTATGTATAAATTGAATGATACCCCGAAGTAAATTCGGGTGACCGGAACAATGCGAAGCCAGGCTAACGCAACATCAGATCTGCTAACGATTACCGTTTTTGAAAATCATTGGATAGCAATTGTCTTTCCGTTGAAATTTCAACGTTATTATTTTCTTTTTGATGATTTGTGCTTATGGCCATGCAAACAATTTCAGCAATATCGTGAACCGGAATTTTTCGGCCTTTTGCAAATGTCTTCTTGCAAAGCGGGCACGAAGTTGCCAGCATATCAGGCTTGTAACTTAAATATTCGTTCAAGGCATTATCCCGGATTTGATTTCGCTCGTTTTCCTGAATTTTTATATTCGCAAGGCTTCCTCCACAGCACAGCGATTTCTCTTTTTCATTTCTGACGGAAATTAAATTTACATATTCACCAAGAAGTAAACGCGGTTCATGGTATATCGAACTGCCACGCCCCAATTCGCAGGGATCGTGATAAATAACTTTTGACGGTAGTTTTTTGACGGGCAGTAGATTCTGAGCCATAATTTCCAACAGGTATTGAGAATGGTGCTGCACGACCACACCAGGCAGAATATAGTCCTCGTTAAAAGCTTTGTAGCAAATGGGGCAGGAGACAACCAGTTTTTTTGCTCCGGAAGATAAAATTTGGTCGCAATTGTATTGAATCAGTTTTTTTGCTGCCTCGTATTGGCCAACCTGTATTAACGGACGTCCACAGCAGGCGGTTTTATCTTCATCCATGAACCAGTATTTCACGCCAGCCACCGAAAATATTTCTTTCATTGATTTAATAATGGAAGGAGTGAGATGTGTCATGCAGCCTGCAAAATAAATGACTTCAGGCTTCGGCCGCGCTGGAATGGAGCTTGATTTCAGGTACGTGTAGGATGAGTTGTACTCTTTGGTGGACTCGATGCGTTGAGTAATTCTGAGATTGTTGAGATCCAAACCAACGGGGCAATCCGACTGACATCTTCCGCAGAGCATACAATTGAAAAGCTTTTCATCGGTCAGATTTTTGTTCCGGATGTGTTTTAGTATATAGACCGATTGGGTGTCCTTGATGGCTGCGTGATTCATCTGGCAACTGTCGAGACAAATGCCGCATCGGGAGCACGAATAAATCTGTATGCGCGAAAATCCATCGATTCTTTTTTTAGCCCGAATCCCGTAATTCCGAAGAAAAATAAGGACTACTTCAACCGGAATGTGCATATATCTGGAAACCGGAAGTGCCAGAAAAAACATGGACAATGCTAGAGAATAGGCCCACCAGAGTGGCAATTCAAATGACTGGGCTGGCAAAAAATGAACAAGCATATTTCCGGTTGGCTGGCTAATGATACTTCCATTTTTATGAATTCCGGCAGAAATGGCTTCAGCCAAAAAGCGAAGCGGAAAAATAAGCCACAACGAACTTAACGCAACCCGGTCGCCCAATTTGAGTTGTGTGGTTTTTTTCATTCCAAATAAGCGACTGTTCAAGCGTTTGTAATAAGCCAGAAGAACTCCGGAAAGAATAAAAACCAGAAGAAAATCCATTGACGCTGAAAGTACTTTTTCAGGAATAGTACCAGGCGCTTCAGTTACAAAATACCTGTAAAAGATTACTTTGTATACCGGAACTGAAAAGCTTTTGTAGTGGACCCATGCTTCGAGATGGCCAACAACAATAAGCAAAAACCAGCCAAATGCCAGGCTCATGTGCATGTATCCCAACAAGAGATTTTTCCGGAATATTTTTCGGTGAAGAAGCGCCTCCATAAAAGTTTCGCGCACCGAGAAAAAACTTTTTCGGGTAAAAATGCTGTGAATAATCCGGCTCTTGTCAATTTTTGAAAGACCCGATATCCAGATGCCAACGATCACCACCAGGAAGATGACGATAAACAGCAATGCAAGATTAAATGGCCAGATAAAAGAATTTGCTTCCATACCTGATTACTGTTTTAGCCCTTGGCTTGACGCCGTATATTTCTTGATCAGCATGATGACATTCCGGAGATTTATGCCACGGGGACACACCAACATACATTTACCGCAAAGCATACATTTCATAATTTCTGTTTCCAGTTGTTCCGTTTCGCCACGTCGCAGCAAAAGGCTTATTCGCCTGACATTAAAACTGACAAGATCTCCGGCGCTACAGGTGGCGGTGCACCCGCCACACGACAGGCACACTTTAAATGACGGCTCCTTCTCCAGAATTTTGTTTAGCAGTCGTCCATCGAACTGATCGTAGTCGATGGTGCGCTGTTTTAACACAGTAAATCCAAAATCTTTCATGGTCTCACTTTTTGAAGAAAACTGTTTACTTCGAGAGCTGCCGATCGCGCGTGCAAAATGGTATCGTTAACCGACATCGGTGCAGTGCAGCTTCCGGCCAGAAAAATACCCTCGCGCGTCGAAAGATTTGACTGAAGAAAAGAATCGGCTGATCTTAAGAACCCTGAATTCTCGCAATCAATTTTGCAGGTATTTGCCGCATCTGCCGTTCCTTTTCCTGATTCCATTCCGACCAGCAGAACCAGCAAGTCGACGTTCATTTTCAGAGGCCGACCCGAAAGCGTATCTTCAGCTTTTACGAGCAAACTTTTATCAATTTTTTCTGAAACTTCAGACACTCGTCCGCGGATGAACTGGATGTCGTATTTTTCCTGAGCTTCCCTGTACAGTTCTTCGAAATGTTTGCCGTACAGACGCAAATCCATGTAAAAGCAGAATATTTCTGCAAAGGGCCATCTCTTTTTGAGTTCGATAGCTTGTTTTACCCCGGTAATGCAGCAGATCTTTGAGCAATAATGGTTTCCCGATTTTTCGTCGCGCGAGCCAACACAGTGAACAAAGGCAATTCTTTTGGGATTCGTTTCCCGAACCGATGAAAAGTCACCCTCATTTTTCAGTATTTTTTCCAGATCGGCCGAAGTTATTACATGATCATAAATTTTGTATCCGTATTCTTCTTTCCGCCGGGCATCGAAAAGCTCATAGCCAGTTGCAATAACTACTGCATCAGCTTCCAACTTTTGATTTCCCGAAATTTCAATTGTAAAACTGTCCTGATGTTTCTGAATGGATTTCACTTCTGTATTTGTGCGAATTGTAAAATCCTTTGCACGGGCCATTTCCAAGAGAGGCGCTGTAATTTTTCCAGCCGGTGTGAAATCAGGAAAAAGATGCGACCAGTCGTTTAATTTACCACCTATTGTTGATGTTTTCTCGATCAATGTGACCCAATGACCGGCATCCGTTAAGTGGTTGGCAGTTTCTATTCCGGCTATTCCGCCGCCTATGACGAGGACATGTTTCATGTAATTAATGTCTTATTTCTTTTGATTTTACAGCGTGTTTCAGTAAGAAGACTTTTGTTGTTTCAGAAACCGCATGAGACCATAGCCGGGCTTCCAATTTGCTTCCCCTCTTTTGAAGCGTATTTCAGATCGCGATTGTAGTTTATTCCAATTTTGTTCAGGAACGGTTCACAATTCGTTTGATGCATTTGAAGTCCAAGATCCCAGGGATCGTAGCCCAACACCAAACCGGCAAGTTCTTCATAGGTCAGAACCGGAATTCCCTGACCGTTTTCGCCATACGTTTTGCCTTCCATTTCCTCAATTACATATTGCCAACGATCAAGAAACATCGGGCAACCAGGGCAGTTGCATAAAATAGCATCGGGCTTGAACGGTTCCATAGATTCGAATTTCTTCCGAGAATTGGATAGGGAATAGCCACGGTTCGATTGAACCAAGTATTGTCTGAATCCAAATCCGCAGCAATGACGTCGTTCGGGATAATCGACCACTTCACCGCCCCACGATTCAATCATTCCCGCTAAAACGTACGGAAACTCTGCTCCGCCAACACCTTTGGACGGAAACATTTTAGAATAGTGGCAGCCAATGTGCTCAACAATTTTTAATGGCTTCCCGGTTCGAACGTTGATTAGGCTATGTTTTTTATTGGCGAAAATTTCATTCCTGAATTTGAAGATGATATCACTCGCGTGGGAAACATTTACAGGAATTTCGAATTCACGGCCTGTTGCCTTCTTCAGAAAGTCTCGTGTTTTTTCGAGCGACTCCGGAAATTCTTTCCACGACTCGATGATTTCGTTGTAAATACCGAAAGAGGTAATGCACGAAACAGCCAGATTCCGGTAGCCGGCTTCGGTCATTAATGCGAACTGGCGGGCGACAATGGTTTGAATTGTTTGGAAGGGAACAACATCGGAATGGTATCCGATTCCGGAGCAGGATGTATGATGCGGTGTTTCGTAAATATCTTTATTTAGTTCGGACCGAAGAATTTTCAGAAAAGCCTGTTCTGATCCGGGAAAGAAGTTTTGACGGATGCAACTGCGTACATAGAAGTAGTGGTCATTTGCAATCTCTTTCTGATAATCTTGCCAAACCTGAATTTTTCCTTCTTTTTTCATTGGAATAACTGTTTACTGGCGGTTGTGTTTGCCGTTATTGGTTGTGTATGTATGATTTACGTAGTCTGAAAATTCATTGTTATCAGTAAATCCCATCTCAATAGCTTTTGCTTTTGAAAAGTTTTCAATGTTCCCGAATCGATCAAGCGCTCCGGTAATTTCAAAAATTCGGTAAATTTCGCCGAGTGATTCATCTGGAATTTTGCGCAACGCTCCATTTCCTTCTCCATTATAATTCGCGTCAACCCGTTCGTATATTTCCTGTTTGTTTTCAAAAATCCATTCGCCAACAGGACCAAGTTCAGGATGTAATTCAGGAATAAGGCTTTCAGGAACAATACAATATCCTTTGTGCAAAATGTTTTCGCCGACAGTGCGCTTAATGGCCAGTTGTTGTCTGCCTTTTTCTGACTCAGTGAAGTATCCCATATCTTGCGACAATGAGCGCAAAGCCATAATTACTAATCCGGGACAGTTGCCACGCGGACACCTGGTTTTGCACGACATGCATTCGCCGCAATACCAAATGGTTTCACTTTTCAGGAGTTCTTCTAATTTTTTTTCGTCTTTGGATTGAACAATGCCGAGAAGAATTCGGGGATCGTAATCGTAAAATTCTGCTGCGGGGCAAATTGCGGTACAAATACCACAGTTCATGCACGATTTCAATCCTTCTTTAAAGCGGATGTCTTGAGTAAGTTGATCGTAAATTCTCATTTTTAGCGAGGGTGATGTCAAAACGAAATTACACTTTGATAGGTTGCAGGTGTTCAGCGTAAAGCCGTATTTGTTGTACGCCTTTGTGCTTAATTTTAATTATAAATCGAAGGATTGGTTCGGATACACAATAAAGCGTGATACTAGCTAAAAGAAATTCCGGGATAGCATTTGTAAGGGCTAAAATAAATGCAAAAAAAAAACCAATCTGGAATTGATTGGTTCTGAGTTTTAGAAACCAGATCACGTTTTAAGTTAGGATGTGAATTCGTAGAGAATCAGTAAGCCAAAAATCAAAATCGCCTGAATCTGTATTCATTTTTTTACATTTGCTATTTCTGATAAAAATATTTTTATGCTATTCAAAATTAAACTTCACTGGCAAATATTAATTGCGCTGGTTCTTTCCATTGGCTTCGGTTATTATTTTCCGGATATGGTTGCGTATACTTCCTGGATGGGAGTGGTCTTTCTACGGGCGCTGAATATGGTGGTTGTTCCTCTGGTTTTCAGCTCAATAATCAGTGGCGTTGCCAGCATTGGAAGCGGATCTAATCTCGGACGTTTGGGTTTCAAAACACTTTCATTTTACATCGGTACCAGTTTTATTGCCATTGTCACCGGACTATTTTTCGTCAATCTTTTTCAGCCCGGTTCCGGCGCAAATATGGGAAATGCCGGAGCGATTGAATCTTTACCACCAGTTGGCACTTCGGTTAGCGATATTTTGATTCGAACCATTCCTGACAATATTATGGACGCAATGGCCAAAGGGCAAATTCTTCCGGTTATCTTTTTTGCCATTCTTTTTGGTTTTTTTATCACCCAAATAAAGACAGAAAAACAAGAAATTCTGACTCGCTTATTTGACTCAATTTTTGAAGTGATGATGAAAATAACGATGTTCATCATCAGGTTTACGCCGCTGGGTGTTTTTGCAATTGTAGCGAAAGAGGTTGCTAAAAACTCAGGTTCGTTGGGTAATATCGCCGGAAGCTTGGGAATTTATATGCTCACTGTTCTGCTTGCATTGCTGATTCATGCCGCCATAACTTTGCCATTGGCTGTCAGGTTTATCGGGAAGGTCAATCCTTACAAGCATTTCAGGAATATGGCAACTCCTTTATTAACCGCGTTTTCAACGTCGTCGTCGAATGCCGCATTGCCATTATCGATGGAAGCTGTGGAGTTCGAGGATGGTGTTTCGGCCAAGATCACCAGTTTTACTTTGCCTTTAGGAGCCACAATCAATATGAATGGAACGGCGCTTTACGAATGTGTTGCGGTAATTTTTATCGCCCAGGCTTATGGAATTCACTTGTCGTTTGGGCAGCAGGTTGTTGTTGTGGTGACGGCGCTTTTGGCTGCAATTGGTTCTGCCGGAATTCCAATGGCTGGATTGGTGATGATGACCATTGTGCTGACTGCTGTTAATCTTCCGCTTGAAGGAGTTGGACTTGTTCTGGCTGTCGATAGAATTCTTGACATGTCGCGCACAACAGTGAATGTTTGGGGTGATACCTGCGCTGCAGTTATTATTGCCAAATCGGAAGGAGAGGAGCTAAAAGTTTAGTTTTGATTGGAGCATTCGTATAAAATAAAAAGCCGGAATTTCCGGCTTTTCTTATAATTGATTTATTCTGTGTAACAAATAATGATCGGCCAAAACCAAAGCAGCCATTGACTCAACAATAGGAACTGCTCGAGGCAGCACACATGGATCGTGGCGTCCTTTGGGGTTAATCACCACTTCGTTTTCGTCGCGGTCAACCGTATTTTGTTCTTTCAGAAGTGTGGCAATTGGTTTAAATGCAACATTGAAATAGATGTCTTCACCATTCGAAATACCGCCTTGTATGCCTCCTGAATTGTTTGTTTTGGTTCGTACACCTGTTTCTGTTTTAATGAAAACATCGTTGTGTTCTGAGCCTGATAATTTTGTTCCCTCAAATCCTGAACCGTATTCAAAACCTTTCACGGCATTGATTCCAAGCATGGCAAAACCCATGTCGGCATGTAATTTATTGAAAACAGGTTCGCCCCATCCGGCAGGAACTCCGGTTACAACACCGGTAATCACTCCGCCAACAGTGTCATGATTTCTTCCGGCATCTTCAATTCGGACGATCATCTTCTCCGCGGTTTTAGCATCGGGGCAGCGCACGATATTGGTTTCTGTCTGGCTTAAATCAAGCTCTGTATATGATTTTTCAAGTTGTATTTCGCCAACACGTGAAACATAGGCCTGAACCGAAACCCCGGCTCTTTTCAGGAGTAATTTGGCGACAGCACCGGCAACAACACGGGCAATTGTTTCGCGGGCCGAAGAACGGCCTCCGCCACGATGATCGCGCGACCCGTATTTCTGAATGTACGTGTAATCGGCATGAGATGGACGGAATACATCTTTCAGATCGTTGTAATCCGACGAATGCTGGTCTTTGTTCCGGACTTGAAAAGCGATAGGCGTTCCTTGTGATTTTCCTTCGAAAATGCCTGAAAGAAATTCAACCTGATCACTTTCGTCGCGTTGGGTTGTAATTTTTGATTGGCCTGGTTTTCGCCTGTTTAATTCGTTCTGGATAAATTCCAGATCGATTTCAAGGCCGGCAGGGCAACCGTCAATAATACCGCCAATGGCTTTTCCGTGAGATTCACCGAATGATGTTAACCGAAAAATTTGTCCGAAACTGTTCATGCGATTTAAGTAAAAGTATGAAAGCAAAAATAGTATACAAATACTTGATTGCCCGATTTATAAAAACTAAAAATGTTGTTTCAAAATGCCAGGATTCTGAAACAACATCTTAAAATTATTGGATTAACTGATTAGTGACCGCATCCGCAACCGCCATGGCCATCGCTGCTGCAAGCACCTTCAGCACATTCTTCTTCGTCGCCGCAACCACAACCTCCGCTACCGCAACCGCAACTGCCACCGCTAACCAAAGCAGTTAGTTCTTCATCAGTTGCTTCTCTAACTTCAGTTATCTGGCCTTTAAAAAATAGATTTTCTCCAGCTAACGGATGGTTGAAGTCCATTTTTACGATATCATCAGTAATTTCAAGAACCAGTCCATTCAAACGCTGACCGCTGGTGCTCATCATCGGAACAGTATTCCCAACAGAAACAATTTCTTCATCAAATTCGCCATCAATAAAGAACAGGTGTTTCGGAAGATCTACAATTGCATTTTCGTCCAATTCACCGTAAGCGTCAACATCCTGCAAACTTATTTCAAATGGGTTTCCTACTTCAAAACCTTCCAGTGACGATTCAAATTTGGGAAGCATAAGGCCAGCACCAAATATAAAACTCAATGGTTTCTCAATAGTTGCCTGTTCAATCAATTCTCCCTCAGCATCATCATAATGTAAATCGTATGTCAGGGAAACCATTTTGTTCTTTCCTATTTTCATAGCTTTTCTTTTTATTTTAAAAATTAAATAATGGTACAAAGAAATAAAATTCAGAAATAAAACAAGCATTTTAAGCTCATTCATTTCAGATAGTTAAAGATAACATCAGAAACGAACTTTGGTTTAATCGAAATCTTGTTTGCCTGAATTTATTTTCTTCAGTTTTAACCAGAGGTACTGTATAGAGCTAAAAACGAACAGTATCTTCAAATAACTATTATTTTTTGACCAGTTTAGAAGTAAACGTATTCAGACCTTCGGTAACTTTCACCAAATAAATTCCTGATTTTAATTCGTTCAAACCCGACAGGCTTTGGTTGTTGGCTACATCGTTGTATTTAGCAATTATTCTTCCTGAAATATCTGAAATAGAAACATTTGCTCTATTATTTATTCCTGAAATAATTAGGAAATCGTTAAACGGATTTGGATAAACAGTTGTATGAAGTTGCTTGATTTCCGTTGCGGCGGTGATAACCTCGTGATTTAGGTTGTCGATGCAGAAATAACCCGGTGTGTTCATACCCCAGGCCGAATTGTCACTTGATCGCAGCGAGAATTCAAGTTTCGAAATCCGGCCAAGTTTTTTTAAACTAATCCAGCGCCAGTCGTTTATTATATAATCGTAATTGTTTATGCTGTACATGAAATCAGCCAAAAAGAACTCAACTTTTCCGGTTGATTGATTGTCGGAATTAAAACCTTCAATAGTTAGAATCAGGTAATCTTTGTCATTGCCGGTTTTGCCGCCAAATTTCTTGGCAATATCATCGCCGTTTTTCATCGACAAATAGGCATACGTGCTGTTCGTTACATACAACCCGGAAACGACTGTATCTTTAAATAGTATGGTCGAAACCGGTGTAGGATACACAACTCCATAACCGGGAGTTCCGGCCACGCCACTGCCAGTTATAGCACTATATTGATTTCCCCAGCCTGGCGTAGTTACATCGGTCTGATTTGAAACGGCGAATCCCGACCAACTGAACCAATCCGCATTGTAGTCAGTTAAAAACCTGAAGTTTCCGCTCGTAAAACCGCCATTCATGTCACTGCCGTTGTAATAGCCATTTGTTCCCAAATCAATATTTTCAAAACCAGCATAAGTCACCGGTTGATAGTCAAAGGGTTTTTCTCCATTAAAATCATCCATGCAGAAATACCCGGGTGTATTCATATATCCATAGCTATTGTCGCTTGAGGTCAGGCTGAAACGTAACTTATTAGCATCTTTCATTCCCGACAAATCTACCCAGGTCCATTTGTTCAGGATATAATCTTTTGAGTTATCGGCAAAGCGAAAATCGGCCAGATAGAAATATAGAGTGTCAACAGGCTTTCCTTCCTGATCGAGAGCTTCAATCATCAGTTTTAAATAATCCGGATCATTGCCTGTTTTTCCACCAAATTTTTTAGCAAAATCGTCGCCATTTTTCATTGAAAGGTAGGCATAGGTTGAATTGGTGACATAGAACCCGGTGCATTTCGTAGTATTCTCAAATTCGAGTTCGGCTGATGGCGACGAGTAACAAACCGCATAATTTTCACTCCCGGCATAACCTTTTCCGGTAATGGCGCTGTATTGATTTACATATCCAGCAGTTGTTACATCGGTTGTGTTCGAATAGGCAAAACCGCTCCAGCTTTGCCAGTCGGTGTTGTACGAATTGTAGAATGTAATATTTCCGCTTTTGAAATTTCCTGACATGTCAGAACCGTTCCAATAGCTTTCCGGCGAAAGGTTTGAATCCTCAAAGGTGGCCACGTTTTGTGCCTGAGTTGCAACTAAAGAAAATACGGCAAGTACTGCCAAGTAGATGTGTTTCATTATGTAATAATTTTGAATGGTTTCAAAACAATTACAATACGCAAAACTGCTGAAATAACCTGGTAAAAACGGTTTTGGTTATTCCAAGCTTTTTCTCCCGAAAGCTTTGAATATTGTATCGTAAATGGCAGGTCTTCTGGCTCGCTCTATTTTTTGCTGCCTTCCCATCCCGATTTATTGGGACAGTGGCGTGAGTTGCAAAAAATTATCAGAGTTTACAGCTGCGGGTACAGCTCCGGATTTTAACCGGATTCCCTCTTCATGCAATTGCATTACCATTACAGCGGCAAAGATAATTCAAATTCGGGAACAGAAATGTTTGTAAGTACAATTTAATCCGAAAAATTTATGAGCTATGGTTGTTAATAATTCAGGATGTTACTAATCCTGAAGTTTTAAATGTGAAGAATTTCTGCGTAAAGTAGCTGTAAACAACTACGATACTGGTTGTGATAATTTTAGCAAGAGTTGGCCATAAACCTCCGTATTCAACCAATAATTTCAGGAACAAATAATTTAGAAAAATGGAACCTGAAACTGAAATCATGTAACGAATGAGTTGCGTCCGGCCACGAATCTCGGATTCGGTAAACGTAATATATTTGGCCAGCAAAAAACCAGTAAAAAATGTAATCGGAAAAACTATCAAAAATGCGGCAATGTGAGGGCTGATTGTTACAATCTGCAAATCAACCATTTGTTTGTCGAGCACAAAGTTGTAGCAAATAAAATAGAGAAAAATATCGAGTACAGTGTTAAAACCACCGGTTGCTCCATAACGGAACGTTTCCAGCGGAATGTATTTACGGAACGGAGCGTAAAAGTAATCGATAAACTGAATGATTATCAATCTGATATTCACTGCAATATTTCTCATTTTCAGTAATTATTTCAAGAAAAACTTCGGTGCAAAACTCTTAAAATGCAAATAGTCAGCACGAAAGTTCTGGTGTCAACAATTCTGCAAAATAAATGGAAAAGATTTAAAAATATGTTATCGCGAGTTAATTATCCTGAAATTTCGCATGTACAACATCTCAGATAGGGTTTCTGACAACTTGGTTCAATTGAAAGTTGTTGCAGAAAACTGAGCGGTACACTCCTTTTTTTTTGTGAACAAGTTGGACTTTGTTGCCGAGATTGCCCCATTCTTTTGAAAATTGAAGGATTATTGGTCGATTTCCTGATTTAAATGATTATTTTTCTAGAAAATCACAATTGTATTCGTAGCTAATATTTGAATGAACCGTTTTCAGAAAAAATTGGAGAATTTCCATCAATGGCGAATTGCTAAAATCAGCACTAAAAATTTTGTGATGATCCTGAGTGTTCTGATTGGAATTTCTTCGGGTTTTGTAGCAGTTATTATTAAAAATGCGGTAAAACTTTTACACAGGTTGCTCAAGGTCTTTTTCTTTGACGACATGAATCGTTACCTTTTCTTTTTATACCCGATTATTGGACTCACCCTAACGGTAATTTTTATCAGGTACATTTTACGAAAACCGGTCAGGCATGGAATTCCAAACGTGTTGTACGCAATTTCAAAGCGAAAGGGATTTATTAGCCGTCACAATACATTTTCCTCGATAGTTACAGCAGCATTAACTGTCGGTTTTGGTGGATCAGTCGGGCTTGAGGGGCCAACAGTTTCAACGGGCGCGGCAATTGGGTCCCAGTTAAGTAAGTTTTTCAGGCTCGAATACAAGTATGTGATTTTGATGCTTGGTTGCGCTAGCGCCGCCTCGATGGCTGCAATATTTAAAGCTCCCATCGCCGGAATTGTTTTCGCGGTTGAAGTAATCATGATTGACCTCACCACCTTTTCAATGATTCCACTTTTGCTGGCTTCGGCTTCTGCCGTGCTTACTTCCTATCTTTTTCTGGGAATGAACGTTTTGTACCCATTTGAAGTTAAATCAAATTTTCTGTTGCCTGAATTCCCGGTTTACATCATTCTCGGAATTTCTACAGGACTGGTTTCTTCCTATTTTATAAAAATGTACGTTAAGATTGATAAATTATTTTCAGGAATTAAGCGCAAAAAATATCGCCTTATGATTGGTGGAACGTTACTTGGTTTACTTATTTATATTTTTCCTTCGTTGTACGGCGAAGGTTATGAGGCGATTAATAGTGCTCTGACAGGAAATGTGAGCTATCTTTTCAACAATAGTCTTTTTACATCGTTCAGCAATAACGTGCTTGCAATTTTAATTTTGATGGTGCTGGTTATTCTCACTAAAGTTGTCGCAACCTCGCTTACTTTTGGTGCTGGTGGGGTTGGAGGAATATTTGCACCTGCTCTTTTTACGGGTGTTAACACAGGGCTTTTCCTGGGCTATATTCTAAAAAATGTGCTGGGATTCAACATCAACATCGATAACTTCGCTTTGCTTGGAATGGGCGGAATTCTGACAGGAGTTTTACATGCACCGCTGACTGGTATTTTCCTGATAGCTGATATTTCAGGTGGGTATAAGCTTTTTGTGCCATTGATGATAACAGCAACGTTTTCGTACCTCACCGTAAAAATCTTTACGGCCAATTCTGTTTACACCGAACAACTTTCGATGCACAAACAATTGGTCACACATCACCGCGACAAACAGGTTTTGTCGATTATGCAAGTGCCCGATCTGATCGAAACCGACTTTGTCTTGCTAAATCCAAATGATAAATTGAGACAGTTGGTCGATGCGATAACTATTTCACACCGAAACCTCTTTCCTGTTGTTGACGAAAATGGCATTCTTGTCGGAATGGTTAAAATGGACGACGTGAGACATCTCATTTTCAAGCAGGACGCTTACGACAAAATTACATTAAAGGAAATCATGTATTTGCCTGAACACTGGATTTCGACACACGACTCAATGGATGAAGTAGTTGAAAAGTTTGTATCGAGTGGCCGCTACAACATGGCCGTTATTGATAACGGCAAATACCGTGGTTTTATATCGCGCGCAAAAGTTTTCTCAGAATACCGCGAATACGTGAAATTATTTTCACACGATTAAATGCCAAGTAATTGATTTTGAAATTATATTAAATAAAAATAGCCGGAATTTTCCGGCTATTTTTATTTGTTCTGATACGAATCTTTTAAAATCTGATCGCGTGCCCTGCTCCTGAATGTTTTTTTATTTGATTTGTTCGAGCCTGAATAAGCAGCAAAAGCCAAATACAACGCGGCAATTGAGATAATTATGATCCCAATATTGCGCAAAGGACTAAATAACATTACAAAAGCCAGAATTCCGGCGAAAAGAATCAGTATGCCTGGAACATACTTGTAATTTTTTGTTTGTAAAGATTTCATATTGGTTCCTCCTCTCATATTCGTTCGACTTTTTGTACGCAATAGAGTGAGGCTTTGTTCTCTACAAAGGAATGTTCCCGTGTTTACGCGGTAAATTCGATTTTCGCTTATTATGCGTCATATTTAAAGCCTGAATAATCTTATACCTGGTATCTTTCGGCAGGATAATCTCATCGATGTATCCAAGCGAAGCCGCTCGGTATGGATTCGCAAATTTATCACGGTATTCGTCAACAGCATTGGCTTTTTCGTCATCGGATAGCTTGCCGCGGTACAAAATATTGATTGCACCTTCCGGACCCATAACTGCGATTTCCGCCGTTGGGTAGGCCAGATTTACATCTCCGCCGATGTGTTTGCTCGACATCACATCGTATGCACCACCATAAGCCTTACGGGTAATTAGTGTGATTTTTGGCACGGTAGCTTCGGCAAAAGCATAAAGTAATTTGGCGCCATGTTTAATAATTCCACCAAATTCCTGAGCTGTTCCGGGAAGGAATCCAGGCACATCAACCAGCGTTACCAGTGGAATGTTAAACGCATCGCAAAAACGAACGAACCGGGCGGCTTTAGCTGATGAATTTATATCGAGCACGCCAGCCAGATGAGCAGGCTGGTTGGCAACAATTCCAATAGGTCTTCCTCCCATACGGGCAAAGCCAATGACAATATTTGCAGCATAATGTGGTTGAACTTCCAGAAAATGTTCGTCATCAATAATTTTATTGATGATATCTTTGATGTCGTATGGCTTGTTTGGGTCGACGGGTACCACCTGGTTAAGCGAAGCATCTGAGCGATCTTCCGGATCGGTACAGATTTTAGCAGGTGGTTCTTCCATGTTGTTTGACGGAATAAAACTAACCAGTTCGCGAACCATCATCAGTGTTGTTTCCTCGTCACTTCCGCTAAAATGTGCGACGCCGCTTCTTGAAGCGTGAGTTATGGCGCCACCAAGTTCTTCTTTGCTGACATCCTCGTGTGTTACGGTTTTAATCACTTCAGGACCGGTAACAAACATGTGACTGGTTTTTTCAACCATAAAAATAAAGTCAGTCAATGCGGGAGAATAAACGGCACCTCCGGCACATGGCCCCAAAATGGCGCTGATTTGAGGTATTACTCCTGAAGAAAGTACATTGTTGTAAAATATATCAGCATATCCGGCTAAGCTTTCAACACCTTCCTGAATACGTGCGCCACCCGAGTCGTTTAAGCCAATTAATGGTGCACCCATTTTTATGGCCATGTTCTGAATCTTAATAATTTTGTCGGCATTGGTGCGGCTCAATGTTCCGCCGAAAACAGTAAAATCCTGCGCAAAAACATACACCAGACGGCCTTCAATTTTTCCATATCCGGAAACGACTCCATCGCCCGGAAATTTTTGTTTGTCGATTCCGAAATCGGTAGCACGATGAGTAACCATTTTGTCGATTTCGTTAAATGTTCCAGGATCGAGCAACATCTCAATCCGTTCGCGGGCTGTTTTTTTGCCCGAACTATGTTGTTTTTCAATGCGGTCTTTGCCTCCACCAGCTTCAGCCTCACGGTTCCGGGTTTCAAACTGGTCAAACTTGGCTTTTAAATCCATATTCTAGTATTTATTCGATTTCTATTAATACCTGATTTGCGTCGACGGTGCTTCCTTCGCTAACATTAATTTTGACAACTGTTCCGTCAATTGGCGATTTGTATTCACTCTCCATTTTCATGGCTGAAATTGTAATTACTGTATCACCTTTTTTAACCAGGTCGCCCTGAATAACCGGAATTTTTACAACTTTCCCGGGCATTGGTGAAGTAATGTTGTTTTCGGACGCTAATTGTGTAGATGTTGAACGGTTGCGGCGATATCTTGATTCTGCATCGATTACCTCAACTTCATAAGTATCGTAAAGTGTGTAGGCGGTGTAATGTTTTGCTTTGGTCTGTGGAACCAGTTCGATGTTAAACGAACGTCCGTTTGCAAGAATCGAAAATATTCCTTCGTCGTTGTGCATCAGGTCGATCTGATAAACTTTCTCGTCAACTTTTATCTCAAGCAGGTTTTCAAATTGTTTTAAAATCTCAACCGAAGCAATTCTTTTATCCAGTTTAATTTCTATAGACATAGTTTACGGGGGATTATAAACGTTCAAAATTCTTTTGATAGGTGTACTTTTTCCAACGGTTTTGAGCCGGGTACATACCTTTTGATGTTTGTGCAATATTCAAACGGTCGAGATATTCAATGTAGGCGGCTATGATAATCATATCTTCACAGTCTGACGGGCATTTGGCTTCGGAAAGTAGTTCTGTTTTATTTTTCTCAATAAAGTTGGTGTCATAATTTCCACTCCTGAAATCTTCAGTGTCCATGATACGTTCCAGAAATTTAATGGAAGTTTTAACACCTGTGATTTTGTATTCATAAAGAGCCCTTTTCATGCGCTCGATTGCCTCATTTCTGTTTTCAGCCCAGACAATCAGTTTCGAAATCATTGAGTCGTAGAAAATCGGTATTTCATAACCTTCATAAACATATCCGTCGGTTCTTACTCCAAGTCCTAGTGGTTGTGTGATGTTGAAGATTTTACCAGGATTTGGCATAAAATTGTTGTCAGAATCTTCAGCATAAATGCGGCATTCAATGGCATGACCTGTTTGTCGTAATTTATCTTGAGTAATTTTAAGCGGATGACCTTCAGCAATTAGAATTTGTTGCTTTACAAGGTCAATACCGGTAACACGTTCGGTAATCGGGTGTTCAACCTGAAGTCTCGTATTCATCTCCAGAAAATAGAAATTCAGGTCGTTATCCACTAGGAATTCGATAGTTCCAGCGCCCTCGTAATTAACTGCTCGGGCAGCTTCAACGGCATACCTGCCCATTTCTTTACGAAGTTCGGGTGTCATGAGTGGAGAAGGGGTTTCCTCAATCATTTTCTGGTGGCGACGTTGCACCGAACATTCACGCTCAAATAAATGGATGGTATTTCCGTGCTGATCGCCCAAAACCTGAAATTCAATGTGGTGAGGCGACGAAATGTATTTTTCGATATAAACGGAGTCGTTTCCAAATGATGATTTGGCTTCGGAACGTGCCGATCGAACTAGCGAAACGATATCTTTTTCATCAGTAATAAGTCGCATCCCTTTTCCACCGCCACCTGCAGAAGCTTTTACCATAACCGGTAATCCAATTTCTCGAATGGTATCGAGTGCCTCTTTCTCCGTTTTAACACTTTCAGTTGTTCCCGGAACTACGGGAACTCCGGCAGCAATCATGGTTAACCGGGCCTGAATTTTATCGCCCATTTGGTTGATTACTTCCGGAGAAGGACCAATAAATTTAATTCCATTTTCGGCACATTTTTTCGAAAAATTTGCATTTTCCGACAAGAATCCATAACCTGGGTGAATGGCATCAGCTTTCGATTTTTTGGCTACTTCAATAATCTTATCAGAATTTAAATAGCTCTCGGCCGAAGGCGATGGGCCGATGTGATAGGCCTCGTCAGCGTACCTTACGTGCATGGATGTTCGGTCGGCATCAGAAAACACTGCAACAGTTGAAATGCCCATTTCACGGCATGTTCGCATGATTCGGATGGCTATTTCGCCACGATTCGCAACAAGAATTTTTGTAATTTTTAGCATGTAACAGATGTTATTTCAAAACATGAATTTGTTAGTTGAATATTTTCACCAAGGTTTAAAAACCACGGAAAGTAGGAATTGTTTGCGAATTTGATTCTGTTTTTGATAAAAAAAATACAATTAACATATATATAAATACATATTTTCACATATATTTGCTCACCCAAACATTGATTTATGATATTTCGCCCTGTATTGACCTTCCTATTCCTTACTTTTGGAGTTTTGACGTCTCGCGCCCAATTTTCGGAAAAATATAGTCTTTCGGCTGATTCTACAGTAAACCGGCTTGCCGGAACAAAGCGGATTTATTTTGCAACGAAAATTGATAAACGTCCGAAAATTGATGGGAAATTAAATGATGCATGTTGGGAAAAAGGAGAATGGGCTGGTGGGTTTACACAACAAGTTCCGAACCAAGGAAAAAGTCCTTCGCAGGACACTGAAATAAAAATCCTTTACGACAACAGTAATTTATATGTCGCTTTTAAATGTTATGATAAAGGTCCGGGAAAAATCAGGCCAATTTTGAGCAGACGCGACGACAGTGTTGGAGATATCGCCGGAGTTGCCTTTGATTCATATCATGATAAACAAACCGCTTACGAATTCAACGTTGCCGCTTCAGGTCAGAAAGTTGACTTGGTTCACCTTGGTGCCTATCTCTGGGATTTTAACTGGGATGCTGTTTGGGACGGAAAAGCGCAGGTATATGATTCACTGTGGACTTCCGAAATGCAGATACCGTTCAGTCAACTTCGTTTTTCTCCTGGAGAAGAGCAGGTTTGGGGGATGCATGTTTGGCGCTGGATTGACCGGTACAACGAAGAAGACCAGTGGAAACTCATTCCGATTGACGCTCCTGCAATGGTATATTTATTCGGTGAGCTTCATGGTGTAAAAGGAATTAAACCAAAGACGAATTACGAATTTTTGCCTTATGTAAGTACTCGTTTTAGCCCAAATACCGATCAGAAAAATAAAATGAATTATGACTTTGGCCTTGATGGGAAAGTGGGGTTGAATTCAGGATTTACATTGGATTACGCCATTAATCCGGATTTTGGGCAGGTTGAAGCAGATCCTGCAGTTCTGAACCTGACTTCATACGAAGTTTTCAACGAAGAGAAACGTCCTTTCTTTCTGGAAGGGAATACAATACTTGATTTCTCGGCTGGAGATGATATGTTGTATTACAGTCGAAGGATTGGACATGAACCTAGTTATTCGTCAACTTTACAGAATAATTTGGAAGATGACCAAAGTATCTCGATAGCTGACAATACTCCAATTTTAAGTGCCTTGAAATTGACCGGAAAAACAAAAAAGGGTCTTTCTGTAGGCGTTGTTCAAAGTATAACTGCGAAAGAAAATGCAACGATTTATAGTTCAGGCTCTAAATCGAAAATGGCAGTTGAGCCATTTACAAATTTTATGATTGGTCGAATTAAGCAAGATTTTAACAAAGGAAACACTGTTTTGGGAGGGATAGTTACATCTACTTTACGAAGTATAAACGACGATCACCTGTCGTTCCTGTCTAAATCAGCAATGGTTGGAGGGGTTGATTTTCAGCATAATTGGAAAAAGCGGAAGTATTTTGTCGATTTTAAAGGTTTTTTTAGCGAGATCAATGGAGACAAGGACGCAATTTCAAGATTGCAAACATCATCTGTTCATTATTTTCAACGCGTTGATGCTGATTATTTGGAATACAACCCCGACAGAACCAGTCTTTCAGGATGGGGTGGTATGTTGAAGGGCGGAAAAAGAAGTGGAAAGTTCAGGGCTATTGGAACCTTAAACTGGCGTTCGCCGGGAGTCGATTTTAACGATGTGGGATATTTGTACCAAGCTGATATTTTTGAACAAAGAGTTAACCTGACCTATAAAGTTAGCAAACCAAAAGGAAGTATTAGGAGTTATTCTATTGATTTTCAACAGGAACACGACTGGAGTTATGGTTTTGAAAATACCATGGATCACTTGAAAATTCTTGGATATTTACAGTTTAATAACCTTTGGAATATTCACCTGAATTTAAATAAGTATTTTGGTATTTACGATACCCGGGAGTTGCGTGGCGGACCAAATCTTTACAAGGACGATTATTACGACACTGAATTGTTTATACAGTCTAATTCTGTAAAGCAATTATGGGTTGGGTTTGGACCGAGAATGAGGTTTTATTCTGATGATGTATCGAAAACGTCCTATTTTACTGCATTCTGGAAATGGCAAATAAGTGATCGCTTTAGCATAACTTCAAGAACAATCTTTGATCACTCTGTTGATAATAATAAGTATATGACCAAAGCAATAGATCTGTCTGGACGAACTAAATATTTGGTTGGAACTATCGATCGGAATACCATTTATTCAACGCTACGGCTTGAATACTACGTTTCACCTGAAATATCCATCCAGTATTATGGAAATCCATACGCTTCATTAGGGAAATATACTAATTTCAGGGAAGTTGCAGATGCTTCCAACCTGTCGTTAGACAAGCGATATTTAGATCTGGAAAAAGGTTCATTGATTGACAACAAATACACTCTAAAATTGAATGGTATTGAAACATACCAGAATCCAATCGACAATCCGGATATTAAGCGTCAGGTTTTTAACTCAAATCTTGTGGGACGTTGGGAATTCAGGCCAGGTTCAACACTTTATTTGGTGTGGACGAATACGCGTTTTCAGGATTCAAATCAATTAGATCGATCAATCTGGAAAAGTTTTGGCAATATTTTAAACGTAAAGCCCGAAAATGTTTTCATGATTAAATTCAGCTACTGGTTTTCCTTATAATTCGTTTCTTTGTCCTGAAATTTTGAATCAAATTCTGTGGGCTTTTCTGAATACTTTCCGGTTTACCGGAAAAACATGGCATTGGCTTTTCCCGTTATTTTTTCGCAAATAGGTCAGGTTACAGTAAATCTGGCTGATAATATGATGGTTGGCCACGTTGGAACAACCGAATTGGCGGCTGCATCGTTTGCCATAAACGTGTTCCATGTTGGTATGTTGTTTGGTTTAGGAATAACTCTTGGTCTTACGCCGCTTGTCGGACAATCGTACAGCGCAAGAAATCAGCAAAATACCGGAAGCTGGTTTAAAAATGGCGTTCTCGTATATTTTATTTCATCGGTTCTATTGTGTGCATTAATGTCATCGGTTGTGCTGTTTATGCCTCAAATGGGTCAGAGTCCAGAGGTTGTAAAAATGGCCATCCCATATTATTTGATCCAGGTTTCGTCACTTGTTCCACTAATGTTGTTTTTCTCAGTCAAGCAATTTTTCGAAGGTATCGGAAACACAAAGATTGCTATGGTAATTACGATTATCAGTAACTTGTTAAATATTGGTCTGAACTATATTTTTATTTTCGGGAAATTTGGTTCGCCTGCTTATGGATTGAATGGTGCCGGATATGCCACTTTCATTTCAAGAATAATTATGCCTGTTTTATTCCTGATAGTGTTTTATAAACAAAAAAAGTTCACGAATTATTTGACTGATGCCATTCATTCCAGGTTTGATAAACTAAAGATTAAACGAATAATTTCCATAGGCTTTCCAATTGGATCACAGATGGTTATCGAAGTTTTATCATTCAGTTTAGGTGCTATTATGTTGGGTTGGATCTCAAAAGAATCGCTGGCCGGTCACCAAATTGCCATTAGCATGGCGTCGATGACTTACATGATTTCGTTTGGATTGGCATCAGGAACAACCATTCGAGTTAGTCATGCGTTTGGAGAACGAAATAAACTGGAATTGAAACATGCGGTTTTTGCCTCGTTGCACATGGTTGTTGCATTTATGTCGACAATGGGAATTCTGTTTGTGCTTCTCCGGAATCAGTTGCCACATTTGTTTACTTTCGATCCGGCAGTTGTTGAGGTGGCAGCAGGTTTGCTCATCGTTGGCGCCTTTTTCCAGATTTCCGACGGGGTACAGGTTGTTTTACTGGGAGCTTTACGTGGAATGGCTGATGTTCGGATACCTATGTTTATTGCCTTCTTCTCGTATATTGTGGTGAGTTTGCCGGTAAGTTATCTGCTTGCCTTTGTGCTTAACTTTGGATATTCCGGAGTTTGGATTGGCTTTGTTTTCGGATTATCAACAGCGGCAGTGTTATTTGGACTCAGGCTTCGGAATCAGTTACATAAATTTGAATAGTCGTCAAATGAGAAATTGTCTTGGAAACAACAAAGCCGGATTTCAACATTGATATCCGGCTTTGTTGTTAAAATTCAGCTAACGTTATTTTTTCAACGCCGTAATCGTTTTAGGACCTTCCGGGCTGTCAACTTTTCCTGAAAGTTTATTATTCTCTCTAATCAATTCAATATTAACTGTTTCTCCTTCAACCATGGTTGAAAAGGTAATTTTGTTTTTTTCAATTTTCAGGTTACTGGCTGGCAATTCTCCAGCTTCAACTTTGATCACACAAATGATGTTACCTTCTTTTTCCGAAAAAATAAGGCTGCCTTTTTCATATCCGTAAGGGGCATCGCTAACTTCATAAAGCCATTCTCCCAGCAAAGGCTTATTTTTTACTTCAGCTTTAATTTGAGGCGCTGTAAATAAGGTAATTGAAAGTAAAAGTAAAATCGATCCGATAAGTTTTTTCATGATTTTTATGATTTGTGGTTGTGGCTCTAAAATACTGAAAAAAATGTATTTTTCAAGATCGATTAATGGAATGTTTATCTCCATTTCGGCTCGACTGGAAGTCTTTCCCCATCAGCAGTAGTGTGTTCTTCCAGTGAATTTTCTTTCGACTGAATGACCATATAAATCATTGATTCATCGGAAGTATTGCAAATTCCACGTTTCCCTTGTGGAGCTACTCGTATCACACTACCTTCTTTTATACTGAAACAGTCTTCGTCAACTTGAAAAAAACCAAATCCCTTCAAAATAATGTAGGTTTCTTCGTTTTTTCGGTGTATGTGAAAATAAGGCTGCTCCGATTTCGGAGGGAGAGAATTAAATGAAATCTGTGTGCCTGTTGCTGCTGTGGCATCTTTCAGAAATACTTTTCCTTCTATGAGCTTTTTAGTAACCGAATGGATTAAGGAATAATCCGCCAATTCATTCAAACTGCCCAAGTTTACAGCAGTGTAGAAGCTGTTTTCCGATAGTCTTTCAATTTGTTTCATGCTTGATAATTGTAATTTTATTTTTATGAACCAGGTATGTTTTGCTAAAAACCGTTTACCAAATATAAAAATTGCAAAACGAGTTGAAAGTGATTTTGTTCAGAAGTTGTGCCATTTGGATATTCATTTAAAATTTCTTCAAAAAAAGTTACCTTCGGAACACGAAATAATAGGTTAAAAAATGGATCAAAAAATAATACAACTAATTGCTAAACAGGTTGTTATAAATTGTATTCAGGTTGCAAATACAATTCAATTACTGAATGAAGGCGGGACTGTTCCGTTTATTTCCCGGTACCGGAAAGAACGCACCGGAAGCCTGGATGAAGTTCAGATTGAGAACATTAAAGAGGCCTCTGAAAAAATGGAGGAATTGCTAAAGCGAAAGGAAACAATTTTGAAGACAATTCAGGAGCAGGATTTACTTTCGCCTGAACTGAAAAAGCGCATTGACGAATGTTTTGATCCGACTGAATTGGAAGACATTTATTTGCCCTACAAACCCAAACGCCGGACCCGTGCAACCATCGCTCGTGAAAAGGGTCTGGAGCCGCTGGCCAAAATAATCATGAAACAGTTTGAAGCGAATTTGGACAGAAAAGCTCAGTCGTTTGTAAATGATTCGGTTGAAACTGCTGAAGAAGCGCTGGCTGGCGCTCGTGATATTATTGCAGAATGGATCAATGAAAATGAAAAAGCGCGGGCTATCGTCCGTCGCGAATTTGATCGGAGTGCGTTCATAAAAAGCAAGGTTATTAAAGGGAAAGAGGAAGAAGGTGCTAAGTTTCACGATTATTTCGACTGGAGTGAGCCGCTGAAGAAATGTCCATCTCATCGGTTGATGGCGATGCGCCGTGGCGAAAATGAAGGTATTTTACGCGTTTCCGTGTCGCCTGAAAGCGAAGAACCTATTTTTCGCCTCAAACGATTTTTTATTCACAGTGACAATGCTTGTACCGACCAGATGGAACTTGCGGCAGAGGACGCTTATAAACGTTTGCTCGAGCCTTCCATCGAAACTGAATTTGCCAATCTTTCTAAAGAAAAAGCTGACGAGGAAGCGATTCGGGTTTTTGCCGATAATTTGAGACAGCTTCTGCTTGCCGCACCACTCGGTCAAAAGCGGGTGTTGGCTCTAGATCCGGGCTATCGGACAGGCTGCAAAGTTGTTTGCCTCGACGCACAGGGAAATCTGTTGCACAACGATACGATTTATCCGCATAAACCTCAGGAAGAAATTCAGCAATCAGCCCGAAAAGTTATTTCTCTGGTAAGTTCTTATCAAATTGAAGCGTTTGCAATTGGCAACGGAACCGCCAGCCGTGAAACCGAAGCATTCATTAAAAAACTTCAATTCGACCGCGAATTACCTGTTTTTGTTGTTTCCGAAGATGGGGCTTCGATTTATTCTGCCTCGAAAATTGCTCGGGACGAATTTCCGGATTACGATGTTACTGTTCGTGGTGCAGTTTCTATCGGTCGGCGTTTGCTCGATCCGCTTGCAGAACTGGTGAAAATTGATCCAAAATCGATCGGAGTGGGGCAGTATCAGCACGATGTAGACCAGAAAAAACTGAAGAGCAGTCTCGATAAAGTTGTGGAATCGAGTGTAAATATGGTGGGAGTGAATGTGAATACGGCATCTCAACATTTGCTTACTTATATTTCCGGACTTGGTCCACAATTGGCCCAGAATATAGTTGATTACAGAAAAGAAAATGGTCCGTTTGGTTCGCGTGCTGAAATTCAGAAAGTACCACGAATGGGCGCCAAAGCTTTTGAGCAATCAGCCGGATTTTTGCGGATTCCGAATGCAGAAAATCCTTTGGACAACTCAGCGGTACATCCGGAATCCTACTTTGTGGTGAAAAAAATTGCCAGGGATTTGAATTGCAACATTCAGGAACTGATTTCAAATAAGGAACTTCGGGAAAAAGTAATTTGGGAGAATTACGCAACCAACGAAATAGGCTTACCAACACTTCAGGACATTAAAAAGGAACTGGCTAAACCTGGGCGCGACCCGCGAACAGAACTGAAAGTATTTGAATTTGCTTCGGATATATATAAAGTAGAAGATTTACAGATTGGAATGGAGCTTCCCGGAATTGTAACGAATATCACCAAATTCGGTGCTTTTGTTGATGTGGGCGTGAAACAGGACGGATTGGTGCATGTTTCGCAACTGGCCGACCGCTTTATAAGCGATCCAACCGACGTTGTGAAATTGCATCAGCATGTGCGTGTTAAAGTAATTAAACTCGATATGCAGCGCAAGCGGATTCAGTTAAGTTTGAAACAGGCTCAACAAAATTAGATTGCTGATTCTTCTGGAGTAACTACCCACATGATCAGGTAGGCAAGTATTGATGCCCCGCCAACAAATGCAACAAAAAGAAAAATGATCCTCATTATTGTCGGGTCAATGTCTAAATAGTTTGCCAATCCACCACAAACACCGGCAATTTTTTTTTCTCTCGATCTGGTAAGTCTTTTTTGTGTTGCCATTTAGTCGTCCTCCCCGTCTTCAAAATAATTGTCCTGATTTTCGAGTTCAGCTTCCAGAAACTCTTCAGCCTCTTCGAGAAGTTGTGTGATGAGATCTTTGTCCGAAGGTTTTTCATCAATCCAGTAAATGCTCTGATTGACTGAAAAATCTTCGATGTCGCTTCCTACGATAAAACGTGGAGTTTCGTTGTGTACAACATAAAGCATGTCAGGCATTTCCTGAGAATTGTCGGCAAGCAAAAATTTTGGTAGCATAGTTTTCTGTTTTGTTGATTTCTGAAACAAATTTAGATAAAAATGGGAACTAAATACGCTAAAACAAAGCAATTTTAAGTCCTTAACATTTCAATAACTTTTTGGACGAGAAATATCGTTCAAAATTCAGTTTTCGACCATATCATTTTGTAAAATGGCTTTAGGTTAAAAAGATATTATTATTTTTAGCAACTATTGACCTTTTTAAATGCCTGAATATGCAGAATTTGAATGAATTCTTGACCTTAATTGATAGTTATGTGGGTAGTTCTCAGTGGTTTGTTTATTTTCTGCTCGGAACAGGTTTGTTCTTTACCATTTACCTGAAATTTCCTCAGTTCAGGTATTTAAAGCATTCCATTCGGATTGTCCGCGGAAAATTTGACCGGGACAGCGATAAAGGGGACACATCGCATTTTCAGGCACTGGCAACGGCGCTTTCAGGCACAGTTGGTACCGGAAACATTGCCGGTGTAGCGTTGGCGATTCATTTGGGCGGTCCTGCTGCTTTGTTCTGGATGTTAATGACTGCTGTTATTGGTATGACAACCAAGTTTGTTGAAGTTACTTTATCACATAAATACCGGGAATTTGCTGAAGACGGATCGGTAGCTGGTGGTCCGATGTACTACATGAAAAACCGCTTGAACATGAAATGGCTGGCGGTTATTTTTGCCATTGCCACAGTGCTTTCATCTTTTGGAACCGGAAGTTTGCCTCAAATAAACAGCATTGCCAGTTCAGCCTTTGCCACATTTGGAATTACGCCCTGGATTACCGGTGCTGTGTTGGCCGTCATCCTGGGATTTGTAATTATAGGCGGAATAAAGCGCATCGCCAAAATTACCGAGAAACTGGTGCCATTTATGGCAATCATTTATTTCCTTGGTGCCATTGGGGTTATTGGCTACAATTACGAAAATATTATTCCGTCACTCTTTTCAATTGTGCACGATGTGTTTACCGGAACAGCAGCGGTTGGTGGTTT
This sequence comes from Prolixibacteraceae bacterium, assembly GCA_963677955.2. Lineage (GTDB taxonomy): Bacteria > Bacteroidota > Bacteroidia > Bacteroidales > Prolixibacteraceae > Aquipluma. Next base: position 5,129,084 of record CAXXQR010000001.1, read on the forward strand.
TTTGGGTGCCGGTTTCTCGTTTGCATTTAACCGCGGTGTGAATCGCGGATTGTTTTCAAACGAAGCCGGGCAAGGATCGGCACCGATTGCACACGCTGCGGCCCGCGCACACGAGCCGGTCTCCGAAGGCTTGGTGGCGTTGCTCGAACCATTTATCGATACCATAATCATTTGTTCGTTGACAGGTTTGGTTATTTTGTCTTCAGGTACCTGGAACGAAAAAATCGATAATCAATTTCAGTATTCTGACATGACAATTTTAAACGGAACGTATTCCGATCAAACTCCGGAGGGCGTTAAAACCTTACACGATTACATTGCAGGCAAGAAAGATTTGGATGTATTTACCGGAAACTTAAATGTAATTGACGGACATATTTCGAATGATGTGACGGTTGTGAATGCCAGATCGTTGGCTGAAAATGTTTTGGTTCAAAAAGATGGTCAGAATCTGACGGGCGACATTCCGGTTAAAAATGGGGTGGTTACCAATACCGGAAATTTGTTTTTCTCCGGAAAGTCATTGATTCACAGTGCACCTTTAACAACCGAAGCGTTTACCAAGAGCTGGTTTGGCGATTATGGCCGGTACATTGTTTCAATCGGAATTCTCTTGTTTGCTTTTTCAACAGCAATTTCGTGGTCGTATTATGGCGGCCGGGCGATTACTTTTTTGTTTGGTGTGAAAGCTGATATGTATTTCCGCATCGTTTATGTGATCGGATTTTTCCTTGCTTCGTTTACCGATACTACCATCATTTGGACATTTTCAGGAATTACCATTGCGTTGATGACACTTCCCAATTTATTCGGTATCCTGATGTTGCACAAGGAAATGAAATCCGAAGTCAAACTTTTCTGGCTCGAATGGGCCGATCGTTTCCCGGGCGAAAAAGTACCGAAAGACTAAGAAAGTTTCAAGTTTCAAATTCCAAATTCCAGGTTAAGAAAATGGAACTTGGAATTTGGAATCTGGAATACAATTTTCCTTTGTACTTTTGCGCTCACATTTATTTGGTATGACACTGGTATATCCTGAAAATTTTGAATCGAAAATAGGGTTCGATAAAATCCGTGAATTGCTTCAGTCGCGCTGTTTAAGCTCGCTGGGAAAGGAATTGGTTGATGAAATTGTGTTTAAAAGCGATTTCAACCGGTTGACTGAAGAACTTTCTTTGGTCAGCGAATTTGTGACGATAATTCAGGAAATGGAAAATTTTCCGACCAGCTATTATTTCGATCTTCGTGAATCGCTAGCCAAGATCAGGATCGAAGGCCGTTTCCTGGAAGTTCAGGAAGTATTTGACCTGAAGCGTTCGCTCGAAACAATTTCAGGAATTGTCCGCTTTCTGAAACAAACCAAGGAAGATCAGCTTCCAAATTTAAAACGATTGCTGTCAACAGTTCAGGTTTATCCTTACGTGATCGAACGAATCGATTTAATCCTGAATAAATACGGCAAAATAAAAGACAATGCATCTCCGGAATTATCACGAATTCGAAAGGATTTGCTAAGTAAGCAATCCGGCGTTTCGAAACGGTTGCAACAAATTCTGCGAAAAGCGCAGGAAGATGGTTTGGTTGAAGAAGATGCTTCTGTCGCCATTCGGGATGGGCGAGCCGTTATTCCTGTCGCGTCTGCTTTCAAGCGCAAGTTAAATGGCATTGTACACGATGAATCGACTACCGGTAAAACTTCGTATATTGAACCTGCCGAAGTGGTTGAAATGAATAACCAGATTCGTGAACTGGAATATGCCGAACTACGGGAGATCGTTCGTGTTTTAACCGTTTTTTGCAACGATATTCGTCCATATTTACCCGATTTGCTGCAATCTTACGAATTCCTTGGCAAAATCGATTTTATCCGCGCCAAAGCCATTTATGCGATTGATACCGATTCCATCAAACCATACATTGAAGATAAATGTCAACTGGAGTGGGAGAGTGCGGTTCATCCATTGCTGATGCAGGCTTTGCGTCGCGAAAACCGTAAAGTTGTTCCGCTCAATATCACGCTGACACCACAAAAACATATTCTGCTGATTTCAGGCCCGAATGCCGGCGGTAAATCGGTTTGCCTAAAAACAGTTGGACTGCTTCAATACATGTTACAATGCGGACTGCTGATTCCGGTTCGCCAGAATAGCGTGACCGGAGTATTCGACAAATTGTTTATCGATATTGGTGACGAACAATCGATTGAGAATGATTTGAGTACCTACAGTTCACACTTGATGAACATGAAGTTTTTCCTGAAGAATTCGAACGAGAGAACGCTGGTTTTGATTGACGAATTTGGTACAGGAACTGAACCTATGCTGGGTGGCGCCATTGCCGAATCGATTTTGGCACAACTGAATGAAATGAAAACGTTTGGCGTAATAACCACACATTATACCAATCTGAAGCATTTTGCTTCTTCATCGGAAGGGATCGAGAATGCCGCCATGATGTACGATTCGTCAAAAATGGAGCCTTTATTTCAATTGGATATTGGCAAACCTGGCAGTTCGTTTGCTTTTGAAATTGCCCGGAAAATTGGACTTCCGGAGAATATTCTTCAGGATGCAACGGATAAAATAGGAAAAGATCACATCAATTTCGACAAACATTTGCGCGATATTGTTCGCGACAAACGCTATTGGGAAACCAAACGCCAAAAAATCCGAAAAGTGGAGAAGTCGCTGGATGAGTTGGCTGAAAAATATGAAACCGATTTAGGCTCGCTCGACAAACAACGGAAGGAAATTTTGCAAAAAGCACGTCAGGAAGCCGAACAGGTGTTGGCCGAAGCGAATAAACGCATTGAAAGCACGATTCGCGAAATTCGTGAAAGTCAGGCCGACAAGGAGAAAACGAAAATAATTCGGGCCAAACTGACAGATTTTAAGCAAAAGATTGAGGAATCAGCTTCAAATCAGGATGATCAGATTAACCAGAAAATTCAGAAATTAAAAGAAAAAGAGTCGAACAGAAACCAGAAACGTGCAGACAAAAAGCCTGTAACAGCAAAGGAAAAAGAGCCGGAACCTGATGTTTGGAAAGCTGGAGATAAAGTACTCATGGCTGGAAATCAAAATGTTGGTGAAATTCTGGAACTGAATGATAAAAATGTTGTGGTTGCTTTCGGGCAAATACGTACTTCAGTCAGTCGCGACAAGCTACAGAAAATAAGTGGAAACGAGGCTAAAAAAATCGGGAAAACTTACAATCAGACGATGCCAAACATCAACAAGGGAATGAGCGAAAAACGACTAACTTTTAAGACTGAAGTTGATGTTCGCGGTCAGCGAACGGAAGAAGCCATTCAAATTATTCAGGCTTTTATTGACGATGCTATTATGCTTGATTTTAGCGAGTTGCGAATTTTGCATGGCAAAGGAAATGGCATTCTAAAAGAAATGATTCGGAATTACTTAAAGTCAGAACCGGCAGTAAAATCATTTCGCGACGAACATGTGCAGTTTGGTGGCGCCGGAATTACTGTGGTTGAAATAGGATAAAAAACCACTTTTGCAGCGTTCAACTGCTGATATAATTTTTGATTTGTAAATCGTTAAATCGTAAATCGCCCAATGTTTATAAAAAAACTCGATACACAACTTCTGGAAAGTCTGGAAGAAAATGGTTTTACTGAAGCCACCGAATTGGAACAAATCTGTATACCTCGTATTAAAAGTGGTCGTGATTTGTTGTGTATTGCACCTGATAGCGCCGGGAAAACAAGCTCGGTTGTTATCAGCGTACTAAACCGACTGAAAGCGTCGCTGGATGATAATCCTAGGGCTTTGATTATTGTGCCTGACGTTGAACATGCAAATAAAATGAAAGCAGAATTTGATCTCTTGGGAGCTTACACTGATCTGCGCGTATACACGGCTTGCGATGATGAAAAAATTAACGATCAGAAAGATAAGATCTACATGGGTTCTGATGTGGTCATTGGCACTGCCAAGCGATTGAATCAGGTTTATTCATTGTATGCTCTGAATTTGGGCGTCGTGAATATTTTTGCCATCGACGATGCTGAGTTGGTTATTAAAAGCATCAATTATCCTCAGATTGACCGTCTTTCAGAAAGTCTACCCAAGGTTCAACGGGTAATTTTTGCCAGTCAAATGACCGATTGGATCGACCGCTTTGCTTCGGAATTCATGAATATTGATGAAGTGATAGAGATTGAGCCCTCTGAGGACGAAGAAACTGAAGAATAGACTCTTTATTTTTTCACCATTAAAGTTCGATCTGAGTTATGCGTAGTACCGGATTTCTGATATTTTTCAGTATTGTTTTACTGATTTATTCCTCTGTTAATTATTATTTGTTTGTCCGTGGACTTCAGGCTTTTTCGCTGAATCAGAGCCTAAGACGCTGGTTTACACCCCTATTTTGGATTATTGCTGTCACATTTATTGCCGGTGCTATTCTGGAAAGAACCTATTCGTCGGCACTCAGCGAGTGGATTTTTCGGATTGGCTCCTTCTGGCTGGCTTTTATGCTCTATCTGACACTGATGGTTTTCCTCATTGATCTTGTTCGTATCGCCAATCATTTCTTCCATTTTTTACCTGAATTTACACCAATCCTGAAATTTCGTTTGGGAATCATTGTTTTGTCTCTGGCTTCCGTTATAGTTATCGCAGGTCATATCAATGCCTTGTTGATCAATGTGCGACAGATTCCGTTAACGATTCACAAAAAAGTTTCAGGCAGCCCTGAAGTTAAAATTCTCATGGCTTCTGACATTCACTTGGGAGCGTTAATCAGTGAACGTCGTGAAAAGCGTCTGCTGGAAATAGTCAGGGAGCAAAAGCCAGATTTGGTTCTGCTTTGTGGTGATGTTATTGACAGCGAAATAGCTCCGGTTCTCCGGAAAAATTTAGGACGTCACATTCAGGAAATAGATACTCCGCTTGGAGTTTATGCCATTTTGGGAAATCACGAATACATTGGCAACATTCAAAAAACCTTACCATACCTGAAAAATATCAATATTCAGGTGCTTATTGACAGTACCCTGACATTGCCTAATGGAATACAATTGGTGGGAAGGAACGACAAATCAGGAGCTCGCTTTACGAACGGACTAAAATCGTTACCTGAATTACTTTCTGGTACAGATCCGGAAAAGCCTGTAATTGTGATGAATCATCAGCCCTATAATTTGGATGAAGTTGCAAAAAACAATGTTGACCTGCATCTCTCCGGGCATACACATAACGGGCAATTGTGGCCTTTTAACTACCTGACGGATGCCATTTTTGAATTAGGTTACGGACTGATGAAAAAAGGAGACACCAACTTCTATGTGTCCTGTGGATTTGGTACCTGGGGTCCAACAGTTAGAACCACCAGCCGTCCTGAAGTGGCGGTTTTTAATCTAAAATTTGATTGATGTTGCAGTAGAAGGCAATCTCAAAAGTCGTTATTCCAGTCATCATGAACTTCCTGCCCGCTCGCTTGTCAGGCGTGGTTTCAGGATCTCAATAACCTTATTGTCAGATTCCGAAATAAATTCGGAATGACGAGATTTGCGATTGTTTAGACTTTTGATACTGCCTTGTGCCAATTTCCATCATTCAATTTTTATTTTATTTCGCCAAGTCTTCCATCCATATCATTCCTGTCATATTCAGGTTGAAGCGGAAATTTTACCGGTTTGCCATCGCGCTGTGAGCGATAAATTGCCGTGAATAATTCAACCGTTTTACGGCCCTCTTCTGTAGTTACCAGCGGCTGTTTATCTTCAATGATGGCATCAGCAAAATCGGCCAGTTGCAATTTGAAATACCAGGTCATTGAATCAACGGAATGAAACTCGTCGCTGTCTTCCTTGTTCCATTTTTCAAGCATCTGTTCTTCGCCCGGAACCGTCCATAAATCGAGTTTTGGTGCTTCGGCAATGGTCGTTTTTCCGGCGATAAACATGGCGCCACCTTCAGGCTGCGAACCAACTGTTGCTCCATTTGACCCGTGAATATGTACTTTCCCATAAATTCCGGGTTTTTGCGAATTGCTGACCAGGATATTTCCCAGTCCTCCACTTTTAAATCGGATTAATGCCACAGCCGTATCTTCCACTTCGATGTACGGATGATTTACATTGCTCCAATAACCGAAAACTTCGTCAATGTCGCCCATGAGCCATTGCAATAAATCGAGCTGATGAGGCGATTGATTAACCAGAACGCCGCCGCCTTCGAGTGTCCATGAGCCGCGCCATGCGTCGCTTTCGAAATACGATTTGTCGCGCCAACCCAACATTTGAATGGTTCCCAGCATTGGTGTGCCAATTTTGCCTTCGTCGATGGCTTTTTTCATACGCACAATTGGCTGGTACCAGCGCCGCTGACTAATTACGCCGGTTTTCATACCGGTGCGTTTCGAAGCTTCAATAATCCGGTCGCAATCCTGCAACGTTGAAGCCAGAGGTTTTTCGATGATCACATGTGCTCCTGCGTCCATGGCTTCAATAGCCGGATCGGCATGGTAGGGATGCGCCGTACAAACAATTGCCATCTGAATTTTTTCGGCCTTTATCATTTTCGTAATGGACGAATAGGCTTTGACATCGTATTCATCCACAAATTTTTGTGTCGAGGCCGGTGTGCGGCTCCATACTGCTTTGAAATTCAATTCAGGAATTTGTAAAATGGCTTTGGCGTGTAAATGTGCAATTTTTGCACAGCCAATTATCGCGACGTTTAAGGTCATAGTAAAATAGTTTTATCTTAATCTCAATTGTAGGTTATGCTATATTTCTGGTTTAGACACGAAACTCGTATCACTCAACCTGAATCCTTTTTTTACGGTTTCAGAATCACTTTCATCAATCCGGCTTCTTTGTTGTAAAGTCGTTGAAACCAATCGTTTCCTTCTTCAAGTGGCGCCACTTTACTTATTAGCGCATCAACTTTAATTTTTCCTGATGCAATTAATTCCAGGCAAAGCGGATATTCGCCAGCCGAAGCGCACGAACCTTGAACTTTGATCTGCCGGGTGACTACTTTTTGAAGTGGAAATTTAATTTCTGGAGAAAGATTTCCAACCAATGTAACTGTGCCACCTTTTCGGGTGCAATCAACAGCCATATTTACAGTCGGTTCAATTCCGACCACCTCAAAAGCAATGTCGGCACCTCGTTGATTCGTCTCATTCAAAACCTTGGAAATCAAGTCTGGATCATTTGATTTTATGCTCAGATCAGCGCCCAATTCAATAGCCAGTTCGAGTTTTTCGTCAACCAGATCAATGGCAATAACTTTACCACATCCGGCAGCTTTAAGTGCCTGAATACAAAGCAAGCCAATCATTCCGCAGCCGATTACAACCGCAGTATCATTTGGCTGAATACTACTGATAGCGGCGGCATGAACAGCCACTGAAACTGCTTCAACCATGGCTGCCTGCTCAAAACTAATTTTGTCGGGAACGGCATATAAAATATGGGCTGGAGCAGCGACAAACTCGGCAAAGGCACCGTTCTGTCTGTATTCATCGCACGAAACGCCCATCACACGGCGGTTTTCGCACAAATTGACTTGGCCACGGAGACAGTAAAAACATTTGCCACACGAAATAGTTGAGTCGAAAGTAACCCGGTCGCCAACTTTCCAACCCGAAACTTCAGCACCAATTTGATAAATTACGCCGGAAGCTTCATGTCCCATAACTACCGGAGGTTGTCGTCGGCCGGTGCTTCCGTCCATTCCATGCACGTCGCTGCCACAAATGCCGCAGGCAGCTACTTCTATCAAAACCCATCCCGGTTTTAACTCCGGAATGTCAGTTTCAACAATTCTAAACTCATTGTATTTCTCAAGAACAAGCGATTTCATAAACATTATTTATTCATTTTCAATTGAGCTATTTGCCTTTACCCTATTTCTTCCGAAAGGTAAGAAAATCAAAAATGCATTCAAGGCGAAACCTGAAATCAACACGAATTGTCCAAGTTCCTGATGATGAAATGTCATCATTATTTTTCCGGATAAAGCCAGAATTCCACCGGAAATCATGGCTAAAATACTGTATTTTTTGTTGTACGGAAGCTGAAATAGCGCTGCAACCATTGGAATGATAAATGCTCCGGAATAAAACGAAAGAGCCAGCAAAAGTGATGAAACAATGGAGGTGATTTTCAGAGAAATGAGGATGCTTAGAATACCAACTATACTAATAAATAGTTTGGTTTGCCTGAACGATTTTTGATTGTTGATGTCTTTGTGGAAAAGTTCGATTAGAATCATCGAGGCAGTGAGCAGGGTGGTGGCTGCCGTTGAAAGTACAGCCGAAATAAGCGCTGCAACCAGAATTCCGGAAGCCCATTCAGGTAAAATGGAATTAGCCAGATTAACCAGCGCTGAGCTGTTTTGCAAACCGGAATGGAAAGTTGCCGCGTAAATTCCTACATACGAGAGAACAAAGGCAAAAGGGATCAAAATAACGGCAACAGTCAATACACTCCGAAATGCAGTTTTAGCATCTTTGGCACAAAATACGCGTGAATAAATATCGGGGCCAACGACAAACGTGCTCGAAAAAGTGAGCATCAGGATAAATAAATCGAAGGGCGAAAAGCTGGAATTAAATGGAAAAGTTTCGCTGAAAGCAGGCACTGCAACCAGCTGTTTCGTAGGAATCAGAATGGCTGTTAATACAACTCCGGCTAAAATGAAAAAAGCCTGAAATAAATCTGTTTTCATGATGGAAACCTGCCCACCAATAAACGTGTAAACAATGAAAATTGCACCCGTTAACAGCACTCCCGAAGAATAATTCAGGCTGAAAAAACTGACCAGAATTTGAGCCCCGGCAATTATTTGGGCAGCAACAATTCCAAGCCAGGCAACGGGAATAATCAGCGATGTTACTTTTCGGGCCGACTCGCCGTAATACTGACCAATTAATCCGGGCAGGGTAAATTTGCCCTGTGCAGAAACTTTCCTTACAATAGGCAGCAATCCGAATAAACCCATACTGGCAGCCAAAATGTACCAGGCCGATGCCCACGACTGGCTGTCACTCAGTCCAATAGTTCCAAGTATGGCTGAGCCTCCCAAAATTGTGGCCAGTAAACTTCCTGAAATTTGCCAGACGCCGGTTCTTTTTCCAGCCAGAAAATAGTCGAACGGAGTTTCAATTTTCAGGAACGAATAAATGCCGATTACAAATAAAACCAAGGCATAAACGATCAGTATGGTAACTTTCATTTTTAAATGCTCAAAAAAGTGATTGAAATTTTGAGGTTGGTAAAGTTGAGAAATTTTGTCCGGATAAAAATATTTTTTGATGTATTCAGGAATCTTTGTTCGTGAGTTTGAAGATTTAAAACGAGTTACAGATTTGCATTATCGAAATGATAAAACACTTACAGGTCTTGTGTTCAAGAACATTGTATCAACAATCGTTATAATTTTTAAATTTGTTTCCGTTATCGTACACGGAAAAGATATTAATTCACAATCTAAACCAAAATACCATGAGAAAATTTCAGATTTTACTTGCATTCATTTTGCTTGTTTCAACTGTTTTTGCACAAAACGACAAAGGCTGGGAATCACTTTTCAACGGAAAGGATTTGACAGGCTGGCATCAGCTTAACGGAAAAGCAAAGTACACCGTCGAAAACGGCGAAATTGTTGGAACAACTGTTGCCGACACACCAAATTCCTTTTTGTGCTCCGATAAAGACTATGGCGATTTCGTGCTCGAAGTTGATCTGTTGGTTGACAACGATATGAATTCAGGAATTCAGTTCCGCAGTATCAGCAAACCTGATGTTATGAATGGACGGGTTCATGGGTACCAGTGCGAGGTTGATCCTTCTACACGCGCCTGGAGTGCCGGAATATACGACGAAGCCCGTCGTGGCTGGTTGTACACAAACGAATTAAATCCTGAAGCAAAAAAAGCATTTAAATTGGGCGAATGGAATCATTATCGTATAGAATGTGTCGGAAACAGCATGCGCACCTGGCTCAACGGAATTCCGGTTGCCTATTTAATTGATGACATGACACCAAGTGGACTCATTGCTTTGCAGGTTCATGCCATTGGAAAAGACGGTGTTCCCGGAAAGCAGATTCGCTGGAAAAACATCCGGATTAAAACTACCGGTTTAAAAGCTACTGAAACGCCCGATGTTTACATTGTGAATTTACTGCCAAACAATCTGAGCAAAGCAGAAAAAGAACAGGGCTGGAAATTACTTTTCGATGGAAAAACGACTAACGGATGGAAAGGTCTGACTTTAGACAAATTTCCAAGTGAAGGCTGGAAAATTGTGGACGGATGTTTAATGACTGTAGCAAATCGTCCGGAAACTCCGGTGAAAGGTATGGACATTATTTCTGACCAAAAATTCTCCGCATTTGAGCTCGAATTCGAATTTAATTTTGCTGAAGGCGCCAACAGCGGAGTAAAATATTTTGTTGGAAATGGCGGTCCCAGTGTTGGCTTGGAATACCAGGTGCTTGACGACTTACGTCATCCGGATGCCAAACTGGGCGAAAATGGCGACCGAACCATGTCATCGCTTTACGATTTGATTCCAACGAACAAACAACCTCGGTTCACCAAACCGGCTGGCGAATGGAATCTGGGCCGTATTGTTGTTTATCCTGACAATCACATTGAACATTGGTTAAACGGGATGAAAGTAGTTGATTACGTTCGTGGTTCTGCCGACTTTGAAGCTGCTGTTGCTAAAAGCAAATTCTCTAAATTCAAGGATTTTGGCATGTTGAAAGAAGCTCCGATTTTACTGCAATACCACGGAGATCAGGTGAAATTCAGGAGTATTAAAATTAAAAACCTTAAATAATTAAATCAGAACATCATGAGTACAAACCGAAGAGATTTTATTAGAAATGTAGCTGTTGGTGCTGCCGGAATCACAATTGGAGGAGCCGCTTCAGGTTTTAGCGCAAAAAGTTATGCGCGCATTATCGGTGCAAACGACAGGCTTAATGTGGCATTAATGGGTTGTGGTCGTCGTGTAAGCGCCTATTATGCCTCACTTCAGGATAAAAGCAACAATGTTGACGTGGCTTACATTTGCGATGTAATGAAGAAGAATCGCGAAAAAGTGGGCAAGGACCTAAGTGGAAAGGTATCGGGAAATGCCAAATTGATCAGTGATATACACGAAGTTTGGAACGATCAGAAAGTTGACGCTATTTTCAATGCAACACCTGATCACTGGCATGCTCCGGGAACCTGGATGGCGATGAACGCCGGAAAACATGTGTACATTGAAAAACCATGCAGTCACAATCCGCGCGAAGGTGAATTACTTGTTGCATTCCAGAAAAAATACGGCAAAGTTGTGCAGATGGGAAACCAGCAGCGCTCGGCCAAAGAATCGCAGGAAATTATTGGCGAAATTCACAAAGGTGTAATTGGCGATGTGTACAAAGCCATTGCTTTTTATTCGAACAATCGTGGAGAAGTTCCGGTAGCCAAAAAAGCACCTGTTCCTGAAGGTCTAGATTGGGAATTGTGGCAGGGACCAGCTCCGCACGAAGAATATAAAGACAATACCTGGGATTACAACTGGCACTGGTATGGTTGGAACTGGGGAACCGCCGAAGCCGGAAACAATGCCACGCACGAATTGGATGTTGCACGTTGGGCTTTGGGTGTTACTTATCCTGAATATGTGGAAGTTGAAGCGGCTAAACGTCACTTCATGAACGATGGCTGGGTAATGTACGATACCATGGATGCCCGTTTCCGTTTCCCCGGAAATAAAATTATTGAATGGGACGGGAAAAGCCGCGAAGGCTATAACACATACGGATCTGACCGCGGTACCATTATTTTTGGAAGCGAAGGAACAGTATTTGTGAACCGTAGCGGGTACAAATTGTACGACCGTATGGGCAAAATGGTAAAAGACAGCAAATCGTCAGGATCTGAAGCTGGCAATGCACTTGGTGGAGGTGGCGATATGACTGATACACATGTTGCCAACTTCTTCAATGTGATTCGCGGAACTGAAAATAAACTGAATTCACCAATTGAAGAGGGAGCAATCAGTCAAATGCTTGTTCACTATTCAAACATTGGTTATCGAATTAATAAAACCTTTAAGGTGAATCCATCTGACGGTCATATTCTGGATTCTGAAGGAATGAAACTTTGGGATCGCGAATACCAAAAAGGTTGGGAGCCTAAATTGTAATACCGAAACATTCTGAGTTCGATTGTTCGAATTACCATAAAAACTCTCTGGATTTTTCCAGGGAGTTTTCTTTTGCAGAAAAATGGAGATAAGAAGAATGATAAACTGACTTTCCTTGGTGTATTTCAATCCTTCTGGTTATTTTCGTAATTCTGAAATAAACTAAAACTAACGCAATGCATAAACTGATAACTTTCGTTTTGCTGCTATTTCTATATGTAAGCGCAAACGCGCAAATTAATATGGTAGTAAAACCTGAAGGATTTTTGTTCATGGAAGGAAAAGACAGCATCTTTTTTTACCAAAAGATTCCAAAAGATTTAAACGGAGATTATAGTCGCTGCAATTATTTTCATCCTTTATACGGCATTGATGGTGCAAGAATTACAGAAGATTTTCCGGCAGATCATTTGCATCATCGTGGAGTTTTCTGGGCCTGGCACCAAATTTTAATCGATGGGAAGCAGGTTTCCGATGGTTGGGAATTAGAAAATTTTCAGCAAAAAATTACCAGTATGGAATTTCGGCTTCAAAAGGGCAAAGGCGTTTTCAATACCGTAGTTGATTGGAAATCGCCCGAATGGAAGGAAGGAAAAGAAGCTTATCTGAAAGAAATGACTACGGTTACCATGTATCCGAAAGTTGGGAATTATAGGCGTATTGATTTTGAAATACATTTAAAAGCGCTGGAAGATCATTTGAAAATTGGTGGTTCAGACGACATAAAAGGATACAGCGGGTTTTCAGTCCGAATGAAATTGCCAACGGATATTACATTTTCAGGAGAAAAAGGAATTGTTGAACCTGAAAATACAGCAGTAAAAGCCGGTCAATTTATAAATATGAATGGTTCGATCTTAAAGGGAGGGAAAAAAGGTGGAGTGGTTATGTTCAGTAATCCTGAAAATCCGGCGCCTTCAGATAGGTGGATCTTGCGCAAATCGGCTAGTATGCAAAATGCCGCTTATCCCGGACGAGAGCCGGTTTCCATTCCATTCGACCAACCGTTGGTGCTGAAGTATTCGTTGCTGGTTTATCAGGGCGACATGTCTTCCAGACAGATAAAGAAAGCTTTGAAATAATGCAGTTAGTCTTAAATGAATCGATTATCAAAATAAAAGGTTAATTTACATATTAAATATAAGTTATGGCAGTTACAAAATTTCAGGAAAGTAAAGTTGAGAAAGTTCGCGAAGGCCTGGAACGCCGCATCATTTATACGCCCAACTTAATGACAGTTATTGTGGATTTCAGCGATGGTCCCTGGGCTGAGGCCGAGCCGTTTCATTCACATACACACGAACAAACGAGTTATGTTGCCGAAGGTGAAGTTATTTTCTATTGTGATGGAGAACCCGAGCAACATTTAAAACCAGGTGACATGTTTTCGGCGGCTTCCGGACAAAAACATACTATAAAACTACTAACACCAACTGCGCGATTGATCGATAGCTTTAATCCAATCCGTCAGGAATTTATAAAATAGACTTCCGGCCTGAAAACAAAATCTACCTCTTTCTCCTGAACTTTTCAAAACCTGCCGTGTTCCGGAAGAATAAATCAAGTCTGCTATTGCTGATGGCAGACTTGATTGCTTTCTGAGGTATCAAGAATATCTATGTCTGATATTTATTTTCTATTCAAAAAAGTCGAACTAATCTGTAAACATGTTGTTTCTAATCCAAACAATCTGAAAATGAGTAAAAAGAATTTTGTGTGGCTTAAGGTCATTTTTTCTGCAGTTGGTGCCTTGGGTGGATTCCTGTACTGGAAGTTTGTTGGTTGCGAAAGTGGCACTTGTCCCATCAAATCCGTTTGGTATTTGTCGACACTGTGGGGAATGGCAATGGGCTATTTAGTAGGTGATTTGTCGGGAAGTTTTTTGATGAAAAGATTGAGTAAAAATGAGTAGGCGCTTTTATCATATTGTCAAATCAGCAAGGCCGGTTTTGGTCGATTTTTATGCCGACTGGTGTGTGCCGTGCCGGATGATGCCGCCTGTTCTGAAAGAAATAAAGGAACAGTTCAGAGATAACATTCGAATTATTAAAGTGAATGTCGATCACTTTCCGGATATTGCCTCAACTTGTAAAATCCGCAATATTCCAACGGTTGTTTTGTTTCAGGATGGCAAAATACACTGGAGCGGAATGGGTGTTCAGCAGGTTGACGACATATCGATTGCCTTACGGGAAATCTTGTAAATGAGAATACATGTCAAAAATTATATTCGCCGCTTTTCTATTTTTTCTAACCCTAAAAGCCCAAACAGCAATGCCCGAAAATGTACTTAAACCCGGTGACAAGGTTCCTCACTATGTCATGAATAATGAATTGCATTATCCGGTTGATATTTCGTCATTTACCGGCAAATACCTGGTTTTATACTTCTACCCGAAAGACGATACCCCCGGTTGCACCAAGGAAGCCTGTAGTTTCAGGGATTCGTACGATGTGCTTGTTGAAGCCGGTGCAGTGGTTCTCGGCGTAAGCAGCGACAATCCGGATTCGCATGCTCAATTCAAGCAAAAGTACCATCTGCCATTCTCTTTGCTTTCCGATACAGGTGGTGAACTCCGAAAATTATTTGGTGTTCCAACCAATATTTTTGGTCTTTTACCCGGTCGTGTCACCTATATTTTTAATCCTGAAGGGAAATTGATCAAAATCTTTGATTCGCAATTTTCTCCTGAAAAACATGTAACCGAAGCTTTGGAAATCATTAAAGGAAAATAATGTTTTCTACTTCAAAGAAATACCTTCAGGCCGAATGTGTTTCCAGCGTTTATGCGACCAGAGCCAGTATTCGGGCCGTTTTCGGATAATTTCTTCCAGAAATTTAGTATGGGTTTTTGTCACTTCGTACGTCTGGGTTTGTGAAGCATCGTCGAAAAGTTTTGTAAATTCAATTTCGTAGTATCCTCGCTTTACTTTCTGAATATCCATAAATACCACAGCCTGTTTAAACCGGGTCGCTACTTTTTCAGCGCCCGAAAAAACTGCAGTTTCCTGATTCAGAAAAAGCGTCCAGTAATCAGTGTCTTTCAATGCAGTTTGATCGGTAAGATAATATGTTACTGAAAGTTGACCTTTTTTTTCGAGTTCGAGCATGGTTCGCAGTGAAATGCGTGCAGCCATCAGAAGCATTCCAAATCTCGACCGTTTTTCTTTCATAAACTTGTCGAATATTTCATCCTGAATCGGCCTGTAAATCACGTTTACCTGATGTTTAAGTATTTTGGGCAGTGAACTTGTCCATTCCCAGTTTCCATAATGACCTGAAAGCAGCGCAACACTTTTCCCTTGCTTGTAAAGCTCATCCAGAACCTCAGGATTTTTGTAATGCATTCTTCTTTTTAATGCTGCTTCGGTTATCTGAAATGATTTTAATGTTTCGAAAACCAAATCGGAAAAATGGCGATAAAATCCGGTAGATATTTTCCTGATTTCAGCATCAGTTTTTTCGGGAAATGAATTTTGCAGATTCCGAATGACCGTTTTTTTTCGGTATCGAACCAGGTAACAACTGATCAGAAAAAAAATATCAGAGCAGAGATACATCAGCCAAAAGGGGATGTAGCCAATAATTTTCAGGAGCAGAACACCGGCATGAGTCAATAGCTTTTTCATTGGAAATTAGTTTCTACCGCTCGTAAAGTTCAACGTTTTCAGGCCTTTTATGCTTCCATCGCCGGTGCGACCATAACCAGTATTCGGGTTCGGCCTGAATGATTTCTTCCAGTTTTTTGACGTATCTCATCAGGATTTCGTTAGGCTCAACTTCTGAGGGATTTTCAACAAGTTTGTAATGAAAAACCTCATAACGTCCCCGACCAATTTTTCGCGTGTGATGCATAATAACCGGCTGGTTTGTTTTAAGTGCAATCTTCATTGGTCCTGCAAAAAAGGCAGTTTCCTGGTTTAAGAATGTAGTCCAGAACTGAGAATTAGAAGGCGGTGTTTGATCGGCTGCAAGCATCAATCCACCCGGACGTTCAGCTTTGTTAAATGCAAAAGCAGTGCGCACCGAATGCTGTATCGGGATGGTCAATGCCCCAAAACGTTCACGCGTATAGACAATAAATTTTTCGAACGCCAGATTTTTGCGCATTGGATTGTATACAACCAAAAACTGTGCTTTGATAAATCGTTGCATCGAGCCGCTCCATTCCCAGTTGTTGTGATGCATACCAAGCACAATGATGCTTTTCCCTTGCTGATAATATTCTTCGTAAATATCGAGGCCATGTACAATGAGCCGTTCGTCAATCTGTTTTTCGGTCATCCGGCTGTATTTTATTGTTTCCAGCCCAATATCACTTAAATGATGGTAAAATTTCTTTGTGATCCGGTGAATTTCTTCCGGACTTTTTTCAGGAAACGAACGAACGAGGTTTTCGTGAACCACTTTACGGCGGTAACGAATTACATAAAAAAGTAAAACATAAAAGATATCAGCCATTACCCAAATTACCCAAAACGGGAGTCTGGCAGTAAGCTTGCACAGCACAACGACAAAACGGTCAAAAAAAGAATTCATTCGAAAAATGCGATTTTAACATTTAGAACGCTGCAAAATTAACAAAAACCGCTTTGTGATTTGTCCATTCCGGGAAATTGCATTTAATACACTGGTCGGGCAATGATAATTCCACCATTTATTGATCCGGGTTTTATAAAATCGGTGACGGGTCCTTCGGAAAGAATAACCATTTTGCCACTCAGTGAGGCATGTAAAACATGCAAAACATCTCCTTTTTTTACAATGATACCAACATGATTGACATCCACTGTGGCGTCGTCATTTGCAGTTAATCCAATAATGTCTCCATGTTTCAGATTCTTCAACAGATTTTCAGGATTTGATTTAGGAAAATAATAAAACGGCCGTTCCGAAAGTTTTTCTTCCTGTTGGGCGATTAACGGAATCATTTCAGGATTTGAACATAAAACCGGGTAACTTTCCGGGTGTTGACTCATGAAAGAAATTGTTTTATTGATTTTTACGCCATTCAAATTGGGCAATTCCGAAATGGTAATCTTCTTGGCATTGTTGTGAATCCAATCGCTAAAATAATGCAGGCGTGATGGATATTTACTGCGGATTCCATCGCGGTAACGAATAAATTGGAGCTCGGCAACAAACGATTCAAAATCAGTTTTTCCTGATTTTATAGTTCGGGCCAGAGCCAGGCAATTCTCAGCAAAAGTTGTACAATCCAATTCGCGCAGATTTACTATCATCTTTTCGTCCGGACCATTTTCAAGCGTTGCGCCAACATATGGAGTGCCTAAAAACGAAAGACCAATTTTTACAAGTAAATCAGCTATTGGCAGGTTTTTATCGTTTGCAAAAAGGCTAAGCTTTTCATTGGCAATTTGACGGTCTTCCGGTGTGAAAATACAATCGGTTAAATTGATTTTTGCCTGTGCATTTGCGACGTTGAACGTCAGCAGAAAAAACAAAAGTAGTATTCCAGATTTGATTGCCATGTTTGTAATTTTTATTGGATCGATAAAGTTAGAAAAGTTTAAAGAATAGCCATTTCATTGGCTCCGGAAATAGATTTTGGTTATATTCCTGTTGACATAGATTTTCGTCGTAAAGGCCATCAAGAACGCGTGAGTATGATTTTACTCATGGCCTCGAAATAAAAAAGGATTACCAGAGCCTGATAATCCTTTATTCAAATTTAGTTTAGTTCGATCGGAAAATAGATATTGGTTAAAAGAGAAAAGGTTTCAACTATTTTTCTAACGCGACGCTAATATAATAGTTATTTGTTTACCCTTTTTAAGAATTTTTAAGAATTTATTAATGTTGGAAACACAATACAAAAATCACTATTCTAATTGTCTGTTTCTCAATGCTAATTTTGGCAGCGTATGTTTTATAATATAATGTATGTGATCTCCCTCTCTAAATGCAGATTTGAAAAAAAAGTATCGACAAATAAATTACAGTTAAGTAGCATGAGATTTCATTCTTTGAATTATGAGTATTTAGTAAGAAACTATTATTTGGCAAATCAGACCCTAATGTCTTAAATAGATTTGATTTTATATATTTGCAGCAAAAAATTGAAATGCGTTTATATAACATTTACGATAGTACCGTTTTAAAGGAAAAATTAATGGCTGAAGAATTTAGCCGAAAAACAATTTCTTTTTATCGATATTTCATTGTTGAGAATCCTCAAGTATTTCGTGATCAAATTTATTTGGATTGGGCAGGTTTGAATTGCTTCGGACGTATTTATGTGGCACGCGAAGGAATTAATGCACAAATGAGTGTGCCTGAATCAAATTTTGAAGCATTTCTAGAGACTTTAAATAAGTATCCGATTTTTGATCAGATTCCAATAAAGTATGCCATTGAAGATGACGGTAAATCATTTTATAAACTTACTGTAAAGGTCAGGCCTAAACTTGTAGCCGATGGTTTAAATGATGATGCGTTTGATGTGACCAATGTTGGCAACCATTTAAGCGCTGAAGAATTCCACATGTTGGTCGAATCGGGAAAGCATATCGTTGTTGACATGAGAAATCACTATGAATCGGAGATTGGTCATTTCAAAGGCGCAATTTGCCCTGAAACCGATACTTTTCGTGAGGAAATAAAGCTTGTGTCTGATATGCTGGCAGATAAAAAGGACCAAAAAGTACTCTTATATTGTACCGGTGGTATTCGCTGCGAAAAAGCCAGTGCTTATTTAAAACATCACGGATTTTCTGATGTCAACCAATTGCATGGCGGAATTTTGGAGTATGCCCGGAAAATTAAACAACTAGACCTGGAATCGAATTTCGTTGGAAAGAATTTTGTATTCGACGAGCGACTGGGCGAATCTGTCAATGGTCAGGTTATATCTCATTGCCATCAATGTGGAAAGCCGTGCGATACGCATTCAAACTGTGCCAACGAATTGTGCCATTTGTTGTTTATTCAGTGCGATGAATGTGCGTCTAAATACGAGAATTGCTGTTCGTCCGAATGTAGGGAAATTAAAAATTCTTCAAAAGAAGAAAAACAGCAATATCGGGTGAGTATTGAACGCCGGTTTGGAAATAGTCGTCATTACCGTAAAAGTTTTCTGCTGGCAAAAAAAGCCTAAATTGGCAGGTCTATTCTTAACACCGAAAAATTCAGGAACCCAAATGTCTAATTTCTGGCAGAAACTTCAGAAACCTATCTTTGCTTTAGCTCCAATGGAAGATGTGACTGACACATCTTTTCGTGAAGTTGTTGCCCGGTTAGCTGATCCTCAGTTCCTTTCTATTTTATATACCGAATTTACATCTGTTGATGGAATGAATCACCCAAAAGGAAAGATCAGGGTGGGAGAGCGGTTGATCGTTAGCGATGCGGAAAAACAAATTCTAAAGCAAAAGAATATCAGGCTAATTGCTCAAATATGGGGGAATAAACCTGAACTATTTTACAAGGTTTCGAAGGAAATTACAGAAGAATATGAATTTGACGGGCTTGATATCAATATGGGATGCCCGGTAAAAAACATCGTCAAAAATGGTTGCTGTTCGGCCTTGATAAATGAACCGGAATTAGCGAAGGAAATAATAATGGCAACGAAGGAGGCCACACATTTGCCGGTCTCAGTGAAAACACGGACAGGGATAAAATCGCACAATACCGAATCCTGGATCGCAAATTTACTTGAAACAAAGCCGGCTGCAATTATTCTTCATGGCCGAACACAAAAGCAACAATCAGACGGGCTCGCCGATTGGTACGAGATTGCAAAAGGAGCAATGATCCGCAAACAGGTTAATCCGGAAACTAAATTTTTGGGAAATGGAGATGTTTTTTCAATCGCGCAGGGAATGGAATATACCGACAAATTTGGACTTGACGGCGTAATGATTGGTCGGGGAATATTTCACAATCCCTGGTTTTTTAATCCTGATGTGCAAACTCCCACTAAATCCGAAAAACTTGAGCAATTGTTGCTGCACACCCAAATCTTTGAACGAAACTGGGGAGAAACTAAGAATATGAATATCCTGAAACGATTTTATAAAATTTACACCAGCGATTTTTCGAATGCATCCAAACTTCGGGTGGAATTGATGGAGGCCAAAACTTTCCGGGATGTTTACTCCATTATCCAGAATGAATTAGATTCGCAATAATTTTATTTGCAATAGAATCAATTTAATTAATTCTTAAGCAAAACAGCAGTTTTAGTTCTTGTTTCTTAAGTTAAATTCGCTTTAATTTGGAGTGAAATTGATTGTATTTCATTTTAAATCAAATGCATTGCAAAGTGATCAATTTCCCCATTAACTTATTTTTCAGGAACAAAACAAAAGCTTTTCTAAATGAATATTCGGAAATCGTTGCGGCCACTTCATCGTGACTTTGGGTATCTGGTGGTTGGAATCACCTTTATTTATACTGTTTCGGGCATTGCCATGAATCATCGGTCTGATTGGAATCCGCATTATTCTGTTATTTCAGAAGAAATTACCGCTGCTCCGGAAGACAAAACCGAGTATACAAAGGCCGAGATTATTGATTTCCTGAAGGATTTTGAATGCAAACCCATTTATAAAAAGCATTTTGTGACGAAGCACAATGAAGTGAAAATATTCGTTGAAGAAGGAACTGTAATTTACAATCCGGGCTTAGGAAAAGCTGAACTTGAAATACTGCGGAAGCGCCCTTTTTGGTTCCAGATCAACAAACTTCATTTGGCACAAACCGATCAAATGTGGATTTGGATATCGGATGCTATGGCTGTATTTCTTTTATTTGTTGCCATTTCAGGAATGTTTCTACTGAAAGGAAAATTTGGAATGAAAGGACGTGGTGCCTGGCTTACAGCCATTGGGATCATAATTCCGGTTGCCGCGATCCTGTTTTTTATGAACTGAAAATCAACCTTTAAATTATATCACATGAAAAAAGCAGTTTTGTTAGTTGGTCTGGTCGCCTTATTTGCATGTTCGAATCAGAATAAGCAGAAGAAGGACGATAAATCGGCCAATCTGGTCGTTCTTACAGTCGATGAATTGCAGGCTCAGGGAAAAGATCTCGTAGGAAAAGAGGTACTGGTTAAAGGAACAGTCACACATGTTTGCAAGGAAAGTGGAGCTCGTTGCTTCATTATGGGCAGTACTGAAGATGCCAGTGTTCGGATTGAAGCAGGTAAAATCGGTTCATTTTCGCAGGAACAAATGGGAAGCGAAATCCAGGTTCGCGGAATTCTTCAGGAAGTGAAATTGGATGAAGCTGACCTCGATGAAATGGAAAAGTCGGCTGCGGCCGGGGAATCGGCTAATAAAGATCATGCGTTGGGACACGACGGACCTGCCATGCACACGGTGGATGGTGGCCAGCACGACAGTTTAACACAAACAAAAAAGATTGCCGAAATGAGTCAGAAACTTGCTGAGAGTAAGGAAGGTTATGTTCCGGTTTATTATTTAGACGGAGTTGAACTTGTAGCTGAAGCGAAATAGTCATTCAGGAATAAACTCAGCAACTTCAGGCTGCAGAAAATGGTCAATTGCCTTTTAATTTGGTGATTGACCATTTTTATATTTTGCCGTTTTGCCTGACGAAAGAAGCAAACGATAAGGCATGCGTCAATAGCTGATAGGAAATATCTTGTTTTCAACTACTTGTCTTCAGGAATAAAAGACAACGAAACCGAATTTACACAATGTCTTGTGTTTTTCGGTGTCAAATGTTCGCCAATAAACACATGACCCAAATGAGCGCCGCATTTGGCACAGGTAATTTCAGTTCTTCGTCCGTCTGCATCGGTTGTCCTTTTAACTGCGCCCGGAATTTCGTCGTCGAAACTTGGCCAGCCGCAATGGGCATCAAATTTATCGGTCGATTTGTACAGCGGTGAGTTGCACTTTTTGCATAAGTACGTTCCTGAAACATTGTGATCATAGTATATTCCGGTAAAAGGCCTTTCTGTTCCTTTCTCTTCAATTACATATTTCTCGAATTCTGTAAGTTCGTTGAATTTCATCTCTATTGAATTTTAAATTCGGCCGAAATCAACTAAAATATTCAGGTTCGGCTTCCATTTACGGTTATTTCGGAATTATATACAAATTGATTGGCTCTATTGTTTATTAAAATTGCAACAATTAATTGGGTCAGTTGAAATCATTCGACTCAATTGCCAAGGGTAAAAGTCGTATCTTTCGCAAAAAATAATATGAAGCGAATTTTTACATATTTTCTGCAAGGGCTTCTTTTGTTGGGTCCTTTGGCAGTGACACTTTACTCCGTTTTTTTGATGTTCGATTATGTCGATCGGCTGGTAAGAGATCCGCTTCGGGAACATTTCCAGATCGATTTTCCGGGAATTGGGGTCGTTTTGTTGTTTGTTACATTAACGTTGCTGGGATTAATTGGTCAAACCATTATTGCCAGGCCGTTTACTTATTTCACCGATCGAATGTTAAAACGTGCACCACTCCTGAATGTCATTTACAGTTCGCTGAAAGATTTATTCACGGCTTTTGTCGGAAAAGAAAAGAAATTTAGCGTTCCGGTGCTGGTTTGCATGAACAAGGAAAACAATTTGTGGAAATTGGGGTTTGTTACGGAGAAAAACCTTGAAGATTTTGGTCTGAACGAAATGGTAGCTGTGTATTTTCCACATTCTTACGCTTTTTCCGGAATATTGTATTTTGTTCCTGAAAGTTCAATAAAACCAGTCGATTTAAGTCCGGCCGAGGTTATGAAATTTATTGTTTCAGGAGGAGTAACTAAAGTTAATTAGCAAATATGCCAACAGAGGTAATTTTAATGGGGAGCTTTTTGTTATTGATCGTTTTTGTGTTAATGATCGATTTATTGGTTGTTGGACGAAATTCGCACATCGTTTCAACCAAAGAAGCATTGATTTGGTCCAGTGTATGGTTTGCGCTTTCGATGGGCTTTTATGTTTTTCTTACTTTCTATGGGCACTTGTTGCACGGCATTGAAACCCCGGATAAACTGGCCGAAGTCGTTCGAAAATACGCGCCTGAACTAAAATTCCGGCTTTCTGATTTTGAGGGAATGGTGGGTGAATACAGGAGCCACATGGCGATGAGTTACCTGGCTGGTTATTTTATCGAACAAACACTTTCAATCGATAATGTTTTTGTTATTTTGCTGGTGCTTCAGAGCTTTTCAGTTCCATTGAAAAACTACAAAACCGTATTGTTTTGGGGCGTTTTAGGAGCTATTGTTTTGAGATTCATTTTCATTTTTGCCGGTGCTGCACTTATTCAGCGGTTCGATTGGGTATTGTATATTTTCGGCGGCTTTCTGGTATTTCAGGGCGTCAAAATTCTGGTGAAGAAAGATGGTCACGAAAAAGATCCGCACGATTATGCCATCGTTAAATTTGCCGGCAAATACCTCAATATTTCGAAAGAATATGTTGAAGATAAATTTGCATTTCGATTAAATGGCAAACTGTTTTTTACGCCGTTAATGCTTGTTTTGATCCTGGTCGAATTTACCGATGTCATTTTCGCACTCGACTCAATTCCTGCAGTATTCTCGGTTTCGCTTGATCCGTTTGTAGTTTTCTTTTCAAACATTTTTGCCATCATCGGATTACGTTCGTTATTCTTCTTGCTGGCCAACCTGGTGCACAAATTCAGGTTCCTGAATGTTGGGGTTAGCGTGCTACTTGTCTTTGTTGGAGTAAAATTGCTTGCACATCACTGGCTCACCGAATTAGGATGGAAATCTTCGTATTCGCTTTACTTTATTGCTGTTACGCTTGTTTTGAGCATTGTGCTTTCAGCATTATTTCCTGAAAAGAAAAAAGCTTGATAAGTTCAGTCCAATGGGGCTGTATCAAAAGTCATTAATCAGAGTCATCCTGAACTTGTTTCAGTATCTCAACGCATTGAATGTCAAATCCAAATCCCGATGTATCGGGACGGGATGACCAACGTTGAGATTATTTTGACTTTTGATATAGCCTCTTGCAAAAGAAAGATCTAGAAAACAGCGCGATAACTGATTCCGAGGCTTCCTTCGCCCAGATATGCGGGAGTCAAAGCTGAAAATGAACCGTGATCCTTCCCGATTTTTGGAATTACCTGATGCCCATGCGAAACAACTATTTTCCCGCAGGTATAACCAATGGCAATAGCCAACGGATAGTCGCTAAGCCAGTGAACACCATTGTTAAGCATGGCATACCCCAAAAGGCCCATTAGCGAATAACCAACTGGCTTTATATATTTATTATCGGGATAATTGCTCGCCAGAATAGTCACTGTAGCCATCGCGGTTGCCAAATGCCCCGAAGGGAATGCATCGTAATTCGAAACGCTTTTTTGATATTTTCCCGGTGCTGGAAAAGGATGCCAATCGCCTCCCGGAACCCCATGGGCATCCATTGCCCTAAAAGGACTTTGCCGGCCGGTAATTCGCTTTAAAAACTGAGTGGTTAAACCGAGCGCAAAAATTGATTCCGTAATCTGCGAAGTAGTCTGGAGGGCGCGATAATCGTTTTTAACGAGGCCGTAACCGTAAAAGCCCCCTGCAATAAGCATGCTGCCCCAGCCTTCGCCCAGGTAGTAAATTGAAGAATTCAAATTATCGGGTATCTCCATCGCATTTACGTTGAAATTACCAATTTTAAATTCTATCAGTGTTTTGGATTTACGTGCAGGATCAAGATTTATATAGCGTCCAAATTGTTGTGCGGCGTCGGTGACAGGTTGATCAATAATTAATAACAGTGCCGATCCGGCCAGAATTGCACCAAGCTTGGGCAGATTCTTTTTGGCGACAGCCGCTTTTCCCATCTGGTAAATGTCTGATGGAACAAATTTTGCAAATTGGAAAGGTTTCGGCCTGAAATATAACCGCGACTCTGAATTTGTATCAAAAATCTGGGCCTTCCGGATTTTAAAAGTATCGCGCCATGCTTTGTTAACAAGTGTATCCCTTTTGGTTTCCCCGTAAGTATTTCCAGAAAAAAGTAAAAAGAAATTGAACAGAACAATCAGGGTTGCTCTGATCGGGAATACGTATTTAGCTTTCATATTATTCCCACTTATTCAATTTGTTTTTGTAAATGTAACTGGCCGATTGATAATAAATTATTGTCTCTTTTTCAAATTCAGGATCGTTTGTAGCTTTTTTCATTTCGCCGGTTTGTGGATTGATTTGGTAATGCGTTATTTTTTGCTGAGGACTTAATATCGTCAGCCTGTCGTTTTTTATGAAACCTAGTTTTTGGTAATTCGAAATGAAAGCACGTTCTTCGTCAGGAGCCATTTTGGTGATATCTTTTCCAAAGAATTTGGTTTTATACGACCAGTTCATCACTCCCAACAGCGTTGGCGCCACATCAATCTGGCTGCATAATTTGTTTATTTCCTGAGGTTTGACAAGCCCGGGATTGTAAATCATAAATGGAATCTGGTAATCCATAAATGGTAGTTCCGTTTGTCCGGCACTTCCGGCGCAGTGATCGGCCAGGATTACAAACAACGTGTTTTTGAACCATGGTTTTGCACTTGCTTTTTTTATGAATTCTCCAATTGAATAATCACAATATTTTACTCCTCCGGCACGGCTGGTATGCGACGGGATAGCAATCACACCATCAGGATAAGTGAATGGTCGGTGATTCGAAGTTGTCATCACGTGATTGAAAAACGGCTTGCCATTTTCAAACGACTTGTCGCATTCTTTCAAGGTTCGGTTGAAAAGATCCTGATCGCAAACGCCCCAGGTATTGGCGAAAGTTATTTCGTCTTCGTCCAGATCGCTGCGGTCAACAATTTCATACCCGTTGTGCGAAAAGAAATAATTCATGTTGTCGAAATAGCCGTGGCCGCCGTAAATGTATTTTAAATCGTATCCGCGCTGTTTAAAAATCTCTCCAACCGCAAATAAATTTTCATTGTTCGGGCGCTTAATTACGCTTTGGCCTGGCTTTGGAGGTGCACCAAGCGTAACTGCTTCCAGACCATAAACAGTACGTGTACCAATCGCATAAAGGTTGGTGAAAAAAAGCGAACTATCAGCCAGCGCATCCAGATACGGTGTTATTTTACCCAATTTGCTGCCTTTATAACCCAAAAACTCGCCGCTCAGACTTTCGACAGTGATATAGACAACGTTGTATTTTTTCTCTTCTCCTGAATTTGTGATTTGTCGGGAAATATCATACGGATCGGCACTGATATACTCGCTGTTCTCACTTTTGAGTAGCTTGTGCAAATCTTTGAAATTTTCCTCGTTGTTTCGGGTCGCATAAAAAATATCGTAATCCAATTCATTATTCAGGAAAGCTGCAAATAGCGAATGTATTCCATTTTTAGCCAGCTCGTTATTGTACCTGTTTTTGGTAATTTCAACCGTTGTATTTTTAATAAGAACAAACGATAAGATTGGGAAGATTAGCAGAATTAATCCATTTTGCATCCGGGCTTTAAATTTATTTTCCGTCGAAAATACTTTGGTTAGATAGTGTTTTTTAATTACTAAAACCAAAAGCGCAATATCCGCAGTTAAAATTCCTGAAATGAGCAGTGGGAGAGGATACGATTCTTTAATGTTTCCCAAAACTTCGGTGGTGTAAACCAAATAATCGACTGCTATAAAGTTATACCTGACGCCAAATTCTTCCCAAAAGAAATACTCAGATACAAGGTTGAAAATCAGAATGTAAAAAGTAATAAAATATACGAAATAGGTGATAACCCGGTGAACTTTAGAGTTAAAAATCCAATCGGGAATAAACATGAAATACAAAACGAACGGAATCATGAAATACGAAAACGCGACTGTGTCCATAAATAAACCTGCTCCAAACGACCAGATTAAATTCAACGGATTCAAGCTTATATCACCAATCGACATGCTCAGTAAAACGATTCGGCTCAAAAACGCCAGTGCAATAAAGACAAAGTAGATCAGAAAAATTCCGGAGAAACGACTGCTTGTTAATTTTTTGAGTACGGCTGAATTCATTTTATTTAAGATTTCTGAAGTGCAAGACTAAAACTGATTTTTTTTTACCAGTCAGGCAAATATATAACATTTCTGATAGTCTGTCTAACAACTTCCGGCAAGCTAAAACTTCAGGAAATGAAACAGAAAACCTGAAAATTCGTTCATGAATATGAATTGAGAATGATTTTTAAGGATATCTTTCGTCTTAAATTTATTGTTAAAACTAGGTATTCTGTATAAATGGGGCGAAGCTTTTGAATTATTTTCCTGAAGGTTTAACTATCTTTGTTACCGCTTCAGATCACTGCATTTGAAACATTCTGAATTTATTATTAACTCATTTACAGCACAATAAAATGTCCAATTTCAAGTATCAAAAACCGTTTCCAATTACGAAAGATACCACAACGTATCGATTGCTAACCAAAGATTTTGTATCGACTGTTGAATTTGATGGCCGGAAAATCCTGAAAGTTGCTCCTGAAGGTCTTGAACTGCTTGCCAAAGAAGCATTTGCCGATGTTTCGTTTTACCTTCGTGCAGCTCATCTTCAGAAACTTTCAGATATTTTAAAAGATCCGGAAGCTACCGATAACGATCGTTTTGTGGCTCATACCATGTTGCTTAACCAGGTTGTTTCAGCCGAAGGCGAATTACCCACATGCCAGGATACCGGAACTGCGATAGTTCTTGGTAAAAAAGGTGAAGATGTTTACACCGGTGTGACCGATGCCGAATACCTGTCGAAAGGAATTTACAATACGTACCAGGAACGTAATCTTCGTTATTCTCAGGTCGTTCCATTTACAATGACTGAAGAAAAAAATACGGGAACCAATCTTCCGGCACAAATTGATATTTATGCAGAAAAAGGAAATTCGTACGAATTTTTGTTCATTACCAAAGGTGGTGGTTCGGGTAACAAAACGTATTTGTACCAGCAAACCAAATCTTTATTGACAGAAGAAAACCTTACAAAATTCATTAAGGAAAAGATAATGGATCTTGGAACTTCGGCCTGCCCGCCATACCATTTGGCCGTTGTTATTGGCGGAACTTCTGCTGAAGCTACCCTGGCGACTGTAAAAAAAGCATCGGCCGGATACCTTGATCATCTGCCAACTGAAGGAAATGAAGGTGGACAGGCATTCCGAGATTTGGAATGGGAAAAGAAGATTGAAAAAATTGCCCAGGAATGTGGATTGGGCGCACAGTTTGGCGGTAAATATTTTGTGCATGATGTTAAAGTGGTTCGTTTACCACGTCATGCCGCATCGTGTCCGGTTGGAATTGGCGTAAGTTGCAGTGCAGACCGGAATATAAAAGCAAAAATTACCGAAGACGGAATTTTCCTTGAAGAACTTGAACGTAATCCAGCACGTTTCCTGCCGGAAGCAGCTCCCAATATGCAGCCTGCAGTCGACATCGATTTGGATCAGCCGATGGAAGATGTATTGAAAATATTGTCTCAATATCCAATTAAAACACGACTGAATCTTTCGGGAACGCTGATTGTAGCGCGCGATATGGCTCATGCCCGATTGAAAGAAATGCTGGATGCCGGTCAGCCAATGCCTGAATATTTCAAGAAATATCCGGTGTATTATGCCGGACCAGCCAAAACTCCCAAAGGAATGGCTTCCGGAAGTTTCGGACCAACCACTGCCGGACGTATGGATCCGTATGTCGATTATTTTATGAGTCAGGGCGGTTCGATGATTATGGTTGCCAAAGGAAACCGCACACAGCAGGTAACTGACGCCTGTAAAAAGCATGGTGGTTTCTATTTAGGTTCAATTGGAGGACCTGCTGCAATTCTGGCCAAACAAAGTATAAAATTGGTGGAAGTTGTTGATTTTGAAGAATTGGGTATGGAAGCCATTCGCAAAATCAGGGTTGAAAATTTCCCTGCATTTATTATTGTTGACGACAAGGGAAACGACTTTTTTAAGCAATTATAGATCTAATTTGCCGTGATTTTAGTGAGCGGATGACTTAAAGTCATCCGCTCACTGCTTTTATATACGGATAATATGAACACAAAACATATTGGACTGTTTAAAGAGCCAGAAAAACAGAGAACCAAAAAATCTACGGATGAGTGAAGTTGAAAAGAAAAAAATTACCCGCGAAGGTCTTCGCAATGCATTCAAATTATTTCGTTACATAAAGCCATTTCAGGGAGAATACTACATCGGCATGTTCTTTTTGCTGGGTTCCAGTATTGCCACACTGATTTTCCCCAAATTACTGGGAGAGCTGGTCAACGCCGGAAATAAGGAAGTCGCAGCTTACAGTATTAATCAAATTGCTATTTTATTGGGAGTTGTGTTACTGGTTCAGGCCGTTTTTTCGTATTTCAGGATCGTATTGTTTGTAAATGTGACCGAAAAAACACTGGCCTTTTTAAGGCAGGATACCTATAATCACCTGATAAAATTGCCACTGCGCTTTTTCGATCAACGAAGAGTGGGAGAGTTGAACAGCCGTATTTCGTCGGATATTGTTTTGCTTCAGGAAACGTTGACAACAACACTTGCGGAGTTCATTCGGCAAATTATCACAATTATTGGCGGAATTGTATTGCTGGCAATTACGTCGATTAAACTTACCTTGTTTATGCTGGCTGTGTTGCCCGGAATAATGATTCTAGCGCGTGTTTTTGGAAAATATATCCGGAAATTCTCCAAACAGGTTCAGAGCCAGGTTGCCGAATCGAATACCATTGTTGAAGAAACTTTGCAGGGAATTCAAAGTGTAAAATCGTATACCAATGAGTTTTTTGAAATTGGCCGATACCGCAAAAAAACGGAAGAAATTGCACAAATTGGTATAAAAAGCGGACGATACAGAGGTGCTTTTTCAGCTTTTATTGTCTTTGGTTTGTTTGGTGCATTAGTGGCTGTTATCTGGCGTGGATCTGCACTTTTGGCCAAAGGCGATTTGGTTGCAGGCGATTTGTTTTCGTTCGTCATTTACTCGGCGTTTGTGGGCGGAACCATTGGCGGACTTGCTTCGGTTTATACGAGTATTCAGAAATTTATTGGAGCAACTGAAGACTTGTTCGGCATTTTTAACGAGCCTGAAGAAGATATTCAGGAAGTGAAAGCCTTGACAAAAAATGATGAATTAAAAGGTGAAATCAGTTTTCGGAATCTCACATTTGCTTATCCTTCAAGGCCTGATGAAAATGTTTTGAAAAATATAGAAGCAAATATTTCTGCCAATCAGATGGTGGCGTTGGTTGGGGCAAGCGGTGCCGGAAAATCAACCATAGCATCGTTGTTGCTACGTTTGCACGACCCGGTTTCAGGAGCTATTCTATTCGATGGAAAAGACAGACACGAATATTCGCTTTCTGCATTGCGTAGTCAAATCGCACTTGTTCCGCAGGATATTTTTCTCTTTGGCGGAACGATTCGCGAAAATATTGCCTACGGAAAACCTGGAGCAACAGATGAAGAAATTACGGATGCAGCTCAAAAAGCAAACGCAATGGAATTTATCAGCCGGTTTCCGGAAAAGCTTGACACTTTGGTTGGAGAACGCGGAACTCAGCTTTCGGGTGGTCAGCGACAGCGAATTGCTATTGCCCGCGCAGTGCTGAAGAATCCCAAAATACTGATTCTTGACGAGGCAACTTCTTCATTGGATTCAGAATCGGAACGTTTGGTTCAGGATGCGCTCGAAAAACTAATGGAGGGTCGCACCTCCGTAGTTATTGCGCATCGTTTGTCGACAGTTCGAAAGGCCGATCAGATTTTGGTGTTTGATCAGGGAACACTTGTTGAAAAAGGTACACACAGCGAACTGATTAAACTTTCGAATGGCATTTACCGTAATTTGAGTGAATTACAGTTTAATCTACAATAAAGCTGCAAATTAAATAAATCGTTAACACTTTGTTAATCTGTGTTATCAGTAGTGAACGAATCTGAGAATAACCGAATGTTTTTCGTAAATTGATCACAAGACTATTATTTCCTGAAGCTTAATATTATTCCACCATGAATTTTCCCGACCTTCAAAACAGCAATTTAGCCACTTTCCTGAATCGGGCCGACATCATTCAGGAGACTGCCGATCAGATCATGAAAGATTTTGGCATGTTTGGCATCGAAATCAATTTTTCAGGTGACATTGAAAATGCATACAACGAGTTGCACGAACAACTGATCAATCAGATTTCGGTTTATCTCGACAAAGATTACGGTCTGCTGATGTCGGTTTTGTACCAGGTTGATATTACGGAATACGAGATTGCCAAAGCTACCCGGGAATTACCTCATTACAACGATCTGGAAGTGTTGGCGCATCAGGTTATCTTCCGCGATTTGAAAAAAGTGCTTTTCCGGAGGTATTACAAAGCACAGGCAAAATAATTTCAAAACTTCATTCGGGTTTAACTATACAAAAAACGCTTGATTTTTTGGGTTGCGGTTTTCTCAAAAGGCTCTGGCTGAACCATAATCATCTGTACCTGCGAAAATCTGTTCACATTTTGATTGATGTAATCCTGCAGTTCCTTCATCAGCTCATTCATTTTTTGTTCGGCCAACCCCGAGCCTTTTTCAACCAATTCATGATAATTTGCCTGTAGTTCTTCCAGGTTGAAATGTACCAGCGCCACGATCTTCCCTTTTTGCTGAACAACAAGCGATTCAAGTACATTCGGGTAATTGTTAATCACCGACTCAATTTCTTCAGGATAAATATTTTCGCCGCTCGCGCCGATTAGCACATTTTTCGAACGACCCCGGATATACAGATAGCCATCTTTTCCAAACGTCCCCAAATCACCGGTTTTAAACCATCCGTCGGGTGTTATAACTTCAGCAGTCATTTCCGGTTCTTTGTAGTAACCTTTCATCACGTTTCCGCCTTGAGCCCAAATTTCGCCCTGTCCGATCTTTTCATCCGGTTCGTTAATCTTCAGTTCAACTCCTGAAATGGCGGGTCCCGTTGACTGAAGCCGCGATTCGAAAACTTTCATTCCGGCTAAAAGTGGCGCTGTTTCTGTTAATCCATAGCCGATACTGTACGGGAACCTGGCCTCAATCAGGAATTTCTCCACATTCCGGTCGAGTTTTGCACCGCCTATTCCGAAGAATTCAAGTTTGCCACCAAACGTTTGCATCAGTTTTTTACCGGCAATCCGGTTTAGTTTCTTCCGGATAAATGAAAACTGGTATAATTGCCTGACAATCCTTTTTTGCGTAAACGCTGGCAGGATCCTATTTCTGTAGATCTTTTCAATGATTAGAGGGACAGAAAAAATCATAGTTGGCTTAACTTCAAGTAAAGCAGGAAGTAGAATTGATGGAGTCGGCTGTTTCTCAAGATAATAAACGCTTGATCCACGCATCATGGGCATTACAAAACCTAAAGAATTTTCGTAAGTGTGTGATAGTGGAAGGATAGATAAATACCGGTCGTGTTCGTTTACCTGTCTCACGGAAAGTGCCTGTTCTGCCGTAATGCAAATATTTTTATGGGTTAGCATCACACCCTTCGATTTTCCTGTAGTTCCGGAGGTGTAAATAATTGCTGCTAAATCATCCTCTGCTATTTCATATTCTTTCGTACTCATTTTATCCGGATCAAATACAGGTTTTTTGCCTGAAGTCTCTGTTACAACGAAATCTTCAACCCGAATCCGGTGGCTTAAAGTTTTAGCCTGAATATTATCCAGTTTTGAAATCAATTTTTCAGAAACAAATATGGCTTTGCATTCCGAATGGTGCAGGATATTTTCAATTTCGGAAGGCATAAAATCGGGCAAAAGAGGAACCGCAATGGCGCCCATAAACGTGATGGCAAAATAGGCAATTCCCCAGTTTGGCAAATTTGTGCTTAGAATGGCCAGTTTGTCGCCCGGTTCAATGGCCAAATCTTCAAGTAATTTAATCAAGCCGTTAATCCGCCGGTTTAATTCGGCATAAGTCAAAGGCGCTTCTCCAACTATTGCAAGCGCGTTTCGCGAACCAAATTTTTGCACTGATTGCCTAAATCCTGAAGGAAGCGTGAGTTTTGTTGTTTTCTCCATTTTTTGCTCATAAGTTACTCAAATGTACAATTTAATCTTTTACGGCAAAACGGCGTTCGTGTGTCGTAAAAACCCCTTTATTTTTAGGATTTGTGAAATGGTTCAAAGGTTAAAAAAGCTGAAAAATCAAGATTTTTAGCTCGTGTTTTTTCGAACTCTTCGGAATAAACCTATATTTAAACACCTTTTTACCAAGCTATGGCTGGATGCCGTTTTCTTTTTGTTTTCAGTTTGATTTTTCTGGGCTTCGGCGTATTTGCGCAACAGAAATTCACGTTAAGCGGCACCATTTCCGATGCTTCGAGTGGTGAAGATTTGCCCGGCGCAGTGGTTTCGATTCCAAATACCAATTATTCAACTATTTGTAATTCCTACGGATTTTATTCGCTAACAGTTCCTGAAGGGAATTATACAGTTTCAGTACGTTTGATGGGGTACGAAAATCAGGATTACAAGACAGATTTACATTCGGGCCAGGTCGTCAACTTCAAACTCAGTGAAATAAGTTATGAGCTTGAAGATATTGATATTCATGGAGAAAGAGCCGACAGGAATATTACATCTCTCGAAATGGGCAGCGTTAAAATTAACCCCAGACAAATTGAAAATATTCCGGTGTTGATGGGTGAACGCGACTTGATTAAAACTCTTCAACTTTTGCCAGGCGTAAAGCAGGCTGGTGAAGGAAATACCGGATTTTATGTTCGTGGCGGTGGTTTGGATCAGAACCTGATTTTGCTTGATGAAGCGCCGGTTTACAATGCCTCGCATTTGCTTGGCTTCTTTTCGGTTTTCAATTCGGAAGCCATTCGCGATGCCAATCTGATGAAAGGCTCAATCCCCGCAGAATATGGTGGGCGTGCGTCGTCTGTTTTGGACATCAGGATGAAAGAGGGAAACATGAAAGAATACGAAACAAACGGAAACATAGGTTTAATTTCGTCGAACCTTGGTTTTGAGGGCCCAATCAAAAAAGATGTCAGTTCGTTTATGGTGAGTGCTCGCCGCACGTATGCCGATTTATTCATGAAGTTCGCCCCTGATAAGGATATTCGCGATGCGCAGTTATACTTTTACGACTTCAACATGAAAACCAATTTTAAACTGAACGAAACAAACCGGCTTTTTATTTCGGGGTATCTGGGGCGCGATAAATTTCGATTGCAGGATCAGTTTGGGTTTGATTGGGGCAGCAAAACGGCTACTGTCCGGCTGAATCATACATTTAGCGACAAACTGTTTTCGAACACTTCGCTCATTTTTAGCAATTATTCTTACAAAATCGACATTGCAGGCGATAACGATGTAGTTCTGGGTTCACGGATTCAGGATTTTAACTTGAAACAGGATTTCAGCTTGTATTTAAATGCCGCAAATACACTAAAATTCGGGATAAATCTGATTGCGCACAAAATAGTGCCGGGAGAAATAAAAGCTGCACCGGGAAGTGTTTACAGTTCGCTTGCCGTGCGTCCGCGCCGTGCGATTGAAAGTGCTTTCTATGTGTCGAACAGTCAGCAAATTTCTGAACACTTGCAAGTGTATTATGGGTTGCGGCTGTCCTTATTCTCGAATATTGGTCCTGGTGATTTTTATCGATTCGATTCAGACGGAAATTTAATTGAATCAATTAGTTATGATACCTTCAAATGGGTGAAAACTCAGGGAGGGCCCGAGCCAAGGCTGGCGTTAAATTACAAGCTCGATAAAAATTCTGCATTTAAGGCTTCATACAACCGCATTTTCCAGTTTATTCATTTGTTGTCGAACTCTACGTCGTCAACACCAACTGATGTTTGGTTGCCAAGCAGCGATAATGTGAAACCGCAGATTTCCGATCAGTGGTCGGCAGGATATTTCAGGAACAGCAAAAATAATATGTTCGAATCGTCGGTCGAAGTGTATTACAAAAATCTGCAGAATCAGATCGATTACAAAAACGGAGCTGATTTGGTTTTCAATTCAACAGTTGAAGCTGAATTGGTTTACGGACGTGGCTGGGCATACGGAGCCGAATTTTTAGTGCGTAAAAATTACGGTCGGCTTACTGGTTGGCTGGGCTATACCTGGTCGAAAACTATGCGGCAATTCGATTTAATAAACAATGGAAACCCGTTTCCGGCGAGACAGGACAGGCGACATGATGTATCAGTGGTTGGTATGTATGATTTGAGCCGTAAAGTAAAATTGTCGGCAACCTGGGTGTACAATACCGGAAATGCAGTAACTTTCCCAAATGGTAAATATGTGGTTGATGGTCGGACTGTTGGTTATTATACGCAGCGAAACGGTTACCGGATGCCCGATTATCACAGACTTGATCTGGGCGTTACCTGGATTAGGAAACAAACAGCTAAATTCGAATCGAGCTGGAATTTTTCGGTTTACAATGCTTACGGAAGAGAGAATGCATATTTCATATCTTTCAGGCAAAATAAAGATAATCCGAATTTGACCGAGGCAGTACAGGTTTCTTTGTTTAAGATTATACCTTCAGTTAGTTATAAGTTTAAATTTTAGTATAACTTGAATAGATCATTCGCCATATTAGGTATATTTTTTCTTTGCTTCACATTTTCGGCCTGCGAAAAAGTCATTGAATTTGACTTGAATAATGCAAATTCAGTTATTGTAATTGAAGCCACGATAACGAACGGTAAGGAACCAATCACAGTTTTGATTTCAAAGACTTCGCCTTATTTTGGTGTGCAAACCGATACGAAAGTTTCAGGCGCTGTAGTTTCGATAAAAGCGGAAAGCGGAAAGCTAAGATATCTTGAAGAAATCTCGGCTGGTGTGTATGTTCTGGACAGAACTATTGCAAATGCGAACAACTGGTACATTGTAACGGTTGTTTATGATGGCATTACGTATACTGCACGTTCGTTTATGAATGAAACTGTGCCGATTTCTGACTTCGGATTGTCGTATTTCGATGGATACGGTTTTTTTGACAGTGGTTATAAAGTAAGTTGTTTTATTCGCGATCCGGCCGATGTTGAAAATTATTACCGGATTAAGTATTTTGTAAATGGGAAACCGGTTGATGATAAAGGTCAAATCACCCTTTTCTCCGATAAATTGTTCAATGGGAAATCGGTTGGTTTAGGCGGCAGTTCGAATGTTTTCAATGAAACAGACACCCTGACACTTGAACTTCAGACGATTGATAAAGCTGCATACGATTATTTTTCGACTCTTGAAAATATCTCCGGAAACGAAATGCTTCAGTCGGCCTCGCCTGCAAATCCAATCAGCAATTTTAACAATGGTGCTTTGGGGTATTTTTCGGCTTATTCGTACGATCGACGAACTGTTGTGATCAAGGATTTCATCAAAAAGCTGGGTAATTAAGCCTGAAATCCAATGCATTTTATACATACCGTTAGAGTGGTTTTTATCATTCTTTTGGCAGATCGTCGTGGCGAACTCGTTTCTGCATCGCTAAATAACGTAAGACCCCGAAATAAATTCGGGGTGACGGGCCGCTGAGACGAGGTAACGCAACGCTAAGTTTTTCCAACCACGCGTTTGCGGTAATTGCGGGGCGATAGGCCAATCTTTTTCTGAAAGTCTTTCGAGAAATAATACGGATCGGAATAACCCATCATAAACGATATTTCCTTGATTTTGAATTTGCTGTAATCCAGGTATTCGCATGATTTACTAATTTTTAAATGCGAGAAATAGCTTAGTGGACTATAGCCTGTTTTCTTCCTGAAAATAGTCGTGAGATACGATGGAGAATAACCTGCTTCGTCTGCTATTTCATTCAGACTAAGTTTTTTGTCAAGGTTTTGTTCCATGAATTGAATAGCCTTTGTAATTCCCGGGTTTTGTTCTTCCAGAAAATCGTCGCTTGTTTTACTGGCATAAAGGAAAGTTGCCAGTAAATGACCAAATGTAAGATTGATATATTGGTAATTCGCATTGAAAAAGCCTTTGGTCAGGTTATTAAATAATTCGTCAAAAAGCATCACCCGGTTGGCAACCATGTTGTTAGCCGAGGGAATCAGGTCGCGAACAACTGTGAAATCCTTTTCCATGATTTTGCTTTTTTCGCCATTGAAACTACAGGTGTAAAAAACCGATGGATCGATATCTCCGGTCTGTATTTTAAAGGTAAAACCTTCAGGAACAATGCAATATTGGTTTTGCGAAAACGGAACCATATCACCGGCAATTTGAAGTATTCCTCCACCTTTGGTACAAAAGATCAGCAAATGATTTTCAATCTTTATATTTTCCGACCACAAGGTTTCCTTTTTTATCAAAATTTCGGCTAAGTCACACAAATACAGGTCCTTGGTTAAGGGATTTAATTGTTGCTCCGTAACAATGTAGGACGGCAATTTAAAATAGCGTTTTCTGATAATCATGATTCACAACTTTCCGGCTTAAAAAAAGTAATATTTTACATCTTTATCAAAGAAAATACTATTTTTTGTTGCACGAATAGCCAATACATTTGATAACTATAAAACACTAAACTGCAAGAAAATGAATGAACTTCTAATTCAACTGTCAAATTGCATCGAATTTGGAAAGATAAATATGGTATCTCCCTATCCACCGCAAATGAAAGGTCAGGAAGGAGCCGACGAAATAACCCGAAAAGCGCTTGAAAGTGGTGTAAATCCGCAGGATATACTTTCAAAGGGACTCATGCCCGGCATGGAGCGCATTGGTGTTAAATTTCGCGAAAATAAGGTGTTTGTGCCACAGGTTCTTATGTCGGCCAAAGCCATGAGTACTGCCATGTTGCATTTGAAACCACATTTTTTATCGGGTGCTGCCAAACAAAAAGGAACATTCATTATTGGCACTGTTTCGGGCGATTTGCACGATATTGGTAAAAACCTCGTTGGAATGATGGTTGAAGGCAATGGCTATAAGGTGATTGACCTTGGAACAGATGTTAGTTCCGACAAATTCATTGCAGCAGCCAAAGAACATCCTGAAGCGGTTGTTGGGTTGTCTGCGTTGCTTACCACTACTATGGTCAACATGGAAAAAATCACAAAAGATATAAAGGAAGCTTTGCCGGGTACAATTGTCACCATTGGTGGTGCACCGGTAAACAGCGATTTCTGTACAAAAATTGGCGCCGATAATTACTCGCCCGATCCTCAGGGGGTAGTTGAATATCTGAATTCGAGGTTGGGCTAATTCAATTGCAAAAGTTCATTCCGGTTTCCTGAATATTCATACTGAAATTTCTGTTGAAAAGTTGAAAGAGCGTTATACTGGCGATATCTTTAATGAGTGTATTGCCATTTTCATGACGTTAAAATTCAGTTTAAAATCAATATTATCAGATAGTTAAAGTTAAAAATTAGAATATGCATGGACTTTCATTAATCAGTCGCGCTTTTCGGCTCGAACCTGTTGAACGTGTGCCCTGGGTTCCGTTTGTTGGTGTTCATGGCGGATATTTAATTGGCGTTGATGCCGAACAATACCTGAAATCAGCCGAAAATATGGTTGCAGGTTTAAATAAAGCCATCGGTTTGTATAAACCAGATGGAATTCCGGTAAGTTTTGATTTACAGCTCGAAGCCGAAATTTTGGGTTGTAGGTTGAAATGGGCCAAAGAAAATCCGCCGGCAGTTGTTTCTCATCCCTTGTCTGAAGGAATTCAGTTAAGTGCATTGAAAGTTCCTACCGCAAAAGATGGGCGAATTCCGATTGTATTGGAAACAACACGAAAACTTCGTGCGCAAAATCCTGAAATAGCCCTATATGGCCTGATAACCGGACCTTTTACGCTCGCTTTACATTTATTAGGCACCGAAATTTTCATGAAACTTTTTGAAGATCCGGAGTATGTCATTGAAGTTATGGACCTTTGTACTAAGGTGGCGATTAGTTATTCAGAAATGTTGCTGGATGCGGGTTGCGACGTAATTGCAGTTGTCGATCCGATGACCAGCCAGATTGATCCGCTGTCGTTTGAAACTTATGTCACGCCATTCGTTAGCCGGATATTTGATTTCGTGCGGGAGAAAGGAAAACTTAGTTCGTTCTTTGTGTGCGGTCATGCCCAACAAAACGTTGAAGCCATGTGCGATTGCCGACCCGACAATGTTTCGATCGATGAAAACATTCCGCTTGAATTTGTAAAGGAAATCTCGCTGTCGAAGAAAATAAGTTTTGGTGGGAATCTGAAACTCACGGTTGTTTTGCTGATGGGTGATGCCGATGATGCCAAACAGGACGCGCTTGCCTGTCTCGATTTGGGTGGAACCCAAGGTTTTATTCTGGCGCCTGGCTGCGACCTGCCGATGCAAACTCCGGTCGAAAATCTTCAGGCGATTTCGGAACTGGTTTACAGCCAATATCTTCAGGATGTTGCCCGAAACCTGGAAAAGAAGGAGAACAAGCTGGATATTCTGAACATGAAAGATTACGGTCAATCTGACAAAGTGATTGTGGATATCGTTACGCTCGATTCAGAGTCTTGTGCTCCCTGCCAATATATGGTTGAAGCAGTGAAACGTGTTGCGCCACATTTCGAGGGAGTCGTTGAATGGCGCGAACACCCGATCAAAAAGATGGAGGCCGTTTCATTCATGTCATCTTTGATGGTGAAAAACATTCCAACCATTTGCATCGATGGAAAGATCGTTTTTGTTTCGCAGATTCCGCCCCAAAATCTTCTGATAGAAGCTATTCAGAAGCGAATTAATGAGAAATTAAAACTGAAAATAAAGTCGAAACGCAGCGAAATACTCATACTGGGTGAAACCGAAAAAGAATGCAGGGAGGTAACGAAAAAAGTAAAACGTGCGATCGCTGAACTGGGAAAATCAACTTCGGTTTCAGTAATTACTGACAAGGAACAAATGAATTCGTTTGGCGTGAAAAAAGGCCCGGCCGTTGTAGTTGTCAATTACAAATTGAAATCTGAAGCTAGTATTCCTTCACTCGACGTAATTAAGGAATGGATCAAGGATATCTAAACGATTCTGAAGCCGAATTTCGGCAAAACAATTACCTTTAAGATCAATTTCAACGCAACATTCAATCGATTTATGAACAAACTTATTCAGGAAATACAGGCGGGAAAAGTGCTGGTTTCGGACGGAGCCTGGGGAACTTTTCTTCAAAAGAAAGGATTGCAGCCGGGTGAATGCCCCGAAGAATGGAATACCAAACGACCCGACGATGTTTTTGATATAGCCAAAAGTTATATTGAAGCTGGTGCCGACATGATTGAAACCAACAGCTTTGGCGGCAGCCGCTTCAAGCTGGCCGGCTATGGTCTTGAAGGGCAGGTATATCAACTCAATAAAGCGGCGGCAGAAATTAGCCGAAAAGCTGCCGGTCCCGATCGTTTTGTGCTCGGATCGGTTGGCCCGACGGGCAAATTGCTGATGATGGAAGAAGTTACTGAAGACGAACTTTACGAGGCGTTTAAGGAACAGTGCCAAGCATTGGAAGCCGGTGGAGTTGATGCCATTGTAATCGAAACCATGACTGATCTGGAGGAAGCTCGAATTGCTGTAAAAGCTGCCAGCGAAAATACAAACTGCGAAGTAATTTGCACGATGACATTCGATAAAATTCTCAGTGGAGAATTTCGCACGATGATGGGGATTTCTCCCACTGAAATGGTTGAAACCCTTGCAAATGCAGGTGCTTCGGTAATCGGTGCCAATTGCGGAAACGGGATTGCTGATATGATTGGAATTGTGAAGGAAATAAGGCAGGCTGATGCGAAAATACCTGTTTTGATTCATGCAAATGCCGGAATGCCTTGCTATCACGATGGTGAGACGACTTTCCCGGAAACTCCGGACGATATGGCCGGAAGGGTTAAGGAAATTGTGGAAGCCGGTGCCAACATTATTGGAGGTTGCTGCGGAACAACTCCCGACCACATTTGCGAAATGAACCGGGTTGTGAAAAGCCTTTAATATAGATCAGTCCTTTAATTCATTATATGTCAGCAATTCCAATGCAACTGGTTACCGGTTTTCTGGGAAGCGGAAAAACAACTTTCCTGAAAAACTATTTGAACAAATTTGCCGGTTCCCGAAAGATTGGAATTATTCAGAATGAATTTTCAGAAGTCAATATCGACAGCGTTGAAATCAGGCAGAATAATGCTGATTTTGAAATATTGGAAGTGAATAACGGCTCTGTTTTTTGCGTATGCCTGCTTGGTAGTTTTGTTGGTTCATTATCCGCATTTATCGATCAGGCTCAGCCCGACGAACTGATTTTAGAGGCTTCCGGAATGTCTGATCCGCTTAGCATTGGTCAAATTCTGCAATCGCCGCAATTAAAGCAAAAGGTTTATCTTGACAGGGTTTGGTGTTTGGTCGACGCGCTGAATTTCAAAAAAATAAGTGGCCTGCAAACGCGGGTTAATCACCAAATACGAATTGCAGATGTTGTAATTCTGAACAAGATTGATTTGCTTGAAATACAAAGCGATGACCTGGTTCATCTAATTAAAAAGTTAAATCCGTTTGCCCAAATTTATTCAACATCTTATGCAAACATTGATCTCGATTTTCAAAAGTCTGCGATGAAATTTTTACCATTGCTCGAAAAAGCAGAAAACGACCGGCCTGATATACAATCACAGGTCATCAAAAGCAATCGTGCCATTGATCCTGAAAACCTAAATTTATTTTTGAAAGCAATGGGAGGGAACTGTATCCGCAGCAAAGGATATATCAATCTGCCTGAAAAAAAGAAAGTTTTTTTGCAGGGAAGTTTTGGCGAAACAACACTTCAGGAAACTGAATATTTTGTTGCGCCAACCGAATTTGTGCTGATTGGCAGCTTTCAGCCGGAAGTTTCGTTTCAACATTTGTTTGATAAATTTTGTGAATCATGATCGCTGAATTTGCATTTTCTTTTCAGGATTTGTCTGTAGATATGTCGGAAATAAACGCTCTTTTGGGGTATCCTGAAGGTGTTCTTCCGGAGCCTTTTTTAGGTTATCTGGCCGATGGACTGCATAAAGCTGCTACTTTACACGATATTCGGGGTGCCATTTTTGAAACCGAACAATTCGATTTTTCCATAGAGAAGGACTCGATTTCTGTAGAAAATATTGAACTGCAACTTGGCAAAACCATTGCAAAAGAACTTCGGAATTCTGATAAAATCATACTTTTCATTTGTACCGCAGGAAAGACAATAAGCGATCTTTCAGGAAATTTGCTTTTGGGTGAAAATCCGGTATTGGGATACGTTTATGATGTTTTAGGTTCTTTAATTGTTGAAGCCGCAATGGACCAAATAAATCAGAAATTAAAAGAGCAATCCTCAAATGCCGGACTTTTGGTAACCAATCGATACAGTCCCGGTTATTGCAAATGGAATCT
Organism: Prolixibacteraceae bacterium; assembly: GCA_963677955.2. Lineage (GTDB taxonomy): Bacteria > Bacteroidota > Bacteroidia > Bacteroidales > Prolixibacteraceae > Aquipluma. Next base: position 5,171,632 of record CAXXQR010000001.1, read on the forward strand.
TTCTGACCAACACAAATTATTCTCATTCTTTCCTGAAGATTGTTGCGGCATCCATCTGACAGACTCTGCGCTTATGCATCCAATTAAGTCGGTTAGTGGAATTATTGGCATTGGGAAAGAAGTCAAATTTCGGGAATACACCTGTGATTTGTGTAATTTAACCGAATGTTTTTACCGCAAGCGGCATACCGCAAAATAAGCTGCACTTGATAAACTGCGATTTTTCAATTTTCTTTACATTTCAATTTTAAACATGGTCCATTGAAAATAGTTGTATTGGACGGTTTTGCCCTCAATCCGGGCGATCTGTCATGGGATGATTTGAAAGAACTTGGTGAATGCGTTGTTTTTGATCGCACAAAACCTGAAGACGTGTACGATAGAGTATACGATGCCGAAGTGATAATTACCAACAAAGCTATTATCAGCAGGTCACTTATGGAAAGATTGCCTGTTCTGAAATACATTGGAGTTACTGCTACTGGTTACAATGTTGTTGATGTGAAAGCAGCTGCTGAACAAAATATCGTCGTTACCAACATTCCGGCTTACAGCACCGATTCCGTTGCCCAACTGGTCTTCGCACATATTTTGACTGTTGTCAATCGGGTGGAACTTCATGCCGAAACTGTGAGAAGCGGAGATTGGAGCAATAATCCTGATTTTGCCTATTGGAGAAGTCCGCAAATTGAATTGGCTGGTAAAACACTTGGCGTTGTTGGGTTTGGACAAATTGGCCGAAAAGTTGCGGAAATCGGTCATGCTTTTGGCATGAAAGTTATTTTCCAGAATCGCTCTATAAAAGAAGATATCCCTTCAGGAATAAAGCAGCTCAGTTTGGCTGAAGTCTTTTCACAAAGCGACTTCGTCAGTTTAAATTGTCCGTTGACGGCAGAGAATTCAGAATTTGTAAACCAAAAACTGATCGATACAATGAAGCCGTCGGCTGTACTGATCAACACCGGGCGCGGAGGTTTGATAAACGAACGCGATTTGGCCGATGCTCTAAATTCAGGAAAACTGGCGGCCGCTTGCCTTGATGTCCTGTCAACAGAGCCTCCGTCACCTGAAAATCCGCTTATTTCGGCCCGAAATTGTTTTATTAGTCCGCATATGGGCTGGGCAACATTTGAAGCCCGTCAGCGTTTAAAGAATATAACCGTTGAAAATTTAAAATGCTTCCTGTCGGGTTCACCGCAAAATGTAGTTCAGGCATAATTGTTTTTGTTTTTGGGAAACCCGGAATTGTTGATGTCGTATGCAAGAGTAACTTAATTTTTAAAACGGGTAATATGAACAAGATATCTGCACTGTTTTTAATCACTTTGTTTCTTGGACTCTCTGGATTTCAGCCGTCAGACAAAAAAGAAAAGCGTGCCAGAACACGTTTGGAAATGGCTCAACTTATTCAAAGTGGTCATTTTCGATTTGTGGCCCGTTCTGCCCATTCGAATATTGGAAATTTCAATAATCTGACTTCTGATTACGATATGGTGTTTGACAGCTTACAAGTTAAAGCCTATCTGCCTTATTTTGGACGGGCTTATTCGGTACCGTATAATTCGGGAAGTGGAGGGGTGAAATTTGACTTAACTGCTGAAAGAATCGAAAAGGATTGGAACGATCGAAAGAAATTATTTACCATTTCAACGAAGTTGGAAAATCAGGATGATTCGTATTCTATTGTTTTAACCGCCGGACTTGATGGATTTGCTGATTTGAGAATTGATTTCAGGAATAAGCAGTGGATTAATTATTATGGAACAATTGAAAAAATTAAAGAACTTAAAAAGTTGAAAAAATAAAAAGGACCGGAATTTCCGATCCTTTATCATTTAGTTCGTTTTAAGTGTTTCTCCCCTTGGGCAACACCTATTTTATTTTTCAGTTTCTACTCCTCATCAAGTTGGTCGTCGCTGTATTTATAATCAAGTTCATCCAAATTTTCGTCATCTGCAAAATCATCGTAAATTGATAATCTTCTTTTAGAGCTTTTATCCTTATGTAATTTGGCGTTTTTAATTGCATCGCCATCTGACTTTAAAGGATCAACACCTTTTTTGTTAATTTTCAGATTCTTGTTTGTTTTCATTTCGAAAAATCTAAAAGTTTGATAATTAAAATTTTAAAAGTTAATAAATTGAATTAATATCCGTTTGTTAAACTATGAAAAAAAAATAAATAAACAAGTATTACGTTATAAAAAATATTATCTGTATTTTTTTGATTCCCTGATTATCTGAATCTTATACTTAAGCCTGAAAATGATTTTAAATACGATAAAAAGATTTAAATGTTTTCGTTGGATGTTAAAATTTGAAATTAGTAATAAATTCGGCAAAGAAATTCGAATCACATGAAAAAATACGTTGTCTTTCTCTTCATGGTGGTGTGTGGATTTAGTTTTGGACAGAGTATTTCTTTGGAAGAGAAGAAAGCTATGAAACTGTTTGAACAGGCCAAATTAGCATATGAAAGTAAGCTTTATAGTAAATCATTGAGTTTGCTGGATGAAGCCGTAAAAGTAGATCCGGGATTTCTGGACGTGTATCTTTTAAAGTCTGACATTTACCAGGATATTGATTCAGTTCGGCTGCAAATCCAGGCAATAGAATTGGTTCTTAAAATTGATCCGGAGAAAAATGCAAAGTTGTATTATGTTTTAGGGAGCGCTTATTACCGTTCAGGAATATATCAGAAAGCGAGCGATTCCTTTCAGGATTACCTCCGCAGGGTTGACGACAAGGCTACCTTTGTAAGCAAAGCGAAATCATATATTGAAAAATGTACCGGTGCAGTTCATTTGTTGAAACATCCCGTTCCGTTTAGATCGGTCAATCTGGGGCCAAATGTTAATTCTGAAGATGACGAATATTGGCCTAGCATAACGGTTGACGGGAAAACACTCATATTTACAAGGCTTGTGGGTGCAAAATCACAATCGGCAAAGGGGCGTTCATTGGCTCAGGAAGATTTTTATACCTCAACTTTTGTCGATAATGAGTGGCAACCAAGCGTACCCCTAAAATCAATCAATACCATTTACAACGAAGGTGCCCAAACCATTTCTTCTGATGGTAAATTGCTCTTTTTTACGGCTTGCACCCGAAACGACGGACGAGGTAGCTGTGATATTTATTTTTCGCGAAATAAAGGAGGGGAGTGGTCTATTCCTGAAAATGCCGGGGAACCTGTCAACTCGCCTTCATGGGAATCTCAGCCTTCTATTTCTGCCAATGGTGAGTTTCTGTATTTTGTAAGTAACCGAAAAGGTGGAAAAGGTGGGATGGATATCTGGAGATGCAAGTTAAATGGTTTTTCGGATTGGGGAACACCAGTTTGGGGTAGTGCGGTGAATCTTGGAGATTCGGTGAATACGCCCGGAAATGAAATGTCACCTTTCATTCATTCTGACGGCAAAACACTCTACTTTGCTTCCGATTACTGGCCTGGTATGGGTGGTTTCGATATATTTTACTGCCGACAGAAAAACGATACCGTTTGGAGCCAGCCTCAAAATATTGGTTATCCAATTAATTCGCACAAGGATGAGCAGGGACTTGTTGTGGATGCGTCAGGTAAAAATGCGTATTATTCGTCTGATCGACCCGGATCAAAAGGTATGGATATTTATTCGTTCGAATTATATAAGGATGCACGCCCTACGCCAGTTTCGTACATCAAAGGGAAAGTAATCGATGAAGATTCCGGAGCTCCTGTTTGTGCTCAGGTTGAATTGATTGATGTTGATGATTCATCATCAATAATTAAAGGCGAATCGTGCTGGGATAAAGGCGAATTCCTGATGTGTTTGCCGCTGGGAAAGGAATATGCTTTCAATGTTTCCAAAGAAGGTTATTTGTTCTATTCCGACAATTTTCAGCTAAAGGAAAAGAAGGAAATTATTGATCCATACATTCTGGAAATTAAAATGAAAAAAATAAAGGTCGGTGGAGCCGTGATTTTACGAAATGTTTTTTTCAATACTGGTTCGTACGACTTGTTGCCAGAATCGAAAGCTGAACTTCAAAAACTTACAGATTTTCTGAATCAGAACAAGAATGTTGATATTGAAATTGAAGGACACACTGACAATGTGGGTGGTCAGGAAATGAACCAGAAACTTTCGAATTCAAGAGCTGAAGAAGTATTTATGTATCTGGTAAATAATGGAATAGACGAAAATCGAATGAAATACAAAGGATACGGATTTTCGATGCCTCTAAGTTCAAACGATACTCCTGAAGGCAGAGCCTTGAATAGACGAACAGAATTCCGGATTATAAAGAAGTGATAAACTTAGTCTACTAGGCCATCATTTCATGCAACTATTTTAGTCCGTTTTGCCTGAAACATTCCGAATACTCCTTGTCAATTACTAAAATATGGTGTTCTACCCAATTTTTCAGAAATTGAAGTAATTCGACATTCGGGATATATTTTCCTGATTTTAAGTCTGACTTTAATGCTGCAACTTTTTTTATGAACGATTGATGTTCCGCAATATGTGCTTGTGAACCGGCAAACTTAAATTTCTTAAAAAAGAACTCCTCCTTTTGAAAATGAAGCAATGTATATTTTTCTAAATCAAATAAAATCTGGTTGCTAACTGCGTTTGCTTCACCATGTTTCATGGCTTCGAGCAACTGATTTAAAAGCGAAATTAATTCCTTGTGCTGATTGTCGATTGATTGAATGCCGACACTGTAAGTTTCGTTCCAATTTATCATGGTTCCGTTTTTTGAATTTGGACAGTCTAAAGTTACTCAACTTTTTTACCGTAAATCCGAATTCAAAAACGAAGGCTTAATAAAATAATTAAATCTCATAAATAAGGTTATCCAGATTGTAAGGGGTTTGTTGATAGACATAGTAGTTTAGCCAATTCGAAATCAGTAGGTTGGCGTGTCCTCTCCAGCGCATAACGGGTTCTTTTTCGGGATCATTATCCTGATAATAATTAACAGGTAATTCTATCGGAAGATTTTTGCTTAAATCTCTCTTGTACTCTGTATCAAGTGTGTATCGTGAATATTCAGAATGGCCGGTAATAAAAAATTGCCTGCCGTCGTGCGTCATTACCATGTGTACTCCCGATTCGTCCGATTTCGATAAAATACTCAACTCGGGTATTTTTTCTATGTCTTCAGCCAATACTTCGGTATGCCGGGAATGAGGCACATAATATTCGTCATCGAATCCACGAAAAATTGGCAACGTGTCATTCAGGTTCCTGTGTTTGAAAACGCCAAACATTTTTTTCTCAAGCGGATATTTCGGAATTCCATAGTAATGGTACAATCCCGCCTGTGCAGCCCAACAAATCAATAAGGTCGATGTAACGTGAACTTTCGACCAGTCGAGTATTTCGGTGAGTTCTTTCCAATAAGTAACTTCCTCAAACGGAAGCATTTCAACCGGAGCTCCGGTTATAATCATGCCATCGTAATTTTTATACCTGAACTCGTCAAAAGTCTCGTAAAAAGCTTTCATGTGGACTTCCGGAGTGTTTTTCGATTCATGTTCTTTCATCCGCAGAAATTCAACTTCAACCTGCAACGGAGTATTCGACAGCAACCGAATCAAATCAGTTTCGGTCGTAATTTTTATCGGCATCAGGTTGACAACAATAATCTTAAGAGGGCGAATGTCCTGGTGTGCGGCTTTCGATTCGTCCATTATAAAAATGTTCTCTTTCTGAAGAAGTTCTATTGCAGGTAAATTGTCAGGAACGTTAATTGGCATACGATCAATAATTTAAACTGTTAAATTCCGGAATCTCAGGAACATTCCTGAAATTCCGGAAGAGTTTCGCAAAATTAAGCAATTTGATTCAAGGCCTGCTCAAAATCGGCAATAATGTCGTCGATATGTTCAAGGCCAACTGATACACGCAGCGAACTTGGATAAACACCGGCAGCAAGCTGTGCGTCGGCCGATAATTGCTGATGAGTAGTGGCTGAAGGTTGAATAATCAGTGTTTTTGCATCTCCAACATTTGCTAAATGGCTAACGAGTTTTAAACTGTCGACTAATTTAATTGCGGCATCTTTGTTCCCTTTCACTTCGAACGATAAAACTCCGCCAGCACCTTTGGTCAGATACTTTTGAGCCAAAGCATACGAAGGATTGTTTTCAAGTCCCGGATAATTTACGCTGGCCACTTTCGGGTGTTTTTCCAGATATTTGGCCAAAGCCAAGGTATTTTGAATGTGACGTTCCATGCGGAGCGAAAGAGTTTCGAGACCCTGAACAAGCAAGAATGAGTTGAATGGACTTTGTGAGGCACCAATGTCGCGCAAACCTTCAACGCGGGCTTTAATGATGAATGCAATGTTTCCGAACGGACCATCGAAATTGAAAATGTCCCAGTATTTCAGGCCATGATATCCTTCTGATGGTTCAGTGAATCCGGGGAATTTACCATTACCCCAGTTGAAGTTTCCGGCATCGACGATTACACCGCCAATGCTGGTTCCATGACCACCAATCCATTTGGTAGCCGATTCAACCACAATGTTGGCGCCATGTTCAATTGGCCTGAAAAGATATCCGGCAGCACCAAACGTATTGTCGACTATAAACGGAATTCCATGTTTTTTTGCCAATTCACCAAAAGCATCGAAATCAGGAATAACATAGCCCGGATTTCCAATGGTTTCCAGATAAATAGCCTTTGTATTTTCGTCAATTAACTTTTCGAAGGCTTCAACAGTAAGGTTTTCGGCCAATCGAGCTTCAATACCAAGTTTTTTGAAAGTTACCGTAAACTGATTGTAAGAACCGCCATACAAATAGGGAGAACTAACAAAATTATCGCCAAGACCCATGATGTTGGTGAATGTTAAAAATTGTGCTGAATGCCCTGAGGCAACGCCCAATGCTGCAGCTCCACCTTCCAAAGCAGCAATTCGTTGTTCAAAAACGTCAGTTGTTGGATTCATAATTCGGGTGTAAATGTTTCCGAATTCTTTCAGGGCAAACAAATTAGCCGCATGTTCGGCATTGTTAAACACGTACGACGAAGTTTGATAAATTGGCAGAGCCCGTGAATTTGTAGTTGGGTCAACCTGCTGGCCTGCATGTAACTGCAGTGTTTCGAAATGTAGTTTTCTTTCAGTCATGATGTTATTTTTAGGGTTAAAAATTATCGTTAAAAAAAGTATGGTGTATTTCTGAAATCGCTTTTTGAGTGTCTTTTTGATCGACTATGAGGTAACTGACCAAATCCGATGCTCCAGAACCGCTTAGTAAAACATTGATTTTATGTTGAGACACGGCTCCGAACAATTTGGCTGAAACACCATGGTACTGCTGCATTCCATGGCCGACAACAGCAATGAGCGAAACATGGTCTTCCACAATGATCTCGGATACCGAATTTAATTGAAGATGATTGCAAATTTGCTTCGCTTTCTCAATCTCATTTTTATTCAGGATGATGTTGATACTAACTTGTGAAGTAATAACCGAGCGTATATTGATGGCCGATTGATGAAAAGCTGAAGTTACAACAGCCAGGATTCCAGGTTTAAAGCCAACGCCAGGGCCATTGAGTTTAAGTACGGCAATATCTTCGGTATGCACAACGCTTTTAACTACGTTTGGTGAAACGAATGACTCTGAATTGATTGTTGTTGACAATTCTTTGCCTCCATTCGTAAGTTTATACACATGAATGGGAGTGTGGCTGTTGATCAACGGTTCAACAATACGCGGATGAATGGAATTTTCGCTGAAATACGACAGTTCAGAAGCTTCGGCATAAGTTAGTCGGGGAATCAACTGAGATTTGACGACATAATCAGAATCGGAAGTTCTGAATTCTTTGTCAAGTTCCCAGAGCTGAAGTGATTGGGCATTGACCAGATGGGTAATTCCAGCAGCGGAATAATCAGCCGATCGTTTGCCAAGCCTGGCAATCTTTCCATCTGAAGTAACTCCGTAGGATCCGGGAATAAGGTTTATTCCGGCAGAAATAAATTCTTTTAACCCGATCGATTCCTCGAATAAAATGCTGGCGTTTCCAAATTCATTAGTGACAAACAGTCCAATTTCTTCCGGAAATAGCAGGCTGGATTTAATTTGGTTCTTGCTTAAAAATAAATGCAAAATTCCGGCAGTGATTCGCTCTGAAAAACTGATTACCTGATCTTTAAGTGATACCGAAAAATCGCCGGTAAATTCGATTCCTTTCAACAGATTATGCAGGTTATTCAGCTCAGTTTTCAGATTTTCATCGGGTTGAACTTGCTGAAAAGCCTGTAATTTTTGTGAAACGATGGTTTCAATCTGGCCAATAATCAATTCTGAACTTGCAGAATTCCCGGCCAGTAATTCGATGCCTTGTTCAATAGTTTGCTGTATTTCAGGAACGGCGGAAACCACTATAATCTCGTTATTTTCTGAATCGTTTAAAAGCTTTGCAAAAGCATCGAGAACAGGAAATTTTGATAAACTGTTTCCGCCAAATCGTACGACACAATTTGACATGAGAAAAATTTAAGAATGAGAAATGGGAAAAAACAATCGGATTTTAGCCTTCAAACAATATGAAATTCACACCGCATGAAGGCTGGCGCATTATCATAGACATGCCGGACATCATAAAATCATTGCAACCCATTGAAAGGGAAACACAGGAAGTGATATTTTTTGCTGAATGATTCATTTTTGATAACCTGATACAATTGTGTGCAAACATAAATAGTTTTTCAGAAATGACAAACTTATGCACAAAATGTTTATAAAATTTAAGATTAAAATATCGCTAATTCAAACCTTGAAAATGTAAGTTGTTAAATTTCTGATTATTATTGATTTTGTGAGTTCGTGTTGTTTTGAAAATATTTTACTTCAATAAGCCGCGAAGCACAACAGATGCGCAGTAACAACCAAAAATTGGTGGCATGTATGAAATGGTCCCAACTGTTGACGCTTTGTTTTTTCCCTGCACTGCAATTACCTTTTCAGGATCAATTAATTCGGATGAAAAAACGGCCTGGAAACCTTTTGTAATTCCTATCCGAGCCAGCCTTTTTCGAAGTTTTCGCGCCAATTTGCAATTAAATGTTTTTGAAATATCAGTTACCGTCACCAACGAAGGATCGAATTTACCACCCGCACCCAGTGACGAAACCAGCGGAAAGCCTTTTTTTAAGGTCTTTTCAATTAAGAATGTTTTGGGCGACAAGGTATCGATCGCATCCACAACGAAATCGTAGGTATTTGCATCCAAGAGTTCTGTAATCTCATCATTTTCAAGATACTGGTTATAAATATTTAGCTTTATTCTGGGATTGATGTCGCGAAATCGATCTGCCAGAATCTCTGCTTTGGGTTGTCCTTCGTTGCTTTTTAAAGCTGGAAGCTGACGGTTTCGATTGGTTTCTTCCACCACATCGCCATCAACCAATGTCATGGTGCCCACACCCGCACGGCAAATTTGTTCGGCAGCATAAGCGCCAACACCGCCTAATCCAACCACCAGCACATGTGCATCCTGAAGCTTTTTTATTCCATCTTCACCAATCAGCAGCTCAGTCCGTTGCAACCAGTTTGTCATCTCCAAATAAAGTTTTGAAATTGTTGATCAATACTTCTCCAAGTAATTCCTCGTCAATCCGAAGAATTTCGGTTGCAAATAAATAAATTTTTTGGATTGAAATTTCGTGGTCGTCAGTTTCCAAAAAAAATCGATTTGTTGGTATACTCCTGAAAATGTCGTGCTTCGTTTGGTCTTTCAGCATTGGTTCTCCAAACGAAAAGTAAAATCCATGCTTTAGCAGGCTTTGGGTTGTTTCAAAATTGCCGTTGAACCCATGCAAAATCCACGGAACTTCCGAACGAAATTCTTTTTTCAATTTAATTAAATCCGGATAAGCGCGTACACAATGAATAATCAGCGGTTTAGAGTGTTTATCGGCCAGGTTTATCTGTTTCGAAAAGTACTTTTCCTGTAGTGCGAAGTCCAATTTTATGTGTCTATCCAATCCGCATTCGCCAATTGCCAGCATGTTTTTGTTGGCAATCGAAGCTTCGATTGACTCGAAACATTGCTCAGGATTTACTTCAGAAATATGCCATGGATGAAGTCCGGCTGAAAAAAAGTAATTCGGATTGTCGTGCATCAAATCCTGGGCAAAAACATTCGTGATCTGAATATTTTCGTCTTTTCGGGGCCGATGTGTATGGATATCGATATAGCGCATGACTTATAAACTTGCCCAGATTCTAGCCAACGAAAATCCCGGCGCCTTGATGTTTAAATCCAGGAAATATCCGAAAGGAGTTTGGGCTGTTTGATACCCGGCATTTTGAAGACGTTGTTCTGCCAGATCAAAAATTTGCCGGGTAAATTCTGCCGAAGCTTTCGATTCTGATAAATGCGCAAATGAATGCAAAATAATTGAGTCGGTCGTATTTTTTCTAGCCACCCATTTCAAATGATTAACAAGCTTTTTTTCACGCGATTTAGCATCATTCTCTTCATCTGTTTGTTCAACCTGAATAAAAGCAAGAATGGCACTGCTGAAACTTTTTCCTTCAGTTATTTCAGGTACATTTTCAAGGTTTTTTAGAGCCGGCGTGTAACTGAATTCGTCCACAAACATGGTTAAAACTTTCACTGGCATTTATTTAATTCGATCAAATTTAAATGGTTTTACCGGAAGTTTCCCTGCAATTGATTATTTATCTTAAATTTGGATCGCAATGTTGTCATAAGATGAATTTCAAAATATACTTTCTTTTTATCATTTTCTTGCTGGTTGTGCTACCTTTTGTGGGTTCAGCACAAATTTCGGCAGGCGGTACGCCCATTCAAATTCTTAAGGAAAAATCTGCTTCATTGAATACAGATTTGGTTATAATGCCTGCAGTTGATAACCTGAAAATGCGAAAATTGTATAGTCAGACCGAGACAAATAAGTTAAAGCCACTTCGTTTTGCGTATCCTTTTTCGGTTTCGTTAAGCCCAAAGAATTCAGGTAAATGGTATTCCGACGGCGAATATAATGTTTGGCAATTACGAATTCGATCAACTGGCGCGTATTCGCTAAATATAATCTTCAAACAGTTTCATTTGCCTGAAAATGCGAAATTATTCCTGATTAGCGAAACAACAGGCGAAGTAAAAGGAGCGTACACAGCAAATAATAATTCAGAAAGTCATACGCTTGCTATTGAGCCGGTGGAAGGCGATGAAATCACTGTTCAATACGAAGAACCTGTTCAGGTTTCATTTCCGGGCGAGTTATTGATTTCGCAGGTGGCTCATGATTTTATTGGTGTTTCTTCTTCCGGAACACATCGGCCACTTGGTATTTCAGGATCATGCAACGTAAATGTAAATTGCGATGCTGCCAATGGCACAGAGGAAATTCGGGATGCCGTTTGCCGGATTATTATTGAAGGCATTGAAATATGTACCGGAAGTATGGTTAACAATACAGCTTTGGATGGTACTCCGTACGTTATAACTGCAAATCATTGCATCAACAGTGAGACGAAAGCGCAGGCATCTGTTTTTCTGTTCAATTACGAGTCGCCATATTGTGGCTCCATTGATGGAGATGTGAGCCGTTCTTTGTCTGGTAGTTCGCTTAAAGCTTCATTCGATAGTCTTGATTTTGCGCTTGTCAGGCTAAATTCGAAACCTCCTTTTAATTACCGAACCTATCTTTTGGGATGGAACCGGAACAATATTGCGCCGCTCAATACAATTTGCATTCACCATCCGCTGGGCGATATTAAAAAGTATTCTTATGACAAAGATGCTTCTGTAACCGCAAATTTTACAGCAAGTTACAGGCCTTCAGGCTTCTGGAATATCCGGCATTGGGAGGTTGGTGTTACAGAACAAGGTTCTTCCGGAGGCCCGTTGTTTAATCAGGACAAACTACTTGTGGGAACGCTTACAGGTGGATCTGCAACCTGCTCGGTTCCAACAAACGATTATTTCGAGAAATTCGCTTTGGCGTGGAATTACCGGAAAGAAACAGATAAGCAATTGAAAGCCTGGCTAGATCCATTAAATTCGAATGTGACAAAATTAAATGGAATGTACTCAAATTCAGGAAGTAGTTTTTGTATTCCGAAAACAAATTTTAAAGATGCCGACGTTTACGCCACGCCAAAAATAGTTAGCGGAACTTTGATCAAAGGTTATTGGAGCGGATCGAATTCTGCCGGTTTCACCAATTTTTCAGAACAATATAAGTTTTCGAAGAGTTGCGAAGTCAATGGAATTTCACTGGGAATTGCCAATGTTAAAACAAAGACGACCTACAATGATTCGTTTTTGGAAGTAGAAGTTTATTCAGGAACCGACAAACCTGAAACTTTGCTCTATTCAGAACAATACAATGTGAAATATTTGTATCCGGATGCGATGAATTATTTGAAGTTTACTTCTCCTGTAAAAACCTCCGGAAACTTCTTTGTGGGTTTTTCGGTGTCCAGTCTTCATTCTGGTGATACCTTAGTGGTTTACATGGCCGATCGCAAATCGGATGTTACAAACAGTTACTTTGTTAAGAATTCGTCGGGTTGGTTAAAGTATAATTCACAGAATCTGAGTGGAAATGGATCAGCGTTACTAACCGAACTGGTTGCCTGCAACGTTGAATACCCCTTGGATGTAACTTTGCCCGAGAATGTTTCCGAGACTCAGTTTTATCCAAATCCGTTGTACGGAAATGCTCTGTTAAACGTGCAAACGGCTGATGCAATTGAATGTCCGGAAGATGTTGCTGTTTTCGACCTGCTGGGGAAAAAACTGGATGTTCCGGTTTCGGTTAGTGATGTGAACAGATTACGCCTGAATTTTGCGGGGAAGAAACCCGGAATTTATTTCGTTCACGTGGAGGCAGGTGGTAAATCGTTTGTTGGTAAAATCGCATATATGCCCTGATATTCCTGAAAATTTTTCAACAAATTATTTTGCGGTTTCGAAGTAGTCTGCCATGCGGGTTGCATCAGCAGTATTCATAAAATCAACTTTCGCCGTTGATATCAGGTCGGCTACGGTTTTGTATGTGGGGCAGTTGATCAGGCTAATTTTCTTATTTTGTGCATGAACTTTGGAAACAAGATCCTTTATTTTCGTGAAATCTTCGAATGGAATATTGCCAGTGCCCTTCCAATTGGTAATTTCGGTAAAATCTACTTCAATTAACGGCATTTTCTTCGAATCCACATTTTTATCAATGTCACTCATATTTCCAACCAAAGCAAGAAATCCAGGTTTTATGCTGTTGATTTTTTCAAGTTGATCTTTGTCTTTTATAAGGATACTCAGTTTTCCCGGGTGATTAGTTCCGTCTAAATTAAAACTTAACATATCTAAAAAAGGGCGCATTTCTGCGGAAAGTTGCTTGTATACCTGAGTTGGCTGTGCCATGAAATTCAGAATCAGAAAAATATCTCCGGAATAGCCTGGAATTATTTCTCCGCCATTCTTTTTAAACTGATTGTAAAGAGGGTAGAGGTAAGCTTCAGAAAGGGTGGGCAGCTTGTGATTTTCGGAGTCAGGCATCACCGGAGTAACATAAATCTTACCGTAAATGTACATTACATCAGTCTGAAAATTAAAAATTCCACGACCAATCGATTCCCATAATTCGTTTTGGCTGGTAAAGTTTGTCGCCGAAATAATCGGTTTTGCATTTTTCTGAGAATAGGATAAATGGCCAATCAACAACGTGAAAATCCCAATACATAAAGCCTTTTTCATAAGCCTGATTCTAATTTTATACAAGTTAGCAAAATTACTTTTTTTCATTTTTAAATCTAAAATGCCGGTGATTTTTTTCCTGAAGTGGCCACAATTGTGTTTTCTTGATTACTTTCGAACTGCCAAATAAAAACCAAAATGATTTCAACCAAAGCGAAAAATATAAAGCCATTTATTGTGATGGAAGTTCTGGAACGCGCGTCTGTTCTGGAAAAGCAAGGACGGAATATAATTCATCTCGAAGTGGGTGAACCTGATTTTGAAGTTCCGGAATGTGTTTTAAAAGCGACTGGAGATGCTATGAAACAAGGTCGCACCCATTACACGCACAGTTTGGGCGACCCGGAACTGAGGCTTGAGATCTGCAGAAACTACCTGAAAAACTATGGCGTTCAAATTTCGCCCGACCAAATTCTAATTACTTCAGGGACATCGCCGGCCATTCTCCTTGTACTTTCGGTACTTTGTGAACCCGACGATGAAATTATATTATCCGATCCGGGTTATGCGTGCTATCCGAATTTCATTCAGTTTTCAGGAGCAAAAATGGTAAAAGTGCCTGTTTTCGAAGAAGATGGATTCCAGTATCGTTCAGAAAATATTTGTTCAGCAATTACCGACCGGACTCGTGCCATAATGATTAACAGCCCAATGAATCCAACCGGAAACCTGCTTTCGGTGGAAACGTTGCAAGCGATCGCTAAATTTTCGCCTTACATCATTTCCGACGAAATTTATCATGGGCTGGTTTATGGCGAGCGGGCTCATTCGATTTTAGAGTATACCAAAAATGCTTTCGTACTGAATGGATTTTCGAAGTTGTATGCCATGACCGGCCTTCGTTTGGGTTATGTTATTGCTCCTGAAGAGTTTGTGCGGTCCATGCAAAAACTGCAACAAAACCTGTTTATTTGCGCCAGTTCGGTTGCCCAACGCGCCGGAATTGCTGCACTTCGCGAAGCTGACGATGATGTGGAGCGCATGAAAAATATTTACGATGAGCGGCGAAAATACATGATCAGCCGGCTTCGTGATTTAGGTTTCAGGATTACTGTTGAGCCAACCGGCGCCTTCTATATTTTTGTGAATGCCAGCCACCTTTCATCCGATTCATATAAACTGGCCTTCGATATTTTGGAAAAGGCAAACGTTGGTGTGACCCCCGGAATTGATTTTGGCGAACATGGCGAAGGCTATCTGCGTTTCTCGTATGCCAATTCGCTCGAAAACATTATGGAAGGACTTAACCGCCTTGAAAAATATATTCAGGAATTTAAGGGATTATAGCCAAATTAAAAATATGTGGTGTTAAATGCATCCACATACGAAGCCGTCGGCCATTCCTTCCAGAAGTTCGTCAACGGCATTTTTTTCACGATCGGTGTCTTTGCATTCATTGCAAACCGGCAGATTTATCTGTAGATTTTTTTCGGTTTCCAACGGATCAACATCTATTCCGCATACAAAACACTGGTTCAAAAAATCTGTCATTCGATGAAGAGTTTAAAAGTTAAGGGCTGAAACCGGATATTATTTTCAGTTTTCAAAATTACTTTTAAAAACCAAAATGTCACACTCCTGAACCAATTCGAAGCATATTTACTGATTTAATGGCAGTTATTTATGTCCGAAAGGAAATTCTGACCGATCCGACGGCCAATCGGCAAATGGCACGATAATCGTAAAAACGAATTCCAGATTTAAACATTATAACTACATTTGTGTCTTTCAAAAATTGATCAATTAAAAACCCTATAATGGCATTTATAAACAAAATTCTAGGCAAATTTCTCGGTTCAAAAGCCGATAAAGACATGGCTGAGATTCAACCGCTTCTCGAAAAAATTAAAAAAGAATACGATCGCATTAAATTGCTTTCAAACGACGAGCTCAGAGGCGAATCTGCCCGGCTAAAATTACTGATTCAGGAGCGGATTAAACCTGAAACCGATCGCATAAACGAACTGAATGAACTTGTAGAAACAGTGGATATTCAGGAAAGTGAAAAATTATACCAGGAAATCGACAAACTCGAAGAAAAAATAGACGATAAACTTGAAGAAGTACTCAACGAAATTCTTCCGATTGCTTTTTCGATAGTTAAAACTACAGCAAAATTATTTGCTGAAAATGAGCAGGTTGTCGTTTCTGCTTCTGAATTCGACCGAAATCTGGCAGCAACCAGAAATAGCATCCAGATTCAGGAAGATAAAGCAATTTGGCTGAATAAATGGATGGCCGGAGGAAACCAGATAACCTGGGATATGGTTCACTACGATGTTCAGCTAATTGGAGGTATTGTACTTCATCAGGGGAAAGTTGCAGAAATGGGCACCGGTGAAGGAAAAACATTGGTGGCTACACTGGCTGTATTCCTGAATGCACTGACGGGTCGCGGAGTTCATTTGGTTACTGTGAACGACTACTTGTCGAAACGTGACTCGGAGTGGATGGGACCAATTTTCGAATTCCATGGCTTAAGTGTCGACTGTATCGACAAACATCAGCCAAATTCCGATGGCCGCCGCAAAGCATACCTCGCCGATATTACTTACGGAACAAATAACGAATTCGGGTTCGATTATTTGCGCGACAACATGGCTATCAGCCAACACGATCTTGTTCAGCGCAAACATCATTATTCTATTGTGGATGAGGTCGACTCAGTTTTGATTGACGATGCACGTACCCCATTGATTATTTCGGGACCGGTTCCAAAGGGAGAGAACCAGAAGTTTGAGGAACTGAAGCCTAAAGTTGAAAAGCTTTATTCGGCTCAACGGGCGCTTACCAACCAGTATTTGTCGGATGCCAAGAAAATACTGACCAACCCCAATGCTACAAAAGAGGAAAAAGAAGAAGGTGCAATAGCTTTACTTCGCGCACACAAAGGACTTCCTAAAAATAAGGCAACCATCAAATTCCTGAGTGAAGAAGGAATTAAAGCCTTGATGACAAAGACGGAGAATTTCTATATGCAGGACAACAATAAGAACATGCATATTGTGACCGATCCGCTGTTTTTTGTGATTGAGGAAAAAATGAATTCCGTAGAACTGACCGATAAAGGAATCGACCTGATTTCGGATGATGTGGATGATCCAACATTCTTCGTTATGCCTGATATTGGCTCGGAACTGGCAGAAATTGAAAACAATAAAGAATTGAACAAGGAACAGATTGTTGAAAAGAAAGACGATCTGTTGACCAGCTACTCCATTAAATCTGAACGTGTTCATACAATCAATCAGTTGTTGAAAGCGTATGCCATGTTTGAACGCGATGTGGAATATGTGGTTATCGATAACAAAGTTAAAATCGTTGACGAGCAAACTGGTCGTATTATGGAAGGCCGCCGTTATTCAGACGGTTTGCACCAGGCCATCGAAGCCAAAGAGCACGTAAAAGTGGAAGCCGCTACCCAGACTTTTGCTACGATTACTCTTCAGAATTATTTCAGGATGTACCACAAACTGGCCGGTATGACCGGTACTGCCGAAACGGAAGCTGGTGAGTTGTGGAACATTTATAAACTGGATGTTGTAGTTATTCCAACCAACCGGAAAGTGATTCGCCAGGATCGTGAAGATTTGGTATACAAAACCAAGCGTGAAAAATACAATGCAGTTGTCGAAGAGATTGCTGAACTGAACAAAGTTGGGCGGCCGGTGCTGGTGGGTACAACTTCAGTGGAAATTTCTGAATTACTTAGCCGCTACCTGAAGATGCGGGGAATTAAACACAATGTGCTGAATGCGAAAATGCACGCTCGTGAGGCTGAAATTGTAGCCGATGCCGGTGTAAAAGGAATGGTAACCATTGCTACCAATATGGCCGGTCGTGGTACCGATATTAAATTAACCCAGGAAGTGAAGGATTTGGGTGGTTTGGCCATCATTGGTACCGAACGTCACGAATCGCGCCGTGTCGACCGCCAGTTGCGCGGACGTTCAGGTCGCCAGGGAGATCCGGGATCATCACAGTTTTTTGTTTCGCTTGAAGACGATTTGATGCGTTTGTTTGGTTCCGACCGAATTACCGGAATCATGGATAAAATTGGCTTGAAAGAGGGCGAAATGATTCAGCACTCTATGATTACCAAATCGATTGAACGTGCTCAGCGGAAAGTTGAAGAAAATAACTTCGGAATTCGTAAACGACTGCTCGAATACGATGATGTGATGAACTCACAGCGCGAAGTAATCTATAAAAAACGTCGCCACGCCTTGTATGGAGAGCGTCTTGATGTCGATATCCTGAATACGATGTATGATGTGGTCGACAGTATGGTAAATGAATACCAGACCACCGAAATGTTCGATGAGTTTAATTACGAACTTATCCGTTTGATGTCAATAGAATCGCCTGTTCCGCAGGATGAATTCAGGAGAATTAAACCGGAAGAGCTTGTTGATAAAGTATATCACGAAATGGTGAGTACTTACTCACGGCGTATGGAAATCATTGCGAAGCAGGCTTATCCTGTTATTCGAGATGTGTATGAAGAAAAATCTCATTTGTATCAAAATATTGTCGTTCCGATTTCCGACGGAATACATGTTTTTCAGATCATTACCAATCTTGAAAAGGCCTACAAAAATCAGGGAAAGGAACTGGTAAAATCCTATCAGAAACAAACCATTCTTTCGACAATTGATGAAGCATGGAAGGAGCAGCTTCGCGAAATGGACGATTTAAAACAGTCGGTTCAGAATGCTTCGTACGAACAAAAAGATCCGTTGCTTATTTACAAATTTGAGTCGTTCAATTTGTTCAAAGTGATGATCACCAAAGTGAACAAGCAAATTGTTTCTGTTTTGGCCAAAGGACATATTCCAATTACCGAACCTCAGCAGGTGCGCGAAGGGCACGAACGGAGAGGATTGGATATGAGCAAACTTTCGACTTCGAAATCGGAATTGCCCGGAAGTTCAAGTGGTTCAAACCGTGGGGAAGCACCGCACGAAAACAGGCCGGTTCAGCCGGTTCGGGTTGAAAAGCGGGTTGGCCGAAATGATCCCTGCCCTTGCGGAAGCGGTAAAAAATTCAAGGCCTGCCATGGCAAAGATTTAGCCGATTAAGTTATCTCTGAGTATATTCCATTCAGAAAATTAAATCCTGAATGGAATATCTTTTTTATACAAACCCAAACAATCAAGAACATGGAAATTTTAAACTTTATTCACTGGAACGTAAATCCTGAAATTTTTCATTTGGGACCATTGCATGTTCGCTGGTACGGACTTTTTTTTGCAATCGGCTTCCTTTTCGGGTATAACCATGGTGAAAAAATGTTTAAGCACGAAGGGATTAATCCACAGTGGCTTGAAAGTTTATTCATTTACCTGATTGTCGCTACAGTTGTAGGCGCACGTTTGGGACATGTTTTCTTTTATGGGTGGCACTATTATTCGCAGCATCCAATCGAAATCCTCTACGTTTGGCAAGGTGGATTAGCCAGTCACGGTGGTGTTCTGGGTATTATCATTGCCATGTATATCTGGAGCAAAAAGGTTTCGAAACGATCGATTTTGTGGGTTCTCGACCGCGTTGTTGTACCTTCGGTTTTTGTGGCTGCATTAATTCGTCTGGGTAACCTGATGAATTCTGAAATATACGGAATACCGACAAATCTTCCCTGGGGTATAATTTTTGAACGGAATCACGAGGAAGTTGCCAAACATCCAACACAACTATACGAAGCGATAAGTTACCTGATAACTTTTGGAGTTATGCTTTACATGTACTGGAAAACCAAGGCAAAAGATTACCAGGGACTTTTGGTCGGAGTGTTTTTTGTGATGGTATTTAGTGCCCGCTTCCTGATTGAATTTATCAAGGAAGATCAGGAAGCTTTTGAAAAGGGTATGATGCTGAATATGGGTCAGTGGTTAAGCATTCCATTTGTATTGTTGGGATTATTCCTGATTGTTCGTGCCGTAAAAATAGGACCTGTGATTTATAAAAATCAGTCGGAACCGGTGAAAAAATAACATCTGAATCAAAAATATTAAATCCTGAAATTGTAGATTTTAAACTCAATTTCAGGATTTTTTATTTTTATCCGGCACTTGTTAACAATCTCAAATAGACTTCGGTAATGAATTGAAATGTGTAATTTTGTTGAAATGCAAGTGGGCGGATAAACTATGGAAGCGACAAGATTAATATTGGTTGGCGGATTTTTGGGAGCCGGAAAAACAACTTTGTTGTGGGAATCGGCTCAACAATTGATGAATGAAGGAAAAAGAATTGGACTGATAACGAACGATCAGGCTCCGGAATTGGTTGATACAGCGCTTTTATCGCGTAATGAAGTTAAGGTTGCTGAAGTGAGCGGCAGTTGTTTCTGCTGTAATTTCAATGGTCTGATTTCGGCCTTGAAGCAAGTGAAATATGAAGCAAATGCCAACATAATTATCGCTGAGCCGGTTGGCAGTTGTACCGATCTTTCAGCAACTGTGGTTCAACCCTTAAAAGAAAACATGCGTGGAGAATTATTGGTTAGTCCACTATCCGTCTTGGCAGATCCGCTACGTTTAACAGATATTCTAAACGGCGGAAATGCCGGTCTGCATGCGAGCGCCGCATATATTTTCCGCAAGCAATTGGAAGAAAGTGATATCATCCTGATCAGCAAAGCAGATACCGTGTCAGAAATTGATTTGGATAGGTTGAAAGAAAAAGTCAATCTGAATTATCCGGACTCTGACGTAATGATTATCAGTTCGAAAACCAGCGCTGGAATTTCGGAGTGGCTTCAGCAAGTTATGAACCGAAATGATTCAGGCAAACGGCTTGTGGAAGTGGATTACAATATTTATGCTGAAGGCGAAGCAGTTTTGGGATGGCTAAATGCTACTGTTTTGTTGAGTGGTCAACAGGCTGATTTTGATGCTTTTGCCAAAAGTTTCCTTCAAAAATTATCTCAGCATTTCGATAATGAAAAGAATTCGGTTGGCCATGTAAAATTGATGCTTGAAGTAGGAACCAACTTTCTGACAGGAAATTTAACTGGTTTAGCTGAAACATTGAGTTTCAAAGGCTCAGCAGGGTCTGGGACCGAGGCTCTTTTGACATTAAACGCACGCGTGGAAATGAGTCCTGATAAACTTGACAGGATTATTCGTGAAAAACTAACTGAAACCCAAAGCGATTTATTGCTAAAAATATTAGCCTGGAAATGCCTGAGTCCTGGTCGGCCCGACCCGACATTCAGGTATACGCATGTAGTTCCTGTTATAGGCTAGAATTTTAAGGTAAAACCTGAGAGTTTTCAGGAACCGGATTTGGCCTTACTTGCCGTTCAAGTATCTTTATTTCTTTTTTTCGGGTGGCCAGAATATTAATATAACGTTGACAATTTTCCTTGTGTTCTTTATCGTTCCCTTTAAGTGTAGAATACGATTTAACCAGCCAATCGATGCCAACGTCTGGTTTTCCTTCCATTTCGCATGCTAATGCCATATTGTAAAGGGCCTTTGCAACAATTTTATCGTTTTTATTTTTTGTCTCCTTCTTCCAGATTTCAGCAGCTTTCAGCCAATCGCCATTTTTTGCATATTTTTCGGCTCTCGCCATTTCCGGATTTGATGAAGTGTAATATATGCGTTCAACTTCAATCCAGTCAGGAATTATTTTAGCGCCAAAAGAATTTCCCAGATAATGTGCTGCATCAAGTATTGTTTTCCGAAGATTTAGTTTCTCAAACTTGTGATCCAATGCTTCAGAATCATTAAAAGTCAGGGTATCAGTCTGATTATACATATACGAAGTTGTATCATTTTTAAAATGAACAATCCACGATAGTATTGCCCGGGTATAAAAGAAGTTTTGGTAAGTGTTAAAAAAGGACTCATAAAATCGGCAATGATCCAGAATAATCGCTAAATCAGCATTTGCTTTGTGAATAGCCGAGTCGGGATCAGCTTTCAAATTCGGATCACCAGCAGTTGATTTTAAGCTGTCTTTAAAAACTACAACATTTTCAAAATAGTTTTCTGTCTTTAGGTAATTGGCTAAGGCATCGACACTTTGATTTGTTAAATCGGTATAAGTCAACTTCGAATCTATTTCTATGTCACCGCGATCGTTGAAATACCTAAAAATACTGGTATCGTTCCGGCAAGCATCGGTATTCAGTATAACCACATTGTTTATACTGTCGGGAAATAAAAATAACCCGGGTTTCATAATTTCAACTTTCACAGAACTTATCTTATCTGTAATCACGCAGGAATAAAGACTAAATAAAAGCAAAACAAAGAGCCATGCCTTTTTATTCTTTTTCATTGGTATTCTTCAGTTGGTTGATTTCGCTTTTTCGCCTGAACAGATTTGCAGCATACGCTCTTATGGCCTCATTTTCACCATTCCTGAATGTGCCGGAGCTGGCTTCCGCAGCTTTACCTGTATATTCCAGCGCCTGGTCAATATTGCCTTCCATTTCGCTCGAAAGTGCAAGATTGTATAATGCAATTATTTTGTCCTGTTTGTTTCTGCTCCCGGTATATTTTTGCCAAATGGCTGAAGCTTCTTTCCAGTTGCTTTTGTGAGCCAGACTTGCTGCGTTCTTAAAATCAGGCTTATCCGACGACATTATACTGCGTTCCACGGTTGTCCACGCAGGTGCGATGTGTGCTGCATATTTTTGTCCTGAAATACCAGCCGATAGCTGAATCGCTGCCTTTTTGCCAGGAATGAGCGACTTTTTAATATGTCCTGAAGAATCGGTTCCATCCCAGAAAAGTGAATCAATCTGGACAAAACGGTCTGTTATTTTTTGTCGTTTACCATCGTAAAACGACCAGATGTTTGAACTGACCACCCTTACCAGTGGTCCATTGGAATAGTCACCTTCAAGGTTGCTATAAAAACCCGAAAACATGTCCAGAATTATCAATCCATCGGCTCTGGTTTCAGAGATTAAGTTTTGATACCATTCCGTTTTGTCGGGCCTGATTTCATTTACCCTGGTTTCAGGAAAAGAATTTACAGGTAAAACCAAAATACTATCGAAACGGCTATTGACCAGTAATTTCGATTCAAGACTGTCCAAACAGGTTTTAACTGCCAGACTATCAGTATTGTATTTAATTTTGTCTTTAACCAAATGGCGATTAATAACCTGATAATTCTGTAAGGTATCATTTTTGAATTTCAGGTTTCTCGAAACAATGGCAACTTTATGAACGTCAGGCGGAATGGTGTATTTCGCAGGTTTGAAAACATCGATTGAAAAGTTTTCGTAGCTCACACAAGAACTCAACCCCAGCAATAAAACGAACCAAAGTATTCCTGACCTGCGTTTCATATTATTCTGATTTTTGTAAAGTTTCTTTCCTGACCTTCAGTCTTTTGAGGTAAGCATCTGTTTGATTCCGGTAATACGAATAATACGATTTTACGCCCCAATCGATGGCTGCATCAATATCGCCGTTTAATTCATTGATCAGAGCCATATTAAATTCAGCTTTACTTCTGATTTTTTTATTATCCGATTTTGCAAGTTCAGCCCAGTATGATCCAGCCTCGTCGAATTTATTTTCGTTCATTAATTCCTGCCCTTTATCGTTTTTGCTGCTAAACAGAAAATAACCTCTACGTTCCTTTATCCAGGTGGGAGAGAGGATGCTATCGGCATCGAGTGCTACTTTTATTCCTGAACTTATTAGCGATTGTTTGATGGTCGGTAATTTCTTGAAAAGCACGGTTTGAATGTTATCCGCACTTTCCCAGTTAATGGTGTCAGTCAGAGCAATTTGTTTAACTGGCTCTTTCGATCCCGGCAAGTAAATCCGGAACAAGGCATCGTATTTTAAATCGAGAGTTGCATAGTAATAGTTTGAATACCCAAATGCCGGATCGTTGTATCTTTCCGCAGAAAAATCGGCCATTACTTTAGTCGAGAAACGCTCCAGTACCATTAAGGCATCGGTATTGAAAGTTGAGCAGGTTTTCCGGACAAAATCCTGGCTCAGTGGATCAGGAGTAAATTCGTAAGGGAAATTGCGTTTGATATTTCTCTCTACAGGAACCACAACATCATATCGCCCCGACTCAAAAAGTAAGTTAGCCAATACTCTGATCGTCGTGTCGGCAGCAGCGCTGTCGAGTACAATTTTCGATAACTGAAAGCCATTCCGATAAAAAAAATGTTGAAGAGAATCCTTGTTGTAGTCGGCAAACTGGTCATTCATACCGCGGTTCATCAGGGTTATACTTTGAAT
Organism: Prolixibacteraceae bacterium; assembly: GCA_963677955.2. GTDB lineage: Bacteria > Bacteroidota > Bacteroidia > Bacteroidales > Prolixibacteraceae > Aquipluma. Next base: position 5,195,596 of record CAXXQR010000001.1, read on the forward strand.
GGATGGCGGTAATTCACCTTTTGCGGGTATGGCATTTTCGATTGTAATTGTGGCAAAATAGCTTTTGCACGAAGTCAAAAGAAGTACCGTTATGAATACGAAAACAGTCTTTGACGATAATATCTTTTTGTAAATAACCATTCAAAAAAGTCTTAGTAAATCCCCCAATATTTCCTGAAAAACCATTCAGTCCCCAATAAAGCGATCAGCAAAAAAAACAGCAATTTCAAATTGATCCATTCATTCTGCACGGTTTGACTGTGTTGTTGAACCGTAATTTTTTTATTATCCCTAATCTTATCAAGTAATGTGCCATAGTTTTCGAAATCAACGAACTCACCACCGGTTTGTTGCGACAATTGATATAAAACACTAAAATCAGCCCTGTTGTTTTGTATTTCGATATCGTTTTTCACTACGCTAAAGCTTCCTTTTTCTTCGTATGTCTGTGTGCCGAGATTTGTTTCAGCAATAAAAGTATAGTCACCCGGGGCAAGATTGCCGGTATTTAAGCTGTAGCTATCATCATTCCGGTCAAACAGATAGCTAAACTCTTTTAGGCTGTCGTTTTTGATGCGGATATTCACATCAGGTGTATTCACCAGCTCATAACTATCATTAAATAATTCGGCTGTGAATTCAATCGCATCGGTTTCCTGGAAAAGCGCCGGATAATATACGTTGAAATTGTCTTCGTTTTGCCTGAGCGCCAGATATTGAACCGATTTTTGAATCAACTCGTTAAACGCATCGTGGCTGCCATTTTCCTGAAAATCATACAATCTCCAGCGCCATAGTCCTTCGCCGTTCACAAAGCCAATTTTTCTGCCTTTATCAGATCCAAGAGCAATTAAAGTTTTGCTGGTTTCAATGTTCCTGATTTTTTGAAATGCCAGATTCTGCAGCATTGGACTATTCACGGTATTTCCAAAAGGCGATAACAACGGTGGAGAGTTTTCAATGATTTCCTTTGTTCCAGAAGAAAGCTGGAAAAGTGAAAACGTGTCGGTAAATTTTGCCTGCACTTCTTCTGTATTTTTTGTGGCTGCAATATTCAATCCCATGTCGAGCGAATTTATTTGTTCGAGCAGCGAGTTAGGCCCGATCAGAAATAACACCGGAATACGGGTGCTCTTTATTCGGGTTAAAAGCTTACTGGCCGAGTTTTTAAGCGACGGTAGCTGATTCAAAACAATCAAGCTGTACGAAGAAAGACTATCGGGCGAATCATTTCCTGTAACTATTTTAACATCATAGTTTTGTAGTTCATTCAGGCTACTGCGAAGGGTGCCCATATCCGGATGAGGACCATCACTGAGCATCAAAATTTTTTGTTTATTTTCCAAAATCTGGATTACAAATTCGTATTCATTGTTCTTCAGATTTTTTTCACCGTCAAACGGCCGAATCTTAATTTTGTAATGTTGCAAACCAGGCTCCGAAGCCTCAAGATTTAAAAGTTCAAGTTTAAAATCATCGTCAGAAGTTACTGAGACTGTACTCGAATAAACTTGTTTGTTGTTGTTTTCAACATCGATATATGCAATTTTTGAGTTTAACCGGGCAAACTTCAATTCAATTTCAACCGGAAATTTATTTTTCAGGAAAGCGACTTTGTTGGTTCTCACATTGCCAATGGCAGCGTCAATCAAGCGAGTTGTGTCGCCAACACCAACCGAATAAACCGGAAATTTTAAGCTTGCTGCAATATTTTCAGGATTCTGACCCTGATTGTAAATTCCATCTCCAAACAAAACGAGCGCGCCAATGTTCTTGTTGATGTAGGTGCTTTTAATCGTTTTGAGCATTTGCCCGTAGTCAGAACGGCGGTCACTACCCGTGAAATTCTCTGAATTGCTGACTTTTTCGCCAAACGACCAGAATTCAATTTGATAATTATCAGAAAAGCGCTTTTTTAAATCATTTGCAAATTTATCAAACGATTCGGAGTATGGTTTTACGGATTCAGAATTATCGTAAGCCACTGCTAAAATGGGTAATTGTTTAATTTTTCGGGTATGCTCGATTAGGGGAGAAAGTAAAAAAAGAAATATAAGAGACAGCGACAGAAATCTGAGCGACACAAGAATTCCCTTCTGAACCTTTGATAAATTCAGACATTCAGGATTTCTGTAGTAGAGAAAGTAGCTTATTCCTGCTGCAAGTATAACGGACAATGTTGCGAATAGTCCGGCAAAATGATGATCGAAAGTAATTTCCAACGTTCTGTTTTTTTTGAAAGATTCAAAATTAACAATCTTGGGCGAACAAGGTGGTCATCCCAAATATTTTCTGAATAATAAACCTGAGAATAGCGAGAAAAGCCAGCTTAGCTTGACAATATTTTTAATTGAGTTAAATTTTATTACCATCATTTAAATTCGGGAAGGTATTTCAAATAATTTCGTAGTTTTAAAACATCACTTTCCCTGAACTTTTAGAAGATTTCAAGTGTCTTAACAAAACTTGTTTGCAGGAATTTACTGAAACATTCGTTCGAAAGAATGGTTTTGAATTTAAATTTTAGCAGGAAGGCAGGAAAAGGGGTCATTCATCAAATTAAGTGCATGAAGAAAATATTATTTCTGATCATCCTGATTTTAATAATCTCGAATTTTGCGAAGGCGCAGTATTTTCAGACGGGACAAGACCCTTCGTCGATTCACTGGAAGCAAATCAACACAGAAAATTTCCAGATTATTTATCCTGAAGAATTTGAGAACCAAGCACAAAGAGTTGCTTTGTTGTTGAACAGAGTTTACGATTACGGAACCAAGACTTTAGATTTTAGGCCGCGCAAAGTTTCAGTGATTTTACATACCCGAACAGTCAATTCAAATGGTTTATTAGGCTGGGCGCCCAAGAGAATTGAACTTTTTACTACACCGCACCAGCAAATTTATTCGCAAGACTGGGTCGAAGAACTTGCTTTGCACGAATTCAGACATTTGGTTCAGCTCGATAAAATTGAAAGTGAATTGCCCATTCTGGTAAAAGCTATTTTGGGTGAGCAAGCTACTGCAATATTGGTTGGTGCCTATTTGCCATTCTGGTTTTTGGAAGGCGATGCCGTGGTTACCGAGACGGCTTTGTCGAAAACTGGTCGTGGACGGTTGGCATCGTTTATCATGGATTACAGGGCACAACTTTTCGACCGGGGAAAATATTCATTTGATAAAGCTTACCTCGGATCCTATAAAGATTATGTGACTGATCACTATCGCCTGGGCTATTGGATGGTTGGTAAAACTCGTGAAAAGTATGGACCTGAAGTTTGGGAAAATACGTTGCAACGCATTGGTAAAAATCCTTTATCATTAACTCCGATGAACTCAACGCTGAAGAAATTTTCAGGACTCAATTCAAAGCAAACCTATTCAACTATTTTCGACGAGTTGGCTAACGATTGGAAACGCGATTTATTTGCGCGTAAAATAGATTCCGTAAAAATACTTTCGCCTTCAAAAAAATCCTTCACGCAGTATCTATATCCTGAAGTTTACAAGGACTCAATTCTTTTTGCTTATCGAACTGCTTTAAACGACATTGGTAGGTTTGTTTTGGTTTATCCTGACAAGAGCGAAAAAGTGATTTACACTCCCGGAGCAATTTTCGAAGAGTCAGCTTCAATGACCAACAATCTGATTATCTGGGCTGAACGAAGAGCAGATATCAGGTGGACTCACTCCGAACGGTCGGTTATTCAGATTTATAACTTCGAGACTAAATCAATCCGCGAAATTAAAAGCGAAAATAAACTATTTAGTCCGGTAATTTCCCCGGATTTAAAATCATTTGCTGCGGTGGAAGTTGATCCAAAGAACGATTTTTACCTTTCGGTTTTTGATTTGGCCTCAGGAAAAGTCGTTGAACGATTTAAAACATCTGATAACCAGTATTTTTTTACGCCTTGTTGGGATGAAAAAGGGGAGACGCTTTATGTAGTTTGCCTTGGAGAAAAAGGAAAATATTTGGCTGCGTTTGATTTGAAGACAAAAAAATTGCAGGCATTGACCAAAACAACTTTTGCCAATCTGAAAAATCCGGTGTATAAAGACGGAAGGCTAGTCTTCGCTGGAGATTTCTCTGGAACCGATAATTTATACACGCTGGAAATTGAATCCGGAAAGATTTTTGAAGCAGCATCCGTACCTTTTGGCGCTGATTACCCGACATTTTCTAAATCAGGTAATCGGTTATATTTCAGTAATTATACTTCCGGCGGATATGAGCTTGCTACTGTTTCGGAACCCAAAAACTTGAATTTAAGAGAAATAAGCCGCATCCAGTTGGCAACCGATTCTCTGGCTGAAAATTTGGCTCGTCAGGAAAAAGGAATTCCCGATCTTTCCGACCCGGATTCTGTAAAGTTTCAGACTAAAAGATATTCAAAAATTGGCCACCTTTTCAACTTCCACAGTTGGGCACCAGCATACATCGACGTAAATAATTACGACATCAGGCCTGGTTTTTCGCTTTTTTCGCAAAACAAACTTGGCACTGCCGAAACACGTTTGGGATACGACTACAACGTTTCGAACCGAACTGGCCGTTACAAATTGGGATTTAATTATTTGGGCTGGTTTCCGGAGATTTACACCGAATTGTCTGCTGGAAACGAAGCATCAAATTATTACAAGGTCACCAATACAGTTAACAGTAATCATGAAATAATTAAGAGTGATACCACCATAGAGAGACTAACCTGGAGAGAAATACGGGCTGATATCAACATTCGGTTACCTCTGAATCTTTCGAAGGGAAAATATTCCAGAATTTTTTATCCGGAATTGATGTATTCTTTGGTAAATGTGTCAGATTTAGGTAAGCAAAATACGGATTTGAATTATGGAAACTATCAAACTCTATCATACCGTTTGTATTTCTATAATTTATTAAATCAATCATCCCAGAATATTTTACCAAGATGGGGCCAGCAGTTTGATGTTATATACAGATATGGACCATTCAAAGGATATGATCTAGGCAAACTTGAAGGAATACAATCAGCCCTCTATTTTCCTGGCCTTTCACGAAATTCGGGATTAAAAATTTATCAGGGCTATCAGGAAAAAAATAGTTTCAGCCTTTCAGATTTTGTACGTTTTCCACGGGGGATAACAAGTATTCAAAACAATAAAGTCTATTCGTTGGCAATTGATTATAAATTTCCTATGTTCTATCCTGATTTCAGTATTGGAAAGCTGGCATACGTTAAGCGTGTTAAAGCCTCGCTTTTCTACGATTATGCGTGGCTGTCAACACCTCATGTTGATAAAGAAAATGTTGTTTATAAAAACTACTATCAGTTTTCATTGAATTCGTATGGAGTGGAACTGACTTCAGATCTGCATGTTCTGCGCTTTTTTGCTCCTGTGGAATTAGGCTGTCGGTCAATTTATCTCCCTGATCAAAGTTCATTTAGATTTGAAGTTTTGATATCGGTCGATTTTAATGGATTTTAGTCCTGAATAAAGTGATTAGTGTGATTTCGGGACGCATTTCTACCCGCGCTGGAATTCCAATGGTTCCTAATCCTCTGTTCACATAAAGAAACTGATTACCAGATTTGTAAAGTCCGCCCCAGCTTTTCTGAATAAAATAAATCGGGCTGAACTCAATTCCAGCGATTTTCAGGCCGAACTGGCCGCCATGGGTGTGGCCTGAAAGGGTGAGCGGAATATCGGTCTGTTTACTAACGATTGAATTCCAGTGTTCAGGATCATGCGTCATCAAAATTTTAAACAAATCATCCGGAATTCCTTTGGTTGCCTGGTTTAAATCGGCATATTGCGGAAAAGGAGGATGTCCCCAGTTCTCAACTCCAATCAAGGCGATGGAGGTATCTTTTGCCGCTATTTTCACCCATTTATTGAGCAAAAGAGTAAATCCGGCATCTGTAACACCAGATTCAATCGAATCAAGATTTTGACGTTTACTGACCGAATCGGGCCAATCGTAATAGTCACCGTAATCGTGATTTCCCTGGATAGCAAATTTCCCGTATTTCGCTGAAAGATGCTTTAAAACCGGCTCAAAACCTTGCATTTCTTCTGCAAAATTATTTACAAAATCACCTGTAAAAAGCAATAGATCAGGATGAAGATTGTCGATTATCTTGACGGCCTCGTTCAATACGCTGGTATTTTTACCAAAACTGCCCAAGTGAATGTCAGAGAGTTGGACGATCCGAAAACCATCCAGTTGTTCTGGTAAATTGTTGAAAAATAATTCTTGTTTAACTACCCTTATGTTGTAGCGGCCGGCCAAAATTCCATACAATACCGTAACAAAAATTCCAATGCTAAGTAATAGTGAACCGGCAATTACCAACAATTGTCGGCGTGTGTCGCCAAATTGCCGAATCAAGTAGGAGAGAGCGGTGGCTATCGAAAATATTGATTTGGGAAAGAGATTTAGGAATGAAATAATGATAACACCAAAGAAAAATGTATAATCTCGGCTATGCCGAATAAATTCGGGATTCGAAAATGAATACGTCATAATTCCTGAAGCAAAAATACTGACGATGACGTATAGAAAAATCAGGTACTTTTTGACTTTGATAGTTGTTTGGTTTAAAAGTAACCGAATTCCTAAAAACGAGATAATCTCAATCAAAATAATCACGCCAAAAAAAATAACCAGGTATGCCGATGGGATGCCTCTCATGTCTTCAAAATTTAGAAAAAGAAAATTACACAATTTGAGAGTGAATTCAGGATGGATCAATGACTTTTTGAGTGATTTTGAGAAAATTATGCTGGAATTATCCAGTTGTTTCAATTTTCGCTTCCAGTGCTTGAGTATTTATTGCACTGAAAACAAATTTGTTAAGTGCAAATTTTAGCTTAGTTAAGCTCTTGAGAATTTGATATTCGAATGTTCAAATCCAGTTGGAAGGTAATAGGCACAAAATTTTGACATGAATAAATTTTTAGATTTTCAGAATCGAATAAAAAGCAAAGAGGAGTACAAGTGGTCGGTTAAAAATTTAGCTAATCTGAAATCGAATAAAAATTTGTGAGTGGGCAAAAGATCAGAACACAAAATCGAGTGTTTCAACATCTGCTTTCATAAACGATTCTTTCTATTTACAAATTACAATCAATCAGGTTGAAATTTCACTGTTTACAAAAATTAACTTCATGAATTAACACAGATGTGAATAAAAAAATATTTCAAATAATTCACTAAAAATACTAATTCGATTAACATTATCCGTCCAATAAATCAATATTTAAAAATAGTAGAATAAAATTTTATAAAGTATTATAAAACAGCATATTATATTGCTTTAAATGAATCTATAGTTATATTTATTATATACTTATGTCAATTTTGATGGATAATACGATATATTTTATTTTTATATAATTAAATATCAATATATTATACATTTTACTTCAAGTATTAATTAAATATTAATTTTGAAGAATTGATGATTCGTTTCGACTGCTGTATACAAATGTTACTTTATATAATTGTCTTTTGTTAATCAATATTTGTCTATTCTTTGTTACATTTGTGTGTTTGACAATTTACATTTATATGGAAGAGCGCATCAGGAAATTTATGGAATATAAGGGCATCACATCTTCTGAGCTGGCAGATTCAATTGGCGTCCAACGTTCGAATGTTACTCATGTTTTGAAAGCAAGGAATAAGCCGAGTTTCCAGTTTATTGAAAAATTGCTTCAGGAATATCCGGAACTAAACGCTAAGTGGCTATTGCTTGGCACCGGAAACATGGTTGACAGTCCATCGAAATCGCGAACTTTATTTGATCAAATACCCGAACCGGTGAAAACTTCAGTTGAAAAGGAAGAAAAAGTAGCTGAAAAAAAAGTCGAAATTGCTGATATTCCGCTTCAATCAAAGGATGTTTATACGCAGCCCATCGTTGAAAGCAAAAAATCTGAAGATAGTTTTCCGGAGCAACTTTTGGGGACAGAAAAACCTATTGAACGCCTGATTGTTTTCTACAAGGATCAAACTTTTAAGGTTTATAACCCTTCCCGATAAAAATTTTCGACTATATTTGCCGGCAAATTCATGTGCATGAAAAAGACGGTAATTGATTTTCTACTGCTTGAAAATAAGCAACTTAATAAAGATAACTTTCGACTATTACTAAAGTCTCCACAACCAGTTTCAGATATTTTCCCCGGTCAGTTTATCAATGTTGAAATAAAAGATGCATCAGAGATATTTCTTCGTCGGCCATTTTCGGTTTTGGACGTTGATTATGATGCTCAAACCATTTCTCTGCTTGTTAAAATTCTGGGCAGGGGATCAAAAAAACTGACAGAGGCAAAAGCTGGTCAGATTGTAAATGCGATTCTTCCTCTTGGAAAATCATTTTCATTACCAGATAAAAGTGATAGCATTCTATTGATTGGTGGAGGAAGCGGTGTTGCCCCAATGTTGTTTCTTGCTAAAATTTGTGGATTAGATCCTGAGAACGTGGCCATACTGATTGGAGCAAAATCAGCATCTGATCATATCGATATTTCCGCCTACCGGGATTTGGGAAAATTCTACTTTGCGACTGAAGATGGTTCTCTTGGTGAAAAGGGCTACGTAACGAACCACTCAGTATTTACAAATCAGCTTTCGCAATTTACAAAAATATATACCTGCGGACCAGATTTAATGATGAAAGCCATTGGGCGTAAGGCTATTGAAGAAGATATTTCTTGTGAAGTTTCGCTCGAAAATATGATGGCTTGTGGTTTTGGAGTTTGTTTGTGTTGTGTTGAAGATACTAAAGCTGGTCACAAATGTGTATGTACCGACGGACCGGTATTCAATGTAAAAGATCTGAAATGGTAAATCTTGGAATTAAAATTCATGATCTGGATTTCAAAAATCCGGTTCTGACAGCATCAGGAACTTGTGGTTTTGGAGAAGAAATCGCTGATTTTTTTGATTTGTCGCGTTTAGGCGGAATTGTGGTTAAAGGTACCACACTTCGGCACCGTGAGGGGAATGCTTACCCAAGAATGGCTGAAACTCCTTCAGGAATGCTTAATGCTGTTGGCCTGCAAAATAAAGGCGTTGACAACTTTATCCGGAATATTTATCCCGGAATCAAAGATTTGGATACCCATATCATTGTTAATGTAAATGGTTCAACAATTGAAGAATACGTTGAGTTAACTGAACGATTAAATGAGCTTGATAAGATACCTGCCATCGAATTGAACATTAGTTGCCCAAATGTCAAAGAAGGTGGAATGGCTTTCGGAATAAGCTGTCCTTCGGCTGAAGCAGTGGTTAAGGCTGTTCGTAAAGTATATGACAAAACGTTGATTGTAAAACTTTCACCAAACGTTACCAATATTGCTGATATAGCGAGAGCAGTTGAAGGACAAGGTGCCGACAGTGTTTCGTTAATCAATACTTTATTGGGAATGGCTGTAAATGCTGAAACCAGAAAGCCTGTTTTGTCAACGATTACAGGTGGATTATCGGGTCCTGCGGTTAAGCCAATTGCTCTTCGGATGGTTTGGCAGGTTTACAATGCAGTAAAAATACCGGTAATGGGGATGGGTGGGATAATGAATGCTACCGATGCCATTGAATTTATGATTGCTGGTGCTTCAGTGGTTCAGGTTGGAACCGCAATTTTCATTGATCCAACCATTCCCGTCCAAATTGTTGACGGAATTTCTGCATATATGGAAAGACATAAAATTCAGTCTGTTAATGAAATAATTGGTAGTTTACAATGCTGAATTTTAAAAAATTACATATTAGATTATTCACATTAATTTTAATAGTCTTCATTATTTTATTGGCGATTCTGCGTTTCAATCGTCCTGCAGAACGGAATGAAATTCCTAAGAAAGTCCAGGAAGTAGACACGAAGAGCCTGAATTTCAGGATAACCAACGATCTTTCGGAATTTAGCGGACATAGTTTTATTGCCCGTGAAGCTGATAAATTTCTGAAACAATGGAATTTGGCTGGCATGACCATGTCGATTGTAAAAGATGGAAAGCTTGTATATGCTCATGGTTTTGGTTACGGCGATGTTGAATCTCAACGTGCAGTAACTCCGGGTAATCTATTTCGCATTGCCAGTGTCAGCAAGCTTATTACCGCTGTTTCTATTATGAAATTGGTTGAGGACAAGAAACTTACACTCGATTCAAAAGTCTTTGGTCCAAATGCAATCCTGAAGGATAAAATTTTTGATTCAGTAAAAGATAAACGACTGTATAAGATAACCGTGAGGCATCTTTTGGCTCATGCCGGTGGTTGGTCACTTGCATACGGCGATCCTGCCTTTAATTCGCTTATTGTGCTCGAAAAAACGGGAGAAACAGGCGCTGCAACAATGGAATCTTACTATCGGTTTATAGCCAGTAGAAATCTGCATTTTGAACCGGGAAGCCGTTCGTCATATTCGAACATGGGATACATGTTTTTGAGTAAAGTTATTGAGGCAGTTTCAGGCAAATCGTACGAAGACTATGTGGTTAACGATGTATTAAAACCTGAAGGCATTTCTGACATGCACATTGGTGGAAGTTATCTGGCTGATCGGCGATCAAATGAAGTAAAATATTATGAAGCTGATGAAAACCAACTGGTTCCGGCGTTTGATGGCTCGGGGAAAATGGTTCCCAAGCCATATGGTGGTAATCCTATTGAGTTACTTAGTTCTGCCGGTGGCTGGATTGCGTCGTCGGTTGAATTGGCTAAACTGATGGTTCTGGTCGATGGTTTTAGGAACACACCGGATATGCTGCCCCGACACTTAATAAACCAGATGGTTGAATATAAGGATGTTAAGGGACCACTTGGGTGGAAAGTTGTCAGGAAAAATGGCGACTGGATAAGAACAGGCAGCATGGCCGGAACTTCAGCAATTATGAAACGACAGGAAAATGGCTTTGAATGGGTGGTTATAATCAATTCGAGCAGTTGGAAAGGTCCCCGGCTTCCAACATACATCAATGCCATGATGGGAAAAATTGAGAAAAAAATAACAGCCTGGCCTAAACAAGATTTGTTTAAATATGTTCCTAAGGAGTTGTAATTTTTAGTTATGCTAAAACTTTTAAAAAGGATGGATCAATGTATTGATTCATCCTTTTTATTTTCAGGTTTTAAGTTTGTCCAGAAATTAAAAATTGGTCGAATTGAATGTTGAAATTTTAATTCATTAAATTTATAGAATAATAGGGTTGTCTAGGCTGGTTTTGATCAAAATCTTGAAGTTCTATACTTGAACTTTTCAATCTATATCTTGTTAGTTTGTGTGAAAACTTGAAGTTCTTAATGTTAAATAATAGTTGAAAGTATGTCAGAATTTAAAATTCAGATGCCAAAACTTGGTGAGAGTGTGCAGGAAGCAACGATTACCAAATGGTTTGTAAAAGAAGGTGATAAAATTGAAGAAGATGAACCGATTTTCGAAGTTGCGACAGACAAGGTTGATTCAGAGATTCCTTCACCTGTCGATGGCATTGTTAAAAAAATATTTTTTCCCCTGAACGCGTTGGTTCCGGTAGGAGAAATTGTCGCAATTATTAGTCTTGAAGGCGATGATGATGATTCGGTTTCAAAGGAAGAAGTTGATGCAAAGCCGGAAAAGGCTGTTGCTGAACCAGTTCATGCTGTTTCTGGAAAGGTACAAGAAACAGCTCAGGTCGATGTTAGTGGAGAACCAACATCAACACGATTTTATTCTCCTTTGGTAATGTCAATCGCCAGCTCGGAAAATGTTAGCATGACTGAACTTGAGTCGATTAAAGGATCAGGCCTGAATGGAAGAGTGCAGAAAAATGATATTCTCAGCTATATTGAAAACCGTAAAAAAGGTTCAGTTGCACCTGCGGTTGCTCTAAAGGCAGAAACTAAAGTGAGTCCGGCTCCTGCAAAAGCGTCAATTTCGTTGGGGGCAGCCGATCAGATTATCGAAATGGATCGTGTTCGAAAGATTATAGCCGACCACATGGTGATGTCGAAACAGGTATCTCCTCATGTCACTGCGGTTGTTGAAGCTGATGTTACCAATTTGGTACTTTGGAGAACGAAAGTGAAAGATTCGTTTCAGGCAAAATACGACGAGAAAATTACCTACATGCCTGTGTTTATTGAAGCTGTGGCAAAGGCAATTACCGAATATCCTATGTTGAATTCGTCCGTTGACGACTACAAAATAATTATTCACAAGGATGTAAATATCGCTATTGCTGTTGCAAAACCCGATGGAAACCTTGTTGTTCCGGTGGTTAAAAATGCCGAACAAAAAAACCTGGTTGGAATTACCAAAAATATGAATCAACTGGCCGAAGCTGCCCGCAAAAACAAACTTTCAGTTGAAGATTACCAGGGAGGAACTTTCACGATTACCAATTTTGGATCGTTCCGCAATCTGATCGGAACACCAATCATTAACCAGCCTCAGGTAGCGATTCTGGCCACCGGAAGTATCGAGAAAAAACCTGCAGTTATGGAAACTCCAACGGGCGATGCCATCGTTGTCCGTCACAAAATGTTCTTATCTTTATCATATGATCACCGTATTATCGATGGCGCACTTGGCGGAGCTTTCTTGAGACGGATCGCAGATCTTCTCGAAGAATTTGATATCAACAGACAAATATAAAATTTCAACATGAGCAGTATTTATCCAAAGATTTACACGATAAAAAATGTAAATAAGGAAACCCTTGAAAAGTGGTATACTAAATTGGTTGTGGGACGAAAGCTTGACGAAAGGGCTCCAAACTATCTAAAACAGGCTATTGGCTGGTCGTACCATGCGCCGTATGCCGGGCACGATGGTATACAATTTGCCATTGGCCAGCATTTTGACAAAAAAACCGATCATCTTTTTCCGTATTACCGCGATATGATGACTTGCTTTTCAGCTGGTTTAACGGAAGAAGAAATCATTCTGAATGGAATATCAAAAGCAACCGATGTTGCCGGCGGCGGACGCCACATGTCCAATCACTTTGCTAAACCCGAATGGAATATACACAACGTTTCATCGTGTACCGGGAATCACGATTTGCATGCAGTTGGCGTTGCACGAGCAATTAAATATTATGGACAAAAGGGTGTTGCAATCACCTCTCACGGCGAATCTTCAGTAAGCGAAGGATATGTCTACGAAGCTATAAACGGGGCTTCGCGCGAAAAACTTCCTGTAATATTTGTGTTGCAGGACAATGGCTATGGAATTTCAGTTCCCAAGCACATGCAAACGGCCAATCGCAAAGTTGCAAATAACTTTGTAGGATTCAAGAATTTGAGAATTATCCATTGCAATGGGAAAGATATCTTTGATTCGATGAATGCCATGGCTGAAGCCAAAAAGCACGTTTTGGAAGTGGGCGAACCGGTGATTTTGCAAGCCAACTGCGTGCGTATGGAATCACACTCGAATTCAGATCGTCACGAACTTTATCGTAGCGAAAACGAACGTAATTATTCACGTATATATGATCCTTTGGCCAAATTCCGCCGGATGTTGCTTCGCTATGACAGGTTCACCGAGGAAGAATTGCAAGCCATTGAGGAAAGTGCCAAAGGCGTTGTAAAAGAGGCTCATAAGAAGGCAATGGCAGCTCCAGATCCTGATCCGGCAACGATTTTTAATTTTGTTATGCCTGAACCCTATAAGGCGGATAAGTATCCTGAAGGAGTTCATGAATATGATGGAGAGAAACAGAAGTTGGTTGAAGCTATCAATAACACGCTGAAAGCAGAGTTTCGCGCTAATCCGGATACCTTTATTTGGGGGCAGGACGTTGCCAATAAAGACAAAGGGGGAGCATTCAATGTAACAAAAGGAATGCAGCAGGAATTTGGAGACCAAAGAGTTTTTAGTGCGCCTATTGCTGAAGATTTTATTGTTGGTACCGCAAACGGTATGTCTCGTTTTAATGATAACATCAGGGTGGTTATTGAAGGTGCGGAATTTGCTGATTATTTCTGGCCTGCCATGGAACAGTATGTTGAATCCAGTCACGATTATTGGCGTTCGAACGGTCAGTTTGTTCCTAACATGACAATCAGGTTGGCTTCCGGTGGTTACATCGGCGGCGGCCTATACCACTCACAGAACATCGAGGGAGCTTTGACAACAATTCCCGGCGTACGGATAGTCTATCCGACGTTCGCTGATGATGCAGCAGGATTATTGCGTACGGCTATCAGATCCCGTGGAATGACGGTATTCATGGAGCCAAAAGCGCTTTACAACGCACCCCAGGCTTCAGCACCAGTTCCTGATGATTTTGAAGTTCCTTTCGGGAAAGCAAGAATACGTCGGCCGGGTAAAGATATCACACTAATTACTTACGGCAATACCCTGATTTATAGCTTGGAGGCAGCTAATAAGCTTGCCGCGGAAGGAATCGATATCGAAGTCATTGACCTTCGGTCACTGGTACCACTTGATAAAGAGACAATTCTAAATTCGATTAAGAAAACAGGTAAAGTGATGGTAGTTCACGAAGATAAAGTATTTGCTGGTTTTGGAGCGGAAGTCACATCTACAATCATGGAAGAAGCTTTTGAATATCTTGACGGACCAGTGAAAAGGGTTGGTTCAACTTATACACCGGTTGGATTTAACCGGATTCTTGAAAAAGCCATTCTGCCAGATACAGATAAGATTGTGGCAACTGCAAAAGAATTAATCGCATATTAAAGAGAATATCATGAGCAAAACAGGTATATTTTATAGCTTCCATACGAATAAAACCTCAAAGGTCAGTGAGAAGATTATAGAGGCTTTTGGCAAAGAAAATCTAGAAGTAGTAAATGCAGAGGAAGTAAATGAGGATAATTTCGGACAATTCGATAACTATATTATAGGTGTTGCAACCTGGTGGGATGGCGAATTGCCAAACTATTGGGATGAATTTGTTCCGGCAGTTGAGGATATGGATTTATCAGGAAAGAAATTTGCCGTTTACGGTTTGGGGGATCAGGTTCATTATCCGGAAAATTTCAATGACGGAGTAGGTATTTTTGCTGAATTGGTTGAATCGAGAGGAGCAAAGGTCGTTGGCTATACTTCCCGTGAAGGATACAATTATGAAAGTTCGAGGGCCGAATGTGGTGATAATCAATTTTGCGGCTTATGTCTTGATCAGGAAAATCAACCGCGTTTATCGCAGGTTCGAATTGCAAAATGGGTGGAAGATTTGAAAGCCCAATTTAGTTAATAATGAAAATTTAAACATGGTTAAGGGTATGATTCAAAAGATCATACCCTTATTTTTTGTTTGGTTTTTATAGATAATTTTTCTGACGGCTTGTTTATAGATTGCACTCCCTTTTTATAGTTATCTTTGCTGTCGCTCAGTATGGAATTAATGAAATTCCAGCGATTTAGAAATGTTAATTTACTATTGTTACTAATATTTTCACAATGAAAAAGAAAAAAGTAATTGCACTGGTGGCCCACGATAACCGCAAAAAAGATATGATTGAATGGGTTTCCTGGAACTGGAAGGAATTAACCCCTCACGGCTTGATTTGTACCGGAACAACAGGAAGTTTGGTACAGTCTAAATTAGAGGAGAAATGCCTCGAAAATGATGTGGTTCCGCCTGAAGTTATCCGACTTAAATCTGGTCCGCTTGGGGGCGATCAGCAATTAGGAGCCCGGATTAGTGAAGGCCAGGTGGATTTGTTAATCTTCTTCTGGGATCCGATGCAACCACAACCGCACGACGTTGATGTAAAGGCACTTCTGCGAATTTCAACCTTGTATAATATTCCAACAGCAATCAATCGGTCAACAGCCGATTTCATGATCTCATCAAAACTGTTTCACCACGAATATGAGCCAATTTTGAAAGATTATAGCAATTACATTAAACGCGATGTAGATTTTAACCAGTAATTTTACTGTTTATTAACAAAAATGTAAAATTTCGCTGTTGTATTTGACTATTTGTCTTTTTAGCTTTGGTAAAACAAACAATGAGCCATGAAAGAAGACAGATTGAAAAAAATGATCAAAGCAATGTATCTTCTTCGCGAAGTTTTAAGACAGAAACAAGAAGATGACAGAGCATTTAAATTTAAGCCAAAAACTAAGGTTTTGACTGAAGTTGATGATATTATTGACCGAAGTCTGGAAGAATTTTATTCGCTAAGGGTAAACTGAAATAATTCTGCAATTTACAAATCTGTAAAGCCGTCTTATTTCCTTTTCAAACGATGCTATACCACAATTAATAAAGGGTATGTCATCGTTTTTTCTTTGGGTATACGATAGATATTCATAAGATATTTATTCCTTTATCGCCAGTGAAAATTAATTTAAAAAATTTCAAATCTGTATATATTTAATTAATAATTAATACTTTATTAGAATGAGTCGTCGTTTTAAAATACTATTTGTCCTGCTGTTTCTGATTTCGTTCCAATCGGGTTATGCACAAAAGAAATCGAAGAAGAAGGTCAAAGAAGAAGTAGTGCAGGCGCCAAAAGAATATTTTTCAGTTGAGGAGGCGATGGTCGATAAAAAGAAAGCTACAATTCTCAATCTCGAAAATCAAAAGTTGAGTGCTTTGCCAGAAGAAATTGCGAGACTCCAGAATTTACAGATACTAAAACTTGGCTACAACCAGCTTGAAAGTCTTCCGGATTTTTTGTTTCAGCTTTCTAATCTGAAGGTATTGTATTTGAATAACAACAAATTAACGTCTATTCCTGATGGAATCGGAAATTTGGTTAACCTTATCGAATTAAGACTTCAAGAGAATAAACTGACAGACATATCGCCAGAATTTGGAAAGCTTACTGCCTTACAGAAATTCTATTGTGCAGAAAATCAATTGACAAAAATTCCCGAGTCTGTTGGTAATTGTACTTCACTAGAAATCGTTGATCTGTTCAACAATCAATTGGAATCTCTACCAGGCACAATTGGAAATTGCATGTCGATTAAAATACTCGACTTAAACTGGAATCGATTAACGATTATTCCAGATGAACTTTGCAACCTCGTTCTGCTTGAAACCTTGAGACTGGGTAAAAACAATATACAGAAATTGCCTGAAAACATCGGAAATTTAAGTGCAATAAATGAACTGGTAATATCTGAAAACCAACTGAAAAATCTACCTGAAAGCTTTGGTAAACTGGTTAATTTGAAAGAATTGATACTGACAAAAAACAAACTTACAGAATTGCCCAAATCGATAGGGGAGTTGGTTCACGTAAAAATCCTTGATTGTTCACAAAATCAGCTCGAAAGTATCCCTGAATCGCTTGGGAATATGCAAAATCTTCTGGACGTAAATCTGGGGAACAATAAGCTTACTCAATTAAAAGGTGAAACATTCAACATACAATCGTTAAAAAATCTCAACCTCAGTTTAAATAAATTGTATGAATTTAATTGCGTAATTAACAAATGTGAATCATTAAAAAGTATTGATTTAGAGATGAATAACATGATTGTATTTCCCGAATGCATTACAAATGTAACAAGTTTGGAACAATTAAACTTCAACAAAAACAAACTCACAGATATACCAAAATCAATTTTAAATTTAAAACAACTTAGGGAATTGGATTTTAGCGAAAATGAAATTGTAACATTGCCGCTCAACATGTATCAGTTGCCAGAGTTGGAAGTTTTAGATTTAAGTCAAAATAAGCTCCAAATTATTCCATTGAATTATAATCAAGCGCCAAATCTCAAAAAGTTAGATCTTCGGGGAAATCCATTTTATAAATGGTATGTAAGTCAGATTAAAGAAAAGTTATCGTCAAAATATCTTTTAATCGACTAATTATGCAATTGGTGATATATTGCTTCAAAATTCGCCTTTTAGCGAGAAACGGATATTCCTGGTTTAGCGGCACTTATTTGTTGTACATCTTATGGATTTTGACTTAATTATGTAAATATATCGATTGATATTTTTTTAATACATTTGTCTTAGAATTAATATTATGTTATTTTTGTAGATCTAAAAAAGGAGGAGCAAAACTCCTCCTTAAAACTATCTCTTATTGCAAGCTTTTCATTTTTTCAATGATCTCTGCATGTTTATCCAACATTTTCAAACGATAGTATAATGTCTTCAGCGACTCCATTGTAAATTTATCTGTTGGGTTTATTTCATGTGCTTTTTCCATGTAAGGAATTGCTTTCTTAAACTCAATATCAGCTTTATTTTTTTCCTCTTCGTATTTTTCGGGCTGATTGCTTGGAACTGCATTGGCAACGTCAACTTGTTTTACGCCTTTGTTGTAATACAAAGCTCCAAGATTATAATATGCATCGAAGTAATCATCTTTGTATTCAATTGCTTTCAGGTAGCTGTTTGCAGCTTCATCAGTTTTTTGCAACTTGTCGTAAAGTGTTCCTTGTGCGAAGTAATACGAAGCGTTTTTAGGATCTTGTGCAATCGCAATATCCAGATATTTCATCGCATCATCTACTTTGTTGGCATTCAGATAGATGTTGATAACTTCAACCAAAAGAGCGCCATTGTCTGAATATTCTTTTAAACCATTCTGGAGGACGTTTAAAGCGCCAATTGTATCCTTTTTCTGGAAATAGCTGTTTGCAATTAATGAGTAAGTCTTTGCACCGTTGTATTTGTATTTGGCAGCTTCTTTATAATATTCAATTGCTTTATCGTAATTTTGAGCATTATATGCAGCTAATCCGGCATTGAATATAATTACAGTATCAACTGCATTAGGATCTTCTGCCTTGTAAACAGGTGTTTGTTCAATAGCCATAATTTGCTCAAAAGATTTCTGAGCTTTTGGGTAGTTTTCTTCATTAAACGCAGCAACAGCCTGGTTTGTAAGATCACCAATCAAAAGAGTAAGTTTAATTTTTACGCTTTTCGAAAAGCGATCTTTGTCGTCAAGTTGTAACGCTTTCATGTAAGAATCAAAAGCAACTGTCAGAGGATCAGCGTTTAGTTTTTTGTAATTTTCGTCTTTCGATTGAAAAACGGCCTGGTAAATTTCACCACGTACTTCCCAGGTTCTTGGCCAGGTAATTGAACTCTCCGATTTTGGGTTGTTTGCATCAACAGTTTCCTCGATTGCTTCAACCGCTTTGTCGAGTTTCCCGGTCTCTTTATAACTTAACGCACTGGTTACTTTGCCTTTCTGTGCGAACACCGATGTTATGGCAAAAAGTAAAACAAATAAAATTGTCGTTCTCTTCATTGTACTAAAAAGTTTGTTATTACGCGATTACTAAATTATTTATTATTATTCTTCAGGTTGATTATTGGTATCTTCTTGAATATCTTCATTTTCAGGTAATTCAACAGATCCATCCGGCAACTCAATAATTTCATCTGGTTCTTCCGACGACGGCACAATTGTAATTGATGCTATCTGATCGCTTTCTTTTAGGTTAATCAGCCTAACACCCTGTGCTGTACGTCCTATTATTCGAAGTGATGAAACCGACATTCGAATGGTTAACCCAGACTGCGTAATTATCATCAAATCACTCGAATCATCAACACTTTTAATCGAAATTAATTGCCCGGTTTTTTCGGTAATATTAATCGTCTTAACACCTTTTCCACCTCTGTTGGTTAATCGGTAATCCTCAATTTTCGACCGCTTTCCATAACCATTTTCAGAGACTACCAGAATGTCTTCATTTTCGTTTTCAACACAAACCATGCCAACTACCTCATCCTGATCATTTCCAAGCGTGATACCACGAACTCCTGAAGCGGTTCTGCCGATCGGTCTAACGCTATGATCTTCAAAACGAACAGCTTTACCAGAGCGAACCGCCATCATAATGTTGTGATTGCCGTTGGTCATTCTGGCTTCAAACAGTTGATCATCTTCCCTGATGGTGATGGCATTCACTCCATTTTGACGTGGACGTGAATATGCTTCGAGTGAGGTTTTCTTGATGATACCTTTCTTAGTGCAAAGTATAATAAAATTGCTGTTAATATATTCAGGATCAGTAAGATTTTTCACATTGATATACGCCAGAATTTTATCGTCCTGTTCAATATTGATTACGTTCTGAATCGCACGACCTTTCGAAGTTTTGGTTCCTTCCGGAATTTCATAAACTTTGAGCCAGAAACATTTTCCTTTTTCAGAAAATAAAAGCAGCGTATTGTGCATCGAAGCATTGAACATGTGCTCGAGGAAATCCGAATCGCGGGTAGTACTACCTTTTGAACCGACTCCTCCCCTTCCCTGAATTTTAAACTCGGTAAGAGGTGTTCGCTTGAGGTAACCCATGTGTGAAATCGTAATTACCATTTCCTCGTCGGCATAAAAATCTTCAGGATTTAACTCTTCGGCATTCGGAATAATTTCGGTTTTACGTCCGTCGCCATATTTTTCCTTGATTTCAAGTAATTCCGTCTTGATTATTTCCATGCGTAGATTGATATCTGCAAGAATGCTTTTCAGATGTTCAATCTGTTTCATGATATCTTCATATTCCTGACGCAATTTATCCTGTTCCAGTCCGGTCAACTGGCGCAAACGCATCTCAACAATAGCACGCGATTGAATTTCCGACAAATTAAAGCGAACCATCAATTGTTCGCGGGCTTCATCCGGATTTTTCGATGCGCGAATGATAGCAATAACTTCTTCAATATTATCGCTGGCAATAATAAGTCCTTCAAGAATATGAGCTCGCTTCTCAGCCTGATCCAATTCAAATTGAGTTCTCCTGATGACAACATCATGGCGGTGTTCCACGAAATAGTGAATCAAATCTTTGAGATTCAGCATTTGGGGCCTGCCATTTACAAGTGCAATATTATTTACACTGAAGCTATTCTGAAGTTGTGTAAATTTGTAAAGTTTATTCAGTACTACATTCGATATTTCGTCACGTTTAATGTCGAAAACTATTCGCATTCCATCGCGGTCCGATTCATCGTTCACATTCGAAATTCCTTCAATTTTTTTCTCATTGATCAATTCAGCAGTCTTCATAATCAGTTCTGCTTTATTCACCATGTATGGAATCTCAGTAATGATGATTTTTTCGCGTCCGTTTGGAGCCACTTCAATGTGAGCTTTTCCGCGAACGACAATACGGCCACGTCCGGTCTCAAAAGCATCCTGCACACCGCGGTAACCATATATAATACCGCCAGTCGGGAAATCCGGGGCCTTGATAATCGGAATCAGATCCTGAATATCAATTTCAGGATTATTGATATAAGCTACAATTGCGTCGATTGTATCAGACAAATTGTGAGGCGGCATATTTGTAGCCATACCAACTGCAATACCTGAGGCTCCGTTAACCAGCAAATTTGGAATTCGGGTTGGTAAAACCGTTGGTTCTTTCAGCGACTCGTCAAAATTGGGTTGAAAATCTACTGTATTTTTCTCCAGGTCGGAAAGTGTTTCTTCGGCAATTTTTGACAAACGTGCTTCTGTGTAACGCATGGCTGCCGGACTGTCACCGTCGACCGAACCAAAGTTTCCCTGCCCGTCGACCAATGGATAGCGCAACGACCAATCCTGTGCCATACGCACCATTGTAAAATAAACAGATGAGTCGCCATGTGGGTGAAATTTCCCTAAAACCTCCCCTACTATTCTCGCCGACTTCTTATAAGGTTTATTTGCTCCGGTGCCTAGTTCGCTCATTCCAAACAATACGCGACGATGTACAGGCTTTAAACCATCTCTTACATCCGGAAGTGCTCTTGAAACAATGACCGACATCGAATAATCGATATAAGCCGATTTCATTTGCTCTTCAATATTAATCTTGATAATTTTTTCGCCTTCAGCCATTTACTTCTCCTTTATATAAAATTTGCGTTTAAAAAATTGACTGACAAAAATACAAAAATACTTCTTGAATCAAGCGAAATCCTTGCTTTTCCTTTCTAAAATTGGAATAAGATTTTAACAATGCAATGTTCAAAAAATCAGGAAATTAAATAACACTGATAACAATTAATGCGTATTTTTGATTGAATAAGCTTGCGGACGGCCAAATTGGCCGCCAACATTTAGGAATACTTTTTGTTATTTTGGAAACGTAATTTTAATAACGTGACTAAGTATATGGATTCACAATTTTCACCACGAATTAAAGATGTTCTTACCTATAGCCGGGAAGAGGCTATTCGTCTGGGAAATGACAGCATCGGATTGGAACATATTTTTCTTGGAATCCTGAGAGATGGAGAAGGTATTGCCATTGAAATTCTCACCAACCTGAGTGTCAATCTGGCAGAAATAAAACAATCGATCGAAGAGAAACTACGAACTGGAAAAGATATTGATTCACAGGCTTCTGTTCAATTGCTAAAATCAGCAGAAAAAGCATTGAAACTGGTTTACCTGGAGGCACGGGCTTTTAACAGTCCAACAATTAATACAGGACACTTACTTCTTGCATTAATAAAGGATAAGGAAAGTCTCATCAGTAATATTCTAAGCGAATACCACATCAATTATTACATTCTGAAATCGAGACTGGAAGATTATAAAGGTCCGGAAGCTAAATCGGAATTTGATGATGAAGACTCTGACGACGAAGATAGTTTTTCAAAATCTGCAGGAGGTTCATCATCGTCTTCTTCTGCCAAAAAGCCGGCAAATCCAAAGTCGGAGACACCTGTACTCGATAATTTCGGTGTAGATATTACGAAGGCAGCAGAAGAAAACAATCTTGACCCGATCGTAGGTCGCGAGCGTGAAATTGAACGGCTAGCTCAAATTCTTTCCCGAAGAAAAAAGAACAATCCGATTTTGATTGGAGAACCCGGCGTTGGTAAATCGGCTATTGCTGAAGGTTTGGCTTTGCGGATTGTTCAGAAAAAAGTTTCGCGCATTCTGTTCGATAAGCGCGTCGTAAGTCTCGACATTGCATCAATTGTTGCCGGAACCAAGTACCGTGGACAGTTCGAGGAACGCATGAAAGCTATTCTGAATGAATTATCGAAAGTCAGCAACGTCATACTTTTTATCGACGAAATTCACACCATTGTAGGTGCCGGCGGTGCAACAGGCTCGCTTGATGCTGCAAATATGCTTAAACCTGCGCTGGCTCGCGGAGAAATTCAGTGCATTGGAGCTACAACGTTGGATGAGTATAGGCAGCAGATTGAAAAAGATGGCGCTCTTGAAAGACGGTTCCAGAAAATTATGGTTGAGCCAACTTCGGTCGATGAAACGATAGAGATCCTTCATAACATTAAACAACGATATGAAGATCATCACAATGTCAATTATACTCCGGAAGCCATTGAAGCTTGTGTAAAACTTACAGCCAGGTATATTCCCGACCGGTTTTTACCTGACAAAGCTATCGATGCGCTTGATGAATCTGGTTCGCGTGTACATATCTCGAACATCAATGTTCCGGAGCGTATCGTAAAACTGGAAGAGAAAATTGAAAAGACCAAGGAAGAAAAGATTAAAGCTGTAAAAAGTCAGAATTTTGAACTGGCAGCCAATCATCGCGATAAAGAAAAAAGTCTGTTGCAGTTGCTTGAACAGGAAAAAGAAGATTGGGAAAAGGAACTTATTAGCCACCGCGAAATAGTTACTGAGGAAAAAGTTGCCGAAGTTGTGGCCATGATGTCTGGAATTCCGGTTCAACGGATTGCTCAGGCTGAAGGGAAACGACTGATGGACATGGGCAAACAGCTTAAAGGCAGTGTGGTTGGACAGGATGATGCCATCGAGAAAATCGTGAAAGCCATTCAGCGAAACCGCGCCGGACTAAAAGACCCGAATAAGCCAATTGGCTCGTTTGTTTTTCTTGGACCAACCGGTGTCGGAAAAACCCAATTGGCTAAAATACTTGCCAAGTATCTGTTCGACAGTATTGATTCACTGATTAGGGTGGATATGAGCGAATATATGGAGAAATTCTCGGTATCGCGTTTGGTCGGTGCTCCTCCCGGATATGTGGGTTACGAAGAAGGTGGACAATTAACCGAAAAAGTTCGCAGGAAGCCTTATTGTGTGGTTTTGCTCGATGAAATTGAAAAAGCTCATCCGGATGTTTTTCACATTTTACTTCAGGTTTTGGACGAAGGAAGATTGACAGACAGTCTTGGCCGAAGCATTGATTTTAAGAACACCATTATTATAATGACTTCGAACATTGGTTCCAGACAGTTGTCTGAATTTGGTCGTGGAGTTGGATTTACCACGCAAACCAGTACAACTGGCGAAGGAGATCATGCGAAATTCATCATTGAAAAAGCACTTAAAAAAGCGTTTGCTCCCGAATTTCTGAATCGTATCGACGATGTGATCATGTTTAATCAACTGACCAAAGAGCACATTCATCAAATTATCGATATCGAATTAAAGGGCTTGTACGAAAGAGTTAATTCGCTGAATTACAAGTTAAAAATATCAACCGCGGCAAAAGACTTCATTGCCGATAAAGGTTTTGATGTTCAGTTTGGTGCCAGGCCTCTGAAACGGGCCATCCAAAAATACCTGGAAGATGAAATGGCGGAGGTTATTATTCGGGCTTCCGTTGTTCAGGGCGATACGATCTCGGTAGGATTTGACAAAAAGACTGAGAAAATAAAAATCAGGATTTTATCAACAGTCACTAAAAAAGAATAAATACAGAACCCGGACTTAAATCCGGGTTTCTTTTTGCGGTAAATATTTCAATACCAAAATAGAAATATCATCTGCCTGACGACTGTCTCCCTGAAAAATAAGGATACTTTTCAGCAATTTTGAAACAGTTTCTTCAGCCGTTAAATTGTAGAGGTTCTGAATATTCCGCTCAAGCTTTTCTGTTCCATAATGCTGGTTGTAAGAATTACTGGCATTAATTACGCCATCGGTAAACAGAATCAGCATATCTTCGTCGCGCAGTTCTATTGAACTGCTTTTATATGGTTTGTATTTGTATATGCCCAAAGGCAGGCCATGACTTTTCGACAAAACATCGATACTGCCGTCGGAGTGCAAAATGTACGGATAATTGTGTGCCGCATTGCAGTAATCAAGCACTCCCGACCTGATGTCGAGTATGCCCACAAAAAGCGTAACAAAATACTGGTTGGAGTTTCGTTCACTCAATTCGTTGTTAATGCGACTGACAATATCTTTTACTGCAAGCGTTTTTGCATTCGATTTTATCAGCGTACTGGCAATGGCCATAAAAAGCGATGCCGGAATTCCTTTCCCTGAAACATCGCCGATTGCAACGAGCAGATGGTTTTTATCGATAAAAAAGTAGTCATATAAATCACCACCAATCGTCTCAGCAGGTTTTAAAATCGCATACAAATCAATTTCAGGATGATTCTGAAACATAGGTTTTCCGGAGGGAACGATATTCAATTGAATCTCCTGAGCCGATTTCAAATCCTGTTCAATCTTTTGCTTGTCTTTGGCGGTCTCCGATTGATCCTTAATGAGCAATCCGTATTTTTCCTGCCAGCTATCCAAACTTTCTGCCAGCGTAATAATTTCGTTTTTCGATTTATCTTCTTTACCCGGCGACGAACTAAAACGTTGAATGGCATAAGTAACACGTTCAAGTGGGTTTAGCATTTTCCGAAAAACAATCATATTCAGGAAAAATAATACCAGGATACCAATGGCTGCAACAAAGATTATTCGCCTGAAATTTTCGTTTAGCTCGCTGTACAATTCTTTCTCCGGAATCACAATAATTACGCTCCAGCCTGAATTTAAAAGCGGAGCAAAATAATACCATGCTTTTTGTTCGTTCAGAAATCCCGAAATACCAAGTCCTGCACCACTCTCTCCCTTCTTAATTTTCAGCTTAACTTCTTCATTATTATCCCTGAAAATTCCCGATGATTCCGAAAACAGATTTCGGCTCAGGATCATTTTTGTATCAGGATGGGTGATAAAATTCCCGATGCTATCGACAATAAAAGCGTAGCCATTTTCTCCAATCTTTATTTCTGAAAGCATCTGGCGCATTTTCCGAAGCGAAATTTCGCAGGAGACGATACCCGCAATTTCTTTTGTTTCAGGATAATAAACGGGTATTTTATACGAAATGAGCAAATGCGTTGTATCGAACTTGCAATAAAACGGGCTGGACCAAATCCCTGAATTCAGATGTATTGTACCCGATTTTAAGTCTGCAATAAATTTTTCCGCAGCTAAACTATCCGGATTGCAAATGTGCTGACCATTCCTGTCGGATGAGAATTTCTGTACGCGATTGTGTTCTCTGTCGATTAATTCAACATGAATGCTTTCGAGTATATCATTGGCCTTCAATATTTGCTGAAGAAAGAAATTCAGGTCGTTGTTTTTGAAGTAGTAAAGCGCTTGTACCGAAATATTTTTGGCAATTTCCTCGGTTCCAACAGTTACCCTTGAAACACTTGAAATAACAAGGTTACTGCGGTTGATGGCGCCCTCTTCTATTTTTTTAATCAGAACTTTATTTCCGAGATAATAGTTGACCGCCACAATTCCTGCAATGATTGCAATAGCGATGGTGGTGATTTGCGAATTTAAACGGAAAGAAATTCCTCTCTGGTTCATTGTCTGGAAAATTGGCTTATCTAATATACAAAAAGATTGGTTGTGAAATGCCCGAGTATTTAGAAATCTGGCACCTCGCTGGCTGGAATTTTCGAAAATGCATGAAAAAAGCCGGCACTTTGGATGCCAGCTTTTTTTGACGATATATTTTTCTCAACCGATTAGGTGTTCATGGCGCCACAGACATTAATAACCTGGCCGCTTACATACGAAGACAGATCGGATGCTAAAAACAAAGCCACCTTCGCAACTTCTTCCGGTGAACCTCCACGTTTCATCGGAATGTTTGCTTCCCATTGTTTACGGGCTTCTTCAGGAATTTTAGCCGTCATTTCAGTAATAATGAAACCCGGGGCAATGGCATTTGAACGAATCCCCCGTGAACCCAGTTCTTTGGCAATCGATTTGGTGAACCCAATAATTCCTGCCTTCGATGCGGAGTAGTTCGACTGTCCTGCATTTCCGCTTACGCCTACCACTGAACTCAGGTTAATGATTGATCCTGATTTTTGTTTCAGCATGACTTTTTGAGCAGCTTTGGTAAAATTGAAAACCGATTTGAGGTTTACGTTAATTACGGCATCCCACTGGTCTTCGGTCATTCGCATAAGTAACGTGTCTTTGGTTATACCGGCATTGTTTACCAAAGCGTCGATTGCGCCAAAGTCGGCAACAATTTCGTTCACCACCCGGTCGGTATCTTCAAAGTTCGCTGCATTGGACGCATATCCTTTGGCTTTAACGCCAAGGGCTGTCAATTCAGCTTCAGTGTTTTTCATGTTCTCATCTTCAAAAAGATCAGTGAAGGCAATGTTGCAACCTTCTTCAGCAAATTTTATGGCAATTGCTTTTCCAATACCCCTGGATGCGCCAGTAATTACGGCCGTTTTTCCTTCAAGAAGTTTCATAGTAGAATATTTGATTGATGAATTTTCAAATTACGGGCAAAAGTAATAAAATCTGTGAAACTGGTTATTTTAAGGTCGGTTTATCCGCAATTTCAAGCTTTAAATGCCAAACCGAATAGAATTTTAAACCTGAATTTTCAAAATCGCAAAAAAAGCATCTGCTGTTCATCCAACTTAAAATATCTTTCGCCATTGGAGATTCCACTCTTCCGTCTGGGATATATTTAGTATTTCGCTTGTAACAAACAGATTATTATGCAATAATCTGTTTGTTACCTCAAGTTATACTTCATGACTTTTTGATTAAAAACAACACAGGTTAATATTTTCTATACCTATGAATTCTGTTGTTTTAACATATCCTCCGGAAGTTTAACACGGGTTTGCGGTAAAAACTGAGGATATTCGCGGAGAATAAAGTCTATTAATTTCTCGCGGAGAAATACGCGTAAATCCCATCCAATGGAGGAATCAGCAGTACTTACAAGTGCCCTGAGCTCCATCGTTTTTTCGGTGGCATTGGTTACCTGCAGAACATTTACTTTTCCATCCCATAAATCATTGTTGGTAAGCAGGCGGGTCAGTTCGTCACGTAAAGCATCGACCGGAAAACCATAATCGACGTAAATAAAAACAGTTCCCATGATATCTGCCGAAATTCGCGTCCAGTTCTGAAATGGCTTTTCGATGAAATAGTTGACCGGAACGATTAATCTCCTTTTATCCCAGATTCTCACCACCACATAAGTCAATGTAATTTCTTCGATCCAACCCCATTCTCCTTCTACAATTACAACATCTTCAAGCCTGATTGGTTGCGTAATGGCAATTTGAAACCCGGCCAGGATCATTCCAATACTTTTCTGGGCGGCCAAACCGATTATAATACCGGCAACACCGGCTGAAGCCAGTAAGCTTACTCCAAATTTGCGGATAGACTCAAAACTCATGAGAATCAGGGCGAACGAAATAACGATCACAATGGTAATCAGAATCCGTTCGAAAACAACAAGTTGCGTTTGCATTTTCCTGGCTTTAAGATTATCTTTTGATTGCAGGTCGTATTTCCCCAAAATCATAAAACGGATAATCTTAATGGCGTTGATAATGAGCCAGGTAACGATAACATTCAGAAGAATTGGAAAAATGACAGAGGTTTGAACGGGCAGAAAGTCCTCGAAAGCAATTACTTTTTGGAGCGCGAACACAACCAGCAAAATTGCCAGTCCGATAAACGGTTTCGACAGGCGTTTGACTGCGTGCAGGGCATTATTTTCATTTTTTCGATCAAACTTTCGTTTCAAAATATACATGATACCATAACCCAATCCTATTCCTGACAAAGTGCCTCCAATAATCCAGGCAATTTTTAAAAATTCTTCATGACTCATAACATTCAGTTTTTAAATGAGATGCAACACTATTTCGCATCCGCGCTATTATTTCTTTAAATATAACCATAATACCCCCAAATCTGAAAAATACAGGGCAACAACCGGAAATCCTTAACCATTTGCTATTTTTGCAGTCAAATTAAATGGAAAGATGCTCGATCAATTAACAATTTGTGCGATAGCTACTTCACCCGGAATGGGAGCCATTGCCACGATTCGCCTTTCAGGAGAGAAAGCTCTTGAAATTGCCGATACTGTATTTCAGTCACCAAAATCGGGAAAGAAACTGGCCGGACAAAAGCCGAATACTTTACACTTTGGAAGTATTCTGGATGGAACGGAACTGATTGACGATGTTGTCGTTTCTGTTTTTCGCGCCCCGCATTCGTTCACCGGCGAAGATGTGATTGAAATTACCTGCCACGGGTCGGTATATATTCAGCAGCGGGTTTTGCAGTTGCTCATTGAAAAGGGTGCGAGAATGGCCCGACCCGGAGAATTTACCCAACGGGCATTCCTGAATGGTAAAATGGATTTGTCGCAGGCTGAAGCGGTCGCCGACCTGATTGCTTCGACCAATCGGGCTGCCCAGAAAGTCGCCATCAATCAAATACGTGGTGGTTTTTCCGCAGAATTAAGCAGTCTCCGAAGTGAATTGCTGCATTTCATTGCCATGATTGAACTTGAACTTGATTTCAGCGAAGAAGATGTGGAATTTGCAGACCGTACCCAACTCAAAAAACTTGTTTCCCGAATTGAAGATATTCTCCGGAAGCTGAAGAATTCCTTTCAGCTTGGAAATGTCATCAAGAATGGAATTCCCGTAGCTATTGTGGGCGAAACCAATGTCGGTAAGTCAACCCTGCTCAATGCGTTGTTGAATGAGGAAAAGGCTATTGTTTCTGATATTCACGGTACTACCCGCGATGTGATTGAAGATGTGGTGAATATTCACGGCACAGCCTTCCGTTTTTTTGATACCGCCGGGATTCGTGAAACTACTGACGAAATTGAAACGTTGGGCATTGAGCGTAGTTACAGCAAACTGGATTTGGCAACGGTTGTGATTTTGGTTGTGGATACACAAAATGATTTTGACACAGTGAGCGAGAGAATTGAGAAAATCCGTTCCCGAATACAAACCCAGCATTTAATTATTGCAGCCAACAAAATGGATCGCGGATTACCTGAAACAATTTCACGATTGAAAAAAATGCCGCTGCAAACCAACGAAAAACTCGTGTTTATAGCTGCGAAACAAAAGACAAATCTTGATGAGCTGATTCAGCACATGCAACATGCCGTTTCGTTGGATTCACTCAGCGAAGATACTGTGATAGTAACCAACACACGTCACTTCGAAGCTTTGTCAAGGGCACTTGAATCCATTGAACGCGTGCAGGTTGGACTAGATAATCTGATCTCTGGAGACTTTCTGGCACAAGATATTCGTGAATGCTTAATTTTCCTGGGAGAGATTACCGGAGAAATCTCAAATGACGAGATCTTGGGGCATATTTTTAAGAACTTCTGTATCGGCAAATAACCAAAATCAAATTCCAAGCACAACATTAGGGCT
Source organism: Prolixibacteraceae bacterium (assembly GCA_963677955.2). Taxonomy (GTDB): domain Bacteria; phylum Bacteroidota; class Bacteroidia; order Bacteroidales; family Prolixibacteraceae; genus Aquipluma. Next base: position 5,225,973 of record CAXXQR010000001.1, read on the forward strand.
AATATCCAATTTAATACAAATATTTCTTGCAACCTTTAATGTTGGTTCGCTTTTCCCTGTAAGGTATTCACTTATACGCGAAGGACTTACCCCAATGATTTCTGATAACATGGTTTGTGTCAGATCCTTTTCATACATCTTTAGTTTAAGAACATCAGGAAGTGATGGCGTTTTTATCGGGTAATGTGCTTCGTCGTAATCGGCAACCAGATTCGAAAGCAATTCCAGTTCCACCAGGTTCTTATCAGTCAAAGGAGTATCATCTGCAACCAAAGGTAACAGTTCCTCAATTCTCTCCATTGAGGCTTTGTACTGTAGTTCGTTTTCTATTTTTGTCATATCCTAAATATTAGTACAGTCAATCTGATTATATTCGCTGTGCGTACCGATAAAGCGGATGTAAACCATCTTTATCTGAAATTTGATTACTACGACCAATCGGTAATCGTTCCCTTTTAAATTGAAAACATAGTGTTGGTTTCCCACGCTATCAACACTATTGAAATCCTTTTTTACGTCTGCAAAAGATTGCCATCCTGCAGAAGTCGTTTTAGTATACCAGTTCTCTATTGCCGTTTTGGAATCCAGTCTGAACGAATAAAACTCTACCAATGTTCGGTGTGCAATAACCCTCATTTGCATTTTTGTTTTACACGACAAAGCTAATAGCAATATTTTGAAATCCAAAATTAATTACCGGAAAGCAAAATACCCTCATTTCCTTCAAAAATAAGTAATGAGAATAATACATTGTCGTATTGAAAACTTGCATTAGTTTGTTATCCAACCTTGCCCTATCATGGGCGAGGGAAACTAATTAGTTTCTACCACAGATTCCTCAGATTACCACTGATTCCCCCCCAATTTTATGAATTTGTGAGAATTTGGGTAATCTGTGGTGAACGTTTTTGCGAATAATACCATAAAAGCTAATTTAAAAAGTACGACATTATTTCATTTTTATTACTTAAATGCGGCACACAAAAACATTCTAAGTATTGGGAATGCAATAATATCGCATTTGAATTCATCCTTTTATCCCGACTCACCCCAACGTCCGCCTGCGGACGTTGGGGTGAGTACTTTTTAAAACACGACAATAAATAGCTCCTGTAACTCATGATCACATCCGGGCCTGATTACATTTATGCTCCATGAAACACCCGAACCAGGCTGTGTTTTCCCGACAGTGTTTACATTAGAATTCTGCTTTTATTGTAATCATAGGAAGTAGTCCAAGACTCTTCGTATCATAAACTTTTACAGAGTTGTTTTGAAAGCCAAAAGACCGGTAAACCACATTTTTTGCATTCATGATATTTTGCAAATCAACCATCCAGCTAAACGCACTTGTTCGTTTCTTCATCCGGAAACCTACTCCAAAATCAATTCGCTTATAAGCTGGAAGTTGACTTGCTAAGTTATTCTCAGTCTCATAAACGACAGTTTGATGAAGAATACTTGCCGCCTGATCCACGGGAGTATAGCGAAATCCCCCTCTTTGGTTGCCGCGTAATTTAAATTCAAGGGTATGCTGTTTCTGCTTTCCGATCTGAAAGCTCGCGCCAGCCAACAAATTACAGATGTAAGTAGTATTGAAGTATGTATTGTACCAAATTCCATCGGAAGCGCGGTATTTAGAACTGAACAGCGACGCATTCGCCAGGAAATAATAATGATGTGAAAGCAACTTCCGGAGTGTAAATTCCAATCCTTTGTTACGGGCTTTTCCGTTATTGTTTAGCGCTCCTGAAGGTAAGCCGTCCGTCGAATTGATCAGTGAAAATGGATTGTTTACATCTGTGCTTACCGGAACATCCCTCAGATATTGCAGGTACGCCTCCACGGTAAATTGCATGTAGTCGCCCAGATTTAAGACATAACTCCCCGTCAGGTGCAGGGCTTTGGTTGTTTTCAAATCGATATTCTTTTCCTCGCGGAGCGTTTTTGAAATTCTTACCTGATAATTGTAAACCGCCAAAGGTTCAAGACGTGAATGAAGGCCAAGCCCGAAATTAAGTGATTGCTGCCCCGGAAGCCGCACAATTGCTCCTAGCCGGGGTTCCAAAATAAATTCATGTGTAACTCCGGAATGGAATGCATGCAAGCCGGTGACGCTCTCGAACCATTTTCGCGATTGATACTTCCATTGTCCGTAGTAATCAGCATACCAGCCTTTGCCCGTTTTGTTAAGTAATGTATCATATTGCATTTCCGGATTAAGCTGTTCAGCGAACATTTGTCCCCAAATATGATTGTAGGTAGCGCCCAATCTTGCCGAATGCCGGTCATTGTACCTGTAGTTGATTTGTGTTGACAAACGAAAAACCGGGTAGCTAAAATGGTCCTGGTAAGTAAAGTTTTGCTCCGAAGTTGTTCCGGTCGGATGCAATTCCATCGAACTGTAATCGTAAGTAACTGCAGCCGTGCTCTTAATTTCTGTTTTGCCGTCAGCCGTCTGAATGGCGTGTTTCATTCCCGCAACGGCCATGCGTTGCCAGAGATAAATTTCTTCCAGTTTGCTTTCGCTTCCGGGAATATGGATTTCTGACATTTGAAGGAATCCAATTTTGGACGAACCACCCAGTGCAAATAAATCAAAAGTTCCTGATCGTTCTGATTGATAAGTAGTCTTGAAAACAAAATCAGAACTCTTCGGAATGATCGGGTAACCGTCTGGCTCCAGAAAACCCAATTTAGTCAGATAACTGTAATCAGAATATCGGTAATTAATCAGGTACGAGAGACCTTTCTTTTTGCCAACTGGTCCTTCTGCCGAACCTTCAAGACCAAGCGTACTCACATCAACCGAGAACTCGTGTTGTTCCGGATTTCCCGATCTTAAGTTCAGGTCCATAACTCCTGAATAAGCATTCCCATATTCCGCCGGAAAAGAACCAATAAAAAAATCAAATGACGAAAACACACTGGTGTTCAGTACGGAATACCGGCCTCCTGTATTTCCTTTTCCCAACGAGAAATGATTGGGATTCGGGATTTCAATTCCTTCCAGATGCCACAAAAGACCCCGGGGAGAATTTCCCCGCACAATAATTTCATTTTTGTCGTCTCCTGTTCCTGAAATCACCCCGGCAAAATTGCCAACAATCCGCGACGCGTCGAATGAACCCGCAACGAAGCGGTTAAATTCCGTTTTATTGACAGAATGTGCGCTGACGGTTGCCATAGGGTTTATTTTCTCATTCCGATTGGTTCTCACATTCACCTCGTCAATTTGGTACACCTGACTGGTCAGCGAAACATCGGTCAACACCTCTTTCCCCAAAGAAATCTGAATGTTTTTGAGTTGCCTGGTATAATATCCAACACGGCTGAACGAAAAAGAATGGCTGCCATCGGGTATTTCCAAATGAAAGCCACCCAGCGAATCGGTCACGCATCCTACCACCGGATGGCCGGTCATGCATAAAACGGTAACTCCTGAAAGAGGTCTGGAGTTCTCAGCATCGAAAACAGTTCCCCGAATGGATTGACTGTATTTCTGAGCACTAAGCTGATTGCAAAGAATCAACCAAAAGACCAGCCCGAAGTATAACTTTCGAAGCTCCCCCTGGGTAATATGGTTAACTTTTGGTTTTTGGTGCATAAGTACAAATTGATATCGGCCACGATGGTTGATTCAAAAATCGCGAAAATAATTGGATTATAGCCGAAAAGTGTCGATCTATTTCACAATAAGATTTAGAATGCCAGCCAGCCAGCAGCAGGCAATGACGCCTTGTTCGATGTTCTGTCATTGCGAACGAAGTGCAGCGTAATGAAGCCAGCCTGCCAATGAATGGCCTTGTGTGGCGGGCAGGCAATCTGAGCGTCATTGCGTCAGACACGCTATCTTCTGACCCAACAACAACACACGCCGCTCGATTTTTTGGTTTCAACTAAACCTTATCCTGTTTAAACCTTAGTAGAAAAATCTTTATTTCGAAGCACAAACAGCAGACATAATTATTTATAATCAATATAAATTAAAGGAATAAAAAAATCGGGTAGCATAAAATCAAAAAATGACTTTGGACCTCTGATTAACTCTCTTCCCGGAAATACCAGCGAATAAAATTTTCGGACGATTAGCTGCAAATATAAATTTCCCCCGGAACACACAATAATTTTCAGTTATACTTAATCGATTAAAATTCAATAAAATAATAAACGAAAACTAAAGATTAACAACACTATTTCTTAGGCACCGGATGTTTGTAACTTTTATTTTTCACTTTTAAATTTTACGCCCCGAAACAACTTTCGTTAACCATTTTCAGCGCTGAATTTATCCGTCAAAATTGAAATAATTTAAGATAAACTATAACCGAAGTTAAAAAAAAGTTCACTTTAGAATGAAATATTTCGTAATTTAGCCTTATCCAAAATTGACGATAACCTTTTTGGGGAAAGCATCCATACCAGCAAATGGTTTAACCGTACTCCGAAACGTCCAAATGTTTCTAGAGTGGAAAGAATCTATGCAGACGATCAACCTGGTTTATGAAAAATTCTTCAGACTGATCAAACTGTGACAGAGTTTGGCGAAGCTATATCAACCAGCCAACAAACAACTCAATCTTTCAGTCTTATTATCAGGAAACTACAACAAATATTTTTCGCGGCACACACAGGCTTTGTTGGCGATGTTTTTTTGATGCTGCCAGTTGGTGTCGCTACAATGTTATTCGCCCACTAAATTTGCCAAATCTATATTAATATGATCGGTTTACCGTCAGGCAGATACACGCGACAAAACAAAACGCATCCAATCAACAAGTCCACAGAAAGATTTTCCTTTCGGAAAAATTCAAATAATAAGAACAATTTATCGTCGTATATTTTAATTGTTACTCACCCCAAGTCCGCTAGCGGACTTCTCCCCTCTCTACGTGTAAAGAGGGGCAGATGCGACGCCTGCCTGACGGCGAGGCAGGGGATGAGTCAAGAAAAGAAAAAAAGCAAACCGACATTATTTCATTCACTCAACCTAAATATCATTTAAACGACCAATAATTTATAACATATCATCACACTATGCAAACCAACACTGATCCGAATACCATCTTTGCGCGGGAAGAGAAACTAAATCTTCGTAAAATCACGCTCATCGCACTCAAAAACTGGTACCTGTTTGTCATCTGCGGCGTGCTGGGTGTAAGCGGCGGCTTTCTCTACAGCCGGTTTTCGCAACCAACCTACGAAGTTTATACCAGCATCAACATCACGCAAAATCCGTCGAGCCTGATCGATGGCCTGTACAACATGGTGGCCAAGCAACAGTTTGGCGCTGCCGCCGAGATCAATACACAAACGGAATTTTTAAAGTCCTTCAACACCAACAAACAGGTCGTTCAACGTTTGGGTTGGGGAATATCCTGGTATAAGAAAGATCAGTTGAACTGGAGCAACTTAATCAAGGCTAAAAATATTTTTAGCTGGAAGGCGCTGTACAAGGAAGAGCCTTTTCACGTTCAGGAAGTAGAAGGAAAAATTAATGCCACGGGCATACAGATCTTTATACTTCCAATTTCGTCAACCCAATATCAATTAACCATTAAAGGTGACTTTACCAATGGTAGCCAGATAAAAGATCTGAGTCATAAATCGATTGAGAATTATGGGAAGGTTTTTGAAAACGATTATTTCCATTTCACCATTACGGCTAATCAGAAATTCGAAGATTACGAGGGTGTGGAATACTGTTTGGTCTTTAACAATTCGAACGACATTGCCCGGAACTACTGGGAAAAACTCGTTGTAGCAGCCAACGCCGAGGAGTCTGACATCATTAAGCTGCAGCTTCGCGGCAAACAACCCCAACAGGAAATTGACTACCTCAACGAACTGGTTTCGGTGTACATGCAGAATAAAAAGAATTTTCAGACCGAAACACAGAAAAGATCGCTTCAGTTTATCGACCAGCAACTTTCAGGAATTACGGATTCCTTAAACCTGGCCAGTTCAAACTATTCGCAGTTCAAATCGAAAAACCAGATTGTGAACATCAGCGAACAGGGTACGCAGGTAATGGAAACGCTGAAGGAAATTGAAACTGAAAAGAACAAGAACCAGATGCAACTCGACTATTTCAGGAACCTTCAGGAATACCTGAAAAAATCGGACGATTTGCAACAACTTATCGCTCCTTCGGTGGTAGGCATCGACGACAATTCGTTGAATGCCATGGTCACCAAACTTAGCGAACTATACAGTAAACGGCAGGTGATGGCCATTAGCGCCAAAGAAAACAGCCCGACCATCCTGGTCATCGATAAGGAAATTTCAGAAGTCAACTCACGCCTGCTCGAAAATGTGAAAAACCTGGTTAGCAATGCCGAAGCCGTTAATGCTTCGCTCCAAAGTCAGAAAGACAACATCAGGGCACAGCTCAACAAGCTTCCGGCAAAAGAACAGGACATGATCAACTACCAAAGGCGGTACGAACTGACGAACGACGTGTATACATTTCTGCTCCAGAAAAGGGCCGAATTGAACATTTCACTGGCAGGAACCACTCCCGATGTGCAGGTGATTGATCACGCCTGCATGGAAACAACCAGCGTGGTTGGATTGGCGCCGAGGATGAAAATTGCCTTGGGGTTCGCGATGGGGCTTGGGCTTCCGGCTGTCTTTTTGTTACTGCTCAATTTCTTCTCCGGCACCATTCAGTCGCAGGAAGACATTGAGAACAATACTTCATTACCCATCCTGGGAAATGTCATTCACAGCAAAACCAATTCCGACACACCGGTGTACGACAATCCCCGTTCAGGAATTGCAGAATCGTACAGAGCCATGCGAACCAACCTCAATTTTGTACTGAACGACAACGCGAAAAAGATTGTAGCCATTCATTCAACCAATCCGGGCGAAGGCAAATCATTTACTTCAGTGAACATGGCCAGCATTATGGCGATGAACGACAAACGGGTAGTGCTGATTGGCGCTGACATGCGAAAAGGTCGTCTGCACAAAATATTCGGAATCAATGCCGAACATGGCTTAAGCACCTACTTAAGCAATCAGGATCAATTGAAAGAAGTTATTTTTGAGACAAGGATCAACAATCTGTTGGTTATTCCGGCCGGACCGATCCCCCCAAATCCTTCGGAGTTGATTGATAAACCTGCCATGGCTGCGCTGCTCGATGAACTGGCTTCGACATACGACTATGTGATTATCGATAACGCGCCTTCGTCGATTGTTACCGATGGCTTTTTAGCCGGACGCCACTCCAGTCTCAATCTCTTCATCCTGCGGTATGGTGTGTCGAAAACCGATCAGTTGAACTTCATCAACCAGATTGCCGAGAACAAGTTGTTGAACAACCTGATGCTCATCATCAACGACATTCATGGCCCCGGTTTCGGTTATGGTCAGAACTACTACTACAATTACAAATATGCCAATTATGCCGAAGGGTATTACCACGACGATAAGAAAAGCAAAGGATTCTTTGGCCGGAAGAAAAAGAAGAAAAGCGCCTGACCGAATGAACCACATAGACACATCGGATCGTCATTGCCCGCCTGCTGTAGGCGGGCGAGGCTGAGATACGAAGCCGACGCAATCTGCTCGATTAACGATTTTTCGCTTCATTCATCATTTATATACCACCAAGGCGCCAAGGCACAAAGAAGCTCTAACAACCCGTAACCCGTATCTTATAACCCGCAACATTTCTTTATGACCTACAAAAACCTCTTTTACTTTACCGGCCAGTGCCTCAGTCTCAATGAGCATCCGCTTGCCCGCAATGGCGGGGAATTCAGGGAACAGATCATTGAACGACCCGCAGAATGCCTGTAATATTCAACATTTCGTTCAATTGTGCTGCGATCACCTGATTATTATCGCCATTTACCTGAAGTTCAGGAAACACTGAATGATACATTATTAAGCATTGATCGAGCCGGGAGATGTTGCTATGTTTGAAATTTGTTATCTTTGAGAAAACATTTTCGCGATGAAACAGATCAATTATACCGCAATAATCGAAAAAAGTGAAGACGGCTATTATGTAGGCCAGGTTCAGGAAATACCTGAAGCAATTGCACAAGGGAAAACAATTGACGAACTAAACCAGAACCTTTTAGATGCTTTACAACTGGTCATTGATTATCACCGTGAACATACGCTTAGCCAATACAAAGGGCATAAAATAATTCGGCGCAAACTTAATTTTGTCTGATGAAGCGCAATGCTTTCATAAAGCATCTCAGAACAAATGGTTGTGTTTTATTGCGTGAAGGCGCAAATCATAGTTTGTACATCAATCCGATTAATGGCAAAAAATCTACTGTTGGCCGTCACCCTGAATTATCTGATCTTATGTGTAAAGTTATTTGTAAGCAACTTGAGATACCATCAATTTGATCCGATCTTGAATTTTTATACCTGCCTTATCTGAAACATCCAGGATCTATGGCGATAAGATTATCATTCATAAGATCAAACTCGCCTATCGGGCAGGCATTCAACATTTCATTGCCACAAAGGCGCTAAGACACGAAGATCAACGATTAACGATCAAAGATTGACCATTTACAGATTGCTTCATTTTCAATTATGCTGATTTACCTTGATAATTGTTGCTTCAACCGGCCGTTTGACGATCAAAAACAAATTCGGATTCGAATTGAAACGGAAGCAAAACTTTTCATTCAGGAGAATATAATTTCAGGAGAATTTCAATTGGCATGGTCATATATTCTTGATTATGAAAATTCAGCCAATCCTTTTGATGAAAGAAAGGAAACCATCGCCAATTGGGAAAAACATGCCGTAATCGATACCGACGAAACGAAATCAATTTTGGAAATAGCAGTCAAACTAAATAAGAAAGGGGTAAAGACAAAAGATGCACTACACATTGCCTGTTCAATTGAATTGAGATGTGAATATTTTATTACTACGGACGTAATCCTAATAAAAAAATTGGCTAATTTTGATCTCATTAAAGTTATCGGCCCGGTTGATTTTATGAATAGTTTAAAACGATAGCCATGTTAACAGATACCGAAATCAAAAAAAAAGGATTCAAAATCCTGATTAAAGAACTTGGGGATGTAGACGCTGAAAAATTCATCAACCTGATCATCACAGAACCGTTTGATTACACATTCTGGCAGGAAAATCTGTGGAGCAATCAAACAGTAAAACAAGTTAGTGAAAAGGCAATGGAATACCGAAAACAAAAGAAAAGATAATCTGTCTCTCCACACGTTAAAACAAAAACATATTATCCACTAATTACACTAATTTTCACCAATTAAAATACGTTATAAATATTCGTGTTCATTCCCGCCTGCGTCGGGCAGGTGTGTAATTTGTGAACCATCATTCAAAATTCAAAATTCCATCCCCATGCCTGACAAAAAACGTATCGTAAAAAAAGTTGTAGCCGGACCGAAAGAGCCTGAAACATTCAGGCCTTACCCGCGCCTGCGTAACCCGAAAATCATTGAACTCGATGAACTGGCGGAAATCCTTTCGCAGGGCTTACCACTGCCGATGAGAAATATATACCAGATACTTGAAACATTCACAGAAATAACCTCAGAAATGCTGGCCGAATACCACGAGGTTGAACTTCCGGGACTGGGCCTGTTTTCGCTGGTGCCGCAAACAGAAGGTGACCATACCCCCGAAGATGGGAAAGACGGCAAACTAAAAAATTTCCGGGTATCTTTCCAGCCATCCGACAATCTTAAAGCTGAACTTAAAAAGCGAGGGTCGAACAGGAAGAAATAAGCGCCGCGCAAATAGTCAACAAATGAAAAGAATAGTCAACAAATCACACCAATTACACCAATAAAAAGTATCGTCCACTAATTACACCAATTACACGAATAAAAAAAATAATTCGTGTTTATCCGTGAAATTCGTGGACATAACAGTATTCGTGTTCATTCCGTGGTCATGAATGGTCATTAATTGCTACCAAATCAATGAATAGGCCACCAATAAAAAGAATGATCCACAAATGATACAAATTACACCAATAAAAAATAAAATAATTCGTGTTCATTCGTGTCATTCGTGGACTAAACAGTATTCGTGCCTATTCCCGCCTGCGTCGGGCAGGTGTGTAATTCGTGGACAAAATAACTACCCATGTTCGACCTGATCTATAAAAACGAAGCTTACGATATTATCGGAGCGGCAATTGAAGTACACAACGAGCTTGGATGTGGCTTTCTGGAAGCCGTTTATCAGGAAGCCCTGGAATACGAGTTTAAAGAAATTCAAATCGAATATCAGCGGGAAAAGCTATTGACCATCTATTACAAAGGTACGAAACTGAGCAAATACTATAGCGCCGACTTTGTATGTTTCAACAAAATCATACTGGAAATCAAAGCACTGTCAGCAATCACATCCGATCATGAGGCTCAAACACTGAACTACCTGAAAGCAACCGGTATGAAATTAGGAATCATTATCAATTTTGGAGCAAAGAGCCTACAGTATAAACGAATAGTCCGCTAAGAAACAAGTATCGTCCACTAATTACACCAATTACACAAATAAAAAATGGTCCACGAATTACTCGAATTACACTAATAATAAAAAATTCGTGCCTATTCGTGAAATTAGTGGACAAAACAGTATTCGTGTTCATTCCCGCCTGCGTCGGGCAGGTGTGGTGTTCTGTTCATTCATCATTCATCATTCCCTTGACCTACAAAGACCTTTTTTACTTTACCGGCCAATGCCTCAGTCTCGATGAACATCCTCAATTCAGGGAAACGATCATTGAACAGTTCGCTGATGCCCGCAACATTCAAAATTCAACATTCAAAATTCAAAATTTCGTTCAGTTATGCAGCGATCACCTGATTATTACCACCATTTACCTGAAATTTAAAAAACACAGAATACTGGAACTGCTGCCCGATGAGCTCGCCCCTACCCTGCAGTCGCTTTACGAACTGAACCGCGAACGCAACGAACAAATACTGCAACAGATTGATGAAATTACCAAAATCCTGAATAAAGCAAACATACAACCGGTATTCCTGAAGGGCACAGCCAACCTGCTCGACGGCCTCTACAGCGATGTCGGTGAACGCATGATTGGCGACATCGATTTTCTGGTGCGGGAGGAAGACTATTTAAAGGCGGCGGAACTAGTGCAAGGCATAGGTTACCGGCACGATGAAAAGATAAGTTATGTGGATTTTACCAGCCGGAAACATTATGCCCGTCTGCACAAAGAGGACGAACAAGCAGCGGTTGAAATACACCGGATTCTTGTATCTGACCGATATTCCAAATCCATTAATCCGCTAGAAGTTTTTCGGGACAAAAAACCAGTTTCGGGAAAGACAGGCATTTATGTTCCCTCCGATGCACACAAGCTCGTACATACTTTTGCACACGATCAACTGGAAGATTCAGGATACGCCTATAAAAGAACCGGATTTCGGGGAACGTACGATTTATATTTGCTAGCCAAACGAACCAACGTTACAGCGCTGAACAAACAAACGCGATACCGGAAGCAGGCTAACGCGTGGTTGGTATTTAGTCAACGTGTATTGGGATTAAATAGCCTGTTTCTTAAACCTGAATCCCTTTCGGCCAAATGGTTTTGCCTGAAGTATAATTTTTCCATGTCGTTCATCGGAACGTACTCTGCATGGATCTTTTTTAAAAAGCTCGTTTACCTCATTGTACACCGCTATATTTTCGAATTTCTAAAAGCCATTTTCCTGAAGAAAGAACGACAGGCCATGTACCGGCGATTAACTCATGCTGACTGGTATAAAGAGCATAGAGCACATTATAAACGCTATTTCTAATAAACCTCCCTCATTGCCTGCCCGCGGTAGGCGGGCCAGGACAAAGGACGAAGCAATCTTATCCAAAAAAGCAAATAAATTAATATGAACTACTCACAAAATTTACTTTCAAAAATTTCCAACAATAAAGAAGTCGTTGGAATAATCGGTCTCGGTTATGTTGGTCTCCCTTTGGCAGTTGGTTTTGCACAAGCAGGAGTTAAAGTGGTGGGTTTTGACAAATCTGCTGAAAAAGTAGCCAAAATTAATTCGGGCGAAAACTACATTAAAGACATACGTGATGCTGTTTTGCGCGAAGTGGTTGAAAACATTACCTTTTGTGCCACTACCGATTTTAGTCGGATAAAAGAATGTGATGCGTTACTTATTTGTGTACCGACTCCTTTGGATAAATTCCGCAAACCGGATATGAGTTACATCGAATCGGCTTGTATCGCTATTGGGCAAAATATGAAACCCGGTACATTTATTAGTTTGGAAAGCACCACCTACCCTACCACTACTGAAGATTTCATGTTGCCTATTATTGAAAAGGAATCAGGGTTAAAACATGGTGAAGACTTTTGGCTGGCTTATTCGCCCGAACGGGTTGATCCGGGCAATGCATCCTTTCATACGAAGAATACACCCAAGGTTATGGGAGCCATTACTTCGGAAGGTTTGGAAATTGGCGAAAAAATCTATTCCAAAGCCATTGATAAACTGCATTTGGTAAGTTCTCCTAAAGTAGCCGAAATGGTAAAGATTTTGGAAAACACATATCGTTTGGTAAACATTAGCTTAATTAATGAATTGGCCTTGCTCTCCGGAAAAATGGGAATCGATATCTGGGAAGTCATTGAGGCAGCCAAAACCAAACCGTTCGGATTTCAGGCTTTTTATCCGGGACCAGGCATTGGCGGACATTGTATTCCTCTTGACCCATTTTACCTCGAACACATTGCCAAAAAATATGATTTTGATTTAAGTATGATTCATGCAGCAGGGCATATCAATATGCGTATGCCACATTATATGTATATAAAAATTGCAACAGCTTTAAACAGTGTTAAAAAAGCAGTGAATGGCAGTAAAATCCTTTTTCTGGGAGTAGCCTATAAACCAAACATAGATGATGCGCGCGAATCCCCGGCCTTAGACATAATGGATATTGTAATCCAAAAAGGTGGAAACGTCACCTACCACGACCCACATATCCAATCCGTACATACGAACAAACAAACGGCTCTTGAATCTGTGGCATTAACAACCCAAACCCTAAAAGATGCCGATTGTGTGATACTAACCGCCAATCACGATGCTTTTGATAAGGTTTTTATACAAAAGCATGCAAGGCTAATTGTGGATATGCGGAATATGGTGAATAAAAATTCTGATAATGTTTACAAACTATAATACTCGTATCTCACAAAAAAATATATACTAGGTTAGTTAATCGATTTTTATCGCTTGTGGAAAAATGGAATTATATAATTTATAATCACTGAACAATAATAATATTCGAAACATTAATTTCTGATACAAAAATATAATGGGGAAAATAAAATTGATGAGTAAATGATAAACATTTTTGAACTGAAAAATAGAGCAGTCAACAGTCGCTTAGTAACCGATTCATTTTGGGCTTTATTTGGAAACGTTATTGCAAAAGGGTTGGCACTTGCTGCCGGAATTATTGTTGCCCGCTTTTTAGGAAAAAATATTTTTGGTGAATATGGGATTATAAAAAACACACTAATGTCTGTTGCCATATTTTCAACCTTCGGCCTTGGTTATACCGCTACAAAATATGTGGCTGAATATAAAAACAGCAATCCAGAATATCTTCATATAATCCTCCGCTATGCCCGAAATATTACCTTGGTTGTTAGCGGAATAATGGCAGTTGGTCTATTTTTTTCGAGTTCATATGTGGCGGAAATAGTACTTGAAGCACCGCATTTATCCAATCCCTTACGCTTAGTGGCGGTTTGGATTGTTTTTAATGCAGTCACTGCCACCCAAATTGGTGTTTTATCTGGATTTGGTGATTTTAAAGGTATGGCCCGCGTGAATACTATTGTTGGTATTTCAACATTTATATCAAGTTTTATATTTACCTATTTTTGGCTTCTGAATGGTGCTTTGGCAGCTTTATTATTAAACCAAATACTTAACTGGGGGCTAAATTACAAGCTTGTAAATCGTAATCTACCCACATTGAAAGTTACGGTAACAATCGGGAATTCATTACTTAAAGAAATTCTAAATTTCTCATTTCCTGTAGCATTGCAGGAAGGTTTATATTCTGTTACTTCATGGTTAACAAGTTTATTATTAATCAAACTATCTACCTATGGCGAACTCGGGCTATACTCTGCCGCTATGCAATGGAATGCCATTATTCTTTTTATACCTGGCATTCTTCGAAATGTAATTTTATCTCACCTTGCCGAAGCAAACAACAATGAACAACGGCACAACAGGGTAATGAAAATTACTTTGCTTTTTAATTTCATAATGACCTTTATCCCATTCTTATTGGTTTTCACTTTTTCCGGATTTATAGCCAGTTTTTACGGAAATAGTTTTACAGGTATTAAGCAAATAATAAATGTTGCTGTATTTAGCACTATTGTTTCTAGCATAATGAACGTTTATTCACAATCTTATATGTCAAAAGGAAAAAATTGGCTCATGTTTTATATGAGAATCTTCAGAGATACATTAATAGTAATATCTCTTTACGTATTTTTATCTATTGAAAGTAACATAAATGCTTCCTTAATATTAGCCTATACATCTCTGATTATAAATATCATATTTTTGATCGTAATTACATCTGTTTATCATCTTAAACTGAAAGAATAAATTATGAATATTTTACTTTTAGACATTGATAAATCTAAGCCTGGAAAATATCAATTTTACTTGGATTGGTTTAAAAAAGCTTGGATAAATGCAGGAGGGGAAGTTCAATCCAAGATACAATTTCCTTCTAAAATCAGATTGATTGCCGCAAAGTTAAAATTGGGTAGAAAAACAATCTTTGCTCGAAAAAAGAAATCTTTATTAGTCATTGGTGGTTCATATATAGATTTTACTGCATTTCCTTATAATTATTTCTACGAAGTTGTTCCCGTTTTTTGGGATACTTGGAAACAGTATCACCCACTGTTAATCTCTGGATTATTAAGAAATAAAGTAAAGTATGCTTTTTTTACACAAAAAGAAGTTGCAGAATTAATTCAAGAAAAGATACCAGAAATTAGAACATTTTGGATGCCTGAGGGCATACAAATAAATCAATATAAGGAAGGGGTTAAACTAAAAGAAAGGACAGTTAACATTCTTCAATTTGGGAGGAAACTTGAAGCTTATCACGAGGTAATTCTAAATACAATTAGTCCTTTCCATAATTATTTATATTCCAAACATGAACTTCATCTTCTATTTAAAGATTTCGACGAATTCACAATTGGATTAAGTAATACTGCCATATCAATTTGCTTTCCTCGTTCGTTAACCCATCCTGAGTTAACAGGTGGTATTGAAACGCTAACTCAAAGATATTGGGAGAGTATTTTATCCAAATGTTTAATTGTTGGTAAAGCACCTCAAGAATTAATTGAATTGATGGGATATAATCCTGTAATTGAGGTAGATTGGAATGATCCAAAAAGTCAATTAAAAGAAATATTGTTGAAAATTGATTGTTATCAAGAATTTGTAAACCTCAACTTCAAGAAAGCAATTGAGATTTGTTCGTGGGAAAAAAGGATTAGTGATATAATTATTACCCTAAATGATTTAGGATACACAGTTTAAAATTAGAAACACCACCATTGAAATATTTTATCAACATACTCGCTGTATTAGTAGCAATATCTGTTCTTGTCCAAATTTCCTCGTTCGGGATTAATCTGGGCAATGCCTATTACATTATTCTAATTGGGGTATTTATGTTACTGTTAGTTTTAGGTGAAAAAATCAGTATAAATTACATTATGGTTTGGTTGATTTTTGCCGGTTTCATCAGTATCATGTTAAATGAAATCCCAACATTTTTCAGACCCTACGAGCGATATGTTGCATTTACACTGGTGTTGAGCCTGATTGGACCATTTGTGATTAATACTACTTTACAGCTTTACCGGCAAAAATTGTTTAGTATCATAAATGTACTACTGTTGGTAATGGTAGTTATTTCCTTTTTAGGCATCGTTGCCAGATTGCCCCAAATGATTGGTCGTAGTGGGTTTATTGGTTTATTTGGTCATTCCATGCTTTTAGGACCAATGGCAGCGATTGCAATGCTGGTGGCAATAAATTTGGCTTATACAACTCACACGAAAGTGCGTTGGCTATTCTTATATATGTCTGTGCTAGCTTTTATTACGTGTGTGGCAGCTGGCTCGCGTTCAGCCTTGATGGCAGGATTAGCGGGGGCGTTGTTTTATTACTACAAAACCAACCAGGGCAAACTCAGTCGGTTCATTCGAATAATAATCGTTATTGTTGCAATCGGTATTTTTAGTTTTCCGCTTTGGCAGCCATATACCGAACGCATCATGAGTAAAATGGCTTACGGTGAAAAAAAAAGCGACATATTGGTTTCACGCACAGATATGTGGCAGTTGCGTATAAATGAATTCAAATCATCCCCACTTGTCGGTATTGGTTTTGCTACTACACATGCAAAGAAGGTTGATAAAGTTGGAGGAAGGATCGAGCCGGGATCTTCGTGGCTGTCTGTATTGTCAATGATTGGTTTATTTGGTTTTGTACCTTTAGTATTATTGGTATTACGTTACCTGAAATTTGTTTTCAAAGATAAGGTCAACGTCTCAAACTCAGCATTCCTTGGAAGCTTATTGCTTCTATTCATTGTCCATATGACTGCAGAGGGTTATATATTATCAGCGGGATCGGGGTTATTTTTCTATTTTTGGCTGGTGATGGGGCTATTAGAAATCAATATAGAAAAGTCATTAGAACAAAATAAAATTGTATAATGAATATTTATTTCTGGCAATCAAATATATCACCCCATCAGATACCATACATTTTAGAATTGGCTAAAATGGGAAACGATGTTACTTTAATTGTTCCAAAGTCACATCAATTGAAATTTAGAGAAGATAGTGGATGGAGCACACCTGATACAAAAGGTATAAATCTTATAGTTAGACCTGATGAAAAAGAGATAACAGCTATTTTTGAGACCAAAAAATCAAGAAAAAGCGTTCATTGTTTTAGCGGCATAGATTTTAATTCGATGATATATAGTGGATTTAAAATAAGCTTAAACAAACCTGTAGTCCGCGTTATAGTTGCAGAAGGTCCGGATTTAAGAGGCTTAAGATACCCAATACGATGGTTGTACGCAAAGTTAAAATATGCAAAATACGTTAAATACATTGACTTAGTATTGGCCATAGGTCAAAACGCTGCAATATATTATCATTTCATGGGAATTGATGAATCTAGCATAAAACCTTTCAATTATTGTGTTGAAGACACTAAGAACAATAAATTAATGAAAGCTCATTCTAATTTCAGAGCGATATATTTAGGCGGATTGATAAGAAGAAAAGGCGTAGATATACTCTGTAATGCATATTCACTTTTGAACAATGATCCTTTTCAATTAGATATTTATGGAGGCGGAAAAGAAGAACAAAAATTGAGGAGCATAACAAAAAAGCATAATTTGGCTTCCATAAATTTTAAAGGTATTGTTAGCAACGATCAAATAAAACAAATTATAAGTACTTATGATTTACTTATATTACCCTCACGGTACGATGGTTGGGGTGCAGTTTTAAATGAAGCATTAATGGCAGGGACACCAGTACTATGTAGTGACAATTGTGGAGCGAAACAATTAATTCAGTGTGAATTACAAGGAGTAATCTTTAAAACAGGTAGTGTTAAAGATTTGAAAAATAAAATACAAGAAAGGCTGCAAAGAGGAACTGTACAAAATGATGAGCGCAAGAAACTAATTGAATGGTCAAGGAAAATTCATAAAAGTGAAGTTGCAAAATATTTTATCTATTCCATTCAAAATATTTCAAAAAGATGAGATCCATTTCACTCCTAATTACCGGCGATTTTGCTCCACAGGGAAGAATACTGCAAATGGTAAAAAATCGAGACTACGAACATACTTTTAATGATTTTAGTACTTATCTGGAAAAATCGGATATTAATATTACCAATTTAGAATGCCCTTTGATTGAGACAGGTAAGCCAATCCCTAAAATTGGGCCAGCTTTGAAAGCACCTGTCTCAAGTATTGAAATACTAAAAAGGGGGAATTTCAATATTGTGACTTTGGCAAATAATCATATTCTAGATTATGGCATTGCTGGGTTGCAATCAACAATTGATATTTGTAAAAATTCAGGGATAAATACGGTAGGAGCAGGTTTAACCAAATACGAGGTAACAAGACCAATAATTTATAGGATTGGAAACAAAA
Source organism: Prolixibacteraceae bacterium (assembly GCA_963677955.2). Classification (GTDB taxonomy): domain Bacteria; phylum Bacteroidota; class Bacteroidia; order Bacteroidales; family Prolixibacteraceae; genus Aquipluma. Next base: position 5,244,249 of record CAXXQR010000001.1, read on the forward strand.
CCATTGGTTTTATCAATGTTGCTGAAAACGAGTTTTCGATAGTGCCAACCCGGGAGTATGGCGCAAACCCAATCGACATTCCGGAAATTTACAATAAAATTAACGAACTCAAAAATTCTGTTGATTCGATTATTATCATTGTTCATGGAGGGCACGAATTCTATAAGTACCCAAGCCCTGAAATTGTAAAACATTACCGTATGCTGATTGATTTTGGAGCAAATGCAGTTGTAGGACATCATCCACATTGCTACAGTGGGTATGAAACATATAACGAAGGACTCATTTTTTATAGCCTGGGTAATTTTAGCTTTGATTGGCCTGATATGAGAAAAACAGGATGGAATGAAGGATATGCAGTAAATCTTAAGCTAAACAACAATAATAAACTTGATTTTGATATTATCCCGTATAAGCAGGGAACTACAAATACTCCTGGTATAAGATTGCTGAAATATAACGAAGCAAATAAGTTTAACAATGATTTAGCAGAAATAAATACAGTAATAGCATCTGAGGAATTATTAATGAAACAATGGCATACCTATATTAAAAATATGGAATCTAAATACATGATGTTAATTCAACCAACAAACCGTTGGATAAAAGCACTACAAGCCAGAAATTATTTACCAACCATATTCTTCAAAAGTAAACGGAATAGGTTAACACTATTAAACTTAATACGCTGCGAGTCGCATCGAGAGATACTTACCAATATTTTAAATACTATCAAAAAGAATTAAATGGGAATAGCACTGAAAAAAATGGTATTTGAATTCAAAACAAAAATTCTGAATCCAAAGTTAAATAGAATATATATTGAAAATAGAGAAAATCAATTCATATCAAACTTGTCTAACTTCAACCTTGAGAAAAGAAAGGCAATAGTTAAACATGCCTATTACCACACAAAATTCTATAGAAAACACTATGATGCGCAAGATATTTCTCCTGAAAAATTGCAATCTGATAAAGACTTCGAAAGTCTACCAATTATAACACGAGATCATTTAAAAAAATATTTTATTGATTTTATATCTAGCAACACGAACAAAAAAAACTATAGCAAAGCAACAACTGGTGGTAGCACTGGAACACCCATTACTGTACTTCACGATAAAAGGTACCCACTCACCGGTATTCAATGGAGAATACTTGATTGGTGGTGTATAAAACCTTTCGAGAATGCAGCTTTTATATACCGCTTAAGAAGATCTGGTTTTAAAAAACTACTCAACGCATTTCTGTGGTGGCCAACCAAACGGATTTTTTTAGATGCATCTTCAATGGATAAAACCAGTATACTTCTATTTATTGAAGAATACAATAAAATTAAACCCAAATTATTGCAGGGTTATGTGGGGGGCGTATATGAATTTGCACTGTTTATAAAAGATAACAACATAAGAATAGAGCCTCCAAAAGCAGTTTGGGTTACTTCGGCACCATTAACTAAATTACAACGAAAGGTAATGCAGGATACTTTTCACGCTCCTGTTTATGATCAATATGGAACATGTGAAATAATGTGGCTAGCTGCAGAATGTAAAGAACAAAATGGGTTACACATGATGTCAGATATTCGTTACATTGAATTTGTTGATGATAATAATTTACCAGTGCCACCAAATATATGGGGTCGAATATTACTAACTGATTTACAAAACTTTGCATTTCCACTTATCCGATACGAAATAGGTGATTATGGGCGTGCCCTTGATTATGAATGTAGTTGTGGATTAAAACTACCTTTAATGGATCATATAAAAGGAAGGCAATCCGATATAATAAAAACTCCAAAAGGAATAATAATCAGTGGAGAATATTTAACAACTATTTTTGATGATTATCCTGATGCTGTTCGTGAATTTCAAATCATTCAGGCAAAAGATTATTCAATCGTATTAAAATATATTCCGAATACATTTGAAGGCTTAGACGATTTAATTATTAAGGTGGTCAATGATATAAAAACACGTACAAGAAATCAAATACCAATTACAACCGAACGTGTTGAAAAAATAGCCCATTTCAAAGGGAAAACGCAATTCATTATCAGCGAGCTTAATAAAACATAAGTATGAAAGTACTCCATTCCATATCTGGGTTAAACCTAAGTTCTGGTGGCCCCTCTCTGAGCACATGGTCATTGGTTACGGGATTAAGATATGCTGAAATAAATGCTGAAATAATTACATACCAAGACGACAGAATGATTGGTAAAGGAGCATTTATACAAACGATAAAATCACCTAGATTTCGTCGGTTTGGTTATTCAAATATTCTAAATGATTTCTTTAGAAAAGCCGATTATGATTTATATCATGGTCATGGTTTATGGCAATATCCTGTACATGCAATGGCAAATTCTGCATATAAAAAGGGTAAACCCTATATTATAAGTCCTCGAGGTATGCTTTACCCCGAAGCCAAGCAAAAATCAACCTTCTTTAAGATGATTGCTATGTATCTTTTTCAAAAAAAGGATTTACGAAGAGCAACTATTATCCATACAACCTGCTTCCAAGAACTAAGTCATATTCGTAATCTTGGTTTTTTAAATCCGGTTGCACTTATACCGAATTCAATTGAGATAAATATTCCTCCCCAAATTCAGGGCGTTAAAAGCGGAAAACAACAGATAGGATTTATAGGACGTTTCGCCCCTATAAAAAATATTGAGCATCTAATAAATGCATGGGCCACAACAGGGAGGGAAAGTGAAAATTGGGAACTTGTTCTAATAGGAGATGGCGAATTCAAATATATGCAAAGCTTAAAGCGGTTGGCTCAAACACTTGGTATTGTAAATATTCGTTTTACAGGTTTTTTGAACGGCGATGAAAAAGAAAAAGCATTGCAATCTTTAAGTTATCTGGTATTGCCAAGCAAATCAGAGAACTTTGGCATGGTAGTACCTGAGGCATTAATTCACGAGATTCCTGTGATTGCTTCCAAAGGAACTCCCTGGGAAGAACTCAATACATATAATGCTGGCTGGTGGATTGAGCGCGGAGTTAAGCCTTTGGTTGAAGCTCTTAGGCAAGCCATGCAACAGAGTGATGAAGAAAGACAGCTGATGGGGAGAAACGGAAGAAAACTAGTGGAGGAAAATTACTCCATTGAATCAGTTGCAGCTAAAATGATTCAATTATACAACTGGATTTTAGAGAGTGGAGAAAAACCGGAATTTGTTTACCTTAACCAAATCTTGTGAAAATATTACTTTGTGGAAATAATTCGTTTGCAGCGAAAGGATTATTTGAAAAATTATTATCAACTGGATTCCAGGTAGATTGTTTTACCCGGGGTAAAGAAAACAGAATTGGAAATCAGGTAACAGGAAATGTAAATCTAATTGATGAGAATAAATTTCTGGCAGAAGTATACGACGCTGTTATTAATTTCATAATTATTAAAGATCAAAGTATTGAGGAGAATCTTCGCTACATAAAAGCCCTAGACCGTTTTTGCATTGCAAGGGGTGTAAAACGACTGTTACAGATTTCGAGCATTAGTGTTTATCCGAACGATATTGCCTATGTTAATGAAGAAAGTGAAATAGAGAAGAATCCAAACAACAAAGGAGGTTATGCTTCAGTAAAAGTTGCTGTAGATCAATATTTACTCAACAACAATGCGAGTTACGAGTTAACATTTATACGGCCCGGGTTTATTGTTGCATCTGATCATAAACCTTCCTTCGCTGGTATTGCAATTTTACTTCCATTCAATCTGGCAATCTTACTTGGAAATAAGAAAACGTCATTGCCACTTATTGATAAAATTCAACTTCACGAAGCTATTGTACGGATTGCCTTAAAACGGAACCCAAAACCGGTGTACCTTTTACTGGAAAATAACAAAGGCACAAAGTACGACTTTTTAAGTTCACGAAGTAAAAGAACCATTGTTTCAATTCCTCAGGGCCTGGTTATGTTTGCTGCAACACTAGCAAAAAAGTTAAGGGTTTTTAATTCAAAACAGTATCTTCAGGTAAAAGGTCTTTTCAAGAATACATTTTACGATTCATCAGCAACTGAATGTGATTTGAATTTTTCATTTAGTAAAGATTCAATCTGTGTAATTGGAGCAGGTGCTTATGGTAGTTATACCATTCATGCGTTGTGTGAAAAGTACCCTGATGCGAAGATCACGCTTTTTGATGTGGGTGATTCAACGATCAAAAGTGAAGAGGAAATCGGATTCAAATCCAATATGTTGAAATCGATATATACCGGTCTTTCAAAAGGTCGTTTCTTTGGATTTGGAGGAGCAACAGCCAAATGGGGCGGTCAACTTTTAACTTTTACAAAAAACGATTTTCAATCTAAGGATCAATATCTATCTGATATTATTACCCTAAATGAGAAATACAAGGAAACTGTATTTAAAAAATTTGGCATTCTCGATAATTTCGAAGAGAATCATGTAACGCGTAATCTATTTACGAAAACAGGGATTTGGCTCGGTTATTTTAGCAGAAATCTTTTTAATTATTTTAAAGTTTCTAAAAAGAAGAATGTACAAATCATTAAAAATGCCCGGGTTACCAGAATCCTGACTGAAGGCAAAAAAGTACTTGGGATTCAATATTTACAGGATGGAGTTATTAAAAATGCCACCTTTTGCCATTATTTTTTAACGGCCGGAGCTTTTGAATGCAATCGGATCTTACTAAATTCAGGGTTGACTAAAGGAAATCAGTGTTCTTTTTCAGACCATCTTTCACAAAAAGTATTTAAAATCAAAAACAGTACTTTAATTGGGAATGAAGATTATGCTTTTCGTGTTAAAGGGGCATCACTCATAACCAAACGCATGATTGGTGAAGTAGATGGAGTTTCGTTTTTTGGCAATCCTATCTACAATTCCGAGTTTCCGTTTTTTCAGAATCTAAAGCTCATTCTATTTAAACATGAATTGAGTTTTTCAGCAATAAAGGCTGTTTTAGTTGATATCCCAGGTGTGATTGCTTTTGCATGGGCAATGCTGGTTAAGAAGAAAGTATATGTTTACAAAAATGAATGGTATTTATACATCGATATAGAAAATCCAGGCACTTCAAGTTTTATTTCATTGTCAAAAGATAAAGATACTTTTGGAGAAGCGGGTCTTGATGTTTCATTTACAATCAGCGGGCAAGCTGGTGCCATTTTTGAAAAAGCTAAAAAAATCGTAAAAGAATATCTCATTGCGAATAAAGTAACATTCGAAGAATGCAGTGATGTCATTCATGTAGATAAGAGTGAAGACACCTATCATCCTTATGGTATGATGTGTGAATTTAATTCTGTTTTGGAATACTTTAATCACTTTGAAAATATGTTAGTCGTCAACACCGGAATATTGCCACGCGCTGGAGGTATTAACACAACCGCTGTAGGCTTTCCATTAATCGAAGAGTATATTTCTAACTATTTGTCGCTAAAAAATGAGTGAAAACGAATATAAAAACAGGCTATCCTGGAAGAATCGAATAGCTCGGGCCATTTGGGGTGTTGTTTATATTTTTCTATTTCGTCCGTTTGGAACAAAGGTATTTCGGGCCTGGAGAAATTTTATTCTACGTTGCTTTGGATCAAAATTACATTCTGGTGCTGGAGTTTATGCAAGTGTTAAAATTTGGTGTCCCTGGAATTTGGAAATGGAAGATAATGCCTGGCTTGGCCCCCACGTTGATTGTTACAATGCTGCACGTATAAAAATCGGTAAGGATGCTACCGTTTCACAAGGTGCTTTCCTTTGTACTGCAACTCATAATATATATAGCAAAGAACATGAGCTAATTACTGCTCCAATATTCATTAGTAGTCAGGCATGGGTTGCAGCCAATGCTTATATAGGCCCGGGAGTAACTATTGGTGAGGGTGCTGTAGTTGGAGCAACAGCTTCGGTTTATAAAGATGTGGAACCCTGGTCGGTGGTCGGTGGCAATCCGGCTAAATTCATTAAAAAACGCGAAATCATAACAGAATAACCACATAGTCACACTTGTCTGCCCTTGGCGGATAGAACACAATAGAACGAAAATCTACATGTGGCCTATGTGTCTACTATGGTTCAAAAATAAAGGCATGTTAGATATCAGTGTCGTCATCCTTACTTACAAAGAAGAAATCCATATTCAGCGTTGCATCGAAAGCGTCAAATCCATTGCAAAAGATGTTTTTCTGGTCGATTGTTTTTCAACCGACCGGACCATTGAAATCGCGAAATCACTGGAGGCGAATGTTGTTCAAAATAAGTGGCCGGGAAATCAGGCTCTTCAAATGAACTGGGCTTTGGAGAATCTGCCCATCCAAACCAAATGGGTGCTACGTCTGGATGCCGATGAGTATCTTTTGCCGAAACTGGTTGAGGAACTTCAGCAAAGATTAAACGAAGTACCTGATGAGGTTACCGGAATAGTGTTTAAGCGCCGCCATATTTTTTTAGAGAAATGGATGAAGCGTGGCATTTACCCGGTTAAATTGCTTCGTTTATTTCAATACCAGAAAGCCATTTGCGAGCAACGCTGGATGGATGAACACATTCAATTGCTGGAAGGAACTTCAATAGAATTCCAATACGATTTCGTTGACCACAATTTAAATAATCTGAGTTGGTTTTTGTCCAAACATATTGGCTATTCCATTCGTGAGGCCATCGATTTATTGGATGTGGAACTTGGATTGTTGGATCAGAAGACCGAAGACCGAAGACCGAAGTCGGAAGTCGGAGGTCAGAAGATGGATAGCAGCAGGCAGGAGGCTTTAAGTTCACAGGCCGCAGCCAAACGAAAGAAGAAACTGCGTTATGCCCGGCAACCCTTGTTTTGGCGATCGTTTGCTTATTTTGTTTACAGGTACTTCTTTAAACTAGGATTTCTGGAAGGCAAGGAAGGTTTCTTGTGGCATTTTCTGCAAGGCTGGTGGTATCGTACCTTGGTAGACGCCAAAATCTTCGAAATTAAAAAAGCCTGCGGAACAGACAAGGAAAAGATTAGGGAATACATCCGGAAAGAATATGGGCTGGAGGTGTAAAAAATTGTAGCACAACGTCGCACTAAGCTATAGCACAGTGTAACACAATGTTAACTGTAAAAAAAATAAGACTCTGTGATACTCTGTGTTTCCTCCGTGAGACCCTGTGTAACAAAAGAAAGAAGCGCAGTGAATTATAAAAAAATATAAACCACAATGTAACTCTGTGAAACAACACCGTGAAACTCTGTGTAACAAAAAAAGTAGCACAGTGTCACACAATGTGTTTAAAAAATAAACCACCGTGTAACACTGTGTAATAAAACTCCGTGAAACTCTGTGTAACTTAAGTATGAAGGTTTCCATTATTACCGTCACCTACAACTCTGCCGCCACCATCGCCGACTGCATTGCCTCGGTGAATGAACAAACATACCCTGACATTGAGCATCTGGTGATCGATGGCGCTTCAACCGACAATACCCTTGAGATTATCCGCAATACACCCAACCGGATCAGTCAGTTGGTTTCTGAACCCGACAAAGGCATATACGATGCCATGAACAAGGGAATCCGCTTAGCTACCGGTGATGTCATTGGCATATTAAATAGTGATGACTTTTACACTTCAAACGATGTGATAACACGGATCGTTTCGGTATTCGAAAAGGAACCGGTCGATGGGGTTTATGGCGACATTTGTTTTGTTAAGCCGGAGAACCTGAATAAAGTGGTGCGGTATTATTCGGCCAGTTGGTTCAGGCCAGCGCTTTTTCGTTTTGGGTTTATGCCTCCCCACCCCAGCGTTTACATCCGGAGAACCTGTTTTCAGGAGTTGGGATTGTATAAGGAAGACTACAGAATAGCTGCAGACTATGAATTGCTGATTCGTTTTCTGAAGGTAAACCGTTTAAAAACCCGCTACCTGAACTTTTGTGTAGTGACCATGCGCACCGGGGGCGACAGCACCAAAAACCTGAAAAGCAACTGGATATTGAATAAGGAAATTGTGCGGGGCAACCGCGAGAACGGCATTTATACAAACATGTTTATCCTGATGTTTAAATATGTGTTTAAGATCAGTGGTGTGCTGTTCCCAAATAGAAAGTGAGTGTCATTGCGAGGACTACGAAGAGCTTGTCCCGATTGATCGGGAAGGACGAAGCAATCTCTCATTGAATTGCAGATTGCCTGCCCGCCACACAAGCCTATTCATTGGCAGGCGGGCTTCACTCCGTTCGCAATGACGTTTAAATCAGTGTCACCTGTATTCGATCAATAGTGCGAAAGTTTTTCTAAATTTGTAAAAAATGAAAAGATGGAAACCTTGAAGATAAATATTTTAAATCGTGATGCATTGGCTATCTTAAAAGGGATGGAACAGGCTGGTCTGATTTTATTACCTAAAAAGGAAATCAGGAATAAAAATCTGTCAAAACAACTTGGAGGCGCTATTGCGAGTTCGCGTGCGAAAGAAATGATTGAAACTATTGAAAAAGAAAGAGCCGAATGGGACGAAAGATATTAATTGATACGAATATCGCCATAGGTTTATTTAGGAAACCGTTTAAGTCTGGAATCAATGGACAAATTGGATCAGATTTTTAATGGTGAATATCATCTGTCAGTAATTAATAAAATCGAATTGTTGGGTTATCCTGATTTGGATAAAAATGAAGAAGAGAAATTTAATTTACTTATTGATCACTCTGAGCTACATCAAATTGACCATAAGATAATAGAAAAAACTATTTCAATAAAAAAGAAGCATAAAATTAAGCTCCCGGATGCCCTGATTGCTGCAACCTGTTTGGTAAATGGATTAGTTGTGCTAACCTTTAATACCAAAGATTTTGAGAATATAGATGGGCTAACAGTTATTCAGCCTGAGTCTGTATAATTCCATTTTTGGAACTACTTCAATACAATTCCACAGAAAAACACAAGCTAGAACTCAGTGAAACCCGGTGCTACTTTTTTAATAATACAATATTACACCGTGTTACACTGTGCTACTTTTTCATGGGATTAAATCAAATTACCCACGACATACTTGAAATACTTTAGTTGCACAATGGAACACAGAGTTACACAATGAACTATTAAAAAACACTGTGATACTCTGTGTACCCTTTTCGTATGGAAATAAATCAAATCACCCGCGAGATACTTGACTCAGCCTATAAAGTACATTCAACACTTGGTCCGGGTTTGCTTGAATCAGCCTATCGGGCATGCTTGGTTTATGAACTTAGAAAGAACGGCCTAAAGGTTGAAGAAGAAAAACCACTCCCATTGATTTACGAAGAAGTAAAACTTAATTGTGGTTATCGCATCGATATTTTAGTTGAAAATCAGGTGGTCATCGAGCTTAAAACTGTAGAAGCTTTTACAGATGTCCATACTGCACAGGTTCTGACTTATCTTAGATTATCCGGAAACAAGGTTGGTTTGTTGCTTAATTTCTACACAAAGAGTTTAAAAGACGGAATAAAAAGACTAATACTATAGTTGCACGGAGTTACACAGAGGAAACACAGTGTAACACTGTGAAAAATAAAAACCCTGTGATACTCTGTGCCATACACTATGGTACTCTGTGTTACTTAAAATATGAAACTACTCATCACCGGCCTACACGGATTTGTAGGAAGCAACCTGGTTGCAGCCCTCAAAGACCGGCACACCCTTTACGGTCTCGACATCATTTCTCCGGAAAAGGAAGGCATAAAACAGACCTTTGGTTGGAAAGAACTGGAACAGCTTCCATCTTTAAAATATTATCATTCATCGGACAAGCGTGTATAGTCGAAAGTTTTTTTGCAGTGCCAGGAATAAGTGTTATTTCTGAATTTGCTATCTTCGTAAAAAAAAGAAAATGGAAGCATATAAATTTGCAACAACCGTATTGGAAAATGGGGTTTTAAAAATTCCGGAATTGAAAGATTATGCCGATCAGAAAGTAGAGGTTTTTGTTGTGATAAAGCCTAAAGAAAACAGTAAACAAAGCAAGAAAACAATAGATAATTTTTTCAGTAAATGGGCCGGTGCGTTTTCAATTGTCCAAACAGATGATATTAAGTATAACTACCTGATGGAGAAATACAAATGAACAAAGTCTTGCTTGATACCAACATTATTCTTGATATTGCATTGGAACGCAGAGAATTCTTTGAAAAATCGAAAGAACTCTTACTGACAATCAACAAATTAAACATTCCATCCTATGTAACTGCTACAACAGTTACGGATATTTACTATATCTTGAAAAAATCGAAGGGCCATCAGTTGACAATTTTATTTTTAAAGAATCTCTTTGATTTTATAGACATTGCAGGGGTAAGCAAAGAAATAATATTCAGTGCATTAAATTCTGAATTTGCAGATTTTGAAGATGCAGTTCAAGCAGCATGTGCAAGTCAAAATGACATCAATAGTATTGTTACCCGAAACAGTACTGATTTTAAGATGTCGAAACTGGAAATATATACTCCATCTGAATTTATTCGTCAATATTCTTAGAAACTGTTTAAATTTATAGTGAATCCCTGCCCGCTGCAGGCGGACACTTCCTGGTTCTCAAACTTGCGGGTTTCTTTGACTCCGGTTTTACCGGATGTTATTCATATTCAATCACTTCTGGCTTGTGCTTTCTGAAAGCCCAGAATGGGTTTAATTTTATTAAACAATTAAGAAATCAAATTTAAACAGTCTCCTAAGCAGATTTTTTTTTTGAACCTACCGAATGAATATTTTAATCACCGGCATACACGGATTTGTAGGAAGCAACCTGGTTGCAGCCCTCAAAGAGCACCACACCCTTTACGGCCTCGACATTGTTTCCCCGGCAAAGGACGGCGTACAACAAACCTTTAGTTGGCATGAACTGGAACAACTGCCACCAATTGATGTTATCATCCATTTAGCCGGAAAAGCACACGACACCAGAAACACTGCTTCTGCAAAAGACTATTTCGACATCAATGTTGGGTTGACCAAACAAATCTTCCAGCATCTTCAGGCATCAGGAGCAACAAAATTCATCTTTTTCAGCTCAGTAAAAGCCGTGGCCGACCGTGTGAAAGGCTCAGAACTGACTGAAGACGAAACACCCGATCCGCAAACACCTTACGGCCAATCGAAACTCGCAGCCGAAGAATATATACTCAGTTTTCAGCCACAGTCTCCAGACTTGAAACCTGAAACTTGGAACCTGGAACCTAAACTCCAAACTTCGAACTCCGAACTTCGAACTATTTATCTCCTTCGTCCCTGCATGATTCACGGCCCCGGCAACAAAGGCAACCTGAACCTGTTGTATGCCATCCAGAAAAAAGGACTTCCCTGGCCCTTGGGAGCCTTCGGGAATAAGCGTTCGTTTTGTTCGGTCGATAATTTAAAGTTCGTTATACAGCAGCTCATTGAGAAGCCCATAGAATCCGGTATTTACCAGGTTGCCGACGATGAAGCCCTGTCGACCAATGAAGTGATTCGGTTGATGGCTGCTTCGCGAAACAAAAAGGCTCTGATCTGGTCGGTTCCTTCAGGATTCATCCGGTTTATGGCCCGAACGGGCGACTGGCTTCATCTGCCCTTAAACAGTGAACGCCTAAAGAAACTAACAGAATCGTATGTGGTTTCCAACACAAAGTTGAAAAAAGCGCTGGGCATTGAACAGATGCCTGTTTCGGCAAAAGAGGGATTAAAGAAAACACTGGAAAGGATGGAACACTGAGAACACGGATTAGACTGATTTACACTGGTTTTTATTTTATTAGTGAGCATCCGTTGTATCAGTGTCATCAGTGTGCAAACAAGAACACGGATTAAACTGATTTATACTGATTTTTATTTTTTTATCAGTGAGCATCTGTTATATCAGTGTCATCAATGTTCATTGAGAAATATTTTTTAAATTTGTTGAAACAATATTTTCTATGGAAACGATATTCAAATTAAAAGCATCGGAATTAGACAGAAATTTCATCGAATCGGTGAAGAATCTTTTTAAAGACAGAGAAATAGAAATATCAATAAAACCATCGGAGGACGAAACGGAATACCTGCTTAAATCTCCTGCAAACAAAAAGTATTTGCTCAAAGCTATTGAAGCAGTTAAGAAGAATGAAAATTTAATCAGTTTTACCGGCGACGAGTTTGATGAAATGACCGAAGGAATGCTAAGCGCATAAGTTCATGAAGCATCGGATTACCTTTTCTCCCCTTGCCTTTGATGCCTATAAAGATTGGGCAACCACCGACAAGAAAGTATTCAGAAAGATTAATGAGCTCATTCAGAATATTGACCGGAGCCCTTATGAAGGAATTGGAAAACCGGAACCGTTGAAACACCAGTTGACGGGTTATTGGTCACGCAGAATTAATGAAGAACACCGACTGGTATATCAAATTGTATCAGAAAATGAGATTATCATACTTCAATGCAAATATCATTATTGATCGCCTAAGTTAGCCAATGTTTAGTGGCATTTTTACCGATTGAAGAACACCATTAGAACACTGTGAACAAAAAAAAGCAGAACACTGTGAACACGGATTAAACTGATTTAGACTGATTTTTATTTTATCAGTGAGCATCTGTAACATCTGTGTCATCTGTGTGCTAAAAAAAGGAACACGGATAACACGGATTAGACTGATTTACACTGAGTTTTATTTTTTTATCAGTGAGCATCTGTAACATCTGTGTCATCTGTGTTCTAATGAGTTTTAATGAGCTTTATGGACTACCTGCATCAGGACAAAACAGAAAAGATCATTCAGGCATATTACAAAGTATATAATACGCTTGGCTATGGATTTCTTGAAAAAGTGTATCACAATGCTTTACTCATCGAGTTGCGGCGCATGGGTTCTGAATGCAAGAGTCAATATCCAATAAAAGTGTTTTACGAAGATTATCCAGTTGGTGATTACTTCGCTGATATTGTTGTTGACGACTGTGTGATCATTGAAAATAAGGCTGCGGAAGGATTGGTTGAAGAACATGAATTTCAACTGATCAACTACTTGAAAGCAACTAACATGGAGGTTGGCCTGCTTCTCAACTTTGGCAAAAGACCTGAGTTTAGAAGAAAAATTTTCACCAACGATAGAAAAAAGTAAAAACACGGATAATATAAAAAAACAGAACACAGATAACACGGATTATACTGATTTTTATTTTTTTTATCAGTGAGCATCTGTAACATCTGTGTCATCTGCGTTCAAATACTGTGTCATCTGTGTGCAAATATCAACAAACATGCTTAACCGAATTATCGCATTGCTCTTGCTTATTTTGCTTTCGCCGGTCTTTCTGATCGTTTCACTGGCGATCGTTCTGGAAGATGGTTTCCCGGTATTCTTTCAGCAGAAACGGGTTGGGGTGAATTACACCTTCTTCCAAATTTACAAGTTCCGGACCATGAAAAAAAATACACCCAATGTGGCCACACACCTGCTTGTCAACCCAAAGCAATACCTGTTAAAGGTCGGTGGTCTGCTTCGCAAACTCAGCATCGACGAACTTCCAAACCTGATCAATATCCTCAAAGGCGAGATGGTTTTTGTTGGTCCGCGTCCGGCGCTTTACAATCAGGAGGATTTAATGGCGCTTCGTGTTGGGGCCGGGGTAGAAAAATTAAAGCCCGGAATAACCGGTTGGGCGCAAATCAATGGCAGGGATGAGATTTCCATTGAAGAAAAGGTGGCCTACGAAAAAGAATATCTACAGCGTAAATCGGTTGAATTTGATTTAAAGATAGTCGTCCGCACATTTACCTCCGTTCTTGTCAGTAAAGGAGTAAGCCACTAGCCCACAGCGGTCAGGCTTCATTCCACTTGCAATGACGATAAAACAAGCCAATGGAACGCGGCGGATACACATACATCCTGACAAACAAGAACCACACAGTTCTTTACACAGGCGTAACCAGTAATTTGGGGAACCGACTTTATGAACACCGCACGGGCTTTTATAAAAGCTCATTTACCTCAAGGTACAATGTAACGAAACTTGTGTATTACGAAGGATTTACAAACATTGAAGAAGCCATATACTGGGAGAAGCAACTCAAGGCTGGTTCCCGTCAAAAGAAATTGGACTTAATCAATCGCTTCAATCCTGACTGGAAAGATTTGACAGGCTCAATTGAATAACAGATCGCCACGCTACGCTCGCGATGACGGTACGCGATGGTCAGAGCGTCATTGCGACCGCGAGGAACGAAGCGGGAAGCAATCTGTTCGCGCCCTCACCTTCGTCATTAGTAGGGACTGAAAGGAGCATGGCAATCCGGAGGTAATTACAAAATATTTATAACTTTACAAGAGTTCTTAAAAACAGTGCATTATGGATATTTCGGCTTTGAAATTGGATTTGGTTCAAAAAATATTAAACACAAAAAATCCGTCACTTCTTCATAAAGTAAATACCATTTTGAAAAAAGAAGTAGAAAAAGACTGGTGGGACCAGTTGCCTGTTGAGGTTCAAGAATCTATAATTGAAGGAATTCACGACATAGAAACAGGTAGTGTATTTACACATGAGCAGGTAATGCAGGAGGCCAAACAAAAATACGGATACTGATACCGATTGAAGAAATGTAACAGCCCAATCTAGGCTCACTCTATTGGCCTTAACATTTCTATTCATCGGCATTATACCATAATTACTATTGACTGATTTGAAATTGCACTGGATATAACATGAAGGTCATTTGGTCAGCTCAGGCAAGGATTACGTTCTTAAACGTAATTGATTATCTAAGTGTAAATTGGACAAAAAAGGAAATCATTCAATTTAATCAGAGAACCCAAATCACGCTTACAGCCATTCAGAAAAATCCAGACATATTTCCCGCTTCAATAAAAAACAAAAAAATCAGGAAAGCTATCGTCGATAAAAACAACTCATTCTACTACAAAATAGATTACTACCAACAGGAAATTCACCTTCTCACTTTTTTTGATTGCAGGCAAGATCCTAAAAAATTAATATTTAAACAGTTGTGATCTGTTGCCAAATAAATAAAGGGAAAGCTGCTGACACGGATTTGCAGATGAACACTACTCGTCCGATGAAGATCGGGAAAGCAAACTGCTCACATCCCCACCATGCGTCATTGCCTGCCTGCTGCAGGCGGGCGAGCAACCAACGGGAGCGCGGAAATCTGTTCGATTAACGATTAAAGATCGGCGAATAACGATTTTCGGTCTTCGGGTTCCTCTTCATTCATAATTCATCATTTCCTGCCACAAAGAAGCCCTAATAACCCGAAACCCGCAACAACAAATAATGATTTAACCATTTACCATTTATAAATTGCCTGCCCGCCACACATGGCCTCTTCAATGGCAGGCGGGCTTCATTTCACCCGTCATTGCGAGCGACTGGAAGGAGCGAAGCAATCTGTTCGCATCCTTCCCACCCGTCATTACGAATCTCTTTCAAAAGATTATCCAGGTCTCCCCGCTCCTGCTGGTTATCGTCAGCCTCTTCAAAAGCAGGAAGTCGGGGGACCTATTCTTTTGTTCCGACCGGTTGCCAGACCCCAATACCCCACTATAGTGGGCAAACATTTGCAATTGATCATTGTATTTCCCTGATTGAAACGAAAATTTATATTTAAAACCCGAAGGGTGTATTCAGATAGAACCTTGAACAAGTCGAATTCATTCCGGACGTTCAGACCCTGCTCTCCTCTCCACCGGAGAAGGGTTGGGGACGAGACCATTTGAATCAGGTAAATAAGGTTGGGAAAATCGGTTTTCGATCTTTTCTACTGAGGTTAAAAAAACGGAACTGTCGGTTTATTGGGTTATCGTTTTTTGTTAATCTTTAATTTGGGTTTTGTTAATTTGAGATCAAAACCCGAAGGGTTTAAATCCCGCAAAGCGGGACAAGTTATGAATAACCACCGGTTCCAACCGATGGAACTAAGCCATGTGAAGCGAGAACCCTGAAAGGGTTCAATGTTAATTAGTTGAACCCTTTCAGGGTTCCTGTTCGTTAGTTGCGCTACCCCGCACTTCGTACGGGGTTATTCAAGTTTAGCCACTTTGTGGCTGGAACGTTGCTAAAAAAGGCTCGAAGAAATCAGAACAAACCCAATTAACCGATAGTTCCGAAAAAAAAAAATAAAATAAGGTTTAATTGAAACACGAAATTCGAAGGTCGCGTATTGATCCGGATTCGGGACATGCCGTGTCCACCACACCCTACCCTATTTACCATGAATCATTAATCGTTAATCATCATCCTGTCATGCCTTCGGCATTCGGACCCACTCCTTGTAACGCACGGCTATAATCATAACATGCCTTCGGCATTAACCGACAACTGACAACCAACAACCATTTAGTTATTTACAATATACTACCATGCAACTCATTGACCAAACTTTACTCGATCAGATTACGGCGCAAGCCAAAGCCAGTCCCCGGCTGCGCATGAACTACAATTTACATACTTCGGCAGAATCGGCTGTGCAACGCCTGCTGAGTGCCCTGGAACCCGGCACTGTCATTCCCGTTCACCGGCACCGGCATACCGACGAAACCTATACGTTGCTTCGGGGCAGAATCCGGGTCATGTATTGCGACGATCAGGGAATTGAAATCAGTTCTGTGATCCTTGATCCCCGGGAATCAAACTACGGCATTCATATTCCGGCGGGACAATGGCATTCGCTGGAGGTACTGGAATCGGGCAGTGTAATCCTGGAAGTGAAGGAAGGTCCCTACGCTCCGCTAAGTGCCGAAGATATAGGTGTGCTCCATACGGTTTTCAGGTAAAGAGTGACGTTGGTCAGGCCCTGAGTAAACAACCGGAGACTTTAAAAAGGAAATAAAACAAAATCAAATCGCAATTAAAGAGATTGTAATTCAGCGTTAACGTGGCGAAAATGTGGCCCGGCAAGCAATAAGATTTATGGCAAAAGAAGAACCATTTTTCTGCTACAAATTTGGAAGAATGTTGGGTTGCATGATGCGGATAACCGGTATTTTTTTTATTCTCTATCCATGGTCTCCACTTTAATCTCCCGGGTAAAAATTAGCGCCGGAATAATCACAAAGAACCCGATTTAATCCGGCAGTGAAACCACAGGCACAGTCCATTCAAACCATAGGCACAACACGAACGAACTATAGGCACAAAATGAATGGACTATAGGCACAACACGAATGGACTGTAGGCACGGTATCGGAGAACTTTATGAAAAATAAAAAAAAGATGAGTAAAACTCATCTTTGCCGTTCTTACAAAAAACAGAAGCCATAGAATCAATTTATGGTCATATTTTAAAACTTACTCACGCCACGCCCGCAAGTGGACGTTCCTCTTCTTTTTGAGAGAAAAAAGACAAAACATTGCAGACTTCTTCATGAATCCTTTCGAACGATGCGACGGAGGGAGTCATATATACAGGTTAACCAAAATGCGACATTATTTCATCAACTTTACTTATATAACTAATAATCAGTTGTTTTAAAATAAAAATGCATTATTTATACTTTTAATAACATTTCAAAATTGGAATTGCGATACAGATCATGTACCTTTCTCACTGTTTATTAAAAAAAAATCCGGCAGGCGCTGTAACGCCATACCGGATCGGTCAAAAACGCATGGGCTTAGGACTAATTTGCAAGACTAACTTTAAATAATTGCACTTTATCCCTAAGCTCTTTTGTTGGGCGGAATACGATCTTCTTACCCGCAACCATACTGGGAACAAAATCCTCAACAGTGTCGGCTCCTTCACTTTTCAGATTTACGCAGAATGTTCCGAGCTCACCGAATGAAACAATTTTCCCTTCAGCCAACTGAGCCAGGATACTGTCCATAAGGGCCATTAACACTCCATGAACATCCGAACGCCGAACTGTACAGCGACCGGCAATGTCCAATGCCAGTGAGTTCAGATCCATGGTAACATCATGTAACGCCATTGCATAATACTTCGGGGGCGCTTCCCGGTCCATTGGGTTTTTTCTCCCAAGAAATTTTGTTTTAATCATCTTTTTTTGTTTTAGACGATAAAAAATAATTGATTTTACGGATACCGCGTCTGTTACGCGTTTTGAGAGTGTGACTACTGTTGGTACAGCAGTTTTTTGAGGTCGTACAAATCCCAGCCAATACAGGGATGAATGTCTTTTATAGTTCGGTTTCGAATCGCTTCAGCGCAGGTTTAATCTTCAGCTAGTCAGGCAAGTCTATGTTATTTATCTTTTGCCTATACAAAGTTAAAACTTAGTATTATAGAAACTATAGCAATTTCAGGTTTGATGATAAAAGTTATCAACTTTAAAAAGTTAGGGAATTGATATTCAGCAACTAATGGAATTTATTTGATAATAAAGTTGACAAAAAAGTTATGAACAGGAAGGCAATAGCCTGCAAAGAAAGTTCAAATCAGTGGTATAGTATAGCCGCAACATGCTTATTTTCAAACTATAACAAATATGCAATATTTTTTTTCGGGGATTCGCCTAAAGTGGATGGAATGAAATATAATTATTTGTTAAAAACTTAAATTAAATATTTTCAGCATACAATCATGTAATTATACCTTAGTTATGAACAGATTACATCAAATTGTTCATAAGAATCGTTTCACCGGTTACGATTTATTATCATTCCGCTGCAATATGCGGGCATTAACCGAAAATCAATAACCATTTACAATTTAATTATTTACGATTTACCTCAGCGGAAGTGGGCAGACCTTTAGCGCGTCATTGCGAACGACTGTAAGGAGTGCGGCAATCTTTTCAAACTGAGATTGCTTTGTCGTACCTCCTCGCAATGACGGTATTCAGATCGTCATTGCGAGGCTGAGGCACGAAGCCCGAAGCAATCTGCTCGATTAACGATTTTCCGGTCTCCTCTTCATTCATCATTTCCTGCCACTAAGGCACAAAGAAGCTCATGCAACACGTTACCCAAAACCCGGAACTCGAATCCCCAAACAGTTCCATTTCATCCGATTTAACGATTAATAATTAGTAGTTGTACCAACAAAATGGTAACTTCCACGTATTAAAAATTTTGAAATCCTAAACCTATACCCACAAACCTAAGCATGATTGAAAAAGCTATTCCTGTCGATGCTTCGGCCCTGGCAGAACTACATTACAAAACGATCACTGAAGGATTTTTAGTTCGTTTGGGAACCGGCTTTTTGAAGTCGTTGTATGCCTTTCTGATTCGGCACGAGATGATTTTGGTTTACCGGGATCATTCCAAAATAATTGGCTTTGTTTCGGCATCTATCCGGCCCGACGGAATGATGATAAAGTTTCTGATTTTATGTCCGGGGTGTTTGGTTCGATTAGCCTTGAAGTCGTTGGTAAATCCGAAATTATTTAATTCCATCCTGGAAACGTTTAAAGTTCCGGAGAAATCAAAATTGACTTCGACTGAAAATGCAGAAATAAAACTTCCTGATACAGAAATATTATGCATGTCGGTTGATCCTGATTTTCAGAGTCAAAAAATCGGGACACAACTTCTAACGGCGATGGAAAAGCACCTTCGTACGCTTGGTGTCAAAAAATACAAAGTAATCACGATGGAATCGTTGGTTGGGGCTAATCAGATCTGTGTCAAAAGCGGATTCCATTTAGTGACAAAAATCAAAATTCACGGGAACATCATTTCCAATGTGTATGTAAAAAAAATAGAACCTTTTGTCGATTTGGGCTGAAGTACTGAAGCATTGGAGCTTCAACATGAGCTTTCATTAAAAGTGATTTTGCTTTTTCGAAAACACACAATTCGAACGTTTCATTAATCATTCAAAATTTACATTTATCCTGCCATGCTTTCGGCATTAACCGACAATCAATAACCATTTACAATTTAATTATTTACGATTTACCTCGGCAGAAGTGGGCAGATCTTCGACGCGTCATTGCGAACGACTATAAGGAGTGCGGCAATCTGTTCGAATAACGATTAGCGATTAACGATTTTCCGGTTTCCTCTTCATTCATCATTTAAAATTCAACATTCATCATTTTCCTGCCACCAAGGCGCAAAGGCACAAAGAAGCTCTAACAACCCGAAACCCGGAACCCGCAACAACAAATAACGATTTAACCATTGACCATTTACAGATTGGTTATTTAAAACTCAACATCCATCACTCAGGAAATGCGCTTGTCCGTAAAATCCCCATGTCGGAAATTACTACTTGACATTCCATTTTATTTAGTCGAAATTTAGTGTTAGAAAAAAGGGAGACATAATGTTTTGCGGTTATGTCTTATTATCAAACACAAAACAAAAAATCAAATCTTAACCCAGCCCCTGGTATGAAAAATTATATTCAGAATGAAGTCTACAAAAGGTATTTGCCTAGATGGATTGTACTTTTAGCCGATCTTTCCATCGTTACAAGCACTTTTGTTTTTATTTATTTGTTGCGGTACAATATTTTCGGGATGTCGCCTGATGTGTTTTCGCTAGCCATTCAATTACTAGCCGGACTTCCGTTTTTTGTCCTGGGAGCATTGATCTTTAAACCGCATTTTGGCGTTATTCGTCACACCACCATGCACGAAGCGTTGTCGTTGTTTAAAGCCAATCTTGTTCTTGCCGCAGGTCTGTTTCTTATACGATACCCTGGTGAGCTGCTACATATCAATTTAACCATTCCGATTTCGGTGATATTTGTCCAGAATTTTGTATCGGTTACACTAATGGTAACCATGCGTTTTTCGATCAAATTTATTTACCAAAACTATCTAATTAAAGATCCGAGTGAAAAGATTAATGTGTTGATCTACGGAGCTGGCCAGTTGGGGCAAATGATCCTGAACGTTATTTCCAACGATACTTTAATGAATTATCGGATTGTTGGTTTTGTTGACGACAATCCGGAATTGTGGAACAGCCGGATAGCCGGAATAAAAATATTTTCGCGTGAGAAAATTTTCAGCGATCCGTCCAAACATTTGAAGGTTAAGGAAATGATACTGGCCATATCGCCTACTAAAATAGACATCAACTGGAAAAGAGAAATAGTAGATTTGTGCCTGGCCAATGAAATAAAAGTCAGTGAATTGCCCGATCCATCGGAATGGATTAACGGTAAACTCGGCAACAACATGATCAGAACAGTTAACATTGAAGAATTACTGGGTCGCAACCCTATTTCCATCAATGTTGAAAAAGTCTCCCGTGGAATTAACGGGAAACGAGTCATGATAACGGGCGGTGCCGGTTCAATTGGCTCCGAGATCGTCCGTCAGTTGCTGTTCCTGAAACCCATTGAAATTACCATCGTTGATCAGGCTGAATCAGCTCTTTTTGACATACAGCATGAGATACTTCCGCAGTTAAATGATATAAAGCTAACCGTATTTGTGGCCGATGTAACCGACCAATGCAAGATGCGTAAGATTTTCGAACGATGTCGTCCGGAAATACTGTATCATGCTGCTGCATACAAACATGTCCCCATGATGGAACTGCAGCCCTACGAAGCCATTTGCAACAACGTGGGCGGAACAAAAACGCTGGCCGATCTGGCCGTGGAATACCAGGTTGAAAAGTTTGTGATGGTTTCGACCGACAAGGCTGTGAACCCTACAAACATTATGGGTGCAACCAAACGAATCTGCGAAATTTATACCCAGTCGCTTTCAAACCTTCCGGGAATGAGAACACAATTTATCACCACACGTTTCGGAAATGTACTGGGTTCAAACGGATCGGTGATCCCCCTGTTTAAAAATCAGATTCGCAAAGGCGGTCCGGTTACGATAACCCATAAGGACATCATCCGCTACTTCATGACTATTCCTGAAGCCTGTCAACTGGTGATGGAAGCCGGGTTTCTGGGGCACGGCGGGGAGATATTTTTGTTCGACATGGGTGAACCTGTACGCATTTACGACCTGGCCAAAAAGATGATTTCCCTCTCCGGATTTGTTCCCAATCAGGATATAAAAATAGTGGAAGTTGGTTTGCGTCCGGGCGAGAAGCTTTATGAAGAATTGCTGGCCGATCAGGAAGCAACCCTTCCAACCGAACACAAACGGATTATGGTTGCTAAAATAAGGCCCTACCCGTACCGGAAAGCCATGAACCTGATTAAACTGATGCTTGATGAGCTCCATACGCTCGACGATTTTCAGTTGGTATCAATCATGAAGGAGATCGTTCCCGAATTTAAATCGAACAACTCCAAATACGAGTCGTTGGATAATGAACCAGAAAAGCATGTTTGTATACCGCTGGAACAAAAAGCCATACTGAACAATAACCGACAAAGTAAGATCTCATACCAAATGTTAACCAGACTGTAAAGGCAATAGCAGTATTTTCTTTAATCTTAATCCTCCTGAATCCGTTTCAGGAGGATTTTTTTGTGCTGTAAATCCCGAACGAGGCGTCATTGCGAACGACTGTAAGGAGTGCGGCAATCTTTTCAAACTGTGATTGCGTTGTCGTACCTCCTCGCAATGACGGTATTCGGCATTCAAAATTCAGCATTATCCTGTCATGCCTTCGGCATTCAGGCTCATTCCTTGCAACATGCGGCTATAATCATAACATGCCTTCGGCATTAATCAATCAGTCATTTACAATTTAATTATTTATAATTTACCATTCAACATTCGGCATTAACCAACAACCGACAAACATTTCCGACAACTGACAACAATCTACAATTTACCATTCAAAATTCAACATTCGGCTTTAAACCCTTTTTAAACAGCGTTTAAACATTTGCCGGTAAATAAGACTTAAACATGAAACAAACCTAAAAGATAATCTTGTCTTTTTAATAGTTATTTGTATTGATTCACTGTACATTAGATATATTTTTAAAATATAAAAATCATAGCATCCTGTCGGAAAATACCCATTGACTTTCCGTATTATTCTATCTAAATTTAAATTGTATAAAGGGTAAAAGCATGTTGTGTTTCGTGAAATTGCTTTTCCTCATTTCTCTGTCATTATCTTGTTTCGTTGATTTGCAAAGGACTGCTGTGCGCTTGGTTCCTGTGTGAGGTATTCGCTGTCCTTTTTTTGACGGTTGGAGCGACTTCTGGTTGTGTCTTGTTGAGATATTATTGCCTGTAAATTCGGGCAACACAGATGAAGTCTTTCTGATTTTTTGTGCCGTATATCGTTAAAAAACAAACATTTGAGGCTTAAAAAGAACAAGCCGCAGAGCTTAAAGTTGAAGAACAAAAAATTAAAACTGGGAATCAATTATAATCTTGAATCTAATATCATAAACTATGAAAAAATTATACAATTTACAAACCAAACAAACTTTCTTGTTTAAGGTGTTTTGGCTAAGCTTTATTTTTGTTGCGCTGATTGAATCAAAGGGATTGGGCGCTATAATTACTAGTACCGCCAATGGAGGAAATTGGAACTCAGGGTCAACTTGGGTTGGATCAGTTGTTCCTCAATCTGGAGATGAAGTTCGCATTGAAGGTACAGTTACCGTTAATATTAATAATGCAGTATGTTCAAGCCTAAAAGTAGGTGTAGGTGAAAATAGCACGCGTACAATCAGTTTTAATTCTGGATCAATATTAGTTGTTTCCGGCGATGTTGAATTGGGATTAAATGGGCAGAGAAAAGGTTCCATCAATATGTCAGCAGGAGGCTTATTGAAGGTTGGTGGTTCAATAACCGTCAGTCAACTTGGAACATTTAATTCGGGGATGGGGACTATTGAGTATTATAGTGGAGGAAATCAGACAGTTACTACAGCATTAGGGAATTACAATAATCTTATTCTTTCGGGTAGCGGGACAAAAACAACTACTGGAGTGACCGTTAATGGAATTCTTTCTATGGAAGGTACCGCTACAGCCTCCGCCTTACCAACTTATGGTACAAATGCAACTTTGCAATATAACAGCTCGACAGATAGAACTATAAGTACGAGTCCTGAATGGAAATCACCTTTTGCTGCAACCGGAGGTATTGTTATTAAAAACACCGGTTTGGTAACGCTGTCAAAAGCTGCTACCATTTCATCAGGAAGTAAGCTTACCGTTGAAGCAGGAAGTAAATTTACAGTTGCAACAGGCATTACTTTGACAAACAATGGTTCAGTTATTATTGACTCTGGTACTGCGCAAGATGAAACATTAACTTTGAATGGTTCTTTTATTAATAAAGGAACTGTTAGCGGAACTGGAACGGTAACTTACAAACGCTTTGTTGGTCCCAACTGGCACTTATTGTCTTCGCCTGTTGTTGGTCAAACATATAATGCCACTTGGCTCGCAAATAATGGTTTCTCTGCGGCCACATCCGGAGAATATGAATTTATAGATTACACCGAAAGTAGTGATACATGGGATTATTTTGATAAAAATGGGATTGTAACGCCTACTGGCACCTTTAATTCAGGGAAAGGATATGGACTTTTACGTTCAGTAAGTGCCGGTGCTGGAGCAGTTAGTTTTATCGGTACTTTAAATAACTCTTCGGTATCACAAACTTTGGTTAGAACAGGTAATGGCTGGAACCTTATTGGAAATCCGTTCACTTCAGCAATAAATATTAACACAACGGCTGGTGCAGATAATTTTCTTTCAGTAAATGCTCCATCAGCAAACGATTATGCAAATAGCCAATTAGATCCAAGTTACGCAGCTATTTATATTTGGGACGAAGCATCAGGCTATGACGGAACTGTAAATAATTACAAAGTAATTACCAACGGTGGAACAATCGGAGGGGCTCCTGTTTCACTTGGTCAGGATTTGATACAGGCTGGACAGGGTTTTATGGTAAAATCTAAAACCGGAGGTGGGACAGTTTCGTTTACCAGAGCCATGCAAAGTCATTCAACAGGTACACCTTTAAAATCAGCAACCATTAGCAATTGGTACGGATTACAACTCAATGTAAAAGCTACCGATATGGCCGCCCACACTGTTGTTTCATTTAACGACGACATGACCAAAGGACTGGATGTAACCTACGACGCAGGTTTGCTTCGTTCGGGCAATGGATTGGAAATCTATTCCAAACTGATAAACGACAATGGCGTTGATTTTGCCGTTCAGGCATTGCCCACCACTGAAATGGATAATGTAGCCGTTCCGATAGGCGTAGATTACGAAACAGGTGGCGACCTGACTTTCTCTGCTTTGGTAAATGACTTGCCTGATGGTTCATCCTACGTCTTACAAGACAAACTAAACGGAACCTTAACGAATCTGAAAACTGAAAGTTATACAGTGACATTGCCTCCAAATACCAAGGGAACAGGACGCTTTTACCTGTACACCAGCAAAACCGATTTTACAGGTTTGGCTCCGTTGAGTACCAATAACCCAAATCTGGTCGTATGGACAAGCAACCGGATGATCAATATTCAGGGCAAATTAAGTGGAAATGCTAATGCAAGATTGTACGACATCAATGGAAAACTACTCCGAGACGTTCGTTTGAATGACACGCAAATGAACAGAATGGCAACTCCCGCACAGGCCCAGGGAATATACCTTCTGAAGGTAATTGATGGAGCCTGGCAAACCACGAAAAAAGTGGTGATCAATTAAAAGTAGTTTAACTGCAATCGAAAATAATTATAAACCATTCATATCTGGATTATGGAAAAGAATAAACCAAACAAGGAAAGCAAGGAAACCATCGACCGCAGGGAAGCTTTGGTGAAAACCGGAAAATATGCAGCATTCACTGCTGCAGCGATGATGATAGTAATGTCGCCACTAAAAGCAGCTACAGGATCAGGAGGAGCCCAAAATGTACCTACCCGCTTGCCCACAAGGAGACAATAACTTACTTCTTACAAATGCGGGCTATGATTGTGTGAGTTTTTCAAGTAGAATCTACATAGCGATTTGTTATATACAACCGTTTGTGCCTTTGGGTGCAAACGGTTTTTTGTGGGTATCGCGGTTAAAAACCGTTAATCCCGACAATAACGGGAGTTAAAAACTCCCGCGCCCACACCATTAATCATTTAAATGTGTTCTTTCATCAATTTCAGGAAAAAGCCGATGGCTTCCTGGTAGTTGGAATAGGTCAGGTGGTAACAGCTCAGGTTGCTGTACCAGCGCATAAAGTGCCGAATAATTTGGGGGTTCGACGAGACCCAGGATTGCTCGAAAAACAACTTCAGCGACTCGGAGGCCGACAGCTTATCGGCCTGAAAAGCAGCGCCTTCACGGTACACCAGGAAGATCAGGAACTTTACCGGATAGATGCGCTGGTAAAATTCATTGTCGGTAAACATGGGCAGCAACCGAATCTCTTTGTCCACGCGAAGTTTGGTATGCACATCCTTGCCGGGCAAAGTATTAAACCAGTTGGAAAGCAATTCAACCGAACCCTTTTTAACCGATAGCGCTGTTGGAAATGGATAGGCAGCATAGTTAGCCGCATCGATGGCCACAAAGTCGTCGGCCACAAACGACAATCCATGCGCAGCCAGCAGCCCGGTAATTGTGCTTTTGCCGGTTCCCGAAGGCCCTGTAACCATCAGTGTGTTTTTGCCGTCAGTCACGGCTGAAGCATGGCAAACGGTCATCCAGTTATCAGGCGCCACGTTGTGAATATCGCTCAGCAAATGTTGGTAAAACTGCCCGATCAAATGCATCGATTCGTTGCCCGTGTAAACCAGTTTGTCGTTGTGCAGCAGCCCAAACCGTTCATGTTCCTGAATAAAAACAAATTTTGAATTTGCCTCAGTCTTTTCATCGCTTTCAAGATGCTGTAAAAATGGGTGCACCGAATTGAACAGGTATCCATTGGGAAATCGTATCGCGACGAACTTCTCTCCTACCCGGTACTGTTTCACCCGGTAGGTGTGAATGGATTCTGTCTTCAGGGGAAGGAGTTCCGAGGTTCCCGAAGTCTCCGTATAATTCAATGTTTCTGAGATATTTGTCGCAATGTCTTCAACAAACTCTTTGGCTTCAGACCGTCCCAATCCATAGACCGAAGAAATGAGTCTGGCAATGGTATCGTGATCCATATCTTCGGCCAACCGAACAAAAACTTTCCAGGCAGGTTCTTTAAATTGCAGGTATTTATTTACCTGCGGCAGCCAGACCAAATGAACATCGTCCATTTCCTGCCCCAGGTAACTGAGTTGGTTTATCATATATGAAAATTTAATCTAAGATAGGAAAATAGTTCAAATGAATACAGGGGAAACTCACACTTTTTTACCGAGAACTTTGAGTAGGTAATTATGGTCGTATGCGGCTTTTAACCTTTTCCCTTTAATTCCTTGTTTTTCGGATGTTTCTTTTTTGAGTAGGTTCAAAGCAATTTTACTGAGTATCGAAAAATTTTGGGCAGCATTTCCTGCCCTCTTTCTGGAAGCATCCTCAGCGAAAGCGACATCCAAAACCCAATGAAGTTTGTTTTCAATTCCCCAGTGCAAGCGGATTGCCCTTTGTAATTGATTTGCTTCAGTCAATAAGCTGGATATGTAATATCTTGTTGCCGTTTCATTTGGTTTGTCTGAGTTTTTAAATTCCCTTATGCTTTCAATTTTAACGATACTTTTTAACCCTGCCCACTCTTGCTTGTTTTCAATGAACCTAAAATCTGTTATAACACTGCATCTTCTGGTTTCTATGCGCCCATGGTCAAGTTCTTCCGTCAAATCTGCCAGAATATTTTTCCCGAACCTAAATTCATCTGCAATATCCTGGTACAATTGTTTCTGGTTCTCCTTAACAGCTAAAATGTAATCAGCTTCCTGTTCAATTATCTTACGTGCTATTTCTTGTTGGCACCCCATGGCATCAATTGTTACGGTACATCCTTTTACGGTAATCAGCTCCAGTAATTTGGGGATGGCAGTAATTTCATTCGACTTTTCAGAAATTTTCACTTGTCCCAAAACCAAATTATTGTTTGTTGCCCATGCACTCACCATATGAAAGGGTGACTTTTTCCCATTGGCTTTTGCTCCCCTAATGGTTTTTCCATCGATAGGGATAATTTCGCCATCGGTCAAGTTCACCAGGCGACTTACCCAATCCACAAAACAAGCTTCAAACTGCTCACTATCAATAGATGAGAAAACACGGTTGAAGGTGTCGTCAGAAGGAATTCCGTTTGGTAAATCAAGGAATGAATGCAGAAATTGTTCTTTTGCTTTTGCATAAGTCTCCATGTTTTTCCACGTATCTGCCGCACAAATCACTGAAATAATTCCGATAAGAAGGATGTCTTCTAATTTATGAAGCTTGTTTATATCGCTTCTGGGGTCGTCTATTTGACTGAAAATAGACCTTAATTCATTTGTTGTTTTCAAAATTCGTATTGCTTTGATTATCAATGCAATATACGAATTTTAATTGTAAAAAACAACAACCAAATCACTGATTTATAAATAAATACAAAGAAAAAAGATTAACTATTTTTACCTGATAAAGTGTGAGTTTGCCCTGCAAATGAATATTTAGGCGACGAGATTTATTTATAGCTTCACTGTCACGCCAAATTTCGCGCTTACCTGCTGGTCACACAGAGCTTCAGCACCTGTTCGCGGAAGACAACTAAAGTTGGCTCGAAACAAGTCATTCAGATTATCAATTAACATAGTAACTCAGATTGATAATTTCAATTGATATAAATTGTTATTAATCAGCCAATTTTTTAAATTTGATAAGAGTAAGAATTTTATTCTGCTTGATATTTTGTATTTCACCCGACCTCTTCTCCCTGCTTGATACAACAAGCCATATTACGGATATTAATCCTGAATCCCAAAGTTCAAAATCAAGTCCGATGCCAAAAAACCACTCCAAATCAACCGCCATACCTGACTTTGTATGGTTAGCTAACAAAACTACTCCCCCGATTCCTAAAAACCAGTTCAAACATTTAGGCTGGACATCATTTCCACTGATTCTATTTTTCCTGCTGCTGATTACTTCATCCAGGGCAGAAACCCGTACGGCTGCCACATCCGGCAACTGGAGTTCAGGCGATACCTGGGAAGGAGCTGTCGTCCCAGTCGCTACCGATGATGTTACAATTCCGATCGGCGTAACTGTCACTCTTGATGCAGCCACCTCGTGCAAATCCCTAAACCTTTCCGGAACACTTGACCTGAATGGAAGTACTTTTTCGACAGGAGCTTTTTCTGGTAATGGAACATTGACGAACGGAGCAGAGTTAAAAGTTTTTACCACTGGAGCAGACAATACGAATACTGAATTTTCAGGCCAAATAAACGGCACATTGAGTCTCACAAAAATAGGAACAGGAAGTTTCACACTATCTGGTATGAATACTTACAACGGAAACACAACATTATTATCAGGAACATTAAATATTAATCATCCTTCGGCCATCGGAATTGGTAATTTTACGATCAGTGGGGGCACAATTGACAATACTTCAGGATCGTCAATTACCCTTTCAACCAATAATTTAATTAGCTGGAATGGCAATTTTTCATTTGGTGGCACCAATGATCTCAACTTTGGAACCGGTGAAGTTTCCATTAGTGCTAATCGAACGATTATCCTCGAAGGCAGCAACAATGATCTGACTTTTGGTGGCATTTTAAGAAATATGCAAGGAGGAAGTCCTATAATTACAATTATTGGTGAAGGAAGCACTTTGATATTAGAAGGTTTAATACTTAGCAATACAACGGCATCACGTACGGTTACATTTGCAGGTTCAGCCAATACAACAATTTCCGGGCTTGTCTCAAATGGGGAACAAACATCTAGCTGTAATCTTACATATAGTGGAAAAGGAAAACTGACCCTAATTGGTTCAAATACCTATTCGGGAACCACAGAAGTTATTAGTGGAACATTGGCTATTGGAAACAACCAGGCACTAGGAACAAGTAAACTCAATCTGGGTGGAGGTAGTTCGGATACTCCGACCTTAATTGCAACAGGAAGTGATCAGATAATTTCAAATAATATCAACCTGTTAGCAACCTCGGTAAAAGGAAATCCAACAATTGGTGGAGCAAATAATTTGACAATTAACGGAATCGTAACTAGCTCTGGAAGCAGTCGAACATTAACCATCTTGAATAGCGGAACAACCACATTAAACGGCAGAGTTTATTTATCTGATCCAACAACAACAATAACAAGCCGAACGCTTACTATCAATGGGAATGGAATTCTATCCATAAATGGAGTAATTGCCAACATGTCTAGCTCTGATAACCCTGAAAATCTGGCTTATAGTGGTTCGGGAAAACTTATCTTAACCGGTGCAAATACATATTCTGGCTTAACAACCATTTCAAGCGGAGAAGTTTGCCTGAATCCTACAGCTGACCATGTACTTCGTTCGTCATTTGTGCTTAACGGCGGAAAGCTAGGTACGTTAGAAATAATTTCGGGAAGAAACATTTCAACTACAGGCACTTTAACACTTACTGCCAACTCAACCATTGATCTGGGAGCAAATCAACATACACTAAAATTTGCTGACAGTCATGGAGCCACTTGGACTGGTGAAAGGTTGACCATTCATGGTTGGTCAGCTACCGGTGGTAAAATCTATTTTGGAACGAATGCATCCGGCCTGACTACTGCTCAACTTTCCAAAATCATTTTTGACGGCTATCCCGGAACACCTGTTTTGACTTCTTACGGAGAGCTGGTACCTTCAACAATATCCTGGACCGGAACAGTCGATTCCGTTTGGACAAATTCCGGCAATTGGAGTTATGATGCGGTTCCCAATGCGACAACAGATATCCGTATTCCTTCAGGATTGACCAATTATCCGGTTATATCGGCGGGCTCGACGGCAGATTGTCATCATTTGTACATGCCGGAAGGAGCAACCCTGACCATTGAATCTGATGGATCAGGCAGTGGCTCCTTGATTATGCATGGTTCCTTTACCGGTCCGGGGAAAGTCACTTACAATCGACACATGACTGACCGCTGGCATTTGGTTTCATCACCGGTTGCCGCGGCGGAAGATCAGTCAGTTTCAGGGTTTCTGGCCAATGCGTCCAATAGTATTTATCGCCCAACTGATCCGACAGCAAACCAGTATGAAATGGTTATCTACAAGGAAGAAGACAATATCTGGGAATATTACGAAAATGAACTTGGTACAGGCAAATACTTCGGTCTGCACCCGAACTTTCAAAATGGTGCAGGATATGGATTACTGCGATCGTCTGAAGGCACAGTAAGTTTTACAGGCTCATTAAATAATTCAGACATTTCAGTTCCGATGGTCAAATCAGGGGATGGCTGGAACATGGTTGGTAATCCGTTTACTTCGGCTATTAAAGCGAATAATGCTTCAGGCGATGCATCCAACAATTTTCTGCAAATCAATGCCGGAAATTTGGAAGACAACTATGCCGCTATTTATGTTTGGGAAGAAGGTTCTGGATATGATGGCGAAACCAATTATTTCAAGGTAATAACCAACGCGGTTCCATACGGAGATTTTACGCCTTCACAAAATTTCATTCAGGCTGGACAGGGTTTCTTTGTCAAAGCAGAATCAAATGGCGGCTCAATTTTATTCAAAAGAGCCATGCAAAGCCATTCGATAGAAACTCCGCTGAAATCGGCAACATTAAGCAACTGGTATGGTTTGCAACTCAATGTAAAAGCTACAGATATAGCCGCTCACACCATCGTGTCATTCAATACTGACATGACCAAAGGCCTCGATGTTACCTACGATGCCGGACTCTTGCGTTCGGGTAACGGCCTGGAAGTTTATTCCAGATTAGTGGACGATAACGGAGTTGACTTTGCTGTTCAGGCTTTGCCTTTATCCGGAATGGATAAAGTGCCGATACCTTTGGGTGTTGATTTCGAAGCCGGTGGAACACTTGAATTCTCGGCTTCTGCAATCAGCTTTTCCAACGATGCAACCTATTTTCTGGAAGATAAAGTCACCGGCAGCTTAACCGACCTGAAATCTGACGTTTATTCGGTCTCATTGCCTGCAAATACCAAAGGCACAGGCCGGTTCTTTCTCTACGCCAGCGCCGCTGACATCACCGGAACAGATTCTTTTGTTCTTGAAAATCAAGATGTCAGCGTTTGGCTAAACGACGGTTTTATCAACATTCAGGGAGATTTTGATGGCTGTGCAAAAGCAAAACTGTATGATGTCTGTGGAAAACTGCTTTTCGATCTTCAACTGAACGACACAGAACTGAATCGTTTGCCGGCTCATCATTTGGTAAAAGGAATTTATTTTCTGCATGTTGCAGACAAATCCCGACAAACTACAAAAAAAGTAATTCTGAATTAATCATTTCAGTCCTGACAAAACCACTAACAAATTGAAACATGAAAAAATATACCGATCATAAAAAGGAAAGTAAAAAAGACATTGACCGCAGAAAAGCATTGGTTAAGACCGGAAAATACGCTGCATTTACTGCTGTCGCCATGATGATGGTGCTGTCGCCGCAAAAGGCGCTTGCCAGTAATGGAACCCAGGGAATTACTCCGGCCCGCTTACCCAACCGTAGATAATTTGAAACTACAATTGAACGATCAACTTTTTCAAAACATTTGTAATGTTTAGCAGAACTCCTGTTCTTCTGAACCAACGAACCTATGAATTCACGGGAGAGAATACTGAGAACCTTAAGCTATGAGGAACCTGACTGGGTACCTTTTCATTTGGCCGGAACAATCTGGATCGGAATTACAAACGGTGCATATCGAAATCTAATCGCGCACTTAAATCTCAATCCTGAATTCTCCGATCGATTGATTGGGAAACTAGCAGACCTCAAGATTGAGTTATAGGAAATGGCTTTAAGCGAATTGTCTGATGTTATTGGCGCACATGCTCCTGAAGGTGGATTTGTGTTTGCAATAGTCCGCAACACTCGGAGTGAGGTTCTGCCCGAAAACATAAATGGGGATTAAAACTGATTTTGAAGAGCTCCTCTCCTACTCTATGAAAACCTGGAAAGACGACCAGAAAAGATATCAATCCGGATAATATTGATTTAAAGTTAATTAATGTTATAATTAATTTTGAAAACCTGATTATCCTTTAATAAAGTATATATTTGTCTTTTTTGGAACTATTCGAAAAGTATCACGTTTGATATACAGGACAATCACCCTATTTATCTGAAAAATTTCAAATTTCCTCTTTGGCATTCAGGCAAGATAAAATTTTGCATGGTACAGTTTTTATAATTAAATACACAAATAAAAAGAAAGGCATTAAACATGTTCGAAAAGAAGCAGGCTAACTTTATAACTCCTGACTTAACTAAAATGCAGGAAGTTATAATCGACGTTAAAACAAGAATTTACATTGCAATCGGTGCAGATCCGAAAGAAGCCAGAAGCCGGTATCACAACCGGATCAGCGCGAAAAAATTGTAATAAATGGTATTGGAAGTGACGGAAACGTCACTTTTTTTGTTTCCGGAAATTAACAGAATCTGAAGTTCGGTTGTTATACTTTTCTTTTAAAAGTATATTCGCAACTCAAAAAAACTGAATAATGTCGTTTATTTCTCCTGAAAATCACCTCGTACTTTTTGCTGTAATCGCCGGAGCCGCAGCACTTGGAATATGGTCGGAACATAAAAAATGGCTTGGGCAAGTTTCCGGAATACTGGTGACCATGGTTGTAATGTCGTTGTTGTCCATGTCTGGCGTCATTCCGGTGGCCTCAAATCCGAAACTAAAAGTTGGTGTTTACGAGCTGATTTTCAATTATTTTATTCCGCTGGCCATCCCAATGATGCTTATGGGATCGAACATTACCCGGATTATTCGTGAAGGAGGAAAACTGCTGGTTGCCTTTTTGATTGGCGCCGTTGGTGTAGTGCTGGGAAGTTTTTTGGCCTATTACCTGATAAACCTGGGAGCAGATTCGGGCAATACGGCCGGGGTAATCTCAGCAACGTTAATCGGGGGAAGCATGAATTTTATTGCCACCGGCGAAATCCTAAATTTCAGTACTCATCCATTGTTCTCTGCCACAATCGCCGTTGACAATTTTGCTGCAAATGCGTACGTTCTGTTACTATTTGCAGTTCCCTCCATTAAATTTCTGGCCCGCTTTTTTGTCAAACCAAAAATTGAAAATCAGGAGGCCGCCGAAAAAAATCCGGAAGAAAAATCGTATCCGATTACCATGGAACGAATTGCTCTTTCAATATTGATTGCAGTTGTTATTGCAGGCGCCGGAACCCTGATTTCCGACCTTATTCAGAAAATATATTTAACCCGGATGAGCACCAGTGTTTTAATTATCACAGTACTTGCTGTTTTGGTTGCAAATATGTTTCCAAAAAGACTCAAAAGGCTCGAAGATACAGCCTTTGCCATCGGTTTATGGATGATGTATATTTTTCTCGCAGCGATTGGAGCCTCGACGAATCTGACAGATATGCTTCATGTTGGACCGGCTGTTCTGGGCTTTTACCTGATTATCATGCTTTTCCACTTCGTATTCCTGGTTTCGATGGCCAAATTGTTCAAACTTGATGTTTATGAAGTGATTATCTCATCGGCAGCTAACATTATGGGTCCATCGGTTGCCGCACCGATGGCAGCCTCACTTGGACAGAAAAAACTGATCACACCCGGAATCCTGGTTGGAATTCTGGGCTACGTTATCGGAACATTTATCGGGGTCTCAATTGCAATGGCATTAAGCTGAAAACGTCAGCAACAAACTTATTGAAAGGTCAGCGCCGTACTGGAACTTACGTCTATTTTATAAGCTTTTCCGGGATAAAAAGTCTTGATATTATTAATCCACGCGCCTGATTTTCTTAATTTTTCAATTGAATTCCCCTGTTCATCCTGAACCTTAATAAGTTTTCCCTGGTCAATTAGGGGCTGCACCGTTTGCATTGCGTCAAGTGACTGGTTTAAGGGGATGGAAATAAAATTCCAGCCTGATTTTAACGGAATAGTCAGTGGCAGATCTATCATTTTTCCACTGACTTGAAGACTGCAATTCGTCGAAACATTGATGAGATATCCTTCGGTTTTCTCAATTGAACCTATCGAATTGGTCCAAACTCTTTTCTTTGATGAATATGAGTACGAACTTCCGGATTCATTCAGGACCGAAACCAAATACCCTGCGTCTGTCAGTGATTTCATAACAACAGCAACATCAGGATTTGAAGGAACCAAATAGGTTGAAAAAAGGTTGTTCCCTTTAATGAAGTTGAGTGTTTGTACACTTTCTGTATTTGCGGCTATTTCGGCAACAGAACTTGCCCCGGCACTGAATTTTCCGGTGGTTAGCCACGAAGAAATATCCTTTCTGTAAGAAACAGAATTCACAAGAATTTCCTGTTTATTCGAACTATCCCAGATCTTAAAAAGAATAGAATCACCTTCCACAAAACCATTACTTGCACCATCGCTTTTCGAAGCCAGGATATTTACAAAAGACGTGTTGTCTGACGGATTAAGATCTTTAGACAATTTACTCGCACCAACACAATTAGAGCCACTGAAAACGGCAATTTCGTCGTTCACTGAAAGCGACTGATGTTCGATGACTGCCGAAACAACAAGTATATTCATGTGTTCCTGTCCGTTTTCTCCCTGCCATACAGTAGTAAAATGCGAGGTTGGAGTTTGTGCTTGTAAGCCGGAAGCTGACGAAATAAATACAATAAGTATGAGCAGAAGTGCATTTCTTCTTTTTGTTGTAGAAAGATTCATTTTTTTCATTTTAACGGATAAATACTTTAATAGACCTTTTCTTTCGATATTCCTTCACGCGTAATTTTCATATTCAGCCATGGAAATCTAAAAAATAGTAAACGTCAAAATTTCAAAAGACATACCAGTTACACAATCGATACAGACAAAAAGGTCTTTATCCTTACAACTTGTTTGTTGTCAGGTATTTATTTTGCAAAAAAAAGTCGTTCATGAAAATAAGCTTTTCAACAAACATCTCAGGCATTCGTTTTTTTACAGCAAATACCGCACATCTGTGTGAAAATGAAATGCGTGTTTTTTTAACGGACTTATCTGCTTATTGGGTATTCCTCCACAGGAGGACCCCCAATGATTCTTTAAACGCTAAGACGCCAAATCGCAAAGAAATCTAAATTCGGAATACTCATTTTAGCGCCTTTGTGCCTTTGCGTTTAATTGAAATGGAAGAAAAACATTTAACCGAGAGTTCCGTTTTTTAATACCGAAAGTATCCGGCATTGCTATTTGCGCTCCTGAATTTCAAACTTTTGCTTCAATTCGTAAATTTCCTCTGTCAGTATTTTTAACTGCAGCGAGATTTGGTTGTCAGTCAACTGTTGCTCGGTAACTTCTTTACTGATGTAATGCACAAATTTCCATACTTCGCGGATTTCAGTGACACCAAGTTGATACGATTTATATTCCGGATTAAGTGAAATCAATTGAAAGTGCCCTTGCTCAGCCAGCTCATTTTTCAGTTGCTTGAAAACGAGCCCTTCGTTTAGCGTCAACACGACATATAATCCACCGGTTTTTATGTCGTTCCAGTCAGCCACAAATTCGCCGGTAACCCAGGCGCCGTCAGGAATAGGCAGCATCGAATCGCCGCTGATCTGGAACGTGCGGTATTTTCGTTCCGACGACAAAAACGGAAGCTGAAAAACGGGCAATTCAGAAATGTATTCCGGATCAGAAAATCCATTGGTGTAGCCAGCCTTCGCTTTTTCAGAAACCAGTTCGATGTTGTCCCGATTCTGCCGGTCAACTGTAGTAGCCATCACCCGCAAATTACTGCCTTTCAGGAAAACATCCTGACCGTGCTCCAGCTCATAAAGCTGACTTTCGCGTAATTTGGCCAGATCAACCCGCAACAAAGTGTCGATGGCCACATGAAAATAATCCGACAACAAAACCAACGCCTGAATACTTGGCCCTGAAATACCGTTTTCGTAATTGTTCAGAGTCGATCGTTTTATTTCCAATGCCAGAGCCAACTGATCCTGAGTGAGTTTCTTCCGGTTTCGTAAAAATTTAATGTTCGAATCGAAATACATATTTGGAAGTTTAATTTTGATTGACTAGATTGTAATCTTAAAATTTGTTTAAATAGCAATCAAATATAAAACATCGAAATTTAAATACAAAAGAATGAGGAATATTTTTCAATAACTCTCCAACAGCCAGTCTCCCCGAATTTATTTCGGGGTCTGATAGTAGCGGGAGATACTGAAACCCCGCCTGACAAGGGAGCGGGCAGGGAGTTCAGGAGAAAGGAAATGAGTCGAAAAACGGAAACGCAGGGATGATCATGCCATGATCTTACAAAGCAACACCATCGTACATCTTGATCTCGATACTTTTTTTGTTTCGGTCGAGCGAAAAAGAAATTCCGAGTTAATCGGCAAACCGGTTATTATCGGCGGCATTTCCGATCGCGGCGTTGTAGCAAGTTGCAGTTACGAGGCGCGCAAATTCGGTGTTCATTCAGCAATGCCGATGCGGATGGCGTTAAACCTCTGCCCCAACGCGATTGTCATTCGTGGGGATATGGACGAATACAGCAAGCAATCGCGGTTAGTCACCGATGTAATTGCCGATTGTGCGCCGGTATACGAAAAAGCCTCAATCGACGAGCACTACCTCGACATTTCGGGAATGGACAAATTTATTGGTTCGTACAAATGGGCACACGAACTGCGCAGCCGCATTATCAAAGAAACCGGATTGCCCATTTCATTCGGTCTTTCTGTGAACAAAACCGTATCGAAAATTGCAACCGGCGAAGCCAAGCCCAATGGTGAAAAACAAGTTCCGGATAATTTGGTGCGATCCTTCCTGGATCCGCTTCCGATAAAGAAAATTCCGGGTGTGGGCGATAAAACCAGTCAGTTGTTGCATTCGATGGGTGTATTTACGATTAAAACCCTGAGTGAGATTCCTCCGGAATTGATTCAAAAAGTGCTCGGAAAATCGGGTATTGACCTCTGGCAGAAGGCGAATGGAATTGATTTATCGCCAGTTAAATCATATTCCGAAGAAAAATCAATCAGCACCGAACGAACTTTTGGATCAGATACAATAGATGTTCACATGCTTGAATGTTTACTGATTCACATGACTGAAAAGATTGCTTTCACTATGCGAAAAAAGCAAAAACTGGCCTCAGTCGTAACGGTTAAAATCCGCTATTCGAATTTTGATACGTATACACTGCAAAATAAAATCGCTTATACTTCGTTCGATCACACCCTGATGGACACCGCACTCAACCTTTTTCGCCGCCTGTATGAACGACGCAAACCGATCAGGCTGATTGGCGTTAAACTGGGCGGACTGATTGGTGGAGTGCAGCAACTCGATCTGTTCGACAACAACGAGAAAATGGCCAAGCTCTACCTTTCGATGGATCAGATCAGGTTTCGGTTTGGAGCCGGAGCCATACACCGCGCTTCAGGAGTTGAGAAAAGTTCCAAATTCCAGCCGCCAGGTAATGAACATGATATCTAAAGTTTTTAACGGCTTTGTACGTCAGCTGCCATTTATTCATCTCATTCTGTGATTTACTATTTGAAATCCCTCGAAGGGAAAAGCTCTCCCTGCAAAACCTGACCGGCAGGAGATTTTCTCTTTTCCGCAGCCTCTTCCCTACTCTTTTGTGCGGGGTTCATCGGTTTCTGCATAGAACCGAGATTGCGCGCGTCGAAATTCAGGTTCATCAGTTCGTTCAGGTTGAAACAGGCGCGAACCACCACGTGAATGACTTCTCCTTCGATCTGCAATTTACCTTCCACCATCAGTAGCCGCGATTGCAAAATCACTTTCCGGTATTGCTCAAAAGTCTTGCTCCAAACCACCAGATTGGCAAAGCCTGTTTCGTCTTCAATAGTTATAAACAGTACTCCCTTGGCCGTGCCGGGACGCTGTCGAACCGTTACAAGGCCGCACACCCTGACAGACATGCCATTTTTCATTTTACTTAATTCGGAAGTTGGTTTAACGCCCAGTTGATTCAGCATGTGGCGGGCAAAACTAACCGGATGGTCTTTTAACGACAACGAAGTGCTGGCATAATCCTGAATTACATGTTCCGCGGAAGTCATCACAGGCAATTCGGTCCATTCTTCCGTGGTGCTTTGCGAAGGTGTTCCGGTAAACATTCCGGTGGGGTGATCGTGCAGGGCTGATACTTGCCAAAGTGCCTGCCGCCGGTCGAGACCTATGGAGCGAAAAGCATCTGCGTCAGCGAGCCGTTCCAACCCCGACGGCGAAACTCCGGTAGTGAGCAGTTCATCAATATTCCGGTAGGCTGTGAGCCTTCCTGATACCAGCGTCCGCATATCTTCTTCGCGAAGCCCTGTTACCTGTCGGAAGCCCAGGCGGACAGCACAATAGCGGCCATATTTTTGTTCCAGTGTGTTGTCCCAATTTGAATGATTAATATCGACAGGCCGGACAACAACGTCGTGTTTGCGGGCGTCAATCACAATCTGCGCAGGCTGGTAAAAACCCATCGGCTGACTGTTCAGCAAAGCCGCTGCAAAAATATCGGGATAATAACATTTGATCCACGACGAAATATAAACCAGCAGTGCAAAACTCGCCGCATGACTTTCCGGGAAACCATAACTCCCAAAACCCTCAATTTGCTTGAATACCCGACCGGCAAACTCTTCAGTATAGCCTTTCTTCACCATGCCATTTACCAGTTTATCTTTGTAATAGCTTACTTTTCCTTTCGCTTTAAAAGTGGCCATGCTTCGGCGCAGCCCGTCGGCTTCGGCGGGTGTAAAGCCTGCCGCAACAATGGCTATTTCCATGGCCTGTTCCTGAAATAAGGGAACTCCCAGCGTTCGTCCTAAAATTTCTTCCAGCTCTTTCGACGGAAATTCTATTTTCTCCTCGCCATTGCGCCTTTTTAAATACGGATGCACCATGTCGCCCTGAATGGGGCCCGGTCGCACGATAGCTACTTCAATCACCAGATCGTAAAATTCTTTGGGTTTCAGGCGCGGCAACATCGACATCTGCGCCCGGCTTTCGATCTGAAAAACGCCAAGCGTGTCGGCATGACTGATCATCTCATAAACCTTCGGGTCGTCCTGCGGAATATTGGCCAGTGTCAGGTTTAAGTTATAATGTTGTTTGGCCAGATCGAAGGCTTTCCGGATACAGGTCAGCATCCCCAGCGCCAGCACGTCAACTTTCATAAACCCAAGCGCTTCAATATCGTCTTTGTTCCACTCCACATTGGTCCGTTTATCCATACGGGCATTCAGGATCGGGCACAGTTCGTGCAGCTTTCCGCGTGTAATCACGAACCCTCCCGTGTGTTGTCCTAATTGTCTCGGGAAGCCAATGTATTGCAGGGTTAGTTCCAGCACTTTCCGCAAATGCGGGTCATGAGCACTGAAACTGGCTGTGTCCGGAGCTTTTCCCTCAAACCAATCCTCGGTAAATTCGTACTTCGATTTCGAAAGCACATTGATGGCGTCGGTTGACAAGCCCATGACTTTCCCCACATCTCGTACGGCACCTTTCCAGTGCACCTGCGTGACAGTTGCTACAATGCCGGCCCTGTCACGGCCATATTTTTCGTAGATATATTGCATGATTTCTTCGCGACGTTCGTGCTCGAAATCCACGTCAATATCGGGCGGCTCGTTGCGCTCGTCGCTCATAAACCGGGCAAACAGC
This sequence comes from Prolixibacteraceae bacterium, assembly GCA_963677955.2. Lineage (GTDB taxonomy): Bacteria > Bacteroidota > Bacteroidia > Bacteroidales > Prolixibacteraceae > Aquipluma. Next base: position 5,284,844 of record CAXXQR010000001.1, read on the forward strand.
AATTTGAATTTGGAAGGATCAACCGAAGTGATGCCCAGACAGTAGCAAACCACCGAGTTGGCCGCAGAACCGCGCCCCTGACACAGGATTCTTCTCGACCGGGCTTCACGCACATAATCGTACACAGTGAGGAAGTACGACGCATAGTCTTTTCGCCCGATAAACTCCAGTTCCATGTCGATAGTCTCCCTGACTTTTCCCGGAATCTCTTCTCCCCAATGCTCACCGGCACCTTTCCATGTGAGGTAAACCAGTTCTTCCATCGGTGTCCGCCCGTCGCTGGTAATTTCTTCCGGATACAGGTATTTCAGTTCGTCCAGCGAAAACCGGCAGGCATCTGCCAGTTCCAGCGCGCGACGAATCGCCCCGGGATATTGCCGGAAAAGGCGGTGCATTTCACCAATTGGCTTCAGGTAGCGCTCCGCATTTTGGTGCAGCCTGAAACCTGCCGAATGAATGGTGCATTTCTCGCGGATACAAGTCAAAACATCCTGCAATTCGCGGCGTTCCGATGCATGGTAATGCACATCATTGGTAGCTACCAGTGGAATTTTCAATCGTGCTTCCAGTTGCGAAAGCCGGAACATTTTCTTGTGATCGTCTCCGCTGTAGCCGAAACTCGCAGCCAGATAAAGGCTGCTGCCCAGCGCTTCCTTGTATTCTTCCAGCGCTTTGACAAACTCAGGCTTAAAATCAAAATCAGCATTTAGCGACGCCGGTGGCACCACAAGAAATTTCAGCCCGGCGGCATACTTATAAACATCAGCTCGGTACAGGTGGCACTCCCCTTTTTCGGCGCGCAGATTGCCTTCGGAAAGCAATCCCGACAAATTTGCGTAGGCGGACAGACTGGTTGGATAAGCCAGTAGACTTGGCCCGTCGAGCAGGTCGAGGCGGCAGGCCGGAATGAAACGGATGTTTTTGTCCCGAGCCTCGGCATGTGCACGAACAATTCCCGCCAACGTATTGCGATCGGTAATAGCAATTGCCCGGTAGCCGAGTTTGCCCGCCCAATCAATCAATTCTTCCGGATGAGAGCCACCCCGTAGAAATGTAAAATTCGAAGTTACCTGTAATTCTGCGTAGTGCATATCAAATTAAAGTTTCAGGTTACGGGTTACGGGTTACGGGTTGCGAGTTGCGAGTTGCAGGTTTGAAAATTTACCATTGAATTATTTACGATTTACCATTTAGAAAATGCACTGCATTTGAAGCGTTCAATTTTTCCTCTGTGAAACTCCGTGTTTTCCTCTGAGTTCTCTGTGGTTAATCTTTCACACAAAATAGCCGTGCAAAAACCACTGTGGTCTCAGGGTTTCGTACAGGCCCAGCCGAAACAGCCAGTAGCGGACACCATTTTCATCTTCAACCCGGTAATAGTCGCGCGGTGGGCCGCTTTGAAGCCACCACTCCTGTTCGATGCGCTCCGGACCATCGGCCCGGACGATGCGGATAAGTTCGCCTTTATGCCGAAAGTGCATCGGCGGGTAATCGGGCAGCATGACCATTACCTCAATGGGTTGAGGTTTCGACAGCAGATGGATGGGCCGGGGCCGATCGGTCAGCCATTCCGTTTCCGGCTGTTTTTCCAGCGAACTGACCTCTTTTACCGAACTTTCCGGCCAATGATGCTCCTGAGGCAGATAACGATGAATGGTTTGCATGCCCACTTTTCCGGCAATGTTGTCGAGCAATTCCGATACAGCTGCCTGGTCGCGCGTTGCTGTGCTCCACAAAGCCTCCTGAGTTTCGATAATATCCTCAACCATAGATACTTCCAGCGTGAAAAGTTCGATTCCGAGCGCTGGTTCCAATTCCGGTATCTTCAGTTCGAATAACTTAAAAAGATGTGCCGCATTGCGCGATGCCCGGTTGGTTCCGATGCTGATTTGCACGGTTTCCCCGTCGATGCGAAACCCTTTAAAAATGCCGGTATGCATGCCTTTCCCTTCCCTGAAAAAGCGCTCGCACATGGTTTCCAACAGGCGTTTCAGTGCGATTTCAATTCCCGGGGCGGTGCGTATGGGTTCCAGACAGGGCAGCCGTTCCTCGTAAACCGGAGCTGGCTGAATGGGTTGTAAAAACTCCTGAACAGATCCCAGCGCCTGTTCCAATCGAACCAACATATCATCACCGAAGCGTCGGCGCAAGTTCAGCCGGGGGATTCCCAGTATCTGTCCTATTTGCCGGAAACCGAGTTTTTCCATGCGCTGCAAGGTGGAACTCTCCAACCGCAAAGCAGCCGGAGAAAGCGGAGAAAGAGCCTCTTCCTGTTTGCCTGATTCTACGATCGTTTCATTTTTCCCGTAGTGAGCCACAGCCCAGACCGCACCAACGGTATCGGCTATGGCTGCACGCACATCGTATCCGCCTTTCCGGAGACGGGTAATAATGGCTTCGAGATAAGAACGTTCACCGCCCCACAAATGGGGGCATCCGGAGATATCCAGAATAAGTCCATTCGGGGAATCGGTGGCAACAACCGGAGTGTAGCGCAGGCACCATTCTGCCAAATCTTTAAGCAACTTTCGTTCTGCAACCGTATCTTCAGGAAAAACTTCGACTTCAGGAAATATGGCCCGAACATCGGCCACCACCATACCCGGGGAAATGCCCTCCCTGGTTAAGTTCTGGCTCGCCGCCCTGACCACCATCCTGCCGTGCTCTGGAGCATACAGCAGAAAGGGCTTGTCCCGAAGTTCCGGCGTGGTTTTAACCAGCCGGTCGGTTGCCAGATAACGAAACCAGATATAAAGATAGCGCTTAAGCATAGTGTCGTTCTTTTTGATGTATCGGCGGTTTTACCGCAAAATTACTTCGATCAGGTACAATCCTGAATGCTCCGTTCTTCCACCCGAACTGCCAGATTCCAGGTCGGCCATTGCGAATTTTAACCAGTTCCACTTCCAGACAGGGAAATCCCACGCCGGGAAGTCCGTCGGTCCAGCTTGCCAGTGGCCTGATTTTCCACCGCGACACGCAGGCCAGTGTGTTCACAAGGCGCGGCTGCTGACGATGCAAAAAACCGGTTACCCGGCTGGTTTCGACAGCCAGTTGCAGACGCCGGGATTCGGCAAAACCGATGTCCCGCAATTCGGCAACGACTGCGGCCAGCGCGTTACATTTCAGGCCCTGTTCCATCACCCAAAGAGCATCTTTTTCGCGTCTGACATCGATAAAAATAATCCTGTGCGGCTCGATTCCGAAAAACTTCAGGGCCGGAGGAAATACTTTGCGCCCGACGCTGATCCACAGGCAAATGCCTTCTTTTTTCATGAGCGTACTCAGCAGACCCGAGAGAAATCCGTTTGCCGCGGCAGCGCAGGCTTCTGTAGGACTGACAAACTCGTGTATTGCTCCTACTGGGAAAGCGCCCCCGGGAAATGCCGCGTTCATCGCTCCCAGCCCGAAATCATGCAGCCGGCTGTCCGCATCGGTGTTGAATCCTTCCAACGAAAGAATCCTCTCTTTCAGCTGCCTGATGATTTCTTTTTTTTCGGCTAATCCGCTCATAATTAAAAAATATTCTTAAATTTGTTATTATTAATAACAAATAATTGTTTCTAAATATAACAAACAAATTCTGAAATGCAAAGGATTTTTTTTGCCGGAAACATCAAATTTCTTCGCGAACGGAAGAAAATAAGCCAGGAAGCCCTTGCTGCTCAGCTTGGACTGACCCGCGCAAAACTGGCAGCCATTGAAGCCGGTAACACCAAATCGCCGCAACCGGCGGATTATCTGAATTTCTCTGAATTCTTCAAAATAAGTATCGACACTTTGCTGAAAATTGACCTTCCGAAATTGGGCGAACTGAAAATCCGGGAACTGGAATCGGGGAACGACGTGTACATCCGGGGCGGAAACCTGCGGGTGCTGGCCATTTCAGTGGATAAATCGAACAATGAGAATGTGGAATACGTGCCGGTGAAAGCCAAAGCCGGTTATATGGCGGGCTACAATGACCCGGAATTTATTGCCGCTCTGCCGAAGTATTCGCTTCCGAACCTGCCGGCACAGGGAACTTTCCGCATTTTTCCGTCAACCGGCGACTCGATGTTGCCTGTTCCTGAAGGCAGCGACATCGTCGCGCAGTTTGTGCCGGACTGGACCGCAATCAAACCCGACACACCCTGTATTGTCATCCTGAAAGGCCAACAGGATTTTGTATTTAAGATGGTCATACTGAATGCGAACGGCACCATTCTGTTGAAATCTCTCAATCCCGTGTATCAGCCTTATTCGGTTGAAGCCAGCGATGTGATGGAGATCTGGCGGTTTTATGCCTACACCAGCCGCGAATTTCCGGAAGCCCAATCGGAGATGACAACGATATTAACGGCTATCCGGAACCTGGAAGATAAAGTCGGGAAAATATCGAAATAATAATGGACTAGGTGTAAGTAGTATTACATACTTATTGAGGCGACTAACGTATCGCTAAACTTAAATTTTGGGTTTACCAACATAAGTTCTTCGCAGATATGTACGAAAAAAAATAGTGCATTTTTTCAGGGATATACGCAAAAAAAAGCTGCCTCAAAATTGAGGCAGCCAAATGATTTATAGAAATGCAAATTGATTGATTTCGAAACTATTTAGAATCTTGCTGTGATACTTATTCCTAGTGGCGCCGGAACAATTGCATATCCTCTGGGCGAAAGCTGGAAGAACAAGTCACCATTTCTGAAAAATACATGGCCGTTAATATTTACGCGGTCACAAACGATGGGCAATTCTCTGAAGAAAACGTTGCGAGGAGGTTCAACAACACAGTAACCAATCCCACGTCTGTAGGTATAAAAATGATTTCCGTAGTAATAATATGAATCGTGATTATGTCTGAATACTACCGGATTGTGATCGAACCTCTGATAAACACGTCCGTATCTGGGGTGTTCAAAGTATTCACGGTTTCCATGGTATTTCTTGTTGTATTTGGGATAATAATCCGAATGCCTGTCATTTCCCTTCCATGCCTGTTTTTCATATTTATAATTTTTGTCAGACTTCCAGTCTTTATTTGCGGTTTTCCGCTCATTCCGATCCGATCTTTTGTATTCGGCATGAGCTCTTTCATTGTTTTTATTTTCCTTCCGGCGATTTTGTGCATCAACATTAACTGTAGAAGCAAGTAAAATAATCGAAATTGTTACAACCGGAAAATATTGCCTGAAGTAATTAATGGCTTTCTGTTTTTAAGGTGAATAAATAAATTTTTGAACTTTACCGGTAATCTGACTAGTGTAAAACAAAGCTTATGCCAAAAATTTCACGCCTGATAGAATTAAGACTTATGTAATTGAAATACTGTGATTTAAGATGCAATTTATTGAGTTGATTTTAGATTGAATAAAATATAAACAACGAGATTCTTAAACAAATAATGTTAATTTTGCCCCAAAATTTGATGACGTGGGACGAATTTTGGCTATTGATTATGGTAAAAAACGTGTAGGAATTGCAGTGACCGACCCGCTACAAATGATTGCCACTCGACTTACAACAGTTCCGACTCATGAGATCTGGACTTTTCTAAAAGATTATTTTTCGAGGGAAAATGTTGAGAAAGTTATTGTAGGATACCCGGTTCAAATGAACAATCAGGCCTCCGAAGCCGTTAAATATATCAATCCGTTTCTTAAAAAGTTTCAGAAGGATTATCCGGAAATGCCTTTGGAGCAGGTTGACGAGCGTTTTACGTCAAAAATGGCATTTCAAACTATGATTGATGCCGGCTTAAAGAAAAAAGACAGGCAGAATAAGGAAACGATTGATGGAGTGAGTGCCACCATTATTTTACAAAGTTATTTAGAACAAAAAAAATATTTCTGATGATTTATCCGGTTACTGTATACGGCGACCCGGTTCTGCGAAAAAAGGCTGAGCCAATAACGAAAGATTTTAAAGACCTGAAAGGGTTTGTTGAGAATATGTTTGATACTATGTACAACTCTGATGGTGTAGGTCTTGCAGCGCCGCAGGTTGGGCAACCTATTCGTATTTTTGTAATCGACTCAACAGAAGCTGAAGATGAAGGACTTCCCGGATTAAAAAAGGCTTTTATCAATCCTGTAATCATTGAGAAAACTGGAGATGAGTGGGTTATGAATGAAGGCTGTTTAAGCCTGCCGGAAATTCGGGAAGATGTTTTGCGTCCTGAAAATGTAAAAATTAAATATTTGGACGAAGACATGGTTGAGCATACCGAAACCTACAGCGGTTTTACTTCTCGGGTAATTCAGCATGAATACGACCATTTGGAAGGAATAATGTTTGTTGACTATTTAAATCCGTTGAAAAAGAGGATTTTGAAAGGAAAATTAACCGCGATCTCTAAAGGAAAGGTTATTCCGAAATACCGAATTAAAGTTCCCGGAAAATAGTTCGTTTCGTTTCATTTGTTAAATTGAACATTTCGTGTAAAAAACAGGCTATTCGGTAATATTCCTGATGAGCCAAAAAACCTGTTTAACAAAAATTCCGTAGTTGACTTTAAATCACCCGAAAGTCAGCAATGCGAAATTTCTTCCAGAAAATACCTTTTATCCGCATTACCAGTCTTTTTCTGATTGGTATCCTTCTGAGTCATTTCCTGAAAATTGAATTGCATTTGGCGGCGATTTTCATTACCATTCTGATTTCCATGTCTATTCTGCTATGGAGAAACGGTAATTTCACATCAATAAAAGCCCAAAATTTTTTAATTTCAATAACTATCATTTTTTCTGGTCTTTTTTACCCGACCGTCAAGCCTCAAAACAATCATCCAAATTTCAATCAAAAAGAGTATTTTCTTGCTGAAGTTTGCCAGAAACCAGCACCAAAAGCCAAAACTTATCAAACTATTCTGAAGATTCAAAATACTATTCACCCAAAACCTGAAAGAGTAATTGCCTATATCAGTAAAGCTCGATTTGATTCAACGATATCCATAGGCGATCAATTGATTTTGCTCGCCAAACCTCAGCGAATTAAAAACATGGGAAATCCGTTTGAGTTTGACTACCAGGCGATGATGCAACGAAAAGAAATTTGGTTTTCGGTATATTTATCGACAGGAACTTATCTCAAAACCGGACACAAAGTCTTTCGCATTTCATATCTTGCAGAAAGGTTGAGAGATAAACTGATTTCGAAACTTGCGGCTACATCGCTAAAAAATCAGGAGCTCGCTGTTGTTGAAGCTCTAACACTAGGTTATCGCAGCGAGCTCGATCCTGAAACCATCGACTATTTTGCGTCGACTGGGGCTATGCATGTTTTGGCAGTATCGGGTTTACATGTCGGATTGATTTATTTTATCCTTGGCTTTTTACTTTCCGGCATAAAAAGAACTAAAACAGGTCAGATTATTTTTCCGGCAGTAATGATCATTTGCTTGTGGATTTATGCTTTAATTACCGGATTTTCACCATCGGTACAACGGGCAACAGTCATGTTTACGTTCATCATTCTGGGGTCTATTCTTCGCCGACCAGTGAACATTTTTAACACATTAACTGCTTCAGCCTTAGTGCTGATATTGATTGATCCTGAAGTTATTCTGGAGGTTGGATTTCAACTGTCATATTTAGCGGTTTTCGGCATCGTTTTAGTTCAGCCGGTATTCTCTGGTCTTGTAAAAATCGAAAACCGGATATTGAGATTTCTCTGGACATTGTTTACTGTTTCGGTTGCTGCACAACTGGCAACTTTTCCTTTGGGCTTGTTCTATTTCAATCAATTTCCGAATTATTTCTGGCTCAGTAACTTCTTTGTAATTCCTGGCGCAACAATTATTATCTGGCTGACATTTGCGTTTTTCATTGCAACTCCAATTCCTTTTTTTTCGGCACTAATTGCAAAATTGTTGAACTTAACGACTGGTCTCATGCTCGAAGTTTTAAAAATGGTGAGTGAATTGCCGTATGCGGTAAACGAAGGAATATTTATCAAAAAACCTGAAGTATTTATTATTTATGGAATTTTAATTTCAATTCTGATTTTCGGATTTTCAAAAAGAAAGCTTGGCCTTTTTGCTGCAATGTTTTTAATCATTTGTGTTCAGGCCAGTCATTTGACAACAAAATATCAGTTATTAAATCAGAAAAAGGTATTTGCCTACAATTCTCCCGAATTGCTGATACACCTGATAAATGGCCGAACAAATTACCTGATTACAAACGACTCGGATTCACTTTCACCAACAGGTAAAAATATTGTGCTGAAAGTCATCAGAAATCTGAAATTGGATGAGCCAGTTATTCTGAATAGGCAAAGTTCTGGAGAATTGAATTTTGACGATTTAAAAGGTAGCCCTGGTACCTTTCAATTTCTAAATTGTCGCTTCAATTTTAAAACACTATCTTCAATATCCAGTCAACATACTGAATTATATACTCTTGAACTAAAATCAAACATTCAGGATACCATTGCAAGCCGGAAAACAATTTTTTCAGGAAATTCGTATTTTACGAATAACAAGGACACCACAAATTTTCATTTAACCAAATTGAAAGGTGCTTACTCATTAAGTTTAAATTGACCGTTTAAACTTTGAAAAGAATTGGTGCTCCTGATATTTGTGTCAAAACAAATATTTTTAGTGTATATTGGAAGTTCAAACCGAATGCCTGAAACTTATGAAAATTGTAATTGCCGGAGCCGGTGAGGTTGGGACTCACCTGGCCAGGATGTTGAGTAGAGAAAATCACGACATTGTTTTGATTGATGAAGATTCTGATAAACTTCAGCAAATTTCAAATCAAATTGATTTGATGGCACTAACGGGGTATGCCAATTCATTCAGGGATCTTCAGGATGCCGGGGTTGACGAATCTGATTTATTTATTGCAGTCACTCCATTTGAAGACCGAAATATTCTGGCTTGTTTAATTGCCAAAGATCTAGGCGTAAAAAGAACAGTTGCCCGTGTCAATAACGGCGAATTTTTGATCAGGAAGAATAAAACAAGAATTACACGATTTGGAGTCGACGAATTAATTTATCCTGAAAATCTCGCTGCCCATGAGATTGTCAATTCGATAAAGCAGGTTGGAACCCGTGAAATGATAGAGTTTTCAGAAGGGAAACTTATTCTGATGGGAATTAAGATTCGTGAAAATGCCCCTGTAATAAACAAAAGTATGGTGGAATTTTCACAAGTCAGCTCAAAAATTCTGATCGTCGCCATTATTCGAAAAAATAAAGTCTTTATTCCTCATGGGAAGGATCTGATTCAGAATGGAGACATTGTATATTTCCTCACCACAAAAAATAATAAAAACAAGGTATTCGAGCTTTCAGGTAAAGAATTGTTCGTTATTAAAAACATTATGATTTTAGGCGGAAGCAGAATTGCTCAAAAAACTGCCGAAAAACTTGGAGATCAATACAATATAAAAATACTTGAAGCTGACCGCGAACGCTGCCTTCGCATCGCAGGGAAATTGCAAAATGCATTGATTATTCATGGCGATGGGCGAAACCTAGATTTACTGAAAGAAGAATCGCTCGATAAAATGGATGCTTTTGTTGCGGTTACAGGTAACTCCGAAACCAATATTTTGTCGTGCCAGCTTGCCAAATCATTTGGGGTGAAACGAACGATTGCCGAGATTGAAAACATCGATTTTATGAATATGGCTGAAGGAATGGGAATTGGAAGTATTATCAACAAAAAACTTTTGGCTGCTAGTTATATTCACAAATATACTTTAGGCTCACCGGTTGAACAGGTGAAATGCTTAACAGCGTCCGACGCTGAAGTTTTTGAGTTTCAGATTTCTTCTGAGTCAAAAATTACAAGCAAACCATTGAGCGAACTCGATTTTCCGGAGGATGCAATTGTCGGTGGAGTTATTCGTGGAAATAGCGGTTTTATTGCGACGGGCGATACACAAATCAGAGTTGGTGATTTGGTGGTTGTTTTCACTTTAACTGATTCGATTACTCAATTGAAAAAATTCTTTTAACCTATTCTATATAATTAAGTTACGTTTATGATAAACTTCAAATTAATATTCCGGATTCTCGGATTTTTATTATTTGTTGAAGGAATTGCAATATTGATTTCATTGTTTGTAGCACTGTTTTACAACGGGCCTGATGTTATGGCCCTCTTGATTTCGAGCCTCATTTGCTTGGCAACCGGCGGAGTTTTGCTTTTCATCTGCCGCAATGCCGTTCGCGGAATAGGCAAACGCGAAGGTTTTATCATTGTAAGCTTAGTTTGGCTGGTTTTTTCATTCTTCGGAAGTTTGCCATACATTTTTAGTCATTCGATTCCTGATTTGACCAATGCTTTCTTTGAAACCATGTCGGGTTTCACTACAACAGGTTCGTCAATTTTGAACGACATTGAGTCGTTGCCGCAAGGAATTCTTTTTTGGAGAAGCATGACTCAATGGCTTGGTGGAATGGGAATTATAGTTCTTAGTCTGGCCATTCTACCCATATTTGGCATTGGCGGGATGCAGCTTTTTGCCGCCGAAGTTCCGGGTCCGGTCGCCGACAAATTAAGTCCTCGAATTCAGGTCACCGCAAAGCGCCTGTGGGTTATTTATGTTTTTTTTACTGTGCTCGAAACTATTTTACTTTGGATCGGTGGAATGACTTTTTTTGATGCCGTAAATCACTCGCTTACAACGATGGCAACCGGTGGCTATTCTACCAAACAAGCCAGCATTGCTTTCTGGGCATCACCTTTTATACAGTACACGATCATCTTTTTCATGATTATCGCCGGAACAAATTTTACTGTTTCTTATTTTTTACTGACTGGCAAGTTTAAAAAAGCCATTCAAAACGAAGAGCTTAAATATTATTTGTTTTTTATTCTGGCCTTCACGGCGATTATTTTTTCAGGATTATTGATTTCGACCGAGCTTGGATTTGAGCAATCGTTTCGGGATGCACTTTTCCAGGTCGTTTCAATAATTACCACAACAGGCTATGCAACATCCGATTATTTGCACTGGGCTCCATTCCTGATGGCTGTTTTATTTTCGGTTTTCTTTTTTGGCGGAAGTGCCGGTTCAACAGGTGGCGGACTTAAAATTATGCGAATTGTGCTTTTGTTGAAAAACAGCTATTACGAACTGCGGCGCATTGTTCATCCAAATGCAATTATCCCGGTTCGTTTCAACAAAAAGCCGGTCTCAGAACAAATTATCACCAATGTTCTGGCTTTTTTTATGTCGTATTTAAGCATTTTCTTCGGTAGTACAATTCTCTTGATGCTTGTTTTGCCCGACCTACCATCGGCGATGGGCGCTGTAGCCACTTCGTTGGGAAACATTGGCCCCGGACTTGGTATATTTGGTCCGGCTGAAAACTTTCACGCTTTGCACCCGGCCGGAAAATGGTTTCTTTCTTTTTTGATGCTTTTGGGCCGGCTCGAATTGTTTACAGTTTTGGTGCTGTTTTCTCCGGCATTCTGGAAAAGATAACTCAATCTTCAAAAATTCCTTTTCCCTGGCGGACGATTACCGGAATTTCTTCGGTACAATCGATTATGGTTGATGGAATATTATTTCCGTAACCGCCATCAATTACCAAGTCAGCGATATCTATAAATTTTTCGTGAATCAGTTCCGGATCAGTAGTATATTCAATAATTTCATCTTCATCGTGTATAGACGTCGACATGATTGGATTCCCAAGTTCGCGGACAATTTCAGTAATGATCGAATTATCGGGAATACGAATTCCGACGGTCTTTTTTTTGCCCTTGAAGTATTTGGGCACATTGCTGTTCGCATGTAGAATAAATGTAAAAGGACCTGGCAAATAGCGTTTCAAAAGTTTAAAGACCTGATTCGACACTGGTCTTGTAAAATCGGAAAGTTGGCTTAAATTGCTGCAAATAAACGAAAAATTCGATTTCTCAACTTTCACTCCTTTGTATCGGGCCACCATTTCAACCGCCTTTGCATTTGTAATGTCACAACCCAGTCCATAAACCGTATCGGTCGGATAAATAATAATACCACCGTTTCTGAGCACATCAACTACCTGTCTGATGTCTTTGGGATTTGGATTTTCGGGATAAATTTTCAGTAACATTACAACCTCCATTTTTCTAGCGCATGTAAATTTAGTTATTTTGGCACTTATATTCAATAAAAAACAAAATATGAACAAAGAGTTCATGATTACTGAAGATGGCTCGCACACTATTTATCTACCTGAAATGGACGAACATTATCACTCGGTTCATGGCGCTATTCAGGAATCGTTGCACATCTACATCAACCAAGGTTTGCTATTCTCCGGAAAAAAAACTTTATCAATTCTGGAAATTGGTTTTGGAACCGGACTTAATGCCTGGCTGACTTATTGTTTTGCACTTCAGGAAAAGCTTTTAGTGAATTATTTCAGCCTTGAAAAGTATCCGCTCAATGAATCGGAATATCTGAAATTGAACTATCCTTCCATCATTTTTCCGGAAAATCGACAGGCCTTCTTTGATATCCATCGAGCCGAATGGAATACTGATGTTGAAATTTCACCGGAATTTGTACTTCACAAACATGAAGCTGATTTGCTGGGTTTTAGATTTGATGTAGGGCGCAAATTTGATTTGGTTTATTACGATGCATTTGCGCCAGGAAAACAAGCGGAAATGTGGACCGACGAAATAATTAGACAGGTGACTGATTGTGTTGATACTGGTGGAATATTAGTTACATATTGCGCCAAAGGTTCGGTTCGCCGATCATTTACTTCAGCTGGTTTTACCATGGAACGCATTGATGGACCGATAGGTAAAAAAGAAATATTAAGAGGTAAAAAGACTATTTAAGTTCTTCGATGGTAATAAAAATTAATCTATATTCGTAGCCTGAAATTCAAGTTATACTAATGTCTGATAATCAGTTCAAAGACGAATTGGAGAAGTTTTCATATTCTTTGGGGTTGACTATTTCATCCAACCTGATTCAGTCTGGTGTAAAGGATATCAATGCTCATTTATTTTTGGCTGGTCTTCAGGATACTTTTTCGGGGAATAAGCCTAAAGTAAATATGGATGAGGCAAATCAGATATTGCAGGAATTTATGTTGGCACAAAATGAAGAGGAAGCCAGGGCTAATTTAGAAGAGGGATTGCTGTATCTTTTAAATAACCTCAATAATGAGGGCGTGATTGAAACCGAATCGGGATTGCAATATAAAATACTGAAAACGGGACATGGACCTTACCCAACAATTGATGACCAGGTGAAATGCCATTATCACGGAATTTTGTTGAATGGAACAGTATTCGACAGCTCTGTGGAACGAAATGAACCTGCCATTTTTCCGGTGAACGCGGTTATTCAAGGTTGGGCAGAAGCACTTTTAATGATGCAGACAGGAGCAAAATGGAGACTTTTTATTCCTTTCGATCTGGCATACGGAGAGCAGGGAGCGGGTGGAATGGTTGGACCGAATGCCACATTAATTATTGATGTAGAGTTATTGGAAATTGTTTAATTAATTATAAATATTAAAAATGAAGCTAAGAACATTAATTTATTCAGCAGCACTTGTTTTAACTGTTGCTGTTGCTGGTTGTCAGAATTCAGGAAAAAAAGGTGAGGTGACTCTTACCAGTAAAAATGACTCGGTAAGTTATGCACTTGGAGTGCTTATTGGTGAAAACAACAAGCAACAAATGAAAAGTGCACCCGGAGTTGATCAGCTCAACAAGGATATAATTATCGCTGCATTCGAAAAAGCTTTTAGAGGCGATTCTGTTCAGATTAAAGCTGAACAATGCAATGCATCTGTACAAAAATTTTTCGCTGAAGTATCAAAAGTTGAAGGCGATAAAAATTTGAAAGCTGGTGAAGATTTTCTTGCTGCAAATAAAGAAAAAGCTGGCGTGGTAACACTTCCAAGTGGACTGCAGTATGAAATCGTAAAAGAAGGTACAGGTCCAAAACCAACTGCTGAAGATCAGGTAAAATGTAATTATGAAGGAACTACCATTGATGGAACTGTATTTGACAGCTCGATTAAACGTGGTGAACCTGCAACATTCCCTGTAAACCGGGTTATTCCTGGTTGGACGGAAGCATTGCAACTGATGCCAGTTGGATCAAAATGGAAATTATACATTCCGGCAGCTTTGGCTTATGGCGAAAGAGGTGCAGGTCAGGATATCAAACCAAATTCAGCTCTTATCTTCGAAGTTGAATTACTCGAAATTGTTAAGAAGTAATCAGATTTCTATATATTTTGACACTCTTGCATCCCGCATGCAAGAGTGTTTTTATTTCTGCTAACTAAAACAAAAAGAAAATGAGCATGCAGGTAAAAGGCACTCTGATCCAGATTTTAAAAACAGAATCGGGCGTGAGTAAAGCCGGTAAAGAATGGAAAAAACAGGACTTTGTCATTGAAACAAATGAGCAGTTCCCTAAAAAAGTTTGTTTTACACTCTTTGGAGATAAAATAAGTTTAATCGATGGAATTACTGAAGGAAGCGAAATTGAGGTTTTCTTTTCAGTTGAATCTCGCGATTTCAATGGCAAATGGTATCACAATATCAACGCCTGGAAAATTGAAACAGCATCGGCTGTGAGTGCAGCTAAAAGCTATCCTCCTGAGTTTTCAGCAGCCGATATTCCGCCGGAATCGGCCGATGATTCAGGCAACGATTTACCATTCTAAATTTAAAGGGAGAGGCAGTATTCAAATTTGAGTACTGCCTCTCTTGGTTTTATAACTGAATGTGGACGTTAGTTCTATATTTCAACCAAACTATTTCGAAGTGCAAAAACGATAACTTCAATCATATTGCTGGCGCCTGATTTTTCCATCAGACGGGTTCTGTATTTCTCGACAGTTCTGTCGGATATTGATAATCTGTCGGCAATTACTTTGATAGGCAAACCTTCCATCGACAAGTACAATACCTGATTTTCACGTTTGGTATAAAATGTATTGCTTTGCTTCTGAATATTCAATTGCTTTTGCCTGAAAATAGCTGTAATTTTCTCACCCAAAGCTTCTGATATCTTTATATTTTCGTGCCGCAAAAGTCGATATACATCTTTGGCATACTGCAAATCATCGGTCTGTGAAGCTGCATCGGTGGTCATTGAAAATAATCCGATGAAAAGTGTATAGTCAGAAAATTTCTCGAATTCTGAAACTACAAGCTGCATTTGCTGAACCTCACCACTGTTTACGATTAGGTTCACTGTATCGCTAAAAATTTCATTTTTATTCGTAACGTAACTCGAAATTGACGCTTTTAATTTCAAAACGGATTGCTCATCGATCAATTTTTCAATGGTAATCCCTGCCAGTTCATCTTTTCCAATGCGTATCAGCTTTCGAAACGCCAAATTATTTTTGTGGACTTTGTTTCCATCAAAAATTAGAATTCCCACCGACGAAAGGTTGAATAACCGATCGAATTCTTTTGTGGCATCTTCCCGGATTGCCCTGAACTTTTCCAGCCGTTTTTCAATGGTTTTCAAAAGATCAGCATTGTTAAAAGGCTTAACAATATAGTCATCGGCTCCAAGTGACATTCCAAAACGGATATCTTCCAATTCTGAACTTCCGGTTAAAAAAATAAATGGAATTCTATTTAGAATGGAACTTTCTTCGAGAACTCTATATACCTGGTATCCATCAAGTGGATCCATGTTAATGTCGCATAAAATAAGATCCGGATTGTATTCAAATGCTTTTTGAATACCGGTTGCTCCGTTATTGGCGAAATAAACATCGTAATTATTAAAGGCCAGCACATTCTGAATCGTAGTACCTAACGCCTGATCATCTTCGATAACTAAAATTTTCTTCTGAAAATTCATAAGAAGTAATTTAATTTAAAGACATTCTTTTCCATGCGAAATTTTCTGTTTTCCTATAATTCTGAACGTTTGCTCTCAAAATAAAATTCGTGAATCAATTCTAATAATACACCGTTTTTATCTAATTGTTCACGCGCCGATGGCTAAACTATGGTATTCTTTTAAAAGTTTCAAATTATCAAAATTAAATTTGCTTACTGCAAAATAAAGCAAAAGAATTTGTAAAGAATCATGTAAGACATTTAAAATCAGTAAAAATTAATTATTCAGAATGATCTGATTTTCTTGAAATTAAATCAAAATGGTTTTATTTAACTGCAAATATTATTTTTAGGGCATCATCTTCGCCGTAGTTATTTTTAGAAAGTTTAACGTAGAAATTCCAGTTGTAAGTATTTGGAATACTATCGCTCCTATTCATTATATTTACAATAAATTCGTGAAAAGAGGTTTTCATCAAAGCATAAGTTAAAGCTGAGTTTTTACAAGGTTAAACGCTTAACTCCGAACACTTTTAAAAGTGATTTTTTTTTGATTGCTTGTGTAAGCTTTGATGAATGCCCAAAAATCAACTTAACTAAAACACTTGTGGGCAAATTCCGTCTCATTCTGGTTTCGTTTATTTTCTGCGTTTTGTGGAGTTCGGCCTCATTGCCGCAAAAGCTAAACAAAACTTTCATTTTCAGACATTACGATTCACAACAGGGATTATCTGGAAATCAAATCTCACATGTTATTCAGGATTCAAAAGGGTATCTGTGGGTCAGTACATGGAAGGGATTTAGTAGGTTCGATGGTGTATCGTTTATCAACTATCGTGAAGGCGATGGATTGTTTGCTACCGCTTCGTTTGAAGCAATTGAATTTCTTCCCGGACATTTTCTAGTCCAGCACATCAAAGGAATAAGCTTTTTCATACCTCAAAAGGGCAATTATTCAGTGGCTTTTCCTGATTCAGTGCGCGGATTGCGAATAGGAACAGGCTTGTATTTCAATTCTAAATTTTGGATTTTCAATGCCTTTTCAAATAATTCACGGAAAATTTGTCATTTACAGTTCGATGAGAAATGGATACCCGAAAACGTAATTTTCAACGATACTGTACTTAAAATTGTAAAAGCACCTAAATTAAACACTGCATTTATATTAACTGGCACAAAAGTCTATCACATTATGCACGATGAAATTGTGAAACTTGCCGATTTAAAGCAAAAGTACCGAAGCTTTTCTAACGACGGCAACGGGAGCTGCTGGGGCTTCTCGGATACTGAATCGCGGTTTTATAAAATCGTGTTGACAAACGATTCGGTAATTGAAAAACCGACCAACCTTTTTGTATCGAATCTATTCAGTAAAAAATTACCCGACACATTTATTGTATTGCCCGACAACGATGGAATTGTGTATTACGATAACAATTATGAATTATTCAAAACCGATTTAACTGGCACATTTTCGTTGGGCCAAAGTTTCAGCCTGATTCGTAAAATGATGATTGATAAGGAAAAAAATCTTTGGGTAGCCACAGAGGAAGGACTATATAACTTTTTCAGGCTCGATTTCGAGCAAATAAAACTCACATTTACCGAAAAGTCGGATATGATTTGGAGCATTGGCCGTTTTGGTAGAAATCGGGTCGTGGCCGGAAGATTTGGATTTGGATTTGTTGAACTTCTGGATTCAGTATGGAAACCTGTGGTGATGGATTACCGGAAAGACCCAAGGTCAGGAATGGAGCCTTATTCGGCCTATATGGGTGCTATATCAACCAGTAATGGTGAAGCCTGGTTTCCTGTCTGGAATGGACTGATCAAATTCGACAAATCGGGGAATGCCCGTAAAATTCCGCTTCAAACAACTCCGGAAGATCTGTGGGTTGATCCGAAATCACCTGATACAATTTATGCTGCAGCAACACATGGCATGTTAATCATTGAGCCGAATGAAAAGATAACATATCTAAGTAAGCCTGCCGGATTTGCAAATGGACAAAATGAAAGCATTGTCAGGGATAAGAACAATTCATTTTGGCTGGGAAGTAGCCAGGGACAAACCCAAATCTTAACAAACGGAAAAGTGAACGAATCCAACAGCACCTCTTCCCTATTGAATGTTATTTCATCGCAAAAGGATGCAAATGAAAATTTATGGTTCGGAACGGATAAAGGCCTGTATTATTATAACTACCAGGAATTCACTAAAATATCGCCTGAAATTTTAACTGAATCCATTGATTTAATAGTTAATTACAACGATTCTTTGTTGGTCGCTGCCGGTTTCCAAAAACTGGCGTTAATCAACTACAAAAAAAATCCCTTCGAAATAAGAATTTACGACGAACTCGAACTTGGTGTTGTGCAAAATACCTCGATGATTGACGAAATGGGTTATTTGTGGTTTTCAGGAATGTATAATCTGGTGCGAATTCAACCGATAAGATTGTATAACCATTTTTCAAATCTCATTCCACAGCCTTTTATCACGTCAATCGAAAGTTCTGACAATAACATAAACTGGACCTTGTTAAAACCCGATTATAAACTATTGAGAGGAAATAATAACCTAAAAATTAAATTTATTGCTCTGACTTTCAGAAGCAAAAAGCATTTAAAATACAGATACATGCTCGAGAATTTCAACGCGTGGAGCGAACCATCAGGAAATAATGAAGCATATTTTTCAAATCTTAATCCCGGGAAATACCGGTTTATCGTTCAATGTTCCTTCGACGGGCAAAACTGGTCACAGTCATACTTTAGTGATGATATTGCAATTGAAGCCTTGTGGTTTCAAAAAACCTGGGTTCGGGCAGTTGCGCTAATTTTTGTTTTATTTATTATTTCAGGAATTACGTACTTATTTAACTACAATCTGAATAACAGAAAAATCAGGAAACTTACAGAACAGAAGAAATTGAATCAGTTGCAGTTACAATTGGTGAGATCGAAACAAATTCCACATTTTTCGGGAAATGCGTTGGCCAACATTGAGCATTATATTTTTAAAGCAGATTTGAAACAGGCCAACAAATATTTAACTCTGTTTTCGAGGCTGCTGAACCAGACATTGCTCGATTCGGACAAGGGAACGCGGCCTTTAAATAAGGAACTCGAACTCATAAAAATCTATCTGGACCTGGAAATTATGCGCTTTAATGATGCTTTCAGTTATCAAATAGATGTTGATGATTCGGTGGATCAAAATGCATTAATTCCAAATATGTTGTTGCACACATGGGTTGAAAATGCTCTGCGCCACGGACTCCGCCATAAAAATGGCCATGGAATGATTCGGATTGAAGTAAAAAAACGGGATAATATTTTATGCCTTTCGGTTGAAGATAACGGGATTGGTCGGGAAAATGCCCAAAAATTAAAGACACGAGGCACTGAGAAAGGCCTAAAAATTCTCGACGACCAGATTAAAATTTACAATGAATTTAACGATCAAAAAATAACAATTGAGGTAACCGATCTTAAAAATGCAGATAATGAAGCAACTGGAACACGTTTCATGATCTTCATTCCCGAAAAATATTCGTTCAGTATCTAGGCATTAAAAATCAAGGTATTTTGTTTCCTTTAGTAATTGATAAATAATCATATTAATTGTATAAAATTTAACATTATTCGAATTATTAAGATTGTATTCATACTTTTACAATACTTTTTAATATTAACTATTTGATTTCAAACTCCACCAAATGAATGCAATTAGTTACTTAATTGTTGAAGACGAAATAAAATCGAGACAAACGCTGCTTCAAAAAATAGACATGTGTAATTTGGCTGGGTTAACTTGTGTTGGGTTAGCAGCCGATTCAGAAGAAGCACTTTGGTTTGTGAAACGAAATCACCCCGATATTATTCTCACCGATATTAATTTACCAGGCAAAAACGGATTCGAATTTCTGGAAAGCATCCAGGAAGAAAATTACGATCCTGAAATTATTTTCACAAGCGCATATACCGAAAATGATTTTTTGCTGAAAGCTCTCAAAAAAGGTCCGGTAAATTATCTTACAAAACCAATTGACATCGACGAACTTGAATCATCGTTCAACAAGGCAATTTCGCGGGTTTTGCTTAAAAGCAACCAATTGCCGGTTTCAGGAAAAGTAAAATTTAACGGAATCAAAGAAGTTTTGTACCTGAAACCCGAGCAAATAGCTTTTTGTCAGGCCGACGGACATTATTCGAATATTTACCTGACCAACGGGAAACTGGAATTAGTTTGCCACAGTATTGGTGCAATTGAAAAGGAACTGACTCAAAATATTTTTTTTCGTATCGATCGCAGCTGCCTAATTAACCTGACTATTGTTGAGTCGATTGACATCAAGAAACAGAAAGTTAAACTTCACGAAAATGATTTCAACTTAGCCATTGATATTTCGTTGATTGGCCTAAAACGATTATTGGCCAAGCTTGACAAAAAAACTAGATTATATTGATCTCATTGCAAAGCACATCGCCATTAATTATCGCGCCACGAACTTTGCTTTTGAATTTTCAGGTCGCGCAGCATAGCTGAACTTGCAGAAAGGTTGAAGCTATAACTTTTTCGTTCGCCAAACGGAACAAAGCTAAACGACATGCTCCAGCAATGCAGATTTCGGCTAACATTAAAAGTGGTAAACGAAAATTTCATTGCCTGAATGTCGAAATTGGTGTTCATATCCATCGACCATTTATCGGTTAAACTAAGTCGTCCGCCAAGATTTAAACTCTGGTTAATAGTCGGCTTAGTATTTGGTTTGTATGAATTGGTGTAATAGAACGAATAATCGAATCTGAAACTCCAGGGCATATTGAAATCGACATAAGGAATTTCGTCAATATTTTCAGGCTTTTCTTCTTCAGGATTCTCCTTGCTGCCACTCTCCTTTTTTTTGTTATTCTTCGAGTCAAAATTCATCCCAAACGACATGTTTGCATTGGTTAATCGGCCAAATTTATTGAGTCCACTCAGGTGGTTCCAAACATATTCGTCGTAAATATTTCCCATAGAATCAACCATGTAAGGATTGAGGTTTGCACCAAAATTTACACTTACACCTTTAATTGTTGTTCGTGCATTCAGGGCAAATGGCGACAATTTCATTGAGTCGGCAATCATATTATATGAGGTACTAAAGCCCAAATTATCTATGATTTTCACAATCTTCAATTTTGGCTTTTCATCCTTCGACTGAACACTATCGCTCACTTCAAGCACTTTGGCTTCCAAATTCTGACTTAAACTGAAGGATATTGCTCCACTTTCGCCCTTTCCGGTATAACCAAAAACACCACGTTCAAAATGAGAATAGTAGATTTCTTTTCCTTTTTCGTCAACGTACGAGTCCCAGAATCTGAATTTCTTTTGCCCAAAGTCAGGAGTATAGCTAAAGCTAAGCGATGGCGTTATTTTGTGTCGGATTGCTTTAATCCTCGAATTTGGATTACGCATGGTATACGTTCCGTAAATAGTCGTTGAAGAACTCAAACTGTATGAATACTCGTAATTTCTCCGGAACGAATATATGGTATCAATTCGGACGTGATCAACTGCCTTTGAATTCGGATTCTGGTAATTCACGTCGTAACTTTTATTGATGTAATTGGTATACCAACGTTCGTTGTAATTGAAGCTTGGACTCAAATTTATGAATTTCAGCAAATTGAACGATGGCAGCGAAATCGGGATAGAATGGCGCCAACCGTTCTGCCAGTCTTTCAGGAGCGATTGATGGAGAATCTCGTTTTCCTTTACATTCGAAATTGAGTTTTTAATATTTCCTGAATAACTCAAGCTAATCTTTTCATACCATTTTACAGGCCCTATCCTATTTTTAACCTTGAACGGATTAATTTTCGACATATTGAACGTAAGCTCAGGCAAACTTAATGATATGGTTGTATCGCGGGAGTTTTGCGAATGGCGAAGGTTCAACGACAAGTTAAACGGCGTATTTTCAAATTTTTTCGAATAAGAAATGCTTGAAGACTTCTGGGTTTGTAAATAAGTTGAAATTGACTGGGCATTATTCATGTAGGAATTTTCCTTGTCGAACGAGCTCGTCGACATATTTACGCTCGCCGAAAAAGTGCGATTTGGATTTGCTTTTGGATCCTGCGAATGTGTCCAGTTTAAACTAAACCCTTTTGTAACTTTAAAGTCAGGAAGTGGTTTTTCTGAATATTTATTCAGGTTGTAACTGAAATCCAGACTTCCGCTAAACTTGTACCGAACCTTATAATTTGTATGAAGTTTGGTTGCCCACGAGCCTTTCGAATAAATATCGCCACGTAAAGCCAGGTCAAAATGGTCGTTTGCCGCCCAATAATATCCACCTTCGCGCAAGAAAAACCCCCGGGATTGCTCTTCGCCGTATGTTGGGATCAGGATTCCTGAAGTATAGGTCGTCGAATTCGGAAAATACCCGAAAGGTATCATCGGGAAATAAATCGGAAAATCTTCGAGAACCATATACGCCGGGCCAGTTATGATCTTTTTATTCGAAATTACTTTGGCTCGGGTCATCCGGAGATAAAAATGCGGATGTTCGGCATCGCAGGTTGTATATTTCCCCTTGACCAGCAAAAATTCATCTTTACTTATTTTCTTGGTCAGGTCGCTGTGCACCAATCCGTCGCCTTGCGTGGTTTTTACATCGCTAATAATTCCTTTCTGCGTTTCGAAATTATACCGCATCGTTTTCGACTCAAATTCCTCATCGCCATCCTTAAACACCGGAGTGCCAACTATTGCGCCAGTAGAGTCAGGCAAACCTTCAGCATAAACTTCTTTGCGGGCGAGGTCAAGCATAATATAATCTGCCTTTAGTTCTATATTTTGGTAATTAATTACACCGCCTTTATACATGTACATCTTCTGATTTTCGAAATCCGGAATAATTGAATCTTGTGCCGTATAAGTTATAATCGACTCCAGTACAGGTTTTTTGGTAGAATCTGCCAACGCATTTATTGGTGTGGCAGGAATCGAATCCTTATTTAGTACAGAAA
This sequence comes from Prolixibacteraceae bacterium, assembly GCA_963677955.2. GTDB lineage: Bacteria > Bacteroidota > Bacteroidia > Bacteroidales > Prolixibacteraceae > Aquipluma. The sequence continues at coordinate 5,307,651 of CAXXQR010000001.1, forward strand.
TTGTATCGCTTTTAACAATTGGTATTGTATCAGTATTGAGAGCTGGCACCGGCAACGGAATTTCAGGAACGGTTCCTGATTTCGGCTTGAGCTGACCAAACGTAGTAAGGGCAACTAAAATGAATATATTTGTAAGAAGACTTTTTATCAAAACCACAGTTTATTGGATGAGAACACGCAATATGTTCGGTTTGCAAAAATATAAATAAGGCCTTTACCTAAACGTCAAGAAATGTAAAATAATTTTAATATTTATACTTTTGTGACAAAACAAATTTGCTGCCGGAAATAAACGCCGGTAAGTTGGCGTTAAAAAAGAATAAAAATATAGTTTAATGAAGTTTTTTTCACAGAATTTTTAATTCGGTAAAGCCAAAAATTTTTCATGAAAACCAAATTGATCACGTTAAAGTATTCTATAAAAACTATCTTCCTGATGGTATTAATTGGATTCGTTGCTAAAAATGCAAAATCAGGAAATGTAGCGAAACAGGCAAACAAGCAAATGGTAGTAATAATTGATCCGGGCCATGGAGGAAAAGACCCGGGTGCAGTGAATAAAAATGTTCGCGAAAAAGATGTTGTGCTTGGTGTTGGCCTGAAACTCGGCAAATACATCACCGAAAACTTTCCGGATGTTAAAGTTATTTACACGCGAAGCACCGATGTATTCATTCCGTTAATTGAGCGTTCCAGGATTGCCAATAAGAACAAAGCCGACCTGTTTATTTCAATCCATGCCAATACCTGCGGAACACCGGGAACTCGTGGAACCGAGACCTTTGTACTTGGGCTTCACCGTTCGAACGAAAACCTTGATGTGGCAAAGAAAGAAAACTCGGTTATTCTTCTTGAAGACGATTACAAGAAAACATACCAGGGTTTCGATCCAAATTCTTCAGAATCATACATCATGTTTGAGTTGGTTCAGGATATTTATATGGACCAAAGTTTATCTTTTGCCGATGATATCCAGCGTCAACTGCGATCGAACTCAAGTTCTCCGAACCGCGGCGTAAAACAGGCTGGATTTCTGGTTTTAAGGGAATCATCAATGCCCAGTGTGCTTATTGAAACTGGCTTTATCAGTAATCAAAACGAAGCAAATTACCTGATCAGCGACGAAGGCCAGCGTAACATTGCAAAGTCTGTTTTTGATGCATTCCGGAAATTTAAGAGCAAAGCTGGTGGATCAGGTAACGATATTCCTGCCAAACAGGTCGCTCTAAATAAGCCTGATAATTCGCTAAAAAAAAATATTGATGATCCTAAAACCGATTCAGTTTTGGAGCAAAAAACGGTAGAAGAAGCAAAACCTGAACCTGTTGTTGATCCACAGGAAAAAAGTGAAGCAAAACCTGAAATGCCTGCAAAAACTGCTCCTAATCCGGAAGTGATCAGTCAAACTGTAGGTAGTGATGCCTATTTCAGTGTGCAAATTGCAGCAAGTACAACGTCAATGGAACCTGTACCCTCAAATTTTAAAGGTTTACGAGATGTTCGTCGTGAAAAATCTGATAAATATTATCGCTACTATATTGGTAAAGCAGCTTCGGTTGAAGAAATATTGCCGATTTTGGAAAAGGTGAAATTAAAATATTCAGAAGCATTTATAGTTTCGTTCGTTGATGGTAAACGAATTGTCTATAAAGCTAACTAACTTTACAGGCTTGAAAAGCTTTGCAAAAATAAAACGATTTGTTTTCCTGATTTATGCTGCATAGCTTTGTATAAGGAAACAGAAACATTATCCACATGATAAAAATTTCGAAATACACCAAATTGGGCATAATGGTGTTAGCCACTTTAGCCATTCTTGTTTGGGGAATAAATTACCTGAAGGGAATTGATTTATTAAAGAAAAGCTCCAATTACTACGTTGTGTATGAAAAGATTGATGGCTTGCTCAAATCAAGCGCCATAACCATAAACGGATACCAGGTCGGCCAGGTTACCGGCATCAGTTTTATGAGCGATTATTCCGGAAGGCTGCTTGTAACTTTATCGTTGCAGGGAAAATTCAAAATAGCAAAAGGCTCAACTGCAAGAATTGTATCGAGCGATATTATGGGCACAAAATCTGTCAAAATCGAAATAGCACATTCCGGAGAATATTACCAGCCAAACGATACCATCCCGGGTTCGATTGAGAGTGATTTAAAAGAACAGGTAAGTATGCAGGTATTGCCACTCAAGAAAAAAGCCGAAGAACTTATTGCATCTTTGGATTCGGCCATGACTGTTGTGACCTATGTTTTTAATCAGAAAACCAGGGAAAATCTATCCGAAAGTTTTGAGAATATCAACAAGACAGTAGCAAACATTGAATCGGCATCAGCCGAATTAAATAAAATTATGGGCGGTGGAAAAATCAATTCCATTGTGAATAACGTCGACAGCATTACAAACTCGATAAAACAGAACTCGGGCAATATTTCAAATATCATTAAAAATATGTCGGCCCTATCCGATTCACTTTCCAAACTCAATGTTTCGCCGGTTTTTGCCGAAATTCATTCTTCAATCGCCGGAATTGACACCATTATTCAGAAATTAAATATGCCTAATAGTTCGGCAGGGCTGCTGCTCAACGATCCGGCTTTGTATCACAATCTGAATAGTTTGGCCGGAAGTCTTGATTTGTTGTTAAAAGATGTGCGCAACAACCCCAAAAGATATGTGCATTTTTCAGCATTCAACATGGGAAAAGACGTGTATATTACGGCAAAACCAGCCGATGTCAATGAAAAAGATCAGATCGTTTACAAAGTACATTTAATTTCAAGTCCGGCGAAATTGTCGGTTGAATCAACATTTTTTAAGGGGCTTGGCGAAATCGAGGAAATGAAGGTTAGCGAAACCTACAATTACATCGCTGGAAATACAACCGATTTTGAAAAAATATCAAAGCTACTGGACACTGCCCGCGTAAACTTTCCGGATGCCAATATTGTTGCTTTTAAAAATGGAAGGAAGATCAAAATTGAGAAAGCATTGAAAAAACTAACGAATTAGGTGTTGAATAATATATAATATTATTGTAAAACATCTTACATCCCTTTAGTTGCAGGCTTTTACGCTATTGCAATTGTCAACATGCTGATTATTAGAGCATTGAATATGCTTAAAAAAATTTAATATTTTTTTAATTTTTAAATGCCTGAGCCTTATACCTCTTATCTCATTTTTCAAAAAGTCAAGAGCAAATCGATTTTTTTTCTACATTTTTTTTCACAAAATTTGTTTTCAGGGAAAATAAACAGGGAATATAGTTTTTGTCAAATTTTTTAATAGCCTAACCCGAAATGATTAATGATTATCGTTTGGTGTGGGATCATTGTCTGTCAATTATTCGAGACAATGTTCCAAGCATTAGTTTTAAAACATGGTTTGAACCAATTGTTCCAGTTAATTTGGATGAGGAAGTTTTAACAATTCAGGTACCAAGTCCGTTTTTCTACGAATACCTCGAAGAACAGTACATTGACTTATTAAGGAAAACACTTCGCAAAGAGTTGGGTCAAGGCGCAAAGCTCGAATATGTGGTTGTAATGGGCAACAACCAAAATAATTCGCAGCCATACACCGTTAAATATCCGACAAACAACAACAGCAAGATTCAAAATAAACCGATGAGTATTCCGTTGAAAAGCGAAGGAAAACCATCGATTAGAAATCCGTTTATCATTCCCGGAATTCAGAAAATACAAATCGATCCTCAATTAAGACTTGATAATACGTTCGATAATTTTGTTGAAGGCGAATGCAACCGTTTGGCCAGAAGTGCCGGTTATGCCGTTTCACAAAATCCGGGAGGAACTGCTTTCAATCCCTTAATGATTTATGGAAATTCAGGATTGGGAAAAACTCACTTGGCACACGCCATAGGAATTGAAGTGAAAGAACGCCATCCCGACAAAGTGGTTTTATATGTGAACGCCAATAAATTTCAAACCCAGTTCACCGAAGCAACCCGAAACAATAACCGCAACGATTTTTTGAATTTTTACCAGATGATCGATGTGCTTATTTTGGACGACGTTCAGGAATTTGCAGGAAAAGAAAAAACTCAGGAAACATTTTTCCACATTTTTAATCACCTGCATCAAAGCGGCAAACAATTGATTTTAACGTCAGACAAACCACCAATCGAACTTAAAGGACTGGAACAGAGATTACTTTCACGCTTTAAATGGGGATTGACTGCTGATTTGCAACAGCCAAGTTTTGAAACGAGAATGGACATTCTGAAACGGAAAACCTATAAAGACGGCATCATTATCTCGAATGAAGTTATGGAATACATCGCTTCACACATCACAAATAACATTCGGGAACTCGAAGGTGCGTTGGTTTCGTTACTAGCACAGTCGACACTGAATAAAAAGGAAATTACGATAGAACTGGCCAGTGAAATGATTAATAAGCTGGTTAAGAACTCGAAACGCGAACTTTCCATCGATTATATAGCTAAAGTTGTTTGTGATTACTTTAATATGCCAGTCGATTCGCTTCAGGCCAAAAACCGAAAGCGAGAAGTAGTTCAGGCACGCCAACTGGCTATGTATTTCTCGAAAAACATGACCAAATCGTCGCTGGCGTCCATAGGCTCGCAAATCGGCAACAAAGACCATGCGACTGTGCTTCATGCCTGCAAAACGGTGAACAACCTGAAAGAAACGGACAAAGCATTTAAGCAGTTTGTCGACGAGATTGAAAAGAAATTAAAACTATAAATGATGAAAGCAGGTCAATTCGATCTGCTTTTTTTACGCTCAAAACGACTCATGATTTATTTATTACTGAGTATTCTTTCGTCTTCAGTAATTTTCGTCACCTTTAAAATTACTGAACGTTTTCAAACCAATTTGGTAAAGCTTATCACTGTAAATTACCTTGTTGCAGCTTTGCTTGGGTTCAGTTTTAACCATCATCAAGGTTCAATCCTGAATATTTTTACAGCCGGATGGTTACCTTTTGCAATAATCATTGGGGTATCGTACATTGTCATGTTTTTTCTGATCGGGTATTCTATCCGGATTTCAGGAATAGCGGTTACCACAATTGCCGGAAAATTATCAATGGTTATTCCCATACTTTTCTCGCTAATTTACTTTTCAGAAAAATCTTCATTCCTGAAAATTTCGGGACTCATTTTAGCTACAGCAGCTGTATTCCTGACTAGTTACAGGCCAATAAACAAGGCCAGAAACCGGATATTGTTTTTGCTTCCGTTAATTATATTTCTGGGATCCGGAATAACCGATTCCATTATTAAATATTCGCAAAATCACTTTATACACAACAGCTTGAGTTTACTATTCTCAGCGGTCGTTTTTCTGACAGCGTTAATTTCAGGTTTGATATACATTACATTTAAATCAGGCACAGGTTCAAAAACCATAACAATTGCTGAATTTTTGGGCGGCACAATTCTGGGAATTGCTAATTTCGGTTCGCTTTATTTTTTCATTCTGGCATTAAACAACAGCAAGCTCGACAGCTCAATTGTATTCGGACTAAATAATATTTGCATTGTATTGTTCTCAATTTTAATTGGAACTTTTATCTTCCGCGAAAAGCTTTCAAAAATTAATTTTGCAGGTATTTTTATGGCCATAATTGCCATTCTGATTTTAATGAATTACTGATGGACGACACATTTAAAACCATAGTACAACCTTCGGAAGGACTTTTCAAAGATAAAGGCAGCAAATTTATTGCATACGCCTTTCCCGTTACTACTGAAGACGAAATCAGGGAAATTGTGATTGCGCTTAAAAAAGAGCATCATTCGGCACGCCACCATTGCTATGCATGGCGCCTGGGATACGAAAAATTACTTTTCAGGGCAAACGATGACGGTGAACCTTCTTCAACTGCTGGAAAACCAATTCTGGGTCAAATTCAAAGCTTCGATCTGACTAATATTTTGATCGTTGTTGTTCGGTATTTTGGCGGGACATTGCTCGGAGTTAGCGGACTTATAAATGCATACCGGGCAGCAGCCTTGGATGCCATAAATCAAGCTGAAATAATCGAAAAACTCGTTGAAAAAAAATTGCTTATTGAATTTGATTATCTGGGGATGAACGATGTAATGAAGATTTTTAAAGACGAAAAACTAGTGCAGATCGATCCTCAGTTTGATCTGAAATGCAGGATAAAAACACACGTTAGGTTAAGTGAATTGGAACGAATAACTGAAGAATTTCACAAAGTCGGAGGAATAAAAGTTTCTTACCCTGATTAGCAACTTAAAAATCTCCAACTTAACACAGCTGTTCATAACCTTTTAATAAGTATTAAACAACAGTAGCGGAAATAATTTAAAAACACAGTATTTTTGAACTTTGATGGAACACCTGATAAAACAATATTCCCACTTTTTCGGTGAAATATTTCACCCGGAAAAAATTTTCCCAAATTTCCTGTTTTATCGCCATCAAAATAAATTTATGATCCAAAATTATTTTAATCCGGGACAGCCGGCTATTTTCAAAGCCAACAGAAAAATTTCTGTTGGCTTTTTTTTGATTTCCCACCAATTAAAATTCACAAATCAATGAAGAAAAGAGATCTTATTTCGATCACTGATTATTCGAAGGAAGACTACCTGCGAATACTGGAATTGGCCGCAGAGTTTGAAAAAAATCCAAACCAGCGATTGCTTGAAGGGAAAGTGGTCGCCTCTTTGTTTTTTGAGCCATCAACGCGCACTCGTTTAAGTTTCGAGACGGCTATAAACCGCTTGGGCGGCCGTATAATCGGTTTTTCTGATGCCGGTTCGTCAAGCGTTTCGAAAGGCGAAACACTGCACGACACAACCCGAATGGTGAGCAACTACGTCGATTTGATTGTTATGCGACATCCGCTGGAAGGCAGTTCTCGGTATGCTGCTGAAGTTTCGTCGGTGCCGGTTATAAATGCCGGTGATGGTGCAAACCAACACCCCACGCAAACTTTGCTCGATATGTATTCGATTCTGAAAACGCAGGGAACTCTCGACAACATTAACATTTGCATGATTGGCGACCTGAAATACGGTCGAACAGTTCACTCGCTGCTTATGGCTATGTCGGAATTCGAAAATCCAATTTTCAATTTCATAGCGCCTGAAGAACTTGCCATGCCCGAAGAATACAAATTGTTCCTGAAGGAAAAAGGAATCCGCTATTTCGAACACACAGAGATCAACGAAAACATCAATCATGCCGATATTATTTACATGACACGCGTTCAGAAAGAGCGTTTCATGGATCCGATTGAATACGAAAAAGTGAAAAATGTGTACATCTTGCGAAATAGCATGCTCAGCAATACCAAGCCAAACATGCGCATTCTGCATCCGCTTCCTCGGGTCAACGAAATTCATCAGGATGTTGACAGCAACGAAAAAGCCTATTATTTTGATCAGGCCAGAAATGGTGTTTTTACCCGTCAGGCCATAATTTCACATATCCTCAACCTAAAATAAACACAGTTATGAGCGATAAATTAAACAAAAAACTGAAACTGAAAGTCAGTGCAATCAACAATGGAACTGTAATTGATCATATTCCTTCAGAAAACCTGTTTAAAGTAATTTCGATACTTGGCTTGCAAAAGGTAAAAACACAAATTACATTTGGCGCGAATTTCGAAAGCGAGAAACTCGGCAGCAAGGCAATCATCAAACTCTCGGACGTATTTTTTGAAGACGACGAAATCAATAAAATTTCCTTAATTGCCCGAAATGCAAAACTGAACATCATCCGCGATTACGAAGTGGTCGAAAAACGGGTGGTTGAAGTTCCGGACAAAGTGATTGGAATTGTAAAATGTTTTAACCCGAAATGCATCACAAACAACGAAGATATCACGACCTATTTTACTGTGATTTCGAAAGATCCGCTTGATTTGAAATGCAAATACTGTGAAAAAATTACGCATGAAGATCAAATGGTTATTAAATAAGCTTAAAACAATATGTCGGAAATAGATTTTAGCATCCTGCTTCAAACCGTAAAAAAATTGGTAGAGCAAAACCCTGAAGATTTACTTTTTAGGATTTGCGAACTTTTAAAAACAGAAGTTTATCATTACGATTGGGTTGGGTTTTATATACTGGATTCAGAAAAAAACGAATTGGTTCTCGGCCCTTTTGTAGGTAAACCAACTCCGCACACGCACATTCCCGTTGGAAAAGGCATTTGCGGACAGGTTGCCGAAAACGGCCAAACTATGGTTGTTCAGGATGTAACTCAAGTAGAAAACTACATTTCGTGCGGACTTGATGTGCAATCTGAAATAGTTGTTCCTGTGTTGAAAAACGGCAAATTTGTAGCCGAGATTGATATTGATAGTCACTCTCCTGCCCCATTCACAGCCGCCGATGATACATTTCTCGGTGAAATATGTGCAATGCTGGCAGATCGCTTTTAAAGAATCAGGATAGCTTTTGGCCAGAAAAATAATTTAACAGAAAAAATCGTCGAATCCGGAGATTATTGCGGTTTAGTTTGTTTAATAGTGTAATTTGCAGAAAATTGTGAGTCTGTAAATTACACTATTTTTGTTTGTCGTTCAGATCGGAATACCAAAACTTAATTATAAAACATGCTAAACGAAATTTATGAAATACTTTTTCATACCAACGAATTTATATTCGCTGTGGTTTCCGAAAACGTGTTTGAAGCATACCTCATACTTTTTCTGATTATTTTTCTTGAAACCGGGCTCATCGTTTTCCCTTTTTTGCCAGGCGACGGACTTCTTTTTTCCGCTGGAGTAATTGCTGCTTCTTCTGAAATAAATATCGTCATTTTAGTTCCATTGCTTATTGTTGCAGCAATTATTGGAAACCATTTCAACTATGGAATTGGCAAATTAATTGGCAACCGGATTGAACACAGTAAAAATAAAATTGTAAAAAAATACATGGTTCCGTCGGTTGTTGAAACACGGAAATTTTATCAGAAACACGGAAAAAAGTCGATTATTCTTGGACGTTTCTTTCCTGTAATACGCACTTATATTCCATTTTTTGCCGGAACAGTAAAATTTGATTTGTCTATTTTTGGATCGTATACCATCATTGGTTCAGTTATTTGGGTGCCATTTTTCACCTTATCCGGTTATTTTCTTGGTGAAATAACCTGGATTAAAGAGAATTTTGAAATCATATTTCTGGGCCTGATCGTGGTAACTTTGATCCCGTTTTTTTATGCTTTTATTCGAACCATATTTTTTAAGAAAAAATCATCTGTAAAAAGACAGACCTCGCAGAAGCCTTGATTATCCGGCAAAAAAACTATTTTTGATTCTTCTAAATCAGCCTTTATGTCGAAATTATTTCTCACAAAACCTTTAGCTCAGTTAATGAGCGAATCGAAATCCGATAAAGACTTAAAAAAGACCCTTACAGGATTAAACTTAACAACCCTGGGAATTGGAGCTGTTATCGGCGCCGGAATTTTTGTGATTACCGGGCAAGCAGCTGCACAATACGCTGGTCCGGCCATTGTTATATCATTTTTAATTTCAGGATTCGCTTGTTTGTTCGCAGGTTTGTGTTATGCCGAATTTGCTTCGATGATACCTATTTCAGGAAGTGCTTATACGTATGCTTATGCGACGATGGGCGAATTTGTTGCCTGGATTATTGGCTGGGATTTGATTCTCGAATACCTTTTTGCGGCAGCTACTGTTGCTGTTGGCTGGTCGGGTTATGTGGTCAGTTTTCTGGCCGATTTTGGAATAATAATTCCAGCGCAGTTTACCGCTGCATGGGGTTCTGTTCTCGTTAACATTCCTGATATTGGGTGGAAATCGATAACTCCGCAACTGGTTAAAAGCCTCGCTGATTCAGGAATAGCTGTGGATAGTTTACCTCATCTGAACGCCATTTTGAATCTTCCGGCTATGTTTATCGTTGTTTCTATTTCGGGCTTACTGCTTGTTGGCATTCGCGAATCGGCTAAATTCAACAACGTGATGGTAATCATTAAAGTTTTCGTGATCATCTTGTTTGTTGGCATTGGAATATTTTTTATAAAAGGTGCGAATTGGCATCCTTTTATTCCTGAAAATACAGGAGTTTGGGGACATTACGGATGGAGCGGAATTCTGCGAGGAGCTGGTGTTATTTTCTTTGCTTACATTGGGTTTGACGCTGTTTCGACAGCAGCGCAGGAAGCAAAAAATCCACAAAAAGATATGCCGATCGGAATACTGGGTTCTCTTGGAATTTCCACCGTTCTGTACATTGCGGTAGCACTTGTTATTACCGGAATTGTAAGCTATACTTTCCTGAATGTGGCTGATCCGATCGCAGTGGGTGTAAACGCCATGGGGCAAAAGCTTTTTTGGCTTCGACCCATTATTAAAATTGCTGCAATCGCCGGCTTAAGTTCGGTAATTTTAGTTTTGCTGATGGGACAGCCCAGAATCTTTTATTCAATGGCCAAAGATGGGTTGTTGCCGCCAGTTTTCGCCAAGGTGCATCCAAAATTCAAAACTCCGTATGTAAGCACAATCATTACTGGTTTTGCTGCTTTTATTCTCTCTGGTATCCTGCCAATCGACATTTTAGGAGAACTTGTTTCGATAGGAACTTTGCTTGCCTTTACATTGGTCTGCATTGGGGTGATAATCCTTAGAGTAAAAAGGCCTGATATTCACCGCGAATTCAAAACGCCTTGGGTGCCACTAATTCCGATTCTTGGTGCGGCCATTTGTTTGCTTCAAATGTTTTCGTTGCCTTGGGAAACATGGTTCCGCTTGATTTTATGGATGGCCATTGGCTTCGTAATTTATTTCGTTTACGGAATTCGCAAAAGTAAAATCCAACGTTCACAAGAATAATTTCATTCGTTACCACATTATCAGAAACGCCTGTAAACAAATTAAATGTTTACAGGCGTTTTGCTTTACAAAAACTCAAAAGGGCGAATTCAATAAAAAACCCAAGTCCCAACATCATGATTTTTTCCGGTTTTACCACGACCAACAAATTCGGGTGTAATTTGTTATATTTCTGAAAGGCAATAATTTAATATTATTTAATTGAATGCTTTAAACCATGAAATTACCACTCCTGATTATTCTTAATTTATTTATCATTTTTACCCATATAGTCGTCGGACAATCTGCCAACACTATTACACCGTTTGCTTCAGGATTAAACAAACCCGTTTGCATTGCAAATGCCGGCGACAATCGTTTGTTTGTTGTAAGTGAGCTGGGAACTATTAACATCGTTGATACTGAGGGAAATGTTAAAACTCAGTCATTTCTTGATATTCGTGATCGCGTGGTATATGGAGGTGAGCGGGGACTTCTTGGCCTTGCATTCCACCCGCAATATCCGGCAAATGGTTATTTCTATGTCAATTATATAGGCAATGGCGATAGCACATATATTTCAAGGTTCACAGTTAGTGCAGGAAATCCGGATTTGGCTAACCCGGCAAGTGAATTGAAACTACTAACCATCTTTCAGCCTTACCAAAACCACAATGGCGGCGATTTAAATTTTGGCCCTGACGGCTTTCTTTATATTGGTTTAGGCGATGGAGGTTCGGGCGGTGATCCTGAAAACAGGGCTCAAAATTTGCTCGATTTTCACGGCAAAATACTTCGCATCGATGTCAATCATGGAAATCCGTACTCAATTCCTGAATCAAATCCTTTTTATAACAGTGAAACAGCGCTGCCTGAAATTTGGGCTTACGGATTGCGAAACCCGTGGCGTTTTAGTTTCGACAGGCTCACCGGCGATTTGTGGATTGGAGATGTAGGTCAGAGTAATTCGGAAGAAATTGACTTTCAATTGGCCAACTCGCCTGGTGGAGACAATTACGGATGGCGATGCTACGAGGGCGATTTGGCCTACAACACCAGTCAGTGCTCGCCGGATGCCAGTTTTACATTTCCGGTTTATACTTATCCGCATGGTCCGGAATGTTCGGTTACTGGTGGATATGTTTACCGTGGTTCAACATCGTCGCCTTTCTACGGCTATTATTTTTTCAGCGATTATTGTTCCGATCGAATCTGGACATTGCACAACGAATCAGGGAATTGGATTAAAGAGGACTTTGGACAATTCTCCGGAAATAATTTTAGCACATTTGGTGAAGATGTCAGCGGCCGGCTATATGTAGCTGGCGTTACAAGTGGCAAAATTTTCAGGATAAAAGATTTTTCAACCGGGATAGGTCAATTAAATGTAGCCGATAAAATTATCATTAATCAGTTGCCAAACTCATCAGTTGTGCACATCGAAAAAGTACAAGCGAGACAAAAGGAAATGATTATTTCGGTCTTTGATATGAAAGGGACAATTGTTTATCAAGCCAAAACCGTGAAATCTGGTTTCGATGTTAGCTTAAATGAGTTTCCATCAGGAACCTATATTTTGAACATTAAAATAGATGGAAATAAAATTTCCAGAAAATTGGTTTTGGGAAAGTAAATCAGGCAACACCTAACCTCTCAGTCTTTCAGCATTTTTCCCGATAATTATCATGGCTGGCATTTGTGGTTTTTCAAATTCCAAAAGTGCCTTAATATTTTCGAGGGTGCCTTCAACAGCTTTTGAACCTGGTTGCGAAACTTTGCTTAAAATCTGAATTTTCGTCTCCGGAACTATTTCATTTTCAAGTAGTCGGTCAGCAAGTTTTACGAGTTTATTCAGCCCCATAAAAAACACAATGGGAGAGCCCGATTTGAGCACCGAAACAAATGTTTCGAGATCGCAGAAATCGCCCTCGCAATAATGACCCGTACCAAAAAGCACCATACTGTTTTTGCCCCGTTCGGTCAACGGAATGCCGTAAAAAGCTGCAGCCCCAAGCGCAGAAGTCACGCCAGGAATAACTTCGTAATTCAGATTATTTTCGATGCAAAACCTGATTTCTTCAGCGCCACGGCCAAAAATCATTGGATCGCCCGATTTTAACCGGACAACCCTCAATCCTTTTGCTGCCAGATCAATAATCAACTGGTTAATTTCATCTTGCCTTTTCGTTTGATCCTGTCCATCCTGGTAAATCTTCCCGACATAAATGCGCTGAGCTTCCGGTTTAGCAAGGTCGAGTATTTCGTTGCTGACCAATGCATCGTGAAGAATACAATCAGCCTGCTGAATGCGATTTAAGGCCTTTATTGTTAACAATTCAGGATCACCGGGACCAGCGCCTACAATGGAAATCAGGGAAGACATATTCGAAGAATAAATGATAAATTTTGAATGAAAAAGTATTATTGAAGAAAGATGACTGTCACAACTGTTGTTCTTGTTTCCTTTTTCCGCTTAACGTTTAACTTTTTCCAGACTATCCAAATAATCCATCGGGTTGGAATAAATGAATTTGTAGTTCAACAAACGAGTTAGCTTTGTACTGTCAATGGTTTTAAATGTTTCAACCTGCTCGGCAACCAATGGTTCAGGCAATCCGGAAATTTCAGCGGCTCTTCCGTAGAAGTCTTTTTTCAGCGGGTGTTCCGGGCTGCATGCATTTAACGTTTCACCCCAAAGATCCTGCTCAATGATTGCATTTATAATTTCGACACAATCATCCTGATGAATAAGGTTAACTGGTGCATTGGCAGTTGTTCGGGACGATTTCTGTAGAAATCTCGCCGGATTTCTATCGGCACCAATTAATCCGCCAAAACGAAGAATTGTTGTTCGAAAGTCGGTTTGACTTGTCAATAAATTTTCAGCCAAAAGTAAAGCAATTCCGCTCTCTTTGTCTGGAGAAAACTGGTCGCTTTCTGCTGCATGCTGGTTCTTCTCCGGATAAACAGAAGTTGACGAAATGAACAACACATTTTCAATCCCGAACATAACGATGTAGGGAATGAGTTGCCTGATCTGATCGGGAAAAACTTCTTCAATTCCAGTAATTCTTCGGGGCGGAACAGAAATGATTAAAACATCTGTTTCAAAGAAATCAGGTTCTTCAACAACAAGTTCTTCCGGACTTAAAAGTAAGCGGTAAGGTGTAATCCCGGCAGAAAATAATGAACTGAATTTTTCAGGAGAAGTGACCGAACCTTTCACCGAAAAACCTTTTCCTGCAAGATTTTTACCAAGCGCTGTCCCAAGCCAGCCGCAGCCTAAAATTGAAACTGTACCATTTCTCATTCAACTTTATTTGTTGTTTTCTTCTTTCCAACGTTCAACGGAGTCTTGAACAAACGATAATTCTTCCTGTTCAGGCGAAAGGTAAACTTTATTGGTAAAAACCCTCCAGGCAGCCCGTGCCGTTGAATTTTCGTTGGCCAAAATAAGTGAACTTGGATTTGGGAAATTGCCTGCAGCTTTAAAATTATCAATTCCGGAAGGACTGAAAAACAAGTAAGCATCAAAAATTCCGTTGACGAATTTCTCAATCGGCGTATTTTTATACACTTCTATTTCTGAATATTGAATTGGAAATGCAGAAAAAACAGAAGTAATATCACCGTGCAATTTGTCGCCGTGCAAAAACAAAACAGAATCGCCCTGATGTTGAGAAATGACATTTTCAGCCAGGTCGGAAATACTGGAATACGACGAAACAAAAACCGGCAATTCCAGCTTACGCAAAACTTCAGCCTGCATTTCTGACCAGCAATAAATGCGGTCGTTTACGGTTAAACCAACTTTAGTCTGAAACCTCAAAAGCCAGTGAGCGGCATAAACACTGGTCACAACCCACTGTTTACGGGTATTGGTCATGGTGTCGAAAAACGACAAATTTGGTTTTTTGTACTCGATTCGCAAAAATGGCTGTTCGATGAACTGAATGTGTTGCTTTTGTAGCCATTGGCGTGTAACTCTTGATAATCTTCCACCGATAAAAAATACTGGAGTTTTCATGATTTGAGTTTTAAAATGTTTTAAATATTTTGTTTTCAGTTCATTAATGATAATTTTTAATGCCTGAAATCGCTTCCTTTTAATGTTGCTTTTACATATTGTTTCCGGATAACAAAATCACCAAACTTTTCGCCTTCAGTCCTGTTTTGGGCAAAATCGGCAATGATTGGTTCCAAAGTTTCCAGAATTTCGGATTCAGTTATAGTTTCTTTGTATAACGTGTTCAACCGGGAACCCGTAAAATTTCCACCCAGATAAAGATTGTAATGACCTTCTGATTTACCTACAAAACCAATTTCAGCAAGGTATGGTCTGCCGCAACCATTGGGACAACCGGTCATCCGGATCACAATTTCTTCTTTGAACAGTCCATGTTTTTCGAGAATCGTTTCAAGCTTTGAAACAAGTTTGGGCAAATATCTTTCAGCCTCGGCAAAGGCCAATCCACAGGTATTCAATGCCACACATGCTATTGAATTTTGCCTCAATCCTGAAATTTCGCCCGGCAAAACTCCATGCTTTTTCAAAATTTCATTCACTTTTATTTTAACCCCGGCCGAAACATTTGCGATGATCACATTCTGATTTCCGGTCAGGATAAATTGTCCGTCGGAATTTTGAGCAATTTCGCGCAGGGCTGATTTCATATTGAAACTGTTACGGTCTGCAACACGGCCACCTTCAATAAAAAGTGTCAGGCTCCATTTCGAATTTTGCCCTTTTTTCCAGCCGGGACGGTCACCGTTTCGGGTAAAGGCGAACGGTTTCTGTTCCTGAAGTTCGTACCCTAAATACCTGTGTAATTCGGACTGGAACTGAACAAGTCCCAGATTATCAATCGTGTATTTTAAACGGGCAAGTTTACGGTTCTTGCGGTTTCCATTATCGCGCTGAACCAGTACAACTTTTTCAGCGACATCAATTACCTGTTCAGGCAAGCAAAAACCAATCACATCGGCCAACCTTGGGTAAGCTTCCGGAATTCCAAATGTGGAACCCATTCCGCCACCTACCAACACATTGTACCCAATTATTTTATTGTTCTCAACAATGGCTATAAAACCTAAATCCTGCGAAAATATGTCAGAATCGTTGTATGGGGGAATGGCGACTGCAATTTTAAATTTTCGCGGCAGATAGCGATCACCGTAAATTGGCTCAATATCTTTTTTACTGTCGGCAATAAGTTTCTGATCGAGCCATATTTCGTGATATGCTGTTGTTGAGGGCAATAAATGTTCACTTATTTTTTTTGCCATTTCAGCAACTTCTGCGTGAAGATCAGATTCTGCGGGATTCGGATGACACATCACGTTGCGGTTCACATCACCACATGCTGCAATGGTGTCCATTAGTCCGGCGTTAATTCCCTGTATGGTCTTTTTCAGGTTTGTTTTTATTACCCCGTGCAATTGAAATGCCTGGCGGGTCGTCAACTTTAACGTATGATTGGCGAACTGGTCAGACAATTCATCCATTTGCAACCACTGTTCCGGAGAAACTATTCCACCCGGAATTCGCACGCGAATCAGAAAGGAATAAGCTGGTTCCAGTTTTTGTCGTTTGCGTTCCTTTTCCAAATCACGGTCGAATTGCTGATACATGCCGTGAAATTTGGAGATTTGTGTGTCAGCCACAGCAATCGCGCCGGTAATGGGGTCAGCAAGACTTTCAACCAGTGTGCCCCGGAGGTAATTGCTCTCGTATTTGATTCGTTCCAATTCTGAAAGTTCGTTCCAATTGATTACATCATTCATCTTTTGTCAGTTTTTATGCCTACGAATCAGTAAGTATTTATACCACCAAGATACGTTTTAATAAACAGATTGTTCATGGCATTTTTGTTTTATTTATAATAATTCCAATTTTTTAACATTGAACTACGATTAATACACGTCTGTTTGAAACCGTTTCTCTTTTTTGAGCGTTTTCAAGTATTCCAGAGCTTTTTCTTCGGTCATTCCTCCGGCATTTTCAAAAATCCGGAGAAGCGCTTTTTGCACATCGCGGGCCATTTGTTTCATGTCGCCACACAAATAAATGTTGGCGCCATTACTCAGCCATTCAAATACTTCTTCCTGTTTTTCCAGCAATCGGTTTTGCACATATATTTTTCCCTCCTGATCGCGTGAAAAAGCAACATCAATTTTTTCGAGGTAACCGTCTTTCAATAGTTTTTGCCACTCAAGCTGGTATAAAAAGTCGGAATGGAAACGGCGTTCTCCGAAGAAAAGCCAGGTTTTTCCCTTTAGGTCGTTTGCTTCGCGATGTTGAAGGAAAGCTCTGTATGGAGCTACTCCAGTGCCAGCCCCAATTAAAATCACCGGAGTATCCTGATTCTCCGGAAGTTTAAACGATGGGTTCTTTTCAATAAAAACAGAAACCTGAGAATCAATTTCAATCCGGTCGGCCAGGTAGGTTGAACATGCCCCTCCCCTTTGCCGGCCATTTCTGGAGTATCTCACCGTGGCTACAGTAATATGAACTTCGTCACCAACTGAAGCCTGACTTGAAGAAATGGAATACAAACGCGAAGGAAAACTCCTCAGAACTTCAGCAAGATCTTGCGCACTAAATTGTGTTGGAAATTCTTCCAAAATATCCAGCACATCATGTCCGTAGAGGTATTTGTCAATCAGTTCATCGCTTTCAATTATTTGCAAAAGTTCAGCATTCCCGGTTTTTTCCTGATATTTCTGAATGACTTCGCGGGTTAGGACAGTAATTTCCAATCGATCGGAAAGTGCGTCTTTCAGCGAATATTCACCATCTTTTAAGACTACCGTTTCACTGCCATCTAATTTGGTTTGCTCCAGAATGGCAGAAACTAATTCAGGAGGATTGGTAGCCAGGATTCCTACAGAATCGCCTGGTTCATAATTAATTCCTGATCCCTCCAGAGAAAGTTCAACATGGTAAACTTCCTTATCCGAATCACGGCCAGTTATTTTTACTTTATCGATTACAGTAGCCTTAAACGGATTTTTTCGGGAATATTCGACGCTTTTGAGGACTGAAATCGCATCGTTTCCTGCCTGAACTGAAGCTGCAGGTGATTCTGCAAACAAATCGGTAAATTGTTCAATCCATGCATCTGCATCATCTTCATAATCAACGTCAAGCGTTAAAACAGGCAAAATCTGCTTTGCTCCTGAATTTGCCAGAGCCTGGTCGATATCCAATCCGGTTTTGCAATAAAATTTATAACTTTTATCGCCAAGCGCAACCACCGAATAATTCAAATCTGGCAGTTTTGGAGATCGTTTTCCGGTAATGAAACCGTGAAATTCTTCAGCCATTGCAGGTGGCTCACCTTCACCATGCGTACTCACAATAAAAACTATGTTGCTTTCCGAAGTGAGTTGCCGGGGTTTGTATTCATCAAGTGCGGCTAATTGTACATCGATTCCACGAGCACTGAGCTCTTGGCCTAGCTTCTCAGAAAGCGATTTGCTTCTCCCGGTATGGGTTCCATACAATATTTTTAAATGTTTTTTTGCTGAAACTGGTTCACCGGCATGAACCACCGTCTCGCTATGTTGAGACGCCAATAAACCCTGAAAATAGCCATTCAACCAAATGAGCTGGTCATGATTTAATCCGGCAGACAGGCCAGATAAAGCGCTCAGCTGTTGATCGTTTAAAGGACTTAATTTGATAGTCATATTATTTATTTTTATTGTTTTCTAAAAAATCCCTAATCAGATTTCTCAGGCGGATCGATTCAAATACATCCTCTGCATTTGAACCAACAGCAACTGTTATCTTTCCATCCTGATAAATAGCTGGCGAAACAAACTGGCAAAGAGCGGGGTTATCGTGAACATTTGCCAAAACGCCAACCGCTTTTGCATCCAGCACAATTTGCTTATCAAGCGTTTCATTGTTTGTGCAGGAATAAAGCATCAGGTAGCCGTTCAGGTCGGTTTTCTCATATTTTTTCCTGAAGCATTTTACACCAGTTGAATAAACATCTTCGATGATGTTTTCTGCAATAACCTCAAGGTGTGCGCCGAAGCGTTGAAGTATCTTTATTTTTTTCAGTGCGCTTTGTCCGCCACCGATGATCAAAATTTTTTGACCGGATATATCTAACGAAATGGGTAAAAAGTTCTTTTCCATAGTCTTCATTAAATTTGATAATCAGAATCAGATTGCTTTATCCTTCCAAATTTGATCTTGTTCCAGGTTCTTTCGTGCAAATAATACAGCGTCATTTTCGTGAAAACTTCTATTCCGCCTATAGAAAATGCAAGCCCGGGTTTGCCAGTAATAATGTAAGAGATAATTATGGTATCAATCGTCCCGATGGTGCGCCACGAAACCGATTTGGCAATACTCCTGTAAGATTTTTCGCTCATACTTTCAATAAAATTTTGATATAAAAAAAGCCCCTCTGAACTTCAGAAGGGCTTAAATATATCTTGGTAAATTATTCACCTATATCCGGTCGACCTTCTGAAAAGCCACGATAGAACACATACACATGCACATTGATGGGCACATATTTCCGTTCTTATTCATTTTTGCCATTTCAGAAGAATAATATTTCATTAATAAAAGAATTTGTGATCTGCAATTATTATTTGATGCAAAAATAGGTTCAAAAACGACAAATCAAAACAAAATGGCATTTATTTTTTATTAATTTTTCGTTCGCTTAAAATTGAATTCTATATTTGGAGTATAGAATCCATCAGGCATAAATGCGAAAATCAAATTTATTTTATTTCAACCCAACCTGCGAACTGGCTGTTGCAAATGGGTCATTTAGTTATGTACCACCACTTTTGCTTCAGGAAATGGAACTGGATTTAGCGACCTTGCCTTTTGTTTTTTGTGCAAAAGATGATGTTGTTTTGAGTGAAAGTAAACCATCGGATTTTTATCTTGAAATGCTTGAAAGTTGCGGCTTCGAAATACCTGAATTCTGTACTTTAGCTCCAATAGAGTCTTTTCCGGAAAATTCATTCCGCGATATTTTGCCTTGGGGATGGAGTCCTGCAGCACATTTCAAGCTGAAAAATGTAAAAACAAAATGTATAAATGAATTTAGAGAAAGTCCGGTAAATAGCTGGAGAAACGAACACAAAACTCTTTTTGAACGATCTACTTCCCTTGACTTTCTTCAGAAAATTCTAAAAAATCATCCGCGCTCTTTTTTTATTCCGGAATCGTTGACTGGAGTAAAAGTCTTTAATCAGGATGAACTTGAAAAGTTGTTGGAAGAATACCAGTCAATTGTGGTAAAAGCCCCTTTAAGCTCTTCAGGCCGTGGAATTCAGATTATCAGGAAATCAAAATTAAACAGTTCGAATAAGCAATGGATTGCCGGTATTTTTAAACAGCAAAATTATTTAGTAGCAGAACCATTTCTGGAAAAAATAATTGATTTTTCCTTTCAATTCAGGATTTTGCCGGATGCAAATATACATTACTCAGGACATTCTATCTTTGAAACAAGTTCGAACGGACAATATAAAGGCACCTTTATTCATGCTGGTTTAAAGGCAATTTTGCCTGAAGAGAATGTGGAAAATGTAATGGGAATGATAGAAAATGCAGCTCAAGTTGTAAAAGATCAATTGATTTTTTCTGATTATGCGAAATGGCATCGTGGTTATCTGGGTGTTGATGCCTTACTTTTCCGGCATATGAATGAAATTAAGGTGCAACCGTGCATTGAAATTAACAGCCGAATGAATATGGGGGTACTCGCCCAATTAGTTGAAAAGCGGGTTCACTCGAAAACTTCGGGAAAGTTTGAATTGTTTTATGGGAAACCCGGCGAATTCAACGCGTTTGCAAACCAACAAATGCAAACTCATCCAGTTCAAATGCTGGAAGGTAAAATTTTTTCAGGATTCATTCCTTTGGTCGAACCATCGCCACAAAGAAAATTTGGAGCTTATATTTCTCTTGGGCTGGCCAGATAACGGTTTATGGTGTCGAGCAAATACTTTAAACGAATTGGTTTTGTTATAAATTCGTCGCAACCGGCTTCCTGACACATCCGCTCTTCGCCCGACAAAATAAACGCAGTTTGGACCACAATAACAATATTCGGAAATTCAGTTTTTATAATTCGGGTGGCTTCGATGCCATCCATCTTAGGCATGTTAATGTCCATCAGAATCAAGTCAATCTGACTATTATTTCGAACGATATTCACTGCATCCAAACCATTTTTGGCCCAAATCATATTTGCTTTTGTTTTCCTTAACGCCGCTTCAAAGTAAACGTTGCTGGTTTCGTTATCTTCAACGATCAAGACTGTTTTACCTTCCCATGAATAGATTATATCGGTGAATTCCATGTGGTATAGTTTAGTTAAATATTTTTGCGGTCTAATTGCTTGTAAATACGGCCAAGCAGCCTTACTAATTCACTAACATTAAATGGCTTGCTTAAATAATCATCCATTCCTTCAGCCAGGAACAATTCTTTGTCATTTTTCAGTGTATTCGCGGTCATTGCGATGATTGGAACCCGGCTTGAAATCTGATTTTCCCTCTCCCATTCTCTGATTTTACGTGTTGCTACGACCCCATCCATTTCTGGCATATAAATATCCATGAAAACCACGTCAGGTAACTCTTTCAGAAACATGTCAACAGCTTCATTTCCGTTATTTGCGACAATGACCTGGTGCCCAAGTTTCTGTAGATTTAATATAGCAACTTTTTGGTTAATTACGTTATCCTCAGCCAGTAAAATTTTCAACTTTTTATCGTGCCTTATGAACTCTTCCAGTTCAACTGATTCAGTGTCGGTTAGATCGTGCGCTGAAACGCCAAAGTCGGCATCGAAATGGAACGTTGCGCCTTTCCCTTCTTCACTTTCAATACAAATATCGCCATTCATCAGATGAACAAGGTTCTTTGAAATGGCAAGGCCAAGCCCTGTACCACCAAACTTTCGCGTAGTCGATGCATCGGCCTGCGAAAATGATTTAAATAGCTTGGATTGATTTTCAGGAGAAATGCCAATTCCTGTATCCTGAACTTCAAAATGAAGTTTCACCAAACACTCATCTAATGAAATCAATTTGACGCTGACGTGCACGTATCCTTCGTTCGTGAATTTAATGGCATTGTTGCAGAGATTTATAAGTACCTGTTTTAATCGTAACGGGTCTCCAATAAGTAAATCCGGGACATCATCGGCAATTTTAAACGAAAGGTCCAGATTTTTCTGAATGGCTTTATACCGAAGTATCTTAATAACTTCAGTTATTTCATCCGCAAGGTTAAACCGAATATGCTCAAATGTAACCTGACCGGCTTCAATTTTCGAAAAATCGAGTACGTCATTTATTATCATTAACAGGTTTTCTCCTGAAATGCCAATAATTTCGATGTATTCCAGCTGTTCTTTGGTCAGGCTTGTGCCTTTGAGAATATCAATCATCCCGACAATACCATTCATTGGTGTCCGGATTTCGTGCGAAATATTTGCCAGAAAAATAGCTTTGGCATTGGCTGCTGCTTCAGCCTTATTCTTTGAATTAATCAATTCTTCCTGTGCTTTTCGCAAAGTGATATGCAGGTTTACCCGAGCCTGAACTTCTTCGCGGCTGAACGGCTTTGGAATATAATCGACAGCGCCAAGCTTAAACCCCTTTACAATGCTGTCGTTTTCTTTTTTGGCAGTCAAAAAAATAATCGGAATATCCTGGGTTTGAGGATCTGCTTTTAAATGTCGGCAAACTTCAAATCCGTCTATATCAGGTAAAACGACATCGAGCAAAATTAAATCGAACTTATGAGCTTTAGCTTTGGCCATCGCCGATTTACCATTGATTGCGGTTGCAATCTGGTAACCTTTTTCCGACAGAATATCTTTCATCAGATCAAGATTTAATTGCACATCGTCGACAATTAGAATTTTTGATGTATCACAGCTATCTTTCATCTCACTGAAATGTTGTGTTTAACCAATTGATCAGTTCATCCGGATTGCCAATCATTTTTGCAGCATTTAATTTTATTGCTTCCCGAGGCATTCCATATACAACTGACGATTTTTCATCCTGTGCGAAAGTCATGGCGCCAACTTTTCGCAATTCGAGTAATCCTTTTGCTCCGTCGGCTCCCATTCCTGTAAGTAAAATGGCCGTAATATTTTCTCCTTCAATTTTACATGCCGAATGAAATAAAACGTCGACTGAAGGACGGTGCCGGTTTACAAGATCTCCATTTTCGAGTTTGCATTTGTATGTTTCCCCATCTCTGATCAGACTAAGATGATGAAAACCATTTGCAATATACACACTTCCGTTGTGAATAGCATCACCATTTTCAGCTTCTTTCACATTAAGGTTCGATTCCTGGTTAAGTCTGTTTGCAAATGCACGGGTAAATTCGCCGGGCATGTGTTGAACGATTAATATTCCGGGCAAATCAGTGCGAATATTTTTTAATATTCTGGAAATAATTTCAGTGCCTCCGGTGGAGGCTCCCAAAAGAATTACTTCTTTCGATTGAGTTTTGTTTCCGGAATGTTCGTTAGTTGAAACTGCTGGAGACTTAACATTTTTAACAGCTTTATGCCTGATAGTTTCTGATATTGCGGATGCTTTTATTGCATCTATAATCCTGATACAATATTCATCGAACTGTTGTTGATTGGTCACTTTGGGCTTGGTAATTATATCACTTGCCCCAAGTTTTAACGCTTTCATACTTTTTTCCGAACCATCGCCGGTAACCGACGAAATAACGACGACCGGAATTGGATGTTGATTCATCAGTTTACTCAGGAAAGTCAACCCATCCATGCGAGGCATTTCGATATCAAGCGTAATAACGTCGGGAAGATTAACGGCGATCTTTGCAACGGCTTCGTATGGATCGGATGCGATGCCAATCACTTCTATCTCGGCATCCTCGCCAAGGATTTGTTGTAAAACATTTTGAACTGAAACAGAATCGTCTACAATCAAAACTTTAATTTTTCGCATCTTGTTGATTCGATTTTACCAAATACTTTTGTAAAACTTCACCGGTTTCAGTATTGAAATAAATTTTTCGACCCAGTTTGCCTCCTGTGCTCGAATTCACTACTGATACTCCAATTTCGCCAACTACCTGATATGCCAGTTCGATATTTCGCAGTCCAACATTAAAAACAGATAGATATTCACTTAGCATTTCGGCACCTCCAAATATTTTACATACAATATCTTCTTTTTTACTGCCAAAGTCAAGCATTTTCTGAAATAATTGCCGAATAGCCACATTCCCGAATTTTGGTGACTCCAGTCCTTCGCCGTTCCACAACGGTAACATAAAATGGTTCATTCCTCCAATTTGCTTTTTTGAATCGTAAAAGCAAACTGCGATACACGATCCCAGAATAGTGGTAATCCACTGCGGATCGGCACTAATATGCATCGTTGCAGGATGAAGAAAATGTAAATTTGAACGAACTATATTCATTAGTATCCGGGTTCCGTGTCAAGCAAAAAATCTTCAAGTTCATCCCATTCGTTGGCATCGTCATATTCCGGAAGGGAAACCCTCATGCGTATTCCTCCTTCAAAATTATCGCTCACAGTAACTTTTCCACCCAACATTTCGGCGTATGACTGAACGATTGACAAACCCAGTCCGTGGCCCGTATTGCTTGAATTTATCTTTTCGTCGAGTTGTTTAAACCGATCAAAAATCAGTTGCTGGTCTTTTTGTGGAATTCCCTTGCCATGATCTGAAACTTCCACGATCAGGTTTCCTTTTTCAAATACAAAATCGAGGTTTATAACCGAGTCAACAAAACTGAATTTAATTGAATTGCTGATCAGATTTTTCAAGATCAGCTCTAGTTTCTCAGGGTCGGACCCAAAAATTATTTGTTCTTCAGGAACAATGTTGTTCGAAAAATTAACGATTAGCTGAATTTCCTTTTTCAGTAACAAAGGTTTGAAATAACCTGAAACCCTCTCGCACAACTGATTGACATTGATTTCTGAAAACTTAAGTACTTCCTTTCCGGCCTCGACTAAAGCAACAGCAAAAATATTTTTCAACTGAAAATCGAGATGAAATGCTTCTTCGAAAATCAATTCGGCCATTTGTCGTGCCTGATACAACTGGCTTTCCTGCATATTTTTCAGATTTTCGGCCAAAGCAATAATACTTGTAAACGGATTTACAATTTCGTTGGTGATGTTGCTGATAAAGTGTCCTTTTAGTCGCTCCGAATCCTGTAACTTTTCATTGACCTTATACAGACTTTTGGTTAGTTCCAGATTTTCATTTTGCAGTTTCTCAAGTTGCAATCGGCAATTTTCCAACTCGATATGAGTTTCATTTGTGGTATTCATAAGACTAAGGTTTTATCTTAATATAAACTCCAGGGGCAATTGATTTTATGGGCAGCTGCATATTTATAAGCGATTCTGAATGTCCAGTAAAAAGGAACCCACCCGTTTTTAAAACATCAAGCGCATTCTTCAAAACCCTTGTTTGTACTTTTTGATCGAAGTAAATTAAGGTATTCCGAAGAAAAATAACATCAAATTTTGCTTCAAACAGGTATGATCCGTCCATTAGGTTTAGGTAAGCAACCCTTATTTTATCTCGGATTGCTTTTGCAATTCTCACCTTAGGGTGAATTGTATCTTTACTTTTCAAAAAATATTTTCTTTTTAAATCCATAGATACATTGTCAACCTGGCATATGGGGTAAATTGCCTCACGCGCAGTCTGCAACATTCTCGACGAGATATCGGTTGCCATTATTGAATAAGCAAATCTGGAACCTTTCTGAAGCATATATTCTTCGAGTGTTATGGCTATTGAAAATGCCTCCTGTCCGCTGGAACATCCTGCACTCCAAAGCCGCAAGTGCTCAAAATTATCGCTATCATTCAACAATTCCGGAAGGACACTTGAGGACAAAAAAATGAAATGATCATTTTCCCTGAAGAATTCAGTTTTGTTGGTTGAAATGAAATCAGCCAATAATTTAAATTCATCAGTTTCACCATTGTTATCGATCAATTTCAGTGCGTATTTGTCAAACGAATTGATTTCCAGTTCGCGCAAGCGCTTCTGTAAACGCGCCTGAAACATAACTTTCTTGTCTGGTGGCATTTTGATTCCGTATCTTTGGGTAATCATTTTTCCAAGTTCAAGAAAAAGTTCATCCGAAATTTCTATAAATTCGTTTTTTAACATAAATACTTAACTTCTTAACAAGGTTAAAAACGTTCAAAATCATCATCGGAACTATCAGGCTGATCAAGATCGATAACAACTCCCTTACCTATCACAGGGCTGGTCTCATCGTTAAAAGTCTGACCTGTCTCAACTTCGGTGTGCCGCCGCCTGATTTCTTCAAATTCATCGAGTTTAAAAAATGAAATAATATCCTGAAGTTGCTCCGCCTGAGCCAGCAATTCTGTAGCATTTGTAGCCAGTTCTTCAGAAGTTGCAGCATTTTGCTGTGTTACAATGTTTAATTGCTGAATGGCCATGTTTATTTGATTGGCTCCGGCACTTTGCTCAACATTTGCAGCAGAAATCTCCTGAATTAGTTCCGATGTTTTTTGAATTTCAGGAACAATTTCAGTCATTAATTTCCCGGCTTCTTCGGCACTCAAAACACTTGCTTTTGTCAACTGATCTATTTCAAATGCAGCCGCTTTACTCCGTTCAGCAAGTTTTCCCACCTCCGTTGCCACCACGCCAAAGCCACGACCATGTTCACCGGCGCGGGCTGCTTCAACAGCAGCATTCAAGGCCAGAATATTGGTTTGAAAAGCAATATCGCCAACTATCGAGATTTTGCGTGCAATTTCGCTCATAGCATCAACTGTTTCAATAACTTTGCTGCTACCTTTAACAATGTCGGATTCAGCTATCACCGCAATTTTTTCAGTCTGACTCGCATTTTCTTTGTTTTGTTCAATGTTTGCTGCCATTTGTTCAATTGCAGCCGATACTTCTTCGCCAGAAGAAGCCTGTTCCGATGCTCCCTGCGAAACCAGCTGAGAAGTTGAACTTAATTCGAGACTTGCAGAAACGAGATTTTCAGCAGTTGTTGAAATATGTGTGATCATTTCCCTGATTTTGGTGCTCATGGCAGTTAGGTTTTCGGCCAGAATTCCAATTTCGTCCTTCTGATTAATTTCAATTTCAGCAGTCAGATCCCCTTTTGCCATTTTTTGTGCAAATTCAATTCCCTTCGCCAATGGTCTCGTTATACTTCGAGAAATATAGATTCCGGTAAACACTGCAAATGCAAGCGAGATAAGAACGATAATTATCTTGCTTATAATTGAACTCCGGATTGATTTAAAAAATCCTTCGGCAAGTTCAACCGTATAATTTACCGATGTATTTCGCAGATTAGCAGAACTTTTCACCAGCGTCTCTGAGATAACAGAATTTGCATCCCGGTGTTCCTGAAGTTCATTCAACTTTAAAATCAATTGAGCAACGGCCGATTGGTAATCGCCCGAAGCTTTTTCAACCTGATGAATTATATCCTGATGAACTCGTTGTGTTAAACTAGATTTCAGGAATTGTATCTCCGAATTAATGACTGAAAAGTTACGAGAACTCTCATTTATACCCGAGTTGTCGTGCAATGAAAGTGCTTTAAAAATATCGCTGTCAATTACATGCGCTGTATCAATTATCGTAGTTACACTTCTAATTTTCTTCAGGCGCAAATCGGTTGACAGCCGGTTTGCTATTTCGTTTTTCAGCGATTGATTCTGCGTTTGCAACAAAAGCCGGCAACCATTGGCAAACACGCTGGAATTTCGGTCAATTCTGTTTTTTAGAATATTTATATCCTGGGTAGTTTTAAACGCCATCACGAGGTTTTGTTCGTATTTTGGAATCTCAATCCGGGCTTCACTTAAACTCTGTTCCAGCGTTATTAAATTTGGAGAATCTTCGAGCAATAATTCACCTTTGGCTAAAACTTCTTTCAGCGAATCAAGTTCAGTTTGGGCCAATTTGAAATAATTTATTTTTCCGGTTAGCGAATATTCTTCCATATAAAATGCAACCATTTGCGTGTGAGCATTTAACTTTGACGAAAGTTCAAGTTGCGGAATAAATTCTTTTGAAAAGGATTTAATATCTCTTTTAAAAAACAGCAACGTTCCCACCGAATTTACCGACAAAACAAACCCAATAAAAATCAGCACACCAAATGCCCCCATTAGTTTTGTTCGGATTTTCAAATCAACAAATCTCATAATCAGGTGTTTATTTGTTCATATTATAATTTTGCCAACCGAATTTCTTCTTCACCGAAAAATTTTTGCAGATCAAGCACTGCAACCGTTTCATCGTTCAAAATGATTGTGCCCAGAACATAACCCGAAGTCATTTTATGTGCTTCAGTTATTCCAATCGGTTCGGCAGTTGTATTTATAAGTTTGTCAACCGAATCGACTACAATTCCAGCATTCAAAACCTGACCTTCATGTTCGAAGGCAAAAACCACAATACACGTTTCACGGGTTCTCGTTTTCTCCTGAAATCCAAATATTAACCGACCATCAAAAACCGGCAAGACATCGCCAAAAAGATTCAAAACTCCCATAAAATACGAAGGCGAATTCGGGATTTTTGTTGCCTCAGTATAAGCCAGAATTTTTACAACATGGCCAACATTGACCGCGAATAGCTCATCCTCAATCCTGAATGTGAAAAATGAATTCAACCCATGTATGATTTCCGCTGCCATGCTACATCGTATATTTTTTGATCAATTTATTGGTATCGAGAACCAGAGCCAAATGGCCAGTTCCTAAAATACTAGCTCCGAAAAAAATGTCCTGGGCTTCGAGTAATCGGCCAATGGGTTTAATCACTGCCTGATATTCGCGAATTACTTCATCTACCACCAATCCAAATAGCTTATTTTCAAAGTTTACAAGCACCACAAATTGTTCAAATGGCAGCGTTTCATCCAGGCCAAAAGTCTCATGTAAATTCAATATCGGTATCTCAGCATCTTCAAACTTCACAAAATTTCGGTTGCCTGATTTAAATTGCATTGATGGCAAAATAAATATTTTGTAAATAGCAGTCGATGGAATTACATAAAATCCATCGCCAATTTTAAAGAGCAATCCGTCGATTATCGACAATGAAATAGGCAATTTGATTAAGAACCGTGTAAATCGCTCTTTTTCAGTAGTCAATTCAATTGAACCGCTCATTTCAGCAATGCGTTTCCTCACCACATCCATGCCAATACCACGTCCGGAAATACCAGTCAATGTTTCTGAAGTTGTAAAACCTGGCCTAAAAATCATAGCATAAATTTCGTCGTCGGTTAAGTTTTCATCGCCTGAAATAATTCCCAACGACACAGCTTTGTTTTTAATAGCCAGAACATCAATACCTTCACCGTCATCTTCTATTTCAATTTGCACAAAACTACCAATGGTCGAGGCTTTTATCGATAGTTTCCCGGAGACATCTTTGCCTCGGTTCAACCTTGTGTTTCTGCTTTCAATGCCGTGGTCAATCGAGTTACGAATGATGTGTAGCAGAGGATCGATGAGTTTTTCAATAATATTTTTGTCAATTTCGGTTTCCATGCCTTCAGTAACCAAACTGACTTCTTTCCCAAGTTCTTTCGATAAATCGTGTATCAGCCGGTTAAATCTCACTGCAACGCTTTGAAGCGGGATCAAACTCATGTCAAATGCATTGTCGCGCAGCTGGCGGCTTAACTTTCCCAAGGTTTCAGTCACGAGTTCCAGCTCTTCATTCCGAAGTCCGGAATTAATTTCTTCGAGTCGAGATTGAGTTGTAATTAATTCGCTTACCAGGTTCAGGTACTGATCAATTTTTTGAGAGCCCACCCGAATTGAATCAACTTTTGCTGGTCCAATAACCGCCTTTGGGCTATCGGTATCTGCCAAGTGCTCAGTCTCGTTTTCCGGCAGTACCATCTGGTCGTTTTCATCCGTGTCTGAGTCCCATGAGATCTGGTTTTCCCGGGCATTTAAAAACCCAGCCAGTATTTTTTCGTTATGAATTACATTTCCGGCAGATACTTTTACAATCTCAATGGTTGAAATATCATTCACGAAAATGAAAACATCGTGCAGTGTTTCAATCGCTTCCGGAGTTGAAATAAAAATATCCCAATATACATAACATTTGCCCGGTTCCACGGCCGAGAGTTTGGGAAGCCTTTCGAATGATATTTGTATATTGCATTCGCCCAATGCATTCAGTTCATCAATCAGGTAAAGCGGATTTGTTCCGTTATCCATGATATTTTCGTCAGGAACAAACGAAATGTAATAAGTAGCCTGATCAGGTTCAGGTAAAGTTTTAGCGGGCTTCTCCAACCCTATTTCGGGCGAAAATGTCGTGCCTGTTATTCTGGCAATTTGCCTTTGCGTATCACTTTTAATTTTTTCTGCCAGAAGTTTGTGTTCTTCCACCGGTTCCAAAATCATAAGTTTATGCAATCCGTCGATCACATTTAAGGTGAAACTTATGGTTTCAGAATCAATAATGTGTTTTTTTGACCGAAAAAGCTCGAACAACGATTCCAGATCATGAGTTACATAACTTAGGAGGTCGAAACCAAACATTCCGCCGCTGCCTTTCATCGAATGCATAATCCTGAAAACTTCATCAATAACCTGATAGTTTTCCGGATTCTTTTCCAAAAGCAACAAGCCATTTTCAAGCCGCTCAAAATAATCCTTTACTTCCTCCTTAAATTTCTCGACAAATGACTCCATCTAGCGAATTACTTTTCGTAAAGTCTGTAAAAGTTTTTGGGTATCAAAGGGTTTCATCAACCAGCCGGTTGCTCCGGCATCCTTGGCTTCCTTCATCATGTCTCTTTGATTTTCAGTAGTCAGAATTAAAATGGGAATGCGTTTGTAATTATCAATCTGCCTGACTCGAACTGTAAGTTCAAGACCATTTACATTTGGCATGTGATAATCGGTTAACAACAAATCTATCGATCGTCCGTCCAAGAAATTAAGCGCCTCACTCCCATCGATTGCCACAAACACCTGATATCCTGCATTTTCAAGGCTAAATTTTAAAACCTTTCGAATACTTTCTGAATCGTCGACAATTAAAATTTGTTTAGACATAAGAATCGTTCATTAATAATTCCTCACTCAAGCCAACACTCTCTAAAAATTTCAACTTTTCTTTATCGATGTTCCAGTTAATTTTGCATGAAACATGGCGAGCTTCCATTTGCTTCAGGAATGCAACGATTAGTTGGAGACACGACAAATCGAAATCTTCAATTCCGGAAATGGTAATCTGTAATTGTTTAGCTGGATTGTTTCCTACGTCAATCAATTCATTCTTAAATTGTTGCGCATTTTCAAACACCAAATATCCTTCCACAAGTATCTCAGCAATTAACTTTCGTTCATTCAATAATTTCTGAAATTTGAAATTTTTCATCAGGTTCCGGTTTGAAAAAATTAAAGATAATCGAAATTCTCAAATTCTGCTTTATCCATAGCGTTTTACCAAGATTCACTATTTAAAAAATTTAAACTGTTTTAAGGTTTTTTAAAAATAAATTTCTGTTTTTGAGATTATTTTTGAAATGAAATTAAATCAAAGTGTTATGAAACGTTTTATTGTATTTTTATTCCTAACTAACTGTTTGATTGCAAATTTATTCGCACAAAAACCAGATCAGAAATCAAATTCTCCACAGGAAAATTCTACGGTGAAAAGAGAATATGACGACAAGGGAAATCTGATCAGATTTGATTCAACATATACTTACAACTGGTCGGGTGATACAACCATGATGAATTCATTATCGCCCGATAAATTTCCTGATCTATTTTCAGGCTATTTCGGATTTACTCCGGACAGTACATTTAAGGGAAGTTCTTTTTTCGATGAGTTTGAACAGTTTTTTGCCCAACCTTCCTCGGGTCAGGATTCCGACCTAATGAGAAATTTTGGAATTCATCCGCATTTTCATGAATTTCATTTAAACGGAGATTCCGCCGCAATGAGTTTTCCGGATTTCGATGAATTGTTTCAATACTTCGGCCAAAATAAAAATGACAGCATTTCTTCGGGTGCACAAAAAAAAGGACAGCATATTCAGCAACCCCGATCGATGAACGAGATGATGAAACAGATTCAGGAACAAATGAAAGCGATGGAAGAACAGCACCAAAAATATTTTAATGAGCAGCAAAAATTGAAACCATTCTGATACCCAAAATGGGAGAATATGGGTTTATAACAAGTCAATAGTTGAGTGTTCATTCAATTAATGACTTGATTTTTATCAATATAAGTCTTGTTAATTTTTTCAAACACTTGCTTTATAACTTACATTTGCATAAAAATTAATCTACATTTGTAGAACATTGTTTCGATATATAGTGTTGAAATAGTTGAATGAAAAAAATTCTATCCATATCGTTTGCGCTGTTAATCCTTATTTCTGGATTAAATTTTACCGTTTCCACACATTTTTGCGGTGGTAAGGTTGCTGCATCGAAAGTATCGCTGTACGGGGAGTTAGCCTCTTGCGGAATGGAAGAAAGTTCAACTGACCAATGTAAACTGCCAATCAGTCAGGTTCATTCAAATTGTTGCCAAACAAAGGTTTCTTCATTCGTAATCGACAGTAATTACACTCCTTCATTTACCGATTTTAAGTTCTTCGGGCATACAGCCTTGACTATTTTCATAGTGCCTGAAAGCGATATCTTTCACAATTTAACTTCGCTAAGTCTAGCTAGTTCAGACACCAGCCCACCAGAAAATTCACTGGTACATGCTGTCAGTCTGCCCAAAATCTGCGTTTTCCTGATTTGATGTTTTAACCACAAAGAGCACTAAGCTTTTTCACGAAGTCCACAAAGGTTTAATTTATTCTCTTTGGGTTCTTTGTGCAACCTTCGTGTACTTTGTGTTTCATTTTTCCTTTTTATTAACATCAAATTTTAAAATATCATGAAAACTGTAAAAATCATAATAATAGCCATTCTGGCAATCGTATTTACTTCAAATACAAACGCTCAAACTCCTGCTATCAAGTCGAAAACCGAAACCGTTAAAGTTTCCGGAAACTGCGACATGTGTAAAGCCCGAATTGAAAAAGCCGCAAAATTGGATGGTGTAACCAAAGCAGAATGGAGCAAAAAAAACAAAACCCTCACGGCAACATTCGATTCGGCAAAAACAAACATGAATGAAATTGGCAAGAAAGTAGCTGCTGCCGGCCACGACAACGAAAAAGCAAAAGCTTCTAAAAAAGTTTACGACAAACTTCCAAGCTGTTGCCTTTACCGGTAATCAATATTTATTTAACCACGAAGTGCACAATGAATGTCTCCAAGCACACAAAGTATAAGATCTAAAAACACATAATACTTTGTGCCCTTTGTGAAAAAGCTTAGTGCTCTTTGTGGTTAAACTCAAAATTTTACCGCCATGTTTAACGGACTTATCAAATATTTTCTAAACAACCGGTTGGTTACTTTCATTTTCCTGATCACTTTCGTGGTTTATGGAGCTGTAACGATGCCGTTCAACTGGGACTCTGACATATTACCTCGTAATCCAATCCCTGTTGATGCAATCCCTGATATTGGAGACAATCAGCAGATAATCGCCACTGAATGGATGGGCCGATCTCCCCGCGACATTGAGGATCAGATTACCTATCCGCTGACGTCCACCTTACTAGGAGTTCCCGGTGTGAAAACCATCCGCGCCACATCCATGTTTGGCATGTCGTTTATCTACATCGTCTTTAAAGACGATGTAGAGTTCTACTGGAGTCGGTCGCGAATTCTTGAAAAACTGAATTCACTTCCTTCAGGAACATTGCCCGAAGGAGTTCAACCATCACTTGGACCTGACGCAACTGCTCTTGGTCAGGTATTTTGGTACACGCTGGAAGGCCGCGATCCTAAAACCGGAAAACCAACCGGAGGTTGGGATCCACAGGAGCTAAGGACCGTTCAGGATTATTACGTGAAATACTCGCTGGCAACGGCTGAAGGGGTTTCCGAAGTGGCTTCCATTGGCGGTTTCGTAAAAGAATACCAGGTTGACATTAATCCGGATGCCATGAAAGCATACGGAGTGAATGTTATGGATGTAATGCAGGCTGTGAAAAAGAGCAACCTTGATATTGGCGCCGAAACCATTGAACTCAACAAAGTTGAATACGTCGTTCGGGGATTGGGATACCTGAAAAATCTGGACGATTTGAAGCAGGCAGTGATTGCAGTTCGAAACAATGTCCCGGTACGTGTTGGCGATGTGGCAAGAGTTTCGTTTGGCCCGGCAACCCGGCGAGGCGGCCTCGATAAGAGCGGAGCCGAAGCGGCAGGTGCAGTAGTTGTGGCCCGATACGGATCAAACCCAATGGCTGTCATTAAAAATGTAAAAGAAAAAATCAAGGAGATTGCGCCAGGCTTACCATCGAAAGTTTTACCTGACGGATCCGTTTCGAAAGTTACGGTTGTACCGTTTTACGATCGCACAGGTCTGATTCAGGAAACCATTGGCACACTGCAATCGGCTCTATCGCACGAAATTCTCATCAGCATTATTGTCATTATCGTGCTGATGTTTAACCTGAGAGCTTCAATTCTTATTGCAGGTTTGTTGCCTGTGGCTGTTTTGATGACTTTTGTGGCGATGAGCATGTTTGGCGTTGATGCCAACATTGTGGCTCTTTCTGGAATTGCTATTGCTATTGGTGTAATGGTCGACGTTGGGATCGTATTTGTCGAAAACATGATCCGGCATTTGGAGATGCCTGAAAATGAAGGAGCAAAAGGTGAAAAACTGAAGGCCGTCATATACGAAGCCACCATTGAAGTTTCATCAGCAATAACAACTGCCTTACTTACGACCATCGTTAGCTTTTTACCGGTTTTCGCCATGCAGGCCGCCGAAGGAAAATTGTTTCGCCCACTGGCGTTTACCAAAACGTTTGCCCTTTTGGCTTCGTTTCTTTTGGGCGTAATTGTTTTGCCAACTCTCGCAAACCTCTTGTTCTCGATTCGTTTCGATCGTAAACGGTTTAGCCGGATTTTCAATTCAATTTTGATTCTGGCCGGAATACTCGCTGTAATTTTCTGGGGAACCTGGCAGTCATTAGCTTTAACAGCAATCGGAATCAATAATTTGCTGGAATCGCGCTGGTCTGAAAATCGAAAAAATATTCCGAACCTGATTAATATTGGAATTACGCTTTTATTTGCTGTTTTCTTCCTGACTGAAGAGTGGCTCCCACTTGGCGCTCACAATAGTTTCCTGACAAATTTTGTGTTTGTTACGGCTATAGTTGCTTTCGTGCTGGGTTTGCTGATGGCTATGGTTCACTTTTACGAACCGGTGTTGCGCTGGTGTTTACGTCACAAATGGCAGTTTCTCGTTTTACCCGTATTTACCATTTTGTTCGGTGTAAATATATGGCTTGGATTCGACAAGATGTTTGGTTTTATTCCAAAAACAACACAGTTTTTCAATTGGAACATTCGCGAAACTTCTTTCTGGAAAAATGCCGATCACACATTTCCTGGCATTGGAAAAGAATTTATGCCTGCATTAAACGAAGGTTCGTTTTTGCTGATGCCAACCAGCATGCCACATGCAGGAATTGAGCAGAATGTAGATTACATCAAGGACTTGGACAAACGATTAATGGCCATTCCTGAAGTGGATGTTGCTGTTGGGAAATGGGGACGGGTAAATTCAGCCCTCGATCCGGCTCCGGTGCAGATGTTCGAAAATACAATCAACTATTTGCCAGAATATATTCTGAATGAAGATGGACACCGGATGCAGTTTAAAGTGGATAAAGACGATAATTTTGTCCTGACCGATGGAACAACTTACAATCCTGAACGTGACGGATTCAAAAAGATTGATCCGAAATTGCTGATTCCGGAGAAACATGGCGAATATTTCAGGCAATGGAGAAAGGAAATTAAATCGCCTGACGACATTTGGAACGAAATTGTGAAAGGCACCAATCTTCCGGGTCTGACTTCGGCTCCAAAACTGCAGCCGATCCAAACCCGTTTGGTGATGCTTTCAACCGGAATGCGCGCGCCAATGGGACTTAAAGTTTATGGACCCGATTTGGAAACCATCGAAAAAGCCGGGCTCGATTTCGAACGTTTGCTCAAGGAAGCCCCTGGAGTCGTTCCTTCGTCGGTATTTTACGACCGCGCTGTTGGTGCTCCGTACATCGAAATTAAGATCAACCGATCGGCTATTGCCCGTTATGGAATGACGGTAAATGATATTCAGGAAGTACTTCAGGCCGCTGTTGGAGGAATGACTTTAACAACAACCGTTGAGGGGCGCGAACGTTTCCCTGTCAGGTTACGTTATCCGCGTGAGCTGCGAACCACGCCGGAAGAATTAAAGAAAATTTTGGTACCTGCTATGGATGGAACCCAGGTTCCGTTGGGCGAACTGGCCGACTTCAATTATACCCGAGGACCACAAATGATCCGCAGCGAAAATACATTTCTGAACGGTTATGTGATTTTTGACAAACAGCCCGGAATGGCCGAGGTTGATGTGGTTGAAAATGCGCAGAAATTCATTCAGGAGAAACTCGCTTCCGGAGAATTAAAACTTCCGGCAGGAGTCAATTATAAGTTTACCGGAAACTACGAACAGCAACTACGCGCCACCAAACAACTGGCCAGATTGGTTCCCATTAGCCTGATTGTTGTGTTCATGTTGCTGTATTTTCAGTTTAAAACCATCACAGCGTCGTCCATTCATTTCTCTGGTGTATTTGTAGCGTTTGCCGGAGGTTTTATCATGCTTTGGCTATACGGGCAAGGCTGGTTCCTTAATTTTTCGCTCGCCGGAATGAATATGCGCGACCTGTTCCAGATGCACACCATTAATCTGAGTGTTGCTGTTTGGGTTGGATTTATCGCCTTGTTTGGTATCGCTACCGACGATGGCGTAATCATGGGAACTTACATTCACCAGGTATTTGAAGAGCGAAAACCAGCAACTGTTTTTGAAGTTCGCGAAGCTGTGGTTGAAGCCGGTAAAAAGCGAGTGCGACCAGCTATGATGACCGCCGCTGTAGCCATTATTGCTTTGCTACCGGTACTTACTTCAACCGGAAAAGGAGCAGATATTATGGTTCCGATGGCTATCCCGACTTTCGGCGGAATGATTCTTCAGATCATGACCATGTTTGTGGTTCCGATTCTGCAAAGTGCCTGGAGAGAAAGCACAGTAAAAAAAACAACCATATAGACACATAGAACACATAGAAAAATAAAACTATGTGATCGTATGTGTCTATGTGGTTCAAAAATATAAAAGATGAAAATACTCATAACATACATTAGTCTACTTTTTCTGGGGATACCCACTTGGGCTCAAGATTCGCTGTCGGTTTATCTGGAACTGGCTGGGAAAAACAACCCTGGATTACAGGCCAAATACCTTGAATATTCGGCAGCGCTTGAAAAAGTTCCACAGGCAGGAGCTCTCCCCGACCCGACCGCACAATTGGGATTTTTCCTGAAGCCAATGGAATTACTTGGTGGCAATCAGTTGAGCAATATTCAGGTGATGCAAATGGTTCCATGGTTTGGAGCGCTGAAAGCGGCCAAAGACGAAGCTTCTCAAATGGCTCTGATGAAATTTGAAGAAGCGCGCGATACCCGAAACCTGCTATATAGTCAGGTTAAAACATCCTGGTATCAGATCTATCAGAAAAAGAAAGAAATTGCTATCCTGAAGGAAAATCTGGAACTGTTGCATACACTGGAACAAATTGCTCTTTCGAAATATACAAACGCCAAAAGCTCCGGATCATCGGGAGGTTCGTCTTCAGAGAATAGTGCTCAACCAGTACAAACAACTCCAAATTCAGGAGGAATGGGTGCAATGAAAAGTGGAGTACCTAATCAGGCTGCTCCATCCACTTCAGGAGGAATGAACAGCATGGGTGGCGGATCGTCTGCTATGGGTTCAAAAGGTTCAGGAATGGTTGATGTTTTGAGGGTGCAAATGGAAATTGCCGAGCTGGAAAACCGGGTTGCTCTATCCGAAGACTTGCTCGAAACGGAGTTTGCCCGTTTTAACAGTTTGCTGAACAGATCGTCAAAAGTTCAGGTAGCTGTTCCGGATAGTCTTCAGGCAGTTGAATTAATGTTTGACCTGAATGCACTCACCGACAGTCTGAGAAACAATCCAATGTTACGGACGACTCTGGCACAACGGGCTGCAGGACAGGCACAGCAAGTGATGGCGAAGAAAATGGGTAAACCCATGCTTGGAGTTGGAGCCAATTACATGCTCATTGAAAAACGCACCGGCAACGAATCGATGATGAACGGAAAAGATATGATTATGCCAATGGTTTCGGTAACCATTCCTTTTTTTAGTAAAAAATACAAAGCTATGGAACGCGAAGCCGGATTTAAAATAGAAGCATCCGAAAAGTCGTATGAAAATACCAGCAATAATCTGAAAATTTCGTTCCTCGAATTGGTGCAGCAATATAAAGATGCGGATCGCCGCCTGTCTTTGTATCAAAAGCAGGCTGCACTGGCGCGCACAAGCGTAAAATTGCTGACGACCTCTTTTTCCGCATCCGACTCAGATTTTGAAGAAGTTTTGCGAATGCAGGCTCAACTACTTGATTACGGATTAAAGGAACTTACTGCGCTGACAGACCACAATATGACTGCTGCCCAGCTCGAATACCTTACGGGAATGGAATAATTAAAATAAAGACAAAATAGATGAAAGACTATAAAATTTTTCAAAACAAATGGGTAAAACCCGCACTATACATTGTCGGTGGGTTGATCCTTGGCTGGTTGATTTTCCATCAATCCGGAACAGAGAAAGAAAATGAAGTAGTTGCCGTTCAGGAACATCAGCACGATGAAAACGAACAGCAAATTTGGACCTGCTCGATGCATCCGCAAATCAGAATGAATAAACCGGGGCAATGTCCGATTTGCGGCATGGATTTAATTCCTGTACAATTGGCCACAGCTGAAGTTGATCCGGATGCCGTACACATGACTGAAGAAGCCATCCGGTTGGCCGAAGTTCAGACAACGGTGATTGGCAAACAAAATGCTGAAAAGGAAGTGACCCTGTATGGAAAAGTACAGGCTGACGAGCGCCGGGTAAAAACACAGGCAGCTCATGTTCCGGGAAGAATTGAAGAACTCTTGATCAGTTTTACAGGCGAACAGGTACGAAAAGGACAGGTAATTGCGCGGATTTATTCGCCGTCAATGATCACGGCACAGGAAGAACTGCTGCAGGCCAAAATGTTAAAGCCTGAACAGCCGGCATTGGTAGAAGCTGCACGTGAAAAATTGAGGCAATGGAAATTGGCCGATAATCAGATTGCTGCCATTGAACAGAGTGGAAAAACTCAGGCCATCTTTGATGTAACCGCCAATGTTTCTGGAATTGTAGTCTCAAAAAGAGTTAATCAGGGCGATTACATACAACAAGGTTCAGCTTTGTTTGAAGTGGCTGATCTATCAAGTGTTTGGGTACTCTTTGATGCCTACGAAAGCGACTTGCCGTGGATAAAAAGCGGCAATTCAGTGGCATTCACACTCCAGTCTGTTCCGGGGCAAAAGTTCTCCGGAAAGATTACTTTTATTGATCCGGTTATCGATCCGGCAACGCGGGTGGCATTGGTTCGGGTCGAAGCCTCTAACCCAGGTGGAGTCCTAAAACCTGAAATGTTCGCAAACGGCGTAGTAACTTCGGCTCTGCCCAAATACAACGATGGAATTGTCATTCCTCAATCTGCAGTTCTGTGGACAGGTCCCCGATCAGTTGTTTATGTAAAAGTGTCCGGATCAAAAGAACCTGAATTCAAGATGCGAGAAATCGAACTGGGACCGTCATTAAGCAATGCATATGTAGTGTTGAGCGGCTTGACAGAAGGCGAAGAGATTGTTACGAACGGAACATTTGCAGTTGATGCATCCGCCCAATTGGCCGGAAAACCAAGTATGATGAATCCTGACGGGAATCAGGGTTCTTCGGGAAGTATGCCGGGAATGGATATGCCTGCCAACACTACTCATCAGATGACTTCGAGTCATCTGATGAGTGAGCAGATCAAAGTTTCAGGCAACTGCGATATGTGCAAAGACCGGATAGAAACTGCGGCAAAGTCTGTTGCAGGTGTGAATCTGGCTGATTGGAGTGCAGAAACCAAAATGCTACATGTTGAATTCGATGGAAAGAAAACCAATTCGGATGCCATTCAGAAAGCAATTGCTCAGGTTGGTCATGACACTGAAAAGTACAAAGCTTCGGATGATGTTTACAAAGAGCTTCCGGAGTGTTGTTTATACCGGAAATAAAACCAAAACCCGAATGATTTGTTATGATGTAATACTTAAAAAAACCAAAAGTCATGAAGTATTATATCAGCAAAAAAATCAGTTCTGAATTCGAACAGGCAGTTATTCAGGTTACCGAATCTTTGAAAAAAGAGGGATTTGGCGTTCTTACAGAAATTAATATTCATGAAAAACTGAAAGAGAAATTGAATGTCGAGTTCAGAAAATATAGAATTCTGGGAGCTTGTAATCCGGCTTATGCCTACAAAGCCTTACAGCAGGAAGAGTTAATTGGAACTATGTTACCTTGCAATGTGATTGTTCAGGAATTGGGAAACAATACGATAGAAATAGCAGCCATTGACCCGATTGCTTCAATGATGGCCGTTGAAAATCAGAACCTGACTGGAATTGCGACTGAAATAAAAGAAAAACTTGAGCGGGTAATCGCCTCACTTTCGTAGTGAATTTAACCGCTTCCAGAGAAATTTGAAAATTATTATGCTTCGGGATATACGAACCAATTATCAAAAATCTGAACTTGACGAGAGTTCTATAAACAAAAATCCGTTCAAGCAACTGGAAGACTGGCTGAACTCAGCCATTGCTGAAGCCAATCCGGAACCAACAGCAATGGTTCTTTCCACCATTGACCAGGGTGGATTTCCGGAATCGAGAGTTGTTTTACTGAAAGAGTTGAATTCAGATGGACTGATTTTTTACACCAATTATAACAGCAAGAAAGGCCAACAGATTGAAGAAAATCCAAAGGTCTCGGTCAATTTTCTGTGGGCAAAATCCGAACGGCAAGTCCGGATAAAAGGAACAGCTAGCAAAATTTCTGAAGAAAATTCCGAAGCGTATTTTTTATCACGTCCCATTGACAGTCAGCTTGGAGCGTGGGCTTCGCCGCAAAGTCAGGTGATTTCAAACCGTCGGATCTTGAACGAAAACTTCAGTCATTATCAGCGCTATTTTCAGGAACACGAAATAAAAAAACCACCTCATTGGGGTGGTTATCTTATTCGTCCCGAATATTTTGAATTCTGGCAGGGACGTTCAAATCGACTGCACGACCGGATTGAATTTCAGAAATCGGGCTATGAGTGGATCATTCAACGTCTGGCGCCATAAACTATTTTTCAACTTCAGACTGATTATGTTTCAATTTTGACAGAAACGAATCAAGTGTCCAGAGTGATAAAGATGCAAGTATAATTAGATAAGCAACTGTCGGAATTGAAGAAAACAAGCCAAAACCCTTCTGAAACATCGAATGATTCGCTTTTGAAATGGAATCAGTTACGATTGATAAAACATCTTGATTAACAGCAGTCGGTCCGGTTTCAAAAGCCTGAAAAACAACATAAGCCACAAAAACAACAAAAATCCCAATTAAAATTATCCAGGCACGTTTGCTGATAACCGGCTTATAATCGACTAACAAAGGACGCCTGACAACAGCGGCCTCGGCCTGAATTCGACTCATAATTTTAATCTTGAAATCGTCTGAGGGAGAATCAACTTTCATTCCCTTCATGATTTGTTCGAATTGTTTATCAAGCTTATTCATGGTATATCATTTTAATTTTTTAGTCTACTTTTAGCAACAGAAACATTTTATTTTGGTTTAGATCAGCGAATATATTTCTTCTTTTAGCATTTCGTGCAAAAGGGAATACATTCGTTTTCTGGCCCTGTGAATTTTTACTTTTATATTACTAACAGTCAACCCTGTAATTACACTTATCTCATCCATCGATTGATTCTCAAAATAATATAAAGTAACCAAAACCTGATCGTCTTCCTGCAATTTCGACAAAGCCAGATTCAGGTATTTTTCCTGATCTTCTTTTTTTGTTTCCCGGTAATAATCATGCATTTTCATTTCATCACTGTCAGAAATCTGCCGGTCGTCAAACGATGAAAATTCGACACGTCGCTTTCTAAGTTCCGAAATACAGGCATTATAGGTAATACTATATAACCAGGTTGAGAACTTTGATTTGCCCTCGTATGTGTCTATTTTCTGAAAGGCCTTAACAAAAGTGTCTTGTGCCATTTCTTCAGCATCTTCCGGCTTTTTCAGCAATTTCAACGCCAAAGTATAAACCAGATTCTGGTATTTGTCAATTAAAAATGAGAATGCCTGAACATTTCCTTTTTTAACAGCCTCTATGTAATATAAATCTTCGGCTTTATTCACTCAAAAATTTCATTATTATAAAAATGAATTTCTGTACAGCTTAGTTGAACGCTGCCCAGTGTTCCGGGTTTTGTTTCATGTTTCCTGAATAGACGCACTTTCAAAGATTCGGTTACAATTTCAATAAAAATTTTGGCGCAAAATTATTTTTTGAAATTGCTTGTAACCGCGTAAAAATAGTTGCGTCATACCAGCAGGTTCGAAAACAATTAAACACTTTAAATTTAATATTATGCAAGTCGAAATTTTAGGAGTCTTAATCCCGTTCGCTTTCTTCGCCCTGGTATTTGCATCATTGTATGTTCATTTAACCACAAGAAACAAAGAACGTTTGGCATTAATTGAAAAAGGCGCAAGTCCTGATCTGTTTAAAGCAAAACCCGCAGAACATTCAGGGTACACCACATTTAAGGCCGGTCTTTTTCTAATCGGAATAGCCTTGGGCATTATTGCAGGGTATTTCCTAACCGATTCTGGAATGGACGAAACTGCAGCCTATTTTTCAATGATATTCCTTTTCGGAGGAATTGGATTGGTTGTTTCATTTTTATTGCAAGGGAAGTTCAAAAACAAGTAGCAGGTAAAAATTTCTCCGAAAACTGTCATTTGGACTTCAAACAAAAAGCCTGAATGACAGTTTTTTCATTTGTAAAAAATTGTTTTTCAATTACAACTTGTTCCTGAATGTGATTTTCGCTTGATACAAGCACTTTCTTTTTTGTATTTTAGTGCAAATTTTAATTCACGATGACCAGCGAAAACATTCAGAAAAAGATACAGGATTTGCGTTCAATTCTTGAAGAACACAATTATCGGTACTACATTTTGTCGCAGCCGGAAATAAGCGATCAGCAATTCGACATGCTGATGAAAGAACTCGAA
Organism: Prolixibacteraceae bacterium; assembly: GCA_963677955.2. Lineage (GTDB taxonomy): Bacteria > Bacteroidota > Bacteroidia > Bacteroidales > Prolixibacteraceae > Aquipluma. Next base: position 5,350,923 of record CAXXQR010000001.1, read on the forward strand.
AAACTGGAGGCTGAAAATCCTGAATATTATGATCCCAATTCACCAACTCAACGCGTTGGAAGCGACCTTAATAAAGAATTTGAACAAGTCAGGCATCAATACGCCATGCTTTCTCTTTCGAATTCGTATTCTGAAGAAGAATTACGCGATTTCGATCAGAAAATCAGGAAACTGACTGACCAAAAGTTTGACTATGTCTGCGAACTCAAATACGACGGGACCTCCATCAGTTTAAGGTATAAAAGCGGAATTCTCGACAAAGCAATAACCCGTGGTGACGGAACTTTTGGTGATAATGTAACGGCCAATGTGCGCACCATTAAAAGTATTCCGCTCCGATTAAAAGGGAATAATTTTCCCGGGGAATTTGAAATCCGCGGCGAAATTCTGCTACCATTTGCCGAGTTTGAGCGAATCAACGACGAACGTGCCGAAATAGGCGAACCTCCATTTGCCAACGTTCGAAATGCGGCTTCAGGAACATTGAAATCACAGAAATCGTCGGTGGTAGCCGAACGAAAACTGGATGCCTATTTTTACTATTTGCTCGGCGAAAATCTTCCGGAAGATGGACATCAGGAAAATCTTCTGGCTGCCAAAGAATGGGGATTCAAAATTTCGCCTGATACTGAAAAATGTGCCTCGATTGACGAAGTGATTGCATTTATCCGGAAATGGAACCTGAAACGATTTGAATTGCCGGTTGCCACAGATGGGATTGTGATTAAAGTGAATTCGCTGAGTTTGCAGCAGTATCTGGGTTCTACAGCTAAATCACCACGCTGGGCGATTGCTTACAAATACAAAGCCGAGCAGGCCAGCACTATTTTGCAATCGGTTTCGTACCAGGTTGGTCGCACCGGAGCAGTAACACCAGTTGCCAATCTTGAGCCGGTTTTGTTGGCCGGAACAACTGTAAAAAGGGCTTCACTGCACAATGCCGATATCATTAAAAATCTCGATCTTCATTTGGGTGACACTGTTTTTGTTGAAAAAGGTGGTGAAATTATCCCAAAAATCACTGGCGTTGATGCTGCGTCGAGACATCCTATGGCTGCTCCTATCGATTTTATTAAAGTTTGTCCCGAGTGTGGTACAACCTTAATTCGGAAAGAAGGGGAAGCCGCTCACTATTGTCCAAATGAAGATGGTTGTCCGCCGCAGATTAAAGGAAAAATGGAGCATTTTATCAGCCGGAAAGCCATGAATATTGACGGATTAGGACAGGAAACGATTGATTTGCTGTACAATGAAGGACTGATTAAAGATATTGCAGACATTTATGAATTACAAAAAGACCAGATTAGCCGGTTGGAACGATTGGGCGAAAAATCGGCCGACCGCATCCTGACAAGCATCCGCGAATCACAGCAAATTCCATTCGAAAAAGTACTATTCGCGCTTGGGATCCGTTATGTTGGCGAAACTGTAGCCAAAATTCTGGCCAATCGTTTAATAAATATCGAGAATATCGAATCTGCCAGTCTGGAAGAACTAACAGCCATCGATGAAATTGGTGGTCGGATTGCTGAAAGCGTCAGAGCGTATTTTTCAAAACCTGAAAATATTGTTTTGGTCAGCCGCCTAAAAGAAAAGGGATTGCAGATGCAGCTGGACGAACAAAGCCTGGCCAATCGTTCTGAAAAACTTGCGGGTTTATCCATTATTATTTCCGGAACCTTTGAGAGAAACTCGCGCGACGATCTCAAGAAGATGATTGAGCAGAACGGCGGAAAAAATGTAAGTTCAATATCGAAGAATACCAGCTATTTACTTGCTGGAAACAATATTGGACCCAGCAAACTGGAGAAAGCTGAAAAGCTAAAAATCCCAATTATCTCGGAAGACGAATTCCTGGAGATGATTGGCTAAAAGTGATAGATTAATATTTTATTAAGCTTTTTAGTATCAATCTAAAACTTTTAGCATTTTCAAACATCGAAAAACAAACGAATTGTTATTTTTGCACAAACATGATGGGTTTTAAATCAAAGTTAGCCAATCGGATTCTGAGCTCGAAATTGAGTTCTGTAAACAGAGAAAAAAGGATATTTAACCTGGATTCAGCCAGTTCTGCCGGAATTGTTTGGGAAATTGATCAGAAGGAATGGTTTGACCTGATGGAATCGGAGCTTAAAAAGGCGGGAGTCAGCACGATCGGATTGTGCTATTTTCCACTCAAAAAAGCTGTAATTCCAACTGAAATAAACGGATTCACCAGAAAGCAAACCAAATGGGGAGCAATTCCGGAGACTAAAAATGCAGAAGATTTTATCAATCAGGAATTTGATATATTGATTGATTTGACCTGCCAGAAGCATTTCCCGCTGATTTATGTCATTGGGTTGTCAAAAGCCAATTTCAAGATCGGATATGCAGGTTATTCGGCCAATTATTTTGATTTAAATATTGAATTTAAGCAACAACCCGAAACAGATCAGCTCGCTGGACAAATTTTGTACTATTTAAAAAGAATTAATAAAACTACTATAGAATGACACATCCGTTTACTGGAGCCGGAGTTGCATTAATCACTCCTTTTAACGAAGATAAAAGTATTGATTACAACGCATTGGAAAGATTAGTTGAAGATCAGATTTCAGGAGGAACTAACTATTTGGTGGTACTCGGAACAACTGCCGAAACCCCTGCCCTTTCGGATGAAGAAAAGAAAGAAATTGTACGGTTTGTAATTGAGAAGAATGCCGGACGGTTAAAAATTGTAGTCGGAATGGGCGGAAACAATACAATGGCTTTGGTTCAGTCGATCAAAAAGACCGATTTTACTGGTACCGATGCCATACTTTCGGTTACACCATATTACAACAAACCAACACAGGAGGGTCTGTTTCAGCACTTTAAACATGTTGTTGAAGCCAGTCCAATACCAATAATTCTATATAATGTTCCGGGAAGAACCGGTGTAAATATGGAGGCCGAAACTACGCTTCGGATTGCCAATTTATCGGAAAAAGTCATCGGAATAAAAGAAGCTTGCGGCGATTTGGGCCAATTTGCCAAAGTTATAAAAAATGCTCCCGGCTATTTCAAAGTTATTTCCGGCGATGATGGTTTAACATTACCTTCCATTGCATTGGGATCGATTGGTGTTATTTCGGTGATTGCCAATGCTTTGCCCAAAGAACTTAGCCAACTAACTCATGAAGCACTTCAGGGAAATATGAATAAAGCCGGTCAACTTCAGGTTGAGATGGCAGAAATGCTGAAATTAATTTTCAGGGAAGGAAATCCCGGAGGTGTGAAAGCACTTATGGAAATGCTGGGAAAAGTCAAAAACCAGTTAAGGCTGCCCTTGGTTCCGGTTTCTGAAACCACAAACTCAATGATTTCTGTGGAAGCGAAGAAATTGATTTATTGAAAAAAATCAAAAAATTATTAACAAACACAATTTTCGCACAAAACTGATTCATACTGAAAAGTTGTATGTGTGATATTGAAATGACTGGCTAACAGCAGTTTCGCTTTTTCAGTGATTGCATGAGTTTCGGATACCGGAATGTTCCTATTAAGCACCAGATGCGCTTCGAAATATATTTTATGGTCGGACAACTGCCACAAATGGATATGATGAACACCCGAAATTTCCTGAATTTCCTTTAATACATTGATCACATTCTCCTGATTGATTTCCGGTGGAGAAAACTGCATCAGGATACCAACACTTTCTTTTAGAATCTGGAAAGTGTGAATAAAAATATACAGGCTGATCAAAACTGTAACCAGCGGATCTATCCAATAGATCTGGTAAAGCCAGATGAAAACTGCTCCAATAATCACTGCCAGAGAAGTTAAGGCATCGCCAACGAGGTGCAGATATGCTGCCCGAATGTTCAGATTTTCTTCTTTATTATCGTGCAATATAAAAACAGAAAGACTGTTGGCTACAAGTCCAAGTACACCAAGCCACAACATCCACTTAAAATCTACCTGTTTCGGATTTAAAAACCGTTTCCCGGCTTCCACAAGTAAATAAACAGAAATGGCTATAAGTGTGATTGCATTGATGAATGCCGCTAGAATCTCTGCCCGTTTGTACCCAAAGGTCGATTTTTGCGTTTGGGGTTTTAAGCCAATGCGGTGCGCAACATAGGCGAGTACAACTGAAATAACATCACTTAGATTGTGTAAGGCATCTGAAATCAATGCCAGACTTCCGGAGATAATTCCGCCAGCAAACTGGGCAATGGTAATTACTCCGTTTAAAAATACCGTTATAGCCAGATTTCGACCCGTGTGTTCGTGCTGATGTGCCATTCGTTTTTTATATATTTAACAATCGAAAAAAAATGTAGTTCCGGTAAGCTTGAAATCTTCTCTAAAAATAGGTATTATGCGGCTTTTATTCTTTTTTCAGGTATTTTTCTTTTGCACTCTTCTTGTATTTGGACAAAGTTATAATAATCTGGGAACTAAGTCTCTTAGGGACTTTAACGCCAAGTTACGGGCAAATGAAATAGGTCAAAAAAAATACATATCAGAATCTGAAATTGAAGGCAGCCCATACATTCAGAAAGAATTCATATCAGGAAAAATAATAAAAAGGGACGGAAATGAGTATAAAGAAATCCTGTTGCGGTATAATGTCTATAACAACGCAATGGAATTTAAGCAGAATGGAACCATTCTAGAGATTGCTGATCCACAAACAATTGATCGAATTTTATTAAATGACAAAATATTTGTCTATTCCAAATATAGCGCTTTCAGAAAATTTAAGGCGTCCTATTTTCAATTGTTGAACGAACAAAAATATCAACTTCTGAAGAAATACAATGTCCTTCTGAAGGGATCGGATGCGTCAACTGGCTTTGAAAACCAGCATCAAAAAATGAAATTCGAGAAAATGCCGCCAACCTATTATTTCCGATATCGGAATGGAACTGCTCATCAAATTTCCAGCCAGAAAGAGCTGATTAAGATTCTTCAACCTATTCCCGAAGAAATAACAAAATACATCCAAAACAATTTAACGAATCCCAAAGACGAGGCTCAACTTATTGATATTCTTGATCATATAAATAAAGGATTGGATTAGGATGCTATTGTATTTGGGCTAAATACTTGATATTTTAATAAAATTTGCGAACTATTTTTTGCCCGGTGCAACATTAGTAATTGAGCAATCGTCATTCAATCAGAAAACAAATCGAATACTTGGAAACGCAATACCAAAATATCCATCAGGATGTAATTGAAAGGTGCCGGAAAGGCGACACCAAAGCACAATTTGAGCTTTATAAATTGTATTACAAGCCGATGTACAACGTTTGTCTGCAATTTTTGGGCAATCAGATTGAAGCCGAAGATGTGATGCAGGAAGCTTTTCTGAAAGCGTTTACAAGAATTGACACTTACGAAGGAATCGTAAGCTTTGGCGCCTGGTTAAAGAAAATTGTGATCAATCGTTCATTGGATCAATTAAAAAAGCGAAAGGTGAAATTTGAGGAACTGAATGAGAAAATTCCGGACGAAGAGCCTGTTAATCTGCAGATTTCAGAAATTCAGATGGAGCAATTGAAAAAAGCCATTCAGAAGTTACCCGATGGCTACAGAGTTGTTTTAAGTCTCTATTTAATTGAAGGTTACGATCACGAAGAAATTTCGCAGATTTTGGGAATCACCAATGTTTCATCACGATCGCAATATTTGCGCGCCAAACTGAAACTCAGGCAGATGTTAAAAAAAGAAGAGTTGTTTGAATACAATTAAAACGAAAATCATGCACGACGAATTGGAAAGATTAATCTTAAATAACCGCCATTCCTTTCAGGACGAAGAACCAATGGCCGGACATTTTGAGCGATTTGAAGCCAAACTTCAAAAAGCTTCAAAGCCAAACAGGAGAATTAATTTGCAACTATTTTTTAAAGTTGCAGCTATTGTTGTTTTCGCGTTTTTGGCTGTCAATCAGGCTCGCATTTACTTCTTCCCTGAAAAAAAGGAAACTCTCTCACTTGGATCAATTTCTAAGGAATACCGTGAAGTTGAATTCTATTACACCAATTCCATTCAAAATGAAATGAAGCAATGGAATACGCTCAAAAGCGAAGGATTTGTTTCGGAACAGGAGCAACAAATGATGCAAAATGAACAGAAGGAATTCGACCAGGTTTATCAGAAATTACTGAAAGACCTGAAAGCGAATCCCGACGACGATCGTGTCATCAATGCTTTGCTCGAATATTACCAATCGCGAATGAATGTTATTTCAATCATTACAAGCAAATTACAGGAAGTAAAACAACAAAAGCATCCGAAAGAGGAAATAGGGAAACCTCTGTAGAATCTTGCGATTAACGTGAATAGAACTTTATTTTACAACAAAAAATCAAAAAAAATAATCGAAAAAATTATACCAAAATGAAATCAAAATTAAGTCTTACGATGGTTCTGTTGATCTTTTCAACGATGCTGCTTAACGCTTCAGGAACCGAATTTAAAAAGCAATACAAAAAAGGCTGGTCAAGGTCAAGCGTAACAGACCTGCGAATTTCAAATAAATTCGGCGAAGTTAAAATAAACGATGCCGGTGGTGATTCCGTTACAATAAAAGTGGTTATTACTGTTCAAGGTCAGTCAGAAAGTAAAGCTCGCGATGTCTTTGATAATATTCAGATTAGCTTCGACAAATCGGGAGGTATTGTGAGTGCAGAAACAAAATTTGATAATGATTTTCGCAACAAACAGTCGTTTTCGATAGATTACGTTGTGAATATCCCGAAAGACAGAAATCTGGACATAAACAACAAATATGGGAACGTTATTCTAAGCGAACTGAATGCGAAAGGTAATTTTGATATCAGTTACGGATCGATTACTGCGGGAGATATGAAAGCTCCGTCTGGCAGCGCGATTGGACTAATTGTTAGTTACGGGAAGGCTGATCTGGAATCAATCAACAATGCCAAAATGGATTTCAAATATTCCAAGCTTTATGGAAATGAAATGGGACAGTTGATGCTCAATACCAAATATTCGACCGTTAATCTTCACAAAACATCGAATATTACACTCGAATCAAAATATGATGCGATAAACATCGAAGAAGTTGGCAGCCTGAAATCTGAATCGAAATACACCAATTATAAAATTGAAGTACTTACGGAAAACTTCATTCTTGATAACGGTTATGGTTCTGTTCGCATCAACAAGGTAGAACCGAAATTCGAAAAGATTCAGATTGTTAGCAGTTATGGCGGTATTAATATTGGAATGGACAACCTGAATTACAAACTTCAGGCCGACTGCGATTACTGCGATGTAAAATACCCTACCGACCGCTACAAGGGTAATAAAATAAAAGATAACCATAATTTTAGCCTCGACGGAAACGTAGGGATGGGCGGTGGAACCGTAAAAATTACAAGCCGGTATGGCGGCGTGAAACTTGAGGAATAACAGTGTCGTTTTGAAAATTTGAAAACCACGAACCGGAAATCGGTTCGTGGTTTTTTATTATTTATATTTAGAACAAATTTGATGTGTGGAAACTACCTTACAAATCGTAGCCTTTAATATCCCCTATCCGCCTGATTATGGTGGGGTGATTGACATTTTCTATAAAGTGAAGATGCTTTCCGAATGTGGTGTTTCTATTTATCTCCATTCGTTCGAATACAATCGTCCGCAGGTTTCAGAACTTGAAAAATACTGCGCGAAGGTTTTTTACTATCCTCGAAAAAAGGGGCTTCGCCATCAATTTTCATCTAAACCGTACATTGTAATTACGCGTGTTAACCATCAATTAATTAATAATTTATCTGAAAACAAATTTCCTGTTTTGTTTGAAGGTCTGCACACCTGCTATTATCTCAGTCATCCGGCGCTTGCCAACCGGGTTCGCCTGGTTCGAACACACAATATTGAGCACGAATATTACCGCAATCTATGCAAAGCTGAATCAAATCCACTCAAAAAAATATTTTTTAGTATCGAAGCTGCAAAACTTTCAGCTTACGAAAAGGTCCTAAAAAATGCGTCGGATTTGTTATGCATTTCGCCAAACGACAATTACTGGTTCGACCGAAAATATGGCAATTCTCATTTTATTCCGGCCTTTCATCCATTTAACCAAATCAAGTCGAAAACCGGTCGAGGCAATTACGTCCTTTTTCATGGTAATCTTTCGGTTTCAGAAAACATTCAAGCCGTTGAATTTCTAATCCGAAACGTGTTCCCGAATATTCGTCAGGAAGTCAGGATTGCAGGCAAAAATCCACCTGAAAAGCTGATTCGAAAATTATTGCGTTTTGCAAACGTTAAACTCATCTCAAATCCTGAAAATGATGAAATGGAAGACCTGATTGAGAATGCTCAGATTTGCCTGTTGCCGACCTTTCAGGAAAGCGGTCTAAAACTAAAGCTGCTGGCTTCGCTTTTCTCCGGAAGATTTTGCATTGCAAACACTCCGATGGTTCGTAAAACCGGGCTGGCACACCTTTGTCACCTGGCCGATAAGCCCGAAGAAATGATTCGTCTGATCAATGAATTATTTGTTCAGGAATTTACTACAGAAGAAATGGAAAAACGAAAAATCATATTGGAAGATACATTCTCGAACCGAAACAATGCAATGAAAATCATTCAGTTGATTCAATAAAAAGCTAATAATTAAATTAACAAATCATTTTCTTTTTGCTGCCCGTTTTTTCAGTACGCCACGATTAACCGGTTCATCTTTCCGTGGTTTTCTTTTCCCTGGCCCACCCAAATTCACTTTTTTATTTTTCTCCATTTTCTCATGAAAAGCTCCGTGCGAATCGGCAATTCCTTTCGGTTTTCCGATATAATCCTTATCAAACAAAACCGGCCTTTCCTCGTCAGTAAAAACATTTGAAATAACTACATTGGCGGGCAAAGGTTTTTCCTGAATAATCCGGTTAATAAATTTCTCAATTTCAGCCAGATTTTTTTGCTCAGGTTCATTGACAAAAGTAATTGCCGTGCCCAATTGTTCTGCCCGTCCTGTGCGGCCGATGCGGTGAATGTAATCTTCAGGAATATCAGGAGTATCAAAATTGATAACATGCGATACATCCAGAATATCCAATCCACGCGATGCAACATCCGTTGAAATTAAAATTCGGTTGGTGCCATTTTTAAACCGTTCGAGCGAATTAATCCTGAAATTTTGTGATTTGTTTGAGTGTAACACTCCCGATTCTTTAGGGAATTTTTGATCGATCAAGTCAAACACACGATCGGCAACATGTTTTACGGAAACGAATATCAAAACCCGCTTAAATTCATCGGCATTCGAAAGCAGGTTTTCAAGCAGATTGATTTTGGTAAAAAAATTAGGAACCGCGTAAAAATACTGAGTAATCTGCTCCAATGGAGTTCTTTGACTTTCAATTTCAACAGTTTCAGGTTCGTAGAAATAGTTGGCAATTAAAGTCGCAACTTCTTCAGTCAAAGTAGCTGAAAACATCAGGTTTTGCCTGCGTTGCGGCAGGCTTTCCATAAAACTCATCAACTGCGGACGAAATCCAAGATTCAGCATTTCATCCACTTCGTCAATCACCAGTTTCTGAATGGATTTCAGGCGCAAAACTCCGGTCATAACCAAATCGACCAAACGTCCGGGGGTAGCCACCAAAATGTCCATTCCGTTGTAAACCACCTGTTTTTGCGTATTCATGTTGGTACCACCATAAACTCCGGCAATCCTGACATTCATGTATTTTGTAAGCTTTTCGGCCTCGCCAACAACCTGCAAGACCAGCTCACGCGTTGGAACCACAATAAGTATTCTCGGATGCTTCGATTCTGAATATTTAAGCTGACGTAAAATGGGAATCAGGTAAGCAAATGTTTTCCCGGTTCCGGTTTGTGCAATTCCAACAGCATCGCGGCCCGACATTACCACGGGGTACATTTTCTCCTGAATAGGCGTTGGATTTTCGAAGCCCAAATCAACCAGGGCATTTTGTAAGGGCGTATTTAAATTGAAGTCCTGAAATCTCACAGTTCAAAAATTTGTATTTACCACAAAGGTAACAAAGTTTACAGTCTCAATTCGTAGTCGCAAAAATCTACCCCATTTCTGAATGGTAACCATTTATTCTTTCTCGTCATCTTCCCTGATTTGAACTCTTCTGATCTTTCCACTGATGGTTTTTGGCAATTCGGTTACAAACTCGATAATTCTTGGATATTTGTATGGCGCTGTTACCTTTTTCACGTGTTCCTGAAGTTCTTTTGCCAGTTCGTCAGAGGGTTGGTAATTCTTCGACAGAATGATCGTCGCTTTAACCACTTGCCCGCGATCCGGATCGGGAACTGCGGTAATGGCGCATTCCAGAACGGCAGGGTGTTCAATCAATGCACTTTCAACTTCAAATGGCCCAATGCGGTAACCCGAACTTTTGATCACATCGTCAGCGCGGCCAACAAACCAGTAATAGCCATCTTCGTCTCGCCAGGCCATATCGCCGGTATAATAAATATCATCGTGCCAAACCTTTTGAGTCAGCTTTTCATCGCGGTAATAACCGTTAAACATGCCAACCGGCGCCCCTTGTTCGGTATAAATTACAATTTGTCCCTCCTCGCCTACTTCGCACGAATGTCCTTCATCATCTATCAGATCAATCTGATAGCCCGGCGAAGGTTTTCCCATCGATCCCGGTTTCGGATTCATCCACGAATAAGTCGCCAGCGCCACAGTGCATTCAGTCTGGCCATAGCCTTCCATTAATCTAATTCCGGTCACTTCCAGAAATTGTTTATAAACTTCCGGATTAAGCGGTTCACCAGCTACAACACAATATTTGAGGGCACTTAAATCGAATTTTGTCAGGTCTTCTTTGATCAGGAAACGATAAATCGTCGGTGGCGCACAAAAAGTGTTAACCTTATATTTTTCAATTATTTCCATCATATTTTTCGGGATAAACTTATCGAAATCGTAAGTCATCACCGCACTCCCTGAGAACCACTGACCGTATAATTTTCCCCAGGCCGATTTTGCCCAGCCGGTATCGGCTACCGTAAAATGCAAACCGTTATCCTGAACATTTTGCCAGTATTTAGCGGTTAAAATATGACCGAGCGGATATACGAAATTGTGGTTTACCATTTTGGGCATTCCGGTCGTTCCTGAAGTAAAATACAGCAACATGGTGTCGGTATTTTTGTTGGCATTTATCCCCTGTGGCCTTTTAAAATCAGGCGAACTATTTTCCATTCCGGAGTTAAAATTGAGCCAGTTTTCGCGATTTGCTCCTACTAACGCTTTTAATTTCAATATTGGCGATTTTTCTTCCGCTTCTTCAACATGCTGAATAACCTCAGGCTCAGCAACACAAACAATCATTTTTATATCTGCGGCATTGTTTCGATAAATTAGATCTTTTGTGCTGAGCAAATGGGTTGCAGGAATAGCAATGGCGCCAATTTTATGCAATGCAAGAACACAAAACCAGAATTCGTAGCGGCGCTTTAAAATAAGCATCACCGGATCGCCTTTCCCGACGCCAACAGAAACAAAAAAATTGGCGGCCTGATCGCTGTATTTTTTCATTTGGGCAAACGTAAAAATCGCTTCTTCGCCCTTGTCGTCGCACCAAACCATGGCTGTTTTTTCAGGAGTTTCGGAAGCTATTTCATCAACCACGTCAAAAGCGAAATTGAAATTTTCAGGAATATTGAATTTAAATTTATTCGTAAATTCTTCGTAAGAGCTGAATTCCGTTTGCGATAGGTATTTATCAAGTATCATTCGCAATCTGTTGAGTGTAAGTAAATTTTTAAAATCAATTAAACGATCAGTGCAAGAAATTTTGCCGACCGGTTGTTCAATGCCTGCATGGCGTGTTTGTAGCCCGAATCGAAATAAATTGAATCGCCTTCGTTCAAAACTATTTCGTGATCGTCAACCACAATTTTCAAGGTTCCTTCGAGCACAAAATTAAATTCCTGCCCGGGATGCGCATTAAATTCGAGCAGTGAATCAGCCTGTTCCGGAGAAACGGTTACGATAAATGGTTCGGCTTTCTTGTGGATAAAATTAAATGCCAGACTTTCGTATTTGTATTGCTGACGGCGCTCAACATTCAGTCCCTTGCCTTTCCGGACTACCGAGTAGACGTGCAGTTTGGGCTGATCACCACGCAGCAAAGCCGAGAGCTCGAGTTTAAATTTACCGGCAACTTTGATCAGAAATCCAACGGGGATATCAGTATTTCCACTTTCATAATCCAGATAAACATCGGTTTCGACATTTAAATCATGCGCAAAACTTTCGGGAGAAACGCCTGAAATTTCGCGCAACTCTTTAATTCTTGAAGCGATCAGTTTAATTTGTTCGTCCATGATTCAGGGTATTTTTTTGATTTCAAGATACAGAATTTATTAAATAGTCATACGTATAAATTTTTCGGTAAAATATGCTCACTATAAATATTTTATATTTTAATGCTTTCAATTGTGTTCGTGACACCTTCAACCTAAACGCGCAATTTTTGTTATCATTCCGGAACAACAGAAAACAATAATAGATAATTTATGAACGTAGATTTTTCAATCAACCAATACGAATTCGGACAGAGGCCTGCAGTAAGCCTGCCTTCACCTGAATTTCTTAAACTGTTAACTGAAGCGGGAATCCGCAAATTAGTGAGCGACCACTATGATTTACTTAGCAGAAGTGAAATAAAGAACCTTTTCCCAAAGATTGAAGAACAGCTGGATAAGGCCAAGCAGCGTTCGTCTGACTTTTTTATTCAAATCTGCGGAGGACATCCATACTTTAATGAAAACCGCGGAAAACCTATGCTTGCCGGGCGACATGCCCCATTTGCAATTACTCCATCGGCACGCATGGTTTGGTTGCAGTGCTACCAACAAGTTCTTTCCAAACTCGAAATATCAGATGAAATTATTCAGTCGTTCTGGAATTATCTGAATGTTTTTTCGTTCTGGATGGTTAATAGAAGGGAATAATTAGCCTGAAAAATTAGAATTTCTTCATTTTTATTTTTGAAACTTGTACAAAGAACATATTTCGAAAAACAGATTTTATTTGTACTTTTTCGGCCTGTTTCTTCTGTTTAAAGTTGTTGATTATGAATGAGAATGTCGATGAAAGAGGTTTTGCAGAGCGATTATTCAATTCCTTCACTATTTATGAAACACTTTTCGAAAATGCTCCTGAGACTATAATTTTTGTTTCAGAGAATAAAATTCTTGATTGCAATAAATCGGCACTTCTACTGTTTGGACTTTCATCAAAAAAGGAACTGAAAGGAAAACTTATTTCTGATTTTCTTGATGTGGATTTGGCAGAAAATGCTGACAATTTAAACTCCGCACAGCCGAAAAAATATAATTCCTCCATTCTTCGATCTGATAAGACCAGGTTAGATGTTGAAATAACAAAACAGGTCTTAGAATATGAATCACTCTTTTTATATGAGGTTATTGTTCGGATAATTAGTCATGAAAAGAAGCAAATAGAGTTAGAAACCGAACCCAAGTACAAAAGAATATTTGAGAATATTGAAGATGTGTATTACCGAACCGATTTATCGGGTAGAATTGTGGAATTAAGTCCGTCTATCGAACGTTACGCTGAATATTTCTCGAAAGATATTATTGGCGAAAATATTGAGAATTATTACAATGATCCGGAAGATAGAAACCGCATAATTCAGGGAATTCATGAGAAAGGTGAAATTCTTGATTTCGAAGTTCAGCTTAAAGGAAAGGAAAATCGACTGATTTGGGCGTCGATTAATGCGCATTTTGTATACGACGAAAATAAAAATATTCTCGGAATTGAAGGATTGATCAGAGATTTAACCCAAAGAAAGAAGGCCGAAGATGACATTAAACGCTCACTATCACTGCTTCAGGCCACCTTGGATTCAACTTCAGACGGGATTCTGGTGGTTGACCTGGCTGGAAATGTCACTAACTTTAACAAAAGATTCAATTCAATATTTAGTATCGACGAAGACAAGTTTTTCACATCTAAAGAATCCGTTTTCCTTGATTCTGTACTTGATAAATTAGCTGATCCGAATTTATTCTTTTCGAAAATTCAGTACCTGTTAGCAAATCCCGAACTTGAAAGTCTTGATACTTTTTATCTCAAAGACAATCGAATCATTGAACGTTATTCCTGTCCACAGTTGCTGGACGGAAAGCCTATCGGCAGGGTTTGGAGTTTCAAAGACATTACATTCAGGAAAAACGCCGAGAAACAATTGTATTTAATGGCGCACATGCTAAATTGCATCGACGAATGTATCAGTATTACCGATATAGAAAATCGCCTTCTTTTTGTAAACGATGCATTCATTAAAACTTATGGCTATTCTGTCGATGAGCTAAAGGGAAAAGATATCCAGATCATTTGTTCTCCTAAAAATGATCCCAAAATTATAGAACAAATCAGGAACCTGACTGAAGGGACAGGCTGGAAAGGCGAAATTCTGAACGTTAAAAAGGACGGAACGGAATTTCCGGTTTCTCTATCGTCCAATATTATACAGAATAATGAAGGCGAAATACTTGGTCTCGTTGAAGTAGCCATTGACATTTCTGACCGAAAAGAAGCAGAGAAAGCTTTGCAGGAAAGCGAGTCTCGCTTTCGAACTTTTTTCGTGGGATCGCCTGATGCAAATTTTCTTGCTGATATTGAAACAGGTATAATTATCGACGCAAATCCGGCAGCTTCCCAATTGTTAAAACGATCGGTTTCAGAAATAATTGGAATGCACCAATCGGAATTACACCCCAAAGATCAGAGTCAGGAAATAAAAAAAATGTTTAAACAACACGCTTTTATCAAAAGTACAAGCTTGGCAACTTCGATCAAAGAAGTTAAGATCGTTACTGCCGAAGGGATTGAAATCCCGGTTGAAATATCGTCAAATGTCATTAACATTAATGGACGAAAAGTGCTCCAGGGCGTTTTCAGGGATATTTCTGAGCGCCAAAAAGCTCAAAATCAACTTCGTGAAAGCGAAAAAAAATATCGCGATTTGATTGAAACAATGTCGGATGGTGTCTACCGAAGTACTCCCGACGGAAAATTTCTGGAAATAAATCCCGCTATGGTTAAGATGCTTGGGTACGAAAGTAAGGAAGAATTAATGAGTGTTGACATTAAAACTCAATTGTATTTCAATCCAACCGATCGTGAAATTCTTGTAAATAATCACAGTAACGAAAAATTAAATATTTACCCCTTAAAACGGAAAGATGGTCAGGTCGTATGGATCGAAGATCATGACAAGCTAATTCGAAATGCTGAAGGTAGAATTGTACTTCATGAGGGAATCGCCAGAGATGTTACCGAACGAATCAAATCAGAATCGCAGCTTCTAAAATATTCTGAAGAATTACAAAAACTTAACGCAACTAAAGATAAATTTTTCTCCATTATCGCTCACGACCTAAAAAGTCCCTTTAACAGTATCTCCGGATTGAGCGAAATCATAAAAAATGACGCAAAAGAATTGGAAATAGCCACTATCCAGCAATACGCCGGAATAATAAATTCAACTTCAGACAACACTTACAGGTTACTCGAAAATTTGCTTGAATGGGCGCAGGTTCAGCAATCTGGAGTGAATTTCAGGCCAGACACGTACATGTTAAAAAAACTGGTTAATGAAGTAATTGAATTGCTAGTTCAAAAATCGAATAGCAAAATGATTGCTTTAATCAATTTCATTCCTGACAAACTGATTATCACGGGAGATCGGAACATGCTAATGACCATTCTGAGAAATCTGATTTCGAACGCATTGAAATTTACATTGACTAATGGGAAGGTCGAAATAAAGGCAATCAGGAAAAATAAAGAAATAGAAATTTCGGTAAAAGACAATGGTATTGGAATCACAAGTGAAAACATTGGTAAACTTTTCAAAATAGGAACTAATTACACTCAACGAGGCACCGAAAACGAAAAAGGCACTGGCTTGGGCCTGCTACTTTGCAAAGAGTTTGTTGAAATTCATGGCGGTCGCATTTGGGTTGAAAGTGAAATTGGAAAAGGAAGCGACTTTAAATTTACAATTCCAGATATCACTTAATTTCAATGAAGGCATATTAGTCAAAAATAGTTGGTAAAAAGTGCTAAACTGCCTGTCAGTATTGATAATACAGAAAGTTTGATGAACTTGGTTTCATCAAACTTTTTATGTTTATGAAAAAATCAAAAAAAGCGCTGTTGGGCTTGTGGTTATAGTGATGTTATTCGATGGGGAAAACAGAATAATAAGCAGCGTTATAAGTGTAAAAGATGTGGCATTCTTCTGACAGAAAATCGACCGGAACAGCGTATTCAAAACAGGTTTGTTTGGTTCCGGAAGTGGATATTGGAACGTCAGACGTATCAAATTTTAAGCAGGGAAAGTAGTTTATCCCAAGCCACGCTCCAAAGGACGTTTTATCACTTTTTGGAACAATCCCCGAAGCTCAAAATAATCAAGCGAGAGCGAGTTCATTTACGGATAGATGCCACCTATTTTGCGCAGTTTTGCCTGGTCTGTTACCAGGATGACTTTGATGGGTACACCCAGCTTCTTCGCTTTACTGACGGGGAACACTATGAGGAAATCAAGGAAGATCTGGCCAACTTACTCAAACTAGGAATCCAGATCGAGAGTATTACCATCGACGGTCATAAAAGTATTTTAAAAGCCATAAAGAAATCGGTTCCAGATGCTATTGTGCAACGCTGTCTGGTTCATATCCAGCGCATGTGCCTGCTGTGGCTAACACAGTATCCCAAACATCAGGCCGGGCAGGAACTGCGCAAATTGGCGCTGCTGATTCTTAAGATTAAAACAGAAAATGATCGGATTTACTGGACAAGAGCATTTTTCCAATGGCATGAATCACACAAAGATTATTTGAACGAGAAAACTTATAACACAGAAACTGTGAGGTATTGGTACACCCACAAACTGCTTCGCCGTTCATATATAACCATCAAACGGGCCTTGCCAAATATGTTTCATTATCTGACCAACCCAGATATACCAAAGACCACAAACGGGATAGAAGGATATTTCAGCCACTTGAAAAATCACCTGGATATTCATCGTGGATTAACGGTAAAACATCGTATCAACTTCATCAAATGGTACATTTATTTTGCTAACGCAAAATGAGTTTTTTTAGCCATCAAGCATACCAGTATTAACAAGAAAAGGGTAGCCTAAATGACTACCCTTGTATTACTGTTTATGCGTTAATCTTATTGCTGGCAGGTTGGTCTCCACCAGAGCCTGATTCCCCTTCAGATTAACAGCGTGGAGTTTACAAATTATTTTCCTAAAAATCACCAACTATTTTTGACCACATTACCCAATGAAACCACTTGACCGGTTGGCTCCAGAACTCTCCTAAATGGCTGAATTGATACAGTATTCTAATTAAGGCAATTTAGAAAATCATATCAATACAAATTAGGAAAATCAACATTGAAGTATGTATCGCTTCTCTTTCTTGAAGTTCCTGATTATAAAAAATGCTTTGCCTGTACTTTGATACAATATCTTTTGATTTAATCTAAAATTAACATTGTAGCCCAAGCCTTAAAACCTAACTCGATAGAGTTTTTATAAGAATACCGAAAAGACAAATACGAAAAGAACATAAAATATTATGCATAAGAGCTTTACGCGATATAAGAAGTTCGAACTTCAAATTCAATTTCGTTAAATAATCACACTATTTATTCAAAATCCAATAGTTTCAACAAACATTTCGTATTGGATTGGTGTTTAAGAACCATAGAAAGCAAAGATGATTATTCAATAAGTGCCTTGCACAAAAAAAATATTTGGTTTTTATTTTTGATTTCTTTATTTTTGAATAAGAATTAGAAATAATTCTAAAAAGAATCAAAATTTAATGGTTAAGGAAATTATATTTTAGCCGAGTATTTGATTCTTTTACATTAAAAAAAATAACTTCAAAAACTTCATTGTTAGATCACGGTTAATGTGAATGACAGTAGGATTTCCTTTAAAAATGCCTCTCAAAAAAAAATAATTAAATCACTGAAAACGAAGCGCTTATATCTAATAATTCGCTTTCACTAAAAATACTACAAAAAAGTCCTTTTAACAATTAGTTGAAACAACTCCAATTAGAACTTCGAAGTCTTAAAAACTAAATCAGAAATTGTAGCAACCCCCTGATTTTATTTGTTAGGACATAATCAAAATTAATCAACCAATAAAATATTCAGCAAACTATGACAAAGAAAAGATTTGCAGAATCGCAGATTTATCGTATTCTTCAAGAAAACGAGAGTGGTACATCAATTCCTGATCTGATCAAGAAATATGGAGTTAGTCAGGCTACCATATATAACTGGAGAGTTAAATATGGTGGTTTGAACATTTCAGAAATTCACAGACTAAATGAGTTGGAAGAGGAAAATGACAGACTTAAAAGAATGTTTGCAGATTTAAGTTTGGAAAATCTAATTCTAAAAGGAAAACTTGAGAGATCGAAATGAAAATCAGAAAACCGGTATTCGTTAAGATCCTATTATTTCGATAAACTAGCAATAGCTTTGATTTTCTGATTTTTGCTGATAAA
Source organism: Prolixibacteraceae bacterium (assembly GCA_963677955.2). GTDB lineage: Bacteria > Bacteroidota > Bacteroidia > Bacteroidales > Prolixibacteraceae > Aquipluma. The sequence continues at coordinate 5,369,517 of CAXXQR010000001.1, forward strand.
CATACCTGCAGGATTTAGAGTATTTGGGTTTATAAAATTTTCCAAAAGAGTCGGAAAATACCCATTGACATTCTAAGTTTTCTACGCTAATTTTATTGTGTCAAAAGTTTCTAATATTAATTCTGGAATAATTAGAATTTATTCTAAAATTACAAGAGACTTTGATGATTAACTAAAGCGATTCGGGTATGATTCTAGAAAAACAAAACTATCAATGGTATGCTGTTTATACCAGAGCAAACGGAGAAAAGAAGCTTTTCGACAGTTTGCGGGAAAAAAAAATTGAATGCTTTCTTCCAGTTAGAAAAATACTCAAATTTTGGAGTGACCGGAAAAAATGGGTTGAAGAACCTTTATTTAGATGTTACATTTTTGTAAAAGTCAGTTATAAAGAGTTCTTTAACGTTTTAAACACTCCGGGAGCGGTATGCTACGTTAGTTTTGAAGGTAGAGCGCAATCTATTCCAGAGATTCAAATCAATAACATCCGTATGTTTCTTGACCAGATTGATCATGAAATAACAATGACATTCGAGAAAATTCAGAAGGGTGTAAAAGTTGAAGTATTAAATGGTTCTTTAAAAGGCATACAAGGTGAGGTAACAAATTTATATGGTCAAACAAGACTTGTAATTAGAATAGAATCCATGAATTGCAGCCTTTATGCCAATATATCCCGGGATGAAGTTAAGTTGATCGGCGAAAAACCGTCGCAAAAGACTTATGCTTCACTTTAGGTGAAGTCGAGGTAAATTTGCCATAAAATTAATGCAGCTGTATGTCAAAACAGGTATTTAAAAAATTAGAATTCGGAATTAGAATTATTCTAATTTGGATGATGCGTAAATTTTACTTAGTTATCTCAAAATCTGGATTTGCTGGTTTTCTTATGTCGCTTCGAATACTGCAAAAGACCTTACGATACGCAACTGTTTGATTTGAAACAATTTTTGACAAAGATTTACAAATCAAAGATTACAAAATTCCCGGAAACTGAACGTTTAACATTTTGCGATCCTTAATACGATAAATTAATAATATTTCTGACAATTTATCTTTTGTAAGTCAGGAATAAATACGACCAGTCATCCCATCTTAACACAAATAATTTCACGTCATGCTTAAAGAAAGAGAACAAGTTCTTGAAAAGCTAAGCGTAGTTTTTCAGGTTTTTCTGACGCTATTATGCTTTTGGGGCTCAATGAGAATTACAAATGTGTTTTTCGAGCCAATCAAATGGGATTCCATGCAATACAAAATTTTGTCGTTTATTATTGTATTGCTTTGGATACTGTTGTTGGAACAATCCAATTTGGGTCGTGTTGGGAGAATAAAAATGTATTCCATCTCATTTGTCGAATATTTGACTGTAATCGTCATTGGTAATATATTAATATTCGCGGCAATTGTAATTCTTGATTTAAATTCAGTATCAAGATTGGTGTTGGGTGTGTTCGCGATAGTTAATTTTCTGGCGCTTTATTCATTTAAAATTGCATTGTCGGCTACAATGAAATATCTTCGCAGGGAAGGAATGAATACAAGATTAATTTTAATAATTGCTGACGAAGATTCATTTTATTTTATTGATCGCTTAATTGATACAAAAGACTGGGGATATAGGATTTGGGCTATAATGTCAGATGACCAGGCAATTAAGAATAAATACGGTGCAGAGTATAACATCATCCCCTATGAACGGGATCTTTCATTAATCATTGACAACAGGGCAATTGACGAAGTCTTTTATTGTAAAAGCTCTCTTGATCAGAATGAAATTCAAAAATTCATTTATTCCTGTGCCGAAGTTGGGGTTGTTTTCAGAATGCAATCGCTGTTATTGAACTACGTCAAAATGCAGTCAACATTGTCTTTCCTGAATCAAATGCCATTTTTAACATTTAGAAATACTCCGGACAACTACCTGGCATTGAAATTTAAAGCGCTTCTCGATTTTGTCATTTCTATTGTAGTTTTGATACTTTTGTCCCCTGCTATGATTTTCATAGGAATCTTAATTAAATTAGATGGAGGACCGGTATTCTTTCTGCAAAAAAGGACCGGATTAAACGGACGGCAGTTCTATTGCTACAAATTCAGAACAATGGTTGTTAATGCCGAAAGTTTACAGAAAAATTTGATGGACAAAAATGAGCAGGCAGGCCCGGTTTTCAAAATAAAGAACGATCCAAGAGTAACGAAAATTGGCAGATTCCTGCGTAAAACTTCATTGGATGAACTGCCGCAGTTCATAAATGTTCTAAAAGGTGATATGGCAATTGTTGGCCCAAGACCGCCTATTCCTTCGGAAGTGAAGCAATACAAACGTTGGCAGCAAAGAAGATTAAGCATGAAACCTGGTATTACGTGTATTTGGCAGGTTTCAGGAAGAAACAACATTCCTTTTGATCAATGGATGAAAATGGATATGCAATACATCGACACATGGTCACTTAAACTGGATTTTATAATATTGCTAAAAACAATTCGTGTGGTATTTACAGGTGATGGGCAATAATTAAAAATGCACAAAAAAGAGTATATTTAAAACCAATAAAACACCCTTATCAAAAATCAATGAAATTCAACAAACCCAAATTTGTAATCGCTAAACTTACAATCTTATCTATCATCATTCCACTATTAACGATGATATCATGCAGAAGTAGCAAAGATTTAATTTATTTAAGAGATGCTGGAAATAGTGAAATATTGCATGGGAATCCAACAGAATATACCCTAAAAACAGGAGATATTCTTTATGTTAGCATCAAATCAATGAGTCCTGAAGTAAACGCACTCTTTAATCCTGAGTCCAGTATGGAGGGAGCTAATAGCCAGGCATATATGAAATATACATCGCCGAGTGGAGCATACCTCTATGGGTGGGAACTTGATAGCGAAGGAAGCTTTAGTTTACCAATGTTGGGGAAAATTAGTGTGGCTGGAAAAACTGTTCCCCAAACCGAATCAATCGTCCAAAAAAAGGCTGACGAATATTTGAAAGACGCTATTGTAAAAGTAAAGCTCCTAAATTTCAAGATCACAGTTGCTGGTGAAGTAAAAAGCCCGGGTGATTATTACAACTACAACAATTCAATTACAGTATTGGAAGCATTGGCTATGGCTAATGGAAATACCGATTATGCTTCAATAAAAAATGTCATGGTGGTAAGACCAGTCCCTGAAGGTGAACGAACTTATTTGATTGATTTAAGTTCTAAAAAAGCATATTTATCAGAAGCATTTTACTTGCAACCCAATGATTTTGTTTTTGTGCAACCTGATAAACTAAAAAATTTCCAGTTAAACAGTCAGGGTTATTCTCTATTTTTCTCATCTCTTTCTCTTATGCTTGCAGTGTTGGGATTTGTAATAACGAAAATATAAGACAAATCTTTTTACTAAGAATACACTTTGAATTTGGCGCTTCTGATAAAAAATATCTTTGAGTATAATTCTAAGCCAAACTAAATCTTTCGAATAACTTAAGTTTTATACTTAACCATGTAACTTTTTAACGGCTTCAGCCGATCATAATACTTGAAGAGATCATGTCTATTTTTAGCTAATGAAATAAAGTATATCAAGAAACTTTTTTTCATTTCGCGTCAAACATCTCATGGTTATAATGAGTCAAAATAAATATAATTCTCATTGGAGTACGTCGAAAAATAAATGTACATTGACAAGGAAAAAAAATACAAGACAATTAAATTAGAAAAAACATAGACTATGAATGATAATATTACAAATCTGAACCACGGACTGAATAATGAGGAGGATTTTGATTTTAAAAGAATCATTTATCTAGCAATGAGGCAATGGTATTGGTTCGCGCTTTTTGGAATATTAGGTGTTGCTATAGCATTTGGATACACAAAGCTAACTATAGCCAGATACAATGTTAGTACAACATTATTAATCCCGGAAGAGTCAGACGGTATGAATACCGCAAACCTATTCAAAGGTGCATTCAAGTCAAGTAGCACAAATATTTACAATCAGATTGAAATAATTAAGTCATATCAAACAATAAATAAAACGCTGCTAAATTTAAACTGGAGAACAAGCTGGGCAAAAAAGGACCTTCTGGTTTGGAGGGGGATATACAAAAGAGAACCATTTGAAGTTCAGGAAACTAAAAATTTTATTAATCCCAAAGGAATTCCAATTTATATAACACCTTCCGGTGGCGATAATTATAAAATTGAAGTTGATGGTAAAATAGATATAGTTGACGTGAAGTTTGAAAGCACCGGAACATTTGGTCAGCCTTTTTCAAACAATTATTTCAATTTCACTTTATCGAAGAAAGCGAACAGTCCGGCAAATTCCAAGGAGAAGTATTATTTTATATTTAATGATTTGAATAATTCCACATTTCAATATCAAGGTAAGTTAAAAGCTACTTTAAGAGATAAAAAAAGTGATATCGTTGATTGCACAATATTAGGAGAAGAACCAAACAAAGAAGCAGAATTTCTGAATGAACTAATAAAGGTATACACTGAAGGACAAGTCGATATTAAAAATGAAGTACAGCGGAGGACGTTAAACTTCATCAACAGTCAGCTTGCAGGAATTTCCGATTCAATGAATACATCCGGAAGCAATTTGGCAGATTATCGCTCAAAAAACAATATTATTGATATTGGTGCTGAAGGAACCATGGTAATGAATAATCTCAAGCAAATTGAAACTGAAAGAGCCCAAAGCCAAATGCAGCTTAACTATTTCGAAGATCTTTTAAAATACCTGAATAACAACGATTTAAAACAAGTAGTAGTGCCTTCCGTAGTCGGCATTCAAGATATGTCACTAAATACGCTTGTCCAAAAAATGGGCGAATTATACAACAGAAGACAGGTAATTTCATTTAGCGCCAAAGAAAACAACCCGACGCTTATAATGGTTGATAAAGAATTAAACCAGACAAGAGAACAATTGATCGAGAATCTTCGAAATTTAATTAACAATGCAAGAAGAAGTCTTGAAACACAAAAGGAAAGGCAAGATAAAATTAGTGCTCAGCTAAATAGATTACCTCAGAAAGAACAAAAAATGGTTAACATCCAGAGGCAATTCAATCTTACAAGTGAAATATATACTTTTTTATTACAAAAACGTGCGGAAGCGAACATTGCTTTAGCTTCAAATATGCCAAATGTACAAATAGTTGACACTGCAAAACCAGAAACTTCAATTATAGTTGGATTGGGGAGAATGAAAATACTAATCATTGGCCTTATGTTGGGAACTGCTTTGCCATTTGTGTATATCCTCTTGATAAATTATTTCGATACAAGAATTCGCACACAAAATGATCTTGAAAATAACACAACTATCCCTATCTTGGGAAATATAATGCATAGTCTGACAAAATCAGATTTAGCAGTTTACGAAAATCCAAAATCAAATATTGCTGAGTCGTTTAGAGTATTGCGTACAAATCTGCAATATATGCTGTCTGGGACGCAGGGGAAAGTCATATCCGTACATTCCACAAACCCAGGCGAAGGAAAATCCTTTTCCTCCATAAATTTGGCCACCATTTTAGCAATGAACAATAAATCTGTTTTGATTATTGGGGCTGATTTAAGAAAACCAAGACTACATAAGGTTTTTAAACGATCGAACGAAAAAGGATTAAGCTCATACCTGATTGGTACTGACGCTTTGGCAGATATAATTTTACCCACGGAAGTGGAAAACCTTTCTTTCATGCCTTCGGGTCCTATTCCACCAAATCCTGCTGAAATTCTTGGTAAAACTGAAATGAAATTATTGATTGATCGTCTTAGAACACAGTTTGAATATATTATTATTGACAACGCCCCGACAGCACTTGTTACTGATGGACACATATTGAGTCATTTATCTGATCTGAATATCTTTATCTTACGTTATGGTGTATCACATAAACATCAGATTGAAATAATTAACCAATATTCAGAAAAGAATACAATGGAAAATATTGGTATACTTGTAAATGATATAAAAAGCAATTCGTTCGGGCAGTCCTATTATAAATATTATCAATACGAATCTTATCAAAACACTTATTATTCTTCAGAAGAAGAGGGAAAAAAAAGCCGTCACAAAAAAAACCGGAAAGCCTCTTGAATAAATGACTCTATAAGCGAATTTAATAGTTCTAATGGGTAGAAAGCGAGTGTATCCTTCATACTTTTAGTTGCAAATCTGCAACAGAAACATTCGATTTCTACCCATATTTTATATTAAAAACCTTTTTACATTACTAAGTCGTTGTTGTTTCAACGTATAGTTAATTTTAATCCCTCATTCTTATTACATGGAATCCATACCTTCATTTAAATCATCATTAGTTATAGCAGTCGATTTTGATGGCACAATCGTTGAACACCGGTACCCATTTATCGGACGGATTCGCCCGTTTGCGTTCGAGACGATGGAAGCGCTTCAGACAAAAGGTCACCGACTGATTCTTTGGAGTCATCGAGCAGGGAAAAAACTTGAGGAAGCCGTGAAATTTTGCAGTTCCCACGGGATTGAGTTTTATGCAGTGAACAAAAACTATCCGGAAGAAGTTTGGGATGAAAATGAAAGTCGCAAAATACTGGCAGATATATACATTGATGACCGCAACATTGGTGGCCTTCCTTCGTGGGGTGAAATATATAAGATGATCTGCCCGGAAGAAGAGAAAATTGTTTTGAAAACCAAAAAATCTTGGTGGAAATAATTGTAAATAGTTGCTGCAATGTAAAGTGAGGAAAAACCATTCTATACAAAATTGCTTTAATAATAAAATCAACTTATAGAGGTCATCACTTAAGTACTTACTCTGTATCACTACAAAGATTACAAGTGCGTTAATGGTTTTTGCGTTCTTGATACTTTGTTTGACCGCATTTTCGGCATACAAAACTATTTTCCCACTTAATTTCGGACGAGTACATTTTGCAATTTTCGTCCGACTTAAAGCGTTCAGCAAACTGTATCAGATTTTGACCTTTGAATATTTTCATATTTCTGCTTATTATCAAGGACATTAAGGTATGTATTTAAATGGTGACCTCTATCAACTTAATATCTGCCAACTAAAAAATAATTGAATACTAATAAAATAATTTTCTAAACCTTAATTAAGTAAATGAGTACAGCGCACAGAGTTATAAAAAATACGGGATTTCTGTATGCAAAAATGGGAATAACTATGTTTATTTCCCTGTATACTACCCGTCTGATTCTGAACGCACTCGGAGCGTCCGACTTTGGAATATTTAATATTGTGGGAGGAGCCATTGCCATGTTGGGATTTTTAAATGCTGCAATGGCAGGAGCGACGCAGCGTTTTATGTCATACTCAGAAGGAGAAGGCAACAAAGAAAAGCAAAGGAGAATATTCAATATCAGCTTCATAATCCACTTTCTAATTGCATTAATTGTCGGAATAGTATTAGTAATTGTTGGATATTTCTTTTTTAACGGCATACTCAATATTGAAACAAATAGAATATTTGCCGCCAAAGTTGTATATGGAAGCTTAATTGTAAGTACTATCTTCACTGTAATGACGGTTCCTTATGATGCTGTACTGAATGCACATGAAAACATGCTTTACTATGCAATAGTTGGAATCATTGAATCTTTATTGAAACTGGGAGCGGCTTTGGCAGTGGTATATAGTGCGGGCGATAAGTTAGTGTTGTATGGCATTCTGATGGCTTGTATTCCATTAATAACCATGACAATTATGCGCATTTATTGCCACAAACAATACTCAGAATGCACCATTGCCCCTAAACGATATTGGGATAAAAGCTTGATGAAGGAAATGACTGGCTTTGCGGGATGGAGCTTTGGTTCTGCTACTTCATCAATGGTTGGGAATTATGGTGTTGGAGTTATTCTAAATCATTTCTTCGGAACAATACTTAATGCATCATTTGGCATAGCAGCCCAATTAAATGGACAGTTAGTTTCATTCTCAAATAATATGATGAGAGCACTAAATCCCTCCATCGTTAAGGCAGAGGGAGGAGGAAACAGGCAAGATATGATTAAATTATCCTTGATCGGTTGCAAATATTCATTTTTTCTTTTTTCTTTTTTTACGATACCTTTTTTGCTTGAAACGCCAATTATTTTAAAATTATGGTTGAAAAATGTACCTGATTGGGCAGTAATTTTTTGCAGACTGACAATATTAATAACCATGATTGAACAGTTGACTCTCCCTCTAAATACTGCTATTGGAGCACAAGGCGAAATAAAGTCATACACAATAGTGAAAAGTTTTTTGCTTTTAATTCAATTGCCTATCGTATTTATTCTTTTTGCAAATGGATTTCCTGCTTATTTTATGCTTATAGTCATGTTGTTTATTGGCATATTAAATGGAGCTAATACATTATTTTTTTCCATCAAAAAATGCGGATTATTATTTTCTGTTTACATAAATGTTGTACTTGAGAAAGTACTACCAATATTTTTAATTACGGGAATAATCGGATTTTCTCCTATAATTATTCTTAATGAATCAATATATAGATTGTCAATAGTAATTTTTATTTCAATTTTGACATTTATATTCTTATTCTTTTTCATAGGATCGACCATAGAAGAAAGGATTCAATTTAGATATTTACTGGATAAAATCAAAGTAAGATATCAAAAACGTAAATAATATTCATCGAGAAAAATATTGGTATGGAAAAAATAATTTATGCCATTAATGAAGGTAAAAGACCTGGATTTAAAAATATTGAGCGAAAAATTCTTTGGCTTAATAAAATGCCTATTTTACGAAAAATTAACATCTTCAAAAAAATCATTTATAAAATCTATAGAATTCCTCCGTCTACTCATATAGATACCGACTTCCATTTATCTGCTCCAAATTTATATTTAGGTAATAATGTGGGTCTGGCGGATACTTATATTTTGGCCTATGCCCCAATAAAAATTGGGAATAATTGCACTTTTTCAAAAGGAAATATGATTATTACATCAACGCATGATTATGAGGATTTTTCTACTGTTATTGCTAAACCAATTACTATTGGTAATAATGTTTGGATAACTCTAAATGTAGTTATATTACAAGGTGTGGTAATTGGTGATAATACAATAATTGGAGCTGGTTCCGTTGTTACGCATGATATTCCAGCAGGTGTTTTAGCTGCAGGTAATCCATGTAGGGTTGTTAAAAAAATTGAATTTAAAAAATAATAATAAACATGAAGGTTTCTGACATTTTTCAAATATTGAGAGATGCAAAAAAAGGACTAATGTTTGCATTTTTTGCTTCGAACCGAAATAAATATGGATACATTGATAAAACTGCAATAGTTTTTCAACCTGGATATAACATTAAAGAAAATGTTTATTTATACAAAAATACAGTTATACATGAATACCATAAACTAATTACTCCAAAGGGTAAATTTATAATGAAAGATAATTCAATAGCTGCTGCAGGTCTAACAGTAATCACATTTAATCATGGTTATTATAATGTAGGTGACTTCCCTAACGGACCAGGATGGATCGACTATTTTATTGATGATGTGATTGTAGATGAGCATGTTTGGATGGGAGCAAATGTAACTTTATGTCCTGGAACTCACTTAAATAGGGGAATCGTTGTAGCAGCAGGATCAGTTTGTATAAAATCAATCGAATACCCTCCATATTCTATAATTGGAGGTAATCCTGCAAAGTTTATAAAATTCAAGTTCACCCTTGAGCAGCAAATTGAACATGAAAAGATATGTTTTAATGAAAATGAAAGGCTGCCAATTTTTTTACTTGAGGGCAACTACAAAAAATTTAATAATTGAGTACTTGATTGCACTTAAGGAGATTTGTAAATCTGATAAATTCATAATCCATACTTATTAATGCCTGCGATAAACATGAAGATTGTTGGGATCTCCCTTCTTATTATTTTCAAACATGTTCATTATGTCTTGTTTGAATTAATTTACTAAAGTGCAATTTACTCAACTGCTTTTATTATTAATGATATCAAATTCTGCTAAATAGCAAATTGAGCTGAATGGATTAATGTAAGATAGTTACTTTTAGATTAAAAAATAAGCAATGGAGAATAAGAAGAGCCGTATATTAGAGCTCGATGCATTGAGGGGAATGGCAGCAATGGCAGTAGTATTATTTCATTTCACGTTTGGATATGACAATAGTTTGGGTCAATTATCAGCCGACAAATTCTATTTTCGTTATGGCTATTTAGGGGTTCACCTATTTTTCTTAATTAGTGGTTTTGTAATTTTTATGACATTAGAAAAGACTAAAAAATCATTAGATTTTTTAGTCTCCAGATTTTCAAGGCTATATCCAGCATATTGGGCTGCAATTATTATAACTATTATCATTACATCTATCTTATCAGTACCGTTCCAACAAGGAATTTACAATTTTAGCCAAGTATTAATCAATTTTTCAATGCTACAATATTTTTTCAAAATTAAGGATGTTGATGGAGCTTATTGGACTCTTGCAGTTGAATTGACTTTCTATTTTCTTATGTGGGGTATTTTTGTATTTAAAAAATTACCGTACATTAAGTTGATCTGTTTAGTATGGCTATTTTTATCAGTCATTTTTGCGAGATATAACATTATTTTTGAGAACTATATTAGAGTTATTTTAATCTTGAATTATGCCCCATTATTTATCGGAGGAATTTCCTTTTATTTAATTTTAAAAAGCAAAAATGAATATTTTTACCATGCAATTGCGATTATTAGTTTATTTTGCAATTATTACATAAACTATAAACTAGATGTTAATTTCATAACGTATCCTATTATTACAATGTTTTATGGATTATTTTATTTATTCATTTATGATAAACTTTCATTTTTAACAAATAAGGCTTTTTTATATTTAGGCACCATTTCGTATACACTGTATTTAATACATGAGAATATTGGCAACGCTATAATATATTGGTTAAAAAAAGTTTTAGATATTCAAATCTTCTATGTCCCTGTGACAATTGGTATTGTCATTGGAATAGCATCAATAATTACTTTTACAATCGAAAAACCTGCTCTTAAAGCAATAAGAAATTACTACAGAAATAATTATGGTCAATGATTTCTCTATTTTGGTCAATACTACTGACTCATTTGAAGATTGTTGGGTACCTTTCTTTTCTCTATTTAAGAAGTTTTGGCCCGATTATTCTGGCAAGATTTATTTGAATACGGAATATAAAATATTTACTTTTCCTGGATTAGATATTATTTCTGTACAGAATAGTGAAAAAGTTTGGAGCAGTTGCGTCAAAAAGGCCCTAGATTTAATAAACGAAAGATATGTGCTATATTTACAAGAAGATTATTTTCTTAAAAGTACTGTACAATCAGAACACCTTGCGCAATATTTTGACTTTATGGTTAAGCATAGCATTGATTGTTTACACCTTACTGATCAACATAGCAAAGGCCCTTTTCACAAAAGAAACATTCAAGATTTCGTTGAAATTGATCAAAAGGCTGATGACCGCATTAGTTGCCAGGCTGCTATTTGGAAAAAAGATGTCCTATACTCATATTTACGTAAAGGTGAAAGCGGATGGCATTTCGAAACGTACGGAACAATGCGTTCGCATTTTATAAAACATCGTTTTTATGCGATAGATCATTCAATCGTTCATTTAAATCAATTTGAAATTATACCATACATTTTTACAGGTATTGTAAAAGGTCAATGGTGGCACGAAGTTAAACCATTATTTTCAGCAAATAATATTATTATCGATTTCTCGAAAAGAGGATTCTATCAACCGCCTCTCAAATTAAGTTTGAAAAGAAGATTTTTTGCGAAACTAAAACGTCAACCTAAATATTGGTTAACAATTTGGGACATTATTTTGATAAAGGTAATTACACACTAAATTATGACTATTTCCGATTTTATTTTTCGTGTCAAACGTCATTTATGGAAAGATCTTGTAAAATACTCAAGGGATAAGAAAATTTACCCCTATTTGTATCGCAGCTTTTGGCATTATAAATTACACAAAACAGGCTCATCATATAATGCTACTTGTTATTTTGCTGCTCGTCCTAATCCAGGTGCAGGCATTGGTCATCAATTGGCCAATTGGATCGCTGGTTATTGGTTCGCCCAGCTATTTGAGTTAAAATTTGCACATATTCCATTTTCAACGCTTCGGTGGGAAGCTTTTTTAGGATTTGGTGAAGATGAAGAAAAAGTTAAAGAGTTAATCGCAAAAGGATATAAAGCAAAAAAAATACCTCTGTTTCATGAAGATAATAAATTAGAAGTAGCTTTTACAAAGGCGATTATTCAATCTTATTCAGGAAAGAAGGTCGTTTTTATTGCAGAACAGGATCAATTTTACAAGAATCAATATGGAGTTATTAATGATATCAAACGCAAATTCAATCATTCTTCAGTCCGCCAAACTGATCAAATCTTATACGAACCAACACATTTCAATATAGCTGTGCATGTCCGAAGAACAGTTGTAATAGGAAATAAGATAATTTTGGAAAATGATGATGCAAAAGCCATGCGTTGGTTAAGTAACGACTATTACGAGAAAGTATTAAAACAAGTGGTCGAAAATATCCAGATATCAAAATCCATCAGTATTTATTTGTTTTCAACCGGTAAACCGGAAGAATTTGCTGAGTTTTCAAAATACGGAAATGTTCATTTCTGTTCGGATATGAATGAATATACCTCATTTTTGCATTTAATACGAGCAGATCTACTTATTACAAGTAAAAGTTCGTTTTCATACAAACCAGCATTACTTTCTGACGGCATAAAAGTTTGTCCACGAAATTTCTGGCACAGCTATCCTAAAACCAAAGATTGGATTTTAGTAGAAAATGATGGCACCTTTGATACAAAGAGTTTGAATAAAATTTTATGAAAAAAGCGATAATAATAGGATCAGGTATTTCTGGTTTAAGCATATCTCGAATGCTTTCGAATAAATATGAAACTGAAATTCTAGAACGAGATGAACATGTAGGCGGAATGATCAAGTGCGACAGAATTAATGGCAACTTGTTTCATAAAGTAGGTGGACATGTCTTTAATAGTCGAAATCAAAATGTTCTCGATTGGTTTTGGGGGCAATTTGATAGAGATAAAGAATTTATTAAAGCTAAACGGAATGCAAAGATTCTACTTAATAAGAAATTAGTTGGGTATCCCATCGAAAATTTTTTGTATCAGCTTCCTGAATCACAACTCAAGCCGATTGTTGATGAATTATTACTAAAACTTTCTGAAAATAAAAAAGAAATCAATGACTATTCTAACTTTAAAGAATTTCTCAAAGGTAATTTCGGAAATGAATTATACAATCTTTATTTCGGACCATATAATACCAAAATTTGGAACACCAATCTGGAAAATGTGCCACTAGCTTGGCTTGATGGGAAGCTCCCCATGCCGGATCTGAAAGAGGTTATTTGCAGCAACATTATGAAAAAAGAAGAATCAGATATGGTTCACGCTTCATTTTATTATGCAAAAAGGGATGGTTCTCAATTTATTGTTGATCGACTATCTGAAGGACTTAGGATAAACTGCACTTACAATGTTACCTCTGTGAGATACGTAGACAATAAACAGCTATCAATTAATAATCAAGATAGGTTGGCCGACTACATAGTTTATTGTGGCGATGTCCGTCAATTACATAATTTGATTCACATAAAGGATACATTTTTAAAAGAAGCCTTGCTCAAAGTCGTCAATTTGCCATCCAATGGAACGTCGAACGTTTTGTGTGAAACGGATCCAACAGATTTATCCTGGCTTTATCTTCCTGAATCAATCTACAAATCTCATCGTATTATATATACTGGTAATTTTAGTCCATCCAATAATGAGGGATCTAACCGAACGACTTGTGTCGTAGAGTTTTCGGGAAAAATGGAAAAAACAGAAATGTTAGATGAACTGAAACTACTTCCCGGAAATTTACGGCCATTAGCATTTAACTATGAACCAAATTCATATATCATCCAAAACGATACAACCCGGAAAGATATTTTACAATTAAAGGCACTTTTAAAACCTTATCACATCTTTCTATTGGGGCGTTTTGCTGAGTGGGAGTATTACAATATGGATAAATGTATTGAAGCCGCAATGACTTTGGCTAAAAGTGATTTTTATTGATATTGGAATGTTTAACCATTTAAACAAAATGAACGTCAACCTTTAATCAGTCATTGAAAATTAACTTAAAAAAGAAAATATTAACGTTAACTAAATTCTGAAAAAATGCCCAATGTTATTACAGTAAAAACTATAAAAATAGCCAGAAGGTTATACCAATTGGTAAAACCGGATACATCAGAATTTGGCCGTAATTGGAAACTGTTCTCTGCTAAAGAATATGCAAATGATTTAATTTACCAAAAACTGATGGATACTAAGCCTTGTATGATAGGTAGATTTGGATCTACTGAAATTCTCTGTTTAACTAACTATCTGGGAGTAAAAAGGCAAAATGAGTTTAAAAATTATAAAAGTTACATCAAATCTCAAACACCTCCGTGGTGGTGGGAATTTTCCACAATTAAGCAAATGCAGCAATGGTCTGGATTTTTTCCTGGTAAAGTTGAACGAATAGAACAATTTTGCGAGTTAATGTTAAAAGACATACCTCAAGTCGATATTTTAGGTTCATGGTTAAAACAGGAAAAATTTTTTAATAACGAATTGGGGTTAGCAAAAAAAATCGTTTTAGAAGATATGGAGCCATTTTTCTCATCAAATCCGTGGACGCGAGCTTTGGAAGGGAAAAAGGTCTTAGTGGTTCATCCTTTTTCTGACACCATAGAAAAACAGTACAGAAAGAGAAAATTAATTTTTGAAAACAATCTACTACCCAAGTTTGAACTAAAAACAATTAAAGCAGTACAGAGTATTGCTGGTGTAAAAACTGAGTATAAGGATTGGTTTGAAGCACTGGAATCCATGAAAAATAAAATAAATAATATTGACTATGATATTTGTATTATCGGAGCTGGAGCATACGGATTTCCTTTGGCAGCCCATGTAAAAAGAATGGGAAAAAAAGCCATTCATATGGCTGGAGTAACTCAATTATTATTTGGAATTAAAGGTAAACGTTGGGAGGAATTTATTGTGTGGCCTTACACTAATTTGTATAATGAGCATTGGGTTCGTCCGGGAGAAAATGAAAAGCCAAAGAATGCGCAGATTGTGGAAGGAGCATGTTATTGGTAATCTATGCGAAAAATATTTTATAAAGTAATTTCTACATCTTATAATATCTATTATAGATACTTTAGCAGGAACGTTATAATAACATCGAGTTTGCTAAACTTTATAAAAGTTAAAATTAGTAATGCAAATCAACTTATTATTTCTAAAAGCATTATAAACAAATCAACTTTTATCATTAGTGGAACAAATAATACTGCAATATTGGGAGGTGAACATTTAAGTAATTGTAACATATCTATCACTGGTAACAACAATATGATCCTTGTGGGCAAAAAAACAGGGATAACCAACGGAATTTTAACGATTAGTGGAAATAATTGTATAATAAAGATCGGCGCAAATTCGACGTTTGGAGGAGTTAGAATTTTAAATTTTGGTTCAAATAATTCGGTTGATATTGGTGAAAATTGTATGTTTTCAGACAATATAGAAATTTGGGCAAGCGATATCCCTACAATTTACAATAAAGAAGGGGAAAAAATAAACAAAGATCAGGTAGTAATTATTAAGGATAAAGTTTGGGTTGGAAGTCACGTAAAGATCCAAAAAGGAGTAGTAATTGGCGAGGGCGCAATAATTGGAATGGCATCTGTTGTAGAGAACAATATTGATCCATTTTCTATAAATGTTGGCAATCCAACAAAGTGTTTAAAGCAAAATGTAACTTGGTCAAAAGAATATTAAAATTATTCAAATATGAATAGAAGTGATGATATGGCATTAATAACAATATGTTGTATTGCATATAATCAACAAGATTTTATTGGTAAAGCACTTGAAAGCTTTTTAATGCAACGCACAAATTTCAAGTTCGAAGTTATAGTTCATGATGATGCGTCAACAGATAGGACGGCTCACATTATTAAAGAATATGCAACAAACTTTCCAGATATAATTAAACCTATTTTGCAAACAGAAAATAAATACACAAAAGAAGGATTAAATTTTCAATTTAAATATGTCTTCCCATACGTTAAAACTAAATACATCGCCTTTTGTGAAGGCGATGATTTTTGGATTGATCCTCTCAAGCTTCAAAAGCAGGTAGATTTTCTGGAAAATAATATAGAATATGGTTTAGTACATACAAAAGCTGTTAAATTCTCAGAGAAAGATGGGAGTTTTGGAAAAGTTATTGGTTCTGAATGCATCAATTTTGAAAGCTTAATCCATGAAAATACAATAGTTAACTTAACAGTTTGTTTGAGAAATGATTTATTTAAAAAATATATACAGGAAGTTAGACCAGAAATCCGTAGCAGTTGGACAACATGCGATTTTCCCATTTGGCTTTGGTTTATTAAACATACAAAGTTTAAATTTTTGAATGAGGTAACCGGTGTATATCGAATACTTGAAACTTCTATTTGTCATCACAAAAATGATGAGAAAAGGTTAAACTTTCACGAAGGGTTGAATGATATCTTAGATTATTATTTAGCTATAAATGGTTCTGAATCGCTAGAAAAAAAAATCAGGGCTAAATATACGTCAAAAATGATTAAAATGGCATTTCTAGCCAAAAGACGCGCTAGCATATTAAGGGGTATTATAGTATTTTACGAAGGTAAAGATTGGTTAAACTTAGTTTGGATATTTATCACTTTACCATTTTTCTTTTCAAGAATATTGGTTAAATGCAGTTATTACATGAGAAATAAAATATTTAATAAGATCTGAGGAAATAATAATATCAAGTCTTAACTTCTTTAAAATTAAAATGAAAAATACGCAACTATATACATTTCTGATATGTGTTGTTATAATCACTATCCCTTCAATTCTTCCATGGTCGAGCCTATCGATTGGAAATACAACGATTTGGTGGGTATTATATGCGCTTACGCTAATTATGATCATGGCATTAAAAAAGCCATACTTTAATGTAATTGACGACAAGACCATATGGCCGATTAAATTATATTTGTTTTGGAATATTATTTCTATAATTAGAGGTGCGTTTGTTGCTGACAATTATTGGGAGTGGAAAGCATTAATTGATGTAACAATGTTTTTTATTTTACCCATAATTATTTATGTTTCAACAAATAAACTTCTGGTACAAAAAATAGTTTCCTTTTGGCTAAAATATGCTCTACCCGCTTTTTTTATTTTCCTTCCCTTTTTTACTTTGGCGGATGCAACGGGTGGATATTTGATTCCGATTATGTTTCTTCTCTTATTCTTACCAGTCCTGCCATTAAAATGGAAGATTATTGTACTTTTTTTTACGTTGATGGTTTTTCTTGCAGGTCTGGATGCCAGAAGCAATATAATTAAGTACAGTCTATCACTTATATTGGGTCTAAGTTTCAATTTTCGTAGATTTATAAAATTGTGGATGTTTAAATTCGTCCATGCAATTTTTTTAGCGTTACCATTTGTGCTATTGGTTTTAGGATTGACTGACATTTTCAATGTATTTAAAATGGATGAATACATAAACCATGGTAACCAAGAATATAATGTAAAAGTAAATAATTTTGGAGATGTTGAAGAAGTAGATTTGATGGCTGATAGCCGAACATTTCTATATGCTGAAGTAATCAGTTCAGCAATAAATAATAATTACATTTACTTTGGCAGAACTCCTGCTCGAGGGTATGATTCGGAGTTTTTTGGTGAGCAAAATTTTGAATATACAGGAAAACTAGAACGACAAGCAAGCGAAGTATCTATTCTAAATTTATTTACGTGGACTGGCCTAGTGGGAGTAATACTGTATTCCATAGTATTTTTTCGGGCCTCTGTTTTAGCTATATACAGATCAAACAGTTATTTCATGAAAATTATTGGGCTATTTGTTGCTTTCAGATGGATTTATGCTTTTGTAGAAGATTTTACAAATTTTGACCTTTCTTACATTTTTCTTTTGATGACAATCGCAATGTGTTATTCTAAAGAATTCAGAGAAATGACTAACTCTGAATTTACACTATGGATTAATGGAATTGTTTCGAAAAGATTTAGGACGCAAACACAAAATCTGATAATATCGGGATCACGTATTTCAAACCCCTTAATTCATTAACTTCTTAATATACATACTTTAAGTTCATAATAATAAAACCCGTTGTGTGAAACTAATAATTAGATACCCGTTGTGTGAAATTAATAATTAGATAAATAATCGTGCATTAAGCTGAAATTTAGTATTTTAAAGTTGCGAAACAAAAATATTAAAACAGCCCATGCACGATATTAAAACGAATTTCGACAAAATTTTGGAAGTATTAAAATCCATATTGCAGAATAATGTTGACCACTCAGGAAACTTTCCCCGGGTTGGGAAGAAACCTAAGTTTTCAGATTTAGAGGTCATTAGTCTTAATCTGACCAGTGAATACCTATCTATAGACAGTGAAAATCTGCTTTTTAAAAAGTTGAAGGGAGAATATGTAAGCGAATTTCCCCGGTTAATAGATCGTTCACAATACAACCGGCGCAAGAAATCACTCTTTGATCAGACAGAACTGGTTCGCAAACAGTTAAGTGGTACTTTCTGTAAAAATGAGGATGTGTTTGTTATTGACTCCATGCCCCTTGAGATTTGCCGAAATGCCAGGGCATCAAGGTTGAAGATTTGCAAAGAAGATTTTTCTACTTCTCCGGCCAAGGGGTTCTGTGCTTCACAAAACCAGTATTACTTTGGGTACAAATTACATGGCATCTGTACCTTTGAAGGAGTATTTACCTCAATTGACCTGACCAAGGCCAATGTGCATGATGTTAACTATTTAAAGGATGTAAAAGTTAGTCTGTCTGATTGTACTTTGCTGGCAGACAAAGGATATATTGACGCCCGCCAGCAATTGGATTTGTTCCACTCAGCTAATGCAAACTGGAAACTCCGATCAGGACCAATCAATCAGGTAATAAGAAGTATCCATATATCTTCCGGAAATCCAGGAAAAGGATTGAAACTCTTTACAGCCAGTTATGTGATCAGTTTTTAATCAGAAGAAACTATGCCAAAACATTTATCGGATTTAAAACCAGAATCTTATCAAAGATCACTGCTTTGACAATCGTTCAATATATTAATCGATTCATTAATAACAGACCAATCAACTTTTTAAAACATGCTATTTAATTCACACAACGGGTTAATAAATACTAAACGATTTTGGTTGAATCATCGTTATGCAATTAATTCCAATCAAAGAACTTATAATAGCATTTAAATTATTGGTCAATAAATCTTTGCAACTAATGTTCTTAAGTAAGAAAGAAATTTTATTCACTCTATGTCATTAAAATTGAGTAACTTATAATTATCATTAAAAATTCAAATTGGTGGCCAAAGCCACCGCCGAAACATAATTCCTGCAATTTTGTTAATTCAAACAAGCTAAAAATTTCGAACAAAGTATTGACTTAAAATATGAAAACAATTTTAATTAAAATTATTGGCTTAATTAACACTACTTTCTATCGCGTAATTGAAAATAAGATTTTACTCAATAAGACGAAATTATATTTAGTAAAATTCATAACAAATAATGATTATCATATTTCAATGATTAATTCAAATATAAACAAAACAAACGTTTATATATCAGGAGAAAATAATAGCATTACGGTTAATTATGCGCTAATGTCTGGTGCATTGATTACAATAAAGGGGACAAATAACAAGCTGATTATCGAATCCGGTGTTGAAATCATAAATTCAACAATTAATATTAGAGGGAACAATTGTAGCATTAAAATTGGTCAGGGAACATACTTTGGAGGAATTAGAATAGTGAATGTAGGAATTAACAATACCATTGAAATTGGGCAAAATTGTTTATTTTCCGATTTTATTGAATTGTGGGCCAGTGATACGCATTCCATTTTTAACTCAGAGGGTGAATTGATTAATCCTGAACGACCAATAACAATTGGAAATAACGTTTGGGTTGGGAGCCATGTTAAAATTCTGAAAGGGGTTTCCATAGGAGAAGGTGCTGTAATTGGAATGAATACTTTAGTGACAAAGGATGTATTACCTAAAACACTTTGCGCTGGAAATCCAATGCGTTGTTTAAAAGAAGGTATAAATTGGTCGCCTGACTACAGAAACAATTAGAATGAGAATTATACACATATTTCATGAATTGAAATTTTCGGGGGCAGAAATAATGTATGTCGATGCTGCTTCCATATTTCGGCAAAAAGGATTTGAATTAACAGCTTTATCTACAGCAAGAGATGTTGGTGAATTTGCACCTCACATGAGGCAAGCAGGCTATAAAGTAATACACCATGAATATCCTCGTCTGATGAATTATTTCGCCAGAATAAAATTTTATATTCAATTTACTCGATTTCTCAAAAAGGAAAAATTTGATGTTGTACACATTCATTCGCATGAAAAAATGTGGGGAATGTCCTTATGCGCCTGGATTGCAGGTACTCATTCAGTCTATACCTTCCACAATGTCTTCCCTTCACATTTTTATTCGTATCACTACCATATTTTATTGAGATGGACGGCCAAAAATATTTTCAAATGTCAATTTCAAACCATAAGTGATTCAGTATACAATCATGAAAGAAGTTACTATCGAAATAAAACAACAAAGGTTTATAACTGGTTTGGTAGTAACCGGTATTTCCCGGCTTCAGGAGAAGAGAAAATTCAATTTAGAAAAAATTTAGAAATTGATAGTGACACTACGGTTTTAATATCAGTTGGAGGATGTAGTCACGTAAAACGTCACTCAGATATTATTAAAGCATTACCTCGAATTATAAAGGAAATTCCAAATTGTTTGTATCTGCATTTGGGAAATGGAAGTATTAAATCAGATGAAATCCAATTGGCTCAAGAACTCGGAGTGCAAAACAATATACGATTTTGTGGAAATCAGGAAGATGTGCGCAAATATTTAATTTCTTCTGATATTTACCTAATGCCAAGTCGTTTCGAAGGAATTCCTATTACCACAATTGAAGCAATGGCATGTCAGATACCGGCAATACTATACGACGTACCAGGCTTAAGAGATTTTAACAATGAAGGAGAAAACAGTATACTTATTCCTGAAGACTTTCAAATTCTCGCAGAGAAGGTGATTAGTATTAAAAAAGACCCGCAAAAGGCAGAAGAAATGTCAATACGTGCCAGACATTTTGTGAATTCCAAGTTTTCAATGGAGCAAAATGTTGAGGAAATTTGTAAGCTTTATACTTTATAAAAGAAACTTTTTAGGCACTTGATTTAGTGGTAAATTTTTAGCTTCAGGCTTAATCAGTTAAGTCATAGTTTCAAGACATTAATCTCTTTTTTAAAACTTCTGATTACCTCAAAGCTTTGACGAAAATACAAATCAGTTATTCCTTAAATTTCAAACAATAAGAATAAGCCGACTATTAAATTCCACTTGCAATTTGACAACCACCTCTTGATACGTATAAAATTCATAAGATAAATTAAATTTTGAATGATAAATATTGCGGTTTTATTAACCTGTCACAATCGAAAAGAAAAAACTTTGATCTGTTTGCAGGCTCTATATAGCTGCATTCTACCAGCAAATCATTTTCTGAGTGTTTTTTTAGTTGACGACGGTTCAACAGATGGGACAACAAAAGCTGTAGAAGGCAAATTTCCGGAGGTAAATGTATATTTGGGAAATGGAAAGTTATTCTGGAATAAGGGAATGAGTTTAGCCTGGGACAAAGCATCCAATTCATTGGACTTCGACTTTTATTTGTGGTTAAACGATGATACAATTTTGAAAGAATCTTCAATTTCGGAGATGATTGAATCATATCATGAAGTTTTAAATGATCAACAGAAGCATACCATAATTTGCGGCGCTTGCGAAAACAGAACGGATTCCGGGATATTTTCATATGGTGGTAAAAACGAATCCGGCCCTATAATCCCCAATGGTCAACTGCAAAGTTGCACTTACATCAACGGAAATGCAGTTTTAGTTTCTAAAATGATCTTTCGCGCTATTGGCAATTTATGTCCGGATTATACCCATATCATGGGAGATTTTGATTATGGACTTCGGGCAATAAAAATGGGATTCAAATGTTACACAACAAAATCTTTCGTAGCTGTTTGTCCTCCCAATGAAGGATTACCTGCATGGTGTAATCCAAATACACCGCTAAAAAACAGATGGCAATTGCTGCATTCTCCAAAAGGATTGAATATTAGTGAATATATTATCTTTCGAAAAAAGCATTATGGCTGGAAATGGATTGTATTTGCATTAAAGGCCTATGCCAGAGCAATATTTCCAAGCTTCTACTCAAAGTTATCGAATAAGTAAACCATGTTAGCTCCAGTATGTCTTTTCACCTACAATCGTTTATTTGAAACACAGCTAACGATTGATGCATTAAAAAAAAACAAACTAGCTCAAGATACCGAGCTATTTATTTTTTCTGATCACGCTAAAAAAGACGATTCCTCAAATAAAGTAGAAGCTGTCAGACAATACTTATATACAATCGATGGATTTAAATCCGTAAAAATAATTGAATCACCATTGAACAAAGGATTGGCAAATTCCATCATTTCAGGGGTATCACAAGTGATTCAGAAATACAAAAAAGTCATTGTATTGGAAGATGATTTAATTACAACTCCAAATTTTCTTAATTTCATGAATCAAGCATTGGATTATTATTCAAATAATCGGAATATTCAGTCAATAAGCGCCTATACATTGAGAATCAAAAGCAATAACGACGAAGTTAATTTTCAAAAAAGACCAGGATCATGGGGCTGGGCAACATGGGAAGATCGTTGGGCAGGAGCAACATTTGACAAACAAACAATTCAACATCAAATCATTCAAAACAAAAATATTTTAAAGAAATTTGGAATGGCTTGTGGTGCCGATATGCCTAAAATGTTAATAGATTCAATAAACGATAAAAATGACTCGTGGTATGTACGATGGGCGTTTGATCAATTTATGAACGATAAATATTCAGTTTATCCTGCAAAATCGTATGTGCAAAATATTGGTTTTAGTTCGAATGGAACGCATTGTAAAGGTATTAACTCATATTATTCTGAATTAATTGATAGTAATAAAACCCAGACAGCTTTTCTCAATTTTAAAACACCAGATATGAAAGCAACCAGGGAGTTTTTGTATTATTTTACAAAACAGCATAAAATAAAATTAAGAATCTCTCTTTTAAAATCGGAAGAAGGAAGGAAGCTTGTTTTTAGGGAAATAAAAATAAAACTTGGCATGAACTCTTTTTAATTGCTATTATTCGACGATTTTAAATTTTACAAGACTAACAAGTTTAAAGTAAATATTAATGATGCGAATGGAGTCAATCGATCAAATTTTTAGGAAACAAATTTCCCGTCAAAACACTAAATTTGTGTTTGAATTCATTTAGACATTGTAATGCAAAAAATCATTATTGGAATGAATACTTTCAGAAAAAAGCAATCCTATAATTTATTTCTCTCTGCGATTGTAGCCATATATCGTAACTATTTTAAAACAAGAAGAGCCAAATTTGGATTTATCCACAAAACTGCTCGCGTAAGATTTCCAATTTTAATAAAAGGAATTGAGAATGTCTATTTGCATGAAAATTCGCATATCTTGGGCAACTCCAAGATTATAACTACACGAGCAAAATTCATTATGAAAAAAAATTCGGCTTCAGCTGAAGGACTAACTGTAGTTACAGGCAATCACCCCATTGTAAAAGGCGAATTCTTTCTACAAAGAGGTGGTGCTGAGGATGTTCAGACAGCTTATGATGTGATCGTTGAAGAGGATGTTGGTTTATACTCAAATGTAACTTTGCTTGCCGGTGTAACCATCGGAAGGGGAGCTTTAATTGGGAGTGGAACTGTATGCAGAAAGTCAATACCTCCGTACGCAATTGTTATTGGGAATCCGGCAAAAATAATTGGATTTCGTTTTTCTCCCGAAGAAACGATTGAGCATGAATTGTTATTATACCCTGAAGATGAACGATTACCTTTAGAATTGCTACAAAAAAATTATTACAAATATTTCATCAACCGCCACAAAGAACTCAAATCCTACCTGAGTTTGTAAGAACAACAAACTATCACAGGAGAATTATCGAGTGTTTCTTTAGACGACATTAAAATATAGAAAACAAGTTATCAAAAGAACATTTATATAGAGCATAATTTTGAAGACAAAATTTTCGTCACTCCTAAAAACAAAGTAAATCAACTGCTCTGAACTTTATTATTAGATTTTCGTTAACTTATTTAAACAAAACTTCTGAAAAAAGAATTATCTGATAAGGAAATCGATAAGTTATTCAGATTCAATCAAACAACAAAATCTTCCGGAAATAATATAGAATTAGCAAAAATACGATTACAATACATAATATCACAAAATGACAAGCCCATACAACCCTTTTTCACTGGTTGGAAAAACCATTTTAGTAACAGGCGCCACCTCAGGTATAGGAAGAGCAACTGCTATTGAGTGTTCAAAAATGGGTGCAACAATAATATTAACAGGAAGAAACGAAATCAGGCTTTCGGAAACGTTGAATCTATTGGAAGGAAACAATCACATTAAAATCAGTGCTGATTTATGCGATGAGGAGAAAAGAAGCAAACTGGTCAATATGATTTCGAAAATTGATGGGCTGGTTCATGCGGCAGGAAAAGTTAAAACGCTACCCTTTCAATTTCTAAACAAAGTATCTATAACTGACACTTTTGAAATTAATTTCATTGCCCCTACCCTACTTACCCAACAATTAATCAAAACAAAAAAAATAAATGAGGGCGGATCGATTGTTTTCATTTCTTCGATCAACGGACCAACAATAGCTTCTGTGGGACATTCTGCCTATGCTGCTTCGAAAGGAGCAATATCTGCGGTGGTTAAAAACATAGCTATTGAAGTCGCATCAAAGCATATTCGGGTTAATGGTATATTACCAGGAATGACAGAAACCCCATTAATCCATCGGGATGCAATTACTGATGAGCAACTGGAAGTTGACCGAAAGAACTATCCGCTTAAAAGATACGGCGAGCCAAAGGAGATTGCATTTGCAGCAATCTACTTGTTGTCTGACGCGAGTGCCTGGGTTACCGGGACTAATTTAATAATCGACGGTGGTTTTACACTTATTTAATAATTCAAAATGGCAATTATAACCTATAATGGAGTTGGCATCAAAGCTATTTCGGCATGTGTACCTTCAAAAATAGTAGAGAATAAAAATCTGGATATTTTGCCTGATAATGAAATCGAAAAGGTTATTCAAACTATAGGAATCAATCAGCGACGTTTTGCTGAAGAAGATGTTTGTTCTTCTGACCTTTGCTTTAAAGCAGCACAAAAGTTAATGGAAGATAACCAGATTGATCCAGAAAGTATTGATGGATTAATATTTATCAGTCAGACCCCTGATTTTAAAGTACCCACTACCGCACCAATCTTGCAACATAGGTTGGGTCTAAGTCAGGAGTGTTTCTCATTTGACGTTAACCTTGCCTGTTCCGGTTATGTATATGGGTTGTCTGTCGCATTTTCATTTGCCAATCAAATGGGGGTTAAACGCGTTTTACTTTTGGTTGGAGAAACCTTATCAAAAATAATATCACAAAAAGATAAGGCTACCGCACCATTATTTGGTGATGCCGGTACTGCCACACTAATAGAAAAAGGGGACTATCCACAAGCTTGGTTTTCGTTAAATTCAGATGGCAGCGGAGCAGATGTGATACAAATACCTTATGGTGGATACCGAAATCCGAGTTGTGCAAAGGGATTTGAAGAAGAAATCGACAAAGATGGAAACATTAAAACTGGCGAACAAATTAATATGGACGGAATGGCTGTCTTTAATTTTGGAATACGGGCGGTACCAAGTGACATAAATAAATTATTAAACAATACCGGAAAAACTTCATCTGATATTGGAGTACTTGTTTTCCATCAGGCGAATAGATATATGACTGATTTTTTCGCCAAACGCCTGAAGTTAAAACCAGAACAGACGCCATATTCTTTAGAAAAATTTGGGAATACAAGTTCGGCATCGGTTCCGCTAACCATTGTTACTGAAATGATCGATTCGGAGAAATATATAAACCGTGAATGTGTAGTTATGTCGGGATTTGGAGCAGGTCTATCCTGGGGAACAGCAATGCTTTCATTAGCTCAGACTAGAATCTCTGAACTAATTGAATATTAATACCATGAAATGTTCTTCATGTTTTTTAGGCTGGTAAAACATCCAATTGAATTATTTGAAGCTCGAGTAGTTTACAACACCTATTGAAAATTATTAAAATAAAAATCATGGATATCAATCATTTTATACAAAACTTTGCTGCTCAATTCGATGAAACTGATCCTGCGGAATTTAGTCCGGATAAAAATTTCAGGGAGATTGAAGAATGGTCCTCACTGGTTGCACTATTCATCATTGCGATGACCGATGAAGAATATAAAGTAGTCCTGAAAGGTGAAGATATCCGTAATTCAGAAACTATTCAGGATTTATATGACATTATAAAATCGAGAATCTAATTTTTTTTGCACACAAACAGATGAAAATCAAGTACATACATTGACAATACGACTTATTTCGTAATTATCATCAACAGTTTTAAAATTGCCTTTAATTATCAAATCATATATGCTAGCTCCAATTTGTCTGTTCACATATAATCGTCCGGAAGAAACTAGGCAAACTTTACAAGCCCTGAGAAACAACTACCTAGCAATACAAAGTAATTTATTTATTTTCTCAGATGGGCCAAAGAATGAAATTGCAAGGCAGAAAGTAAATGAAGTTAGAGAATACATCAATACTGTTGAGGGATTCAAATCTGTAACTATATACAACTCTCAAATTAATAAAGGTTTAGCGAATTCAATAATACTTGGTGTGACTGAAATTATTGAGAAATACGATAGAGTTATAGTTTTAGAAGACGACTTAATCACTTCTCCAAATTTCTTAAATTTCATGAACCAGGCGTTAGATTTTTATGATCAAAAAAAGGAGATACAATCAGTGAACGGGTATTCATTAACCCTTAGAGCAAAAATTAGCGGCATCTATTTTCAGACCAGACCATTTCCATGGGGATGGGCCACGTGGTCAGATCGATGGAATAAAGACATATTTGATAAAAAGGAATTAAAAGCATTAATAGAGTCAGATGTTAATATTCTAAAAAATTTTAAGAATAGTTGTGGAGATGATATTACGAAAATGCTTTTGGAATCATTATCCAATAAAAATGATTCATGGTATGTTCGGTGGACTTTTGACCATTTCCTAAAAAAAAGATTTTCATTATTTCCGCAATATTCGTTCATCACAAATATTGGTCATAATGCAGAAGGAACTCATTGCAAAGGTGTCAACACTTATCATTCAACTCCGTCCAATATAAATATTGAAGAGTTTAATTTTACAACGTTTCAGGTTCCAGATGAAGATGTGACAAAGAGTTTTTTAAATTACTTCACCATTAAGCATAAAATTACAGTACGAATAAAACTTTTATCGACCAAAGATGGTCGACTAAAGTTAATTCAGGAAATAAAAACGAAATTCTTTGCAAAATGATTAATTTTCTAAAAAAGATTTATTATTTCTATTTATGTCATATTAAGTGGCGGAAATATACGATTGGTAAAAATTTACACGTTGGGCGAGGGGTATTTATGTGGGCCAAAAACTCAATTGAGATTGGGGACAATTTTTATATCGGAAAATATTCTTTTATTGAAACTGACGCAATTATTGCCAACAACGTTATTATCGCAAATTTTGTTTCACTAATTGGAAGGCATGATCACAATCACATGCAATTAGGAGTACCTACGCGTCTTGCTAGCCAAATAAGAGATAAAGATTATAACTGGAAAGGATTACATCAGAAAATAATTATTGAAGATGATGTATGGATTGGTGTTGGTTCAATCGTTCTTTCAGGGGTAAATATTGGAATAGGAAGTATTATCGCTGCAGGCTCTGTCGTTACCAAAGATGTTGAACCTTATAGTATCTATGGTGGTAATCCAGCAAAGAAAATCCGAAATCGGTTCGATTCAGATGAACAACTGAATGAGCATATTAAATTGTATAATTTAAATTATCCGAGAAAATCTTCCAATGATTAAATCATTTCAAATCTACGATAAGCAATTAGATCAATTATCTAATCATTGTAAACTTTTAATAACCACAATCAACGCACATTGCTTTAACCTGACAAAACAAGATCAATTGTATCGTGAAGCTATCAAGAGCAGTGATATATTAATTCCAGATGGAATAAGTGTTGTTTGGGCTATCAGATGGTTAACAGGACGACGATTGAAAAAAATAGCTGGATCTGATCTATTTTTCTACGAAATGAATAGACTTCAGCAAAATGGAGGAAAATGTTTTTTTCTGGGCAGCAATGAAACTACATTAGAAAAAATTAAGGTTCGGATTGGAGTAGAATATCCTGCAATTGAGGTTCAATCATATTCACCACCATATAGGGCAGAATTTAGTAGAAATGAGAATAATGATATGGTAGAAGCCATAAATAAGTTTAAACCCGATGTTTTAATGATAGGAATGACCGCACCAAAACAAGAAAAATGGGCTTATCAACATTATACTGAATTACAGGTTGGACACATTTGCTGTATTGGAGCCGTCTTCGACTTTTATGCCGGAACAATTCGCAGAGCACCTGACTGGGTCATACGATTAGGCTTTGAATGGCTATTTCGTTTAATCAAAGAGCCGAGACGTATGTGGAAAAGGTATCTTGCTGGCAACTTAATTTTCATCGGAAACATTTTTAAAGAAAAATTTGTAAAATAATGAGTTCAAATTAGTCTAAACGAGTTTGGCTAATATCTCCATTAATCCAATAGAGTCAAAAAAAAATCTCTGATTCAGATGAACCAGAGATTACGAATCGAACCAAATCTACTTAAATACCAATAAACTAATTTAAAACTTTAAACTTCCATCTACTTATTTACGATCAATTTATGGATCGCTTCTGTTGACCCCAAAGACGTTTTTACGAGATATAATCCTGCTGACTGTCCATCCAGATTAAACTCTTCGACAGTTCCAGTAACAAATCGGGAAGCAACTTTTCTTCCGGCAATATCCAAAATATCAATACTGCTTCCGGCCTCTGGCAATGTTGAGAATCTAATAGTGACCTTCCCAGCAGTAGGATTTGGAAACACGTCAATAGTCACGGAACTATTGAAATTCACAACCGCAGTTGTTGCTGATTTTGCGCGCACAAGGACACTTGAATTTTTTGAATAGGTATATTTTCCATTCAAAATTTCAGTTTGAATTTCAGTTTCCACATTGTTCAGTCTATTCCAGGCAAACAATTCAATTGAGTCACCTTCCTTAAAACCATCGGGGCTTTGATCATTGGTTGAAAAGGAAGCTGGGATGCTTGCACAACCATCAACCATGTTTTTTTCAGTTATTTTTATTGATCCAACGCAGATATTACCGTCAAATGCTGCTACTTCATCACCAATAGATAAACCTGATTCTCGTAAACCAACAACATTAATATTCATATGATCCGTGCCGTTGCCTTCTGCAACAGTTGAAAAATATTCAGTTTTCTCAACCTGAGCCATTATTACAGCTGATTTTGTATAATTTTCCTGAATGGTCAGAACAGCGTCAGCATTCAATTTTACTTTATAGGCTTTTCCGGGAACAAAATTTCCAATGTCGTTTTTCCAGCCGCCAAAAATACCCCAATCTTCGATTGAGTTTCCTGCTTCATCCTGAACTTTAATTAATTTGTTCTGATCAATTAAAGGCTGAATTATATTCAAGGCATCAACCAGATCAGTTCGGGGAAATGAAATAATATTCCAGCCAGTTTTCAAAGGAATATCAAGAGGAAGGGCAATAGGCCGACCTGTTACCTGGAATGTACAATTGGATGAAACCTTGATTTTATAGCCTTCTGTCTCCTGAAAAGAACCAAGTTTATTGACCCAGCCACCGAAGCTACCCCAGTCCTCATATGAATTACCAGCTTCATCCTGTACCTTGATGAGATTACCTTGATCACATAAAGGCTTAGTGACAGAACAAACACTGGGGTCGGCCGCTTTAACGTAAGTTGAAATCATATTGTATCCCTTCAGCAACGAAATGGTCTGGGTATATTCAGTATAAGAAACCAAATCAACGACAGAAGTTGCACCAGCAGAATATTTACCAGTTGTAAGCCACGACGATAGATCATTTTTATAGGAGACAGCTTTTGCTACAATCTCTTTTTGACTTGAATTAACCCAAATCCTAAAAATAATAGTATCATTTGATATAAATCCATTGTTCGAACCATCGCTCTGCGAAGCTGAAATTGTGAGATAAGTTGCTGGATTGGAAGTATTTATTAACTGTGTCAATTTAACAGCTCCCACACAATTTGATCCACTAAATACAGCAATCTCATCGTCAGATGAAAGTGGAAGATCATCAAATGTTGCAGAAACCACCATCAGATTCATGTGATTAATTCCGTTCTCTCCTTGCCAAACAGGAATAAAGTGAGATGTAAGGATTGCTGCCTGCTTAAGATCTAATATGTCATTTGTAGCGGGTTTTGCGTTGAAAGAGTCAACCTGTCCTGCAGATTCAGTCTGCAAGGGGTTAGTTGAAGGTTTAGTGTAGGCTACTGTTACAATATCTCCAAATACAATCGGCTGAGAAAGAGTCAGCATGACTTTATTCCCAGAAATGGAAACTGAATTTATTGATCGGACTGCAGAATTTACCTGAACTATAAATGCGGAACTAGTTGGGATCTGATTGCTCAGACTTTGGTCAAATGTTAATTCAAGAATAGTTGGAGAGCCATCATTAACAACAGAACCAACATAAACAGGAATAATCGGTTGAACAGGATTCGGATCTTTCATCAAAACAGCAGATGAATAAGGCTGAAGCGTAATACTATTGTAATATTTGGTACCCTTTACATCAACCATAGGCCTGGCTAAAGAAACAGTTTTAGGAGATTGGGATGCATTATATTCTAACTGCAAATCGGATTCTGAAGAAATTGCCAATGGTGACTTTAAGGAATTTATATCCTGTTTTGAGAATGACTGCCATTGTGCTAATGTTCTATTTATCCCCCCGGTAGATGGCTGATACGTAGAAAACGTAATATTATCATCAATTGGTCGAGCATAGTAATTATTGTTGAATGTACCTATTGATGTTAGATTGTTTTGATTTGACGAAAATGCAGCGACATATTGATTAGCAGTTTTTGCAATGAATTGATTATTTGTAATTGAATTGCTAAAAATGTCACCACCAAGACCATCGTCAGCAGTCCTAATCTGTACTCCATTGTTAAATACTATATTGTCATGTACATTATTAGTATTTGCATTATGAAGGTATATCCCGATCCAATAACATCCAGAAACGGTATTATTAGCAACTTCTGTATTCGATGAATCATCATCAAGGTATATTCCGCATGTTAGACCAGTAAACCCAACACCTCCTATACAAACATTTCCATTAATCGTTGTTCCAATTGCTTTTGGTCCTCCACTTGTTATTGCACCACCATCGTGAAGTTTACTATTAAATGAACTTATGTAATTATTATTAACTGTCGCTATTGACGTGGACTGAAAGCTGATGCCATTAAATCCACAATTGGTAATTGTATTTTTCTCTATGTTTAAAGTTGTATTATTAAAACTTGCAATAGCACAATCACCATACTCACCTCCAGCTCCTGATATTAAAGAAATGTCTAATAAAATATTATTTTTCACAGTTACACTGCCAGAATATGCTGTTGTTATTGCGGCCCCATTCGTGTCGTGTATGGTGTTATTGTCAATTACTATGTTGTCACTATCTATCCAGATGCCATCTTTCCCCGAAAAAGAAATAGTACAATTTTTAATATTTATGTCATGTAAATTGTGTCCAGCAACTAAAGACGGATAACCATTTATTGTATTACTATTAGAACCAAGAAAAGAAATATTTTCAATATTAACATAGTCACATTGTGAATAATTATATGTATTTTTTGCATATTCAAGTACATTTTCAACCGTTGCAATGCTCACATTAACAGGCATTGACGTACTATAGATTGAAAGTTTTTTTGTAGTCGGATTATAATACCATTCATTTTGGCGGTCAAGCGTTTTAATGTCATTTTGTATAAAAAACTCAGTTCCAGAACCACCAACAGAGGCACTCCAATTTAATGTACTTGTTGATTGCGATGTAATAACCAACCGACTTAAAAAGTACTCCGAGGTTTTATAAACTAGTGTAGCACCTGTCCAATTAGGAGTTCCTGTTAAACTACTACTTGTTAACGAAGTTGTAGTATTAGATTTTGCGGTTAAATAGCCGCTATTTGGATATCTACCCATAGGCGTATTTATACCGTTAACACTAACCATATTACAAGTCGAAAGCGTTGATACAGCATTGGTGCTTTCCCAAATATTATTACCCAAGCTAGTCCATGCAGTCACAGTTGAGAACCCAGTTATAACAGGATTTGCACCTAAACCGTATGAGCTAAATGTGATAGGACTACCAGAAGAACCTAAGCCATGAATTGAAAGTGTACCGTAGAAAGTACCACCTTTTTCAAACAAGATCTGATCACCAGCAACAAAGTTCATGGAATTGACCTTATCAAGAGTTTTCCAAGGAGTTGAAGTCGAAGTCCCATTATTCGAATCGTTACCCGAATTACCGACATAATAGTTTGTTGCAAAACTCAACAAACTTAAGTGAAGTGTAAGTATTGAAAGTAGTGTCTTTTTTGAAATTTTTTTGTAAATAATTTTCATCGCCAACATTTTTAATAAATTACTGAATATCTCTCACTCATTATCTCTTCCTGACTTATTCATTGATTTATAAATTTTTATTTCCACAAATCAAGATGAAAAGCTTCAGTAAATAAAGAACAGTTTCATTAACGGTCAAACTCGTTTCAAATGGCATTCCAAAGAGTAGCCAACAACAAACGAGCACTTGACATACGCATTTAAAAATCTAACAATCAACACTATAAATAAAATAAAATAAACATCTTTTTTAAGTTTGTTTTTCAATATCAAAATATTCGATCTATTTCACATAGCTATTCCGCACAATTGTGCGGAATATTGGGGCATATAATCAATTTTTCATTTGAACCAGAAAAGTACTTTATATCAAACGAAATTTGCAATACAAAAATCTAATGCACATGAATTCATGCATAAAATCAATTTACTTGAATGATCTGCATTTTCGCCCTAAATTAAATATATTTGACGACCCAACTTACAGTTAAACAAAACGCAAATAAAATGATTTAAATGAATTAATCAATTTTTAAGATTTAGACACATGAAAGTATTAATAACAGGAAATTTGGGCTACGTTGGCCCGGGTGTTGTAAGTCAGCTAAGAGAGAGTTTCCCGGAAGCAGAATTGATTGGTTTTGACATGGGATATTTTGCCAGTATTTTAACCAATTCATCTTTCTTGCCGGAAATAAAATTAAATCAACAGATATTTGGTGATGTTCGGAATTTCAATCCGGATATTCTAAATGGAATTGATTCAATTGTCTATTTGGCTGCCATCTCAAACGATCCTATGGGGAACAGATTTGAAGAAGTCACAATGGATGTAAATTATAAGGCTGCCATAAATATGGCAATGGTCGGAAAAGCTAAGGGAGTGCGTTCATTCGTATTTGCGTCGAGTTGCAGCGTTTACGGTGAAGCCGACGACAATGCAAAAGTTGAGACCGACACGCTTAATCCGCTAACTGCTTACGCGCGATCAAAGATAGCTGCCGAGCTGGATCTGGAGCCACTGGCCGGAGACAATTTCACTGTTACCTGCTTGCGTTTTGCAACTGCATGTGGTTATAGTAAACGGTTACGCTTGGATTTAGTAGTAAACGATTTTGTTGCAGGAGCGGTTTCCTCAAAACGAATTGACATTTTAAGTGATGGAACTCCCTGGCGACCACTTATAAATGTATTGGATATGGCAAGGGCAATTGACTGGGCCATACAACGGAATCCGAAATCTGGTGGAAATTTCCTCGCATTAAATACAGGAAGCAATGAATGGAACTATCAGGTAAAGGAATTAGCCGAGATTGTTGCTGAGGTGGTGGACGGTTGCAAAGTAACCGTCAATGCCGATGCCCCACCTGATAAACGGTCATACAAAGTTAACTTTGACTTATTTAAAAAACTGGCGCCAAATCATCAACCGGTACATGCACTAAAACCAACCATCAAAGCGCTATACGAGAACCTACTTGCCATGCAGTTTAACGACCCTAAATTCAGGGAGTCAAATCTGATGCGACTTAACGTGATCAATCAGCTAAAGCAGGATAATATATTGGATAAGGATTTAAAATGGCGATAAAATAGCAACCCGACAATATCATGATATTTACAGAAACAAAACTAAAGGGTTCTTTCATAATTGAAATTGAAAAACACGAAGATGAGCGAGGATTCTTTGGCCGGTCGTGGTGTGTAAATGAAATGAAAAATCATGGCATTAACATGAATGTTGTTCAGGCCAATGTGTCATACAATAAGCAAAAAGGAACTTTTCGGGGGATGCACTACCAGGTTGCTCCTTTTGAGGAGGCCAAACTGGTAAGGTGTTCAAAAGGAAGTATTTTTGATGTCATCATTGACCTTAGAATGGATTCTCCAACATTTAAACAATGGTTCGGCGTAGATCTTTCTCAGGAAAATTATAAAATGTTATATATCCCAAAGGATTTTGCTCATGGCTTTATTACATTAGAAGATGATTGTGAAATCAGTTATCTTATGTCTGAACTTTATGCACCAGGAGCTGCAGCGACCATCAGATGGAACGATCCGCTTTTTAACATTCAATGGCCATTTGAACCAACAATTTTATCTGAGAAAGATAAATCACAACCCGATTTCAGGTTAAAATAATTTGTATATTAGTTTAACATTTCCTCAAGTTAGAATATATCAGTACTAAATCAATGAAAAAAATAAACACAACAAGCAAATGTAGATTTTGCAAGAACGACTTGGAGTATAGTGTGATTAATCTTGGAATGTCTCCGCTCTGTCAAAAACACGTGAAACCAGAGCATGCAAATGATATGGAAAAATTTTATCCATTACACGCTTTTGTTTGCGAACATTGCTGGTTAATGCAGTTGGAAGAATTTGCAACCCCTGACGAAATTTTTGCTGATGAATATGCCTATTTCTCTTCGTATTCTGAAAGTTGGTTGGAACACGCCCGAAATTACACAGAATTGATGATTAATCGATTTGGGCTAAATGCAAACAAATTAGTTGTTGAAATTGCCAGTAACGATGGATATTTGTTACAATGGTTTCTAAAGAAAGACATTCCCATATTAGGTGTTGAACCAGCTGCTAATGTTGCCGAAGCTGCAGTTGAAAAAGGGATCAGAACAGAAGTTAGATTTTTCGGTAAAAATACTGCTCTGGATTTAGTAGGTAAATATGGAAAGGCAGATTTACTATTGGGGAACAATGTATTGGCCCATGTACCGGACATCAATGATTTTGTTGCAGGAATGAAGGAGATGTTAAATCCGGAAGGGGTTATAACTATGGAATTTCCGCATTTGCAGCGATTGATCGAGAGAAATCAATTTGATACAATTTACCACGAGCATTTTTCATATTTATCTTTTGTTGCAGTTAACCGGATTTTTGCTTACCATGGAATTACCCTATTTGATGTGGAAGAATTACAAACTCACGGAGGTTCATTGAGAATTTATGGTAAACATTCAAAAGATTCGAAAAAAAGCGTTACCGATAATGTAAAAAATCTTTTAAAGCGTGAACTGGATCTAGGTTTTGAAAGCCGTGAGTTTTATGCTTTGTTTGATGAAAAAGTAAAAGAAACCAAACGCAAAATTCTCGACTTTTTAATTCAGGCTAAAAGGAATGGAAAATCGATTGTAGGTTACGGTGCCCCTGGAAAAGGAAACACACTTCTCAATTATTGTGGAATAAGAACTGATTTTCTGGATTATACTGTAGATTTAAGTCCTCACAAGCAAGGAAATTTCCTGCCTGGCACCCATATACCTATTTTACATCCGGATAGAATCAAGGAAACTAAACCTGATTATGTGTTCATTCTTCCATGGAATTTGAAAGACGAAATAATGAATCAGCACAAATATATTCTGGATTGGGGTGGTAAATTTGTTGTTCCAATTCCGGAATTAATGATTCTCAATTGATTTAACTTTCCAAAATTTAGAGATAATATTATGAAAGTAGTTTTATTTTGCGGTGGTCAAGGTGTACGTTTAAGAGATTATTCAGATCAGATTCCAAAACCAATGGTAAATGTTGGTTATCGACCTATATTATGGAATATCATGAAATATTATGCGCACTATGGTCATAAAGATTTCATTCTTTGTCTCGGTTACAAGGCCGATGTAATCAAGAATTATTTCATGAATTACGATGAAACCATATCGAACGATTTTGTTTTTAAAAATGGAGGAAAAGATATTGAGCTTCAAAATTCAGATATCCATGATTGGAAAATAACGTTTGTAGATACCGGATTAAATTCAAATATTGGAATGCGTTTGATGCAGGTTAAAGATTATCTGAAAGATGAAGAAATGTTTTTGGCTAACTACAGTGATGGTCTGTCTGACCTTCACCTTCCAACAATGATTAATTGGTTTACGGAGAAGAAAGATAAGACAGCTGCTTTTATGTCATATCAATCATTCCAAAGTTTTCACTTCGTTGATAAAGATGAAAATGGAAATGTAAATAAGATTAGTCAAACTGGCAGTACTTCGCTGTTGGTAAATACAGGCTATTTTATTTTCAGGAATGATATCTTCGACTATATGGAATACGGCGACGAAATTGTTGAAGAACCGTTTAAAAAGCTTATCAACAACAAAAAACTAATTTCGTGGGAACATAAAGGTTTTTGGATGAGTATGGATACGTTTAAAGATAAAAGGGCTATTGATGAGATATACGATAAAGGAATTCCTCCCTGGGAAGTATGGAAAACAAAAAAGGAACTGAAAAAAAAATAGTTTTGAAAGAAAACCAACAGTTAAATTCGTATGAGATTTACTTTCGATAAGAATACTCCTCTTAAGATACTTTGTTTGGGGGCTCATTGCGATGATATAGAAATTGGAGCCGGAGGAACTTTGCTTAAATTATTTGAGGAATACGAAATTGAGCAGGTTTATTGGATTATTTTGGCGTCCAATGAAATCAGGAAAAAAGAAGCAATTTCAAGTGCCGAACTTTTTTTAGCCAATGTTAAAAATAAAAAGATAATTATTAATTCTTTTCGCGACGGATATCTCCCTTTTTATGGAACAGAAATTAAGGAATATTTTGAAACGATAAAACAGGAGATTTCACCGGATATCATTTTCACACACTACCGGAACGACCGGCATCAGGATCATCGATTAGTTAGTGATTTAACGTGGAATACCTGGAGAAGTGAATTTATCCTGGAATATGAGATACCAAAATATGATGGTGATATGGGAATTCCAAATTTTTATGTGGCGGTTAATGAAGAGCATATCAGGAAAAGAAACAATATACTGCTTGAAACCTTTGCATCGCAACGTGGTAAGCATTGGTTTGATGATGCAACATTTAGTGCACTACCTCGCTTAAGAGGGATGGAATCGGCTACGTTATTTGCCGAAGGTTTTTATGCCCGCAAAATATTTTTTTAAATGAAAGTTGATACAGACTTGTTGGACATTGATGCAGATTGGGATGGTGAAGAAATGTACAAATTAGCTGAATGCCTTTATCCAATTTGCAGAAGCATTACCGGGAATGGTGTGCGAAAAACGCTTTCAATCCTGAAAGAAATTATTCCCATTGAAATTACTGAAGTTCCCTCAGGCACAAAAGTATTCGATTGGGAAATACCCAATGAATGGAATATTAGGGAAGCATGGATTAAAAATTCGGATGGTGAAAAAATTGTAGATTTTGAGAACTTGAATCTGCATATTCTGAATTATAGTGAGCCGGTTAACAAGTGGGTTAATTTAAAGGAATTAAAAGAGCATTTATATACGATACCGGAATTCCCCGACTGGGTGCCTTACCGAACTTCCTACTACAGCAGAAAATGGGGATTTTGCATCTCTCACAAGCAATTTGAAAATCTAAAAGAAGATGATTACCAGGTATTGATTGATTCTGAAATTGAACCGGGCTCATTAACTTATGGAGAATATCTGATTCCCGGCCAGACAAAAAATGAAGTTTTGTTTAGTTGCCATGTGTGTCACCCATCATTATGCAATGACAATTTATCTGGTATAGTATTGGCAACAAATCTTGCCAAACAACTAGGAAAAAGAAATCTATATTACTCATATCGCTTTTTGTTTGTCCCTGGCACCATTGGTTCGATTACATGGTTAAGTAAAAATGAAGATAAGACCAAGAATATAAAACATGGTCTGGTTCTTTCCTTACTAGGTGATTCTTCGCCTTTTCATTTCAAAAGATCCCGTCAGGGAGATACTGAAATTGACCGGATTATGGAGTACATACTTCTTAAAGAAAAAAATTCGACGATACGTGATTTCTCCCCTTATGGCTATGACGAAAGGCAGTTTTGCTCACCAGGGTTCAATCTACCTGTGGGCAGTCTGACCCGTACTCCATTTGGCGAGTTTCCGGAATATCACACATCAGCTGATAATCTGAATTTTATTAATGCTAGTAATTTAAGCCAATCGCTAGCTTTGCTGTTTAAAGTTGTTGCAATGATTGAAGGGAATAGAAAATGGATAAATACTAGTCCCAAAGGAGAACCTCAACTTGGGAAACGAGGCTTATACAATCCGGTAGGAGGTCAAATATCTCAAAAAGACTATCAAATGGCTTTATTGTGGATTTTAAATTTATCCGACGGATCGAATTCACTACTTGATATTTCCGCCAGATCAAAAATCGATTTTGATACATTATTGAATGCTGCAAAAGATTTGGCTGAAGTAAGCTTATTGAAATAATGTAAATCAATTAAGTTCGATTACCGATTTTCACGGTATTTCTCAATTTAATGATATGCTTGTCTCTAAAAAAATAAGCTTCTTATTTTTTGCTAAATATTTTGTAACAAAATACAATTTAAGTTTTGATTAATGTTATTTTTACATAAAAAAATCTTTGAAAAAAAAATTAATTTAGGATGATATGAAGAAGCTACAAAAACCTGAATTTGTATACATGCAGGGCAAGCTTATACCATGGTCCGAGGCTGTTATTCATGTAGGTTGTGAAGCAGCGACTAGAGGGTTAAGCGTATTCGAAGGAATTAAAGGTTATTGGCAAAATGATGGTCGTTTTGGTATTATCTTTTTAAAGCGCCATTACCAAAGATTACTTCGGTCAGCTAAATTATTACATCTTCCATGCCCTTGGACCTACCAAGAATACGAACAGGCCGTGTTTGATTTGATGGGTTCCTTATTAAAGGAAGACAAAGATATGTGGATCCGCACAACACTATTCGCAATTGAAGGCAATTGGGGAGAAGAAACAAAGACTGATTTGGTCATGACGGCATACAATCAGGATAAAGAAGAGCCTCTGCCAATCAATATCGGCGTCAGTACCTGGCAGCGCAGCAATGACAATATGATACCTGCCAGAATAAAAACCTCTGTAAATTATCAGGTTGGGAGACTTGCAAGAATTGAAGGCAGATCGAGAAACTTTGAGGATATGGTTATACTCAATCAATGGGGCCGCGTAGCCGAGGCAACTGGGTCTTGTATTCTGATGGTAAGGGACGGTGTTATTTATACTCCACCGGCCTCCGAAGGAGCCTTGGAAAGCATTACGCTTGATTTTGTTGAGGAGTTAGCAAAATCGTTAAATATAAAATTTGTGAGAAGACCAATCGATCGGACAGAACTTTTAATTGCAGATGAAATAGCCATTTGTGGAACACTTGCAGAATTGGTTCCAGTTCAATTGATTGATTCAAATTCAATAGAACCATTTGGACCGTTGCTTAGTCAGATAAGAGACAAATTTTTCAGAGTGGTAAGAGGAAAGGAAATGGACTCTTCTCTTGAAATGGAATTTCTACCAAATGAGAAAGTAAAATTCTATAACCATGAATAATCAACAATGGTCATTTACAGATTTATTGACCATAGCAATTCCGGTTTTTGAAAGGAAAAATTACTTTGCGGAAACACTAG
The DNA here is from genome assembly GCA_963677955.2 of Prolixibacteraceae bacterium. Lineage (GTDB taxonomy): Bacteria > Bacteroidota > Bacteroidia > Bacteroidales > Prolixibacteraceae > Aquipluma. The sequence goes on from CAXXQR010000001.1 coordinate 5,410,087, forward strand.
AAAGTGCATTAAACCAAACAATTAAATGCGAAATAATCGTAGTTGACAATTGTTCGTCACATGATTTCTTTGAGAAAATATGTAAAGAAAAAGCTGTTACATATTATAGAAATGAAACAAATATTGGGTTATTTCCAAATCAAAATAGGTGTTATGAACTGGCAAAAACTGAATATGTTAAAATTTTAGACGATGACGATATATTGTCACCTAATTACGTTGAAGCATTTGTCAAGGCTAGAGAACTCCACCCAGATATTGATGTATTTTTCTCAAATTATGTATTACTCACATCAAAAGGAGAATTCCCTCATCCATACATCTTACCATTTGGATACATGGAAAGAGGTGATAAAATAATCGAATATGGAATCAAAATGAGATTGGGTTTTCCATATATGACAAGCATAATAAGAAAATCAAAATCAAAACTAGAACTTGATCCAAATATTAGTACCGGAGGTTACGATTGGTTGTGGGTATATTCAAATGCATATAAGTTATCTTTTTACGGGGAAATTGAGAAAAACCACAAATATAGAATTCATGATTGTAAGGCTTCCGATAAATATAAGATTTTTAATCTATTAACCGTTCCGTTTATTTATGATAAAATATTTCCCAAGATAATATCAGATCAAAAAATGTTAAAGACAATATCGAAAAAATCATTTTGGGAACTTATCCGAATAAAGTCTCATGCAAACAATGGAGAAATAAAAAAAATTATCAATACTGACAATAGATTTGGGAAATATCTTAAAGAAAAATTAGATCATAATATCACAATAAAAACAATATTTTTTCTGCCACGAATATTTTCTCAGGTTGCTATTTTATTGTTACGAATTTTGAACTGGTTTAGCAGACAATGGAGGAGATCTATGTTATGAGCCATCGTTATTCTGTGTTAAAATTTATTTTTTATCTCAATTGTCAACACTTCGGTTAAAACTTAGTTATTTATCTGATTTACAGCAAAATAACTGATTATTTATTAGTATAAAACCGTAGGGATCTGTATCTTTAAAGTATTAATTACCAGTCAATTACTTTAATTATGGCCACCCCTGCGATTTATGATTTTTACTCAAAAATTGTTCTTGATGCTTTATCTGTTTCTAAAATAAAGATCAACAAATGCAGACGAGATTTTATGATTGAGATTTTCATGTTATACCTAAGTATTCCTTCGCGGATCAATTTCCTTCAGTTAGGCCGATACAGCCGTTTTGGAGAACAACGCTTCCGTCGCCAGTTTGAGCGAGGGTTTGACTTCTTCTGCTTCAACAAAGCCTTATCAATGCTTTGGATTGGTAATCGCAATGCAGTTGCCTTCGATCCGAGTTTTATCCACAAATCGGGCAAGCACACCCCTGGAATCGGGTATTTTTGGTCTGGCTGCGCTGGTCGGGCACTTCGCGGAATTGAAATCCTTGGGCTCTCAGTAATCGATGCAGACACAAGGCTAAGTTTCCACCTGGAAGCAGTACAGACTCCTTCACCCAATTGCCTTCAGGATAATGAACTGTCATTAATTGATTGGTATGCAGCCGTGATCAAAAAACAGATCAACCTGATCTTGTCCATTACTCGCTATGTTGTTGCAGATGCGTATTTCTCCAAGAAAAACTTTGTCGATAAGATACTGGGGTGCTCCCTCCATCTGGTAAGCAAACTTCGGGAGGATGCAGACTTATCTTACCTTTCGGTACAACCTAAGACTGGCAAAAGAGGCCGGCCAGCAAAATATGGGGGAAAGATTGATGTTACCAACTTAAATCCTGAATACTTCACCCTGGTTGAAAACGAGAAAGAAATAACGGCATACTCTGCCATTGTATATTCCAAGTCTCTTGAAAGGAATATCTTGCTGGTTGTAGAACTGTTCCAATTGAAAGGGAAAACAATTTACCGGCTTTTATTTTCAACCGATACCACACAAGCGCCAATCGATGTGATCGATATTTATCATACCCGCTTTCAAATAGAATTTGGATTCAGGGATGCCAAGCAATTTGCCGGACTTGAAAACTCGCAGGCCAGAAGTGGAAATAAACTTAATTTTCATTTCAATGCGGCCTTAACAACGGTAAATATTGCCAAGGTAATGCAACTAGGCAATCCGCAAACCCGGGAAAACCCATTTTCGATGGCAACCTACAAGGTCTTGTTTCATAACACGTTAATGTTATCCCAATTTTTCCGACTGTTCGCCATTAACCCGAACTCAATCAAAAATCGTCAACATGTCAATGAACTATTGTATTTCGGCACCATGGCCGCTTAATTATACATCACTTTTTGAACGAACTATTGAATTGTAAAACTTAGCACATATAGTAAATTGTTTGTGTAAATAATTCATCAATTTGCAACCCATATCGTAAATTGGTCAATTAAATGCGATAGAATATGCAGAACAACCAATTTAAAGATAATCAAAGAAGATAGCTCATCATATTCTTCTTAACTCAAATCAGGATAGGGTAAATATTCAAAGTAATTGAACTGATAAAAGAGGAGTTATTCTACCTTTCGTTAAAATAGAAGATTAGCAATTTATCAATACTTTTTAAAACTTTATGAGTAAATATCCTAAGTCTAATTATTTATAGTATTTCAAAACTATTAGCGGGAACATTGTAAACCTCGAAATACAAATTAAGTACAGGAGTAATTTTCGATTCTGTAGATAATGGCTGATAATTTCAAGGCTTTATATCGGTAACTCAAAATAGATTTTTCACTTATTGGCATTTATAAAACAAATTAAATTGATAAAAATATGAAACCCAGTCAACCATTTTCAAGAGATATGCTTAAACTTAAAGATGTAGAAGCAGAGGCTGACCGGATAGCAGGAAGAATTAAAGATGATTTGCTAGGTGCCTTAAAACGCAAAGGCGCAGTGATTGGCATTAGCGGGGGAATTGATTCATCTGTAACACTTGCTTTGGCTGTTAAGGCATTAGGCTCAAAGAATGTATTGGGAGTTCTTTTGCCGGAAAAAGACTCAAGTTCGGAAAGTAAGGATTTTGCGTTGAAGTTGGCAGCTAAATTTCAGGTGCAGACCATCGAAGAAGATATTACAGATGCATTGGTAGGTTTTGGATGTTATACCAGGAGAGATGAAGCAGTTGCCCGTGTTTTTCCGGAATATCATCCGGATAAATTCAAAATGAAAATCGGAATCAATCAAAGTGGTCTCAATCATTTCTTGCCACCTGTATTTTCGTTGACCATAATTGACCAAAATGGTCAGACGAAAAGTAAGATTTTACCGGTGAACGAATATTTGCAAATCGTTGCTGCTTCAAATTTTAAGCAGCGTTGCCGCATGTCAATGTTGTATTACCATGCTGAACGCCTTCATTATGCAATGGTCGGAACGCCAAACAAACATGAAGTTGAACAGGGATTTTTTGTAAAAAATGGTGACGGTGGTGCTGATGTCATGCCAATTGCCCATCTGTACAAATCACAGGTTTATGAATTGGCAGAATACCTCGGTGTTCCGCGGGAAATAATTCAGCGTACCCCTACGTCTGACACCTACCCCGCTGAGCAGACTCAGGAAGAATTCTTTTTCCAGATGCCTTATCAGGAAATGGATTTAATATGGTATGCTATGGAAAACGAAATCTCACCCGTTGAAGTTGGCAGAGTTTTGGGAAAAACTGCTGAGGACATAAAACTCATTTTCAACAATTTGAGCAGAAAAAAGAAAACAACAGAATATCTGCGAATGCCTCCAATAACTTATTAATTCCTTTTTTAAGATCTCTTTATCAAAGTTTGTGAATGCAGAAAAGCCCCAGAATTCAGGTAAATCCTGAAAACTGGAATTAAAATCGGCAGACTAGAAATATAGAAAATTTTAAAAACCGAATATTGTTTTACTTGTTATAATGTAAACAATTTATATCGCAAAAGTTTTTTTATAACTATATACAGAACGAATATAAAATGAACGACATTTTACAAATTCAAGAAAAAGTTAAAGAGTTTATTCTTAAAACTTCATATGTCTCCGGTGATCAGGTTGCGAATGATACACTCATTTTTGCAGAGGGAATTATGGATTCAATGGGATTTATTTCAATTATTGGATTTATTGAAGAAACATTTGCCATAGTCGCAGGTGATAATGATCTGCTTGAGGAAAATTTTGAGTCGATTAACGCAATTTCAAATTTTGTTCAACGCAAACTTCAGGCATCTGTCAATGAGGTTATGTAGTTTTGGGTTAAGTTACAATATTAGTTAGTCATTCTGAACTTGTTTCAGAGTCTCTCAATAAACAGTTGTTGTTGAAATTAACCCTACAAAATCTTCAATACCTCAGGTCATACTCAACGCAAGAAACCTGTTGTTTTAGAATTTAATCCGGGTAAAATTTTCTTAAATGATTTCAAAACCGCAAAGAATACTTGGAGAAGCGCTGCAAATTTCATATCTGAGAGATCCACTAAAAACAGCAGCAATTTACAAAGGACAAGAGTTTTCTTATCAGGATCTTAAAAATTCGGCTGAGAATTTGGCTTTCTTCCTGATTAACAATGGCATTAAAAAGGGCGACCGGATAGCTGTTTACCTGAATAACTCTTGGCAAAGCATGGTTTCAGTTTATGGAATTACACTTGCCGGGGGAGTTTTCCTGGTGGTTAACCCACAGACTAAAGCAGCAAAACTAAACTACATTTTGAGTGATTGTGGCGCTCGGACAGTAATATCCGAGAGTCAACTTTTGCCTGAATTAACAAGTGCTCTTGAAGGCTTGACTGAAATTTGTCAACTGATTATTTCCGGAGAAATTCCGGATAAAAAAGTAGCTAGTGTTGACATCAAGGTCTTTGAGCAAATTATTCAGGACAAATATCAAGGAATCAATTTGCCGGGAATCATTCCAAATGATTTGGCAGCACTTATCTACACTTCAGGAAGTACCGGGTTTCCAAAGGGAGTAATGATGACACATCAATCGATGGTATTTACGTCATGGAGTTTAATAGAGTACTTGCGGCTAACTGATGAGGAACGTATTTTACTCGTTTTGCCGCTGGCATTCGACTATGGACTATACCAATTGCTTATGTCAGTAACCATCGGAGGCACTTTGATCGTAGAACAATCATTTAGCTTTCCACCTGCCATTTTCAGGCAAATTGAGTCGCTAAAACCTACTGTTTTCCCTGGAGTCCCGTCAATCTATGCGATGATGATTGCTATGCACAAAAAGACAGGAATTACATTTGACAGTATAGAAAAAATAACCAATACAGCAGCTGCCTTACCCGACGAATTTACAAATGACTTAAGGGCAATTTTTCCCAACGCCCTGATTTTTAAAATGTACGGATTAACTGAATGCAAAAGGGTTTGTTATCTGGAGCCTGAACTGATTGATCAAAAGCCAGGTTCTGTTGGGAAACCAATTCCGGGAACTGAAGTATTCCTGTTAACTCCTGAAGGTAAGGCTGTAAGTGCAGGTGAACCGGGCATTCTGCACGTTCGTGGTCCGCATGTAATGGCAGGCTATTGGAACAACGAAGAGTTAAGTGCAAAAATGTTAAAGCCCGGACTAATCCCGGGAGAAAGAATACTTTGCGCACACGATTTCTTCAGGATGGATGAGGATGGATTTTTATATTTTCTTGGAAGAAATGATGATATAATTAAAACGAGAGGAGAAAAGGTTAGTCCTGTTGAAGTCGAGAATGTGATTTATAAAATAGAAGGAATTAAAGAAGCGGTGGTTTTCGGTATTCCTGATGCTATTTTAGGAGAGGCTATCGTTGCCTTTGCCACCACGTACGATCAGGAACCATTTAACGAGAAAGAGATTCAGCGGGAATGTATGGCAAACCTGGAATCATTTATGGTTCCACAAAAGATTATCTTCGTAAAAGAAATGCCCAAAAGCAGTAATGGTAAGATAGATAAATCTGAATTAAAAAAACTTCTAACCTTTTGATAATTTGTTATTAGAAATTAATATCAATGTGTAATGAATCGTTCTAAAGCTGAAATACTCTCTATTTTTAATGAATGGATAAATGCCTGGAACAAGCATGACCTTGACAAAGTAATGCAATTAATTCATGATGATATCATATTTGAGAATTGGACAGGAGCTAAAGTTAGCGGAAAAAAAAATCTGCGAAGAGTGTGGACTCCATGGTTTGCTCATCACGGTGATTTTAAATTTCATGGGGAAGATGTTTTTTTTGATGAGGAAGAACAAAAATTGGTGTTCACGTGGATGCTGCAATGGCCTAGTAATCTGGCATTATACAAAGGTAAGTTAGAAGTACGAAGAGGAGTTGATGTAATTTATTTCGATGGAGGAAAAATCATCCGGAAACATTCCTATACAAAAACTAATCTTTCCATTGAAGGGAAAGCTATCTCAATTGAAAAATAGCCATAATCTAAATAAAGACGTATGCTGCAAAACGATATATATCAAGAATTTCTGATAAAACTAGAGAATAATTTAAGTATTCTGAAGGATAAAAGTGAAGAAAATGCTCAAAATACATTAAACGCGTTATGGCATACTGCTGCTGGAAATCACGTTTCAGCAATTATAGCAGACGACCAGGTTTTGCCCGACTTAAAACCTGACCAAATTAAGTTACTTGAAGAATTGATAAACAGCAGAATATCTGGAGTCCCTCTCGCTCATCTCACTGAAAGGCAGCATTTCATGGGAATAGAATTCGTTATTGACAAAGGTCTGTATATCCCTCGGAAAGAAACAGAACTTCTTGCTAAAACAACAATTGAGCTAATTAAGGATGAATATGCAACAAGTGAGAGAGTTAACGTTATAGACCTATGTTCTGGTATTGGAACTGTTGCTCTTGCTATTGGCCATTACTGTAATAACACAATAGTTTTTGGATCGGATATTTACGAACCTGCCGTCAATGCTGCAAAAAAAAATGTAAAGCATTTTGGACTTGATAATCGGGCTACTTTCTATCATGCAGACTTGTTCGATCCATTCGAGTTTCATGAAATTAAAGGCAATACAGATATAATTGTTAGTGCACCGCCATACATTACGTCGGTAAAAGCAAAACAGATGGAGAAAGAAATACTGGAACATGAACCGATAGAAGCATTTGATGCAGGTCCATTCGGTATTTCCATCTTTAACAAATTAATTTCTGTTTCTCCGGAATACCTCAGCGACAATGGATACCTAATATTCGAATGTGGTCAGGGTCAAGGTGAATTTCTTTCCAAAAGACTTCGCTCTAATGAGCATTACGGGGAAGTGGAGAACATTTGTGACGAAAATGGTCATATTCGGGTTCTGAAAGCTCAAAAGATAAAATAAAGTATAACCTGATCAATGCATTATGTGCGGAATCGCCGGAATATATAATTATCAGTCTACAAAAGAACCATCAATTGAAAGAAATGTGAAGAACATGCTTTCGATAATTAACCACCGGGGGCCGGATGAAAGTGGCGTTTTTATCGATCGAAACATTGGGATTGGAAATGTCAGGCTGAGTATAATTGATCTTTCTTCGGGACAACAGCCCATGTCTGACGTTTCAGGAAGATATTGGATTGTCTACAATGGTGAAATTTTTAATTATACTGAACTACGAACAGATTTAATTCGAAAGGGAATTCCGCTTAAAACACATTGCGACACCGAGGTTGTTGTACAAATGTATGCCCTGTATGGGGCTAAATGTTTAAATCAATTCAACGGACAATTTGCTTTCTGCATCTGGGATCGGGAATCAAAAGAACTTTTCCTGGCACGCGATAGAGTCGGCATTCGCCCACTATTTTACTGGCATCAAAACAATTCATTTGCCTTTTGTTCAGAAATTAAAGGACTTTTCGCACTTGACCAAATTGAACGGTCAATTGATTCGGAAAGTCTTTCACAGATTTTTACTTTTTGGACTACCCTTACTCCCCAAACACCTTTCAAAAATATTCAGGAATTGTCGCCTGGGCATTTCATGGTCGCGAATGCTAATGGTATCAAAACTACCAAATACTGGAGTTTGGATTATACCGCCGGAAAAAAGAATTCGGACATCAGCCTGTCTGATTCCATTGAAGAATTGGATGAGTTGCTTCATGATGCTGTAAAAATCAGACTACGTGCCGATGTTCCGGTTGGAGCTTATTTAAGCGGAGGGTTAGATTCGAGTGTTACAACCTCATACATAAAAGCCGTTAACCCTGAGGTTTTAAATACATTCTCGATTGGTTTTACCGACAAAGAATACGACGAAACTATTTATCAGCAGGAAGCTGCCGATTACTTTAAAACAAACCACACAGCATTTTCATGTACATCGGCAGATCTGGCCGAAAGTTTTGCTCAAACAATCTGGCACACCGAATTTCCAATCTTAAGGACCTCTCCCACCCCAATGTTTTTACTTTCGAAAAAAGTCCGGGAGAGCAACATTAAAGTTGTAATAACAGGTGAAGGTGCCGATGAAATGCTTGCTGGTTATAATATTTTCAAGGAAGCTAAAATAAGACGATTCTGGGCTAATGAACCCAACTCTTCAGCACGTCCGCGATTGTTGACAAAATTGTATCCTTACATTCCAATGTTGAAAGAATCGCCGGATCTTGCTTTGAAAATGTTCTTTGGATACAAGTTATCGGAAACTGATGATCCATTGTATTCACACATACTTAGGTGGCATAATACAAGCAGAATCAAGTCATTTTTCTCGAATGATTTCACAGCTTCGATTACTGGCAGGAATCCGGTTCAGGATATTTATGGCAAACTTCCTGAAAACTTTGAAAAATGGAGTACGCTCGCAAAATCCCAGTATCTTGAAACAACAATTTTTATGTCAGGATATTTGCTGTCTTCTCAGGGTGATCGCATGGCTATGGGCAATTCGGTTGAAGGTAGATACCCGTTTTTGGACTACCGCGTAATGGAATTCAGCGCCAAATTGCCCGATAATTTCAAACTGAATTGCTTGAATGAAAAGTTCATCCTCAAAAAATTGAGTCAGGGGAAAATACCACCTTCAATATCAAAGCGGCCAAAGCAGGCCTACAGAGCGCCCATTGTTAGCAGTCTTTTTTCAAAAGATTCACCTGACTATATTTCAGATATTTTATCTGATTCATCACTTCTGGCATCAGGAATTTTCAATCTGGAAAAAGTAAAAACATTAATTTTTAAAGCAAAGCGCCAAGGTTTTACGTCTGAAATCGACCAAATGGCATTGGTTGGCATTCTTTCTACCCAGCTTCTAAATAAGATGTTCATTCAGGATAAACTGAAAATAAATCCGGAAGTAATGAGAAATTGCAGGGTAATCCATGCTTCTCAGCTTTAGAATATAATTGACGAAATTCCAAAATTATCCGGGATAAAACACAATTGAAGTTAATATTCAAAATATGAGCTGGTTAATGAACTTTTGTCAATGTCAATGGTTCATAGTTCATGGGGCAATCACTCAACGAACGTGAAATAGTGAGCAATCAACAGCAAGATAAAAATCATTATTGCAAAACCCCAATAAAAACAAATACGTACACTGAATCTGGCAATTAGCATCTTAATTCACGTCTGATAAGATGTTCGTATTACAATAAGTCGTAAGTTCTTTTAAATCCACCTATAATATCAGATAGCCATGAAGAGCATAAAGAATGAAACAACCAGTTCCAAAAGTTCCTCGCAGCTTAAAAGCGAGCAGGAACCTTACGAAATAATTTATGCAGATCCTCGTGATGAAGAAATCCACCTAAAATTTTTAAAAAGATCTCAGTTCAGTGCACACATGGCACGCTGGTTTCTCGATCAGGAATACAATTTGTTAATATGGTCTGACGGGATTTTTGAACTTCTTGAAATTGACCCAAAAAATCATGGTGCAAGTTTCAGTAATTTTCTGGATGTAGTGCATCCTGACGACCGAAAATTAAAAAGTCAGGCACAGGAAAATTTAAAAAAATCGAATAAACCAATTGAGTTAAATTATCGCTTGTTATTTAATGACGGGCGCATTAAATGGATTAATGAAATTTGCAGTACAGATTTTGATCAGGAAGGAAATCCAATCCGATCGTATGGAACGATTCAGGATATCACAAAATATAAAGTTTCACAGGAGAAATTCAGGCAAAAAGAAGAGCGGTTTAAAAGTCTTATCGAAAATATTCCTTCAGGAGTTGTGATTTGCCAGAAAAGTAAATTTGCTTTTGCAAATCTCGCCGGGAACAAAATGCTCACCGGGAATTCAACCTTGCAACTAAAAGGAAACCTGATTTCGAAAATGGTACTTCCTGAGGCAAGGAAGGATTTCACGCGAAAAATAAGATTAGTAAACTCAGGAAAGCAAGAACCCGTATTTCAGGAAAAACTTATACGAACTGACGGCACACATTTCGATGCAGAAGTTACTTTGATTCACACACTTTACCGCGGGTTACCTGCCGTACAAATTATTATTAACGACATTACTGAACGTTCGAATACCGAGATGGTTCTGAAAGAAAATGAAAGCCGGTTAAAAGAATTAGTTCAAACAAAAGATAAGTTTTTCTCAATTATTGCACATGATTTAAGAAGTCCGTTCAATAGTATTTTGGGATTTATTGATGTCTTAAACAAACAATACGACGATTTTGATGAATATGAGCGCAAAGAATATCTCCGGTTAATCGAAGAGAACGCGAGCCAGACGTATAAATTATTAAATAATTTATTGGACTGGGCCATGAGTCAGACTGGCAAAATCATTTTCAAACCTGAAGTGCTAAAACTCTTTCCGCTTGTCGAAGCTGTAATAAAAACTTTAAGCCCGGCATCGAATTTAAAAGAAATCCAGCTTCAAAATCTAATCCCGTTGAATTTTGAGGTTTTCGCCGACACCAATATGCTCAGCACTATTTTTCAAAACCTGATTAGCAATGCCATAAAATATACTTTGCCGGGTGGTGAAGTGAAAATAAGTGCTGAAATTAAAAATGCCGACACATATATGTCGGTTTCCGATACTGGCATTGGAATGGATGAAGAAACAATTGCTAAATTATTTAGAATCGACCAACAATCGTCAAATCCAGGTACCGAAAATGAGAAAGGCAGTGGTTTAGGGCTGATTTTATGCAAAGATTTCGTTGAAAAGCATAACGGGAAAATCTGGATCGAAAGCGAAATGAACAAGGGTAGTCAAATTTCATTTAGCATACCTAATCAGGAAAGTGTTTAATGGAGAATCCGTCATCCGATGGCGGCTCATTTTTTCACCCAAAAACACAAATATCAGTTTGATTAACTCTGAAAGTTTCAATTGCAAAATTGGCTTTTAGAATATCATTGCACCATACCGATTATTATTTTCCATAGTTATAAAAGTGAACAGTCGAATTTCTTATAATTTTGTTAATCAACAAAATTGGATGATTAAATTATTAAAATGTAGCATATTAAATGAATAAAACTAATTCAAAAATATTGCTTGTTGATGATAACACCTTCTATCTTTCGCTTCTCAAAACTATTTTAAGAGATGTTGATGCTGAAGTTTACATGGCAAGTTCGGGAAAAGATGCTTTAGATTTAATTCGCGAAAATGATTTTGCCCTGGCAGTTCTTGATATCCAGATGCCCGAAATGGATGGTTTTGAATTGGCTGGTCATATACGCGATTTAAAACTACGTGATCTACTTCCAATTATCTTCCTTACAGCGTATTTTTCTGATGACATACAAATGTTTAAAGGGTACGACAATGGCGCCATTGATTACCTGACGAAGCCTGTAACCAAAGCTATTTTTGTAAGTAAGGTTAAAATATTTCTGGAGCTCGACCAGCAAAAGAAGAATTTAATTGCAAGTAAAGATTCGTTGCAAGAATCGAAACTCGAACTTGAAAAAAAGCAGTTCGAATTAAAATTGCAAAATGACGCACTTAGAGCTGCCCAGCAGGAAACTGAAGAATCGAGAAAGAAGTACATAAAGCTATACGATTTCGCTCCGTCCGGATATTTCACGATAAACAATGAAGCAGAAATATACGAGATTAACCTGAAAGGCGCTAAATTACTTGGTCGAATTCCAGACAATATTTCACGCCACAATTTCAATGAATTTCTTGAACCTGAAGTCAAAGTTGCTTTTAATGATTTTCTGGATAAATTATTTAAAAATGAATCACCCTCGGGATGCGAATTAAAACTTAAGCCAATTAATGGCAAACCAATATTCGTTTACCTGGAAGGAGCGAAGATTGAAGAGAACCAGACATGCTTGTTGTCGATGGTCGATATTACCGACAGAAAAGAAGCTCAGCTTGCCCTTAAAGAATCGGAGGAATTGTATCATTCGCTGCTTAAAACTTCGCCTGATGGAATCATTATTACCGATTTGGACGGACAAATTATTGAAGCTTCTGATTTTGCGCATGAATTATTGAGCAGTTCGGGAGATACACTCGAAGGTAAATTATTCAACAATTTTATACCACACAATTCGAAAAGGACTTTTGCAAAAATATACAGGAGAACCGTTAAAGAAGGAATGGTTCAGAATTATGAAATTAAGCTAAACCGAATAGACGGATTTGAGTTCATCGCCGAAATAAGTTTGTCTCAAATAAAAGGGAATGATGGCGGAGTAAGAGGGTTCATGTCAGTTATCAGAAACATTTCGGATAGGAAACAATTTGAAAAGCAATTGAGACATTCGGAACGAATGGCTGGAATTGGAGAATTAGCCACTGGCATGGCACACGAAATCAATCAACCATTAAATACAATATCGCTTTCACTCGATAATGTGATGTTTTCGGTTGAGAACAACTCCTGCAGCGAAAATTACCTAAAAACCAAAATCAACAAGGTATTTGATAACATTTCCAGAATAAAAAAGATAATCGATCACGTTCGGACTTTCTCCAGAGATCAGGATGATTTCTCTCAATCGGATTTTGAAATTAACACCAGCATAAAAAACAGCATTTTGATGGTTTCTGAACAGTTTATACAAAAGGAAATCACTATAAATTTTCAACCTGATCAGAACATTCCAATCCTTTCAGGAAATGCTTACCGGTTTGAACAAGTGATTTTAAATATGCTTATCAATTCAAAGGATGCGGTTGAAGAAGAGAAAATGAAAAACGTTAAAAATTACGTTAAAAAGATTGACATTTCAACAAGCTTGCTGGATCAGCTCATATTGGTCGAAATCAAAGATAACGGAATAGGAATCAGCCAGGAAGACATTGATAAAGTGTTACTTCCTTTTTTCACCACAAAAGCTCCGGGTCAGGGAACCGGCTTAGGTTTATCCATTTCCTATGGAATTATTAAAGAATTAGGCGGCGATATAGATATTGTGAGCAAACCACATGTTGGAACAACCATTCAATTAAAAATTCCAGTTCAAAATTCCAGAATAAATAAATACCCGAACGGCTATGTTCAATAATACAAACAAACCTGAGAACCTTCAACTCCACCGTCAAATGAAGGTATTAGTCATCGACGACGAACTGAATTTCACAGAGGAAATTGACGAATTTCTCCTGAACCAGGGGTATATTTCATTCACAGCAAACAATGTTCATAAAGGCCGGACGATCTTAAAAAAAGAGGATATCGATCTGCTGATTCTTGACGTAAGGCTAAAAGGAGTCAGTGGCCTCGACGTGTTAAAAGAAGTCAAACAAGCTTACCCAAACCTGGAAGTAATTATCGTTTCAGCTCACGGTGACATGGAAACCGTAATTACCGCTTTGCGCAATGGAGCAATCGACTACCTCAAAAAACCATTCCGGCATAGCGACATTCAAATTGCAATCCAGCGAACGCGTAAATTCCTCGATTTGCAGCGGGTTATCCGGAATATGGAAGAAAAGAACTCGCTGATTTCAAAGGGACTTCAGGAGAAGATTAAACGCGATTTTGTAGGCGAGAGCCGCCAGATAAAGGCAATACTGGAAATGGCATTAACGGCTTCTAAATACAAAGATACCAGCGTTTTAATTACAGGCGAAAGTGGAACTGGAAAAGAAAATGTTGCCCGGATTATACATTACGAAAGTGGCCGAAAAGACAACTTCTTTTGCGCCGTAAACAGCAGCGCAATAACCGACTCGCTATTGGAAAGCGAGTTTTTTGGACATAAAAAAGGTTCGTTTACCGGTGCAATAAACGACAAAAAGGGCTTCTTTGAGGTTAGCGACAAGGGCACATTATTTCTGGATGAAATTGCCGATATGCCCATAAACCTTCAGGCAAAAATACTGCGGGCGATTGAAGAGAAAACAATTACCAGAGTTGGCGAAACTGATCCAATTGCGACCGATTTCAGGATAATAGCAGCAACAAACCACGATATTGACAAGCTCATTCAGGAAAAGAAATTTAGGCTGGATCTGTTACACCGCTTAAATACAATTCACATCCACATTCCTCCGTTACGCGAACGTGTTGACGATATTGAGCCCCTACTCGACCATTTTGCGGCTGATTTTGCTCAAAAACTAAACAAACAAATTCCATTCATTGAAAAAGAAACTGTCGTAATGTTGAAAAACTACGCTTTCCCGGGAAATGTGCGTGAATTGCGAAATATGGTCGAAAGGGCGTTAATCCTTTGTAAAGGAAATACCTTAACCACAAACGACTTCTTGACAAAAGGGCCCATTGAAAATGGACAACAAACGGAAAAAATTAATTTCAACTTAGAGGAAAATGAGTTAAGATTGATTCAACTGGCGCTGAAAGAAAAAAATTACAACCAGAATAAATCGGCCGAATTGCTGGGGATAACACGTGATGCCTTGATACGAAGATTAAAGAAATATGGCATTAAAGTCGCCCGAAGTACAACATCGAATGATGAAGACTAAACTTTAGGGTGGTTGCACATAAAAATAGTCTGTTCTGAATTTTCAGAGCAGACTATTTTTTTATGCTAAAAAATCAAATTCAGTCTAAATCATATATGGTTCAGCCAATCCCTTCTCAATTAAAATATCATTCAGGCAATAGTAATTTTCAATTTTCCTGATGGCGCTTAATCCTGAGATTACCGAAGATTCTACTTCTATATAAATTAAACCGAGGTAACGCCCATACTTTTCCTTCTGATCTTTAATCGTCTGAATAACTACATTATCATTTGCTTTTACAATTGATTTCACAAATTCAGAGGCGAGGTTACCTTTCTCCCATTCAGGAGAACCCTTTTTAACACCGTACACTTCAGGAGTATTTATGCCAAAAAGCCTGATCTTTTCTTTATGTACCCAGACCGAAAGTCCCAAATCAATATCGATTTCCATGGTATCGCCATCGATTACCTTTTGAACAATTGCATTGTATTGATACATGTTGTAAGTTGTTTGTTTATACCTAACAAGTTACAAAAAAAATGCTGCCCTTGGGCAGCATTTCGTATTTTATTTTCGAGGTTGAATTCCTTTTTGCTTGGACATTTCCTCAAGCTTTTGCTGGAACTTCGACTTCACAACAGGCTTCTTTTTGTTGATTAAAATCTGTGCCCGTATTTTATCTTCGTCAACAATCATTCGGAAAATATACATTTGTCCGATCGTTATAACATTTGCCAGAAAATAGTAATAACTCAAACCTGAGGCGTAACTATTCAGGATAAACAGGAACATAACCGGCATAATATACATCATGGTTTTCATACCTGGCATAGCATCTGTATTTTGAGTCTGAGAATTCAGGTAGGTCGAAATTATTGTGGTGACAGTCATCAACAAACAGAACAAACTGACATGATCGCCATACATTGGAATATGGAAGGGCAAATTCAGGATTGAATCATAGGTTGATAAATCGGTCGCCCATAAAAAGCTTTGCTGACGCAACTCGATTGATGTTGGGAAAAAGAAGAACATAGCGATTAATACCGGAAACTGGAACACCATTGGCAAACACCCTCCCATCGGATTCACTCCAGCTTTTTTGTACAGTGCCATTGTTGCCTGTTGCTTTTCCATAGCCTTGTCTTTGCCAAACTTTGCGTTGATTTCATCAATTTCAGGCTTTAAAGCTTTCATTTTAGCCTGAGAATGATAGGATTTATACGTAAATGGGAAAATTAGCGCCTTAATGAAAATAGTAAGCAACAATATAATGAGACCGAAATTACTGATAAATTGTCTCAGAAAATTGAAGGTTGGAATGATCAGGTATTTGTTAACCGGGCGAACGATGGCATATCCCAAATAAATGAGACTTTCCATCGAAAGATCATATTGCTTTAAGGTGCTGTAATGGTTTGGCCCAAAATAGAACTTCATTTTTATGCTTTCCGAAGCTTTTCCATCATACGGAAGAGCAATATCGGCGTTAAAATCTCCAAGCGAATTTGGATCGTCCTTGGTCAATTCAGATTTTATGTCGGCCGTTGGAAATGCATCGTCGGCAATCAACGTCGATGAGAAGAACAATTGCTTGAAGCTAATCCACTTGGTTTTCGTGCGTAAACTCTCCGATCCGGATTTGCCTTTTGCCAATTTATCAACTGCATCGTCCTGATATTTGTAGTAAATCGTTGTGTAGCTGTCTTCACCATAACTCGATTTTCGCTCCTGACGTGGAACAAGAATATTCCAATTGAAATTCAGATAGTTCGAATTGGTTGTAACGATATTGTTCAGGTTCTTTGTATTTACATCGAAGCCAACCAAATAAGAATTGTACCGTAGCGTGTATTTATATTCGAGATATTTCCCTTCTCCGGCATTCAGACGCATCGCAAAAACAGTCGAATCACCTTTATTCTCAACATTGTAAGATTCCATTCCTTCTTTGCCCTTTTTAACTTCAGGCCCTTTCAAAATACGGTCAGGAGTTGAATCAGACGGCGTGAAATAGAATGCTTGAGTTTCAATGGCCCGGTTTTGTGCAAAGAAATCCAAGCTAAATTTACTGGTATTGCCTTCAAATAAAACCAGAGGCTTTCCATCGTATGTCTTATAATTTTTAAGCTCTACTGAATAAATCCGTCCACCTTTATTTGAGAAAGTCACTTTAATGAGATTATTCTCAATTATATAAAACTTTTCTTGTCCAACGGATGCTGCAGCAAATACACCAAATTTTTCTTTGCGGCTGTTGTCTTCTGAAGTACTGATGCTGTCAGATAAACCTGTGGTTGCAGCAACGGATTGGATTGAATCAAGCTTCGCAGCGGCTTCAATTTCTTTCTGATTTTCAACACGCACAAACTCAAGTGAATCGCGTTTATGTTTTGCTGCTGCAATTTGTTTTTCCGATGGCTTATTGAAATAACTGAAACCAATCAGAATTGCAAAAATTAGGACAACACCAAGAATTGTATTCCTATCCATAAAATCTAATTAATTATTTTCCGAGAGCTGCTTTTACGAAAGCTACAAACAACGGATGTGGTTTTAAAACTGTACTGCTGTATTCGGGGTGATACTGAACGCCAACAAACCATTTGTGCGATGGAATTTCAATCACTTCAACCAAATTTGTGTCCGGATTAAGCCCAACCGCTTTCATTCCTGCAGCTTCAAATTCTGCCAGATAATGGTCGTTAAATTCATAACGGTGACGATGGCGTTCCTTAATTTCTGTCTTGCTATAAGCTTTGTAAATATTCGAATTTTTACCAACAATCTGGCACCGGTAAGCTCCCAAACGCATGGTTCCACCTTTTTCGGTAATACCCTTTTGTTCCTCCATCAAATCAATAACCGGACATTCTGTTTTTTCATTCATCTCTGTTGAATCAGCAGCAGCATAGCCCAAAACATTCCGCGCAAATTCAATTACCGCGATCTGCATGCCCAAACAAATTCCGAAGAATGGAACATTATTTTCACGTACATATCTTGTTGCCAGAATCTTACCTTCTATTCCCCGATGTCCAAAACCAGGTGCAACAATAATTCCTTTCAGGCCTTCAAGTTTCTTTTCAACGTTCTCTGCGGTAATTTTTTCCGAATGAATCCAACGTAGCTTAACCTTGCACGAATTCATTGCACCTGCATGAATTAACGCTTCTACAATCGATTTGTAGGCATCGGGCAATTCAACGTATTTTCCTACCAGACCAATTTCTATTTCGTTGGCAGGTTTTTTTAGTTTATTCAGGAACTCATTCCAATCGTCGAGCTGTGGTTCATCTCGCAAAGGCAGATCCATTTTACGCAAAACGATTTCATCCAGACGCTCTTCGCGCATTTTGTTCGGAACTTCATAAATGGTCGATACGTCAATCGATTCGATAACCGCATCCATTTCAACGTTGCAGAAAAGTGCCACTTTTTTACGCAATGCCATTCCGAGTTCATGTTCAGTCCGCAATACCAGAACATCTGGTTGAACTCCATTCTCTAGCAAAGCTTTTACTGAATGTTGTGTGGGTTTTGTTTTTAATTCTCCGGATGCGGCAAGAAATGGCACCAATGTTAAATGGATAACCAACGCATTGTGCCCAAGTTCCCATTTCATCTGGCGAACAGCTTCAATATACGGCAACGATTCAATGTCACCAACCGTTCCTCCAATTTCTGTTACTACAATATCGTATTTCCCTTTTGAGCCCAGAATTTTGATTTTGCGCTTAATTTCGTCGGTGATATGCGGTATAATCTGCACTGTTTTGCCCAGATAATCGCCTCGACGCTCTTTGTTAATTACCGACTGATAAATGCGTCCGGTAGTTACATTGTTGGCCTGAGAAGTCGGAACATTCAGGAAACGTTCGTAATGACCCAGATCAAGATCGGTTTCAGCGCCGTCATTGGTCACAAAACATTCGCCGTGTTCGTATGGATTTAAGGTTCCGGGATCCACATTTATGTAAGGATCCAACTTCTGAATCGTCACAGAATAACCTCTGGATTGTAGCAATTTAGCAAGCGATGACGCTAAAATTCCTTTTCCCAGTGAGGACGTTACTCCCCCTGTTACAAAAATGTACCTGGTTGCTGACAAGACTTTAGATTTTAATTGTTCTTAAAAGCGAACAAAGTTAATTAATAAAACTTACCTCTAAAAAATGTTATGAAATTTAATAAATGGTTAACAACAAAAAACCCGCTTGAAGTCGGCGGGCTTTTCTATGAGGCTATTCATCATCATCCATCGCATCCATTATCCTGATTTTTTCTTTCAGGAATTCTATTTTTTCTTTTGTGTTTTCGATCTTTTGGTTTACATCCTCAATCAGTGCTTCAGCATTTTTGGTATTGGCGAAGAAACCGATATTGTTATCGAGCAACGCCAGATCATTTTCCATTTGCTTCAGTTTGGTCATGTATTTCTCGCGTTCGAAACGCATTTTATTCTGACCTCTGCCCGAAGTTGTGTTGTTAACAACTTTGTTCTTGAATTTCATCAGGTTTCTGCGCTTTTCATCAATGCGCAGCAAATCAAAATGATGATTGATCACATCGCGGAATTCATTTTGAATGGCATCCTTGTCTTTAAACGGAACATGTCCAATATCGGTAAATCTTCTCTGGAAATCCTTCAATTTGTCTAAATCGGCATTATCATCGCCCGACAGAGCGAATTTCTTAACCTCTTCGAGCAGTTCGCGTTTTTTGATAAGGTTATCAACCTGTTCACCATCGATAGAAGAAAAATGTTTGGCTTTATTTTCGAAGAAGAAATCGCAGGCAGCACGGAAACGTTTCCAAATTACATCCGAATATTTCCGTGGAACCGGTCCAATTTCCTTCCACGTTTTCTGAATGTTGATGAACTCATCAGCTGTTTTTTTCCAATCAGTGCTGTCTTTCAAAGCTTCAGCCTGCATACATAAATCGGTTTTTAGCTGAAGATTACTTTGTTGTTCTTCCTTATTCTGATTATAAAATTCACGCTTCCGATCGAAGAATTTATCTGATGCAATCCGGAATCGTTCATAAATTTTATTGTTGTCTTTTTTGGGAGCGAAACCAATTGTTCGCCAAATTTTCTGAAGTTCAATAAGTTCTTTGGATCTCTCATCCCAATCGCGGTGAGCTTCAATTTCCATACTGGCAATTTCTTCAACTTTCTCGCACAAGGCAATTTTCGCATCCAGATTCTTTTTCTGTTCCGACTTGCGTCCTTCAAAATAATCCTGATGTTTTTTGTTGATTATTGAAGTGGCAGCTTTAAAGCGTTCCCACAATTCGTCTTTTTTATCACGAGGAACAGGGCCAACTTCGCGCCATTGCTCGTGGTATTTTTGTAAAATATTGAAAGCTTTGATAATGGAAGGTTCAACCAATAGTTCCTCTGCTTTTTCGCAAATTTCAATTTTTGTCTCCAGGTTCTTCTTCAGGTCTAAATCACGTAATTCTTTGTTAATCTTAATAAAATCATAGAAATTCTCAACATGATGATGATAAGTATCCCAAAGATCTTTCAGTTTTGCCTGTGGAACCGGTCCAATTTCGCGCCATTGGTTCTGAAGATCGCGAAATTCGTGGAAGGTTCTGTTTATTGATTCTTTGTTATTGATCAGCGCTTTAATCTCTTCAATAATATCATATTTTTTCTGAAGGTTTTCTTCTTTTAACTCATCAGACTTTTTGTTGTGTTCGCTTCTTAAATCCTGGTAGTGCTTAAGTAAGTTCCTGAGATCCAATTCGTACGGATCGGGCTCTGCCTTAAACTCTTCCATATTTCCGCCGGCTTCAGCAAAAGCAACTTTTTGTGCTTCGATATTGGCTCGGTAAAGGCGGAAGAAAAATATTTTTATGGCGTCAACATCTTCACGTATACCTTCCAAATCATCAGACTCGAGTAATGTACGCAAAGCATTAATCAGTTCAACTTCATTGAGGTTTGCATAGCTTGCCAGTTTTTCCTTGTGCAAACTTTCTTCATCAGGTTCATCCTCATCAGAAACTTCATCCGATGTTTCTTCTGAATCGTCAGCTACGATAACTTCTTCCTGAACTTCAGCAACTGGCTCAACTTCAGCCAAAACCGCTTCGGGTTCAACAACTTCTTCTTTTGCTGCAAGTACTGTTTCTTCAATCGGTGTTTCAATTGTTTCAGCAACAATTTCATCCACTTCACTTTCTTCTACTTTTGCTTCAGCAACTTCAAGCGTTTCTTCCGGCGAAGATTCAATTTTTTCTTCTGCAGCATTAACTGCAACTTCTGTAATTTCAGGTTCAACTATTTCTTCAGCTTCCTGAACGGCTGATTCTACTGGTATTGCATCAGATTCCTCAGCAATTTCTTCTACAGCATTCTCAACTTCAGCAACTTCAGTCACTTCCTCCTGCTTTGCAGATTCTTCAGTAACATTCTGATCATTAACAGCTTCTGGCTCAACTTGTGCACCACTTAACTCTTTTTTAGAGTTTTTTAGATCTTTAGGTTCCATAACAATAATTTAAATTACATGGTAATTAACAGAGAATAAGGTCTACTTTCAGTCTACGAAAATAGATATTACAAGCTAATACTCAAAGATTTTAAGAATAAAAGTAGAAAACTTCCGAAGAAATAAGAGATGTGTACATGTAAAGCTCTATTTTTTTAAACCTAAGCCTGAAAATCGGGCATACATTCGCTTTAGGTTGTTACTTTTGTATAAAATTTATCCCGATGCGAATTGATATTTTAACTGTTGTTCCTGAATTACTCGAGAGTCCGTTTCAGCATTCTATTCTAAAAAGAGGCCAGAAAAAAGGTCTGGTTGAAATACATGTACACAACATCAGGGACTTTTCGGAAGATAAACACCGCAAAACCGATGATTACGCATTTAGTGGAGGCGCCGGGATGGTAATGACCATTCAGCCCATTGAAAGTGCTATCAATTTTCTGAAATCGCAAAGGGAATACGATGCGGTAATTTACACCAGCCCCGACGGAACGATGCTTAGTCAGAAAGAAGCCAATAAACTTTCGATGCTCAAAAATATTATCATCCTTTGCGGACATTACAAGGGAATTGATCAGCGAATCCGTGAACATTTGGTGACTATGGAAATATCAATTGGCGATTACGTGTTAACAGGTGGAGAACTTGCCGCAGCCGTTATTGTCGACAGTGTTGTCCGGCTGATTCCTGGTGTTCTATCCGACGAAACCTCTGCCCTCACTGACTCCTTTCAGGATAATTTGCTTAGTCCGCCGGTTTACACCCGCCCCGCAGATTATAAAGGTTGGAAGGTTCCAGAAATTCTTCTCTCCGGAAATGATCAAAAAATTCAGGAATGGCAGGAAAAACAGGCCTACGAACGAACGAAATTACTCCGTCCCGATTTGCTCAAAAACGACTAGAACTCCAAGACTGACGACTGAAACTAATCATCTTCGGCAAATCGCATTATACGAACAATAGCTGCATTTTTGCGAATCTTTTACCTGGTCGAACACATTTTCTACCGAAAACATTTCCGCAAGTAATTCATCAAATGCATTTTGAAATTCCGTTTCAATACGCTGATAAATAAGTTTTTCACCTTGATAAATTACATTTGGGACAAATTCTTCCTGAAACAAATCGTCGAGTTTATAAATGGCCGGATAAATAGAAGCTTCGCCATCCAGACGATCTAAAATATCGGAATAAATTAACGTCTGAAGTATTTCTTTGCGTCGTTGTCCATAATCCCGGTCCAGCAAATTCGACCAGTCTTTAAAATCAAGCTTCAGATTCCGACCGGTTTTATAATCGATAATTCGTAACCCGTCGGCAGTTCGGTCGATTCGGTCAACAATACCGCCGATTCGCAAAATAGCCGAACTTCCGCCTGTCTTCACTTGATAATTACTGACATATTCCCTTTCCAGACTTTCGATTTTGAATGGAGCAAAACGAATATCATTTTCAAGCAATTGAACAATGTAATCTTTCATGTGTGCAGCAATCAAAATACTCTGTCCGCTCAATTTTATTTTTCCTGAATCTTCAGGGTACATCTGGAAATATTTCACAGCAACAGCCTGACGAACAACTTCCTCAATCCTGCGCTTATCGCCGGACAACAACTTCAACGCAGCAGCTTCAACTATTTTATTTTCAAATGGTTTATACAGTAGTTCGATTGCATAATGAAACAAATTTCCAAACAAAACCGCATCAATTTCTTCCTTAATTTCATCTTTCTCCTTAATTCCAGCCACATATTTAAAGTAAAACTTCAGCTTGCATTCGAGGTAAGTATTTATGGCGCTGGGGCTTAAATTTCGTTCAGAATATCTCGAAACTAATTTTTGAATATGAGCTTCAGTGGCTTCAATCCCGATGGGTTCGTTGGTTGTACTTTTGAAATTGAAACTCAGATTTAACTCTTCAATTTCAAAATCAGAATCGTAAATAAGCTGGTACAAAAAGCGACTTTTCTCCGAAGACGCAATTCCCTCTGTAATCGAATTGTACACGATCGCGGTTTTTTCGGTTCGCTGAATAAGCCTGTAAAAATAATAGGCGTACATGGCGTCACGATCCTCGTAAGTCGGCATTCCAAAACCTTTCCGAAGGTGATAGGGTACAAACGAATGGCCGGCTGCGATATGCGGCAAAAATCCTTCATTGGCCGAGAATAAAACCAGGTTCTCAAAATCGAGACAGCGTGTTTCGAGCAAACCCATAATTTGCAAACCGGTGAGCGGTTCGCCTTCAAACGGGATTGAAATCCGGCGCAAACTCTGGTCGAGCAATCGGTACATTATTTTAACCGGGAAATCAGGAACATTTAAATCGAGCAACGTATCTTTCAGGCGTTGAACCGCCAGAAATGCCTGATACAAATACTCAGATTCGAGTTTCACCTGATCATTTTCGGTGCTGTTAAATTTAAGCGAAAGCTCTTTCAACACCTCCAAAAAATAGTCGAGAATTTGCTGCCAGTTTTCAGGACATGAAAAAATTCCTGCGACAAATGGATTAAAATTTAGCTCGGCGGAATCGATGTAAACCTTGTTCTTTTTGGTCATTTCCGAAACGAAAGCTTTCACATCCGGACTGACAACAAACTGATGGTTGAGCAGAGCAACAACAGGTTTGTAATAAAACACGGCGGAATTTGCCGATTTCCTGATATTTTTCTGAAGGCTTATGAGTTGTGAAATAAAGCCATAAACAGGTGTATTCACAAACGGATAACCCATGGTGATATTGATGTCGCTGAAATTTTTGCCAACCGAAGAAATCACCGGAATCAACAAATTTTCGTCGGCCAGCACAAAAGCAGTATTGTCGAAACGGCTATTTAGCCCGAATGAATCCAAAACCTGTGGCAAATTGATTGCCTGCGCCTGTGTAATTTTTCCCGGTACCGAAACCAGTGTGATTTTACGATTTTTAGCCTGAAGCTGATTTTCAGGAATAAACGTTTTGGGAGCAGGAAACAAAGTCAGATTGGTTCGTAAAAAACGTCCGGCTTCGTTCTCGTTATCATTCAAGTAAAAATCGTCGTAATCCCAGAAAAACATGGCTTTCCCCTGGTTTTCAAGTTTCCTGAAAATGGTTTTTTCGCAAGAATTTAACGCATTGAACCCAACAAAAACATATTTCTTCGCAGTGAGATTTGTCGCAGTATTTTTCTGAATTTCTTCAGCCACTTCGCGGTAAATCATTCCTGAATAGGCCAGATTGTTTTGTTTCAAGACCTCGTAAAACCGGTGATAAATTTCAGCCAGTTTGGTCCAGATGCCGATAAACTTTTCCTTATTGAACGAATGCGGAACTTTATCCAGGTTTCCCCAAAACTCATCAATTGCTCTTTTTTGTTCCTCGGTCAGGTAGTCGAACTGATTTTCGAGTTCTTTCAAATCCGAAATATTCCGGAATAAATCATCGGCATTCAACATGTACTTGTCAACATCATCGAAATCGGCCAGTAAAATTTCGCCCCAAAAGAAAAATTCGTCCAAAGGCTCCTGATGCCCGGTTACTTTGCTGTAAACATCCTGAAGTTTTAAAACCAGCGAAACCGGATCGGCTTGCTGAAGACTTGTTAGTGAAGAAATTAATTCGCTAATTGTTGTAATCTCAGGCGAAAGCATGGGCTGATCAATCAATTCGTTCAGATAGGCGGTAAAAAACACACCCGCTCTCCTACCCGGAAAAACCAGGCAATATTCGCCAAGTTCGGCACGGTGATTCACATACAAATAATTGGCAACCTGCTTTAAAAATGGATTCATTTTTCTACTTCACTTTTAATTTTCCTGAAAACCTGAAATTCGCGACAGTAAAATTTGCCTCAAAATTCCAACACAGACATAATCCGGTTTAAAGGTAAAACTAAATCCCTTGCTTCAGGAAAGAAATATGTGTCGCCGACTTTAAAACTCGCAATTTTTGTAAATTGGCGTATCTAAAAACTGACCCATGAAAAATAGTTTACTTCTGATCGTTGCTTTCTGTATGATTGAATTTGTACATGCTCAGGATCGGATTACCGGCGAGACATTTGCCACACGTTCCGAGGTTATTGCTCAGCATGGGATGGCCTGCACAAGTCAGCCGCTTGCGACGCAGGTTGCACTCGATATTCTGAAAGCTGGCGGAAATGCTGTTGATGCGGCCATTGCAGCCAACGCTGTTCTTGGTCTGGTTGAACCTACCGGAAACGGAATTGGCGGCGATCTATTTGCCATTGTATGGGATGCGAAAACACAAAAGCTATATGGACTAAATGCGAGCGGACGTTCGCCATATGATCTGACATTGCAATATTTTGTCGATCATGGTATTCAAAAAGTACCTTCACATGGTCCACTTTCAGTTTCGGTTCCGGGTTGTGTTGATGGCTGGTACGAATTGAATAAAAAATTCGGAAAACTGCCTATGCCGGAAATCCTGAAACCGGCTATAAACTATGCGCGCGAAGGATTTCCGCTTTCCGAAGTCATTGCATATTACTGGAATTCGAATTCGAAATTATTGGAAAACTATACCGGATTCAAAGAAATTTATATGCCCGACGGAAAGGCGCCAGCCAAAGGTGAAGTCTTCAAAAATCCATATCTGGCTGCAACGCTCGAAAAAATTGCGCAGGGCGGCCGGGATGCCTTTTACAAAGGCGAAATTGCTCAAAAAATTGTCGATTATGTCAGGAAAGAAGGAGGTTTTTTCAGTATGCGCGATTTTGCCGATCACCATTCGGAATGGATTGACCCCGTTTCGACCAATTACCGTGGCTACGATGTTTGGGAATTGCCGCCAAACGGGCAGGGAATAGCTGTTTTGCAAATCCTGAATATCCTGGAAAACTACGACATCAAATCGATGGGATTTGGAAGTGCTGAATATATTCACACGTTTGTGGAAGCTAAGAAACTCGCATTCGAAGACCGGGCTAAGTTTTATGCTGATCCGGATTTCAATAAATTACCCGTTCAGGGATTAATTTCGAAAGATTACGCTAAAGACCGCAACAAATTATTGAATCCAAACCGCGCCGCAAAAACGTATCCGGCCGGAAATCCGGAGCATGGAAACACCATTTACCTGACAACTGCGGATAAAGATGGGAATATGGTCTCGCTCATTCAAAGCAATTACCGGGGAATGGGTTCAGGAATGACTCCCGGGAAATTGGGTTTTGTATTGCAGGACCGTGGCGAAATGTTTTCACTCGATCCGAATCACATGAACAAATTTGAACCGCATAAGCGTCCGTTTCAAACCATCATTCCGGCATTTATCACCAAAGACGGCAAACCATACATCAGTTTCGGCCTGATGGGCGGATCGATGCAACCGCAGGGCCATGCGCAGATTATTGTGAACCTGATCGATTTCGGGATGAACCTTCAGGAAGCGGGCGATGCGCCACGGATTTGCCACGAAGGATCGAGCGAACCGACCGACGAAAAAATGACGGATGGTGGAATTGTTTACCTTGAAAGCGGAATTCCGTATTTAACGGTACGCAATTTGCTTGGCAAAGGTCATCGCGTTGAATTTATAAACGGAATATACGGAGGCTACCAGGCCATAAAATGGGATGGACAGAACAAAGTGTATTATGGCGCATCTGAATCGAGAAAAGACGGACAGGCTGCGGGATTTTGAAGATTTGAGAACAAGAAGGATTTCAATCAAAGTCATTGATAGTCATTGAGTCATTTATTGCTTTTTTTGAAGAATCAAAGAAAGGTTCTTTACACTCAATGACAATTAAGTGACAATATAGCGATGACAAAAAGACCATATTTTACAATTTAAAACAGCGAACATGAAAACAAGATTTCTACTGGCTTTTTTAGCCTTTCTGCCGTTTGCTTCCATGAGTCAGGGAAGTTCTGGAGAAAAAGAACCCTCAGTAATTGAAGTAGTTGGAACTTCAGAAATGGAAGTGATTCCAGATCGCATTTACATTGCCTTTACGCTCAAAGAACGATTTGAAGGCAAAAAGAAAATCGAAATTGACGATCAGGAGAAAGACCTGAAAAAAGGGTTGATGAAAATGGATATCGATCTGAACGATTTACAATTGGCTGATGCCAATTCCGATTTTGTTAAAATCAAGCGTAAGAAAAACGACGTAATTGCATCGAAAGATTATGTCCTGATGGTTTCAAATACCACAACCTTGGGAAAGGTTTTCGATTTGCTCGACGAAATCAACGCATTTAATGCAAATGTTCAACGGGTTGACCATTCGAAAATCAAGGAATTCAAGAAAGAGGTAAAAATGCAGGCCGTTCAGGATGCCAAAGAAAAAGCCGGGTATTTGTTGTCGGCAATTGACGAAACGCTTGGGAAACCAATTCTCATTCAGGAACGCGAAACATACGAAGATTTTCAACCCATGCGCAAATCGGCCATGATGCCCATGGTTATGAACGCGGAAAGTAAGGAAGAAGAATTGCCTGAATTATCGTTTCAGAAAATTAAACTTAAATACTCGGTTTTTGCGCGATTTGCCATCAGGTGAACCTCGTGTAAAGATGAAAAAGAAGGCTGTAATATTTGATATTACAGCCTTCTTTTTCATCAGAAAGTTTTATTTACCACTTCTTATTTTTTTTACCATTTCCGGAGTAACCGGTTCGAAATTGTTACCGAAACTTGAGCGAACATACGACAAAACATTGGCCATTTCCTCGTCGGTTAGTTTGGCATGCGATGGCATAAAATTATTATAGATTTCTCCATCAACCTCCACTTTTCCACTCAATCCTTTCATCATTATGGCAATCAATTCCTTTGGGTCTTTACCTGCCCAACTGCCTGGCCCAAGTGGCGGATGCATTCCCGGCACTCCAGAACCATCTGACTGATGGCAGGTAAGACAATATTGTGTATAAACTGCCTTTCCGGGATGCTCAACTTTTGGTGCTTCTGCAGGTAAAGTTTTATTTATTTCGGAGGCAATATTCTCTGTACTTACCGCCGCTGTCTTCTTTTTTTCGGATGTATTGTTACACGAAACAACCAGACCGAATAACAAAACACAAAATAGTAGCTGCTTAATTTTCTTTTTCATTGAATTTGTTTGAAATTTTTAAGTTCAATACAAACGAAATTACTGACAATTTATTTTCCATTGTAAATTATCCGGTAAATTCGGCCACTTACATCGTCGGCAATATATAACGATCCATCAGGCCCCTGAGCCAATCCACACGGTCGATGCTTGGCATCGCGCGGACTTTTAACTACGTCAACTCCAGAAAACCCACTCGTAAAAATTTCGTACGACCCGGAAGGAAGTAGACCTTTAAACGGAACGAAAACTACATAATAACCTTCCTGAGGTTCCGGTGCCCTGTTCCACGATCCGTGAAAAGCAATAAAAGCTCCGTTTTTATACTTTTCAGGAAACATATTTCCGGTATAAAATAATAAATCGTTTGGTGCAGTATGTGCCGGAAAAGCCATAAGCGGATCGTCTTTTGCCGAGCATCTTTCAATTTTAGTTCCGTCGCCCCCATATTCAGGAGCCAATACTTTTTTATTTTGCAAACCATCGTAATAACAGTATGGCCAGCCAAAATCGGAACCATCTTCCACCAGTAAAAATTCTTCGGCCGGAAGGTTGGCGCTTTGTTCTTCAGTATAAAGTTCTGGGAAAAACTGTGAAAGTTGGTCACGGCCATGTTGCAATGCGTAAAGCTTATTTTCCGTGTTGTTCCACCTGATCGCAACCGCATTGCGAATTCCGGTTGCAAAACGATATCCGTCTTTAGCCTGATCCTGGTTCGGAACATCGTCTTTAAACCGCCAGATACCTCCATGCAATTCGAGTAACGGGCAAGGATCCATTCCGGGTGACCCTTTGGTCCGTGTTTGTTCCATACATGCATTTGCAGGCGCTCCAACAGTTACATACATGTTTCCATCCTGATCAAAAGTCAAAGGCTTGGTTGCATGCTGGTTTTGGGTTGAAAACCCAGACGCAATCGTTTCTGCCGTGTCCGAAGGAACAAGCTCACCTTCTGTTAATTTGTACCGCACAACAATGGTGTCGGCACCAAAATACACATAACCTTTATGCAGTTTAAGGCCGGTTCCATCGTAAATTCCATGATATTTAATTTCATCGGCACGACCATCGCCATCCTGATCGCGAAGGCAAACCATTCCACCACCATTTTTAACACGGCTGAGCGATACATAAACGTCTCCATTCGAATTGACTTCCAAATGTCTGGCATGACCAATACTATCGGCAAAAATTAAAGCCGAAAATCCTTCGGGAAGAGTTAAGCCTGCATTATCAGCATCTGAGGTAATTTTTTTGCCTGAATTCGTTTGGCAAGAAATGAGGAAAGTCAGCCCTAAAATCCAAATAAGTGTTTTTTTCATGTGGTTCAAATTGAAAGGTAATAAAATTGGTTTGGGTATTTCGTACAATAACAGCATACTAAACCGAAATTAGTACTATTTTGTTTAAAACTTTACTAAAAATGAGGAAACAGGATTTCAAATTAAAATTTTAATTGACCAATAAATAATTTGGTTCCGACCTAAATTCGAGTCATCATTTAAGGTATTTTCGCACAAATATTAAGCTCAATCTGTATATGAAAGGAATTTCGACTATAGTTCTGCTAGTTATATCCAATTCGTTTATGACTCTGGCATGGTATGGACACCTGAAGTTCGCTGAGATGAAATGGTTCAGCAAACTTGGAATCGTGGCCATTATACTGATTAGCTGGGGAATTGCTTTATTCGAATATATGTTCCAGGTTCCTGCCAACCGGATGGGTTACAAAGAAAACGGTGGTCCGTTTTCGTTAATCGAATTGAAAGTAATCCAGGAAGTGATAACGTTACTTGTCTTTATGATTTTTTCAATCATACTGTTTAAAAACGAAAACTTCAGGTACAATCACCTTATCGGTTTTGTTTTTCTGGTTCTGGCCGTGTATTTCGTTTTTAAGAAATAACTATTTAGGATCATTTGCCATTTTTCATTCGCTTCGAGTGAAACTGCTGAAGGATAGTTCCGTCATTCGCTTCTTTCGAGAGCGATTCAATGGTATTTGGTGGCACATCGCACAAATCGAGAACAATCAATCCATCGAGACAATTGTTGAATTTCGGATCGACATTAAAGCCGATGATTTTAGCATTCAATTTAATGTACTTTTTCAGCAACACCGGCAACCCTGAATTCAATTCATCCACATCGCCTATAAATTTATCAAGGGTGTTGATATCATTGTCCATGCTTTGCATAATGATGTTCAGATTCTGATCGACAGTCTTGAATTTGTAGGAATTTCGCGGGGTAATACTTCGGGCCAATTTCCAGTCGAAATGATGAGCCATGATAAATTTGATGATCATTTCTTTAGACGTTTTCGAATAGTCGTCGCTTACGCTAACCGGCCCCATCAAATATCGGTATTCAGGGTTTTTCAGGGTAAAATACAAAATGCCTTTCCACAACAGGAACAAAGGCAATGGTTTGCGCTGATATTCCTTTACAACAAACGAGCGCCCCAATTCCATAGTTTGATTCAGCATATCCTGAAGGCCGTCTTTTATCTTAAACAAGCTTTGAATATAGAAACCGCGAACGCCAAATTCATGCATAATTTCAGCACCTTTCCCAATACGGTACGCGCCCGCAATCATCTCAGCATCATTATCCCAGATAAACATTTGATTATAATACAAATCGAATTCATCAAGGTCGATGCTTCTGTTTGTTCCTTCGCCAACCTGCCGGAAAGTGACTTCGCGAAGCCGGCCAATCTCCAAAAGAACATTAGGTATTCGCTTGGATGGGACGCAATAAACGGTATAATTTTGCATCCTGAACAAAGCGCATTCGCTAGTTAAGTTATGTAATTCCTGAAGAATTTTTTCGCGGGGAATAGCTTCAGCAACAGGTTCAATTTTCTGCTGCCGCTTCAATGAATAATTGAAAAACCTTTTCACCTCAATTTTCGAGCTCAACAAATAAGTTTTTGCCCGTAAATATCGGCCATACTGATAAATGTCGGAGAATTTATCCTGTTCAGGAATCAAAACCGGATTACCAATTCTAATTTTAACCGGTTTTCGGTGCTGATAAAGTATTTCGGTTGGCAATTTCATACTTAGCAACGAAGGATGAATGTTACCCATCATGTAAAAAAGCCGGCTGTTATTTCCCTGAAAGTGAATTGGAACAACAGGCACTTTTTGTTGCTTGATGAATTTTAGCGTATTGTATTGCCATTGTTTGTCTGAAAGAACCCTCGTAGCATCAAATTGCGACACATCTCCAGCAGGAAAAAAACACAAAATTCCGCCCTGAGCAATATATTCAGTGGCTTTTTCAGTTCCTGAATTCAAAATCCCTTTTTCCGGTTTCTTCTGAAAGTCATCTTCTTCCAGAAAAAATTCACGGATAGGATCGATTTTTTGCAACAGTTGAGTAGATAAAATCCGGAAATCAGAACGAACCTGAATGAGCATTTTGATCAGCAAAATACTTTCCAACCCACCAAACGGATGGTTGCAAACAATTATAGCAGAACCGGTTTTTGGAATTCTTCGCTGAAGCTCGTCCTGATCGAATGTGAAATTTATATTCAGAATTTTGATAAGCTCATCAATAAAATCAAGCCCTTTTTTATCTCCAATTTGGTTATAAACTTTGTTCAGCTTGTCAAAACGCAGCAGTAACATCAGGAATCGGGCAAAATGTTCGCCACCGATAAAGCTAAGTTTTGGATTTACTTTGAGGATATCTTTAGGTTTGAAAAGTTCCATGTCTGATTAGGAATAAATTACAAATACAGGTCAATTGATAAAAAAACAAAAAATCATAGTTTCAAAAGAATTGCTAAAAATGAACATTTTTTTTATTCAATTGTAAAAGGATTAGCTTAATTCGCATAAAAAATTTCGAAATTGAATTTACTCTATCAAAAATACGACATAAATCAGTGGTTGCCTACCACGAAAAAAGAGGTTGAATCGAGGGGTTGGGATAGTTTAGATGTAATCTTATTTACAGGCGATGCCTACGTTGATCATCCTTCATTTGGAGCAGCTGTAATTGGCCGTATTCTGGAAGCTGAAGGATTAAAAGTTGCCATCGTTCCACAACCCAATTGGCAAGATGATTTGCGCGACTTCAAAAAGCTGGGAAAGCCAAATCTTTACTTTGCGGTTACGGCCGGAAATATGGATTCGATGGTGAACCACTATACCGCCAACAAACGCAAACGCTCGAACGATGCCTATACTCCGGGTGGCCGGCAAGGGCAGCGTCCCGATTATGCCACAACAGTTTATTCCAAAATTCTCAAAGAGTTGTTTCCTGATGTTCCTCTGGTTATTGGGGGAATTGAGGCTTCATTACGTCGGGTTACCCACTATGATTATTGGAGCGACAGGCTAAAACCGTCGATCCTGATGGAAGCAAAAGCCGACATGCTTTTTTATGGAATGGGTGAAAAATCAATTCTGGAATATACCAGTTTGCTGCAAAAAGGAGTCGACTATAAAAAGCTAACAAACATTCCGCAAACTGCTTTTTTGGTTTCTGAAAACGAAGATTATCCAACTAATAAGAAATGGAACAGTATTGAATTGTATTCCTATGAAGAATGTTTGGAAGACAAAAAGAAATTTGCCAAAAACTTTATGCACATCGAGGAGGAGTCGAATAAAGTAGAGGCAAATCTAATTATTCAGAAAACCGGCAACCAGAAGGTTATTGTCAATCCGCCCTGGCCACCGCTCGAAGAAAAAGAGATTGATCGATTTTACGATTTGCCGTTTACGCGACTGCCCCACCCGCGCTATAAAACCAAGGAAGATATTCCGGCCTATAACATGATCAGGCATTCTGTAAATATTCACCGTGGATGTTTTGGTGGCTGCACATTCTGCACCATTTCGGCACATCAGGGTAAATTTATTGCCAGTCGTTCCGAAGAATCAGTATTGAAAGAAATTGACAAATTGGTTTTGATGCCCGATTTCAAAGGCTACATTTCTGATTTGGGAGGCCCGTCGGCCAACATGTATAAAATGAAAGGTATTCACGAGGAAATCTGCCGAAAGTGCAAACGGCCTTCGTGTGTTTTTCCTGACGTCTGTAAAAATCTGAATATCGACCACAAACCGATGCTCGATTTGTACAAAAAAGTACGGCAGCATCCCGACGTAAAAAAGGCTTTTATCGGTAGTGGCATTCGCTACGATATGATTTTGAAAGAAACCAGCGATGTGCAGGTCAACAAAAATAACCTGGAATATTTGCGCGAAGTCATTAAGCATCATGTTTCGGGCCGATTAAAAGTTGCTCCCGAACATACTTCCGACCAGGTTCTCGATTTGATGCGAAAACCTTCTTTCAAGTTATTCCACAAACTGAACAGGGTTTTTCATGAAATAAACAAAGAAGAAGGACTCAATCAACAGTTGATCCCGTATTTCATTTCCAGTCACCCGGGATGCGAAAACACCGATATGGCTAATTTGGCCGTAGAAACCAAGCAGCTCGATTTCAAGCTTGAACAGGTTCAGGATTTTACGCCAACACCTATGACTTTGGCAACAGTAATATATTATACCGGATTTCATCCATACACCATGCAGAAAGTATTTACAGCCAAAAGCCAGAAGGAAAAGCTGGCACAGCGTAAATATTTTTTCTGGTATCAGCGCGAATATCACCAGGAAATAAAAAGCGAATTACTTCGATTGAACCGAAAAGACTTACTTGACGGATTGTTTGGCCAGAGCAAAAAGGAACAAAATAAGCCAACAATCAGGCACCGTCATTAAAAAAATTGTTTTAATTTCAGCTTTCCATCAAATAAAGAATCATGCACCTATCAAAAATCGTATCGTTTATCGCCGTTGCTTTTATCCTGAATTCATGTGCCGAGTTGAGTCAGATCGCTCAATCTGTAGGCAGTCAGAACTTACCACTGACTAATACCGATATCATAAACGGATTGAAAGACGCTTTAAGAATTGGAACCGATAGCGCGGTTAGTCACTTATCGGCCGTTGATGGTTATTTGAAGGACCAGGCTGTAAAAATTTTACTCCCACCTGAAGCTAAAACAATCACTGATAATATTTCGAAACTTCCGGGAGGATCAAAACTTGTTGACGATGTTGTTTTGCGTATTAATCGTGCTGCCGAAGAAGCGGCAAAAGCGGCAACACCAATTTTTGTAAATAGCATTCGTGAAATGACGATTGCCGATGGACTGCAAATTTTGAAAGGGCCAGATAATGCCGCAACCGAATATTTCAAATCGAAGACTTTTAATCAGTTAAGTGAACTTTACCGGCCAAAAATTCGGGAAGCGTTAAATAAAAATCTGGTTGCCGGAGTTTCAACACAGCAATCTTGGAATGAGTTGACAACAAACTGGAACAAAGTTGCTGGATCGCCAATTGGAAAATTCGCCAGTTTAAAAACAGTAGATGTTAAACTGGAGGATTATCTTCTGCAACGAGCGCTTGATGGTATGTTCCTGAAAATTTCCGATCGCGAAAAAGACATCAGGACAAACGTAAATGCAAGGGTCACCAATCTTTTAAAAAGGGTTTTTGGCAACTGAACTTGAAAGCCGTCCCTGCCAGGTATCTTTTTCTACAAGCAATTTCTCAAGTTTTGCAGTAAATTCAAAGTTTTTCAATCCCCAACGTGGCGCCACCAAAAATTCATCAGGCGCTTCGCTAACGAAACGTTCAACGATTATTTGTGGATTCAGTAGCTCAAGATATTTCACAGTCAATTCCAAATATTCTTCAACAGTAAACATTTTAAATTCCTGCGGATTTTCGATGTATTCACGATACATCCGCGTTCCTTTGTGAATTTGAAGCTGGTGCAATTTCAGGTTTTCGACCGGTAAACCCGAAATTATTTTCGCCTGTTCGAGCCAGTCTTCTTCCGTTTCTCCAGGTAATCCTAAAATCAGATGGGCACAATTGTGGATGTTTCTTTTTGCGGTTTCATTTAGGGCCCAAACCGATTCTTCAAAATGGTGGCCACGATTCATGCGGTCGAGACTTTCATTTTTATGTGATTCAATACCAAATTCAACCATAACATAATGGTTATGTGCCAGTTTTTGCAGGTAGTCCAAAATCTCTTCGGTTACACAGTCGGGCCGGGTCGCAATAACCAAACCAATGATTTTATCGTGACGCAAAGCCTCTTCATAGATATCTTTCAGGATTGAAAGGGATGCATACGTGTTACTATACGATTGAAAATATGCCAGATATTGCATGGAATTGTATTTTCGCGAAAAAAATTCGATTCCTTCATTAATCTGATCAGTGACACTTTTTACAGGTTGGCAATACCCGGGTGAAAAAGTCTGATTGTTGCAATACGAGCAACCACCCTTTCCCTTAGACCCATCGCGATTTGGGCAGGTAAATCCAGCATCAATGGAGATTTTCTGCACGCGCTCATTGAATTTCTTCCTGAAATAACCAGAAAAATCATTGTATCTTTTCGTAGTTCCCCATAGGAATTTGTCCATCAGATTTGTTTTAGCTAAAGTCACAAAAGTATCGCTATTTATGCAGTTTCAAAGGTTCGGATTAAATATGTTGGTTTAAATATTAGGCCATGAAGTTCCTTTAAAAACAGAGTCGAAATTTTGAAACTTATGTGACTTTTGGCGAAATTGTTAATATCACAAATTCCGGATACAACTTATAATTCTAATAAACAGTCGATTAATTACATTTTCGTCCATCTACTTTTATTGAATAAAGGTTTATAACTTTTTGATCTGAATGCATGTCACAGACTATTTTATCAACTCGATTTTTTAAATTTAAAAAACGTTAATACGCTGCTATGTTTAAACCCGAAGATATCAGCCAGATTGCGGCTCGCGGAAGTAAATTTGAAGTTGTTAAACAACAAATTGAAAATTTCAAGACCGGTTTTCCATTCCTGAAGTTGACCGAAGCAGCCAGCATCTATCACGGCATACTAAAACTTTCTGAAAACGAAGTTTTAAAATACAGCTCTGTTTTTGATGAAAAGATTGCCTCGGATATTGACCTGATTAAGTTTGTTCCTGCGTCAGGAGCAGCCAGCCGTATGTTTAAATCGTTATTTTCAGCGCTGGAAAATCACGAGAACGGAGTATCTGAAGCAGAAATAAAAAAGGACAAGGAAATCTCCTTGTTTTTAAATCAACTCAAGAAATTTGCCTTTGCCGATGATTTGGAAGAACTGGCTAATGCAAGCAACACTGAAAGCAGGCTAAAATCATTGTTGGAATCGTTGCTTTTGGATGGCGGATTGAATTACGGAAATTTGCCAAAAGGATTGTTGAAATTTCATCGGTATTTCGAAGAAATCAGAACTCCGCTGGAAGAACATCTGGTTGAAGGCGCTTCCTACTGCCGGAATAATAAAGGTGTAGTTCACTTACATTTTACAGTTTCGCCCGAACACCAGCAGGCTTTCGAACAGCATGTCAACGAAATTAAGCCGAAGTATGAGCAGTTGTTTGAGGTAACTTACCAAATTGATTTTTCGCAGCAGAAATCGTCAACGGATACAATCGCTGTAACTCCCGAAAATGAACCTTTCAGAAATTCTGATGGAAGTATACTGTTCCGGCCAGCCGGCCACGGTGCTTTGCTTGAAAATTTGAATGATCTGGATGCCGATCTTATTTTCATTAAAAACATTGACAATGTAGTTCCTGATCATCTTAAGCAACCCACAGTTGATTACAAAAAAGCACTTGCCGGAATATTATTTAATCTTCAGGAACAGATTTTCTATTATCAGAAAATTTTACACGAGCATCATCCCAGCACGCTCGAAAGTGCGTTTTATGCCGAAGCTGCAAACTTTCTGGAAAATGTTTTAAATATCACCCCACCCCAAAATCAGTATTACAGCGAAAAGGAGGAACTCTTTTACTATTTCAGTAAAAAATTTAACCGCCCTATCCGGATTTGTGGAATGGTTAAAAATGAAGGGGAACCTGGTGGTGGGCCGTTCTTCGCACAAAATAGAGATGGTTCTGTTTCGCTCCAAATTGTTGAAAGTTCGCAAATCGATTTTTCAGATCCGGAACAGGCAGTAATTGCACAAAATGCAACTCATTTCAACCCGGTAGACTTGGTATGTGCAGTAAAAAATCACGAAGGCAAAAAATATAACTTATTGGATTTCAGCGATCCCGAAACGGGCTTTATCTCGCTAAAATCGAAAGACGGAAAAGACCTGAAGGCACAGGAATTACCCGGATTGTGGAATGGATCGATGTCGGATTGGAATACAATCTTTGTCGAAGTTCCGGTCGAAACATTTAATCCGGTAAAGACTGTTACTGATCTGTTGAGAAAAGAGCATCAGACAAAATGACTCAAATCGAAAAGTATTCTTAAATTTGCAAACTTTAATGAGAATATATGAACGAAGACGCCAGGGACAATTTCGAAGATGATGATTTTCAGGAGGCGGTAAAGCGTTTTAAAAAAATGGTCAAAGCTAAAACCTCCAAATATTTCGATGTATTTGAGGTTGAAGGTATTGTTGACTATTTTTTGGAAGATGGACGAATCAAACTGGCTAAAAAAGCCATTGAAACAGGACTGCGCCTTCATCCAGCTTCAATATCTATTAAAATCCGTCAGGCACAGGTACTTATGCACGAAGGCAAACTTGAAGAATGCCTGGAGTTGCTGCAAATGGCCGAAAAAATTGAAACAAACAATCCTGATTTATATCTGACCAAAGGTGGTGCGCTTAATTTGCTGGGCGATGTCGCCAAAGCCGTTGAAGCTTTTGATCAGGCACTCAAACTACCGATTGACGAACCAGATGAAACACTTTATAACATCGGCGTTTCATTTGGGCAGTCAGGTGAAACACAACTCGCCATAAAATACCTCGAAAAAGCCAGCAAAGCCAATCCCGGAAACGAAATTGTGCTTTATGAACTGGGCTATTACTACGATAAGGATTCGCAATTTGAAAAAAGTATCGAATACTACGATAAATACCTCGATATTGATCCGTTTAATCATTCGGTCTGGTATAACATTGGCATTACTTACAACCGTATCGGAAGATTCGACAAAGCCATTGAAGCATACGATTTTGCGATTGTTTTGAACAGCGATTTTTTGCATGCTCATTTCAACAAAGCCAATGCTTTGGCAAACAATAATCAGTTTGAAGAGGCCATTAAATGTTATCAGGAATATCTTGAACTCGACAAAGAAAACGATGATGCATATTGCTATCTCGCTGAATGTTACCTGAATTCTGACCAATATAGTGAGGCGATTATTTATTATCGGAAAGCGATACAGCTAAACGACAGCAACTCAAGCGCCTGGTATGGTTCGGGATTGATTCTGTGGTCGGAAGGGGAATTAAATGAAGCCAAAGTTTGTTTCAGAAAAGCCATTAATCTTGAGGAAGAGAACCCTGATTTCTGGGCTATGTACGCTAAAGTGCAGGCAGAACTTAATCTCGTGAAAGAAGCAATTGATGCATTTGAAATGGCCACCGCCTTAGAACCGGAAAACACGGAGAACTGGCTGTCGTACTCGGAAATGTTTTACGATCTGGATGATACCGACCGTGCTATTGAAGTTTTAAGGACAGCAAATAAGATCAACAAATCGAATGCTTTTATAAACTACAGGTTAACAGCTTATTTGCTCGACAAAAATGAGGAACTCGAAGCTGCCTGTCATTTCGAAAAAGCGCTAAAAATTGATTACACTAAACAAAATGAACTTTTTGAGTTCTATCCGGAAGCTATAAAAATTGAATCAATTAAAAAGCTTATTTCGCAATATCAAACAACAAAACTTTAAACAACTAGGTATTGAATCGGTTTAATGTGGACTTCTCCGTTCAGGTGAATTCCATCAGAATCTAAATAATCAAAAAAAACTAATATCAATTTATTTACATGAATTTTCGATTGCCACACATGCCTGACCGGCCGGCGCAGCCTCGCGAAAGCGGACTCACCATGGTTATGGACAAAGGTTTGAGTTTGCGCGAAGCAGAAGACTTATGCGACATTTCAGCCCCCTATTGCGACCTGATAAAATTGGGTTTTGGAACTTCAATCATTACCAGCCACCTGCGCGAAAAAATCAAGCTCTACAAGTCGGCCGGGTTAAAACCGTATTTCGGCGGAACTCTTTTCGAAGCTTTTGCAGTAAGAGATATGATTGATGAATATCGTCGCTATCTGGATGATTTTGAAATGGAAGTTGTCGAGATTTCTGATGGAGTTATGGATCTCGATCACAAATTGAAATGCGAATACATTTCTGAATTCAGCAAAAATTATACGGTTTTATCGGAAGTTGGAACCAAACTTAAAGGCAAGGAAATTTCGAACGAGAAATGGATTTCGTTCATGCAAACTGAATTAAATGCCGGTGCATGGAAGGTAATTGCCGAAGCCCGCGAAAGTGGAAATATGGGAATTTACAACGACGATGGTTCTGCAAATTTTGAATTGGTACTTAGCATCAAAAAAGCCGTTAATCCGGATTTAATATTATGGGAAGCTCCCCTAAAAACGCAACAGGTTTGGTTTATTAAGTTGCTTGGACACAACGTAAATCTTGGAAATATTGCGACCAATGAGGTTATTCCACTCGAAACTTTACGTTTAGGTTTGCGTGGCGATACTCTCATGACATTTATTCCCTGTAAAAATTCATAAAACAAAATAAAAAGGTGACTATCAGCAGTCACCTTTTTCATTGCAAACAGGCTATGAAGAACCCCACACTTCTATTGATCGATATTCAGAATGATTATTTTCCGGGAGGAAAAATGGAACTCTCGGAAATGAATGAAGCTACTGAAAATGCGAAATCACTATTATCGACCTTCAGGAAAAATAAATGGCCGGTCATTTTTATTCAGCATTTAGCCAATAAGGAAGGCGCCAGCTTTTTTATTCCTGAAACTTCAGGAGCAGAAATTCATGCCTCAATTCACCCTCACGAGAACGAGACAGTCATCACGAAAAACTATCCAAATAGTTTCAGAAATACCAGCCTGCATCAACATCTTCAAATGACAAACTGCACTAAACTTGTTATTTGTGGTGCAATGAGTCACATGTGTATTGACACAACGACCAGGGCGGCAAATGATTTGGGCTATTCATGTACACTTATCTCAGACGCTTGTGCCACGCGAGACCTGTCTTTTGAGAGTAAAACAATAAGTGCATCAAATGTACATGGCGCTTTTATGGCCGCCTTAAACGGAACTTTTGCGCGGGTTATCTCCATCAGGGAATTCATTCATGAAATTTCGGAAAACTAAAGTCCGGGCAATAAAAAACCCGCCGGGTAAGGTGTGAGGTAATTTTCCGGCGGGGGTTAATACTAAAAAAGTATATTTTACAAAAATTTAGCCTGACTTAAATATTTATAACTTGTTTCGATGCTTTCGAATGCATCGAGATCTTTAAAGCTATCCTGCTCAACAAAGAAATACTTCATTCCGGAAGTTTGCTTCTCTGCAAAAATAGCCGCAAAATCAATTCGACCGGTTCCAACCGGGGCAAAAAACATATCATCAGTTTTTACCATATCCTTTACATGCCACAACTGGAAACGACCGGGATATTTCTTGAAATAATCTACCGGATTGTGTCCACCGCGGGTTACCCAATAAAGATCCATTTCAAACGTAACCAACGACGGATCAGTTTCTGTCAGCAAAATATCGTAAGGAATCTGATCGTCCATTACTTCGAACTCGAAAGCGTGGTTGTGATAGCCAAATTGAATTCCATTCTTTTGGGCGATTTCTCCCATTTTATTGAATTTTTCTGCAGTAGCTTTCCACCCATCCAGATTTGTTCTGAATTGATCAGATAAATAGGGGTAAATGATGTACTTAACACCTGCTGCTGCAGCATCGCCAATTACTTTATCAGCTGAATCGAGTTCAAAAACAGTATGAGAACTATTCAACGGCATCCCTAAACTATTCAATAACCCAACAAATGCTTTGGCTTCCATTCCGTAGAAAGTTCCGTCGGCGGCATTGTATCCGGCAGCTTCAACCGAATTATACCCAATTTTAGCTACTCGTTCAAGAGTTCCTTTCAAATCCTGTTGAATTTTGTCTCGAACTGTATAAAGTTGTAGTCCAATTACCTTCTTTTCCTCAGCACAGGCAGCCATCGGATTCACCATGGCAACAGCAGCAAATGCAGCTGTGGTTTTCAAAAAATTACGGCGATTTGTCATAACAGTAGATTTATTGTTATAAGTTATTGTGAGTGTCAAAATGGTAACTATTCAAAAATATAAAAATATACACACCAACACAAACCAATTCAGCAGTATCCGGTTATTCAATTGTACTCAAATCTGTTTCTCCAAAGCGAGGTGATTTCTCTTTAGAAATTTAAAAGTTTGCTCCCCACAAAATACAATTCAAAATTTGTATTTTCGTTTGAGTTATGAACGTATCCAAAATTCTTTAATTGTTAAATCTATTTTATGAAATACAGATCAGTTTCTCTAATCTTAATGTTCTTCTTTGCTTCAGTTCTTCATGGCTTTGCTCAGGAAGAAACTACACATGTAAAGCTTAACGAACCTGTTCCGGCTTTCGATTTCGAGAAAATTCCGGGGAAAACTCAAAGCATTTCCGGGTTCAAGGGAAAAACTGTTTTAATTACTTTTTTTGCCACATGGTGCGGACCATGCCGAAAAGAATTGCCATTTATCCAATCCGACATATACAACAAATACAAAAAGAACCCGAACTTTGAAATTCTGATCTTCGGACGTGAGCACAACTGGGAGGAAGTCAATAAATTTAAGGAAGACAATAAATTTTCGATGCCATTTTATCCTGATCCGGAACGAAAAATATATTCGAAATTTGCCGGTCAGTATATTCCCCGGAATTTTCTGATTTCGCCTGAAGGAACCGTAGTTTTCAGCTCGATTGGATTTGACGAAAAAGATTTCAAATCGTTAAAAGATGCCATTGAAAATCAGCTAAATAAGAAGTAAAGAGAATAGGCCAAATAACCTCTGGCTAAATCTGTAGTTACTTTCAATCATTATTTTGCTGCAATAGTTTCTATTTCAATTAAAACTCCCATTGGTAAATCTTTCACCGCAAATGCCGCACGAGCCGGTGGATTTTCAGTATAAAATCTGCCATATATTTCGTTCATTGCCTTAAAATCGGACATGTCGCTCAACAGGCAAGTTGATTTCACAACATCAGTATAATCGTAACCGGCTTCTTTTAAAATGGCTCCAATATTTGTTAGAACCTGGGTGGTCTGCTCCTGAATTCCACCTTCTACAATTTTCATGGATGCCGGATCCAAAGGAATTTGACCTGAAATATATAAAGTTCCGTTAACTTCAACCGCCTGACTATATGGGCCGATTGCTGCTGGTGCATTGCTAGTTTGTATGATACGTTTCATCGCAAAGATTAATTAAGAATAAAAACTGCTTTCAAAATTAAAGAAAAAACCCGTGAATGAACAATGTTTATCAATCACGGGTTTTTCAAACCGGCTAAAATCGATTAACCATGCTTTTCTGAAAGATATCGCTCGGAATCCATAGCTGCCATACAACCTGAACCAGCCGCGGTAACAGCCTGACGATAAATTGAATCCTGAACATCGCCACAGGCAAATACTCCCGGAACGTTTGTTTTAGATGTTCCCGGAATAGTTTTAATGTAACCAACCTCGTCAGTGGTTAGGTAATCTTTTACAAAATCTGAATTTGGTTTGTGACCTATTGCCAAAAAGAAACCATCTATTTTAATGGTTACTTCTTCTTCTTCAGGAGTGCCTTTCTTCTTCCATAGCACTGCGCCTTCAACAACTCCATCGCCCATTAAACCTTTGGTCTGGTGTTCCCACAAAACTTCGATATTTTTTGTTCTGAAAACTCTTTCCTGCATAACTTTTGAAGCGCGAAGTTCGTCTCTACGAACAATCAGATACACTTTATTGACCAACCCAGCCAGGTAAATGGCCTCTTCAGCAGCAGTGTCACCACCACCAACAACTGCAACATCTTTACCACGATAGAAGAAGCCGTCGCAAGTAGCACAAGCAGAAACTCCGCCGCCAGCATATTTCTTTTCATCGTCAATACCAAGATACTTGGCTGTGGCGCCCGTAGCAAGAATCACGACTTCTGACTCAACAACTTTTTTTTCGTCGATCCAAACCTTATGAACCGATCCGGAAAAATCAACTTTTGTAGCTAATCCCCAACGCACGTCCGTACCAAAACGAACAGCCTGGGCTTTCAAATCCTCCATCATCACCGGACCTGTAATTCCTTCAGGATAACCCGGGAAATTCTCAACTTCGGTTGTAGTCGTTAACTGACCACCGGGTTGTAAACCTTCGTACATTACCGGGCTGAGATTCGCGCGGGCTGCATAAATTGCGGCTGTATATCCAGCCGGGCCCGAGCCAATAATCAAACATTTTACTTTTTCAGTTTCAACAGCCTCATTGGTATTCTGACTATTCTTATCATCAAGATTCATTGCTTTAAACATATCTTTTGAATTTATTTTTGAACTTCAAAGTTACAAATCCTGAAGGCATGAACAACAGAGAATTAATCAATAATTGTGATAGCGCGATAGACAAAACTGAATATACTATTCTTTAAATCAATTCGTTTATAAAGTAAAATGCCTTGACTACTTTCCTTATACTTACTCAGTTTATCAAAACACAATTAATGCTGAAAAACTCATAACATATTAGCATTTAACAGAATAAGCTTAAATTTTATAAATTTTTAACGTTAAAAAGGAAACATTAATAGGCTTTTAAAGTACATTTAAAGTGTAGTTCGAATCAATTAAATATTGAAATCATGATAGTTAGAAAAAGGATTTTAGAAATTAGGAGACAATCAAGGATTTCGATTCCAAAGAAAGATTTGTGGTTTTTCAGTGAAGACAGCGCAATTGCCCAGGAACCTGTTAAGAAAAGAAAATCAAATAGAAATGACCGGTTGGATGCTTTATATCAGAACTATGACCGGTTTTCCCTTGAAAATCCCAATCAAGACAGGATCAGGCAGGAAA
Organism: Prolixibacteraceae bacterium; assembly: GCA_963677955.2. Taxonomy (GTDB): domain Bacteria; phylum Bacteroidota; class Bacteroidia; order Bacteroidales; family Prolixibacteraceae; genus Aquipluma. Next base: position 5,454,606 of record CAXXQR010000001.1, read on the forward strand.
GTCTGTTTATTGTTGACTGGCAAATCACGGACGAAGGCTGAAAGAATCAAAGCAAATTGTCACACAAATTAATTTCGACAACTTTTCCCGTGGAACTTCGTGAAAATCTCCGGAAGAGGGATTTTTGTGTTTTAGTGTAACGGATTTATCGGTTATTTGGTGATTACTGTTTTCATGCTATTTTTAACTAGCGTTTCAAACATATCATCCTGATTTCTATTATTGTATTTAAAAACAAACTCAGAAACGTAATTCGGCAGGTATTTTAGGCTGACTTGGTGGTATTGTCCAAGTATGCCACGCTTAACAATCGCCCAAAATGATTCAATTGAATTTGTGTTTACTCCTTTATAAGAATATAGCTTTTGATGATCAATGCTAATGTGTTCTATGATTTCAGAAAAACGGTTGTAGCCCTTGTATTCATCTGTTATCAAGACCGAATCATCTTTATCAACGAATTTATTTACAAGTTTTCTTAATTGTGTATGTGTTGTTTTTTGCATCACTTCTGCAATAACATCGCCGTTTCGTGAAACAATACCAACAACAGGAATTTTAGACGTTCCCCGTCCTCGCTTTGGGTTTACATCGCTTTTGGCAGGATTTCCCCGTCCACGCCTTAACTTTATCCCAGCTTGTTTTAAATCGTGAATACGTTCGTCTAATTCAGGGATTTTGTAAGCTGTTCGAATGTCTGAAGTTGTACCGTCGTTAAACTTTCTAGGTTTTCCACCGATATAAGTTTCATCCATTTCAACAATACCGGAAAGTTCAATCTCTTTATTCTCAATAGCCATCAAAGAGCGTATTTTATGACCCATCGTCCAAGCTGTTTCGTAATGAACACCGATATTACGTTCAAGTTGTTTGGCTGATACTCCTTTCTTCGCATCTGTCACAATTGCAAATGAATACAATCAAGTTTTAAGAGGTAAACGTGTGTTATGCAGATTTGTATTTGTGGTAACTGAAAATGTTTTCTGACAATGTTTACAATTAAATCTATGATCAATATTCCTTGAACCAATATTTTCAGAACCACAATAGGCACATTTAGGCTTTTTACCCCAACGTATTTTTTCAAAGTGCTTAATTGCACTTAGTTCATCAGGAAAACTATTGGCTATCTCTATTATATTCATAACGTTCTGTGAAATTTTTAATTGATTTAATTATTGCTAACATCATACTGCTATTTCTAAGGCTGAACGAAAAAAACATTGCAATAATGAAAGAATAAATACTAATGACAGAGAACACCAAAATAATAATATAAACACCTGTATAATAAAAAACTTCTAATCCTAAAAGCAAAAAACAAGCGGACATGATGTAATACGTTTTTTCAGATTCATTTTTTTTATCTTGACTTTCGGTAAGTGAATCTTTAGCCGAAATCAATTGTTTTGAAAATGAAATTCTATTATTTTCCAGTTTTAACAGTCGAACCGTTAATAATAAATTTGAAAATTTTATTATTCTTTTCACATTTTTATATGATAGTTCATTCTTTAGGTGTTTGGAAAAAAATATTTTTAATTTGCTTGAAAAAAAATAGGCGATTTGTTTTTGAATCTTATTCATAAGCCAATATATTAACCATGATAAAACAAATGCTAAAGCTGAAAAAAATAGATATTCGCTATTTATAAAATCAATAGCATTCTTAAATGTCAAATCATTTATTATAAAATCACCAAACAAATACCTATATATTATAAATGAGAAAGTTGATACAATAAAAAACTTAATTAAATGAAAAATAATTTTAGCCTTTTCATTTTCATCTTTTTCTGCAAACTTGAAAAGCCATTCCATAATTACAATTAATAGTATTATGGAAATAAATATAGTTATTAATTTACTCATAGCCATTTAACCGATAAATCCGTAGTGTAAATCCATTGTATTTTTACTACAATTACTTTATCACCGGGAATTGTGCTTTTCCTTAAATAAAAATTCAACTGTTTTTTTTGCATAAGTTAAGAAGATAGCTACTTTTGCATCCACAAAAGTTCGGGGTGTAGCGCAGCCTGGTAGCGTATCCGTCTGGGGGGCGGGGGGTCGCAAGTTCAAATCTTGTCACCCCGACTAAATGGGGTACCAAACCCAATCAAAAGACCGCAAATCGTTGATTTTGTGGTCTTTTTGTTTTTTATCATATCAAAATAAACCAATCTATATCAGTCAGTATGTGAACTTTCCGGTGACCTTTTTAAATTTTTATATTTGGTTCACGAATGTCGATATAACTATTTGTAATACAATTATTTATAGACATTTTATTTGATCGAATTTGATTGATTTTGACTCGTTTTTAGTCCAAATTATATCAAAATCCGTGAACCTTTTTAGAGTATAAAATTTAAAAATGAAATCATTATGGAAAAAGTAACTTTAGGAATCCATTTTGTTCTTCGTATGAACAAGATTATCAATGGCATGGCACCAATTTACGCACGAATTACCGTAAATTCAAAACGGTGCGAAGTCTCAATCAAAAGGAAAGTTCCGGTAGAAAGCTGGAACTTTGGAAAAGGTATGGCAAAACCTTCATCAAGCGAAAATAAGCAGCTAAACTCTTATCTGGAACAAATTAGAAAGATGATGGTAGAATCTTATCAGGAGCTTCTGCTTAGTAAACAAGTCATAACTGCTGAAGCTATTAAAAATAAGTTCTTAGGTCTTGAGGTTAGTGATATGACCCTTTGTAAATTGATAGAATATCACAATACAAACAACAAAGAAACACTAAGGTGGGGAACACTAAAAAATTACTTTACTACACAGAAATATATTGTACTTTTTCTCAAAGAAAAGCACAAGACATCAGACATTTATCTTACAAGTCTAAATTATAAATTTCTCATTGACTTTGAATATTTCCTTCGCAAACACTCACCTGTAGACCATCAACGACCAATGGAGAACAACACTGTCATGAAACACATTGAACGTCTAAGGAAAATGATTAAAATGGCTATCCGATATGAATGGTTGGAAAAGGATCCTTTCATCGCATTCAAACAAAAGTTTTATCGGGTTGAACGAGGTTTTCTTTCAGAAGAAGAATTAAATGGAATCGAAGAAAAGGAATTTTCGATTCCCAGACTACAGCATGTAAAAGACCTTTTTGTTTTTAGCTGTTATACTGGGTTATCTTACATCGATGTTATGAGATTAACTCCAGAAAACATCCAGATTGGCATTGACAAGCAGTATTGGCTTTTTACACGAAGGGAAAAAACCGACAATCCAGTTAGTATTCCGATTCTGCCGGTTGCAATGAAAATTATTAGCAAATATAGAACCGATCCTAAAGCAATGGTTTATAATCTTCTTTTTCCTCCTATATCAAACCAAAAACTAAACAGTTATCTGAAAGAAATTGCAGATATATGCAATATCACCAAGAATATGACTTTCCATTTAGCCCGACATACATTTGCAACAACAGTAACTCTAACCAATGGTGTTCCTATTGAGTCGGTTAGCAAAATGCTTGGACATTCGAAAATATCCACGACCCAGATTTACGCAAAAGTGGTTGAAAAAAAACTTGGTGAGGATATGTCTAAGCTAAAGGAGAAGTTAAATGAAAAACGAGTGTGTTGATGTGAACGGTCTCTGGAAACAAAAAGATAGGTCTCGATATAGTCCCTTTAAAATTGTTTGTTTTTGAATGATTTGATTTCAAATATATGCATCGAACCAACTTAAATAATAAAATTTAGGTTGGTTTGATATTATTTGACTTCAATGACAATGACCCAGCTGGAGTTCGAACTTATCCTTGTTCTAATCTGATTATCAATATCTTACAAAACGCTTATTTCAATTGGTCTCGATATAGTCTCGACTGATATTCAATTCATTACAATACAAAAATAAGCAAATAATATTAAAATAATTGCTTATTTTTGAATTGTAATTTAACTCGTGAATCATATCGTTTTTATTCTATGGCAATAGCTTTTCTAATCAATCCCGTTTAATTCATGAATAAATTTAGCAAGATCAGCATCTTTATCCGCACCAAGTTTTTTCTTCAATCGATATTTACTTTTTCTTACACTTTCAGGAGAGATTCCAAGTATTACAGAGATCTGATTCGTATTTAGATTAATAAAAATAGCTGAAATAAGAATAATATCCTGTTGCGTTAATTGTGGAAACTTTACAAATAAATGTGAAGTGAAATTTGGATATGTTTGGTTAAATTTAAGCTGGAAAGCAGTCAGGCTATTAAGAAGAGCTGATTTTTTTTGAATCTTATGCTTAAGATCTATCAGTACTCGCCTTTGTTCTTCAGAAATTCCTTTTTTTTGAAGTTCTTCAGACAATTGTTTCACCATATCTTGAAGGGCATTATTAGTTTCAATTGAATGAAGGGCCTCTTGCATAATTTGAGCCTCTTTTTCATTTAATTGCTCAACAACTTCAACCTTAGCCGCATATATACCATCAATAACATTTTTTTGATTCTCAATCTGCAATTTAAGTTCTAAAATTCTATTTTCCAACTCGCTCTCAATTTTTTCAATCTTTGCTCCTATTCGTTTCTCAACCGACCGGTGTTTGGACAACCTAATATCAATTGCCTTAAAGAGTTCCGAGATCGTAAAAGGCTTAATCAAATAATCATCGGCACCCAATTCCATGCCCGACCGAAAATTCTCCCGTTCAGCTAAAGCAGTAATAAAAATAAAAGGAAACCGCAGTTCTCCTTCGCTTGTTTTTAGCAATTGCAGTACTTTATATCCATCAATGCCGGGCATCATAATATCACATAAAATAAGATCTGGTAAATGTTTATTTGCCATCTTAACCCCTGAATAACCATCGCTGGCACTTATTACTTCAAAACCTTCAAGTTCAAGAGCATCAGAAATATCTTCCATTAATTCGGTTGTGTCTTCTATAATTAGGATTTTTGTCATAGGTATTATCAATTCATAATTTAATTAATCAAGATGAATTATAAGCGAATTCAAGAATACTTTAGCTTGATCAAAGATAAAAATTCATGAGTCTATTTGTTTAAAACTATAGGTATAAATCAATTCGAGCGGAAAATGTAAAACAAATGTTGTTCCCTTACCAATTTTACTCGAACAAGAAACTTTTCCTCCATGTAATAATAGCGACTCGCGGACAATACTCAATCCAAGTCCATTTCCTTGAATGTTTGAAGTATTACTTGCTCTAAAAAATGGTGTGAATAGATGCTTAATATCTTTCTCCGGAATTCCAATCCCTTCGTCCTGAATGACGAATAGAAACTCATCCTTCCCAAGATTTACGTCGATATTGATCAATGAACCTTCAGGTGAATATTTAATAGCATTTGAAATCAAATTATTAATAGCCTGTACCACAAGCACTTCATCAATATTAGCAACCAGAGATTTAAAGAAAGTATTAAATATAATCTGATTTTTATGTAATTCTCCTGAATTAAATCCATCAATAATATGGAGGCTCATGGCAATTAAGTCTACATTTTTCGGGTTGAACTTGATTTTCCCTTCCTGCATTTTTGACAATTGCAAAACGTTGTTCACGATGTTAGTCAAAAGAAGTACATGGTTTTTGATTTTTATCAACCTTGCTGATATTTGATTGATATCCATCTTTTGATTGTAGGCAATTAATGTGTCGCTAATCATAAGAATTGATGCAAGTGGTGTTCTGAACTCATGAGATGTTGTCGCTACAAAACGCGATTTCAGATCGTTAAGTTCTTTTTCTTTTTCTATTCCCCTTTTTAATTGCTCTTCACGGAGTTTGCGATCTGTAATATCTTTATGTGTTCCAATAATTCGCAAAGGTTTTCCTTCATTTGTCCACTCCACTATTTTACCCCGATCTAGTACCCATACGTAGTTTCCATCTTTGCAACGCATCCGATACTCTTGCTCATACATATCAACTTGGCCTTCAAGATACAGATTTAAATTATTAAGACATGGTCTTAGGTCATCCGGATGAACAAGCCTTGCCCATTCCCCAGTTTTATCTTCAATCTCCGAAGCAGAATAACCCAACATGCTCTTTCCTTGATCAGAGAAAAATACCGAGTTATTTACCAGATTCCAATCCCAAACACTTTGCCCCGAAGCTTCAAGTGCAAAATGCCAACGTTCTTCACTTGATCTCAAGGCTAATTCCATCTCCTTACGTTCGGTAATGTCAATTTTTATCGCTATAAAACTTGTTATTACACCAGTATGATCTAGGATAGGAGTTATTGTAAGTTCTTCAGGAAAGAAACTTTCGTCCTTCCTTTTGTTGATTAATTCGCCACTCCAAACCTTTCCACTAAGGATAGTATTCCACATGGTTTGGTAAAATTCGCGATCCTGCTTTCCCGAATTCACAAGTTGTCCAGGAGTCTTTCCAATAATTTCAGACATTGTGTAACCCGAGAGTTTGGCGAAGCTACTATTGGCCCACTGAATATTGCCATTGATATCAGTGATAATAATAGCTAATGTAAATGCTTCAAATGCCAAACTCTGCATTTTAAGTTTTGCTCCGGCTTTTTGTCGTTCAGTAATATCACGCGAGATACAATATATAGCAAATTTTCCGTCCCACTTCCCTTTCACTATTTTGGTTTCAACAGGTATCAATTCTCCATTTCTTTTCCTAAGAGGTACTGAGCAAACAGATAAATCGCCAGTCAATATCTTGTCGAAAATGGAAACAACTTCGTTCCGCTGCTCCAAGGGATGAACTTCCCAAACCGACATTCTTTGTAATTCGCTTTGAGTATAGCCCAGGGTTTGTTCAACTATCGGATTCGTAATAATTATGTTTCCGTCAGAGTCAATAATAAATGTAAAATCATTGATGGTATCAAAAATCATCTGGAAATTACTCTGACGTGACCTCAACTCATTCTCTGATTGTATACGAGAGAGGGTTCCTCCTATCTGTGCTGTAATTATATCTAAAACTATCTTCGATTCGGTCTTTAATCTTTCAGTAGCTCTTGATGCAACATTAACCGAACCTATAACCCTGCCTTTATGTTTTATTGGAATTACTCCAACTTGCAATAGATTCTCACGAACAAATAACTCTTGATTTTCAAGTATTTCATTGCAAAAGCCATATAAGGGGTTACCTTTCTGAATTATACTGACATAAGCATGATCAGTAATATAACATCGGACTGAGTCAATAAATTCTGGAGAAACCCCTTCATGAACAATAAGTTCTGCATCTCCGGTTTGCTCATTAGTAAAAATGATTCCTACAGCATGAATGCCTTCAACCTGAAGCACATAGTTGATTATACAAGATAATGCTTGTTCTACGGTAGTTGTATTAGCCAAAACAGAGGCTAAATCATTGTTAATGGCTGTATATCTGTCATTTAATTTACCTAAGGTATTATCTTTAAGGATAGAGGAATCTTCACCTTCCGAAATTACGACTATCCTATCTTCATGAGGTCGATCCTCCCCCGTTTCATCTCTACGAAAGTCATATTCAAGGACTTCTTTAGTAGAAAGTGCCTTTTTTAATTTTTCATTTTCCGATTCCAGTTCATACTGCCGTTCCTTTAACTCGTCTATGAACCTTTTACATTCTTCGAGCGAACTTGGGTTATAGCTTTTAGCTAAGTTTTTTTTTTTCGTAAACACATACCTTTCTAATATTTATTTTAGACAATTCATAAATTTCTAAATGTATGGATTTCTGTCATCATGTATGGCTGTAAACATAGCTGCTTAACCAAAGAAACAACAACTCTAAATTCTCGAAAGGTGTTTATTCAAGGATTTGTACCTTAAAGTTTAAGATTCCTTTTGCTTCAGTTTTTGGGAATGGATATCTATATCAATCATATACAATAATTTTCGGATGAAATTTCGTAAATACTTGTAGTACAATTTCTTTTAATTTTTGATCTAAAAGAAGTCTTTTGGGTATATTATCTTCCTAAGGTTTCAATAGAATAATACAATATCGAAGCGAGAAGATGCCCTTTAATCAAAAGAATATTGTTGAGACTTATTATACGTATGTAGTTGTATTGAATTATGCGAGAATTTGTTTAAATGATGGAAAGGTTAGCTTCACTTTTGTTCCTATTGTGGTTTTGATAACTTGTAAAGATCCTTTGTATCTTTTTGCAATCAGTATCGAAGTAATGAGACCTAAACCTGACCCTTGTTGTTCCATTTTTTCCCGATTAAACTGATTGAAAGCACCTATATTGCACAAATTATCAATCGGAAATCCAATGCCATGATCCTTAATCTGAATTTCAATGTGGTCATTATTACGTGTATTCATTACCATTACACTCGAATTGGGTTTAGAAAATTTAAAGGCATTGTCCACCAATTCACTGATTAAAAACACCATATCATTATGCTCTATCATTAATTCAGCATTTTCCAACTTAAGTATTAAATCGTCAACCCGATTATATTTTTCTGCAACAAGTCTGGATACGTTTTCGATAAGTTCCTGCACACTAATTAATTCTTTCTTGACATCCAAACAATCTTTACTTACAATAGAAACATAATTTAAATAATTATTAACTACTTTTAATAAACGATTACCGCTGGATTCGATATGCGATGCCATTTCTTTTATTTCACTCCTGCTGATAGAACTAGTATCATCTTTAATAATACCGGCAAATCCTAGTATCCCATTTAATGGGGTTAATATTTCATGGGGTAAAATATGAAGTACTCTGTTTCTAAGCTCATCTAACTGCATTTTTATCAGATTATTTATCTCTTCTGACTTCTGGAGTCTTATACGAATTGCATTCAATAACTCCTCCAACAAAATTGGCTTTACGATGTAATCATCAACTCCAAGCTCCATACCTTTTCGGATCTCATTTTGCTCAGCCAATGCCGTTAAAAAGATAAACGGGATCAATGATGTTGAAGAATCTTGTTTGAGCTGTTTGTAAACTTCAAAGCCGTCTATTTCCTGCATCATGATATCGCATAAAATCAAATCTGGCTTTTCCCTTTTGGCTACTTCAATTCCCTCAGATCCGCCACTGGCACCAAAAACATCAAATCCTTCAAAATTAAGCGCCTCTAATATTTCTTCAAGCAAACTAGTATTATCATCAATATACAATATCTTTTTCATATACAGTCTTCTTTATCAAGATATCAATAGGTTTAAGAATATATAATATTGATGTTTGCTTCATGATTTGAATTGTTTGCTTTAATCTAACAATCAATTACTGTTTTTAAAATCCAAACATAATGCAAAAAAAGTATTTATCTGTAAACAATAACCGACATGGCATGGACAATTTGTGGACACAATTAAATATTCGGTTGTAATCTCATCAAGTTCAGTAATCAAACAAAAAGATCTTCATGCAAAGTCCTATTTATTAACACTCTATGGTAGATTCAATAAAGAAACATTGTCCTTCTTTTGTCCCTATCACTGAAAAACCCAGTTCTATAAGATCCGTTAAATTTGTCAGGATACTTTTTAGTTTACAATTCAAGATAGGTTAAACCATGAGTTGTATAACAAGAAAATTAATACCCTGATTTTGATATTAGAAGTTATAATGGAACAGTCTTCCCTGAGTTACTCTTGAAAAGATGAGTGTTATTAAGAGTATAACAGATTTCAGGTGGTACTCCCTGATGAGTTCTTTGGTAAATCCGATAGAGAAAGTGCTCCGGTGAATTCCGGAGCATTTTAGTTATTAGTTAATCTGTCATCGCACCTATATATTCAATCTATTGATGTATCTGTATAAACATATGAAGATTCTCTGAAATTGCTATTTACTCATAACCAAATACATAATCACAAAATACAGGCATCAACAAAGTAAATATTACAGAATCTGCCGTCCAGTCCATGCTTTGTCCACGCCATTTCCATTTAACCAATATCTTTTTTGTGCAATATTGTACCACAAAATAGTACAAAGTATAACTGATGGGAGTCAATTGGCGTAGCCATATTCAATCTGCACAAAAGGTACTTTTTATATACTTCTAAGTTAATAAAACCATGATAGGGATCACCGCAAAAAAACAATATAACTGGCATGCAGTATATTTAAGGTCTAAAACAGAAAAGAAAGTATTTGACGAAATATCAAATAAGGGAATCGAATGTTTCCTTCCACTTAGATCTTCTAAACGAATATGGAGTGATCGGGTCAAAGTTATTACTGAACCTCTTTTACCAGGCTATATTTTTGTCCGAATTAGCTTATCTGAATATTACGATGTTTTAATTACTAACGGCGTTTTAAAATATGTTTGCTTTGATAACAAACCAGCGGTTGTTAGCGAATACCAAATAAATCTTTTAAAACTTTTTGTTGAGCATCTTAACGACAAAATTGAAGTTTCATCTGAGCGAATAAGAAAGGGCAATTTTGTGAAAATTATAAATGGCCCACTAAAAAATGTCGTTGGAGAAGTTCTGGAAACTCGTGGGAAACGCCATCTCTTGTTACGTTTTGACCAACTAGGTTATATTTTGCAAGTAGATCTTGGACTAAATGAAGTTGAGGTTTTATGCGCAAACAACCAAATTGAATGCCCTGCTTGATGCAAAAGAACATGCTCCGATAATGCTTCAAGAATTAATAACCTCAAAGACAAGAGTAAATTTGCTATTTATGTTCTTTTTAAATCAGGAAAACATAAGTTACTTACGCAAATTAGCACTTATACTAAATGAATCAACCAATTCACTTAGTCAAGAACTTACAAAACTTGAAGATTTACAGTTGTTAGTCAGTTTTAAGCTTGGCAATAAAAAGTTTTATCGGGCCAATGTTTCTCATACTTTTTTCCCCGATATCCGGAACATGCTTCTTAAAGAAATAGGATTCGATTTAATTAAATCCCAGTTATATCAGAAAGTACCTGGCTTATCAGAAATTTTCGTAATTGGTTGTCATGCTCAAGGCATTAACTCGAATATAATTGATCTTGTCCTGATCGGTCAACAGTTAAATAATGACCAAATCAATAACATACTTAACGAAATTGAGCATTCAATTCATAAGAAAATACGCTTCATCGTCCTTCAAAACAATGAATTTAACAAATTCTTTGGGCATTCAAAAATGTTTAAGATCTAAATTTACCTATCTGACAGTATGAACAAATATTTGAACCTCTTCATCATTCTCTCCGTGATATTTTTATTCTCGTGTCGAAGCAGTAAAGATCTGATTTATATGAAAGATGCCACCAATGATGACCTTTTCAACGGGTTGCCTTTGCAAACTACCGAACATATTCTGAAGGCTGGTGATATTCTATATATTAGTATAAAAACGATGAATGCTGAGGTGAATGCGGTGTTTAATCCTGAATCAAATATGGAAACAACCACGGGTCAGGGGTATCAAAAGTACACAACCCCCAGTGGCGCTTACCTCTACGGATATGAAATCGGGGCGGATGGTACTATTAAATTACCCATGTTGGGAAAGCTTCAGGTGGCCGGAGTTTCAGTTTCTAAGGCCGAAGCAATTGTTCAGAAAAAAGCCGACGAATTAATTAATGATGCTATTGTTAAAGTAAAACTCTTGAATTTCAAAATTACAGTCGCAGGTGAAGTTCGCAGTCCAGGAGTTTACTACAACTACAACAATTCAATAACGGTAATCGAAGCAATTGCGATGGCCAATGGTAATACAGATTATGCCACCATCGAAACAGTCATGGTGATCAGGCCAGGCGCTGACCAAAACAAATCATATTTTCTTGATCTTCGCTCTAAAAATATTTTCAAATCTGAAGCATTTTACTTGCAACCCAATGACTATGTTATTGTTCGGCCTGACCGATATAAAAATTTTCAGTTAAACAGTCAGGCATATTCTCTATTCTTTTCTTCTTTGTCGCTGCTACTTGCAGTATTGGGCTTTGTAATCAAGTAATAACAGCATTCGGAGCTTTGCTCCTATACTAAAGCTAGCATTTAATCATTTAAAATAAAGTCACTTAGGCAATTGCTTTTTCGAGCATCAAAGAAGTGTCTTAAGAGCGTTGATAAATCAACAAATTATATAGATTTCACATAAACATGGAAAATATAGATAACATTTACGAAGTATTAAAAGAGGAAGAAGGTCCAGACATTAAGAAAGTAATCTACCTGTTACTCCGGCAATGGCATTGGCTTTTATTGTTTGGGGCTCTGGGACTTGGGGTAGCATTTGCATACACAAAAATATCCAAACCAATCTATACGGTAAGTAGCTCTATTCTGATTCCTGAAAAATCGAATGAAATGGATCTGAAAGATTTGTTTAGCGGAGCTCTACAAGGTAGTCAGGACAATACAAAAATTAACAACCAGATCGAGATTCTCAAATCCTCTTTCACGATTAACCATACCTTATTAAACCTGAACTGGCGGACGAGTTGGTATAAAAAAAATCTTTTTGTCTGGAAAGGAATTTACAAACAGGAACCGTTTGAAATTCAGGAATCTCCGTCATTTATCAACCCTGCAGATGTAAAAATATACGTTACACCAACTGACCAAAATTCATATTTAATATCAGGTAGCGGAGAAATAAACGTTCAGGGTATAGCTACTACAATAAATTTCGATGGCAAGGGCGAATTTGGCCATCCTTTCCAAAACGAATATTTCAATTTCACCGTCCTGAAAAAGATAAATAATCCCGATGTTTCCGATGGTGAATTTTATTTTGTATTTAACGATCGGAGGGAAATGACACTGGCTTATCAAAAAAGACTTGATACGTCATTGAAGGATGATAAAAGTGATATTGTACTTTGCACCATTAAAGGCGAAGAACCTGAAAAAGAGAGCGATTTTTTGAATGAACTGATTAAAGTGTATATCGGGCAGAAAATGGAAGTTCAAAACGAAGCGCATCGTCGTTCTCTCGATTTTATCAATAAACAGCTTGCAGGGATTTCTGATTCACTCGACCGTGCCGGCACTAAATCTACCGAATTCCGTTCGCGAAACGATATTATCGATTTGGGGGCCGAAGGAACAATGGTTATGAATACTCTGAAGGAAGTTGAATCGGAAAAGGCCCAAAGTCAGATGCAACTCGACTACTTCCGAAACGTTCTGTCTTACCTTGAAGAAAATGGAGATTTAACCAAACTTGTATCGCCTTCGGTGGTTGGAATTGGAGATGCCTCGCTAAATGCAATGGTTGTAAAACTGGGTGAATTGTATTCCAGCCGACAGGTGCTTGCCTTCACCGCCAAAGCGAATAACCCTACATTGATACTACTCGACAAGCAATTGGCACAAGCTCGTGCCCAGCTAAACGAAAACCTTCGAAACCTGATAGATAATGCTAACCGTTCAATTAATAGTCTGAATGACAGACAAGATAAGATTAGTTTGCAGTTAAATAAACTGCCCCAAAAGGAGCAGCAAATGATTAACATTCAACGCCAGTTTAACTTGACTAATGAGATTTATACCTTCCTACTTCAAAAACGTGCAGAAACAAACATTGCACTAGCCTCCAGTATTTCTGATGTGCAAATTATTGAAAGCGCCAGTCCCGATACGGCTGTCTCTGTTGGGCTAACCGGTAAAATGATCTTGCCCATCGGTTTTATTTTAGGACTATTCTTGCCAGGCGGATTCATTCTGCTTACAAATTTCTTTGACTCTCGCATCAGGACACAGGAAGACATTGAAAATAATACTCAACTACCGATTGTCGGAAATATTATGCACAGTCCCGAAGATAAGGAGATGATTGTTTTCGAAAATCCAAAGTCAAATATTGCTGAATCGTTCCGTGATTTACGTACCAATCTCGAATTCGTGCTTGCCGGTTCGCAATCGAAAGTAATCTCCATTCATTCCACAAATCCTGGCGAAGGGAAAACGTTTAACTCCATCAACCTTGCTACGATTTTGGCCATGAATGACAACAAGGTGCTTATCATTGGCGCTGATATGCGAAAACCCAAGCTTCATAAGATATTTAAAGTCGGCAACGAACATGGTCTGAGTACCTGTCTGATCGGCGTAGATTCTTTTGAACAGGTAATCTTTCCAACTCAGATCGAGAACCTGTTTCTGTTGCCTTCGGGCCCTATCCCACCAAATCCGGCAGAAATACTGAGTAAGCCTGCCATGAAAAACCTGATTGAAATGGCCCGCAATCAATTCGACTATGTTCTCATCGACAATGCCCCTGTGGCTTTGGTAACCGATGGAATTATTGCAAGCCGTTTGTCTGATCTTAATATTTTTATTCTCCGCTATGGCGTGTCACACAAACATCAACTCGAAATGATCAATCAATATGCCGAGACAAAAAAAGTAACTGACATCGGCATTATTGTAAACGATATAAAAGTTAATTCTTTCGGCTACACCTATTATAAATACTACCAGTACGAAGCTTATAAAAAGGACTACTATGCCTACGGCGAAGACGGAGTGAAGAAACGCCGGAAAAAGAAAGTGAAGAAAGCATAAATTCTTATCCGAATGATTATTGCTGTTGATTTTGATGGTACTATTGTTGAACACCGGTTCCCGGATATTGGGCGTGTCCGCCCCTTTGCTTTTGAAACATTGCTGAAACTTCAGAAAAAAAAAACACCGCCTGATCCTATGGACACACCGGTCTGGCCATCAACTTATAGACGCTGTTGAATTTTGTCGGGAAAACGGGTTGACTTTTTATGCTGTCAATAAAAATTATCCGGAAGAAAAATGGTTCGAGCATGACAGCCGCAAAATTGTGGCCGACCTATATATCGATGATCGCAATTTAGGGGGCATTCCATCCTGGGGCGAAATTTACCAAATGATTTGTCCGGAAGAAGACCCTACCAGTGAAAAAATAAGTAAAGTCTGGTGGAAAAGGTAAGTAATTACCAACGTTCAATGATAACCGCATTTGAACATTTAATCTTTTGCAAATAACACTTTATGAAAATTACTTGTATTGGCGCCGGGTATGTCGGTGGACCAACAATGGCCGTGATTGCTGAAAAATGTCCTAACATTGAAGTAACCATTGTTGATATTAATCCACAGCGTATTGCGGCCTGGAATGATGAAAATCTGGATAATCTCCCCATCTATGAACCAGGCTTAGCAGAAGTGGTTGCCAAAGCTCGTGGCCGAAATTTATTCTTCTCAACTAATGTCGAAAAAGCCATCCACGAAGGAGATATTATTTTCATCTCTGTAAATACCCCAACCAAAACCTATGGGGTCGGAAAGGGTATGGCTGCCGATTTAAAATATGTGGAATTGTGCGCCCGCCAAATCGCTGAAATTGCAACCACCGATAAAATTATTGTAGAAAAATCGACCTTGCCAGTTCGTACAGCTCAAGCCATTAAAACGATACTGGAGAATGGGAAGACTTGTGGAGACAAGGCAAGCCTTATCTCTACACAAACCCACAAACCTAAATTTCAGGTTCTTTCCAATCCAGAGTTTTTAGCTGAAGGAACGGCTATTCAGGATTTATATCATCCCGATCGGGTATTGATTGGTGGGGAACAAACTCCGGATGGACTGAGGGCGATAGAAACATTAACCAGTATTTATGCTCGCTGGATACCACGCAAAATAATACTGCAAACCAATGTTTGGAGTAGCGAGCTATCGAAACTCACAGCCAATGCATTTCTGGCACAACGTATTTCAAGTATTAATGCCATCTCGGCATTATGCGAACGTACAGGTGCTGATGTAGACGAAATAGCCAAAGCAATTGGAGCCGATAGCCGAATTGGTTTTAAATTTATAAAAGCATCTGTGGGTTTTGGTGGAAGCTGTTTCCAGAAAGATATTTTAAACCTTGTTTACCTGTGCCACCATTTTAATCTGCCTGAAGTGGCCGATTATTGGGGACAGGTGATCCGTATGAACGATTACCAGAAACACCGTTTTGCCAAACAGATTATTGATACGTTGTTTAATACAGTAAGCGGTAAAAAAATATGCTTTTTAGGTTGGGCGTTTAAAAAAGACACCAACGACACTCGCGAAAGCGCTGCCATTTATGTGGCCTGGGAGCTTCTACAAGATCATGCTAAAATACACATTTACGATCCCAAAGTGGATAAAGAACAAATTATTAAAGATCTGGATTATTTGTCGGAGCAAAATATTGCTTTCTCTCGCATAAAAGACAAATTGATTGCCAACATCAGTGTCTATACCGACCCCTATGCTGCAATGGCCGATGCACATGCAATCGCTATACTCACAGAATGGGATGAATTTAAATCCTATGACTGGGAACAGATTTATACCAACATGCTGAAACCAGCCTTTGTATTTGATGGACGGAATATTCTGGATACAATCAAACTAAAAGAAATAGGGTTTGAGTATAAGAGTATTGGCAGAAATTAATCCATATATTTTTAAAAATCCGTAAAATTTATGTATATCCTCGTTACCGGTGCCGCCGGGTTTATTGCTTCGCGTATTTGCGAGATGTTACTCGAAAAAGGCGAACAAGTGGTGGGTCTCGACAATATCAACGACTATTACGATGTTCGTTTAAAAGAGTACCGTTTAAAAAAACTGTTAGCCTACCCTAATTTTACTTTTTACAAAGTAGATATTGAAATCCTAAATGAGTTAAAACCCATTTTTGAAGCACATAGTTTTCGTTCGGTTTTTAATCTGGCAGCGCGTGCGGGAGTACGTTACAGCATGGAAAACCCCTGGGTTTATTTACGCACCAATACAGAAGGAACCCTTAACTTGTTGGAACTGATGAAAGATTTTGGCGTCGGGAAGTTTATACTAGCTTCAACCTCCAGCTTATATGCCGGGTTACCCATGCCTTTTTGTGAAGATCTGCCTGTAAATACACCTATATCTCCTTACGCTGCAAGTAAAAAAGCTGCTGAAGCATTTGCTTACACCTACCACAAACAATACGGGATAGATGTTTCAGTATTGCGCTATTTCACAGTATTCGGCCCCGGAGGAAGACCAGATATGGCTCCATACCGTTTTTCGAAATGTGTTCTGGAAGGATACCCAATCAGCGTTTATGGTGATGGTTTCCAATCACGCGATTTCACTTACATTGATGATATTGCAAGAGGCACAATACTGGCAGAAAAACCATTGGGATATGAAATCATTAATCTTGGCGGCGGACAGGAACCAATCACAATAAACCAATTCATTTGTTGGATTGAAAAAATTACAGGGATTCAGGCAACAATCTATTATCAGCCAGCTCACAGCGCTGATATGGATCGCACAATGGCCAATAATGATAAAGCCCGTAATTTGTTAGACTGGATACCACAAATATCAACTTACGATGGGTTGGTCTCAATTTTAAAAGAACCGGAACTGTTGAAATTTAACGTGTAACCCGGCATATTCAACTATCTACCAAATAAAAGAGCTTTAATGTCATCAGAAAGCAATAAACGCATTGCCAAAAATACCGGTATGTTGTATATACGGATGATGCTAACCATGGCAGTTTCCTTGTACACATCCCGCATTGTATTAAATACATTGGGCGTTGAGGATTTCGGAATTTATAATGTGGTAGGTGGTTTTGTTACCATATTTGGTTTTTTAAACAGTGCAATGGCCTCTGCAACCCAACGCTTTTTGTCTTTTGAAATTGGTAAAAAAGATTTTCTCCAATTAGCCAGAGTTTTCAGGATGAGCGTAAACATTCATTTTATCATCGCGCTCGTAATCCTTTTTCTTGCTGAAACAGTCGGATTATGGTTTGTAAACACCCATTTAACCATACCCGGTGACCGGATGGTTGCCGCAAATTGGGTTTACCAGTTTTCGATATTGGCCTTTATGGTGAGCGTAGTGAGCGTACCCTACAACGCTGCCATTATCGCGCATGAACGCATGAAAGTATTTGCCTGGGTTAGTATTATAGAAGTAAGTTTAAAACTGCTCATTGTATTTATGCTCAAATGGTTTGGCTTCGACAAACTAAAATTGTATGCCATTTTAATTTTTGTAGTGTCTTTAATTATCCGCATTATTTACGGAGTTTATTGCAGCCGAAATTTTAAAGAAAGTAAATTCAGGTGGTTTTGGGATAAATCGTTATTTAAAATTCTATTAAGTTATGCTGGTTGGAATCTATGGGGAAATGCGGCAGGTGTTGTTATGGCGCAAGGTGTAAATATCCTTTTGAATATCTTCTTTGGGCCGGCAATTAACGCGGCAAGGGGAATTGCGTATCAGGTAAGGAGTGCTGTGAATAGCTTTGTGCAGAATTTTCAGATGGCCATGAATCCTCAAATCATTAAATCGTTTGCTTCGAACGATGTGAAATACATGCACCAGCTTATTTATCAGGGAGCAAAATACTCTTTTTTTTTGCTCTTTGCCCTATCGATGCCTATCCTGCTGGAAACCCAAATTTTACTTAAAATCTGGTTGAAAATTGTTCCTGAATATACTGTAATATTTACGCAACTGGTTATCATCAATATCCTAATTGACAGTATTTCAGGACCATTGATGACAGCAGCACAAGCTTCCGGGAAAATAAAACTATACCAGGGAGTAGTTGGTGGTTTGTTATTGTTCATCCTTCCAATTTCGTATGTCTTTCTAAAATTTGGGTTTAAGCCAGAAGTAACACTTTATGTTAGTATTTGTATTTCCATTGCTGCATTATACGCCAGATTAAAAATTATTAGCCCTCTGGTAAATTTGTCGATTGTTGAATTCAGCAGAAATGTTATTCTCAAAATAATTCCTGTAGGTATAATTGCAATAATCTTACCTTTTACAATTACATGTTTTTTGCCACAAGGCTTTTATCGAATAATTATAAGTGTTTTTGCTTCGATGGTATCTGTTGTTCTCACAATCTATTGGGTTGGATTAAGTCGTGCAGAACAAAAATTTATGGTAGAAAAAATAAGGCTGTTGCATTCAAAAAAACGAAAATGAATAATGTGCCCAAGATAGGAAGTGTTGTTAAAAACGATCTCTGTATAGGTTGTGGACTTTGCGTGTACAAATGTCCGAATAGAGCCCTTGAAATGAAGTGGAGCGAATTCGGATTTTTAGTTCCTGAACTTTCAGGAAATTGCGATTCAAATGGAGACTGTGTGACTGTTTGCCCTTTTAATCTGTTTCCTGCTAAAGAGGTGGAAACAGAAAATGAACTGGCTGATATTTTTCATCAGCAAACGCGAAATTACCATTGTAGCATTGGAAAATATGATAGCATTTATGCCGGATATTCAGAAGAGTTCCGGTTGACATCCTCATCTGGAGGTATTGCAACATTTGTTTTTACTGAGTTACTTGAAAAAGGTATTGTTGATCATGTATTTTCGGTAAAAGAAGCACCAAATTCCGATTCACATTACGAATATACGAAAAGCAGTAATCGCGAAGACCTAATTGCTTCATCAAAAACGAAGTATTATCCGATGACAATGGCAACTGTCTTTACTGAAATTAATCAGCTTAAAGGCACAGTGGCTGTTATAGGAGTTGCTTGTTTTATTAAAGCAATCAGGTTAGCACAATACTCAGACCCTTTATTAAAAGAGAAAATTCCATTTTTAGTCGGAATTATATGTGGCGGAATTAAAAGCCGTTTTTTTGCCGAATATCTCGCTGAAAAATCTGGTGTTCCGAAATTGTTGTATGCGAAACCTGAATTTCGGATTAAAGATGTATCAAGTTCGGCGAGCGATTATTCGTTTGGGTGTAAAAATAAAGCTGATAATGTACAACATACAGTAAAAATGCGGTCGGTTGGCGACATGTGGGGAACGGGTTTATTTAAAGCCAATGCCTGCGATTTTTGCGATGATGTAACAACTGAATTGGCTGATATTTCATTAGGCGATGCGTGGCTTGAACCTTTCGTTAAAGATGGGAAAGGTACTAGTGTAATTGTCACACGCTCGTCAGAGGCTAGTAAGATTATAGGCGAAGGAGTAAAAAAAGGAAAACTTCTTATAAAACAACTATCTCTTGAAAGTTTTCTGGCTTCGCAACAAGGCAGTTTTAACCACCGGCATACAGGTCTTTCCGTGAGGCTGAAACAGGTACAAAGACACAATATTCTAACTCCACCCAAAAGGTTCGGGAAAGGAAAAAATACTATTGATTTTAAAGTGGTGCAACGTCTTCGAATGAAAATAAGGTATACAAGTCTGGAGATTTGGAGATTTACATCTGATGTGAGAATTTTTGATAATAAAATGAAAAGGCTTTTTGCGAAATTAAAAATAACGACAAAATTTTATCATTACCGAAGAGCAATTACAAATTGGATTAGAAACTATTAATAGTGTAATAATATTGGAATCATGAGAATAGGGATACTCACCTTTCATTGGGCAACAAACTATGGTGCGATTCTTCAGGCATACGCATTGCAGACCTATCTGAATAAATTAGGACATGAGGTTTATATTATTAACTACAAACCCAAACGATATAAAAAAAACTTTTGGGGTTGTTTTGCTACTACTCGGGTTTGGTCATATTTACCCAAATTTAAAGAATATTTAAAAGAACGGGAATTGGATACTTTTAGAAAATCGTATTTGAACGAAACAATACTATATGAATCCTTAAATGAATTGCAAAAAAATCCACCCAAAATGGATGTTTATATTTGTGGAAGTGATCAAATTTGGAATCCATATTTTACAACCAAAGGAGAAGGTAAACCTACAACCTCCTATTTTCTTGATTTTGGGTCAAAAAATGTGAAACGGGTGGCTTATGCAGCAAGCTTTGGTTGTAAAAGATATCCAAGAGAAACACTTGAATCAATAAAAGCTCTGTTGTTGAGTTTCAATGCCATTAGTGTACGTGAAAACAGTGGATTAAATATATTGGAAGAAGCTAACATACGTAATAATCTGGTATTGCCAGACCCAACTCTTCTATTAAATCAAGATGATTATAACATTTTTCTTACGAGAAACGAAACAAAAGCCCGGAAGCATATTTACTTCTATATTCTAAGAAAAGATCAGAGTATTTGTTGCAGATTATTAACATATTTTAAAAATAAAAAAGAACGAAAGATAATAGACTCCAGGTCGTGGAAATACTTCAATAATAACGTCCCAATGTGGTTGTCCAATATACAAAATGCGGATTTTGTTGTTACAAATTCTTTTCATGGAATGATCTTTTCTTTAATTTTCTACAAACAGTTTATCGTAGTTCCGGTTGAAGGAAGTGGGGAAGGTATGAATGATAGAATCTTTACAGTTTTGGAGAAACTTGATTTAAAAAATAGAATTCTTGAAAAATATAATGAAAAGGAAATAGACGATCTATTAGATCACCCAATAGATTGGGAAGTGATTAAGAATAGAATTGACCAATTATGCACAGAAGCAAAAATCTATTTGAAAGATAATTTATAGAAATGGAAAAACAAATTAAGGTTCTTTGGCTATCAAATATTGAATTTAGCAATAGTCAATTGCAATCTACGGGTACTTGGCTTAGTGCAATGGGTAATGCTCTCCAATCAACAAAAAAAATTGAGTTGTTCAACATCACTCAGAGCAAACGATCTAAATACACTCAGGAAGCTATTGGTTCAATTAAACAATGGTTAGTTCCTTTTGAAAGATTTAATAAAAAGGGGCTTCCATCATTAAAAACCATAAATTACATTCAAAGAATTGTTGAAGAAGTCAGACCGGAAATAATACATGTTTGGGGAACGGAGAATTATTGGGGACTACTTACTGCTAGAGGTTATATTAATGGGAATATTCTGCTGGAGACTCAGGGTCTTAGGTATGCATGTGCAAAGGTTTACTATGGAGGCTTAACATTCTCCGAATTGTTAAAGTGTATTGGATTAAAAGAAATTCTTAATCCTGGCAAATCAATATTTGCTGGTAAAATTCAATCAGAAAGATGGGGAAAATTTGAAATTGAAATATTAAAAGCGCATAAAAATATATCTACACAATCAGACTGGATTCGCGCTCATGTTTTCTTAAGTAATCAGAATTGCAAAATACATAGAAGCGAGATGATGCTGCGAAATGAATTTACGGAATCGGCCGCTTGGAACAGAAAGAATTTGAACCCGATAATTTTCACATCGAGCGCAGGTTCTAGAGCATATAAAGGCATACATGTGCTATTTAAAGCATTGTCGATTTTAAAACAGCATTATCCCACTATTGTTCTACAAATTGCTGGTTCACATCTAAAAGGAATTAAAACAAGCGGATATTCAAAATTCTTAATGCAGGAGGCTTTAAGATTGGGCATTTCTAATTCTATTCAATGGCTAGGATCCTTAGACTCAACAAAAATAGTATCACAACTACATTCCTCATCCGTTGTGGTAATTCCATCATTCGTTGAAAGCTATTCAATGTCTTTAGCTGAGGCGATGATAGTGGGTACACCCATCGTCGTTGCATATTCTGGCGCAATGACTGAATTAGCAGTAAATAACGAATCAGCACTTTTTTATACTGCAGGAGATGAAGTAATGTGTGCTCATCAAATTGAAAAAGTATTAGAAGATCACAACTTCGCTCTAAATCTTTCCAAAAATGCTAGAATTGTCGGACTATTAAGAAATAATACTAATAAAGTAATTGAGCAACAACTTTCCATATACAATAGTCTTCTAGAGGGGAAATAAGAGATAAGTAAAATGTTGAAAATTGATTTTATTGATTATAAAACGATTATACGATATTTAATCATATTTGCAATTATTCTAACTGGAGGATCAATTGCAAAGGATGGTTTTGCCGTTTGTATTGTTTTAATGACTCTATATTACATTGTTAAAAAAGACTTATACAGAGCAATTGAGGTCTTTTTTATTTGGTTTTTTATTTACGGCTTTTTTATAGGGCAAGGTTTTATTAGTATAAATGTTCTCTCAAAATATGTGATAAAACCTTCATTTTTTCTTTTCATAATCTTTCTGTTCTTCATAGACCGAATTCCTGTAAAGTTATTAAAAGCTAGATTTATAACTACTTGGATCATATTCCTGCTACTGTCTTTATGGAGTTCCGTAATTCAAGGACAATCTCCATTTACTATTATTACTGTAAGTTCTTTTTTCTTGATGTATTTATTAGTACAAGCCAAGGGGATTCGCTCCTTTCAATATCAAAAATTACTTAACCTTTTTGTTGCAGCTGCAATATTGCAAACGATAGTCTCTTTTCTTCAAATAAGTCAGATTATACCTCCATCCTTTAAAATGATGGATGATAGTTTTGGGGGACAAGTTAAATGGGTTCCAGGGTTAGACGATATAGCTAGTGGGACTTTTGGTACAGGATCAAGTCATATAACTTCTTGGTATGCTGCTTTAATATCATTATTTCTAATATTAGTGTGGTCACTTACAAGAAGGAAAGAATATCTCTATTTTACAGCAATTATTCTTTTGCAGTTTGCTATGGTTGACTCCAAAATTGTAATAATGGTGACAATGATCATGTTTGTCTACTTTTTGTTTTTTCTTTTCAAAAACCAAAAAATATTTCACATTAATACTGTTAGATACCTATTCTTCGTCTGCATATTTGCGATTGGAACTCTAGGTTTCTATAAAGCTTGGAATTTATATTATGAATACTTTTCTGCTCAAACAGGAAGCAATACAAGAGCGGGAATTTCTGCTGTGTACAAAAACATGGCGCAAGGATCTATAAATGCGATATGTGATAATATTAAGGATTGGGGAAAAATAAGAGGCTTTCAATATGTGTATGAAGATTTTTCAAAAAATAATGAATGCGGACAATTAATTTGGGGCTATGGCATGCAAGGGTATAATTTCAATGATAAAATGGGGCTGATTGAAAGTAAAGATTCTCCTTTGATGCAAATGGATAATCTGACGAGAAGCAGATCCGGATTAATATCTCAATTTGCAAAATCTGGGTTAGTTGGTTCAGGCTTCTTTGTTCTTTCAATATATTTCTGGTTTTTATATAATTACAGAAGCAATCTTAACCAGTTTAATCTTATAAAAAAATACCTATTGAAGATATTTCTATTTTTTTCTATTCTCTTATCATTCTTATACCCCATAACTATTACAGCGGTTCCCATAATTGTCTTTGCTGCAATAATCTCTATTTATACGAAAATGATCCAAAAGGATATATTAATTGAAATTTTATCGAGAAAAGCAGATGCAGTATAGAAATCTCACCCATTCATTAAAAACAATAAACCAGGGTCTTCACTTTTTCTTGGGGAGACGCAATCGTTTAGTTGCTTTGATGATGTCAATAAAAATTGGTCGAGAGGCAACCTTTGACGGGAAATGTTATTTTCAACGCTTTCCTAAGACTACGATTCAGATTGGTGATAATTGCCGGTTTTTGTCAAGAACAAATTCGAATTTAATAGGTATCAATCGTCCCTGTTCGATTTCTACAATGAACTCTAATTACCATGCAAAAATTGAGATTGGTAATTGTTGTGGTTTAAGTGGTACAGTTATAGGTGCTTTTCGTTTTATAAAACTTGGAAACAGTGTACGTTGCGGAGCCAATACGCTTATCACCGATGCTGACTGGCACCTGGATGATCTACGTAGCGGAGAACCTAAACCAGTTATTATTGAGGATAATGTTTGGTTGGGTGAAGGGGTTAAAGTATTAAAAGGCGTAACAATAGGAGAAAATAGTGTTATTGGAGCAGGAAGTGTGGTTACAAAAGATATTCCTGCAAATGTAATAGCAGCGGGAAATCCATGCAGAGTTATTAGGAGACTTTAATGATTATGAAAGTTATTTGTATAACCAACCAAACTGCTTTTCCAAATGGTGAGGCGTGTGTAAGTCGAATAATACTTATTGGAAAAGCACTGATTAAAGCCGGTAATTCTTATACTGTCGTTTCTGCTTGTTTCAACAAAAACAAATTCAATAAAAGTGCAAAAGGAGAGCATGAAGGGATCAAATTCTATCATAGTAATATCCTTTGGGAACGGCCTAAGTCAATTATTATCCGGTATTTATTTGATGTCGCAGGAGTTATAAACATTGCAAGACTTTTATATTTAGAAAATGAAAAGGACTGTATTGTTTATATTTATTCACACGGAACCTTTTTCAACCTAATTATTCAAGTTTATTCCATAATATTTAGAATAAAAACGATTCAAGAAGTAAATGAGTGGGATTATGATGTTAGAAAAGGATTACTAAAAGAATGGTTCTACAAAAATACAATGTTCAAGTTATCACATGGAGCTATTGCCATTTCAGATCAAATAGCTCAAAATGTGAGGCTGTATTGTAGAAAAGATTTTTGTGTCATTCAAGTTCCAATTCTTGCCGATAGCGATAAGTTAAAATGTAAGAAACCTATTTACTGTAATTATAAATACGGTTTGTGGATGGGTCTAGTTGATGGATATATAAAAGATGTTGAATTTATTGCAAATGGGCTTATTCAGTCTTTCAAATTGAATAACCCTGTCAAAATATTTATTTGCGGTCGCTTTTCAAACCAATCGAAACAAAGAATTGAACATCTCTTATCCGAAAATCATGTTCCATTAGATTCTCTCGTATTTAAAGGATATGTAAGTAATGTAGAACTATTGGATCTTTGTACAAATGCTTCGTTTTTTATTGCTCCACTATGGAAAGATCAAAAGTCAGAAAATCGGTTTCCAACTAAGATTGCCACATTCATGTTTTGTAGAAAGGTTGTTATAACTTCCTCTATTGGAGAAGTCACTAAATATTTATCAGATAAGTACAATTGTCTGTTTATAGATCCGAATGATCATGAAGAATTAGCCAGACAAATGATCTGGATTGAAAATAACAATGAAAAGTCATTACAAATTGGAACAAATGCATACAAAACAGCCTTAACATTTTTCGATTATAATGTTTATTCACAAAGTCTGAGTTCCTTTTTTACTAAAGTAAATAAATGATGAAGTTTTATAGTTATGATTTATCAAAAGATTATCGCAGTATTTAAATTACTATTTTATGTTTGTAAATATCTAAGCCGTCTGTCTGTTAAAATTCCTTTTTATATAGGTCATAGAAGCTACATTAAAATCGGATACAAAGGCAAAATAAATATAAGAGGCAAAATTAACCTCAAGGATCATGTTAGAATTATTTCAAATGGAAGATTAACTTTTGGGAACAAGTGTTCCATTAATTCTTTTTCCAGAATCGTATGCCATACAGAAATTACATTAGGAGAAAGAGTAGTCATTGCCGAATTTGTTTCAATTCTCGATCATGATCACAATCCCAAAATAGCAAATGGTAAACTTGACATCGAGAATTATATCTCAGCTCCCATAAAAATCGGTAATTATGTATGGATTGGCGATAAAGTCACTATTTGCAAAGGGGTTCAAATAGGTGATAATGTAGTTGTCGCTGCCAATTCGGTAGTCACAAAGAACTTCCCTTCAAATTGTATAATTGGTGGAATTCCTGCAAAAATTATCAAAACAATTTAATCAACTCATCCTCAAAATTATTTTAAATGAAAGTTTTGTTTGTCAGCAGTGGCAATTCATCTTTTTTCGATATCGTTCCATTCATAAAAAGCCAGGGAGATTCTTTAATCAAACATGAAAATGCAGATGTTGATTTTTTTACAATAAAGGGGAAAGGATTAAAAGGGTATATAAATTCAATTCCAAAACTCCGGCGATATCTGAAAAAGAACAGATTTGATTTAATTCATGCCCATTTTGCTTATTGCGGGTGGGTTGCAATACTCTCTTTCTCCGGCTTGCCGATTGTATTGTCATTAATGGGAGGAGATGCTTACGGAGACTGTGATAACAATGGCAAACGAAAAATTAAAGACTGGGCAATGATTATTCAGGGACAATTGGTGCAATTGTTTGTGAAGCATATAATAGTAAAATCTGAAAATCTGAAAGATTTTGTATGGAGGAAACGGGTATGTTCTGTAGTTCCCAATGGAGTTGACTGTGATAAATTCAGCCTTTTACCCAAAGACCAATGCAGATTAGAACTTGGCATTAACAAAGAAAAGACTACACTTCTGTTTATGGGCAACCCTGACGATCCAAGGAAAAATATAAAGCAGTTAAGAGATGCCTTTGCATTGCTGCCTGATCCGCATAATTACCAGATTATAGCCCCTTACCCTGTAAACCACGCACTGGTTGCAAAGTACTTCAACGCATGCGATATCCTCATTTTCACTTCCTTCATGGAAGGTTCCCCAAATATCATAAAAGAGGCTTCTGCCTGTAACTTGCATATTATTGCAACCCCAAGCGGAGATATTTTGGAACGATCGCAAGAATTATCAAACATTACGATATGCCGGTTTACCCCATCAGATTTGGCTGAAAAAATGCAAATGGTCAGGAGATCAATCAACAGACCTGTTGATTCCCGATCTTCTATTCTTAAAAGCCTGGATGAAAAAATAATAGCTAAAAAAATCAATCAAATTTACCAATCTGTTTTGTAAGATTATAACTAGCATGAATCAATCAATTATGCTTCTTGGTGTAAAAATCACAAATTGTACATCTGCCGAAGTCATTCAATATTGCGAAGAATCAATCGTTTCAAAAAAAATAAAAACCTATTTTACTCCTAATGTTGACTTTTTAGTCAAGGCTCAAAAGGATGAACAATTTAAAGCCGTTTTGAATAGCTCTGACGTCAATTTTCCTGATGGAAAGCCTTTAATCTGGGCCTCCAAATATTTTAACACTCCTATAAAGGAAAAAGTCAGCGGATCTTCAATATTTTTTAGGCTATGCAAGTTATCTGTATTAAAGAGATATCGGATTTTTTTACTGGGAGCCGCTCCTGGAGTAGCTAGTCTAGCTAAATACAATCTTGAAAAACACTATCCGGGGATACTAATTTCAGGAGTGTATAGTCCGTCCTTGAATTTCGAGAATAATCAAACTGAAATTGATCAAATACTAACAATGCTAAAAGAATCCCATTCCGACATTCTGGTTGTTGGAATGGGTGCACCCAAACAGGAGAATTTTATCACTAAATATAAAGATGTGTACCAGATTCCAGTAAGTCTGGGGTTAGGCGGGACCATTGACTTTGCAGCAGGAATACAAAGAATGCCTCCAGAATGGATTAAGCGATCCGGCCTAGGCTGGCTATTCCGTCTTGCACTCAATCCCAGAAAGTTTTGGAAGCGCTATATTTTGGAAGACTTGATTTTTTTCAAATACATATATCAACAAAAAAGAGGTCGACAATTCTGATAAATCATTCAGATGGCAAGAAATAACAATGTAGATATTCTAAAGGGCATTGGTATTGTTCTGGTAGTTATTGGTCATGAAATCAAAGGATTACTCAATAGCAATATGTTAGGACCGGCTGAGCAATTGAGTATGCAGATTTATGATTTTATTTATATTTTCCACATGCCGTTGTTCTTTTTTGCAAGTGGGTTTCTTTATTACAATGTAAAAAAGGACACTTCTATCTTTGATTTTATTAAGATAAAATTTGCTTCGCTATATATTCCTTACCTGATATTCATGATAATTCGTATCGTTTCGAATGTTTTAATGAATGAATATGTAAATCATGAAATGGCATGGTCTGACATTTACTCTATATTTTACAAACCAATTTCAGTTTATTGGTTTCTGTTAACGCTTTTTAAGGTATCTGTTTTTATTTTTCTTATTGACAAGTTATTCAGGAACAATTTAGGTGTTTTTTTATTCTTTATAGTTATTCTGGGAGCACTGTCTATATATGATTGTAATGATTTATTATCTTTTTTTGAATATGTATTCATATTCTACAGTGGAAAAATGATGCATAAACATGTAAGCTCCCCCAAAAACAGTACGTTTTAAAAGTAGACAAAAATGTATAACTTTTGAAAAACGTAACAAGATGAAAAAAAGCACATTTAGCCCGATCCAGATTTCGGGTATTTTAAAAGAGTTTGATAACGGTAAAAGTGTTGAAGAGCTAACACGGGAGCATGGAGTTAGCCGAGCCAGCCTCTACAAATGGCGGCAGCGCTATGGCGGTATGGATGCCAGCGAGATGAAGCGAATCAAAGAATTGGAAGAAGAAAATTCCCGTTTAAAGCGCATGTACGCTAACCTTGCCATGGAACTTGATGTTGCCAAATACATTATCGAAAAAAAGCCTTAAAGCCTTGCGAAAAGCGAATAGTTATTGGAGCTGTTCGCCAGGATCGACCCAAAGACATGAGCAAGGCGTGTCGTTTGTTGCAGCTTAGCAGGAGCAGTTTGAACTATGTATCGGTTAAAACCGACCACTATCTTATGGAACAACTTGAACAATTGGCCAAAGCACACCCCAGGGAAGGATTCTGGAAGTGTTATCACCGTTTGCGCAATGCGGGCAATAATGTGAACCATAAAAAGCTTCACCGCATTTATAAGCAAATGGGCATGCCCTTGCGTCGCAAAGTAAAGAAACGGTTGCCTGCAAGGGTAAAAGAACCGCTTCAGGTTCCGGGAAAGTTCACCCATACATGGAGTATTGATTTTGTAAGCGATGCTTTGAGTAATGGGGTAAAATTTAGGTCGTTCAATGTGATAGACGATTATAACCGCGAAGTTTTGTTCATTGAAACAGACTATTCATTAAAGAGCAGCCGGGTTATTTGGGTGCTGAAGCACTTGGTTAACAGGTGCGGAAAACCCGAAAACATCCGCATGGACAATGGCCCTGAGTTTGTGGCCAAAATAGCACAAAAATGGAGCGAAATGAACGAGATAAGGTTTCAGTACATACAGCCTGGAAAGCCCACTCAAAATGCGTACATCGAGCGATTCAATAAAACCTACCGCGAGTCAGTGTTGGATGCTTATTTGTTCGACAACATTGATGAAGTAAGGGAGGTTTCCCAAGAATTTGTGGATGATTACAACAACCACAGGCCTCATGATGCTCTGGGCGGTATATCTCCCCGAAAGTACCGGGAACTTATGAACGAAGGCTCCAATCCCTTTGAAGGGTGTAGTGTAGTGAAGCGAAGGCGTAGCCGAAGCGAAACGGAGCCCTTCAAAGGGATTGTTCAACTAGAAAAGAATTGTCTACTTTTAAAGTGTACTAAAAATGGGAAGCCTACAAACACATTATTGGCTTCTCCAAGTTTAATATATTTCTATTGATGTTTTTAGTTGTTTTGTCTTATTTCATTTTTATTCCAAAATACCAAGCACTACCAGCACTACTCATTATTCTATTATTATATAAGGCCATAGATTTATTAAGCGCTAAAGTATATCTGGAAAAAAATCTAAGTTTTAGCCTTCTTGGTCGCCAATCAATGGTAATATACCTGACTCATGTATTCTTTTTAACAGGGACAAGAATTATTCTTGTTAAAGTATTTGATATAAATTCAATATTAGTTCATTTTCTAATTGGTATACTGATAGGAGTAATTTTACCGATACTCATTTACCAAGTTCTGTACAAATTTAAACTTGTCGATTTCATATTTTATCCTAATAAATACCTTCGGTTAGGAAAAAACTAGGTATAGATCAATCTTTCAGAAAATCGTAGTTACCTCCAGCACGATACTCTCAGAATAATTGAATAAACTAATTCTACATAGTCTTTAAATAACCAAAGACAACCAATCCTCTAATTTTTAAAATCAGAATATTATGAAGGCACGGGAAAAAGAGCTCTTGCTTATTTACCTCATCATTGATCTTTGTATGATCAATCTTTCGATGGGTATTGTCTATTTTTTTAGAGATCAAACACTTGACTGGAATGGGATTAGACAGGTATTAGTTGTCTTTAATGTCTCCTGGCTTTTTTCGCTCATATTATTAAAACGCGAGAACTTGTTCCTTCGGGATGGATTTCAAAATAGAATGCGACGTAGTATTCTACGTTTTTTAATTTATTTAGCAGCCTCGGCAACAATTATAGTTGCATTTAATATTGATCAATTACCACGTTCATTTTTTGTTATCGGAAGTCTTCTATTTTTAATCTTGAATTTGGTTTTCTACTATTTTGTATATGCTTTTTTAGGGATGCTCAGGTTGAATGGGCGGCATGTACGCAAAACCCTGATCGTTGGGGCAGGAAGAAGCGGAATAGAGGTAAGCCATTTTATTGAAATGAATCCTGAAATGGGATATTCCGTCATCGGATATTTAGACGATAATTTAAATTTAAGCAAGAATTTACCAATCCTCGGGTCAGTTGATAACCTTGAATATTTATATGGACATTATGCTATTCAGGAAATTATTATTGCACTCCCTTTAACATGCGAAGAAAAAATACAAAACATTCTGTCAATAGCAGATTATAATGGGACACGAGTACGACTCGTTCCTGACTTTTACCGATTGGTAAAATGCAAATATACACTTGACACCAAAGACGAAATACCTTTTCTCAATATTCACCAGGTCCCTCTTGATAAATTTAACCTCCAAATTTGCAAACGCATATTTGATGTTATTTTTTCTTTGATCATTTTAGTTCTTATTTCCCCGATTTTAATTGTAGTAGCTATTGCCATCCGAATCGATTCCAAGGGGCCATTATTCTACAAACCTATACGCATGGGAAAGGCAGGAAAAGAATTTACCTTATTCAAATTTAGGTCAATGAGTGTATGTGATTCGACCACTTCAGGAGCAAACTCAACACAAAAGGATGATGCCCGTATCACAAAAGTTGGCCGTTTTATACGAAAATATAGTATTGACGAATTACCTCAATTCCTTAATGTTTTATTGGGAGATATGTCAATTGTTGGACCTCGCCCACATCGAATAATGTTGAATAAAGATTTGCAATGCAAAGTCCATGGTTATATGATTAGGCACTACGTGAAACCCGGCATTACCGGCTGGGCACAGGTAAATGGCTGGAGGGGTCCAACTGAAACCAGGGTGCAGCGCTATGGCAGAACATTACATGATCTGTGGTACATCGAAAATTGGTTCTTTTTACTAGATATCTGGATCATCTTCCTAACCGTATTTGGGGTTAAAACACGAAAAAATGCATTTTGATATTCTACTTGGTTCTTGAATTAGTGATTATGGATACATAATGAAAATATGCGTCTGAGTAGTAGCAATATTTTTAAATGCAACATTCTAAATATTATCACAATACAGATTATTATCCGTTGGTAAATGAAGTTAAACCACATCCTTCCAACCTATAAAACAAGTTCTTTGTCAGCATTCCAGCCATATCGTATTTAAGTGAAATACATTGCATTCGTTTCGGTCTGGGTTATAGTCATGTGCCTGCCAATTCAGGCAAAGGCTCAGGCTACCCATGATATGTTAGTAGAGAAGCTGAACAGCATTGGCTTTGAAAACATTCGGAGCTACTCACGTGATAACCGAATGCTCATTTCTTTTGAAAACAACATTTACAATTGGGAGATAAATGCAATTCTTGTGGCGTTGGATACCATCGCTGTTTATACCAATCCAGAGACACAGATTTCACTTTACCTGCTTAAAAATGATATTCCACGAACGCATATTCAAGTACCTGCAAGATTATGGGTACAATATCGATCGGAAAATATTTCAAAAGATGAACTATTCGACGCATTGTTGGTCGATCGTAACATTGACGAAGACTGGAGATATCTAAAAAAAGAGAATGTTTTAAATTCAAATATCAATAAAATAGATCTGGTGGGTTATCCACAGTTTGCCATTCAAAACAGGCTGCTAACACAGCTGTATGAAATACAATTTAATTTAGCTCCTGCCTTAGAAATATCCTTGTGGAAAGGTATGTTGTTTACAGGGCAAATTATTTTCCCGCTAAAAAACGATTTTGAAGTTCAGGATATCAAGGAGAACGTCGATTACAAAAGTCGCAATTTTTTATACGCATCACATGAAGGCGATTATATCCGCCCCGGGTTTATAACTATTTCTCAGGATTTTCGCTTACCTCACCGTTGGCATGGAAATCTGACCATCGGCAATTTTAATGCCCACCGTTACGGGGTAAATGGACAGGTTGGTCATTTCTTTAAGGGAAACCAATGGAGTGTTGCGGGTGATGCTGGCTTAACTGGAAGTTCGCATTTTTTGCAAGGGCAATGGGTTACAGGTAAGGTGAATACTTTTACCTGGCATATAACAGCCGGCTATTTCTACCCCCAATTCGATCTCCAGATGGATTTAAGCTATGGAAGCTATCTGAACAACGATAAAGGATTTCGAGCCGAATGCAGTCGTCACTTTGGTTCTACAACCATTGGGCTCTATGCCATGCATACCGGAGGCAATTCCAACGGTGGTTTTAAATTCACCATTCCTTTCCCAACGGCTAAACGAAATAGGAAACACACCCTTAGGATAACAACCCCAAAATATTTCGACTCGGACTACAATGCGGGATACGCGGTATATTATGGTAAAGATTATGAAACCCGCCCCAATGAGAATCAAACAGAACACTTCAATAACCCCATATTCATAAAAAGCCTTTTACTCAAATAGTTTCTTAATTAATCCACGAAAATGTCCTATGAAAAAATCATTTTTAAAGAAGATTACAGCAATCTTGCTGTTTACCACTGCATTAAGCGCAGTTTTGCTTTATAGTTGCAAAAAAAACGTAGGCGACGTATATGATTACGCTCCCACAGTACTGGCTCCCGACTTTGAAATATCGAACGTTGACTATGCTTTCGATAATGAAGCACTAAATTCTGAAAGTGGGCTGTCTTTTAAAGTAGTCTATAAGAATAACGAGACTACAGAGGCGACCTATTCGTCTGTGTTAAACTTTTACGTTGATGGCCTCATTCAGAAAAGTATTGAGCTTGAAAATATTTCAGCCAATACCAGATATGAAACAGTGTTTGATTGGCAGGCTATTGCCGGAGAGCATGATTTTAAGTTTGAAATCAACCTGTCGTCGAATGGAAGTAAAATGGTTGAAGAGACGAATACAACGAACAATTCACGAACCACGAGTCTCGACATTGCAGTAAAAGAACTAGCTCCATTAAGTACAACGGATGTAGAGACTTCCGTTGTTAACCAAGCCATTGCAGCAGACCCCGAAGCCGATGTGGCTGATGTATTGGCCCGTGAAGGACTCGTTTTGTCTACTTCAGTTCAGGCTGTTAAAAC
This sequence comes from Prolixibacteraceae bacterium, assembly GCA_963677955.2. Lineage (GTDB taxonomy): Bacteria > Bacteroidota > Bacteroidia > Bacteroidales > Prolixibacteraceae > Aquipluma. The sequence goes on from CAXXQR010000001.1 coordinate 5,488,741, forward strand.
TACCTATTCTGACAATACAAGTGCTATTGTTGCCGCCGTTGTGAGAAGTGACGGAACAATTGATGAAACCAAAGTAGTTTTTTCTGTTACGAGTAATGCAGGTGTTACCACAGGACAGAAACAGCAAGCTACTTCTACTTTGGTCGTTGAAACTTTAGTCCAACAAAAAGAAGTTTCGTTTTATAATGCGCATGAAAAGCTGACATTTAAAGATGGAGTTATATCTTTGATTGGCCTGAAAAATGCCAGCGCTGACTGCACTGAACCAAGTAATCTAGAACTATTTTATGCAAGTGAGTCTGCAAAAAAAGCTTTTAGTGATGCGCTCTTAGCAGCTATGGCTCAATTAGGTGCTGAGGCTGCATTAGCTTCCGCACCTGACATTTTTATTTCGGTATTGGCAGCTTATAACTTCACCCAGGGAAATGTAGATAACCCACCAACCTACTCAGTTGAAATCATAAATTCTTCGTCAGCCTGTTCCAACGATTGTGTGGATGGGTTCGTTGCAAATATATTCTCTTATCCTGGTTTTGTAATGCATTTTTCTGACGACAGAGGAACAATACCAACCTTAACAAAGGAACCCAATTGCAGTAAATCGAATAATGGAACATACACATTTGAAGACTGTGGAGGAAATAAAGTCTCATTTACTTTTATTTCGACCCGACCTGTAATAACAACAAAGACTCCTTGTGTGAAAAATGTGCATAACTAGTATCAGTTTAGAAAACCAGAAGTAATAAAATTCAATTGGGCAAAAATGTGCGTCGTTAAACTTTTAAATGAAATAAAAATGAAAAACAATATAATTTCAATCACCTTTCTGCTTTTGTTAATGGCTACAGTTGGTCTGGCACAAAATCAGAATGAAATGCCGACAGAGTCAATGAAAACTGGCTTTGCCATTCATAGTGTTAATCTTACAGCAGGTTATTATTCACCTGAAATGAATTACTGGAACAATACTTATCTGCCCTCCAAAGGCATAACCGAAACTTTTGGCGGAAACCTTGCTGTTGGGGCGAACATTACCTTTTCGTTGCCTGCTAATTTTCGTACCCGAGTTGGGGCTTCAATCTGGTCAGGAGAAGTAAAAGGTACATCTGGTTCAAGCGTAGATGCTTTAAAGATTGGAATAACCCGTTTTAATTTAGGTCTTTTGTATGCTCCTGAAAGTATCATGCTGAAAGGGATTCAGCCTTACCTTGGCATTGAAGGACAGGAAAATATGATTAAAAACACCTACAATATTAATGGCACTAGTATAACTCAGCAAGGTCACGATATATCGTTTGCTCCCATAATTGGACTCGACAAATCTTTTGGTCATTTTAATTGCGGAGTAGAGACGAAATATAACCTGGGAAACTACATTCAGGAAGAAGCCAATCAAGGAACCGTGGAACATAAGGTTTCTATAAATGGCACTGAAATTTCACTTTCAATCGGGTATAAATTTTAGTTCAGTTTATTCATGTCTATTGTTTCGGTATTTTTTGCAAAAAGTACCGAAACAACTTTTAAGCTGTATCACAAAGAGTTGTTCTGCTACTCCAGAATAAGATTATATTAAGCGAATGTTCCGTGTTGCCTTAATTTTTTACGGTTTAATGCTACTTAATATTGTAGTAAAGGCTCAACTATCATTAGGCTCATCAGGTCTGCTAAACATTCCTCAAGGAGAAATTTATCCGGACAAAACGTTGGTTTTTGGAACAAACTATTTACCTGCTGGTCAATCTGTTGCAATACATACATATAATACGACCAACTACTTTGCTGATCTGATTTTTCTACCTTTTCTGGAAGTAACTTACCGAATGACACTCAGGAAAGATATCTATGGGCGTAATCGATTTTCCGGACAGGATCGATCTTTAGGACTAAAATGCCAGCTTTGGAAGGAAAAATCATTTCTTCCTTCTTTACTGGTTGGCATGAATGATGCTTATACACATCTTTCGGAAGGTAATCAATATTTTGCCAGTGAGTACTTAGTCTCAGATAAAACAATCTTTATCAAATCTCATGCTTTTAGGTTTACGATTGGTTATGGATTTAATGTCGAACAAAGCAAGCGGTTAAAAGGTTTGTTCGGAGGAATCAGCTACATTCCCCAAGCTTTTAAGGCACTTACCTTGACGACTGAGTATGATTCCCGGCACGTGAACATAGCGAGTTCATTACTACTTTGGAAACACCTTTTGATTTATGGCGGATGGTATGGTATTAATAAACCAGCAGTTGGAATTGCCTATCGTTTGTTACTCTAGTCTCCTGCAATACGTTCAGTTATTCCAGAATTCAAGTAATTCGAAGAACTAGTAACCTGAAAAAGGAAACACTAAAACCGGCTCAATTAAATCAGAAATAAACTGACTACAAAGAATAAACTGATGAATATTTTCAAAAAGGCATGGATTCAATTCTTTTATTCTGATCGGATTCCAAGAGAACATGCGGATTTACTAGATGAAACAATGGCTCAACTTCAAGAATTTGAAAGAAAATCACATTTAAAAGATAAAATTTCTATTGTTAAAGAAGTTCTGACGCCTTATGGGATGCCAATGGGAATTAATAATCGTCAGGTAATAGTGCTTCTGAGAAACTATAAAGTTTTCTCGCAGTATGATCTATCTATAAAAATGAATCATCGCTACAAAGTTTATTTTGTGAAAATGTGGTTCAATCACCTACAACTTATCGCACAATTTCATTTGATTGACAATCAGTTATATCTTTCCAGAACAAATTTCCTGACCCGATTAAATAGTAATCAATATGAATGCTTTTTAAATGGCTTCATAGGAACTGATTCCAGTCTTGATAAGTATACCGGGATCTTACCCTATTTTGTGAAGGATCAACAATCCACTTTAATCAGGATACATTATTTGAAAGGATACCCTTCTGTAACCTATTATTCAGGAGATAAGAAAATACAAACCAAGGTTGAAGACATCTTAAAACATCAAAATTTACCCAGCTTTTCAAAAAATTAAATTGGGTGAGTTTTCCCGCATATTTACATTTCTGACAGCAATTCATTCCGAATTACTGTATGCCAACCAATGTTTATAATCATAAGATGACACAAGTTGAAAAAATCAAACATAAGGGTGGCTTGCATAATTACATGGGTAAAAGTACCATTGAAACACAGAAGATGTATAATTACCTCCAGGTCAATTTTATGCCCTTATTAAAAGAATACTTTCCCCGTCATTACTTGCTAGAGCGTCGTCCCACTTGTTTTCTAAATTATCTGGGCAAACACGGGAGTACTCATCCATACTTTTTACGTTTTAACATTAAGCAATTTTATTCTTCAATAATGCAACTTGACGTTGAACCGGTAATGATTCACAACTACGAGAAACTTAAGGGATGCCATGCCCCGGCGGGTATGAGTCAGTATCTTCACATTGGGTTCGATAGTAGATCTGCCGGGAACTTCAACTTTTCATCCGTATCGGGATTGACAGAAGATATGGGAATTGACGGTCGGTACCCGGGAACCCCTTGTCGATATGCTTTATGTGAGAACCAGAAGTTTCTGTTCATGGTCACTGCCTTTTATATGTTGGGATTTTATCACGCCTTATCTCGTTGGCCATTTTTATGTACTCATGATGATTTTGTCGTACTATTTCGATCTCAGTCTGAAATTACGGAGTGTTTATTATTGGTATATCTTCATCTTCAAAACTTAGGATTGGAATTAGATTCCAGTAACATCTGTTTTGGTCGGATATCTCAGGATGGGTTTGTATTTATGGGTTACGAATACAAAGGAAATGCATTCGGCATATCTCAGGTCTCGGAAAAGACTTTCAGGCAAAAAATTATTAAGCTTACAACGTTCAGCCGAAAATATAAAAACCAACAGGCATTTATAAAACAACTCAACCATCGAATAACAGTTTTTGGCCATTATTACAAACATGCACAGGGTATGCGCTTTAAAGAGCTTGATAGCTTTATTCGGAAACGAGTGCGGCAATTCTTATTTCTTGCTATCGATTTGCAAAATAGAACCACTTATCTGCCTCATAGTTCCAGAGCGTTTTACTCCGAGTTGGGTTTGTATTCATTGTCAGCACATTGTCAGCCTAAAGAGAATAGCCTTGTAAATTATTCGCTCGTAATGGACAATGCAAATCCCCATACCTGCATGGGCGAGTCTCCGGTTTCTAACAGAATCATAGTGGAAAAGTTGTTGCAAAAAATACGGTTTCGCTATAATGAGCTTAAAAGTCAGGAGAAGGTACTAATACAACTATTGGAACATACGGCTCCGATTTCCGCCAAGATAAACGAGTACCCCGAAATTGCATTTCATTTTTAAAGCAATGATGCAGAGGCATATATATATATTAAAATGATGTTGCAAATTAATTTCGATAAAAAATTTGATGATTTTTCTGTTTCCGAAAATTAAAATCTAATCCTGATTTATCCATATAATTTTACTAATAATTCTCTCCGTAGCATCAATCCCCAAAAGCCCTTCCCAAGGGCATTCTCCTTAATTCCCGAGATGAACTGTCATTTCGGGAATTTGTTTTTTAGCAATAGCTTGAATTAAATTGCTTTTAACGATTTTAATAGCCACATAGCACTACGAAAGTCAATAAACCAGGGAATTATAGATTAACAAACCCACGTTCTACTCCTGTTACAATGCTTATCTGGCTGATGGTTACGATGGACTGGCTCAAAAACAATTTTGGAACCAAATTTCCGAATCGGAAAAACAACTCATTACCAAAAGATAATAAAGGTGACTGGAAACATTGCAACACCATTACCGCCGATTCCACTCAAACCCCTAGCAATGCAATTCTCCGGTTTTCAAAATTCACATTCAATTTGAATTCAAATAAGCAGATTTGAGTCCAAGGTTCATGACTTTTAGCTCTTATTTACAGAAAAACAACCATATAAAAATCAACATCATACAACAACACATTTAAATTGAGAGGTCTCCTCAATTTTGTGATCTCTTGCTGCATTTTGCTAGTCAAATCAACGAGAAAAGCCTTCAAATCATTTAATTTGAAGGCTTTTAGTTTGTTTTGATTCAGTTTTTGGTGACCTAGCTGGAGCTTGAACCAATCCTTATTCCAAGCTGATTATCAATGCTTTACTAAGTGCTTATTTCAATAGGTCTCGATATACTCTCGCCTGATATTCAATTCATTACAAAACAAATATAAGTAAAAATATTTTCATTTTTAAAATTCAAAATAGAATTAAGCCAAAGGTTACAGTTTCAAAAAGCTTTTAGACTAATACCGCAAATCTAATTGTCACTATCTATTTTCAACATTCCGATAAATATTAGCTACTCTGAAACAAGAAAATCCGATATAAAAGACACAAAGCGACTACGTTTTATCACTTTGGCTATCCGGCGTCTTGTATATCAGAATGATACTTTCGACATAATCGGGAAATGATCTGATGGATAGCGACCTTCATACGAATCAGTCAGTACGCCATATTTCTGAACACTAAAATCTTTACTTACAAATATGTAATCAATACGGAAATCCTTTGGTGTTTCAAAGCGGAATCCGTTAGTGATTCCTACGGGGCCATAAGGTGGTTCCTTTGTAATTTCGCGAGAATCATTTAATATCGTTCGCATGGTAACAATTTGCTCCGTTTCCGGAGTTGAATTAAAATCGCCAACGCATATTAGAGGCAATTTCCCTGCAATTTCCTTTATTTTCTTAACCATCAGATATCCAGATTGCCGCCGGGCTTCCCGTCCCTGATGGTCGAAATGGACACTAAAAAAGTAAAAATCTTTTTTTGCCTGCAAATCCCTGAATTTTCCCCACGAGCAAATCCGTTTACAACATTCCGCATCCCAGCCTTTTGTAGGCTGATCGGGTGTTTCGCTCAGCCAAAAATCTCCTGAATCAAGCAATTTAAAACGTACATATAAAAAATAGCCGAATGTTCACCAGCATCTTTCCCATCGTCACGGCCATGACCAGTGAAAGCATACTGTTGAAGCCCGGCAATATCTTTCAACTGTCCGATTAATCCTTCCTGTGTTCCAAAAATATCAAAATCGTGAAATTGAATCAACTCGTTGACATGCTCTTTGCGGTTAGTCCATGAATTATCTCCATCGTTCGGATTTTCATACCGAAGATTGTAATGATGCAACCGATATCAAACTTTTTTCCTGAGCATAAACACCTATTTGCGCTATTGCAAAAACGGCAAACAACAAAACTAATCTCTTCATTTTATTCGGTTTCAGGGTATGTTTAACTCAATTTTCTATTGTTTGGGTTGAATGAAATTTACTCCCATAAAACGAATTAACGCTTCGCATTTCTCCTGTCTGTTGTATGGAGAATATACTTTCCCGACAATTGATTTACGCTCAGGACTAATTTCGAGCAAGCGCATATAGCCATCACCATCATTCACACCCTGATAGTCCTGCAAAATCTGGTAAATACGGTTGCCGTTGTCGCCACGATCATTCCGCCAGGCCGTAATTCCGGTATGTCCGCTTAATACCAACAGAATGTTTGGGTATTTTTTGATGAGCATATTGTAAATTTCATAAGGACTTAAATCGCCATAGCCGGCATTCCGTTCGCTAATATCACCGCTTCCGTTAAGGTGGTAGTGCGTCAGGATAATCACATTGTGATTGGGATGTTCGGCAACTACTTTATCGGCCCATTCAACAGGTCCCCGGCGGGCGCAAAATTCGAGCGAAACAACCAGCCAGTCGAGGCCACCGGCTTTAAACGTATAATAAGCGTTATCGCTTTTCCCTTCTTCCCAGCGGCCCTGCTGCCCTTTCATCCTGCTAACCGGAAAATAAGTATTAAATTTGGTGGTCTTACGCAGGTTTTGGTTTACATTTCCAGGAGCTGCGCTTCCGCTGTTCTCGCCAACTGCTTCCCCATCATGGTTTCCCAAACAAAATACATACGGAATCCCTGCATTATCCAGAATTTTAAAGCTGGAACTTGCTTTTTCCCAATGTGTTACATTATTAAAATCGACAATATCGCCCACGTGTAAAACAAAAGGGATATTTAACGAGTCCTGATTGTCAACAATCCATTGTAACTGGCTATTAAGCATTTCCGGTTGGCGGTTTACTTCGCATTGTGTATCGGGTAAAACCGGGATAGTAAATTTCTGGGCAAAGCCGTTTGCAAAAGTCAGGATAAACAACGCGAACGCTACAAAATAAAATTTTAGTTTCATAATATTCCTAATTTAGTTTTATAAATAATTTATTTGATCTTGCATAGGATGCCACACTTGGGGGCGGATTGCGGACAATTTCCTATCGGGCCGAAAGACGTCCCGAGCTGAAAGACACACATCGAAAACCACCGCTGCCGAACTTGACAGGTAGCTGATGTTGCAGGCCGTATTTTGGTCACTTGAAATAGCAATTACTATTTGTCAACAAGAACGTTTTATCAAAAAAAACTGTCTATCAGCGATTTTATATCAAACTACATATAGCTTGGCAACGAGTCAACAAAGCTTTTAAAATTTGTCCAAGGAAGTGTTTCCAGTTTGCAAACTGTGTCAAGCTAAAAAATGAACGTTTCGATGAAAATTGTCTCAAAAAGAGAAAACCTGTCAACAAACTTGTTATTCGAAAATTTTTATATTGTCACTTTCCTGTCTCTTTCATAGATATTACCATTCGCATAATTTCTTGCGTGTACTTTTGCTGTACTATCAATAGAAGATCATTCTGGATTTTTGGAGTCATCTCAACAAGCCTTCGACCTAATTGAGTTTTATAAAATATGATTAAGTCCAAAATCTCCTTTTGAGAAAAGTATTTATCATACAAAGCCATCTCTTCAATTTGCATTTTAGTTGAAATATCCTTTGCCATTTGTAACTTTGAATTCAATGAATTTCTTTCGTTTTCGGTTAAAGTCGAATCTTTTTGCTGTGTCATTTTTATCAAAGAGGGCATCATTGAGGTTAATGTTCTGTCTATAACAGAATCTTTTTGCATTAAATGAAATAACTCTTTGATAGACTCTTGTTTTGTCTGTGAAAAGCTATTTGAAATAGCAGAAACACAAATCACAAATACTAAAACTACTTTTTTCATAATTGCCTTTTAATGGGATTTTAATGGGTCATATTTCTGTCTTTTACTTGAATAAATTCAGATATTAATATTTTAGAATTTAGAAAGTGAGTCTGTTTGCAGTTTTTAATATGGGCTTCAACTACTCAATCATCATTTCGTTCACAAATCCATTCTTTCCGATAGCAGCCAAACTGGTTACTTTTTTGCTATTAATGGAATAATCTTTAATGCGTATATTACTTATTTGGTGTTCATTATCAAATCCGGAGAAATACATTGTTGCTTCCTTCCGGCAATTAAAGTCAATATCGCCAAAATAGATGTTGTCCCTGATAGATTTATCGTATTCGTTCAGCATTGAATTTTGATCGATTGGAACTATCACACCTTCGGCCAGCGGCTTAACTGTTGTTCCTGACTTATTGAACCGGATATTGTTCATTCTTATATTGCTGATCGTTCCCCGTACGGTATCTTCGGAATAAAAAGTTGAATAAATTCCGAAAACGGCAACTTTGCCCCAGGCGTTGGGAACAATGGGCGTTGCACCAATAGTCAGGCTGTCGAGAATAGGCTCTCCAATGGCAATATTGTCGAACTGAACATTGCAAATATGACCCCTGTCGCAGTTCTGGATATCTAGCGCCACAGCAGTAAATCGTGGAATCTGGCAATTCCGGAAAGTAACATTCCTGATTGTATCGGCAACAATACTGGCTCCGATTTCGATGGCACGACCCCAATCGTTCCATAGGACACAATTGTCGATGGTAATGTTATCGATGATTTTATACGGATGGACATACGCTTTCCGGGTTCCACGGATCACAATATTATCGTCGAAGGTGCGGATAAACGTATTTTTAAACTGAATATTCCGACAATTCACGATATCCAACCCATCGGAATTATATCGCCAGTGCCCTATCAATTTCAGGTTGTCGAAAACCAGGCTGTCGCAATTGGCTGGTATTATGGTCCAAAAAGGAGAATCGCGCAGAATAATTCCACTGATCGTAGAGTTGGATACCTGCTTCAGCGCGATCATCGCTGGAACCTCTCCTCTTTTAAACTTACTGGCGTCAAGTATCCCCCTTCCGCCAATGGTTACATTCCGCGCATTTTCTCCTTTTATAATTCCATAAACAACGGCTCCCCCGGCAATGTAAACCGTTTCATTGCTTTTTACATCGATGATTCCAGCCTCATGAATCCCGGTACCAAAATAATGTACGTTCGGATCGTTCTTATTTATTTTTACTGTTTCCGGAGGATTGGCAAACACATGCAGCGCCTGATGGTATCCATTCACCTCCACCACAAATTGCACCGGATGGTCCAGTTTCAATTTTATTGTCCGCCCTTCGATTTCAGGAATTATTCCGAATTCTTTGGGACGAATATCAAACGTCTTGATCTCTTCAGATGACTTGATTTCAACCGTTATTTCGCCTTGAAAATCGAAACCGGCGAACGAAGCCAATTCTGTTTGATTTAACGGCCGCTGATAACCTGGCCAAATCTGGTTGACCGGGTATTTCGAAACGCGGGCCTGGTAAACAAATACGGACTTCCCATCCACCGACATTTCAAAATCAGCGGATTTTGGTTCACCTTCAGGAGCATGATAAATAACAACGTTGGAACTACAGCCCGAAAGGATAATCGCAGCGAAAAAAAGTAAAAACAAATAATTTCTCATGGGTATTTTCTATTTTCCGTCAACAACTTCTTTAATCATTTTTAGTTTGGCAGCATCCGGATCTCCTTTGGTAGGAACCAGGTAACCGCCTTCGCCCAACTCGTTCCAGGCATAAATCAATATCAGCCTCTCTTTGGTTGTTTTCGTTGGATTATCGTCCATCCATTTAACAGCGTCTTTCAGGAAATTTTTGAATAATTCCGGAGAACTGTCGGGATAATACCAACCCTCTTTTTGGCTAAGTCCGTCGGGGCCTTCCCATGGGCGTTTGTCCCATCCGGCATTAAGTACCGGTATGTAAGGTTGCGCTTCGGTTCCTTTCCATTGAGGTTCGGCCCGGTCTATCAGTTCCTGAAACTTGTGTTCCTCGTGCCCGTCGGCATATCCCGATGTCAGGTTATAATGCGTGCTGTAATCGAACGCTTTTCCTTTTGCTCCGCCGCCGCATCCAGCCAGGGCCAAGCCATTTTTGAAACCTTCCTGCTTTGCTGTTTCCTGAATTACAGCAATTTGCTCGTTGGTAATCGCATCGTCACCGGTACCAAAAATAACCAGCAACGGTTTACCATCCACTTTGATGTACTCGGGATCTTTGAAATATTTTGACCAGTACCGAACGGCACTCGCCCAGTTTTCGTTCTCTAATATTTCAAAACCGGCATGATTGGCTATCAGGAGACTATATTTTAATCGGTCCCTGTTTTTCGCCTTCAGGTATAATTCCATACTTGTATGAAGATTATTTTTTTCGACAGCTTCAACATTGATCGGGCCTTTGTTGTCGCTCCAGTACCAGCAAAAAAGGAAAAAATCGACTCCGTTGTCGGCAGCCAGATCAATTTGCCGCTCCATGATTTCCGGCGAATCGTCGCGCCACCCCCACACAGGTTCCCTGTTTGAAAATTCGTTAACAAATCTTCTAGTCAGATGACTTGGGGCATCTTTGGCCCAAGGCTCGTTAGAATCGTCGGCATACTTGTTCTTTCCAGCCCAGCCATCGAAATAATAAGCGCCTACTTTTACATTAAGTTTATTGGTGCGTTCGCTACCAGCTTGCGAACATCCGCTAAAAATCATAATCCCAGCCAGTAAAGCCACATTCAAGCCTGAAAGACCAATCCTTTTTAATATTCTGGAAACCATATTTTTTGTATTGTCTGAATGTTTTCTTCGAAATCAATATTTATCGTATTTGCAATCGATAATCACATCCTTTACCGCTTCGAGGTAACCGAATCCGTTGAGCATGTCGGGCAAAAGATAGCTGCCTTCCACCCACTCGTTCCAGGCGTTAACGGTGATCAGCATGGGTTGTTCAGGATGACTGTCAGCATATTTTTTTGCTTTTGAAAGTAAGGTTGCAAAACTGGTTGGTGTGTTGTGATAGTGAACTACATCGTGAATACCTTTCGCGGGAAAACGAGGCGTGTCGTCCCAGCCAATCGATACGCAGGGAAAAACCGGAACGTCGAGCAAAGAATCCAACTGTTCACGTATCCTGATGGAATTGGTGCCATACACGAGATAATCTTCATCGCGACCTCCCATGTTGTACATTGCAACACTATTAAAGCCCATTTTGCCCACATCTTTACGGAACTCTTCAGCCTTTTCAGCCGACATCAGCGAACCACCACCCTGGTTCCACTGGATATGTAACCCCGGGAATCCGGCCTTTTTAACCTCTTCGCGAAAATAATCGAGCGCCTTGCGGGTTTCTGCAACACTTCCGCCAAAACTTTCCATTAGTTTATTTATACTGAAAATGGAAAACACCGGCTCACCATTAATCTTAAAATAGTTTGGACGCTTGAAATACTGGTTAATCACCCGATCAACAATAATTTTGTAATTTTTCCAATCTACTTTGGCATCCCACAATATCGAAGTATCATCGCCGTAACGGTGATAATTCCAGTAATTGTGTTTTACATCGTGATTGGCCCACATGATGTAAAACTGCATTTTCGAGTTGTTACGAGCTTTCAGGAAGCCATCGTTCAGGGCACTTTCCAGGTAGGGACCTTCTTCGTACCAGTACCAATCGTAAACAAATACATTGATACCATGATCAGTAGCTGCATCGATCCATTTTTCCACCACCTTGGGATCGTTGTCCATTTCGTAGCCCCAGAGCGGCTGGCGCGGCTGGTAATGACCTTCGAAACGGGGATTTCCTTTTTTTATCACTTCCCATTCGCCAATCCCATCCGACCATAATTTTTCATGAGCCAATGGATCGTCGTGGCACGATGGCCAGATATAAGCAGCCACGTAATAGTCATTTTTAACTGTTTCTACTTTTTTTTGTGACTGCGCACAAGAAATATTTCCCAGTAAAAATCCCAGCACTAAAGCCATTTGAATTTGTATGATTAGATTTTTCATATCAGTAGGTTTTATTTTTATATATAACGTGTTTTATAGCATTCAGATATTTGCCCTTTGGATCGCTTTTGCAGGGAACCAGCCAGCCGCCTTCCCCAATTTCGTTCCATGCATACACTAAAGCCAGCTTATCTTTAGTTGCCTGGGCAGGATGGTTTTCGATCCAGTCGGCCATTTCGCGGATGTACTCTCCCATTTCTTTAGGGGTACCTCGGTCGAAATGCGCCGAAACACCGACTCCATTACCAAAACCTTCACCGTTTTTAGCTTCCCATGGTCGACGGTCCCATCCGACAGTGGCCACCGGGATGTATGGCATTTCGTTGTCCTCGTGTTTGTTCCATACTGAGATATTCCAATCGGCCAATAGTTTAAAGGGATAAATGTCGGTAAAATTAAGCCCCTCTCTGGGTTTTGTGTTATATAAAGTTTGCGCCTGAAAACCTTCACTCGCTGTACCGTTTCCGCAGGCAACAACCAAAACTCCAGGCAATCCAGCCTTCTGTGCAGCCTCCTGCATGTAGGGCAATCCGTCCCTGTCGGCATTAAGAGGCAAAAAAATCATAACAACTGGTTTCCCATCAATTTTCAGGTACCTCGGATGGCTGAAATAATTTTTGATCCAGTAATCGGCTGCTTGCTTCCAGGCATCGGTACCTACAATCTCGGCGCCCTGATGATTGGCAACCAACAGGCAATATTCCATCAAGTTGTTGTTGCGGGCTTTCATAAACAGGTTCATCGGCAGGTGTTTCGAATCAGCTTCAATAGCAGCAGAATTGATCGGCCCTTTGTTATCTTTCCAATACCAGCAAAACGAAAAATAAGCTATCCCGTTATCGGACGCCAGTTTGATCTGGCGTTCCATCAGTTCCATCGAATCGTCGCGCCATCCCCAGATTGGAGTACGGCCCGAAAACTCAGTGGCAAGTTTTTTAGTGTAATGCGTTGGCATTCCTTTCGCCCAGGCATTTTCGGGAGTTCCATCGTCGTACGGACACTTACCCGCCCAACCGGCAAAATAATAGGCTCCAAGTTTTATCCGTGGAGACCTTTTTGCCTTAGCATCAGACAAACTAAATACAAAAAGAATACTCAGAAGGATGGAAATAATACGTCTATTTTTTGCTTGCATTTTACAGTTCGGTTTAGTTGATTTAGGTTTTATTTGAATTTTTTCAATTGTTCGGAAGTTACTTCACGGATGACTTTCAGGTAACTGGCGTCAGGATCGCCTTTGGTCGGGACAAGATATCCCCCTTCGCCCAATTCATTCCAGGCATATACAGTAATAAGCCTTTCTTCAGTCGTCTGTTCCGGATGTTTATCCATCCATTTTATGGCATCAGTCAACAGACTTTTAAATTGTTCAGGGGTATGATCCGGATAATACCATCCCTGTTTGGCCCCACCCTGCCCGTTTCCACTTTTGTCTTCCCACGGGCGTTTGTCCCACCCGGCAATTACGGTTGGAATATAAGGCTGGTTGATTGTCCCAAACCATTCTTTGCGCTGGGCGTCGGCAAGTTCGGCATATTTATGTTCCTCGTGGCTAGAGTTGTAACCAGGAATGACATTGTAATGAGTCCGGTATGTAAAATTTTTATCCATCGTATTTCCGCATCCAGTAATCGACAAGCCTTTTAATCCCTGCCTTTTTGCAGCTTCCTGCATTTGGGCCATGGCTTCGTTATCAATTCCTTTTGAACTGAAAATAACGACCAGTGGCTTGCCATCAACTTTCAGGTATTGCGGATCGTTAAAATATTGCATCCAGTATTCAACAGCTTTTCCCCAGTTCTCAACACCTTCTATTTCTGCACCCTGGTGATTCGCAACGAGAAGAGCAAACCGCATTCGTTTTTTATTTTTGGATTTCATAAACAAATTCATACTGGTGTGCTGCGGCAAGTTCTGAATCAATTCAGGATTGATAGGCCCTTTATTATCTCTCCAGTACCAGCAAAACAGGAAAAAGCCGACACCGTTATCGGCAGCCAAATCAATTTGTCTTTCCATTATTTCCGGAGAATCATCTCTCCATCCCCATACCGGTTCTCTTTTGGAGAATTCTTCGACCATCCGCCGTGTTAAACTGGTGGGAGCATTTTTAGCCCACGGTTCGTTCGGATCGTCGGCTTTTCGGTTTATTCCCGACCAGCCATCATAGTAATATGCGCCAACATTTACTTTCTGACTTTTTTTTTGTCCAAAAGCATCAGTAGTTCCGGCGACAAAAAAAAATAACAAGAAAATCAATGTCGAAAACTGATTAACAAAATTTCTCATTGCAATTAAGTTTAGTTGGTTTAGTCTTAAAAAAAATCTGATCTTAAATTGCGAATTCCGATTGTATGCCTGAATTCTGCCCGATACTTCAAGTTCACTGACAGAGCAGTAAACAATACAAGTGCAGATTTAATGAAAATAAGAGGCTGTCTGAGAAATATTCCTCAAACAGCCTTTCATGAATTGCTAAAATATTGTAGGAGTATAAGTTTCGAGCACTACAGCGCGGTCTCTGACAACTAAAGTGTCGGTAGCAGAATAGGTATTGCCACTATTTGTAAACTGATAATTCAAGTAAATGGCATCGCGTTTTTCATTGCCCCACTGGTCACTATCGCTTAAAAACTTTCCGGTGCCAGTAATGGAATAATCTGATCCGCTGTTTTCTTTAACAGTACAATTTCCACTATCATCAAATGTAAGCAACATGCTTAAAGTGCCCGATAATATTGTTGAACGAATAGTTCCAGTTGCAGAAACCTGCTTGAAACCCGTAGTTACCAAACTCCAGATTTCGTTATCAACAATGTAAGGTGTCCGATAAACGGCTTGATCAATAACTACTCCTGATGCATCTTTTACTTTACTTGCACCATGGTGAAGATATTTACCGTGATATTGATTGATGTATTTAACAGCGAACATGGTGAAGTTTTTCGGAACTGTCAACCAATTGCCGGCGATTCTGGGATCGGCGTTTTCAATTGACTTTTTCCCCTGCAAAACAGAATCAACATCGGCAGCTGATTTTATCCTAAGTGGAATTACATAGGTTGATTTTATTGCTTTGGGATCGTTGAAAAAGGCATCTTTCAAATGCACCTCGATATTCCCGTTGAATGATCCTTTGGGAATCACCATTTTTGAAGAAGAACTCAACGTATAATAACTTTCCGGCATCAACCGAATGGTATCACTAGTTGAAGCAAATAGGGCCCTGTTGCATAACTCAGGCGCCAATTCTATTTCCAACTCGCGGTCTTTGGTATTGGAATATACACCACCCATGGCAGCCGATATCAGAAACATGTGGTTATTGTCATTGGTATTATCATAAATATAATCTCCAAGAACTATTGTCCTTACAGGATATTGGTATGGGAAATAGGCTGTGCTATATTTATAATCCGGAAATTCAATTTCCTGATTTTTGCAGGCCACAAAACCCATTAATATTGCAGCTAAAATCCAAATATTTTTCATATTATTCATGTTTTATTTATTGCAATTCTCAATAAAATTACCATCCTCGATTCTGAATCAACGCGTCATATTTAATAACTTCTTTGTCAGGAAGAGGGCCGTAATGCATGTAATCGTTGTCGTATAAGCGTTCTTCAACATTGACAAAAGACATGGTTGTTCCCGCAATATTGACACCTTTCACTGCTTCAGTCAAATCAGAGTTCCAACGACGCAAATCCCAAAACCGGAATCCTTCAAAGCATAATTCGAGTCGACGTTCATTCCTTATGAGTGTTCTCATATCACTCTGGGTTGTAATGGATGCCAGGTAAACATCGGGTTGAGCAATACCTGCCCTGCTACGAAGCGCTGCAATAACATCTCTTGCAGAATAGGCAAATGTACCTTTACCGTCAGGGCCCCAGGCTTCATTGGCTGCTTCTGCATAAATCAGGAATAGTTCAGTATAGCGCATCATCACTTCGTAATGATATTTGGTTGTTACAGATACCGGATTAAGGTTCACATCTTCGCGTAACAATTTTTTTAGGTAATAACCTGTTCGGGTTGAATTGATTATAGAGTCCTTGGCGTTTACTCCACCACCAACTCCCGTTTTTACAACCGTCGAACCTATTTTGTTGCCGTTGTAGCATATATACAAAGCCAGACGCGGATCACGATTAGCGTACGGGTTGGAAGGATTGTATCCGCTCAATGGATGGCTAATTGGGTAACCATTTGACATGGGGAAAGCATCCACCAAGTTTTGACTTGGGTTAATATTTCCCTTTCCATATAACGAAGGCGGAAAATTATTTGTTTCTCTCGTATTACTCAGAGCTTTAACTGTTCGCCAAATAATTTCCTTTTGATCACCTTTTGTGGATGACGAGACATCGATCGCCTCAACCCTGGTTGCGTCGTAAAACTTACCGCCATTGGCATCGAGTCCAGACAATCCAGCGTTAGAATCGAGTACTGTACCAGCCAAGCTAGCCGCCTTCTGCCACAAAGAAACATCATTACTTTCATTGAATGCCTGACTGGCAGCCAACAAAGCTATCCTGGCTTTATAAGCTTTTACCGTACGACCGTTAATTCGCTGATTAAACCTGGACCCGAAAACAGTGTTGTAATTATCTACACTTACATTTTGATATCCGCCAGGTAAATGGGTGGCCAACGTTATATCCTTATAATCGTCCATCGTTAAGTATTCGAGTGCCTTATCGAAGTCGGCATAAATTCGCTCAACTGACTCATTAAAAGTCGCTCGTGGAACATTAAAATCAGCATCTGCATTCTGGAACTTGTCATACAAGGGAATACCCAGCAATTTGCCTGAAATATCTTTACCTCCGACAGAAATTAACAAGTGATATTCGAATAGTCCACGTAAAGCATAAGCTTCGCCTGCAAGCCTTTTGGCATACAGTGAATTAACTTCAGGATTTGATGAAATCCATGTAATTGTATCCATAATTTTTAAAAAATCATTGGCATACAAAATTCCAGAATTGCAACCTTCCCACATATTTACCGGATTGAAAAGAGCAGACCATTCGCCAGTTGCCATCCGACGGTAAGAGTCTAGATTTACATTTGTTACAGCATTGTCGGTTGCTGTCTCACTGTTATCGAGGCTACTTTTAGGTACTTTTGTATAAGCCGTAATTAGTAATCCCTCAGCATACTTGGGGTCACCATAAACCCGGTCGATAGTTGCATGATTATCATCCTTTGGTTCGAGCATTTCTTCACAGGAACTGAGGGCAAATGCCGTAATCATCAGCAAAAAAGGCACAATATATATTTTCATAATTAATTCTTTTTTAAATGGTTAAAATGTTGCCTTTAATCCCAGGGAAAAAGACCTGTAGTAAGGTTCGCTGCCAACAGCTAAGTCCATAATTTTCTGGTTCTTGGAAATTGTTAACAAACTTGTGCCTTCAATAAAAAGTCCAAGATGTTTCATTTTCATCAGAGAAGAAATACGGTTCGGTATATCATAAGTCAATTGAACACGCTGAAGATTAAACAAGTCATTTTTGTACAACCAGAATGTTGAATTACGGAAGTTATTGGAATTTGATGTTGAACTTAACCTTGGGAAAGTCGCTGTCTCTTTGGTTTGTTCAGTCCAACGGCCCCAAACAATTTCCGAATATTTATCATCTCCATCAACCCAATAATACGAACTCGAACGGTAACTATCGGCACCTATGCGTCCGTTACCCAAAGCCAGCAACGTGAAATTTTTATACGACAATTGTAAGTTCAATCCATACGAAAATGGCGACTGCCAGCGACCAATCTGAACTTCATCATCAGAATCAACAACTCCATCTTTATTCTGATCGACATATTTAATATCGCCAGGCTGAACATCTCCGAAGGCCTGAACGGCATGACTGGCAATATCATTTTCGTCTTTGAAGAAACCCTCGGCTTCCAATGCAAAATAAGCGTCAACAGGATGGCCCTTACGATATTGATAATCGTTGGAATATACCTCATCCTTTTTGATAACCTTTGAGTTTGCATACAATGCAGTAATGCCCAGTGTAACTTTTACATCGCCAATCTTTTGATTACAGGTCACACCCAATTCGGCCCCTTTATATGCGTTGTTATCAAAGTTTTCGTAGGGAATAAAATTGGTATAATAGCTGGGATACCGGGTCGTAGGCCTGGTAATCTGATCGTAATAGTTGCTGGCGAAAATATTTGCATCAACCTTTAATTTGTTTTTAAACAAAATACTTTCAAATCCAAAATTGATTTCTTTGCTTTTTTCAAATCCAAGATTATTATTACCACCGTACCTGGAAATAACTCCGTTATTCGACCAGCTACCTTCGTTCCAGGAATAACTACCAGATGTTGTGTAAGCATTATCGTAATAATAGAATCCATCAACACCCAGATCCGAATTTATCAAACCGACTGATAATTTGAGTTTCAGATAATCGACAAATGATACTGACGACATAAAATTTTCTGAACTCATTATCCAGGCCAGCCCCAACGATGGAGAAAACGCACCTCGATTCCCTTTCGGTAATTTTATTGAATTTACATAAGCGCTGCTAAAGTCTGCAAGATATTTTTCTTTATAACCATAAGCAACCCGAAATCCAAGGTGGGTATTTTTAGTTCCCTGAAAATCATCCTGCACAATATACCTGCTCCCGTAACCAAGTAATGCAGCGCTAATATGATGCACTTCATTGAAGGTCCTGTCGTAATTCATCGCAGAATAAAAGCCAAATCTACGGTTAAATGAAGTGCCACTTACGTTCTGGGTGCCGCTTCTAACGTCGGTATTATACTTGGTAAGTCCGGTTATTATATCGCTATTGGGATCCCATGTAGCCTCATATACTGAGTAAGTATTGGAAATTCCCTGATTGAATGTGGTGTAAAAATCAAAGCTGAAATTGGTATGAAATGTTAAACCTGTTACTAGTTTTCCTAAATCAAAGTCGATCCTGTTATTGAAAGAAAACGTACGTTGAACATTCTCATTATTTCCACCCGAATAACCATCGGCTATCGGGTTAGCCAGATAACTTGAATTTCCGCCTAACAAATATTGACCGTTTACATCATTCTTCCGGCCCAGTAAAAGTGCATTTTCAGGATCAATAAGGCTAATCGGAAGCAATGGAGCAAATAAATTAGGTCTCAATGTTGATGCACTGCCCCAATAATCACCTACCTGCGTTAAATCGTTATCAAAGACTGCTACAGCATCAATCCCACTCTTTATCCAGGAATTTATTTTAAGATCAACATTACCACGGACTTTAAACCGGTTACGTTTAGCATTTTCGCCAGCTCCAAAATCTAAAAGACTTCCGGTTTGATACCAATCCAGATAAGTATAATAGGTTGCAATCTCATTTCCCCCAGTAAATTCGGTATTGAGGTCAAAATACGGTTTAACCGATTTCAGGTACTCATTCGAATAATAATCCACACTCGGGTATCGATAAGGATTTCCTGAGTGATAATTAGCTATTGAAGCGTCGGAATACAAAGCAGCAAGTCCGTCATTTTTTCTTGCTTCGTTGTAAAGAACCATATAGTCAGCAGAAGAGAGATAACTAGGTAGTTCTTTGGGTTTGGATATTCCGTAGTAACCTGAAATATTTATTTCTTTCCGATGAGCCTGCCCGCGTTTTGTTGTAATTAAAACGACTCCGTTAACCGCAGCACTCCCGTATAAAATCGAAGAATTAACGTCTTTGAGTACAGTTACCTGATCAACTTCTGCAAAATTGATCGTATTAATGTCTCTTGGAAGACCATCAACAATAAATAAGGGTGCACCGGTACCACGAATATTTGAACTTCCCAACATTCCGGGGATACGTCCGCTTGACAGAACATCGGTAAGCCATCTGGAATTATCAAATGCCCTGATTTCATCTGAGTTTAAAAAACTTAGAGATCCGACAACATCTTTTCGTTTTATTTTGTCGAAAGCAATATTCACGTCATCATTTTCTCCGCCGAGAAATTTTGATGCTGTCAATATTAATTCTGTCATATTTGAATATTCTCCAGACTGAAAAACTCGGGATTCAAATCCATCAGCTTCAATTTGCAGATCGGCTTGAACCGGAATCGTGATTGAAAACTGACCGGATTCGTCAGTCGTTGCATAATAAGCACCTTCGTTTGCATAAACATTTACCCCTTTAATCGGGTTTCCCTTCTCATCTTTTACCTTTAATTGTAAAGTGATCGTATTATTTTTTGAGGGTTCCTGGGCTAGCCCTTTCGTTAGAGAACACAATAAAACAATAATCAAGGGAAAATATATTGTAAAATATTTCTTCTTCATTTTTAAGCATTTTTGTTTATTTGATGTTACCACCCAGGATTTTGGGGGAAATCTGTATATAGTTTTGTATCGTTTATGGGCAGAGGTACCCATTTGTGTCTCGATTCATACACGCGCGTTACTAAAACCTGTTCTTTCAGGTTAATCGGTTTTCCATCTGTCCCTCGATCAAACGAGATCATTGTTTTTTCCTTGTATTTTTGCTGTCCGGCAATGTTCCACCGGCGAAGGTCAAACCAGCGATCTCCTTCAAAAGCCAATTCTACTGCACGTTCACGGATAATTTCGTCCATAAATTTCTCTTTTGTTGCAGTATAAGCAGATGAAATATTGGGCAATTGTGCACGATTTCTGATCACATTAAAAGCCTGCTCAGCAGTTATACTTCCTGAAACAGATGATTGTGCCGTTCCATAACCTTGGAGTGCCGATTCGGCATACATCAGATAAACATCGGCGAGGCGCATACGGGGCTGATATGCCTGAAATGCTCCCCATTTATTATCCCATGGATTACATCCAACCGGAGTATATTTCTTAAGATAATATCCGGTAACACTACCCTGTGATCCTCCTTTGTGGCGACCTCCATCATACAATTGGGCGTATTTGTCGTTTAAAGCAGCAGCGGCCGTACTTGAAACCATCTGAACACCATCGTAAACAATATCAACATAAAAACGAGGATCGCGTCCCGTCCAGGGATCATCAGGATTATAACCCGAGTTGGGATCATCGATGGGTAACCCGTTAGCCATGCCATAATTTTTCACGTAATTATGGGTCGGAACTTCAACTTTGTTATTCCCTGCACCGAACTGTACCGGACTGGAAGCTCTTACTGTAGTCCAACGTGTATAGCTCACGTCATAAATCATCTGGTCCATAATTACTTCAGTGCCTCCAGGTCTTGTTTTATTTCCCGACGACCATACCCAAAAATTATCGGTTCGCGTATCCCATGATTGCAATTTGTAAGCCTCAGTTTCGTTACATATTTTAATGACTTCAGCAAACGCCGCAGCTGCTTTCTTACAAAGATCTTCATCGTAAGCACTTACACCTGTTGATGATTCATTCATCATTGGACTTGCAGCATACAAAAGGTTCTTGCCAAGGAAAGACAACGCGTGTATTTTTGTAATACGAACGCCATTATTGCCTAAAGTAGCTTGACCGGTTTCCGTATCATCCCATTTTACTGGTAACAATGCTGCAGCGTCTTCAAAATCCTGGGCAACTTTTAATGCTGTTTCTTTGTAACTCAGTCGCGGCACAGTCAATTCTTCAGTGGGTGACAAGACCTTATCGATATAGGGCAATCCGCCATAGAAACGCATTAATTCAAAATGGAAAAATCCCCTAAAGAACAGGCATTCACCTTTTATAAAATCTTTCTGTTCCTGCGTCGCATCAGTCATCATATCTAATTTGCTCAGTCCCAAATTGGCCTTTCGAATGGCATACCATGCTAACGGCCATATTCTTTTTCCCATAGTACTGTTACTTGTATTGAGAGAACCTGTCAAAAACCGACTTTGGTCGAACCAGTAATTTCCATCATCCCATAAAAGAGGTGCATTTGATAAGACCTCGTCTCCTAAAAACATGTTGTGGTAAATATTTCCGGCCAGTGCCTTATGAGGATCGCAGACACAATTGTACATCTCTTCAACAAATCCCTGAAAACTAACAAAGTTCCCATAAACATCTTTTTCAGTAATCGTTGATTCCGGAGATTTGTCAAGATATTTTTCGCACGATGTTATGAATAGGCCTAAAGCAAATAATCCTATTAAAAGGCCTAATTTATATTTGACAATTAAGTTTTTCATATGTCAGACTATTAAAATGTTAAATCGAGACCAAGATTAAAACGTTTTGAAGTAGGATACGCTCCGGCTGCAGCGCCACCGCCTGACCATGCAGCTTCCCGATCGTCGGGGAGGTCGGACCAAAAAAACAAATTATTACCGTTTAGATAGATCCTAAGTGAGGATAATCCCAGCCTTTTAGAAAACGAATCGTTAAAAGTGTAGCCTATTTCAGCGGTTTTTAGGCGAAGATAAGATCCGTCATAAACATAGTAATTACCAATAAATTCACCCTGAGTTTTCCAACGGGGTAAAAATGATGTGGCGTCGGTATTTGTTTTAGACCAGTAGTCGGACACCGAACTGAAAACTACATCCTGGTATGAATAAAAGTTATCAAATGCAATTGTTCTGGACACATTATTCACGCCGTAGAATTGTAACATAACACTAAATCCTTTATATTCTGCACCCAACGAAAAATTACAGGTATTTTGGGGAATTTCGGAGTAACCATAAGGAACAACATCGTAGCTGTTAATCACTCCATCACCATTGTAATCCAACATATTATAATATCCAGGGAGCTTGGAGGCATCGTTGGTTTCTTGCTGTACGCTGGCATAAATATCGTCCCAGGTATTGTAGAATCCGGTTGAAACCTGCGTCTTTGTCTGTCCAATAGAGAACCCTGACGCCTTTAAATAATCATCATATAATTGGGGATCCTCTTTGGCTATTACTTTGTTTCTGGTATGCGTAAAAGCCAAAGCTGCCCAATAACGAAGTCCTTTTTCTGTTCGTTTATCAAACTTAACTTCGAGTTCATGTCCCCACGACTTTACGTGTCCCGTGTTAGCGCTCGGTGCTGTCGCCCCGAAATAAGAGGGAATACTTGTCCGAGAAGAACCAGCAATTAATACATCGGTGCGATTTTCAGTAAAATAATCATAATTTATGGAGAACATGTTATCTAAAAGACCTACTTCCAAACCGTAATTTGTTTTCAGTGCTTTTTCCCAGTGAATATCCGGATTTCCTACTGTTGATTCCTTATACCATGTATATGGACTTGTTCCGTTTGGATCAGCGTTCAACCGCGAAGCACTGCCATAGGAATATTGGGTCATATATAACCATCTGCTGCTGCTTACGGAGTCGTCGCCTACCATACCCTGGCTGTAACGCAACTTTAACCGGTTCATCCAAGGTATTTTATAAAATTTTTCATTGGAAACATACCACCCCAATGCAATCGAAGGGAAAAAGTCGAAACGATATCCCGGGCCAAACTGCTCCGAGCCATTATAGGCCCCGTTCATTTCAAAAAAATAACGGGCATCGTAATCATAAGTTGTCCTGAAAACCCAGTCTTCTCGGTAGTTCTTAAACATACTTCCCCGTGCATATTCTTCACGTTTAAAAACGCCCATTGCACCTAGATTGTGTAACTTAAAACTACGGGCATAATTTAATTGAGCAGAGTATGCCGTCCTCCGGGTAATTGGTATATATCCCAGATAAGAAGCAGTTTCGACATTTTCCGCGTCAATTCCCCATGGATTTGCGACCCAATCGAAAAGATATGAACTAGTGGTAGGAACATAGGTTGTATATTCACTGGGATCCTGACCCGGCCCCGTATATTTATCGGGATCAATTATAACCATTGCGGTTGTTGCGCTAGATTCGGGCCTTACATTGTTTTGATCGGTTATGCCACCGGTCGTTTGGAAACTATTGTCGTAAGACAAAAATGCTTGAGCACTCAATCCCTTGGTAATAAAATCGAGTTTTTGCTCCAGCGTAAAATCCGCATTCAATTGCGTTGTACGCCTTTGCAACAATCCCGTATTATAAATAAGCGCTACAGGATTAGTCAATTGTTCTGCGGGTAGCCTGTACGATGCGCCCCATCTTCCGTCTGTATCCTGAACAATCATGACATCAGGAGGCATAGAATAAGCAGCACTCCAAGCCTGAGGATTGGTTCCGCTAGTTGTGCTTGCGTAAGAATAGTTTGTATTTTTTGTACTATAATACCCCGCCAAATTTACCTTCAAATTTGTCGTTCCGGTGGCTTTAATGTCTAAATTACTTCTGAAATTAAAACGATCATAATCATAATTTGGTTTATAGCTTTTATCATTCTTATACTCTTTGAACATGTCTCCTTCGTGAAGGTATGCCAATGAACCGAAATATTTGACAAAATTTGTTCCGCCCTGAACATTCAAAGCTGCATGTTGAGACCAGCTTACATCGTTAAATAAAGCCTTCTTCCAATCCACATTGGGGTATATTCTTGCATACTCTGCTGACTGGGGAGTCCTATATCTGTCAACAATTTGCTCTGGAGTATAATCAGCCCACGATGTTTCGTTGAGTACAACTTCTCTTTCAATTGCTTCATTTTTAATCAAAAGAGCATCGTAGGAATCCATTTTATCAGGCAATTTCGAAACAGTCAATGCCGTTGCATTGTAAGAAAATGACAACTTCGGTTTACTAACCGTACCACGTTTTGTTGTAATCAGGATAACACCATTTGCTCCTTTCACTCCGAATACAGCTGTCGCCGAAGCATCTTTCAATACCGAAATACTTTCAACCTCGTTAATATCGAGGTTGTCCATACTGCGTTCAACACCATCAACTAAAATTAAAGGTTGTCCTCCATTCCAGGTGTTCTGTCCACGAATGTATATTGATGTTGCACTTTCTCCCGTACCAGTACCGCCTGGTTCCCCACTAGAAGTAATTGTGGTAACACCGGGAAGCTTTCCGGTCAATGCCTGTTTCAAGTCGGTCACATTACCGGTCTGTTTTAATTCTTCATTATTAGTCTGCGTAATTGCTCCAACGATACTTTCCTTTTTCTGTACGCCATACCCAACAGCCACAACTTCTTCAATTCCCACAGTTATTTCTTTCAAGGTAACATTTATTATATTCTTGTTGGAAATGGGTATTTCCTGAGAATTATACCCAACAAAAGAAAAAACGAGGATCTTAGCATCAACCGGAATCTGAAGGGAATAAGTTCCGTTAGCGCCAGATACAATTCCCACTGTCGTTCCTTTTACCATCACAGTTGTTCCGGGAATAGGATCGCCCTTCTCGTCAACTACTGTTCCGGTAATTGTCTTCTTTTGGGGTTGTTCAAATTCAGTCTTTACGCCAGACATCAGGTTTTCGAGTTGTTGAACGTTATCCTTTTTGTAAAGGAAAATTTGACGATCATCCACTAAGTAAGCGACACCCTCGTCGCCAAATAATTCATCGAGAACTTTGTCAATGTTAGCATCATGTAAAGAGATACTTTTCTCGATATTCATATTCTCCAGTTGGGAATCGTAAATGAAAATAAATTCACTCTTCGACTCGATTGATTTCAAAATCGTTCCCACTTTCGAATTTTTAAACTGAAGATCAAACTTGGTCTTCTGAGAGTAAACACTAGCGGAAGCAGCTAATGCACCAACAAGCATCAGGGTGGTCAGTAGTCTCATAGTTAATAAAATAACCCTTAGCCGACTCCTAATTCCTGAGGAGTCGTCAATTACACTTTTTTTCATAAATTTGAATTGGAATTAGACATGTTGCCTTGCGGCATGTTTATTTAATTTACCGGGCAGATGTTGGCAGCATCTGCCGGTTTTTTTATTCTAAAATCACAAAACAATCTCCTTGCTTTTCATATTTTGTTTTTGTTATGGTTGATAGTCCGGAAATGATTCGTTCAGGTTCGTCTTTCAAATCGAGTTTCCCCGAAAATTTTGTTTTAACATCCTTAGCATTAACAACTATTTTAATGTTGTAATATCTTGATATCCGACTGGCAATATCAGCAATATCTTCATCTGTAAAACT
This sequence comes from Prolixibacteraceae bacterium, assembly GCA_963677955.2. Taxonomy (GTDB): domain Bacteria; phylum Bacteroidota; class Bacteroidia; order Bacteroidales; family Prolixibacteraceae; genus Aquipluma. Next base: position 5,514,966 of record CAXXQR010000001.1, read on the forward strand.
CATATATCCATTTATCCAATCAATATAATTGTCTGGATTTTCCACTGTGGTAATCTTAAAATTTTTTTCGGTTTTGGAAAATTTGGCATATTGATTTGGCTGAAGGTATTTATCACGAGAAGTCAATGCATTCTTCAGTGTAAGGCAAACACTTCCTTCCACAAGTAAAGCATTGTATTCTGCTTCTTTTTCGAATGCCTGTATCAAAAACTTAGTACCCAGAACCTTTACATTGAACTCGTTAGTGCGAACGAAAAAAGGTTTATCCTTATTCTTTGAAACCTCAAAATAAGCTTCGCCGTCGAGAAATACTTCGCGTTTTTTCCCATTGAAAACAGGAGGATAAATTAATCTGGAACCAGAATTCAACCATACTTTTGATCCGTCTGAAAGTAAAATCGTAGAACGCTTTCCGAAGGGAACAATAACCTGATTGTAACTTTCTTTCAAGACCGATCTCGACTGTTCGAGTTTTGACGAATCGTTAAGCGAAACTGAGGTTCCATCGGCATTGTATTCAATCCGAGATTGCTTGCTTTCAATTTCCACCCGTTTCCCGTCAGCCAGAATAAGTTCAGCTTTTCTGGAATCAACCTGATTTAACAATGCAAAATTCTCAATATCCTCAGGCCTGGTAACAAAATAAATAGCCAACGAAATTCCTAAAGCTGCAAATACAAATATTGCAGCCGCATATCTAAAAAAACTTAACCGGATGTAATTTCCTTTTGATTTGAATACGAGATTCAGCAGCGAAACTTTATGCTCTACTGGAACGATAACTTTACTTGTTTGCAATCCGCTTATTAATTTGGCTGCAAATGCTATTTCCTTATTTTTCTCAGGGAGCTTATTTTTAAGATCATCAAGAGAGTTATCGTCAACAATACGACCTTTGGCCAAATTCACAAAATCTTCATCCAAAACGAAGTCTTCTATGTTATACTTTTTATATTTCTCAATATCCATTTTATTGCGATGGTTTTTACTATAAGAGTATTTAAAAACAAAAATCTGGACAGAGAATTAGAATTATTTCTGATTTTTTTGATTCAATATTAATTACCGGCTCAAATTTCCAGCCGTTTGACTTTTTGCCTGTTTAAACAAAATTTAAAACACGCGCTACAATCAGATAAAATATTTGGCTAGTGTAATACAGACCTGAAATGAAAAACAACCCATAAAAACAGGGTTTTACTTTTATCGATCATTTGACCGATATCTTCTTTAATTAATTTGACCGAACGGTAGATTGACTTATAACACGAATCGACAGAAATGTCCAGAATATTTGAAATCTCCTCATAAGTCAATTCGCTATCAAAACGAAGATACATGATCTCTTGCTGCCGGGGGCTTAATTTTTTGAGACTTCGTTTTAATGCATATATGAACATATCGTTCGCCTCTTTTGTCGGATCACTTAATTCTGTATCGTTCAAAAATTCAAACTGAAAAGTGGTAAGTTGTTCCGAAAGAATAATTTTTTTTGTTTTTTTTAGTTCGTGAAGCAACTGGTTTCTGAAAGATTTTATCAGGTATGCACGAATATTCTTAACCTCTTGAAGTTTTTTCCCTTGTTTTAAGATATTGATAAATACATTTTGAATTGAATCTTCAATAACTTGTACATCAGAACAATATTTCAAACCAATATTATGCAATATATCATAATTATCGAGATACACACGAGAAAAAGCCTCATTGCTTCCGGTTGCAACAAACAAATTCCAAGCGTCTATGTAATCACCCTCATCATAGGTTCTATTCATGTTTAAGCCCTCCCTATGAACGATATTTTTCTCCCGAATGCTACAAATGTGCATCTTTTAGTTCAAATTAAAAACAAAAAAACAATTAATAAATTAGATATCCATTACATATAGGTTAGTAATTTGTTTCAGTTTCAAAGGCTTTGAGTGGCAATCCCAACCTCCAATTATCGGAAATTGAATAAGAACTAATTTACGGAAAACCAATGTTTCCATTCCCGATTTTAGTTCTGATTTTTCTTCAATCCAATTTTTGCTTCCAGCCAAATTCAATTCGTACCGGTCCAATCAAACCCGATGGCATCAACTCGTCGATTGCCGAAAAAGCCTGATGTCCTTCCTTATATTCCGATCGTCCGGGAACACGGCGGACATTGGTTTTTGTTGTCCATTTGCTTTCAGGTAGTCCGGCGTCGCCTATAAGCCGGTTGGCCCAACAATTGGTGATTTCAATTTTCAATTCGTTCTCGCCTTCCCTTAGAACATTGGCAATGTCAACCAACCAGGGGGATGTCCAAACGATTCCCATGTCCCGTCCGTTCACCCAAACCTGCGCAATATCGTGTACTTCACCCAACTGGAGTCGCACGGGACTTGCAACCTGTTTTGCGGCTAAACTAAAAGACTTTGTATATTCCGCGGTTCCTGAAAAATACTTAATCTCAGGATCGGTATTTTCATTCCAGAATTTGAGTTTTTCAAAGGTTGCTTCGAATGACTTTACCCCAGTTGCCGGAGAAAATGTCACGTTCCACTGTCCGGATAATTCCAGCGAAGGAAGAACTGAAACTGATATTTCTTCTGTTCTTTTGCTCGTTGTCTGAAAATTGTAATCTCCGCTCTTCCAAAATACAAATACTAAAGAATCTTTGTTTTTACTTATAAATTCAGGTGTTGCCGGCCCATCGACAGAAATAATGTGACTCTTTTCTGCCTCTTTCCGGAACACCACAAATGCAGAACCATTTTCAGGCAAATCGAGCAAAACGGTTGTTCGGTTATCTGCTGTCGAATTATAACTAACGGCATCATTCGTTTCGCCGGTAACCGGGTTCCATATTTCGGGTTTCTTATCTTTCACACGGAAAGTACATTCGGCTTTCCCTTCTCCCGAAACAAAATAAATATCTAGAGCGCCTCCGGCCCTGTGAATGTATTCAAATGGCCCGTCAAAATCAGGAAGCAGGTTATTTTCCTTTAGTATTTCGGCCATGTCCGTGCCGGTATAAATTTGGCCTTCCCCCATTTTACGAACGTGCGTTTGTACCGATGTTTTCGTCCAAAGCTGATCAGCGATCTCAATAATTTTCTTTTTACTTTCCAGATAATTGCCAATACCGGGTGCATTTAGAGGTTTGGTACTTCCTAAAACAATAGTTGCACCTTTTTTTGCCAGTTCTTCCATTTTTTTCAGCACATCAACAGGAATAACCGGTTCTTCGAGATCGACCACTAACATTTTATAACTCATCCCGTCGGGAAGAACGAGCCGTCCGTTTTTTACAGATAATCGGTTAACGAGAACTTCAGAGCTAAGAAGATCATAGGTAAAACCTTTAATCGGGGTAAGCAGCGAATTTGGGTTCCATTTTTCGCCTCTTCCCCACATCATATAATTCTTATCGTCCACATAGCAGCAAACATCTGCAACGAATTTCCCTTTTCGAAGCAGGTACTGACATCGTCCAAGGTAACTGAAAATGCTACTTGCCTCATTCCACCAGGTAACGTTTGTGTTTATGTGCGTTCCAGCGAAATATTCGTATCCGGGTTTTCCAACTTCGATGGGTGACGCTGTAAAAGTGTGCCAAATAAAAGAATTTGCGCCATCAATAAAATTTGCATCAGCAAAAGGTTTTAAATAAGCCGGATATTTAGTCCAATGGCGCCCCATGTGGGTGAAAGCTTCAGCCGCAACTAAGGAATGACCGTATGTATGCCCTGCCATGGCTGCATAACGGACATTTGATTTTTTGTATAAATCGTTCAAATTGGAGCACCAAAACTCACCCTGAGGCATGTCGTTTCTGCCCCAAAAAGTCAACTGGTCAGCTTCCCTGAACATCGGAGCGGTACGTGGCCACGGTCCGCCGTCTTCGGAATGCCACTGAACTCCCGCAGCGTGACAAAGCCCGCCAATGGTTTCGTAGCAATTGCGCTTGAAGCAGTCGCTGACAGTATGCAAATAATCGCGCATGAAACCTCTGTTTACCTGACTGTTTCCCGACGATATTCCGGTCAAAATTGGCATATAATGTCGAATATCGTATCCGCAGAACATTTTAAAATATTTTTCGAAATTAATGGTCCAGTCTGGCTGCCCACCTTCCCAACTCACATTATAGAAGTGTGTTAGGGTGACACCGGCCATCGGCCCGGCATCTTTCAGAATTTCAGAACCCATCAGGTGAAAATAGTTTGTTACCGCTTCAGGATTTAGAATATCCACGCTGCCTTCATCCCCGATTACATGATAACCAAAACGTATAATACGCCATTCACCTTCCGGAACATTCCACTGAAGGGTGCCACCGTTTATTTTGTCTTTAAGGTCGATAATTTCACCAGCCACCGGCGCACCCTCTGCCGGTTCAGTCACGGTTTTCCAATTATGATTTAGATCGATCTTTCCCCCTGGAGATTTTCCATTCGGTCTTATTTTGACAGCCATCAATGCAAAGTCCTGAAAATATTTTTGGTCGGAAGGGGTTTCCAATTGGGCAGAAACCTTGGTCGGACCTGAAATGGTTGATGCAGTCCATATCAATTGCTTCGGGCCATCTTCTTTCATATTCCACGGGCCACGGAGAGAACCACCGGTGTTAGCAATGTTAACGCTCATTTTTAAACCGAGACGATTGGCTTCCTTCATGGTATATTTAACCATCTCGCGCCATCCGGAGCTCATAAATTCATACTTGATATTCAAAGGAACCGGGATATGTCCAGTGTGCCCGTCGTAAGAATCCCAATAGCCTCGCGAGTCAAAAAGCAGAAAACCTCCAATTCCTTTCGCTTTCATTTCATCCAGGTCGCGAGTAATTTGTTCTTTGGTGACATTTCCCTTAAGCCACCAATAGTAAACCCACGGTTTAACAGAGTCGGGAACTGTACGAAAATCATCTTCTGAGATTGACAATTTACTAATATTTTCACCGCTCGTTTTTGAAAAATTATTCATGCTCGACGACAACATCAAAGATGCTGTCCCTGAAAAAAGTGCAAATAATGCTATGACTGACAACTTTTTATGAAAGTTTTTCATAGTTTCGTTTTTTTGCAGGTTCGGTTAATTTGGTCGAGTTAGTCTCCAGTAACATTTACAAACTCGACATTCAGATACTTCGCTATCTTTTCAATGGTTTTGGCATGGTGTCCAATTCCCAAAGAGAAATGATGTGTCGGACCTTCACTAATCCAGCGAGTCAGGAACGTTTTTATATTAGGCCTGAAAAACCCGCGCGTATTTGTATTTCCAGTTGGTGGAATGGGGCCGGCCACTGATTCGCCTTCCGCAGTAATAAATTTAAACCTCCCATCGTAAGTCGAATTAATGGATAACATGGTGATAGGTCCCTCCTTAATTTTGAACTCAACTCCAGCGCCGTGTCCCGGTTTTCCGTGATACTTTTTAAGGCTTCGCAAAACTGGTTTGCCATCAGCAATAGCAATATTGTGAGGTCCATCGTGACCCACCAGCACAAAACCCTCATTGAAGTCAACCGGATGAAACTCCGCAAAACTTCCGCCAATACCCATACGGTTCATTATCATGAGGGCAATCAGCGTTTTCAAATCCGACTCGCCGCACATCGGGAACCCATTTGAAGTCAACAGCGAATTTCCAACAATCAAATTGCTCATCACCATCCGTTCAACACTATCATCCGAGCCATCGTAATAATAGGCCAGACCATCCAAGCCTTTTTCTTCTACAAAGCCTTTAAGAGCAACACTAACTTTAGCTGCAATATGCAAGTCTTCTTCCTGAAGTTTCATCGAAATCGGATCAGATACAGGATCGGGGGTCTCAAAAAAACCAAGAATAATTTCGCTGGCAACTTTGATTTCTTCCGCTGTAACCGCATCAAAACAAGATACAATTTCATTGGCTTCGCATTCTGTAATGTGGCTTCCAAAAAAGGAAGTCAGCATAGTAGCATCAGTGTGCATATCAAGCATTGCATTCAATGGATGACCTAGATGACCCAGGTTCGCATTTTTCAGACTGTGCAAAACTTTGGCAATACGACAATATTCATCTAGCTGAACCTCTACTTCTGGATCGTCATGCAATGAACCAATAATCATATCAGGCACTCTTTTACCCATTCGCACTGCAACAGCTGCGAACTCAGGCATGGCGCAAATATCGTCGTTAACTAATTGCATGTATGTTGAAGCCTGAGAATAGTCCAGTGCTTTTCGTGGTTGTAGCGCAACCATAACAATTGGTACCTGTATGGTTTTTATTATTATTCCGAAAGTTCCTGATGTAGCATAGGTAAGCATGTTGCAGAAAATGAGATCAAGATTTGCAGCCTGAATTTCCTTAACAATATGATATGCCTTTTGTGGATCATCAACCATTCCGAAATCGATTATTTTGGCTTCTTTGTCCGGAATTTTTTCAATGATCGCCTCTTGTTTTTCCATCAGTTCTTCCAATAATCCGGGAAATTGGCTCCAATACCGATCATATCCAACACCAAACACTCCAATCCGGGATACCTCTTTTAGGGTTCCTGCAAACGATTTTTCTTTATTAATCATGTTCATATCAACGCTTAATTATATTATTATTTACGCACTAAGTCAGATTTTTTATAAAATAAAGTTCGGGATTTTTTATCAGATAAGCTCGATTCTGGGCTTAATTACAGGAATAAATAAAATGAAAATTAGAAAGGCAATCGCATACATCATTCCTGAATAGAGCCACATCGGATCATACGAGAACCGTGCAATGATCAGGCCTATTATTGGATTAATGATCAACGAAGAAATCGCGCCAGCCGAGCCCGAAAATCCAACAATTGTCGAGGTGAATGATTTGCCAAAGACATCGCTGATTGAAGTAATATAATTGGTAATCCAGAGACCATGAGCAAAAAAAGCTAAAGCCAACACAATGATTACCAAACATACAGATGGTAAAAGTTGCACCAACAAAACAGGCATAGTGAGTAAAGCTGCAACTCCCATCACATATTTCCGGGCCTTATTCAGGCTGGAGGTTTTCTTTAGTACCGAGTCAGAAATCCATCCACCCAGCATGTTTGACACCCCTAGGGCAAAGAATGGTATCCAGAACAAATTACCAATCTCCTGAATATTAGTTCCACGCACTTCATTGAGGTATTTAGGAATCCAAAACATCCAAAAATAGAAGATAGGATCCAGCAAGAACCGTATTGCTATAAAAATCCAGGTTTCCTTGATTTTCAACAACTTCCCCAATGAATGGATAAGTCTCATTTTAGCTTTTTCATCAATCTTCGTTAATTCTTCAGCTTTATTCCTGTTTTTTGAAAGAAGCAACCAAACAATCACCCACATAAAACCAATAGTGCTGGTTACAAAAAAAACTCCTCTCCAGCCAATTAATTTAATCATATAAACACAAAGCGGAGGCGCAACAACAGCACCAAGAGCCGAGCCTCCAATAGCTATCCCATTCGCGAGAGCCTGCTTATTTTTAGGAATCCATTCAACCACCGCTTTAATGGCTCCGGGGAATGCACCGCCTTCGCCCAGTCCAAGGAAAAACCGAAAAATTCCGAAATGCATCGCATTAGTTGCCAGACTGTGCAACATTGTAGCAAACGACCAAATACCAACCGACCAGGCCAGACCTTTATGGCTGCCAATCCGGTCAATAATAATTCCACCAACAGTAAACATGATGGCATAGCTAATCAGAAAACCGGTGTTGATAAAACCGTATTCAACATCGCTGATCTGAAAATCTTCTTTGATACGAATAATTGAAACGGATAGAACCTGCCGATCCAAAAAACCAAGGGCAGTTGCCACAAAAGCCATTGCAACGATGATCCAGGGCAACTGAAAAGTAATCCTTTTCATTTTATTTAAGTTAACGCTCTAAGTTAATATCAACAAAAATATAACTCTATTTCAGGAAAACAAATAATAGTGTTATTTTTACAATCATTTTTTTCGAAACAGAAAAATATTAAATTATAATGAACCCAAAATATAGTCTTATCAGCAACGAAATAATTCAGAAAATTGAGAGCGGAGAACTCCATCCCGGTGACAAAATTCCTTCAGAAAATGAACTTATCAAGCAATATAATATTAGCAATACAACAGCCCGCAAATGCCTGCTGGAATTGGAACATAAGGGTTGGGCCACTCGGATAAAAGGCAAGGGTACCTTTGTCTTAAATCGTTCGGAAGATAAGCATCTGACGCGGGTTCTGGGATCGTTCCACGCGATTCAGGAAAGTTTCAACGATAACCTTGTCAAAGAAGGTTTAAAACCCAAGAATATCATTCTCGAAAAGACAATTCTTGAAATGGGTATTTCAACTAAAATCAATAACCGGCATTTTATCATTGATGGGCCAGTATTGAAAATACACCGCTTGCGTTACGGAGATAATCTTCTATTAAAAGACGAGACCCGATTCATCTCACTGACTCTTTGTCCGAAAATAAATTTACTCGATCTGGAAACATCTCTTTTAAAAATTTATGAAACGAGCTATCAACTTCATCTTGAGACTGTAGAACGTTCATTAGGAACTATCGTTATTGGCCCTAAAGACCCCGCAAATTACTTCGAGAACGAAAAGCCACTGGCATCTTTCATTCTCGACGGGGCTGTTATTTGTAATAACGGAAACATAGTTGAAATTGAAAAATCGGTTTACCGGGGTGACAAATATAAATTTTCAGTTAGCGCGAGAGCAGAAATGGCTTTGAGAAAATAGCACCTCCATAAATGAGATCATATAAATTATAGCGTTGTGCAACAATTGCACTAAATCGACAAAAGAAAATTGTTGTTCGAAATTTTACTTGTTCTTCAAATCTCCCAATAAGTAAAGTGTATTTCGAAAACATTATACTTGTGTGTGTAAGCTCCCCCAAAAACAGTACGTTTTAAAAGTAGACAAAAATGTATAACTTTTGAAAAACGTAACAAGATGAAAAAAAGCACATTTAGCCCGATCCAGATTTCGGGTATTTTAAAAGAGTTTGATAACGGTAAAAGTGTTGAAGAGCTAACACGGGAGCATGGAGTTAGCCGAGCCAGCCTCTACAAATGGCGGCAGCGCTATGGCGGTATGGATGCCAGCGAGATGAAGCGAATCAAAGAATTGGAAGAAGAAAATTCCCGTTTAAAGCGCATGTACGCTAACCTTGCCATGGAACTTGATGTTGCCAAATACATTATCGAAAAAAAGCCTTAAAGCCTTGCGAAAAGCGAATAGTTATTGGAGCTGTTCGCCAGGATCGACCCAAAGACATGAGCAAGGCGTGTCGTTTGTTGCAGCTTAGCAGGAGCAGTTTGAACTATGTATCGGTTAAAACCGACCACTATCTTATGGAACAACTTGAACAATTGGCCAAAGCACACCCCAGGGAAGGATTCTGGAAGTGTTATCACCGTTTGCGCAATGCGGGCAATAATGTGAACCATAAAAAGCTTCACCGCATTTATAAGCAAATGGGCATGCCCTTGCGTCGCAAAGTAAAGAAACGGTTGCCTGCAAGGGTAAAAGAACCGCTTCAGGTTCCGGGAAAGTTCACCCATACATGGAGTATTGATTTTGTAAGCGATGCTTTGAGTAATGGGGTAAAATTTAGGTCGTTCAATGTGATAGACGATTATAACCGCGAAGTTTTGTTCATTGAAACAGACTATTCATTAAAGAGCAGCCGGGTTATTTGGGTGCTGAAGCACTTGGTTAACAGGTGCGGAAAACCCGAAAACATCCGCATGGACAATGGCCCTGAGTTTGTGGCCAAAATAGCACAAAAATGGAGCGAAATGAACGAGATAAGGTTTCAGTACATACAGCCTGGAAAGCCCACTCAAAATGCGTACATCGAGCGATTCAATAAAACCTACCGCGAGTCAGTGTTGGATGCTTATTTGTTCGACAACATTGATGAAGTAAGGGAGGTTTCCCAAGAATTTGTGGATGATTACAACAACCACAGGCCTCATGATGCTCTGGGCGGTATATCTCCCCGAAAGTACCGGGAACTTATGAACGAAGGCTCCAATCCCTTTGAAGGGTGTAGTGTAGTGAAGCGAAGGCGTAGCCGAAGCGAAACGGAGCCCTTCAAAGGGATTGTTCAACTAGAAAAGAATTGTCTACTTTTAAAGTGTACTAAAAATGGGAAGCCTACAAGGTGAAAAACTAACTTTCTTAAACACCGGTCAACTGTCAGACAGAAATACCAACTTAAAGACTTTTCAAACCCCGAAAATTGGCGACTGCGCCAAACTTTTCCGGCAAGTTTTGTGACAGCAAATTGCCGAAGCGAGCAAAAAAGTAAAGAACGAATTTTACAGATAACCACCACTTTGCTTTTCTCAAACTGGCTGCTAACGGTTGGTACATGTTGCCGGGGCGGATTTCGAAGAGCGTTCCTGTCCGAAGGACACGGAACTGCGAAACGAGAATCCGCAGTTGGCGAACCACCGAACCCCGCCCTGCAATATGTACCGTGTTAGCAAACGTTTTTTTATTTTTTACATTTTTCTAAATATTTGTCAGCTTCTTTTAACCCTAATTCTGAAGCTTTATTAAAATCATGACATGCACTTTCCAAATCTCCTGATAGGTCATAACAAGAACCTCTAAATAGAAATGCAGCACCTAAAAATAATTTGTCAGTCAATGTTTCAGGAACGAAGTTGTCAATCATTGTTGTAAAATCTTCAATCGCAGTTTTGTAGTCCTTGTTATTTATAGATATTAATTCACCTCGATGGTAATATGCATTGTAATACGTTGAATCCAATTGAATTGCTTTATTAAAATCTTCCAGTGCTTTGTTCGGCTGATTTAAAGTTTCATACAATAAGCCTCTATCAAGATAAATTGAGGGCTTTAACGGAGCAATTTTTATTGCTTTGTCAAAATTGGCAAAAGCTGAATCAGTCTGGTTTAGTTCAGCAATTATATTTGCTTTTGTTACGTATGAAACATACTCCGTTTTATTCAATTTAATTGAATTGTCGATTGCTTTTAAAGCTAATTCATTTTGATTGAGTTCGTGTAAAAAAGTCGCTTTCTTAAAATGCAATGTGCTGTTGTCAGGTGTAATTTCAATTGCCTTATTTATGTATTTAAGAGCTACTTCAATATTTCCATTATCAGATTCATTGTCAGACATTACTTCCCAAGTTTGTGAGCGTCTATTTTGACAGGATATCAAAATGAAAAGCAGTATTATTATAAATGTTAGGCTTTTATTCATCTGCGATTTTAAAATGTTTGCTAACGGTCACTTGCAAGTTGTCGTTGCGGATTTCGAAGAGCGTCAGTGTCCGGTAGGACATGTCGGTCAAGAAAGGAGCAGGGACAACGCACACCACTGCACCCGCAATGCAATTTGCAATTTGTTATGTGTAGGCTTTATTTTTTATATTTCCATCTTTCAAATTGAATTAAATTCGTTCCGGTAAGTTTTGATTCAAAGAATCTAGTATCGGATTTTTTATTAAATAGTATTTTATAGATTCTGTTTCGAATGGCATCAGGAGTGTTTACTCCAAAATATACTGATGATAATGATTCTATTGGATAATGTTTGATTCTTTCTTCTGGTTCTCTTTGATTATCAATATTAATTTCAATTGCTCGCCATTCATTTTCATATTCCCAACTTTTTGTTTTTGTTGCAAACACAATTTCTAATTCTTGTTGGTATTTGTATCTCCAAGCTTTTATATCAAAATACTTTCCATTTTCAGAGATTAAAGAAAAATCGAAAAAATTGATAAATGGCTGGTTTTCCTGATAAATTACTTTTCTTATTCTATTACGGGAGATCGTAGATTTATTGTTCCAGTCTGATATTAGTTCTATATTTTTCACATCTTCACATGTTCGGTTATAGCTATACTCATTAGGAGATATTTCATTATCATCTAGTTTAAACTCTAAACAAATACCGCTATGTTTACTGGCATAATGTGACCACATAAGAAAATCATCATTGGTCTCGGAAAAGCAACACACGTAGCTGCTTTTTAAGAATTTATTTGCTAATCTTTCTAAATCTAACCTAAAAATATTTGAATGAAATATTTTATGTGCTTGAGTGTTTTTAAAAGACCTGTCTAAAATGTCAATAAAATCATCGATCCAAACGTTTTCTTCTTCATTACTTATTTTTTCTAAGAGTTTGAATATTTCTTTTGCTAATTTATCTTTCTCAGTTTTATTATTGCTAAATCTTAATATTTTGAGTGTTATTTCTTCTGCCTTATAATGCAAAATTTCGAAAGATATTTGAATATCTATAAGATAATTTACTAAATAATTAATAGCCTCAATATCTTTTGATTTAAAATCAATTCTTGCAGCTAAGTCTAAAGGGTCATTTAGTTCTTGATATGAAGCAAAATAAAGTTCTTGATAATACAATTCTTTGTATAGTAGTTCTGAAAGAGGTCGATATTTATATATTTTTTTCAAATGCAAAATTATTGATGATCAATTTAGCTTACACATAACGGTTGGTACATGTTGCGGAGCGGATTTCGGAGCTTCGTTCCTGTCCGCCAGGACGGAACGATGATGCGAGAGCCGCAGTTGCGAACCGCACCAACCCCGCTCTGAAATATGTACTTTGTTATGGCAAGTTTTTTATTTTACTTTTTCAATCAAATACTTATAATATTCTTGGTTCGTACTTTCATTTATTATCTGACTTTTCCAAAATTCGATTAAAGTGTCTTTATTTAAAATATTTTTTTCAATCAGAAATTTAACTTCTCTTACTCTGTAAGCACTGTCAATAAAGATTTCTCTTAAAGAATCTGGAATTGGACTTTCGTAACCATAATTAAAAAATCCCTGATTAATCAAATCATCAATTGTGTATTGATTGTCTGGTATTTTTTTAAGATTCAATTTTGTCTCTAAATTTTCAAGTACAACATTATTTGAGTCAATGAATGTTATCTTATATTTTTTTATTTTCGAATTTTCTGCTGGGCTTTTTATTGTAAGGCTGTCATTATTCACCTTGTAAACAGAAGGAGGGAGAAAATCCCATTCTAAATTAAATCTCTCAAGTGTATCTGTTCTAAAACAAATCTCATTATATACAGAATCTATCAAGACACTCCAATTTCCCTGAATTTCAAAATCTGTTTTTATTTTATCTGTTCCGCAACCAAAAAAATAAATCAAAGAGAGAATCATCAATATTTTACCTAAATATCTATTCATCGGTTTTTTAAAATTTGCCATAACGGTCACCTGTATGTGGCGTAGCCGATTGCGTGCTACTTTCCTGTCAAACCGAGATGAAGTAGATGCGGGAGATAAGCTTGCAATTACCCACAAAACGGCTATGACATATACAGATTGTTATGCACTGGCATTTAGTTTTTTCAATTTTGTTTTATTTTAATAACCAATCAATTACGTTTAGTCTTTGGATGCCTTCTATGTTTGTGTTGTCAAAATCAAGTGTCAATAGATACTTTGGATAATTGTCTTTGATGTTTTTAAATGCCGAAATTTCTCGTTTGAATGTTTTTTCGTCATTAACGGTGTAGGCAACTTGATAATATTCTCTTTCGTTATTTGGTTTTTGAACTACAAAATCAATCTCTTTGTCATTGTGTTTTCCTACATACACTTTTCCTCCACGTCTAAAAAGTTCGAAATAGACTACATTTTCAAGTTTATGACCTAAATCAGTATCGTACTTATTCGTCGCTGTAATGTTCCTCAATCCTAAATCGACAATATAATATTTCTCATTTGTCGAAAGTAATTCCTTCCCTTTTATGTCATAACGCGGTGCTGCATAAAGAATATAAGATTGAGTAAGAAAGTCCAAATATTTTATAATCGTATTATGTGAAATGCTTTTTTGTGAATCTTTATTGAGTTCTGCGGCAATATTTGTTGGTGAAACATAAGAACCAACAGAATCAAATAGGAAACTAATTATCCGTTGTAAATTATGAATATTTCTAAGTTTATTTCTCTGCGCAATATCTTTTATAATAACTGTATCATAAATGGATTGAAGGTAGTCGTTTACCAAATCCAGGTTGTTTTGTGAAAGTGTCACCGCTTCGGGGAAACTGCTGTCATTAATATATTTACGGAATAAACGGTCCGTGTTTCTGTCATCGTTGTTTGCCAGAATATATTCTTTAAATGAATAGGGTTGAATATTTATTGCAATATATCTCCCTGTCAAAAGTGTAGCTAACTCGCTTGAAAGTAAATAAGCATTTGAACCTGTAACATACAAATCTATATTCTTTTTAGTATACAGGCTGTTTATTAGTTTTTCAAAATCATCAATTAATTGAACTTCATCCAAGAAAATATAATATTTCTCATCGTTACTTATATTTTTTATGATTTCATCGTATAGAGCAGTCCAATTAGTAAAGTTTAAATTTTCTCTTTCTTCAAAATTGAGAAATACAATATTTTTAGCAGAGATACCACTTGATAAAAGTTCATTTTTAAATGCTTCAAGAAGAGTTGATTTTCCACAGCGACGAACACCTGTAATGACTTTTATTAAATTTTGGTCTTTAAGTTGCCTTAATTTGCTTAAATATGTTTCTCTCTGTATCATTTTTTATTGTAAAGATAATCCTTATTGACGAAATATTGAATTATTTTTAGGTTTCGTCATTTAGTGTCTTTTGTTTATGCTTGTGCATAACGGTCACTTGTATGTGGTCGGGCGGGATTTCTGGAAGAAATCGTGTCAGACCCGCAGGAAAGTTGGCGAAAGGTCTGACTTGTCAGACCGCTAAAACCCCCGCCTGCCATATACAATTTGTTACCCTGCGTTTTTTATTATTTTTCTTGAAGTCCAATTATTATTTTTACTTAAAGTCCATTGTCTCCAACTCTTCTCTGAAAACCTAAATGGTAAATCAGTCTGCATTTTATCTATAATTTTCTCAAAATTCGAGTCTTGGTCTGCAAAAGGAAATGCAAACCAAGCTGAAAGTGTCGATTTATTGCTAAGTTTTAAATAAATCTGTGAATTTCTTTGTCTTATGTCAAGTTGTGGAATTTTGTCTTGGTCTGGAAAAATTTCGCCAGTCTCAGACGATTTAAACTTAAATATCCATAGAAAAGAAATTTCGATTGGTCCCAATTCTTGCTGTATATTAATATTATTTTCTCGAACAAAATTGAATGCTTTTTCAAAATTGTCTGTCTTAATTGTCCATACCCAATAGCGTATTTGTTTTCCACTTAGGTATCCGATTCCTTTTTTAGGAAAAAGTCCAAATGATTTTGATGCTCCTCTTTTCAAATTAATTGCGTCATAGTCCTGGTTGGGTGATTCGTAAATGGTTAATTTGATTTCTGATGGTATTTCTGAATTTGTATGTTTTTTTAGAAAACTATTTGTCTTGAGAAAAGCATCATCCATACTCATTTTGCCTAAAGAATGTGCTCCTCCTGATTTTATTGGCAATCCATCGTATGTTATAAATTTATCCATTCAAAAATCAATTTTATTTTGTGCTTGTCTCTGCTTTTTCAAAATGCAGGGTAACGGTCACTTGTATGTGGTCGGGCGGGATTTCTGGAAGAAATCGTGTCAGACCCGCAGGAAAGTGAGCAAAAGGTCTGACTTGTCAGACCGCTAAAACCCCCGCCTGCCATATACAATTTGTTAACCACTGATTTTTAATATTTTTCTTTTCTTTCAAATTTGTCATTTAGTGTCAAGTAATGAATTGCAATTATTAGTCTGATTTTCGGGTCATTGACGTTATAATTTTTATAATTCTTAATTAAGTCTGCAACCATTGTAGGTGAAATATCTCCCGCTATTTCAAGCGAGTTGTAATAGTTGTTAATTACACTGTCTTGTTCCCCGAATGTCTTTAAAAACTTCACATATCCGCCTTGGCGATTTAACTGTATTTGCTTTAAAGTGTCAATTGAATTTATTTCTTTCGACCAGCTAATTTCCCAAATGTCATCAAAAGTTTTTTTGTCGAGTTGGTTATAAAGTTCTTTTTGGTCGTTGAAATTAATCGACAGTTTAAAGTCTGATATTTTTTCAATGTCAGAATTTTGCAGAAAAAAGTCGGTGTACACTTTTTCCAAATTTTCTTGTTTATCACTCTCAGTCAAACCAATACTTTTGTCAAAGAAACTTTGGATTTTTGTTAAATCATTAATTTCGGTTGTATTAAACGACTCTTTAATTGTTTGGTCATTTGACAAGTCATTTTGTTTTTGAGAAGTGCAACTGAGTGCAAAAATCATCATTGAAATAAGAAATAAATTTTTCATTTGTCGTCAGTTTTAAATTTGTGGTTAACGGTTGGTACATGTTGTCGGGGCGGATTTCGAAGAGCGTTCCTGTCCGAAGGACACGGAACTGCGAAACGAGAATCCGCAGTTGGCGTACCACCGAACCCCGCCCTGCAATATGTACTTTGTTAGCGCGTCGTTGTTTATTTTTTTCTGTCTAACCACCATTTTTCATTTTCTAATTCTTTCGCCTTTTCAACTGTTAAATCGCCAACTTTTATTCCAATAGCTGACAAATAAATTTCCCAGCCATTTGCTTGATATTTATCTACAACACCGAATTCGCCTGCACCACAATCTAACTCACTGCTGTCTGGAATGCGAAAGTCTCCCCAATTACATTTTTTTGAATCTTTCGATTTGTAGCTTGTCCAAATGCCTTCAAACTGATTATTTTCAAAACCATCTGCTATAAACTCTAATGCGTCATATCGTATTTTGCCGGAATTGTCAATGTAAAAGTTGGTTGTAAAAGTTCCACTGAGAGTTCCAGTTCCTTTAAGGTCTGAATCCTCAAAGAACTCATATTCTCCCGTTACAAATCCTTGTTTGGCGTCGGTATAACTGTTTACATATGTTTTTGCCTCTTTTATTTTAATCATTCCTTGGAACGGACAGATATTTGACTTGACTCGTGTTTTTCCATAAATAAAATATTCCAGTCTGTTTGTTGGATTCTGAATTGCCGAAATGAAATGAATGTAAAATCGTTGGTAATTATCTCCAATGTATCCAAGTGGTTCTGTTCTTTCAATTGTGGTCGTATCTCCTTCAAATTCATAGTTGATTTCTTTGATAGTCCACAAATCTGAAATATCATAGTTCTTTATCTCTTGGAAAAAATCATATGTTTCCTCCTCTTGTCCTTTAACAGTAAATACTGCGAAAAATGCGATTATGATTAGTAGTTGTTTCATTCTTGATTTTGGTTGTTTCAATGCGCGCTAACGGTTGGTACATGTTGTCGGGGCGGATTTCGGAGAGTGTTCCTGTCCGAAGGACATGGAACTGCGAAACGGGAATCCGCAGTTGGCGTACCACCGAACCCCGCCCTGCAATATGTACTGTGTTACCAACTGGCTTTTATTTCATAATATTTAAATTTTCACAAATTCTATGAAAAGATTCTGATGACCAATTCATTACGTTTTTTATATGTTTTAAATCAATAACCATCTCATTTTGCCAATCCAATTCTCCGTATCTAAATGTTGTACTTCCTGGGTCAAACTCACTAAATGCTTTTATTAAATTTTCGAACCACTCCGGAGGTTGAATATTAAATTTGTTAGCTAATATTTGTTTGAGTTTTGTTGCTAAAACATTTAAGTCATGTGTGCTTGTTTGCTCTTGAAGAATTGCTTTAATATACAATTCAATTGAATGACGATAATTAAAAATAATCGGAAAAAATATTCCCCAATTCTCTTCTTGTTTCTCAACATTGTCTACAAGTAAGTCTCCAGCTCTTTTGTATGAATCAGCAAGTTCTAATTTGTGAATTCCACCAACTAACCCACCAGCAACAAATATTTCCTCAGGAAATTCTCTGTCTGATAGTTCTCTGAAAATAGGAATTGCTTGTTTAGCTATTTCGTCAAACGGAGACTCAAGATGTTCGTCACGATTTAATCCAATTTTTATTGATTCAATGTCAGGTTCTTCTTCCCAATGATACATAACATAGCTAAATACATTTATGTCCTCAACAGTATATTGTCTTGGAGTGCCTTTAGATGGTATTGCTTGCTTATTTAAATAATCTCCAAAATGATATGTCCAAGTTTTTATAAGATTCCTGTCTACATTAAGGATTCCTGCAATTTCTGAAACTCCATATATCAAAGTATAGTTTGGCATTTTGTTGAATTCAAGCTTGTTGGTAACTACTGTGCATCAGCTATAGTTGTTATATCTTTCTTAACGTTTTTTATGGTGTTGTTATACACCCAAATCGGCGGGGTAACAACACCTTTTATGTTGAGTTGCCTAAAATATCATCCAACGGATTCTTTATGCCCTCGATGTAACGCTTAGATACATGCGTATAAATTTCCGTAGTCTTCGACGATTCGTGACCCAACAATTCCTGGATAAACCTTAAATCAGTCCCCTGTTCCAATAAATGCGTCGCAAACGAGTGACGAAGCATATGCGGTGTCACCCGCCGTCGAATGCCCGCCTTCCAACTGGCTTCATGCAATATCTTTGCAATACTGGTCGGACTGTACTGGCTTCCGGGAACCGGACCTTCAAATAACCAATTCCGGGGCCTGGACTGTCGATAATATTCCCTGAGTTGGTCCAGTAAAGGCGCCGATAGCAAGCTGTATCGGTCCTTCTTCCCTTTGGCATTTTCGATCCGTATTAAACCCCTGTCAGAATGAATATCCGTAACTTTTAATTTGATCAGTTCACTCCGCCGCAATCCGGCTGAATAGATGAGCGATAAAATACAGCGATGCTTCAAATTGCTGCACGACTGAATGATTTGCCTGATTTCCTGCTTGCTCAAAATCGCCGGTAAAGTATGCATCTTACGCGGACGGTCAATCGAAATCTTCAAGCGCTCGCCAACTTCAACTTTTTCGTCATTAGTGTTGCGTTATAAGTCGAATAAATTCAATTGATTACAGATATCTTTGATTTCATCGTTCTTTGAAAAGTTTGTAAGTAGTTCATTTAGTGGTGTTTTGTCAAATGTCGACACGCTTATTATTTGTGTAATTTCGTAGAGAGATAGGTCTGATTTGAGTTGCTTTTTGGCATAAGCAATTAGCAAGTAAGTGCAAACCGCAATCCAGACCTGAGTTTTTACAGCATTAGCTGATGTTCCCCAGAATGTTTTGATTCGCAAATGCTGCTTGATCCATTTGAAGAACAGCTCAATTTGCCAGCGATGTTTGTAAAGCAAAGCAATGGTCAGGGCATCAACTTCAAAGTTGTTGGTTATAAAAACCAGAGTCCGCCTGTTGTCAGCATCATAAAACTTGATCCTGCGAAGATAAATGGGGTATAATCTTGAACTTTTATATCCTGTTAGTTTTATGGTTTGATCGCATCGAAGTCCTGTTGTCTTTTCTACCTTGGAAGAATAAAGCCGCCTGAAACTCAGGTTATTTTTTGCTCTTGTTACGAAAAATGCTCCTGAAAGCGTGATCTTATAAAAACGGGCAAAGTCGATGTAGCCTTTGTCCATCACATAAAAAGCACCATTTTCAAATTCGAGCATATCCAGCACATTGACATCATGCTTCTTCCCATCGCTTATATGGATGAAAACCGGGATATCGGTCTTCAAATCAAGTAAAGTGTGAAGTTTTACTGCACCTTTTGCTTTTCGGAACTTCGCCCATCTGAACACAGAAAGGCACAAGTCAATGGTGGTTGAATCCAGCGCAAAAACAGGATTGTCCAGCTCAAGGTCAAAATCATTGTCCCGGCAATAAAGAGGCCTAACCAGTTCGATCAGATAGTTAGCAAAGTCTGCATAAATGCGCCAGTCTCTGTTTTCATTGGCTCTTGTCAAAGTCGAATGCGAAACCACTTTCTTGATACCCAGATGATAAACCTTGTTCTGATGAGCATTTAAACAGGGATGATGTCGCGGATACTTTCCCGATGAGTCAATTGACCAAAAATCATGGCCAGAAATTGGTTCCAACAGCTAAAGTCCTGGACTTTATAATCCCCATTGTAACGGGAAACACACTTGTCGAATTCATATCGGCAAACAAAAGACACCAATTGAGCAAATACAAACTTTCCTTTATTCACGGTTTTTCTTTCGAAACTACCATGAATTGAAATCAAAAAATCAAAGAACGTCTATATCTTATTGAATTTTATTTAGTTATAACGATTAATTTAAAAACAACGCAACACTAATGCTTTTTCGTAATAGAATTTTATCGCATTTATTCGTTGATTTTGCTGGCTTGGCGATATACCGCCATTTTTAACCAAAGCGAGAATATACGAATTGATCTCTTCAGCACTGATTTCGGTCAAAGGTGTTTTGCGAAAGTAGTGTATAAAATCCTTGAAATAGGCGCTATATGTACGAATAGTGCTTTCACTGTATCTCTTTTGTTCCAGCTTTTCGAGGTATCCTTTCGGTAGTTCCGTAGTCATTCGGTGCGAAAAATTCCGTGGCTCAATTCCAGGTTCAGGTTTCGATACCGGGTTCAATTTCATTTCAGAATAATCAATCCAGGCTATCCTTTTTGCCAATTCAAAAAAGCGGCGCAGATCAAAATCATGTTCCGCAATAACCCAGCAACCCAGCGTCTGACTCCACCGGGCTTCTGTATTGCCACTTATCAAATCAATAAGTTCCTTGTCGTAAGGAAAAAGTAACTGAACAACCGGATCATTCCGAAGTAATGTCTTCTGTAACTTTATGGTCTTGGGTGGATTCAAGTCAAAAGTTTTGGTTCGGTCTAAGTTAATCATTTAAAATTGTTAAACAGCTAATTCCTGAGTTATTTAAGTACAAAAAATGAACTAATGTCGTACTTTTTATCCTACCTTTTATAGCATCATTTGCAAAAAAGTTCACCACAGATTACACAAATTCTCACAGATTTATAAAATTGGGGGTTAATCAGTGGTAATCTGAGAAATCTGTGGTAGAAGCAAATTAGTTTACCTTGCCCTACGGGCAAGGTTTTATAACAAACTTATGCAAGTTTAAATACGACAATGTATTATTCTCATTACTTAACAAACAAAACCGATCAAAAAAAACACATCAACACGCACAAAATGATCCGAAGCCGCACCATGAATCCACCTGCCTGGACGAACGTGTTGTTCAGCCTTTTACGCGTTTAAACTTAGACAGTCCCACCTTTTGTTTCAGATATGTATCGGCACGAAACTGAACACGCAGGCTTTTAATGGTACTTTCGTTCACTTCTTCGGGTGTGTCTTTAAGTTCAACCTCAAGCGTGACAGAAAGAATGCCGAGTTCATCGAGCTGTACCGAAATCCCTTCGCTAAGCAATTGGGGCACTAAATCGGCCAGTTCCGACAGCACCAGTTTCACATCGCCGGGACGGGCCGTGCATCGTTCGGAGATCATCCGCGCCAGATCGCGCGTCTTTGCAACTTTTCGGCCTGTGGCAGCCGCATGATATTTGATTGTTCCTCCACCTTTTACGCCAGGTTCTGCGCGCTTAACAACTTTATACTTTATAGCCATATTTGTTTGTTTTATTGAAACATAAAAGTTAACTTTACACCTGTAGTTAGTTGTGGTAATACCACCGCGGCAGGCAGTTGTGAAATATGCATTTAGCCTGAACCGGTTACCCTGTCAGTAAAAAATCGTGCCCCGATTCAGCAACTAACTCCTTCGATAATTAGAAAAAATCTCTCCCCAGGTACCCGATTTCCACTGCCCAACAAAGATAATTATTCTACGCAGAAACAATCATGACACTGCACAGAAACGATCTGGCTTCTGCCCAGTAGCCTTTCGGGTTAACCCTATGTTTTATTCCTTTTGTACGCTTGTTCCGGACAGATTATAGGCATAACGCAAACCTTTTGTGCTTATGGTTTTTTCGACTCAACCGGATGAAGTTGTTTGACAATCGAAATACAGTTGTACCAAAAGTGATTTAGCTTTTTCAAAAACTTACAATTTGAAAATACATTCGTAGTTAAGTCCCCTAAATTCCAATGTCGTATAGTTAAGGAAAAGTCCATGGTTTGAATATCCTGAAAGGATACAATTTGAATAACTGCGGGGTCTCACCCACGGAAAGAATAGAGGAAAAATTCAAGCCCTTCGGGCCTAACTATATGACAAAACACTAAATCCTTCGGCATCGGAACCAGGGAATTTGTTTAGATCGAAGATTCAATGTTATATCGTTCTCCACAACTTTATCGTGTGAACGAAGACTCCCTTGAAGGACATAAAAAAACCTCCCAAAATATCTTTTGAGAGGTTTTCTGTCGAAGTATCCCGGTTGGGATTCGAACCCAAGACCTACGGCTTAGAAGGCCGTTGCTCTATCCAGCTGAGCTACCGAGACATCCTTAAAAGCGGTTGCAAATATATAAAAATTAGCGGACCATCAGACTTCAAATTTGAAAAAATGCCAATAATCCGGAAATCAACTAAAAAAGTTCTGCAAATGCCGGTACGATTGATATTTTCAAATTAATTCAATCCTGTTTTTACCGCAAATTTCTTTCATCTCATCGGGCCAAATACTCGATTGAATTTCACCGATATGCGCTTTTCTCAAATAATACATGCACAATCGTGATTGCCCGATTCCGCCGCCAATTGACAATGGGAGCTCTCCGTTCAACAACCGTGAGTGCCAGTAAAGATTCTTTCGCTCTGTAGTTCCCGTAATTTCAAGTTGCTTCAGCAGCATTTCCCGATTCACCCGGATACCCATCGAAGATAGCTCGAGCGAGGTTTCCAACACAGGATTCCAAACCAAAATATCACCATTCAGGCCTTTTCTGTTTGGCGACGTTTCAGTCGACCAGTCGTCATAGTCAGGCGCACGTCCATCGTGTTTCTCGCCTCCCGGAAGTTGCCCCCCGATGCCAATAATAAAAACGGAGCCATACATTTTGGCGGCTTCATGCTCACGTTCCTTGGGGGTTAAATCAGGATATTGCTCCTCAAGTTCTTCGGCATGAATCATTGTAATTTCTTCCGGAAGAATTGGTGTAATTTTCGGAAAATGCTCAGAAACAATGTATTCGGTTCGCAGCAACGAAGAATAAATTTTACGAACCATTTTTTTTAGGAAATTCAGATTTCGTTCTTTTTCAGTAATTACACGTTCCCAGTCCCATTGATCGACGTAAAGCGAGTGAATATTGGTCAATTCTTCATCAGGCCTGATGGCATTCATATCGGTATAAATTCCGTAACCTTCTGCTATATGCAAATCGGCCAGAGTCATTCTCTTCCACTTGGCCAGCGACTGAACAACTTCGGCCCGGTTATCGTTCAATTCTTTTACCGGGAACGACACCGGGCGTTCAATACCATTCAGGTCGTCGTTAATTCCGGTTCCTTTCATCACAAACAATGGAGCGGTTACACGCCTTAAACGAAGTTCCGAAGCTAAATCTTGCTGGAAACTGTCTTTTACAAGTTGAATGGCCTTTTCCGTTTGATTGACATCAAGTAAAGGCTGATAATTTTGGGGGATTACAAGTTTCATAATTAAACTATTAAAATTTACAAAAACGCATACTAATTATTAAATTTTAATAAAATTAGCGAAAAACCATTCATTTCCGAACCAAAACAATCAAATAAGCTTAGATTTTAAACATTTTTACAGATATTTTACATCAAATTCACATACACACAAAATTAAACAATAAGATATAGATCCTGTAAATACTTTAATTCTCGATATTCACATCTGCCAATCTTTTTACCAAATTATACAATGAGAAGAATTTCTATTTTTGAGAAAAATTTGTTTTGAAAAAATTGCCTCAAAATATTCCCCAACTATACCTGATTAAAATTGCCAAATGGTTTAATCTGGTTATGCCTATCGTGGTGCTTTTCTATCAGGAGAATGGCTTAAGCATGCAGCAAATCTTTATCCTGAAGTCTATTTATTCCATTGCGATGGTAACGACAGAGCTCCCTTCAGGATATATGGCCGATGTTTGGGGCTGCCGGAAAACGCTTTTGCTGGGTGCCATTTTGGGAACAATTGGCATTCTGATTTATAGTATTTCGTCGGATTTTGCCAGTTTTGTTCTGGCTGAAATTGTGCTTGGTGTTGGGTTTAGTTTTGTTTCCGGAGCCGATTCGGCCATTTTGTACGACTCGCTTAAAGCTGAAAACCTCGAAAGCGATTACATCAAGTATGAAGGTAGAATTACTTCGGGTGGAAATTTTGCGGAAGCGCTTGCAGGAGTGGCCGGCGGACTTTTGGCCACCGTTAGTTTACGGACGCCTTATTATTTCCAGATTTTTGTTGCCGCATCAGCCATTCCGGGAGCATTTTTCCTGAAAGAACCACAGCACGTGCTTGAACGGACGCACTTGAAAATGAAAGAAATCTTTTCGATTTTAAAGCTCACCTATCAACAGCGCGAGATGCGAAGCGCCATCATGATTTCGTCGTTTACCGGTGCTGCAACCTTAACTTATGCCTGGTTTGTGCAACCTTATTTCCAAAAAGCAGGAGTGCCGGTTTCTGTATTTGGTATCTTATGGACGATGCTAAACCTTTCGGCTGGCGTATTTTCGATGTTTGCGTACCGGATCGAACGAATACTTGGCAAAAAAAATTCCCTGCTGCTTATCGTCATTTTTCTGTCTGCCGGATTTATTCTGACGTCGCTAAATATTAGCCTGGCAGGCATTGCCATTTTATTTGGATTTTACATGGTTCGCGGAATTGCCACCCCCGTTCTGAAAGATTACATCCATCAGTTTACCGATTCAAAAGTCAGAGCAACGATTCTTTCCATCAGAAACCTCGAAATCCGGATTCTGTTTGCAGTCATTGGCCCGGTATTGGGTTACCTCACCGATACGTTCAGCCTTAACACAGCCCTGATGATTGCGGGAATTTTGTATTTTGTAGCTGCGATGTTCAGCATTTGGCCGATACTAAGAACCTCCCCCAGCCCCTCCAAAAGAGGGGCGTAAAAATTCTACACGAAATTTTTGTTAAAAAAACTTGAAGACCGTTGATTATAAAGTCAAACTTTTCAAATTTTCGCTTTCTAAGTCTCCCCTTCGGGGAGATTTAGAGGGGCTTCCTATTTAAACAACTTCTTCAGTTCGTTGCCAACTTTCTTTACCGAGTTTTTAATTTCCTCAACCGAAGCTTTCTTCACTTCCTGTTCAATCTGCGCCCGCGCTTTACTTAAATCGAGCGAAACTTCGGGTTTGGTCAGAGAACCCTTCAGAATTACAGAGGCATCAATCATTTTAATGTTGTCGGATCCCGGTAAAATTCCAAGTCCTTTATTGATGTCGGCACCCAAATCTTCGCGATTGACCAAAAAATCCATGTTCAGGTTAATTTCGCGGGCCGCCGATAAATTTCCGTAGATAGTAGCCTGCTGATCGGCAATTTTGGTTTTAAATGGGTTCATTTTCAGTTCACCATTTTCGAACTGGAATTTGGCTGTAAAATCATCAATCTTTACATTCTTCAGCTTTTCCTTTTTAATGATTCCGCGAATCTGGTCAAATACGGGCGAATCAACAATCATCAGGTTTTGCGTGTTGAAAATCCCGTTTCCGTTCAGGCTGGTCGGCACAATATTCATCTTTTCGTTCATGGTTCCCGACAGACCAAATTGCGTTGAAATAGTACCCTGACTTTTCGCAGCAATGGGCAAATAATGCCTGAATGTGCTCAACGATTGGTATGCCGAAGGCAAATCAACACTTTCCATATTCAGTTTAAAATCGAATTTGGGTTTATTGTTAGGAGTGCTCACATAAGCGCCGTTTACCGAAAGTTTCCCCTTCAGCATTTCCATCGTTAAATTGGTCAGCTCCAAACGCTGGTCTTTAACCCTGATCAAGCCATTAATGTTGTTGATCGCCATGTTGTCGTAAGTGGCTTTCTGAATTACCGATTGAAAGCTTAAGTCGAGCTTGGCCGGAACCTCAAAAGCGATGACCGAATCAGCGGCAGCAGGCGCTTCAGTTTTTTGGGGTTCAGCCTTTGGCGCGTCAGTCTTTACCTCAGGTTTCTGAATATTCGACAATTCGGTGAAATTCATAAATGCAGAATTCAAACTAAAACTGCCATTCAGTACTTCATTCTTGAAAATATAGGCCAGGTAATTGTTCACATCACCCTTCAGGGCAAAATCACTTTGTCCAATTTTACCATTAAATTGACTCACTTTAATCTGCCGGTTATTCGCAGTAACTTGTCCGTTCGAAATTTCTACAGGTTTTGTGAGAAGATTGCTTTCGATCCTGAAATTTTGGATCGTAGCTTCACCCTCTGCTTTAAATTTTTCGTACTCCTTCTTTTCAATCGACGACATGCGGCCAGCCATTTGCATGCGCGCTTTCATCACTCCTGAAATATCCAGACTATCAATCGGGATGGCCTGTTTTAGCGAGTTAAAATCTACGGTTCCTGAAAATGACGCATCAATATTCGGATCGGTCATTAAATCGCTGAGCGACATCCGCAGATCAACCGGATTGCTTTTAATTGAGGCATGTGCCTGATCAACATTCACGGTCAGCAGGTTTAAATCACCTTCCGGCTTGCTGATATGCGCCGAAATCTGGATATCCTGCACACTTTCGGGCAAATCCTGGTATTTAAAACTGGCATTGCTGGCAGCCAAAACAACCTCAATGGCCGGATACGTTTCGTTGTAAAACAATCCCTTAACCGAACCTTTAAATTCTGCTGAACCGGTAATTTGTGCTTTCTCCAGATACTTTTGATAATCAGCCGGAACCAAAGCCAATATTGTGGCAAAATCGCTTTTTTCGCTCCTGAAATTCAGGTCAAAGAACATGCTGTCGGATGGCATTGCAAACGAACCTTCAAGTTCAAGCGGAAGATTATTTATCCAGATTTTGCCCTGACTGAATGCAAAATTCATTTTATCGTAATCGGCTTTCAGGATCGTTTCTGCTTTAAGCTTTGTTTTCGAAATGTACTGAACCGAATCGTATTCAAAAATAAATTCACCGGCTTCTGCTTTCAGATCGAAGTTCGTTACGGTTCCGGCGACATCTCCCGACGATTTCAGCGAAAGATTCTTCAGCCACACTTTCATGGGCGATTCCTGATCGTTGTACAGCAGGTTCAAATTATTTACCTGAATGTCGCTCAGATTCACTTTAAGGTCATCTTCAGTATTTCCAGAGTTCGACTCAGCCGGTTTCGCTGCGGGTTCCGACGTTTTGGCAATGTCCCAGTTCACAGCTCCCGATTTGCTTGCAATCAAAGATATTCTTGGATTATCGACAATCAGACTGTTAATTTCGAGACCTTTTCCCTGAATCATTTCCATGAGCGAAATCGTGGTCGAAATAGAACCAGCCGAAAAAATGGTATCGGCGGCAAATTCGTTCATTCCAATTAGGCTTAGATTTTTAATCTCAAGTTCCACCTTGGGGAAATGCGAAAAAAGAGTCACATTGAAATCGGTAAAATCAATTTTCGCATTGACCTGATCGTTCAATGTACTTTTCACTTTTGCCAGTAATTTATCTTTATACAAAAATGGTAACGCTGCAAGAATGGCGAAAATGAGAACAACTACTCCAACTACAATAAGGATTTTACGTTTCATCGTGTTTCGTTTAGTATGAATGTCCGTAACATATTTAACGCGGTATGCGTGGTGCGTATTATATTTCGCTCGCGGTTGTGCTTAAATATATATTTTTTACTCTGTACGCCTGAAGGTCCGGCCACCGCAATCCAAACGGTGCCGACAGGCTTTTCGTCGGTTCCGCCATCCGGTCCGGCAATTCCGGTGGTTGATATGGCATAGTCTGCCTGAAGCGCGTTTAGCGCACCTAAAGCCATTTGCTCGGCAACCTGCTGACTTACGGCACCTTCACGTTCAATAACCTCCGGAGAAACCTGTAGAATGTTACTTTTCACTTCGTTGGAATAAGCCACGATTCCTCCTTTAAAATAAGCCGAACTTCCGGAGTTTGACGTAATAAAATGGGCAATATTTCCGCCCGTACAGCTTTCGGCTGTAACCATCATTTTTCCGGAATTAACCAGCATGCGACCAATTACAATTCCAAGGTTTTCGTCATCGAACCCAAAAACATTTTCAGGAATAATGGCGAGCAATTTCTTTACCTGACGATCTATTTCTGCCTGCAAAACAGACTTGTCTTTTCCATAACCGCTTAACCGCAAACGAACCATCATGGGACTTGGAAGGTACGCTAATTTAATGAACGATGGCAATGCACTCTCCCACTCTTCTATTTTTTCGGCAAGCATCGATTCGGGCAAGCCGATCGTCAAAACCGTTTTGTGCACAATCGACTGCATGATTCCCAGCTTAGCCAGCCGAGGGAAAACTTCTTCGGTCATGATCGCTTCCATTTCAAACGGAACGCCCGGCATGGAAACAAATATGGTGTTGTTGCGCTCGAACCACATTCCAGCAGCAGTTCCGGCCGAATTGTGCAAAACTGTGCAGCTCTCAGGCAATAGCGCCTGATCCTGATTCAATTGATTAATGGACACATTGCGTGACGACAGCAGCGACCGCACATGCTCCAAAACTTCAGGATGAAAAACCAGTTTGGTGTTGAAATATTCGCACAACGTACTTTTGGTAATATCGTCTTTGGTTGGCCCCAAACCTCCGGTAATCAATACCAAATCGGCATTGCTTTCAGCTTCGGCCAACGCCTTCATAATGTGTTCGTGGTTGTCGTGAACCGATGTAACCTGGTAAACTTCGATACCAAACAAGTTCAACTTCTGCCCCAGCCAAGCCGAATTGGTATCGACTATCTGTCCGATTAATATTTCGTCGCCAATGGTAATTAATTCTGCTTTCATAAAATAGTTTCGAGTTTCATGTTTCAAGTTCCACGATGTAATTTTGCGATTTTCTATTTCAACCTTACTTATCTACAGACTTTAAAGCTTCCAGCCGCTGTAATAATGTTGGGTGCGAGTAATGAAAAAACACGTACGCCGGATGTGGTCGAAGGTTGCTCAGATTTTTGATCGATAATTTTTTGAGTGCTGAAGCCAATTCTTCGGCAGCAAAATTTATGGCAGCAAACTCATCAGCCTGATATTCATTTTTACGCGAGTAGATATTCATAACCAAACCCAGAACCAGCGAAATTGGTGAATAAAGAATTCCGAAAGCAATCAGTCCAATATGGAAACTTGGTGTTTGAACGCCCAATGCTGCTGAAAGTTCCGGACGGCCAACGAAAAGCGAGAAGATGAACAAAATGGCCCCGGTTTGCAAAATACCAATCAGTAAACTCCAGATAACGTGGTGCTTTTTGTAATGGCCTATTTCGTGCGCCAAGACTGCTACCAATTCATTAATTGTCAAATCATTGATCAGCGTATCGTATAAAACAATTCGCTTTTTGGAGCCAAAACCGGTAAAATACGCATTGGCTTTGGTCGATCGTTTTGAGCCGTCGATCACAAATATATTGTCGAGTTTAAAGCCAACTTTTGCTGAAAATTTTTCGATGGCTGTTTTTAATTCACCTTCCTGAAGCGGGGTTTGCTTATTAAACAGAGGCACAATCAGGTTTGAATAAAACAGAACCATAAAGATTGAAAATCCACTGATGACCATCCACGCATAAATCCAGAAACTAGTAGTTGTGAGCTGGTAAATGTAAATAATCAGAGCCAGAAGGCCACCACCGATGATGCCTCCCAAAAGATATCCTTTCAATTTATCGAGGACGAATGTTTTCGGAGTTGTTTTGTTGAACCCAAATTTCTCTTCAATGACGAATGTTTCGTAGATCGAGAATGGCGTTTGCAGGATATCGGAAGCCAACATCAGGATACCAAAGAAAAATAAAGCTGTGAGAATGGGCTGAGCAGAAACTGAAAGAGCAATTTGATTGACCCAGGCAAAACCTGCCAGTAAAAACATGAGCAGCATAACCACAAAACTAACCGATGAATCAAGAAGCGAAAACCTGAAATTCACTTTTTCGTAAGCTTGCTGTTTTTGGTATTTATCGAGGTCGTAAATATCTTTAACTTCATCCGGAAGTTTATCGCTCCAACGCGTTGAATTCAGGTATTCCAATACCCGTTCAAAAACAAAATCGGCCACAAGCAAGCCAATTATAACATAGAATAAAATTTGTGACATGTACTAAAATTTAGCTCAAAAGTAGTAAAAAGCTTTCCTTTATAACTGAATAAAATACAATCAAATCAGAATTTCCGGATAACTTTATATCGACCTGAAATCTTCAAGCCTGTTGATGTTCATAAACAATCGCGGGTGCTTTTTGATCAGAAAATCGCAATCTAAAAAGCAAGTATTTAGTTTCGCTATCAGATTCATCAATTTATAATTACCAGATTCGATCATTTCTTCAATCACCGGATTTGCACGTTTGTTATACAAACCAATTAACGGTTCAATTCCTCCTGAATGTCTGGGAATAACACAATCACATTCAGAAATATTTGAGATTAATAGTTCAATCAATTCATTATTTACAAACGGAACATCAACCCCGATGAACAAATTCCATTCACTTGAAGACGATTTCAGACAGGAATAGAGACCGGCCAGTGGACCGCGATCCGAAAATAAATCAGGAATAATACTGACACCGAAAGAAGAATAACCTGCATTCTGGCCACCAATTGAAACAGTATTGCAAAACGGACTTATTAAGTCAATCATTCTCTTCAGTAACGTTTCTTCCTGAATTTTCAGCAGCGCTTTATCGGTTCCCATCCGGCTGCTTTTCCCTCCGGCAAGCACAAAACCGGTAATATCTGTGTTTATCTCCATAATCAATTGTTAATCATCCGAAATCTAAACTAATCAAATTTCGGGTTAAAAAAGGGTGTAACAGAATATTTGGGAAAATATATACTCGATAACTTTGGTTACTTTCAATTCACTGGCCGTCTAAATAGCACTAACAGAAACACGTAAAACAGAAACTTAGCTTCGGAATATAATTTCCGTTCGCGACGACTTTTTGCGAATTTGTTGGTTTTGGTAGTTCTCTAGATTTTATATTGACTGGCTATAGCTCCTGAACAAATATTCAGCAATTGATTACAAACGGAAGCTATAGAAAAAACCGGGAAAACCATTTTTCAATGAATTTTCCCGGTTTACCTTTATCTAAAATCAGGCGATTTATATCCGAACAGTAACCATCGCTTTTCGTGGAAGTGCCCGCAAAATTGCTTTGGCATCGTTTTCGGGAATACTGATCAGAATTTCAGGAGTATAAACCGGCCGTTTGAATTGAATGACCTGCTTCATCGACTGAAACATATTTTTCAAATCGCGTTTAAACGTAAAACCCTTACCCAACTTGTAATTTGAATCGGAAATAGAGTCAATTCCCTGAATGTTTAACTCGATATCCTGATCAAGTTTAACGGTCCAGTACACACTCTCTATTTTGGCTGAGTCTTTTTTCATAGCATTGGCATCAGCTTCCTCTTCGTTTTTGGGTGCCTGAATAACTTTAAATGGATTCTTGGCAATTGACGAATCGAAATGTAAAATGGTAAGCGGACTACCAAACATACTAAAATACACGTTTCCATCCATTCGTTTAAAGAATCCGGAAGTGGAGTAATCGCGAATCTTTGATTTCATAACGACTACACCTTTTAACTCAAGCTGAACCACACGTTCTTCCAAATCAATAGAAAGTCCGATTGAATCGTACGCTGCCATTTTCAGGCGTGATTCGACCCAAGCTTTGTCTTTCATCAAACCAATCAACGCCGGATTAACAGCAGCCTCGGCTGATACCTGAGATTTTTCCTGTTCCATTCGATGTCGCACTGCACCAATCGACAAGTACGAATAAACGGAAATAAAAGTCAGGATAACTGCTATAAAAACAATTGCTGCTATTTTTAATCCATTGTTCTTTTTCGCGTACAAGCTATCGAACCCTTCTGTAGAATTATCTTTCATCCTTAATAGATATAAACTT
This sequence comes from Prolixibacteraceae bacterium, assembly GCA_963677955.2. GTDB lineage: Bacteria > Bacteroidota > Bacteroidia > Bacteroidales > Prolixibacteraceae > Aquipluma. Next base: position 5,546,954 of record CAXXQR010000001.1, read on the forward strand.
TTGAACCAATTTCAAGTGTTTTATACACGGCTTCTAAATCATCGTCGAGTAACCGAATACAACCATGAGTTACATTCTGCCCCATGAAGCGCTTGTAAATGGTACCATGAATCATGTAGCCATCGCCTAAAACAAGTTTGTACGCACCGAGGGTACCCGACTCAAACCGTGAAGGATCGCCTGGAGGTGGAATTGGGAGACCATCTTCAATAAACGCCCAATCGGGTTTCGCCCAAACCGGGTTTGGCTGCTTGCCTTGTACCGTGCGGACTCCAAAAGGTGTGTAGAATACATATTCCTTTTTCTTTCCGCCAACGACCAAACGTTCGTTCTTACCAGTCGAGCAAACGCCGTCGCGGATAAGCTTTCTGCCTTTATACAAAAAGAAATGGTTATCAGACGTGTTCACCACGATATATGCCCCTGTTGGAGTATATTTATCCAGTTTGTCTTTAAGCTTATTCACTTCCTTTTCAAGAGCAGTCTTATCTTTTCCATTTGCTGCTGAGTCAGCTTTAGCTGCAGAAACCGACGGCAGAATCAAAGTAGATTCCTGAAGCGAAGGAACAACAAAAAACAACATTGTTGTAAAAAACAAAATCCCCACAACAGTAATCGCTACATAAATTAAAATAGTTCGAATCATGATCGTATTCGTTTTCAGGCTAACAAAGTCCAATTATTAGCCGATGTAAATCAAAATTTTAAAAATCCAATCCCTTGGTAACTACTGAAAGTGGTTCGATTGAACCAACAATAGTGACCGGTGTACCAGCTCCAACCAAACGGCAAAGATCATCAATATCACTATCTCTTAATCCAATGCAACCACTTGTCCAGTTAAAACCTCTGCCGCCGTTTCCGTGTATTTCAATCAAATTTCCAATTCCAGCGCCTCTCGAAATCAGCCCTTTTTTCTTTTTCAAGGCAAACTGCCGGCGATCTTCCGCATTCGGATAATCAAGCAGCAAAGCCTTGTGATAAATGGTGTTGCCCCGATCTTTTTTGCTTGTGATATGATAGTTTCCTTCGGGCGTTGCTTTATCACCATTTCGTTCTTTATGCGCCATCCAATTAGGCCCAAATTCTGCATCAAAACTCCGGATGGCTTTACCCGACTGATAAACATACAGAATATGTGCGACTTTATCAACCAGAATTACCTTATTCCCTCCGCGCGACGAGGCGATTGCTTTATTGGCCAGGCTTTTCCAGGAATCGTAATCGTTGAAATAATCGCGGAGCATCTTACTTGCCGCAGCATTTGCATGATTTACAAATATTTCAGCCTTTTTAAATAGAATTTCAGCATCCTTCAGCTTGCCGCTTTCATGTGCAATTTTTGATTCGCTTAACAGCATTTTCGATCGGTTATGCGCATCAAAAACTGATTTTGATAAAGGCAAATCTTTAAAGAGCTTATTGTACAACTCTATTTTCTTATCCAGATCAACAAAAGCGTTTTCGACGTTTTTACTCAAATCGCCCGATTGTTTAACCGCTTCCTCTTCTGCCGCCTGTGCTTTCTTCTTCGAAATCCTGGCAAAGTTAATAACTCTGGAATAATCTCTGAACAAAATGAACCGGGTGTTTTCCTTTGACCAGTTCACCATGGCAGAATCGTACATCTGAACAGATTCGGCATATAACTTTTCAGCATAAATATTGGCCTCGGCTTCTTTAGCTTCAGATAAAGCTTCCCGGGCAATACGCAAATCCTCAGTTGGCAAATCTCTTTGCGATACAATAATTACGCTTACTCCAATTGCGACAACCAGAACAGACAATAACACTATTATAAACCACTTAATTTTCTTTCTCTTACTTATAACCATTATTTCTGTATTAAAAAAATACCCGGGGGACAACCCCGGGTATATGTAACGTTTAACTCCGAAAAGTTATTATTTTTTACCACCTTTTTTGGCAATAGCTTCTTCCAATTCAGCTTTAATATTAGTTGCTTTTTCTTTAGCAGCTTTAATTTTGTCGTTTGAACCGATCAAATCGCCGTTAGCTAATAAGCCTTCTACTTCAGTTACAGTAGCTTCAGCAACTGACAAGTCACTTTTAATAGCTTCCAAAGCTTCTTTACCTTCTTTACCCTTAGGAGCTTTAGCTAACAAAGCGGTGTTTTCTTCGATCAACGATTTAACTTCACCGATCATAGTTTCAACTTCAGCTTTCAACTCAACTTTACGAGCTTCAGATTTTGCTTTTGTGTCAACAGCCATTTGACTAACTGTAGCTAACAATTCTTTAGCTGAAGTATAGTTAGGGAACCATTTAGCTTTAGCAACTTCAACTTTTTCGTTAGCCGATTTCATTGAATCAACCAATGCCTGGTAAGCTTCAGGTACATACAAATCTGCACCAGCGTCTTTTACTTCCTGAATAGCAGCAGTAGCTGCGTCAATTTCAGTCTGAGGAACTTTAGCACAAGAGCTAAACAATACTGCGATACCAATTGCTGCAATAGCAATAACTAATTTACTTTTCATACTCAATTTTTAATTTTGGTTTTCTCTAAAATTATTAACTTCAATATTTGATTGATAAAATCTTTTAATTTCTATTTTTACGTTTAATTTGAAAATACCTTCAATCAAATTTATCATTGTGACGAAGGTTTCTTTAGAAGTAACACAACTTTAAATTATTTTATTGTATTTTTTTTCAGATACATCATTTCCAATACCTATAAATGGCATTTAAGACCAAATATCAGCAAAAATCAGATGAAGAAATAGTCCATCTGATCATGAATTCCGGCAACAAAGAATTATTTGAAATTTTATACATACGGTATTATAAGAAAGTTAAGGACAAATGTTTCAGTTTTTTGAAGGATAATAAACTGTCCGAAGAATTTGCAAACGACATTTTAACCAAGGCTTACGAAAAAATTCCGGGATTCAAGGGGAATTCTTCATTTTCCTCGTGGCTCTACTCCATCACATACAATTATTGCATTGATTATCTTCGTGTAAAAAAGAAACTTCACTATCCGGAATGGAACAGCAACAACGAAATTCCGGAAATTATTGATGAATCGGAAGCTGAATTCGAAGAAGCAGATTACGATAATTTACTTACCATTCTTGAATTGATCCACCCCGAGGAAAAGGTCCTTTTATTAATGAAATATCAGGATAATTTACCCATCAAGCATATCGCAAAAACCCTGCGCATAAGTGAAGATGCTGTAAAAATGAGGCTAAAAAGGGCACGGTCGAGGGTTACCTACATGTATAATCAAAAATTCGTTTCGAATAATTAATCTTACTTAAAAGCGTTACTATTCATACCAAAAATCGTCTATAGAAATGAAGGATTGGAACGCATCTGTTCTATCCGATTTAAATACAGAAGCTTAAAACCAACCTAAACAATTATAATAGCAATAACTCATGAAAAACATTTTTAGCAAAATATTCAAATTTTCGAATGTTTCACTCCCATCCAATGTGAAGGATTCATTTTTTGAGAAATTTGGCGATTCGATTAATGTTGAATGGCTGCATAGTGACGATTTTTACGAAGCTATTTTTTACCTTGAGGATATTGAACACATCGCCCACTTCGATTCTACCGGCAAGCTTTTGAATCTGAAAAAGAATTTGCCAATTCAAACTACACCCGCACACATAAAAGAAAAAGCGGCCGAGCACGGCGAACTAATGAATGTAATTGAAATCAGGGAAGGTGAAGTTGTAGGTTACGAATTAATCGTTCGCGACGAAACGTTAATCAGGTTCTCACTTCTGCTAAACGAAAAGGGTGGCCTGATCCAAAAAAATAAACTTTAACAGCCGTGAGTGTTGAACTGGTCGTAGCCAACTGGTTTAACAATGCCCTAACAATCTTCGATTCAGATATTTATCAAAACCAATTTTTAAAAGCTCATTCGATTGATTTTTATTCTGAAGTTTTAGTGAAAAAAAAACTTAAAAACACTATAAAAACGCGGTTTTGCTATTGCACAACTTAGAAATTAAACACTATATTTGCAACCGCAAAATGAAACACGGTGGTTGTAGCTCAGTTGGTTAGAGCACTGGATTGTGGTTCCAGGGGTCGTGGGTTCAAATCCCATCTACCACCCCACTATTAAAACCCAATTGTTTGTTTTACAAACAATTGGGTTTCTTCATTTTTAAGTACTCCGTAAAATCCTCATCAAAATAGTTCCAATTGCTAAAAAAAATGAGACAAATCAATATTGGACTTGTCTCATTTAATTTTTTCGTATTGACCTGTAAATTGGCACCCCCGCAAAAGCAACCGATTGAAAATTTTATTCGGGTGAATCTTCAGGATCGGTTATCTCACCCATTTTTTGTTCTGAATACCATGCACCAACAATCAAGGCCAAAATTATGACGATGGCAACATAGAGTGCGTTTGGAATTGGTGGAGGATCGCCCTGTGCGTACGAATGCATACCGGACAAATAATAATTTACACCGAAAAAGGTCATCAAAACTGAACCAAGGCCAACAACAGCCAGGCTATTCAGGGCTAAAGTACTCTTAAGTCCGGGAATCTTCCGCAAATGCAAAATAATGGTATAAACCAATACTGTAACCAAAGCCCAGGTTTCTTTAGGGTCCCAGCCCCAGTATCTTCCCCACGATTCGTTGGCCCAAACTCCTCCGATAAATGCCCCGATGGTGAGCATCAAAAGACCGATCATCAAGGCCATTTCCACGATATACGAAACTTCAAGAATAGTGAAGCTGATGTTTTGAACATTCTTTTTGTTCCGTAAAATCATCAGGACCAAATTGAGCATTCCGAGCAGGGCTCCCATCGCCAAAAACCCATAACTGGCTGTAATTATAGCCACATGAACTACCAACCAGTATGACTTCAGTACCGGAACCAAATTGGTTATTTCCGGATTCATCCAACTCATTCCGGCGACAAAGAGAATAATTGATGCCAGAATCGTTGTTACAGCCAGTGTAATAGGTGATCGCCTTACAAAAATAAATCCGGAGAGACTGGTTGCCCAGCCTACATAAATCATGGTTTCGTAACCGTTACTCCAAGGTGCGTGCTCCGAAATATACCAACGCATGAGCAGGCCAATTGTGTAAAATACAAACGCTATCAGCACCAGAATCGTACCAATATTGATGAACTTTGATATCCCACCGGTTGATTTAAAAATAAGCATGAAATGCAGCACGAGCAAAACAAATCCCAATAAGGCATAAATTTTGGCAAGCTTCCCGAATACATTCCAATTGTTGTACATTATTTCGAGCCCTATTTTAGTTTCCGAAGGAATTATGTCGGCACCATATTGAGTTTGATATTTTTTGATGTATCCAAGATATTCATTCGGCTTCGACCAATTGCCGTTTTGAGAAGCTGTGTTGTATGCATCGTAGTATAAATTCAAAATACCGCTAGCAAAATCAGCATTCTCTTTCTTCAGATCTTTAGGAAGTTTCGAAGCAGTTACCCAGGTTTTTCGCGCGTCGTTCGGGATCGGAAAAATCTTTAGTAAGTCGCCGTTGAAAATCTGGTAACAGATATTTACGCGCTCATCCACGTTAATAATTTCTTTGTCGAGCTTATTTCTGAGTGTCTGCTTTTTGTTATAAGCTTCCTGAACCATATTGTATAATCGGTACGATCCGTTCTGATCGAAAGCCTGCCGGAATGAAATGTAACTGCCGGATGCACCCAACATTTTCATCAGTTCAGGATTAGCCACCTTAATAAATGGAACAACTTTCCAACGTTCAGGATTGGCGCTCATTTCCAAAAATAATTCAACGGCTGGCATACCGTCCCACTTGTCCTTTTTAGAAATCTTTCGCAGCAAATCCGACGCAAGTGTGCTAACCGGCTCAATTCGTCCCTGGTGATCCTGAACAAGTAACTCGGCAAACGAATCAATGTGTTTGTTTTTTTCCGCAGAATTTCCGGCTGCAAAAGCCAGATTTGAAGTCAGACTTAAACCTGAAAGTAAAATACCAATCGTTACTATTCTAGCTGCTTTTCGTTTGGCCTGAAGTTTAGAACTTAAGCGAACCAAAGTCCGGAATCGGCTTCCTTTGCTAAAAACAGTAAATACCATTCCCAATGTCATTAAAAAATAGCCGAGGTACGAAATTAAAGTACCCCAAAAGTCGTGATTGACAGACAATACAGTCCCTTTTTCGTCCTGATCGAACGAAGACTGAAAGAAGCGGTAACCCTGATATTTCAAAATATTATTCATAAAGATGCGGAATGGACGCTCAACTGACAATGCAGGGTCTTTTAAAATAATTTCGCTGGCATACGACGAAGGGCTCATCGAACCGGGGTAACGTTCCAATTGAAAATCAGACAGGTAAATACTGAAAGGCAACTCACGCACAATTGCGCCATATGAAATGCCAACGTGTATTCCATTTATCGTACAACCCGATACATCTGAATTCGTTCCACCTTTTTCAAACACATTAATTCGCCTGGTTTCGCCGCCTGAAGTAATTTTAGCAGTGAATGCATTCATTTCAACAACCTGACCTTCATTCGGAAGCTGTACCAATGCCGGAGTTGCTTTGGGCAAAAACTTCTTCAGCACAAATCCTGAATCGCCAATTTTGTAAAATGTATTCTCCTGAACAGGATAAGATACCGATGGCGACAGTTTTTCACCGGTTGGTCCGGCCATCGAAGAAACTGAAACGGTATCGGAACAAATCATATTCAAACTATTTCCTGTTTGACTGAATACAACCGTAGCAGAACCAGCTCCTGTTTCAAAACCAAAGCTTTTGGACGACATTTTTTTATTATCGCCAGGCATCAACAGAAAATCGGTATGCTCCTGAACCATATCGCTATAAATTAAAGCAACAATTGGAGTTCCGTTTGCATCAGGAACAAATGTTTCAGTTGCCCGAGGTACAAAAATTTCGTTTTCAACTGTTACTTCCTTTCCGCCGACATCAAAAGTTTCGCGGTAATGGTTACTGGTATTGGGCGTAAACTTAACTTTAGTCTCGCGTTTAACTTCAGAATTATTCGAACTTACTGTAACAGTTATGTAGGTTGCTTCAGAAACTACCTGATTGGTTGACTCTCCTTCACGAATGTGCATATTTCCTTCAAAACCAAAATAACGGGTAACACCAGCGCCAATAATTATCACGATAAATGCAAGATGAAACAACAAAATGGCCCATTTCTTCCGGTTAATCAGCTTATATTTCACCACACTTCCGGCCAGATTAACAATTCCAACAAACAGAAGCAATTCAAACCACCAGGCTTGATAAATTACGGCTTGAGCGGTGGCTGTTCCAAAATCATTCTCAATAAAGGTGGCGTATGCTATGGATATGGCAAACATGATCAATAGCAATACAGAGAAAAACATGGAGAAAAAGAATGAAATTATTTTTTTCATGATTCTTTTTATGTATCAATACTTAATAAACAATAAAACAACGACTTATGAACATTATTTCTATGAGGCTTTATTTCAAAAAAAACTCCTTTGTTTTAGGGTTAAAACAAAGGAATTTATTCAAATCATCCGGAACCGGGAATTATTTTTTGGTTGGATCAGCATGTGCAATTTTAGCCACATATTCTTTGTAGTTAAATCCTTTGTAGTTCGGACTTTCTTCATTGTGGCATTTTTTACATACTTTTTCATCAGGCATGATAAGACCTTTAGCCATAGAAGCTTTCATGTCTTTCATAACCGTAGCAACTTTGTAAGCGCTACCCGGGCCGTGACAAGATTCGCATGAAACACCTTCAGCAACAGTAATCCCTGCGATTAAACCCTGATCAACACTAGCTGCTGTTGAATGGCATTTAATACATTTTGGATTGGTTGCGTCAGCGCCTTTCAACGATTGCATAGCTTTGGCGTGAGCGCTTGATGCCCATTTGTTGTACTGTTCTCCCTTTTCAGCCTTGTTGTGGCACATTTTACATTTGGCAGCACCTACATATTTGAAGTCCTGTGCGAATGAAAATGAAATGAAGAACAAAACTACACCCATTAATAAAAATAACTTTTTGTAATTCATAGTCATTGTGTTTTAAAAATTAATACAATACCTTACTTCACATAAACCTATAATAATTTCTCTGATTGCATTTGAATTCTGGTTTTTTCGCCTTATAAATATGCATTTATTTTTTCGTCAGTCAAAGGATAACGTTCGATTTTTTAGGCCATCTGACTAATATCAATACAGAGCAGAGTGGCACGATGAGCACAATTCAGTCTTCCAGGCTTCATCGATATCAACAGGGTGCTTAAATTCAAGAGGCTCAAGCGATTTCGAATATTCGATGTTACCTCCAATACCTTCAGCCAAAATGGTATGGCACAAATTACAGTCTTTCGAAATAACTTTGCCCTTGTCTGAAGTGTGCCTGTCGTTGTGACACCGGAAACAACCATCAGATTCCATATGCCCAATATTGTTTGGATACGATTTCCAGCTCGCTTTCATGAAGGGGAATATATTGGTTGAATATCCTTTTTGTATTTCGAGAATTGCTGATTCAATGTCAGCTTTCTTTTCAGTTGCCACATCCGGGTAGCCCGAAGCATAGAAATCAGTAACTTGTTTCCGGATTTCCATAAAAGCGGTGTCTTTCGTTGAATAATCCTTGTACAAAATCTGCATAGCAACCTGCTTAATACCAGGCAATTCTTTCGATATTTTTCCTTCTGCAATTGATTTATCAACAAAGTTTTGCGGAGTTTTGTAGTTGTGAGCCGGACGGTTGTGACAATCCAAACAATCCATCACACGTGTTTCCAGCGAATCAAGCTTTGCCTGACTCATGGTATTCTCGCTGTCGTTAAAAATTTCAACTTCACCGGTTTTCAGGTTGGTGTATTTCACCCAGGGAATTACCTGACGATTATCGGAAGTCGTTTTATATTCAATCCTGATATCAGGACTGATGTGCTGATGAATTCCTTTTTCGAATCCGTTGGCAGTCATTTTCGAACTTGTTTTAATCTGAAGATTAATGTCAACTTCGGTATTTGTATCATCGGCAAGGAATGACTTTTCGATCCTCAATTTGCGGTCATAGAATTTATCAGGCCAGTGACATTGCTCACAGGTCTCACGGGCAGGACGCAAGTTTGAAATTGGCGTTGGAATTGGCGTAGGAAATTTCTTGGCCAATACAGAATATACCTGATACAGTCCAGACATTTTACTTTTAACATACCAGCTTGCACCCGATCCGACATGACATTCGACACAGGCAACCCTGGCATGCGATGAACCCTGGTAAGCCATATATTCTGGTTCCATAACCTGGTGACAAAGCTTTCCGCAAAATTCAACCGATTCGGTGTAATGAAAAGCTTCGTAACTTCCAATTGAAGAAATTACCAGTAGAAATACGGTTCCAAAAATGAAAATAATCGAGGCATTGCGGGTTGCAACGTTATTAAAATTCAGGATTGGCCAGCTTTTCTCTTCGCCGCGTGCATCGGCCTTTCGTGCTTCACGCCGATGAATTCGCATACCAATAGGAATGAGAATCAACCCAAAAATCATGAAAGCAGGCAACAACATATATATAAACAGTCCGATATAGGTACCACCGAAATCGAAAAACCAATTCAAAATCACCAAGGAAAGAATTGTTGCCAGATTAAATACTGCCAGCACTGCTCCGGTTATTGATACCCAGTTTTTAATCGATGATGGAAGTTTCATGTTTATTTTTTTAAGCGAATGAAATTTCTGTTTGATGCCGCAAGTTTATTAAAAGTCGGGAATAATTCAATATAGATTGACAAGTGTCAACTCGAAGCCTTATCCAACTAATTCCCAGAATATTGCAGCACTATAAAAGAGATTTATACTCTATGTTCGTGAAGCCAGACTCATATTTATATATGAATGGATGTCGATTCGTAAACGAGATAACAGAAAACTGAAAATTATTTCTACTGACCACGGTATAAACCGTTGAATTTTTCTTAAAAATACAAATCGAAGTCCAGGCAAATTTTGACCGAACTTCGATTTGTGCTGAAACTCTGTTTCAGGAAAAATATGAACCCTGCTAATGGAATAGCAGCGAATAAATAATAAAGATAATCTGGATAATTCCGGTAAAGAGGAAGATATACCCAAAGAACTTCACAAAACGCATCTGCTTCTTCGAAAAGTCTTTTTTAACAGTTACAGTTTCAAGCATTCCCGTTTTTTCCAGATCTTCAAACTCACGAGGACGATCGGCTTTGTATTCGTCGAGTTCAACATGACCGGTAAAAATTACTGTGTCCATGGGGAACGACTCCGGACGAAGGTGTGTGTTAAAGAAATGGATTGTGAAAATAAATCCAACGGCAAGCAAGGCCTCGTCACTGTGAATAATCTGAGCAACATTAATAACCCATCCAGGTAAAATCATTGTAAAGAACGTTGGGAACCAAAGGACAAGTCCGGTTGAACCAATAACCACAACTCCCCAGAATACAGCCATGTAGTCAAATTTTTCCCAGTACGTCCAACGTCCGTATTGTGGCCGTGGTCCTTTACCAACAAACCATTTCACTGAGGCCCAGAAATCGCGTAAATCCTGACGATTGAACATGAGTGAATTGTATCCAAATACAAAGCTTGAAATATTTTGCTTTTTGGAAAGCTTCATTTTCACAAGTGAGAATACATGGTATCCAAAATAACTGAACGTGATTACCGCAGCAAAACGGTGAATAATTCCGGCATTGTGCGCACCACCAAGCAGTTTCACAAATATTTTAGCCCATTCCATATAGGCAAATTTCAGCAGCATACCTGTGAACGCAAGTGACAAGAAACTCACAATTACAAATATGTGTGTAATCCGCTGGCTCTTCGTGAATCGGCGAATGTAGACTTTATCTCCGGTTTCTTTCTGGTGTACTTTCTTTTTGCGCATGGCATCAATTGAGCGTGGCAACCATAAAAGCGTATGGAGTCCGAAGAAAATAAATACACTTACCAACAACGTCGTCATTGCCCAGAAAGTGTAATACAGCCAGGGGAATTTACTTTTGTTTGAATGGGTGGCATGTGTCAAATAACCCGTAAATTTCTCATTGGCATCGGCATGACATTTCTGACAGGTTGCCACAATATTTTGCGCATTAATCGACGATTTCGGATTGTGACGGTTCAGGATGTTGTGCGCGCCATGGCAATCAGAACATCTGGCTGCCTGTAAATAACCAAGCTGGTAAACTTTACCATGGTAGGTATCGAGGTAAGTTTCGGCCAGTTTCGAATGGCATTTTCCGCACTGTACCGTAATTTGCGCCATAAACTTATCCTGATGTACTTCTGTCATATTGTGCGCTGTGTGACAGGTCTCACAAGTCGGATATTTCAGGTCGCCATTATCTTCGCGGTAAGCGTGGTCGCTGGCAATGTATTCATTGTAAATACCCTTGTGACAATTTCCACAGGTAGCAGCAACATTCTTGGGATTTACCGAAGATCGCGGGTCAGAAGCTTTCAGGTTAAAATGAGTGGTATGACAATCAGTACAAACAGCAACCGAAAGCAACCCTTTTTCAACAAGGCTTCTACCGTGCACACTTGTTGAATAATCGTGGAATGCATCAACTTCATGCAAATCGGTTCCTTCCGTTGCTTTTCCACCTGTTCGGTGACACTCGCCGCAAAGTTTTGGAATTGACGATCGGTAAATCGGTGAACTTTCATCATTCTTTGGTTTTACCAAATGTGTTCCATGACAATCGGTACAATATGGTGCGTTTGGCTTTTTATTGAAATATGCTTGTCCGTGACCACCCGAGAAATAAACATCTGATTCTTCAGCATGACAAGCAGAACAGTCAACCTTTCCGACGGTTTCGCAAGGACGTTTTGCGTGGATAGACACATCGGAATGGCACTTAACACAAGTTATATTTTTGTGCGTGGAAGCCGCCAAATCACCCACATTCACTTTTAGCGAAACATTTTTGCCATCAACCACTTTGTGAGTCTCTTCCTTATCGTGGCATTTCAAACATGTATTATCCGAGATATTTGAAATCACATTCTGCATTTCGACTTTGTGTGGCGGATGACACGAAGTACAGGCAGGTATTGCTCCAGGTTTACTTTCCCACAATTCTTTATTGATAACTTTAACATGTACATCTTCAATCCTGGCGTGACATTTCATACAGGTTGAAGCGATGTTTTTGGGATTAATGCTCGAACTGGTATTGGTATGCGGCAAAATCAGGTGATTTCCGTGGCAATCGTTACAAGTAGCTGAAACAATCAACCCGCTTTTGTAAAGACCTTTACCATGAATACCCTGGCTATAGTTTTCGAGAATGTTGTGCTCCGAAATATTGTAGTTTCGGGCAACCGGCGCTCCTTCTTTGTGACACGAACCACACAGAACAGGAATATTCATTTTGTATGTTCGCGATTTCGGATCGCTGTTGTGAAGAATCTGGTGCGTTCCATGACATTCTTTACAACTTGGGGCAAATTTATCGTTAGCCAGAAATGCACGTCCATGAATGCCTCTAAAGTATTGATCTTTTGCACTGGCGTGACAAATTCCGCAATCGACTGGCTTTAGGGATTCAGGATGAGGAAAATCTTGAACGGCAGCATCGGTATGACATTCAGCACATTTCACATTTTGATGTACCGAATGTTCCAGAGCGCTGGGCTTTATGTACAGTGATACTTTTTTTCCGGCGCGTTCTGTACTCATTTCCGGATCGTCGTGACAAGCGAGGCAATCATCGTTGGTTTGTGCCGACAACCGGCATATTCCAAGCAGCAAAAATAAAGCAAGCAAAAATATTCGGTTCAAACTTTTGAGCCGATAGAAAAACGGACCAATTGGGCAACCGAAGTATTTTTTCCCCGGATTAAATCGATCGGAAATTAGAAGCTTATAATTCTCTCTCATAATTTTCTTTCCATATATAAGCGTAAATAATCATATTATCTCGATACCTCATTTAGTTTGAAACCTTCAGGCAATTGTATTTTAAATGTGGTGCCAGCCTGTGATTATACTTTTAAAATTTTCGAGCGGTGATTTGCCAATTGAAGCGATATACAAGTGTACAATCAGGAAAATGGAGATAAAAAATCCCATGGTTGAATGGCAAACGGCGGTAACAAAAACACCGCTGAAAGAATATACCTTTTCAATAATTATTTCCGGAAATAAAAGTGCAATTCCTGAAATGATAACACATGGCACAACCATATACATTACTGCGATGTATGAATATTTCTGAAGCGGATTGAATTTTCGTTTTTCGGAAAGCGGATACGGCTTTTCCATTCCATGAAACATTCCCCACGCATAGTAGTAGGCTTGTTTGATTGGTCGTTTCAAAAATCCGCGAGGTTTTACAATATAAAATTTTCCGTTACTGGTAAATAGATTACCGAAGAAGAAGAGAAAATAACTCAATGTAACAACTATGCCTGCAATATTGTGCATATTGACAATTACCTTGAAATTAATAAAGGAAACTTCGCCGCTCGATTGCATAGATATTCCGGTAAAAATTAAAGTAAGAATGCCTAATGCATTTAATCCATGCCAAATCCTAAGCCAAACCGGATAAAAATATATTTTTTCAGATGCCATATTCTACTTCTTTTTAAAAATTCGGAACAAACTGTGAATAACAATACCAGCTAAAGCAGCTATGAAAATAATTAAACTCATCAATTTCAGGAAAGGACTTTGATTCGTTCCGATGACGTACGACTCATTAGCTAATACGGTATTGAGACTACCATTTTCGGCGCGCTTTTGAAGGTTTTGGTATTTGTAAAGTGAAGCCTTAAGTCTGGAGTTTGCAGAATGACATTCAACGCATTTTCGTACCGCCTGACTTTTATCCAAAATATCGTGCGAAACATTCAAACTATCAGTCACCTGCGTATGACACTCAATGCAACGTACATGCTGAAAATGAAGTTCCTGATTTGGCAACCAGCTATGAACTTCAACTAATTTCGGATTTTCATGTCCTGCAACCAGTTCGTACTTCTTCATATCGTTGTGACACGAAAGACACATTTTGTTGCTATAGTCAACAATTTCGAGTACATCACTGCTGTTTCGCGCGGTTGCCCTGTAAGTATGCTGGCTATGGCATTTCGCACAGGTAAAACCTTCGCCATACACCTTATAATGGACACTCTTTTTAAATTCTTCATCAATCCTTTCGAAATGATAGGAAGCAAATGATTCATCTCCACCATGGCAGTCGAGGCAAGTACTCATTGGTTCCAGTTTCAGATTGGCCTGGTGCGGATACGTCGCATACTCGGAAGAATGACAATCGGTACAGTCAAATTGCTTATGAACTCCTTGTGTAAGTGCAATTGTATCGATAATAAAATACGGATTCATCAATCGCTTCTGTTCCAGTCCGGTAACTTCATTCAGGAAGGAATAGGTTTGTTGTGAATGGCATTTTAAGCATTGATGATGTGCCGCATTCTGGTATGATTGCGCACTTGCATACAGTGAAATACAGAATATTAATACTGATGCAACTATGACAAAACGATATTTCATCTTATTACAAATCTAAATTAAGTTGAATACAACTTTTTCTTACAGGTACACTTTGTGCTTTTTCAGAAGTCGACATTTGCCTGATTAGACACGATTCTGGCTCACGGGTATACTTCCGAATCAAATTAAAAAAATGGTAATATCCCGGATTAAGGAACATTACCATTTAGTATGAACGTTTTAAAAATGATTTCCTTAATTAATAAGCCCAAAGTCTTGTGATAACAAAACCAAAGGCAAGACCTTTATTTTGCCAGTCGTATTGATTCCACATGATGTTATCCTGTGGCAAAATTGAACCAGTTGAACCCATATATATCTGGAAAGCATGAGTACCAGTTGAAATTTCGTAACCAAGGGCAATATTGGTTTTTGGATGATCGGTCCATTCGATCTGTTCAGAAATTTTCTTGATTTTAAGCGGCTCGTCGTAATTGAAGATAATCGATCCCTGAGGAGAGACTTTGATTCTTCCGTTAAAATGAACACCAACTTTATCATGATCAAACTTCACTCCAACAGAGTTGTAATGCGTAAAACTCACTCCAGCCTGAAGTGAAATATGATCATTAAATTTCCTCGCAACAATCAATTGAGAAAAATAGCTCAAACGATCTGGAAATTTAAATGAATTGGGTAAACCGGTATGGTATGCTACCCGAACCTGACCCGTTTCGAATGCACTTATATTCCTTCCGTCGATTGCCATATTGCCATATAAAGCAACTGAAACAGGAATTGAATTTTTTCTGGTCTGAGTTAAAACAGTCCATTTGGCATTCACATCAGTCATCATGTATCGCTTGGTTATTCCGGCGCCAATTTGAAAATTTTTAGCAGGCACATAGTTTAAACCAATACGAATATTTGATGATCCATAAATTCCCCACAAATTGGAACTACCGTTTTCGATGGTTCCAAATTTATGCTGAATCACCATTTCCAAGGTCTTTTTGTCCGGAATCACAACAGTTTGCGCATCAATCAACGAACCACTTTCAAAAGTTGCAACAACGGGATAGTCTTTTTCTTTAACAGCAGTTGCATCAGTAGTTTCTTGTTGGGCAAAAGAAGTTGTAGAAACAAGGGCAAAAAGTATTATTATTAGAATATTTTTTTTCATTTCTGCGAATATTAAATGTTTGCACTAATTGTTTTTAGCTCCTTCTGTTATCCACGTAAGAATTAACTGGGCTTGTGTCGCAGAGACCTTTACATTGTTATGGTTGCCTGAAGATGCATTGATATAGATTGTGCTGCTAGCAGGAGTTGTTGTATTAACATAGTTCGGTACTATTTGCGAATAGGCAACATCTGCAGACAAACGAGGTGTTTGAGATGCATGGCATGTGACACATTTTTCAGCGAAAATAGGTGCAATTTGAGTTGAAAAACTAATTGGTTCACCTCCTGGATTTACAACTGGAACTTCTTCCGGCAATATAAAATCGTATTTACAGCCAGCAAAAAACAACGTAAATAAAATCAAAATCAGGAATATGCTATATTTCTTCATATTATTCATTTTTTATGATTGATATAAAAAAGACTTCTCTTCCTGAAAAAAGAAGCCTCTTTTATAGCATTTATTTGACTTTATTAATTAAGAGCTTCGATTGTATTCTGTAATAAAGCTTTGATGTATTTAGGATTGTGAGCACCTTCGCTACGATCTTCTTCAATTAAAGTATAGTTATAGAATGCACGAGCTTGGGCTACTGGCATAACAGCAGGCGCGGCAGCAGTAGCTTTCGATACAGCAACAATAATACCCTTTTCATCCAATTTTGTTTTTAACTGATCCAATAAGGCAACAATTTCGGTTTGGAAACCATTGATATCGAAATCGGTTTGAGTTCCATGACAACTGGTACAAGCAGCCAGGCTTGGTGTAAATGTATGACTTCCGCCATTCATGTGGCAAGTTGTACAACCAACCTGTGCATGTTTTGTTGCCGTATTTCCTTTAGCAGGATAATTTGCTGAACCAGTGAATTCGTATCCAGCTCCAATACCTGCCAATAAGTTGCCTTGTGGTCCATGGTGAGGTCCATAATGCGAACTGGTGATAGCATAATTTCCGTTAGCATCAGGTGCTGGATATTCAGTTCTAGATTGGTGGCAGTTTACGCATAAATTTGCTTCACCTCCAAAATCAAATGTTTTACCGGGATCAGTAATTACGCTGACAGGAGCTTTTGTCCTTAAAGCATAATCTGTGCCATCTGTAGCAACATCAAATGTTACGTGCATGCCATTGTGACAAGCTTCGCAAGTAATGTGTGATGGATTTGTGATGCCTACAGCAGCAACGGTTGGACGTTCGATAAAATTAATAAAGCCTTCAGCAGCATGACAACGTGCACAATCAGCTGAAGATGCACGGGCAAAAGCAGTACCTGTTGCGTGTACTGAACCAGCCCAGGCTGTCTGTACAGCATTCATGTTAGCTTCAGTATGGCAATTCAAACAAAAAGCAGTACCATCTGCACCATTCGTACCATTCGTACCATTTGTTCCGTTCGTTCCATTAGCACCTGCAGGACCCATTGGGCCTTCTTTTACACATGACGGAGCAATACACATGATTACAAATGCAAAAAGCAAAAGCTGGGAAAAATCTCTAAGTTTCATAGAATGAGTATGTTAAGATTACTATTATTAAATAAACGTTGCATTAAATGCGAACTGTTTTACACTTTGCTAAAATAGAAACCTTAACTGTTAATTTCGAGCAGTCTTTATTGATGTTTACAAGGCAATATCCTGATTAAAGACAGTCATGTTATTGATATATATCAATAGTGAGAGGTAAAAAATTTTAACCTTTTCTGCTGATCAATTGAAGTGCATCCTCGTCAACCACATGAATATTCGGACCATCAACGACAATAATACCGGAAGATTTAAACTCTTTTAAAATGCGAATAAAACTTTCCATAGTCATTCCGGTCATATCAGCAAGTTCCTGACGGGAAAGACGAGTATCAAAAGGATTGCACAAAAAGATTTCGTTTTTCAAATAAAGCAACAGGTCGGCAACTCTTCCCGGCATGTATTTTTGCGTGATTCCAACCAAATTATTCAACATCTGAATATTTTGTCGATTGTTGAGTTTTAACAATTCAAAAGCAAATTGGTTGTTTCGAGAAACCAGTTCAAATATTTTATCCGAATCAATAAAGCAACAATCAACTTCGGTTACTGCCTGAACGGTAAAATGTCGAATCTCATCAATAAATATACCACCTCCTGTCAAAATTGAATGTGTGGCAACCAAACGTAAAATCAATCTTTTATCACCATCGCCTTCCGAGATAATTTTAGCCAGGCCTCTTTTTACACAAACAACATGGCTGGCTGAAGTATTCTGTTTTAATATTGTTTCACCGGCTTTAAAATGAACGTGCCTTTTTTCTTTTACAAGTAATTCCAATTCATCTGGTGTCAGACAATCGAATATACTTTCCTCCCCATCATCAAAGCAGCGCGCACAGCATCTGTCCTTGCATTTAGAACATGCTTCCTCTATTCTTCTCGGCTCCATAACTTGTATTTTTTCTGATAACATTTGAGAGCTTATTTATTAATTTTCTTTCTCAATTTCATCCCAAATTTTGAGTTGCTTAAGATACTTAATCTATCCAAATATTCAAATGAATACATATTTGTATTGAAATGCTATTAAACTATTTGATATACTGAATAATTCCTGCAATAATGAATAAAGGCGTCAAATAATTTGGGTTGGTATTTTTAATTCAGAATGGCAAAAAAGAAACCAACTGAAAAATATTTACGCACATGCAGGTCTGAAATTTTTGTGTTTGAATTTATCACTTTTAACCCATTGAAAAGAAAAATCGCTAAAACAAAAAAATGCGATTACACATATCCTTTTTGAAAAAAAGAAGATTAATTCCATGCCTTAGGGAGAAATGACCCTGGACGATCTGACGGCAACAATTGAAAAGACCAATATGGAGCGCGACGCCGATATTCATGTGGTATTATATTCCGTATTTTGCTGCAAGTACAGTGTTGATAAAAATGTCATATTCAGCATCAGATCAACCGGGAAAGTCTGCCCAAGAGTAGCAACAGCTAGCCCGAAGAAAATGAAAGTGATGATTCATTAACTAGCCTCACAACTATAAAAACAAACTTCACTCCCAGCCCATGGTCCAAAGATGATATGAACCTAAAGTTGCTCTTAAAGACCCCATGCAATCACTTCTAACTACTTATACATTGACATACAACCTGTTGTTCCACCATCGTGAGATTTTGGATCGAACAACAATAGTCAGATATTTATTGCTATTCTATCAATTATCAGCATATATTTTCCACAGTTTCACTCTCAATGAGACAAATCACATTTGGGTGAAGCCAAAGAAACGACGCAGGGATTGCAGTGGTAATTTTCTTCGATAAAAACTGCTTTACAATGGCTTCTTTCTCAGCGCCAGTTACCAGAATCAGAATTTGCCTGGAGTTGATAATATCGGCCATTCCAAGGGTGAGTCCATAGAAAGACTTCTTGTCCATTTTGGTTAATATCTGATGGGGCAATGCTTTTTTTCAAAATATTAAAACTCTAATCTGCGGAAACCTATAGTTCCTCCACCGCTCAGGACAAATGCAACTTTCCGGCGACATTAATTTTCGCTTTTTTCCATTGCCTGACTGACAAATAGCAAAATCAGGAATAGAATGAAAATTAAAATATTCAGAACTAAAACCCTGCTTGTTAATTGATCAGCATTTGACTCGATATTGTGACATGTGCAAATCTAATTTGAACGACTTCTACATTCAGTATGAAGAATTTTGTTTGTGAAAATCTTTCATTCCTTTCAAAAGGTATATATAATAGGTATCAATCTTGCTGTTTTGACTATAAACAATACAAGAGTCTTCCTTCAGGATTGACTTAAAACTTGCTTTAACTTCGGGGCTAATTTTTATTTGGTCAACGAATATTCCAGTTTTATCAGAGTTCCTGAATTGCTCAATTCCGGGCCATAGGTCAAATTGAGTCATGCGCGAATTTAGGTTCAGTAAGTATGTTTCGGGCTGACCTTTTTGATAGAACCAAAGTTCGGATGTGATGTGGTAGTTTGAAGAAAATACATAATAGCTCTCTGGTGGTAAAGTGCCTTTTATGCTGTCGACTTTTGCAGCGAGTTGCGACCAACCTATCAGTTTATTTGCAGGATTAAGTTTCCCAAGTGGAGCAACAGTATTTTTAGGCGAGGTCAAACCAAGGAACAAGAAAAAGGCTGCCGACATTACCAGAATAATGCGCAGGTTGAACTTTAACCGGTGATCGGTTAAAGCATAATGTGAAAAAAGGATGGGCATACCCATATAGGCAAACATGGCCCAGTTGATGTACGCCTCCGATTCCCGGTTGGCCGAAACAATTAGAAAGATTAAAAAGGTAATAATTGCCGGAAGGATTAAAAACGCTTCCTGTCTGGTCAATGTTTTTTGCCTGAATTTCCTGTATATTTTCTGATATTGGTAAAAGGGCAACAAAATTGCAATCTGGCCGAGGGTAAACACCAGAATGTTCGAAACAACTTGGCCAATCGAATGGGGATGATTGCCTGCTCCGGCCAGATGAGCCAGGTGCAATACGCCAACTCCGTTTTGCCCGATGTTCCAATAAATAACCGGAGAAAAGATTGCCAGTCCGATGAGGATCGAAAGATAAAAACTTCGCGATTTTAAAATCTTACGCTTGTGCTGCCAGGTAAACAGCACAAGGGGAATAAGAATCATGAACATGGCATATTTTGCCAATGCGCCCAGTCCCAGGCTGACACCAAACAGCAACCACCACTTCAATTTGTCGGTTTCTAAAGCTTTCCAGTAGAATAACAGGGCACAAAGCCAAAACAAAAGCAATGGCGAATCGGTGGTGAAAAAGACAGAACTATTGAGCAGAAAGGGAAAAATATTTGTGACTAAAGCAGCAAGTATAGCCGCATTTTGATTTTTAAATAGCTCAAATGAAAGCAGATAACTGGCCGCAGAAATCAACAGACCAATAATTATTGCATTTATTCGAATTCCAAATACGGTATTGCCAAAAACCAAAGTTGAGAACCAGTTCAGGTAAGCAATCATTGGAGGCTTGGAATAATAGGACAGTTGCAAATGTTTGCTCCATGTCCAGTATTGAGCCTCTTCCGAGTTCAGGTCAATATGGGTTGCCACCAATATCTTGATGATCGCAAAGATGAAAAGAACTGCGATCAACCAGTATGTTTTTTTGTTTGCGACAGTATTTTTCAGAAATACTGTCGCTGTTTGGGTTATGTACTTAAGCATGGCGAATTAGAACAATGAGTTAAACTCATGCGGAGTTTTTAATCAGCGATTGAAACATACTTTTTCGAAGCGTTTTGTATAGAACAAATACCAGCTATACAACTGGTTTATTCCTTCTTGAATCGACGTTCCTGGTCTGTAATTTAAATCATGCTCAAGCTTTCGTGTGTCGGCAAAAGTCTGAAAGACGTCCCCGTCCTGCATTTCGAGCATTCGTTTAATTGCTTTCTGGCCAGTCTCATTTTCAATAGCAGCAATAAAATCAAATAGTTTTACAGGTTTACCATTACCGACATTGTAAATTTCGTAAGGTGTTTCTCCGGAAGGAGCATGATCGATAATGGAACTCAGTCCTTTAACAATATCATCGATGTATGTGAAATCGCGGGAGAGATTCCCGTGGTTGAATACATTTATCGGTTTTTGGTTGACAATCGAATCCATAAAAATAAATGGAGCCATATCCGGTCTTCCCCAAGGGCCGTAAACAGTGAAGAAGCGAACTCCGGTTGAAGGAATTTGATACAATTGACTGTAGGCGTGAGCCATTAATTCATTCGACTTTTTACTGGCGGCGTAGAGGCTGGCAGGTGCGTCAACCTGATCGACTTCGCTGTATGGTACTTTTTTATTCATGCCGTAAACACTGCTCGAACTTGCATAAACCAGGTGTTGAACAGGATGAAACCGACAGGCTTCCAAAATATTCAGGAATCCAACAATATTGGTATCGATGTAGGCATACGGATTTTCGATGGAATACCTTACCCCGGCCTGGGCTGCGAGGTTGCAAACCACATCGAAATTTTCGCGCTCAAAAAGTTCGTCGATGAATGCTTTATCCAGAAGATCAGCCTTGAAAAACCGGTAGTTCGGATAATTTACACTTTGTACTGCCTTGTGGTTTTGTATCAGTGCTTTGCCGATTCCAGTCTCTTTCAACCGGTCGTATTTTAGATTTACACTGTAATAATTGTTGATGTTGTCAATACCGACAACACGGTCTCCGTTTTCTGCAAAATACTTCACCGCATGAAATCCGATAAAGCCAGCAGCGCCTGTAATTAAAATTTTCATCTTTCTAGTTCTATGTAATAGTTTTCACCCAGTTTATGGATTCTTCTACCTTGAATAAATGCTTTCAACGAGTCGTTTCGTTCAATGGCTTTGTCCCAGGTAAATAAAATGGCCGGTGTTTTAATTGGAGAATTTGTTTTATACAAATCACGTATCCTTAGTTTCTCGGGCATAACTCCCAGATAAACATCAAGATTGTCGGCTCTGCTCATTTCGCAGTAATAGTAATTTACGCCGCCTTTTTCTGAAGCAGTTATTTTTGCCTGCGAACATAATTGTCCAATACCAATCATTGAGTTATACCGGGGTATGGAAAACGAAACGACGAAAACAGATAGTAAAATTCCCGCACTCAAAGAGATAATCGCATTGTTTAGCGAATGCTTTATTAAGAACAGAATAGATATTATGCCAGCTCCAGATAAAATAAATGCGGCAGCATAAACCAACCACGAAATTCCGATTTTACTGATTTCAGGCATTTGACCCGCTACAATTGAGCCCGGAAAAGACAGAGCAAGAATTCCAGCAGGAATGCCCGCCATCCACAATATCCATCTTGGCATCCCTATTCTAACAAGCCAAAGCGCGGCCAGATAAACAAAAAATGGCAATGCCGGAAGCATGTATACTGCCAGTTTCGAACTAAAAATTGACAGTATTGCAACCGTGGAAAGTGCTGCAACCAGAAAGAAAAGTTCAGTTTCGGAAGCGGCTTTCCATTTCCGGAATCCTACAACAAGAGTGCCTGCAATGAGTAACGACCATGGAGCCAGCGAATACCAGAAGGCCAGGAAATAATAGTAAAAGGGTTCCCTGTGGTGAAATGAATTTACAGCCCTGTTAATCGTTTGATGAAACAGCAGGTTGTCCAGATATTGGCTTCCTCCTTCGATGTAAACTCCCGTAAACCAGGCGCCACAAAGAACAAACAAAATTAGAACGGTTTTCTTTCCCCAGTATTTACCAATGGCTCTGTAGTCTCTTTTCAGGATTAGAAAAACGACTGTCGAAACCAGTGGAACAATTATTCCTACAGGTCCTTTGGTAAAAAGAGCCAGAAAAACGTAAACGGGAAAAAGAAATGTATCGCGTGGCTTTCCTGTTCCGATGTATAGTTTGAAAAAAGTACGGAGTGCAAGTACGATGAACATGCACATCAGCATGTCCATGCGCAATACCACTGCTGTTCCAATGAAGAATACACTGGTCAGTAGCATCAGTTGCGCGGCCAGACGTTCTTCATCGAGCAAAAGACTTTTGACCCAATTATCCATGGTGGCGATAATAACCAGCGCAGGCATATAGGAAAAAATAGCCAGAAAAAGCATACTGTGATACCCGAAAAGCCATTTGCCAAACATCACAATCCATAAATAAAGCGGTGGTTTGTCGGCATAAATAATTCCATGGCTGGAGAAAGTAAAAATCGAGCCATTTTTCAATGCCTCGTCGGCAATACTCAGGTAGCGCAATTCATTATCAAGCGAAAAATCACGAAAAAAGAAAATGGGCAAAACGGCAACGAAATACATTGCATACCTCAGGACATTATTGATTATATATTGGTTCACGTTGAGATTTTTTCGCTAGTTCTTTTTTGTAAATGATGATGTTGCGTGTATAGGCAATAAACCCAACCGATTGCCCAAGTATCAGGATCGGATCGACCCGGAGGATTCCATAAATGGCAATGATTCCGGAGCCAATCAGGCTGATCAGCCAAAACCCGATGGGAAGGAGCGATTCATTTTTGCTCATCGAATAAATCCATTGATAGACAAATCGTAAGGAAAACAGAATCTGACCCAGAGTGCCAAAAATGATCAGCCAAACAGGAATCTTTTCGTTGGTAAAAAAGTTCTCGATAAAATAGTGGCCATTTTGCAGTACAAATACAATCGCAATGATTGGTGTAATGACAAGAATTGACCGGAGAAAGCGGTTTATCCGTTTCCATACCCCTGTTTCATTGAGGTTCCAGATGTAGATGTAATACGAAATAAGTTGTCCGAGAAGGATGGCAAAGTCGTTTCGGAACCACCCATAAATAACGAAAAGATAGGAGGCAACAATGCTCAAAACCCAGTAAATGGTTGGCGAAAGCACTTTTCTGGCACGCTCCGACAAAACCCACTGGATAAGAGTGCGCATAAAGAAAAGCACCTGCGATATGAATCCTAAAACATAAATCATCTTTAATCAATATTCGTTTCTGCAATCTTAAAATTGATGTATCGTTTTTTCATCCAACGATAGGCGAAGCAGTCGATGAAAGGCGCAACCAGCCGATTGCCAAGGTTGAACTTCGATTTTCCGGCTACACGTGGGAAATGCCTGACGGGAATCTGTTTTACTTTGCCGTTTTGCAACTGAATGAGGGCAGGCAAAAAGCGGTGCATTCCGTTAAATAATGGAATTCGTTTGGCGTAATCGGTTCGAATGATCTTTAGTGGACAGCCTGTGTCGGAAACTCCATCGTTGGTCATCATGCGGCGAAATCCGTTGGCTATTTTGGATGACAGATTCTTTACAAAGCTGTCTTTACGGTTGGCTCGAATACCCATAACCATTTCAAAATCCTGCAGATGAGGAATCAACAGATTAAAATCTTCAGGAGCTGTTTGCAAATCGGCATCAATGTAGCCAACAAAGGTGGATTGTGTGGCTTCTATACCAGCTTTCAGAGCGGCGCTCAATCCTGCATTTTTCTCAAAACTGAGGTAGCAAAAGTGTTCCCGACGTTCGCATATTTCGACAATTCGCTCCAGACTTCGGTCGGTCGAGCAATCGTTTACAAACAAAACACAAGTTTTTAGTAGCGACTTCGAAACAAATGCCGAAAGCTTTTTTTCGAGAGCCGGCATGTTGTCTTCTTCGTTATAAACAGGAACTATGATTGTGAATTCGTAATTCGCAGTTTTGTTTTCATTGTTTTCTATTTTCCAGGTTTCCATTTTCTGAACATGTAATTTTATACTGTTTGTTCAGCAGAGCAAAGCTCCTACTCCAATATTGGAATTGAGAAAACCAATAATCGGAGTAGGAATCAGGGCCATCTTCTGAACTGTCTTTCTGTTTCTGTTCTGTCTTTTATTTAGAGACGATTGGCAGTGTTTGATATTTTAATGTTTTCAGAAAAAATTAAGCTGCCCGACGACTTTTAATTTTTTCTACTGATATTTTCCTACGGCCTGCATATACTTTGATTTCGAAATCTCGTAATTGCATCGCGAGTTGGTCAGGTTGTCGTTTGTCGATTGAAAAAGCGCCTGTGCTTCCAATAAATCCGAAATACCTATGTTTCCTGTCCTGTAATTGTCGTTTGTTACTTTGAGGTTTTCTTTCGCTTGTTCAACCGCTTTTTCGGCCAATTTTATCTGATCGCGATTTTCCTGAAGCTCATTTTTTGCCTGCTCAATCTGCAATACAAGCAATTCCGAAGTTTCGCTTAGTTTATTCCGGGCCGATTCTATTTTAATCTGTTGCTCTTTTATCTTGTGCGAACCACCCCACCAGCCCGAGATTGGGATGCTCAAATTGAGCAGGGCAATCTTTTGGGTCATCGTTGAGTTCATCACATCAACTCCGGCAACAATACCACTAACAGCAAGTTGGGGCATCAATTCACCACGCTTCATCTTTAGCTGAAGTTCTTCGGCTTCGGTGGCCTTGTTGAGCAACTGGTACTCATTACGGTTGGCAACAGCTTCGTCCGGCGAAACCAATTCAGGAGTTTTTACTTCATCCAAAGGCTTGTCGGAAAGAACGATGGTAGAATCATACCGAATGCCAATATGCTGGCACAAAGCCCTTTTGGTAAGTGCAATGCCGTTCAGCAGCTTCAGTCGATTCGATTGCAGCTCGTTTTGTTTCAATTGAACCTTCAGCAGGTCGTTCCGCTGGGCCAAACCAGCTTTCGTGAAATTGCTTACATCTTTGTTCAGGGTAGTCAATAATTCGCCATAGCTGTCGAGCGTTTTCAGTTTTTCAGTCAGGCCAATGGCAGTCCAGTAAAGTTGATCAGTGCGAACCAGTACTTCGGTCGTAGTCATGGTTTTTTGCTGCTTGCTCACTTCTTCGCCAATGGCCGCAAGTTTGTTTCCGTTGCGGATTTGCCCACCGGCATACACCGGCAAAGCAACCGAAACGCTCGCCATATTCAGGTAATCTAACAAACCAATCGCGGTGGATGGGAAATACGCAAATTGCGTTGCACCGGCCAAATTTTCAACGTTACCATCGTAAACCGGCAAATTCATCTCCGGAATTTCACCTTTTACCAGATAGTCGCTCGATTTCATGGCCATTGCACTGGCGCTAACTTTCGGGAAATAATTTGTATAAGCATTCTTACGAACTTCTCCCGACGCCTGAACTTGCAATCCGGCTTCAATTATTTTTTTGTTGTTTTTAAGCGCCAGCCTTTTGCACGAATCGAGGCTTAAAGTTTGGGCTTGAGCCATGCCAGAAGCCAAAATTAAAGCGAAAACGATGACCATAGTAAGCACCTGTTTGTGTTTCGGTTTATCAACTCTTGGCGGAACATCCCAAAATCTTTGTTTCTTTGGCCTATCGGTATAAGCTAGCGAGTACAAAATTGGGAGAATGTAGAGTGTTAAAACCATGGCAACCAGCAATCCAAAGCAAATGACAGTACCAACTGGACCCCAAAGAGGCGAGCGGCTGATAATCATTGAAATTACCCCTGCTGATGCTGCTGCCGATGTCAGGAAGATTGGGCGCATTCTTCGCTTTCCGGCAGCCAGTGCTGCTTCATGAACGGACATTTTTTGTTTTTCTTTCAGTTCACGCGCATAGTCAATCAGGATAATTCCATTCCTGACTACCATTCCGCAAAGACTGATGATCCCGATGAAAGCAGTTGTGCTGAACGGATATCCCATCAGGGTTAAACCGATTGCAGTGCCTGGGAGCGACAATATCATGGTTGACATGATAATGGCAGAAAGCTTTATTTTCTTAAACTGGAACAGTATAATAAAGAAAATCAATAGAATGCTGAGTGCAAGCGCATAAGACATTGGGATAAAGGTTTCCTGCTGACCTTCATAATCGCCACCATAGTTAACTGAAGTGCCTTCAGGAAGTTTTAACTTACCAATCTCGGACTGAACTTCTTCAAAAATTGACGAGGCAGCACGATCAGATTGATTATCAACTAGTATCGTCAGGGTTTTGATTCCGTTTCTTCGGGTAATAGTTCCTTCAGTCCAATCGGGAGTAAATGTTGTGAACGAACGTAACGGACTACCGGTAAAACCCATTGGAGATGTAACATACTGGTCCGCAAGGGTATTTATGCCTTTTTTCCCTTTCGTTTCCTGCGATAAACGCACCGAAACAGGATAATCGTCTTCCCATATTGTGGTTAAAGGCAAGCCATCGAGTCCAACCATCAGCGAGGTTGAAACCATCGATTTCGAATAACCAAGCAAATTGGCTTTATCGCGATCCATGCTCACTTTCAGAATTTGCTGTTTCTGATCCCAGTCATCGCGAACCCAGCCAACCGATTTGGTTTTGTGCAAAATATCCATGATCTGAGCCTGGGCATTGCGAATGTCCTTAATTGAATCCGACGAAATCCGGATTTCGATAGGGGCTTTGGAAGTTTGCATGGCCAAAATCTTGAATTTAACATGTGCATTGGCAAAACCATCGGAATACTTTGGACTGTAGTCGCTTACAACTTCGCGGGTCGCCTCGTTGGAAATGGTATTGATTAAAAGCTGACCATAATTGGGCGATGGCATATTTGGCGCATAAACCGTGTGGAAACGGGGTGAACTGGTGCCAATAAAACTGGTTACATTGGTCACGCGGTTATCTCTTAATAAAACTTTTTCAAGGCTGTCGACCACTTGCTCGGTGCTTTCGAGCGATGAGCCTGTCGGTAAGTAAACTTCAACGGCAAACTGGTTGCGTTCCATTTCAGGAAACATTTGCTGATCGAGGCTTTTGAAAAGGAAAACAGCCAGAACAAGCGAAGCAATTCCTCCCAGAATGATGGTCTTCGGATTTTTAAATGCCCATTCAAGCGAAGCATCAAACCAACCCTGCAATACATCGAGAAGGGTTTTCCCTTTCTTTTCTGATTCCGGTTTATGTAGTCCCTTTTTGATGAAAACAAAATTCAGGTAAGGTACCAGAAGCACAGCCACTAAAACCGAAACAACCAGCGCGATACTTACAACAATTGGAAGTGGACGCATAAATTCGCCTGCCGTTCCGGGAACCATAAAACCAAGCGGGATGTAAGCCGCCATAATGGCCAATGTTGCTGTAATTATGGGCGTCAGTAACTCCTTTGCACTTTTTATTGCGGCATGCCAGGGGGAAATTCGATGATCAATTTTCTCCACGTGGTTGTCGATTACTACAATCGAATTGTCCACAATCATTCCTAAAACAAGTATAAGCCCGGCCAGCGAAACGGTGTGCAATTCAACGCCAAAGAAGTACAGAAACGCCAAAGTGATTAACACAGCAATCGGGACTGTGATTCCGGCCACCGAAGCCACACGCAAAGGCAACAAAAGCATGGTAACCAAGATAACAGCAATGATGGCAATCAGGAATTCGTGCATAAAGTTCGAAACTGACTCATCGACATATTTTGGCAGTTCCGAGATTTTGGCAACTTCTATTTCGCTTGATGTATGTTTCTTAAAAATATCGATCGCTTTATCCACATCGGCGCCATATTCAACAATATTATTCCCTTTCTGCATTTCGAGCGAAAGCAGGATGGTTTTCTTTCCGTTTTGCCTGATATAATTATCCGGGTCTTCGTAACGTCGTTCGATGGTAGCGATATTTTTCAGGCGCACCACATTCCCGTTCGGATCGGAGTACACGATTTGGTCGGCCAAATCTTTTTCCGATTCAAAATTGGTGGGCAAGTGTACCGCCAGATCGTATTTGCCGTCTTTTAACGTTCCGGCATAGTTCACCATTCCATTAGGCAGGTAAGAACCCAATAAGGAGATGGATTTAATATTGTATTCGTTTAGCATTTCGGGCTTGACATTCACATAAATTTGTTCTTTCTGAAGCCCGTAATGCTTGATTTTGGATGTGGCCGGAATTTTACGGCATTCAGTCTCCAGTTTTTTTAGTTCCTGTTCAAGGTCTTTGTAGCTCTTTGTATCTGAAGACATCGTGATAAGTAAGGCGGAAGTATCTCCAAAATCGGAATTGGCAACCAATGCCAGTACGCCAGTCGGCAAAGTCGCTTTCATTTCGGCCAAGCCGTGTTTCAACTTCGACCAGAACTGATCGGCATTCTTTACATCGTCGTTCAACTCAACAAAAATGTACATAATTCCTTCGCGGGAATACGAGTATGTTTTTGCCTTTTTCACTTCGGAATAGCCAAAAATATAATTCTCGACAACTGTAGTTAACTGAGATTCAACTTCGGCAGAAGTGGCTCCGGGATATACGCCAACAATTACACCCTGGCGGATTGTAAATTCAGGGAACTCATTACGAGCCATCTTTTTTAGTGCAATAGCACCCACCAACATAAAAAGGACGGCGATGAGAATAACGATATTTCGATTCCGCATGGCGGCCTCGATAAATCCAGTTTTTTTATGGCTCATAACTACAAACTGATTAAGCTGTTGTCAAACAATTTTTCCTTCCCTTCAATCACAATAGTCTGACCAGCAGCTAGTCCGCTAATTATTTCAAGTCCATTGGTTTGGTATCCTCCAACTTTCACAACTTGCTTCTTTACAGTCTTTTTATCGGGCGAAACCACAAATACAAACAAATTACCATCGGTGTCCTTTGAAACTGAATTGTAAGGCACCAAAACCATCGTTTTTTCGGCGGATGTGTTTAAAACCACATCGCAAACCATTCCCGGCTTAATTTCCAGTTCGGGATTTTTTACGGTGATTTTAACCTCGTACGTCCGTGAAAATTGGTCGGCTACCACACCAACGTTGGTAATTGTTCCTTCATATTGTTTGTTGTCGAGCGCCGAAATGGTAAATGCGGCAGTCATCCCTTTTTTGATTTTCCCGATTTCATTTTCAGGAACCGATATTTTTACTAGGACAGTTTCGATTTTTACCAGTTCGAGCGGTGCAAAGCTCGATATTGCCGATTGGCCGGGTTCAATGTTTCGTTTACCAATTACTCCGCTGGCCGGAGCATATAAATTGCATTTGTCTAAACTACTCTTGGAAACTTCCAATTGCGATTGCGCCTTTTTTAGGTTGGTTTCCATCTCCACCCATTTCACTTCCGAGAGGCTTCCGTTATCGTACACTTGCTTCAAACGGTCGTAAGCATCTTTGGCCTGTTCGTACATGGCCTGAGACGAGTTGTAAATACTCTGGTTATCAGCTTTATCAACTGTAGCCAGCAATTGCCCTTTCCGCACGGCATCACCTTCCTGAACCAAAACACGCTCAACGGTTCCGGTACTTTGAAACGTGAGCGGTATGGTTTGCGAAGCCTCAACGGTTCCGCTGTAGCGCAGGTCAGACAAACCATTAAATGTTTGTACGGTCTGCGCTTTTACTTTAATGGTTGTAACATCTTGTTTTACGTTGTCTTGTTTCTGTTTGCAACCGAATAAGATGATTACGATTGCTGATAAAATCATTGTTTTCTGCATAACTAGTATTGTTTAATTGTAAGATACTGAACGACTGGTATGTTGTATTAAATAAAAAATACTAAACGACCGGTATGTTTTTGTTTTAAATAAATTGGGTTCATCATTCAATGGTTTCGTTTAGTTATTTCCTCATTAATTTATAAAACTCGGAGGTTTGCTTTTTAAGCAGTTCAATGGCATCTTCTATCGAGAAATTTCGCATTACATTTCCGGCAAGTCCCATGTTAATTGCGAAGAAGTTGTTTGCTATAAGGGCAGGATCAATATCGCTCCTGATCTCACCATTCAAAATCGCATTTTTCAATACCTGAACGGTTTTTTCTATTTCGCCATTAATGAAATTTCCCTGATTTTCGGCAAAGCCGGGATAATGCCTTAATGCATCGGCAATTAGTGAAATATAGGATATCGGCGAAAAAGTCATCGAATGCTGAAATATTGATCGGAAAATCTTTTCAGTTTGCTTGACTGACAATTGAATGAACTCTTCAAGAGTTATTGTTTCAATTTCGGCATCAAATGCGACGATTCGGAAGTATTTGTCAATTACGCCAATGAATAATTCTTCTTTATTCTTAAAGTGGTGATACAAAGCACCTTTCGTCAGGCCAATTGCCTGGCTTATATCGCTAATTGACACTGCTTCGTAACTGCGTTGCAGAAATAGTTTGAAAGCCTCGTCGATTATAAATTCTTTTGTGTTATCCATATTGCTACATACTGAACGATCGGTATGCAAATGTACGTTCTATTTTTAGAAATAAAAGCGTTCTACAAAAAAATAACTGAATGGATACAAAAAATTAACATTTTAAATAATTACCACATGTGTTTAAGCCGAATCTCATTCATACAATTCTTCGGTTAAATTTCACACATTTATATGATGATCTGTTGTTGGTTTCAACATCAATTACAGCAGCAAGTGATGGAAAATCTATTCCAAAATAGTACAAAAAAGGTACTGTCTTATCTAAAATGATACGTATTGTCCAGATAGTTCATTGGAGATTCATCACTACCCAAAAACACAATAATACCCGCACCCATCTTTTCGTACAGTGTCTTTCTTCTTTGAATATAAATTTCAGCTTTAAACTTTTTTTCCTTCTATCTTAATTTCAACTATTTACCTTTTTCTATTAAACGGTAGTCCTATTTTTTCTATTTTTTGCACCACATAGTTCACATAGATTTCTCTAATGTGATCAATGTGTCTATGTGGTTCTTTTTATTATTTCACTGTTTTGTTCCAATCGGGAGTTGCCTGATTGTAAAAAGTTTTCACAAAGAAATCGCGGCGTTTCTGCTCGCCATAAGTACCGCCAAGCGTATGGTTTGTTCCCGGAAGCACAACCAGCTCAAAATCTTTTTTGGCGTTGATTAAGGCATTAACAACCTGCATGGTGGAAGCCGGATCAACATTGTCGTCCATCTCTCCTACAATCAGCAATAATTTACCCTGAAGTTTCGGGGCATTTACCACATTCGAACACTCTGCATATTCGGGACCAATCGGGAAACCCATCCATTGTTCGTTCCACCAGATTTTGTCCATACGGTTGTCGTGGCATCCGCACGATGACGAACCGGCTTTATAAAATTCAGGATGAAAGAGTAAACCAGCCAGCGTACTTTGTCCTCCGGCAGACCCGCCAAACAGGCCAACCCGCGTGGTATCCATGTAGCTGTATTTTTCGGCGGCGGCCTTCATCCACAAAATGCGGTCGGGGAATCCGGCATCTTTCAGGTTTTTATAGCATACATCCTGAAATGCTTTTCCGCGATTCGAAGTTCCCATTCCGTCCATTTGAACGATGATGAAACCAAGTTCGGCCAGTCCAGACCAGGCATAACTGCACGGACGGAAGTTTTTCTGTGTAAACGAACTGTGAGGCCCGGCATAAATATACTCGATGATTGGGTATTGCTTTTTCGGATCGAAATTCGTTGGACGGTAAATGTTGCCCCAAATGTCGGTTTTTCCGTCGCGGGCTTTGGCTACAAACGGTTCAGGAGCAATCCAACCTTTTGCCAGAACATCCGAGATATCGGCTTTCTCCAGTTCCATGATCACCTTACCATCGGAAGTTCGTCGTAAAACAGTTACCGGCGGCGTTTGAACAGTTGAATAAGTATCAGCGAAATAAGTATAGTCAGCCGAGAAAGTAGCCTGGTGCTCCATCTTTTCAGGAGTAAGATCGACCAAACCGCTGCCATCGAAATTAATTTTGCAATAGTGAATGTAATATGGATCTTCGTCAGCATTTCGGCCAGAAGCCTTGAAAATAATGGTGTTTGTCTTTTCGTCAACCTTCACCACTTCGCGAACCACCCAGTTGCCGGAGGTAATCTGGTTCTTCACTTTCCCTGTTTTGGCATCGTACAAATAGAGGTGGTTCCAGCCATCGCGTTCCGACGCCCAGATGATTTCTCCGCGTTTGTCCATGTCGTGCCTGAAATATTTGCCGCTGTAATCGATAAATGTTTTGCTGCGCTCATCAATAATAACCCGCACTGCTCCTGAAGTTCCATCAACCTCAACAACTTGAAAAACCTGATGACCTCGCTGATTGAAATCGAACGTAAAAGCTGAGCTGTTTTCATTCCATTTCGGAATTGAAAGTTCGTACTGGTTTTCAAACGCCTGCGCATCTATAGGAATTTGCTTTAGTGTTTCAATATTGAAAAGCGACGGACGCTTTATGGGCAGCGCATCGCCGGGTTTCAGGTAATTGCGCTTTTGCAGAATAGGCTGTAACTGCGACTTTGGCGACGACTCGACGAAGTAAATAAAATGATCTTCGTTTTTGCGCACCTTGTTGACCGCCAGCTTTCTCGAATCGGGCGACCAACTGAAATACGACGAATAAAAATCACCAGCCGACCCGTCGAAGCTCAACTGAACCTCTTTGCCGTCCTTTTTATTCCGGATGTAAACATTGTAATTTTTCACAAAAGCCACCCAAACACTATCAGGCGAAGTAACTGGTTTGTTGCCCAACTCGTCAAAACCTTCGTTCCAGTATGGCCGGGATTCTTCCGTTTTGGCTACCGAATCCTTCACCAAAGCATAATTTTTCAGGTTGCAGGTGAAATACTTTTTGTCGAACAAAAATTGAAATTTGTTCGCTTTCAGATCAAACTTCAGTTTCTGAAACTGGGCTGACTTTGTAGTCGTTTTCACTCCCGGCTGTTTATTCAGTTGCTCAACTAGTTTGGCAACATCGAAAGCCGGGTTACGGATCGCTTTAGCAGCATCAACCTGCACGTAGGACGCGCCCTCCCGGGTTTTTACCTGGTACCAGAACGTAGAAGTTGAATCGATCCAATTGACTGAATTGATTTGGTGATACACCAGATCGTTCAGTTTCAAGATCGAATCAGCCCGCTGGTAATCAGCCGGAGTAACCTGTGCCGGAGCTTTAAACGTTGCGCCCAGCGCAAAAACTAACGCAAGCAGAAAAAATGGATTTCGTTTTAACATGGTTTATTATTTGGTTTCGTTTTAAGTTAAATGAATAAAATAATTTTGAATTCAAAATCTTGACTCACCCCTCGCATCTGCGATGCTCTGCCCCTCTCTACAAGTAGAGAGGGGGAAAGACCGAGCCTTCGGTCTTCGGGGTAAGTGAATTTAAAATTGGTTGGTTTACTTATTATTTCAACGTCACATCCAGATAAACCGAATAGCGTCCGTACGATTCGTAGAATGGTTTGTAAACCACACCGTCGATATTGAACTGCAGTTTTTCCGGATCGCCAGTGATCGATTTACTGATGTCGTTCACATCAAACGTTACTTTGCGCCATTCTTTTAGTGGCTCAGACTCTTGGGCTGCCAACACAATCGGGCCGTAAAACAAACTGGCAATATTCTGCTGATCCATAACCGGTTCAAGGTAAAAATGGAACGGCATGCGCAACTCTACTTTATCGCCATCTTTCCATTTACGACTAATGGTGAGGTAATTGCCTGGCTCAGCTTTAACGGCTTCATCCTTACCATTTATCTTCACAAAAAAGCCTTTGGTTGCCCAATGCGGAACGCGAACATGAAGGTCAAATGATCCACTTCCTTTAATCGTCAGTTCGGTGTGATCTTCCTTTGGGAAAGCGGTTGTTTGCGTAACAGTGATCTTCTTTTCGGTCCACTTCAGGGTTGAAGGCACAAACAAATTCACATACAAAGCCTTGTTGTCGGCGCTTTTGAAATAAATTGAATTCTGAAGTTTGGTGCTGCTTTCGAGCGCTGTACCATTACAGCAGGTAAAACCGCTCATATCATCGTTGCTAAACTGTTTTTCGGAACCGGCATTTAGCGGAACATGATACGTATTTGCCGGGCTATCTTCGGCTACAGAAGCCAGAATATGATTGTAAAGGCCGCGTTCGTAATAATCCATCAGTTCGCCGCGCTGTTCGAAAAGGAAAAGATCGCGGGTTAACTTAAGCATATTGTAGGTAGCACAGGTTTCGTTCTGACCACCCACCGAGAAACCGTTCTCGTAAATTGTTGCCGGTTGGGCGATGAAACATTCGGCATTATTCGGGTTGCGGGCTCCGGCAACTCCACCAATGCTGTACATGTAATCGTTGGTAGTCATGTTCCAGAAATTATCGGCAATGTGGAAATATTCAGGAGTTTCCGAGTCGCGGTAAATTTCGAGCGCACCCACAATCTGCGGAATGTGCTGGTTGGCGTGTAATCCGCGGAATAAGTCAACATTTTTTGCCAGACCGTGAGAATGTTCTGCGTCGCCATAAAATACCTTGATGTTATCGAATAACCGGGCAACTTCCATGTAGCGCGGCTCGTTAGTCAGACGCGACAAGCGTGCCATGGCTTCGTTCATTCCGCCAAACTCTCCGGCAATGTATTTATTCCACATGCTGATAAGCGCTGGAGCGGGCACTTTGCTCAGGCGAGCATACACCCAGTCGCCCATGCCTGTAACTATTTCCAGCGCTTTTTCATTGCCGCTCACTTCGTAAATGTCCATCAAACCAGCCAGAATTTTATGTAAGGTATAATAAGGCGCCCATATTTTGGTTTTGTCGCCACCATAACTTGCACCTTTTTCAAGCATGATAAACTGGTCGGGTGGATAGGCGCTGATGAACCCTTTACCCCAATTCCAGTAGTCGGTGCGAATACCTTGCTCGCTCAAGTCCGAATCGTATGTTGATTTTCCGGCACCAATTGGCACTGCGATTGGATCAGCCACTGCCTCGCCGCCAGCAACTTTGGGTTTGCCCGACAATTGCGACAACTGATACAGTGTGTTCACCATGTAGTCCATCTTTCCGGCGAAATTGGCTTTCAAGGCTGCGTCGTAGCCTGTGCTGGCATAAGCTTGTGCAATGGCGCTCAGGTAATGCCCTGTAGCATGGCCGCGCAATTTAGTTTCCTGACTATCCCAAACGCCTAGTGGTTTGACTCCAGCGGGCTGTTCCTGCCCAAAGGCATTGCGAAACATATAGAGAAAATCATCAGGATTGGTTTTGGCTAAACCGGTAATGAATTTATCGCGGTTTTCGATGAACTTCGTGTTACGATTATGGTCGTCAAGATCTAACGAGACCTGGTCGAGCTTAAAGAATTCGAGCCTTCGATTGGGTATTGCTGCTGCTTTTGCTGCCTTAACTACAACAATTGCTTTAGGCTGCAGGTTGGTTCCTGAAACTTTTCCGGTCAGCGTATATGTTCCGGCAGAAAGTACCTGGCTATTATCCTTTGGAGCCGGCCAGATTACACGCACCGCCGGACCTTCAATGCCCTTATCGTACACACCTTTTACAAATCGAGGCAGGCGTGGAAGAATTCCAATTTCGGTTTCAACCTGAATATTAGGAACACTTTTTAAATAAGCATTGTACAGTTGCGGCGTTGTTGCCGGGAACTTCTGAAGTTCGCCTTCCGACTCTTCGTTGGTTCTCACCGTTGATTCGCCTTCGCTCAACGCATTACCATAAATCCGGGCAATCTGCTTGTCGTTCAGTGCAACCCGATAGATGCGGAAATCATGCAACTTGGCGTTTAAACCGGTATATTCAGCATTCAATAATCTACCAATAAAGAGTTTATTGGTTTCTCCTGAATTGCTTTTGAAAAGCTGACGAAGCTCCACATCAACATTTTTGGTTTCGCAAACAAGCACACCATTTACAAACGTACTGAGTGTTTTATATGGAACATTGATCACCACAGCCACATGCACCCACTTGTAAACAGGCAAGGCGGCTGAAGCTGCGGTGTAAGTTTTTGCGTTCGTCAGTATTTGAGCCTGAAATTCTTCCTTGTCAGTTGTTCCAACAGGAGCGGCAAAGAAATGAGATTTACTGTTTTTCCCGAAATCGAAAAACAACTGGCCGCTTTTTGCCGAGCGAAGATAAATCCATCCGGAAATACTGATGGTTTGCTCGCCCGTTACTGATTCAGCCGGAAGCGAAATATACGTATCGCTGCTTCCGATAAGCGAAAGTACGTTACCAAACAGCTCGTCTTTCACGAACTTGAAATCGGTTCCCTGAATGCTTCCATGCAAATTGTTGCGCGACCAGTCTTTTACATCTTCCTTAAACGTGTAGCGCGAAATTAAACCCGTTTCGCCAATTCCATCTAAGATTTGATCGCCATTTTGGGCAATTGTGGTTGTGGTTCCCAAAGCAAAAAAACTTAGTAAAAGTCCAATGAAAAGTTTATATAATTTCATAGTATATACCCGTTGTGTGAATTAAATAGCATGTTTTAAAAAGTTGATTGGTCTGTTATTAATGAATCGATTAATATATTGAACGATTGTCAAAGCAGTGATCTTTGATAAGATTCTGGTTTTAAATCCGATAAATGTTTTGGCATAGTTTCTTCTGATTAAAAACTGATCACATAACTGGCTGTAAAGAGTTTCAATCCTTTTCCTGGATTTCCGGAAGATATATGGATACTTCTTATTGCCTGATTGATTGGTCCTGATCGGAGTTTCCAGTTTGACATTAGCTGAGTGGAACAAATCCAATTGCTGGCGGGCGTCAATATATCCTTTGTCTGCCAGCAAAGTACAGTCAGACAGACTAACTTTTACATCCTTTAAATAGTTAACATCATGCACATTGGCCTTGGTCAGGTCAATTGAGGTAAATACTCCTTCAAAGGTACAGATGCCATGTGATTTGTACCCAAAGTAATACTGGTTTTGTGAAGCACAGAACCCCTTGGCCGGAGAAGTAGAAAAATCTTCTTTGCAAATCTTCAACCTTGATGCCCTGGCATTTCGGCAAATCTCAAGGGGCATGGAGTCAATAACAAACACATCCTCATTTTTACAGAAAGTACCACTTAACTGTTTGCGAACCAGTTCTGTCTGATCAAAGAGTGATTTCTTGCGCCGGTTGTATTGTGAACGATCTATTAACCGGGGAAATTCGCTTACATATTCTCCCTTCAACTTTTTAAAAAGCAGATTTTCACTGTCTATAGATAGGTATTCACTGGTCAGATTAAGACTAATGACCTCTAAATCTGAAAACTTAGGTTTCTTCCCAACCCGGGGAAAGTTTCCTGAGTGGTCAACATTATTCTGCAATATGGATTTTAATACTTCCAAAATTTTGTCGAAATTCGTTTTAATATCGTGCATGGGCTGTTTTAATATTTTTGTTTCGCAACTTTAAAATACTAAATTTCAGCTTAATGCACGATTATTTATCTAATTATTAGTTTCACACAACGGGTTATCAATTGATAAAACATTGCCATATTCTTTTCTTAACTACATTATTGTAAATAGAACCGAGTTTGAAAGCGGTAAAATAGATGATAGTTTAATTTTTCATGAACAAGCTCATTGCAGACAATATCATTCGATTGATATAATTTTAATCGAATTAACCCGTTGTGTGAAATTCCCCACATGAAGAAAATTCCATTAAATTCTCAGGCTAACGAGTCCAATTGCGCAGTTTCAGTTATCTTTCGTGGAGACTTTATGCAAGGCCGATTTTTAAACTGGTATTAAGAATTTTTTTTCTTAAATCCGTGCGTCATTCTGGTTGAAGTGTACCCATATCTGTTCATTTGATTGGATATGGTTGGATAAATTCAGTGGTACCCCTGCAAGGAGAGTCCGTTCAAGATATTTTCAGTTCAACAATACACTTCCTTAAAGTCTTTAAACAAAAACCGATACAAATGAAACAAACCATGGAACTGGAGGTTATCAACCCCCATTGCGCCGGAATCGATGTAGGTAGCCGGTCGCATTTTGTTGCAATCGGGCAAGAATTATCCGATGTCAGGGAATTTGGTGTTTATGCCGACGATCTTGTTGAAATCTGCCAATGGCTAAAGGGACACGGTATTACATCTGTTGCGATGGAAAGTACTGGTTCGTATTGGCAGAACCTGTATGTTGAATTATCAAAATGTGGTTTTGACATCGTGCTGGCCAATGGCAAATTTACCAAGAATGCCAAAGGCAAAAAAACGGATGTAAAGGATAGCCGGTGGATCCAAAAACTCCATGCGCTGGGATTATTGACAAGCAGCTTCCTGCCCGATGAAACAACAGAACAATTACGAACTTATTGCCGACAAAGGACCAACTGGTTGAACATGGCCGCAGAAGCATCCTCGAAAATGCAAAAATACCTGAAACTGCTCAACTTTAGGCTCGATGTTGTGGTAAAGGATGTTTGTGGGCTTACCGGACTGACCATTATTGAGGACATTTGCAAAGGCAACCTTGATCCGGTAAAACTTGCACAGCACCGACATTACAACTGCCGCAAAAGCGAAGAAGAAATTGCCAGGGCTTTAAAAGGAAACAACCGGACAGATTACCTCTTTGGGTTGAA
The DNA here is from genome assembly GCA_963677955.2 of Prolixibacteraceae bacterium. Classification (GTDB taxonomy): domain Bacteria; phylum Bacteroidota; class Bacteroidia; order Bacteroidales; family Prolixibacteraceae; genus Aquipluma. The sequence goes on from CAXXQR010000001.1 coordinate 5,586,462, forward strand.
ACAGGAATATGAGAGCTATTTGTTTTTCCAGGATAAAATAAAGGCCTGTGACCGACAGATCGACCGCTTCATCAAAACACAGATCAACGCTGACCCTGTAAAAAAAAACTTCAAACCTCGGACAAACAACATAAAAAGGTGAACAAAAATGCCCCGTCGATCGATCTGAACCAAATGGCTTTCCAATATTTTGGCGGCATCGATTTAATGGCAATTGAGGGTGTCAGCCACTCTACTATTCTTACAATCATAAGCGAAATCGGGCCCGAGGGGTTTAAAAAATTCCCTACGGCAAAGCATTTTTCCTCATGGCTCAGAGTTGCCCCAAACAATAAGATATCCGGAGGAAAAGTTTTGAGCAACAGAACCCCAAAAGGAAGCAACCGACTAAAGATTGCCCTCCGGCAGGCTGCTAATGCCATCGGGAACCTGAAAGATACCCAACTGTCCAACTTTTTTCGTAGGGTGGCATTCAGAAGAGGACGGCAAGCTGCCGTGTCGGCAACAGCCAGAAAATTAGCCGTTAATATCTGGAACATGATAGTAAAAAAGATACCCTACCAACCGGAAAAGGAATATTTATTCCTCGACCAGAAAAGAAAACTGAAAATGATAAAAAGGATAAGAAATCAAATCACTAAATTTGACATAAAACTTGAAGATGTCGACATTTGCAATCAACTGAATATCAGTTATGAGTTTTGACGTTAGTCAAGATACAAAAAACGCTGCCCGAAATAAAGTTCCCAAATTGAGAATTTATTTTTATCTTTGTGACCAGCTTATACTAAAAAAATGGAAAGAATATTTGCAAAGAGTACATTGAGAGAGTATTGGGAAAAACATCCGGATTGTGAGCAGTATTTAAAGACTTGGCATGACACTGCTTTGAGTTCGGACTGGAAAACTCCAAATGATGTTAAACAAACTTATGCAAATGCAAGTATTCTAAAGGACAACAGAATAGTCTTTAATATTAAGGGCAATTCATACAGATTGGTAGCAAAATTTAATTTTGAGAAACAATGGATTTTTATCCGATTCATAGGTACACATGTAGAGTATGATAAAATAGACGCAAATTCAATTTAAACAATATTATTATGAATATACAACCAATAAAATCAGAATTAGATTATCAAAAGGCATTGAAAAGACTTGAAGTTGTTTTTGATGCAATAATTGGCACACCAGAAAGTGACGAAGCGGATTTACTTGGATTAATGATTGATGAATATGAGAAAAAACATTATCCAATTGAAGCACCTGACCCAATTGAAGCAATAAAGATTAGAATGGAAGAAATGCAATTAAAGCAAATTGATTTAGTAAACGAGATAGGTGGAAAAAGTAGAGTTTCAGAGATACTAAATCGTAAACGCAAATTGACCGTTGATATGATTCGCAAATTGACAACAAAATTAAATCTTTCTCCGGGACTATTGATTAATGATTATCAACTCAGCCGATAATAAGTACGGTTGCTAACATCAGCTACCAGTCAAGTGCGGCAGTAGTGGGTATGGGTCTGCGGCTCTCCGCTCGATTTCCTTGTCCTGCCGGACAGGAAATCGCCCGCAATCCGCCCCTGCGTGTAGCTTCCTACGTTATATGGGCATGTTTGCGCAGTTCGAAGGACATTTGGGTTTAAACAATTTATTGGTTTCCGGTACTTGAAAAGGCATCAAAACCAGCGATGGAGAAGTGCAGTTTGAAACGCGCCGAAAAGTTGTACCTGAAAAGGCATCATCGACAGCAACGGAGAAGTGCCTCCTGAAAAGTAATGAAAAGGCTCTTTGGGTTGCGCTTTCGCTGACAAGTTGAAAATGCTTTTTGAATGAGAAATGCAACACGCCCAATAACATCAGCTACCCGTCAAGTGCGGCAGCAGTGGGTATTCGGTCGGCGGCTCTCCGCTCGATTTCCTTGTCCTATCGGACAGGAAATCGCCCGCAATCCGCCTCTGCGTGTAGCTTCCTACGTTATTGCACATATTTTGGCGGCTTGAAAGATTGAGAGAGTTAACTCGCTTAATTTGGACAACCTGATGTTCTTTGAAAAAAAGACTTGACTTTGTTGAGAAAAAGTCTTGACTTTATTTAAAATTGTCTGGATGTTCTTGAAAAAGAGTCCAGACTTTTTTGACACACCATAATTGATCCGATCTGAAACCATGTTAAAACGAAATAAATTCAGGTTTTGAAACGATAGTGCTGTTTGATTGAAAATCATTTTTTGACTGTTCGATGGAAAGTATTTTTTCGAAAAGTAATTGATGACAATTTTGAAAAGGTTTAAAAGAAAAGAAATAGAATACGTGCTATAACATCAGCTACCCGCAAGTCGGGTTTCGGTGCTTCGTTGACGGGAAATTAATATTTTGAAAAGCAGATCTTCGTAGGAAGTTTTTCGGTTAAATCCCGTCCTGCGTGTAGCTTTTTACGTTATGTGCCATTCCCCATATCTCGAAACCGAGATTGATTTCTCAAGCTAACGTGATTCTCTCCGTCGAATGGTATTTCCAACTAAATTTGAAATGACCCTCTGCATGGTCGTTTTTAAAAATGGCACGTTATAGTCCGTGGCGCATTCTGGCTGAGGTATAAAAGCCCCTGAATCTCTACTTCAGAGGCTTGTTGATAATTTCAGTGGTGGTGCTGACAGTTCTCAGCAACCCCGATCAGAATAATTCTCAATTCAAAGATATATCTCCTTAGGGTCATTTTAATAACTGTTTCAAACAAATTATTATGGCAAAAAGAAAGAAACTTGAAATGGAGATTATTAATCCCAACTGTGCTGGAATTGATATTGGAAGCAGATCACATTATGTTGCAGTGGGACAGGCATTGGACGATGTTGCAGAATTTGGCGTATATGCTGAGGACTTAACAAATTTATGCCTGCACCTGAAATCATATGATATTACTTCCGTTGCAATGGAATCGACAGGTGATTATTGGCAAAACCTTTATGCTGAACTTTTGAAACATGACTTCGAGGTTATCCTGTGCAACGGGAAATTCACCAAACATGCCAAAGGGAAGAAAACTGATGTGAAGGATTGTCGATGGATACAAAAACTGCATTCCCTGGGTTTACTTACCGGAAGTTTCCTTCCTGATGAACAAACAGAGATATTGCGTACCTACTGCCGTCAAAGATCAAACTGGATTGATCTGGCCGCAAGCACTTCCAGAAAAATGCAGAAATATCTGAAGTTTCTTAATTTCAGGTTAGATGTAGTTGTTAAAGATATTTGTGGACTTACGGGATTGAAAATAATAGAGGATATCTGTAAGGGCAACTTAGATCCGGAATCTTTAGCAGAACACCGTCATTTTAATTGCCGGAAATCAAAAGAAGAAATTGCAAGGGCACTCCATGGGAATAACCGCGAAGATTTTCTATTTGGGCTCAAACAGGAATATGAATCTTATCTGTATTTTCAGAATAAAATTAAACAATGCGACCAGGCTATTGAAAAGTATGTTAAAACACAGCTAAAAAAGGATCCGGACAAACAAAAGCTAAGAACCTCAGAAAAGCCATTTAAGCGGATCAATAAAAATGCCCCGGAAATTAAAAACTTTAATCAAGTAGCCTTTCGATACTTTGGTGGTGTTGATTTCATGGCTATTGAAGGAGTAAGTCATGCAACAGTGCTTTCCATTATGAGTGAGCTGGGACCTGATGGCTTTTCAAAATTTCCCACATCAAAAATGTTTTCATCATGGATCAGGTTGGCTCCAAATAATAAAATATCGGGAGGGAAAGTCTTGAGCAACCGGATTCCAAAAGGAAGTAGCAGGCTCAAAATTGCTCTCCGAAATGCAGCAAATACAATAGGGAACCTAAAAAACACACATTTATCCGACTTCTTTAAACGGGTCGCATACAGAAAAGGCCGCGAAGCAGCAATTAGCGCAACAGCAAGAAAACTTTCGGTCATATTGTGGACAATAGTAACAAAAAAGGTTCCTTATTCGCCTCCTTCAGACTATCTGTTCCTCGACCAAAAAAGAAAACTAAAATTGGTCTCACAAATAAAGAAAAACATTGTTAAATTTGACATAAAACCTGATGATATTGGATTTTGCAACTCCCTGAATTTGACTAGCAATTTTTAACGTTAGTCAGAATTACCCATAACGACATCAAAGGGTTTCGCTTTGTTAGATACTACATTGAAAAATGCTTCCCCAGTTAGATAAACAGTTCTGTGATCCTTATTGTAATCTTCTCCGTATTTCAGCTTACTTCCGAAATTCAGCCATACTTTAGACCCATCTGGAAGTTGAAGTGTGGAACGTATACCATATGCAGCAAGAAATTCCTGTTCAGTTGAACTTTCTTTCTCTGAATGAAAAAAAAGAAGCCATGCAGATAACAATATGATCAGCATAATTAGGATGGCTGCCACTTTTTGAAAACGTTCAAGATAAAGTCTCCACTTGCTTAGCGATGATTCTATACGGGAATTTATTATGCTTTTTGCTTGTCGATCTTTTCCATCGTATCCAGGCGTTCAGCTAAATCCCAAATGATTTCAAGACGGCTCAACTCTTTCTTACTTTCATCCGACTGGTTATACCAGTTGATTACTTCATCAGCTTCTTTGCCGGATAATTCACCGTTCAAATAAGCTGTAATCTTTTTGATTGAAGGATATTGACCTGTCATTTTTGCTGTTTTTCAAATAACAGACAACTCATATTGAGTTACCACCCACGCAGTATAAAAAAATGATTTTTTTGAAGATTGTAATATGTCTTATGAGAGGTACATAAGAAATAAAGGCAAAAAGTCTTTGAGCTCTGTCCTTAAAACCCGTAAAGCTTTATTGATTTGGTTTTCGACAGTTTTTTCGGTAATTCCAAGCTTTTCTGCAATCTCTTTATTTTTTAGGTTTTCAAATCTGCTCAACACAAAAACCTCGCGACATCTATCCGAAAGCTTTGATATCGCATTATCCAAAGCTTGACGAAGCTCTGTTTCGTTATATAAACTCCATTGCCCTTCGTACAGGTTATCCTCTCTGTTTTTATTGTGCTGAATGTAATTCTGTTCAACTTTTTTATGTTTTAACAGATTCATACACTGGTTATATACAGACCGAAACAAATAAAAACGAACCGAACTTTCGATTTCTATGTTTTGTCGTTTTTCCTAGAATCTTACAAAAACGTCCTGCACAACTTCTTCCGAGGCGTTTAAATCATCGGTAAAATTTTTGGCATAAGCGCATAGCCCTGAATAATAATAGTCGAAGAAATAGTTAAATGAATCCTTATTGCCTGCTTTCATTTCAGCAAACAGTTTCAATTCTCTATTTTTAAGTAATTGGTTCATTTAGGTAAAAATCCGAGGGTTCAAAAATAATAAAATAAGTCAACAATAATCTCTTAGGCGAAGTGCCTTTAATTTAGTGATGAAGCCATGAATGTTAAAGAATTTCAACGAGCTTTTTCATGTCTGTAGAAATCTCGGTATCTACGATCCGTGCATAAATCTGCGTCTTTTAATCGATGTATGTCCTAACATTTTTGAAACTGTCTCAATCGGCACTCCGTTAGCCAAAGTAACGGAAGTTGCAAACGTGTGGCGCGCTATATGCATAGAAAGATTTTTAGTTATTCCGCAGATGTCGACCAGTTCCTTGAGATATTCGTTCATTTTCTGATTTGAACGAACGGGAAGTAGCCTACCGTTATTTCCGCTCACCGGGAAATATTCGTACTTTTGTAATATTGATTTTGCTTGTGGTAATAATGGAACCCGGCACCGAATATCTGTTTTAGTCCGGTCAATGATGATCCATTCTCCACCATCGTTTCCTTGATGGATATGGGTATTGTTCAACTTTTTTAGTTCAGCATAGCCCAATCCTGTGTAACATGCAAATATGAATATGTCGCGGACGGCCTCCATTCTTAATGTACTGATTTCCTTATTTCTGATTTGCTCCATCTCTTGGCTTGTCAGGTAATCGCGGTGAGTCTCATTGCGTGAAACTTTGAATGAACCGTAGGGATTGTTTGAAATCTGGTTCATGGCTATGCCTGTGTTCAGAGCTTTTTTTAGATGCTTATGGTAAGTTAAAGCCGTATTTGGTTTTAATTGGTATTCTGTTTTCAGGAAAATGTCAAAAGAGTTCAGGAAACTGTAATCAACCAATGAAAGGCCAATATCATTTCGTCCAAATTTTTTCTCAAAAATTCAAGCAATCTCCCCCGGGTTGTCCGGTAATGTTTCAAAGTCCCTTCCGAATAATCATTGCCAACACGCCCTTTTATACCTTTAATAATGCCGTCCAGAATCTCCAGCACGCCTTTTTCATCACTTACTCCAAGCAATTTGCTTTTCACATTTAAAGTAGAGAATGGTTCACCTTTCGATTCCAACTGGTTATACACATCCTGAACATGGGAAGTGATCTTATTCAATCGGGTATTCAGAATCTTTGCTTCTTCTATCCTACCAGCAATCTGCTGCTTTTCATCATTCCATGACTCCGGAATAACAAAAACGCCGGTAGATAATTCAAAGCGTTGGCTGTTCATCGTGCACCGGACATAAACCGGGCATTTCCCATCAGTGCGGGATTTCGTTTTCTTTAGTAGAAAATTTACTGTTACTCTCATAATCAGACTCATTTTTTAGTTAAAAAAATGGTCTCGTTTTCATGCTTAAAACTAACCGGTTTGGGTCTCATTTCCAAGCGTTAAAACGAACCAAAATAAATCAAAATGAATTAATTATCAGAATCTTACATCGATTACCGAGACCTGTTTGTAATTTTCGGAGAATAGGTCTCGATATAGTCTCGTTTATTTTGCGAATTGGTGCATATTTTGATACTTTGCCGAAAATAAAAAAGCGTTTAAACCTTTGATTTAAGCGCTTTTGATGTTTTTTGTTGTCTTCTTTTGTGATCCAAAGCGGAAAGGTGTCGAACTTTTTGCTTGAAGATTATGAGGCGGTGCTGAAGGTTGTGAATGCTGAGATACAGAAGAAAAAATTCAAATTGTGAAATAAACAATTCAGAGACACTAATCAATAATGTTCACAGTCAACTCATAATAAGAAAGTAATCAACAGTACCAAATTTCAAAAAGAAAAATGCAGAGCATGTCTTTTTTTAAATGTCATTTACTCTTCGAAAAGACTTATGAACATACCAAAACTAATTTATTTAAAGTCTTTTATGTAGGTTATTTGGTTGTTTGTTAATAAGTCGAATGAGCAATTAATCAAAAAATGTTTTAGCATTGCATTATGATTGTTGGTTGTTCTGCACTTTCTATGTAGAACACAAAGAGGGAATCCCGTAAAAATCGGGAGCTGTACCCGCAGCTGTAAGTCCGCAATATGTTTCTGAAAACACTTTTGCCACTGTTGGTCAACCGACCGATGGGAAGGCCTTCAGAAACAGGACGAGCCAGAAGACCTGCCACTATCTAATGTTTTAATCAATTAGACTTTCGGGAATAAAAGTCTGGTTCGTGATCGAATCCGTTTCTCTTTTTTGCATCGGCTCATTCTGTCATCGTACCTTTTTATTTCCTGAACGATAGGTAACCAATAAAACTAAAAGTTATGAGAGGTGCAGAATTAACTATTGTTAAGAGAGATGGAAAGAAAGTACCGTTTTCGATCGATAAAATCGGGAATGCCATTAAAAAAGCATTTCTTTCGGTCGGAAGTTTTGCCAGCGAAGAAGACCTGACCAATATCCTCCACCGTTTAAACATCCGCAACGAAATGAGCGTGGAAGATATTCAAAACCAGGTGGAACACTCGCTGATGGCCGAAAGTTATTTCGCAGTGGCAAAATCGTACATGCTTTACAGGCAGAAACATTCCGAAGACCGGGAAACGCGCGACCGTATTAAATTCCTGATTGAGTATTGCGCTGCCGGGAATGCTGCAACTGGAAGCAAATTCGATTCGAATGCCAATGTGGACAAGAAAAATATCGCGACGCTGATTGGCGAACTTCCCAAAGGAAATTTCATCCGCCTGAACCGTCGTTTGCTGACCGACCGGCTTTCGGATATGTTTGGGAAAGAGCTTTCTGATAAATACATCAGTTTCCTGAACCAGCATTTTATTTATAAAAACGACGAAACCAGCCTTGCCCCGTATTGCGCAAGCATTACCATGTACCCGTGGTTGCTGGAAGGGACATCGAAAATAGGCGGAAACTCCACTGCTCCAACCAATCTGAAGTCGTTCTGCGGAGGTTTTATCAACATGGTTTTCATTGTTTCGAGCATGTTGAGCGGGGCTTGTGCCACGCCTGAATTTTTGATGTACCTGAATTATTTCATCAGCAAAGAATACGGCGACGATTATTATATACGCAGCAACGAGATTGTTGACTTGTCGAAGCGAAAACGCTCTGTTGATAAGGTTATTACCGACTGTTTCGAGCAGATTGTGTATTCGCTGAATCAGCCAACCGGGGCGCGTAATTTTCAGGCCGTATTCTGGAATATAGCGTATTACGACAGGTTTTATTTCGAAAGTTTGTTCGGCGAATTTGTTTTTCCTGATGGCAGCAAGCCTGAATGGGAATCGTTGAACTGGCTGCAAAAGCGGTTTATGGCGTGGTTTAACCAAGAGCGAACAAAAACTGTGTTGACTTTTCCGGTAGAAACCATGGCTTTGCTGGCCGAAAATGGCGATGTAAAGGACAAAGAATACGGCGATTTCACTGCAAAAATGTATGCTGAAGGACATTCATTTTTCACCTACCTGAGCGACAATGCCGATAGTTTAAGTTCGTGCTGCCGTTTACGCAATGAAATCCAGGACAATGGGTTTAGCTACACGTTGGGCGCAGGCGGCGTTTCAACAGGTTCGAAAAGCGTACTGACCATTAACCTGAATCGTTGTGTGCAGCAGGCTAAACGAGAGAGAATACCTTATCTCAATTTTCTGGAAGAAGTGGTTGATTTGGTGCATAAAGTACAATTGGGTTACAACGAAAACCTGAAAGAATTGCAGCAAAAAGGGATGCTCCCGTTGTTCGATGCCGGGTACATCAATATGGGGCGCCAGTACCTGACCATTGGGGTGAACGGCCTGGTTGAGGCTGCCGAATTCCTTGGGATAGAAATCAATGATAACCCGCAATATGTGGAATTTACCCGCGAAGTCCTTGGGCTAATCGAGACGTACAATAAAAAGTACCGCTCAAAAGGCACCCTGTTCAATTGCGAAATGATTCCGGCGGAAAATGTGGGCGTAAAACATGCCAAATGGGATCGCGAAGATGGCTATTTTGTGCCGCGCGAGTGCTACAACAGCTATTTCTATGTTGTTGAAGACGAGTCGCTGAATATCATCGACAAATTTCGCGTTCACGGACGGAAATACATCGAGCATTTAACAGGAGGTTCAGCCTTGCATGCCAATTTGGAAGAGCATTTAAGCGAGCCGCAGTATCGCCATTTGCTGCGGGTCGCGGCCTTCGAAGGTTGTAACTATTTTACATTCAATATTCCGAATACGGTTTGCAACGACTGCGGACACATCGACAAACGCTATTTGAAAGAATGCCCGCATTGCAAAAGTAAGAACATCGACTACCTCACGCGCATCATCGGGTATATGAAGCGGGTCAGCAGCTTTTCGGATGCCCGCCAGAAAGAAGCTGCAAAAAGGCACTACGAGAAAAACAAGGTAGGGCAAAAAGAAGAAAAGCAGGTGGAAGAATATGCTTAAATATTACAACTACGATATTGTTTTTCAGGAAATTCCCGATGAGGTTACCCTCGCGGTAAACATTACCAATTGCCCCAACCGGTGCAAAGGCTGTCACAGCCCGCATTTGCAGGCAGATTTTGGAGAAGAGTTAAACGAAGCACGAATTATTGCATTGCTAGATAAATACTCCAGCGCAATCACCTGCTTTTGCTTTATGGGTGGCGATGCTGAACCATTGGAAGTTAATCGTTTAGCCCGTTTCATCCGGGTTCGTTATCCTGAACTGAAAACCGCCTGGTACTCGGGCTCTGCCAGATTGGTTGATGGTTTCGATATGAAAAGCTTTCAATATATCAAGCTGGGTGGATATGCGGAAGATCTGGGCAACCTGAAAAGTGAAACAACCAATCAACAATTGTTCCAAATACAGCCAGATGGAGGCATGAAAGATATTGGCTATTTGTTTAATGCCGGAAGATAAAAAGTCCGATATTTGAGAAAATTAATCCTGAAATTTAATGTTTTTCAACCAACGTTTAACACTTTTGATTCTGGCTTTTACAATTGACTCGTACTCTTTTGCCACCGATCGTGAAAAGCAAATCCGCCAGTTTGTTAACGATGAACTGAAACATTATCCCGAAGCGCATTTGACCGATTTGTACAAGAATTATTTCCAGGATGCCTACGGACCGGGGCATTTAATACCCGATACAACCAGTGCAGGCAAGTATTTGAGCTGGGAACTGCAACAACCCGAATGGACAGACTCTTTATTGTTTCAGCCGCTGGGCACCAATCATGATTTTTACCGCATCAACCTGCTTTTGGTCAAGAATAAAGTAATTCCACGCGATACGTTATTGCTCGGTATGGTCGAAAGTGTAAAACTCGCTCGTAATCCAGATATCGAAATCTGGAAAAAGGAATGGGGCGAAGTTTTATCTGTCATCAAACAAATGAACCTTAGGTTGCCCGAAATGAAGTCGGACGAAAGGCTTATCCGAAAAAATCTGGACAAAGGCGATGTGGTGGCGCACCATTCCAAACACTACGAAGAAAAGTACAATCCTCATTATCGCATCGTACACCGCTCTGTTTTTGAGGAGTGGGCGAAGAATCAACTAAAAGGGATAAAGCTTAGCCAATAAGCTTGCACCCAATGGATATACTACTTTTTCAAAAAAAAGGCCAATAGAATTGTGTTTCTGGCGGTTAATACAAATCCTGATGCACCCGGTTGTTTTCGATCAACTTACCCCAGTATTCCAATGATTCCTCTTCGGTCATTTTTCCGGCTTTTTGTATTGCCCGGCAAATGGCTTGCCTGACTCCGTTTCCCATAGACACCGATCCGCAAATATAAACGTGCGCCCCACAGCTTAACCAACGGTAAAATTCGTCGGCCTGTTCCTCAATCTTTTGCTGCACATAGATTTTTTCGGCCTGATCGCGTGAGAAAGCCAGGTCGAGGCGGTTTATCCGATTGTTTTTTAACCAGTATTCCCATTCGTACCGGTAAAAGAAATCAAAATCGCGGCACTTCTCCCCAAAGAACAACCAGTTTTCGCCGGGAGAGCTGTCCTGCTCCTGTTCTTCCAGAAAGGCACGAAACTGCGCGATGCCGGTTCCGGCTGCAATTAAAATCATGGGAACTGCACAGGTTTGCATCCGGAATGATTCGTTGGATATCAGTTCTACGTTTATTTTCCGGCCAACTTCAATCCAGTGAGTCAGGTACGAAGAACAGGCCCCCAAGCGGGATCGTCCGTTTTGCTCCGATTGAACAAGTTTGACGATCAGATGAACTTCGCCCGGATGTTTTCGCTGACTGGATGCGATTGAATAATATCGCGGCTGAAGCTTCCGAAGAACAGCAACAAGATCCTCCGGATTGCCCGAAAAAGGAAATTCGACCAGTAAATCCAGTACATCGCGATGCCTAATGAAATCATGCAAGCTTTTCTCCTCAGACAACAGTGCTTTTAGCTCTGGATTCTGTGTCAACTCCTGATAATTTTCGAACATTTTTTTGCTGATGCTGGTCAGCTCCAACTGCGTTGTCAGCAGTTTCCTGAGCGGAACCAACTTATTCTCAAACCGGATAATTTTTTCGGGCGAAACGTTTAACTGTTTCAGGATTTGATCGGTCAATTCCGCCTGATTTTCAGGAAAAATACCAACTGTATCTCCCGGCTGGTAAAGGAATTCAGGATCATCGACAGCCAACGTAAGGTGATAGGTTTCCGACAGCGAACCTTCGTTTAACCGGCGCTTTTCTTTAACGGTTGCAGGAAAAAGGCGATGCAGGTTTTCAGTATGAATTTGAACTGGAACAGACTGTGTTTTACCTGAATATTTTCCAAGCACGTCCGACACCCAGTTTGATGCAGCATGGTGAAATTCCGCATCGCAATCAACCCGCCGATGAAAACGAACAGCGCCCAATTCAGCCAGCCGCCGGTCAATGTCTTTCCCTGTTTGGCAAAAATGCTCGTAGCTGCTGTCGCCCAGCGCGCAAACGGCAAATTGCAGGTTGGTTAGCAACGGTGCATTTTCAGCAAACAGGTTTTTACAGAACTTTTGGGCCGAATCGGGCGGATCGCCTTCGCCCTGAGTGCTGACGACAATCAATACCGACTTTTCGTGCGTCAGTTTCCCGAACGCATATTTTGCCATATCGCAGGCAGTGGCCGAAAGCCCGTTCTTTTTCAGGTACTTTTGGGCCTCTTTTGCGATAAACTCCGAATTTCCGGAATGACTCCCGTATAAAATGACAATCTCATCGGTTGGATGATCCGCGGGTTTTCTGAATATCTTTCTGATTGCAGTTCCAAACATGGTTTTGTATTTCAATAGATGAATCCGCTCCGAAAAGTTTGAGTTCATTGACTTTCAACTTCTTTACCCCTAACCACTCAAGGGGAATTCGTTGAAAATCAGTGAAATCTTCAAAGTCCCCTTTAGGGGATTTAGGTTTTTTTTACTTTTCGGAATGAACTCAATAGATTATAAAATTCCCGCTACTGAAAAAGAGGCTTTTGCCGCTTCTTTCGCCGGTTTTGCCAGATCAGGAACCCGGTTATTGGCAGGGAAGCTGCAATTAAACTGGCGCAGAACGCCAGGATTTTTCCACCCAGTCCGGCAATTGCCCCCACATGAATGTCATAGTTCATGCGGGCAATTTTATCGGCTACTGTCGTGTTGCTTAATTTGCCGTATAGGTGGGTCACCTCAATTTCCTCCAGCGTGTATTGATCGAAGTAGCGGTAATCGGCTTTCCAGTAGGTCTGGTCGTCGGGATTGGCAGCCACTTCAATGGCCGAACTGTCGTTCTCTGGAATGTGAACTTCGAGCATTCCCACCGATGGATATTCTTTGGACATGCGTTGCCACAAAACATCAACTGTGGGAATATCTGATTTCTGTACTGGGATGGAATCCACTGTTGGCATATAAAATTCGGTGAGTTGTTTGCCTCCCGAAGCCACCCAGTAAGTTGACTTTGCAAACCATTGAAATCCCCAGACCAATCCTGTGAAAGTGGTAAAGATTAAAGTCCACGAGGCATAAAATCCGAACACCCGGTGCAAATCAAGTTTTGAGCACTCTGATTTGCCCCATTTAATCGAGAACGTTTGACTGGTAAACCGGCCTTTTCGCGGCCACCACAAGATGATGCCGGTGATGAGCAGGATTCCAAAAATCAGGGTTGCCGTGGCCACAATGGGTTGCCCGATGGCAGGCGGAAGCCACAGATAAAAATGCCCGTTGACAATGATCCGGAAAAAATCCTTACTCATGTCTTTCACTTTAAGCACTTCGCCCGAATAAGGATTCAGATAGATCAGGTAATAATACTCCTCGCTGTAAAAAGTTGCAACAACCGCTTTCCCGGGTTCCCGGTAGGCAATTCCGTGGATGTGTTTTCCTGGCAAAGCCTTTACCGCTATTTCTTGAAACTGGGATGGTGACAAAACCTGCTTTTCCTGAACTTCAACAAACTGATAGGGATTGGTTACCTGTTCAATCTCGTGCTGAAAAGCCAGCATGCAACCAGTTACGCCCAGAAAAGCGACAATGATTCCGGAGAAAAGTCCGAGCCAGAGGTGTATTTTGCCTAGGATCTGCTTAAAAGTCATGCACGTTAAAATTTATAGTTGATGGTGAGGCGAAAATTGCGGTAGGCTTCGGCCTGCCAGTAGTAGAAGTTGCTCCACGAGTAAAATGCGCCGGAATACAGGTATTCGCTCAGGATATTATTGACATTCATCGAAACACCGAATTTGTTGAACTGATACGAGATGGCACCGTCAACACGGGTGTAATCGGGCATCATTTGCGACGAGTTGTCGTAAGCGCCATACCAATTTGAGCGATCACCAGCGTATTGCACCCCGCATGACAAGCCCAGACCTTTTGCTGCGCCACCCTGGAAACGATAGTTCAGCCAAGCGTTGGCAATGTTTTTGGATGTCCCCGGAATTTGAACGCCCACCTGTTTGGGGTCGGTGTCTTTTGTAATCTGACCATCTGTATAAGCATAGTTGAAAGTCAAATCAAGACCTTGTGTAATCTGTCCTCGAATGTCGAATTCAACGCCTCGGGTGCGGGTTTGCCCCAATTGTTTCGAGAAATACTGATGTTCGGGGTCAGAAGTCAGCACATTGTTTTTGGTTATCTGGTAAGCTGCCAATGAGGCTGTCCACAAGCCATCGAGCCATTCTTTTTTCAATCCGAGTTCCAGGTTTTCACCGGTAATCGGGTCGAAACTATGCCCGCTAAAGTCGGAGCCTGCCTGCGGAACAAAGGCTTCGTCGTACACCGCATAAGTGCTGGTATTTTTGTTGATCGAGTAGCTCAGCCCAACTCGCGGAGTCACTTTTTCAGCCTTGCCCAATCCTGAATAGGGATCGGAATCGCGGGCAGTCGTGTATCTTGCGGCTAAAGTTAGGCGCAGTTTATCGTTCAGGAAACGAAGTTCGTCCTGTACATAAAGCGCCGAATATTTGTTGGAATAATACACCCCGCGTTCGCGAATACCCAGGCTGCGGTCGTAAACAGGGTAGCTTGATGCGGAAACAGTTCCGTAAACCGGATTGTAAATGTTGAAACCGGTACTTCCTACCACAGCACCACTTTGTGACCAGTCGTGGTAGAATGTTTTGTCGCCCATGTCGACTCCGGCGAGGAAGCGATGACCAACTGTTCCGGTTTTGAAATCACCATTCAGGAAAAATTGCCCGACTTTGATTAAACCCAAAACGTCCCAGTTCGATAGACCGCGACGAAGTGTATCGCCATTTTCAGAAAAACCGGTAGGCCACAGCGACTGTCCAACCTGGTCGTATTTCATAAACGCCACCTGCCCGGTGAATTTCCAATGATCGTTGATGGTGTGTGCCAGCGTCAGGAACAAGCTTTGGTCGTTGATATTGGTCGGTGCCATATTCGGCTCGGCCGTGGTGAATTCAACTGGCAAATCGGCCATTTTCTTTGCTGAAAAAGCATAGTTGGAACCGATAACCGACATCTGGTTAAATTGATAGGTGTATTCGGCAGTTAACGAGGTATTGGGCGAAAACTGGAACTTAAGTACGGGCGCAATCGACGCACGATTGTTGTATTCGAAATCGCGGTGCGAGCCTTTCATTTGCCCCATCAGGTTCAGGCGGTAAAGTACTTTGGCGTCTTTGGTGAGTTTGCCATCGAAATCGAGTGTCGAGCGATAGGTATCGAAACTGCCGATGGTCATGCTGGCCTCGCCTTTGGTGATTCCGGTTGGTTTTTTGGTTACCACATTGTAGAAACCGCTGGGTTCGCCATTAGCCATCATAAATCCGGCCGGACCTTTTACAAATTCGATACGCTCTACCATGCTCATGTCTTCGGTCAGCGGTCCCCAGGTCGATTGCACATTCATACCGTTGCGGAAACCGGCGATCTGCGATCCACGCATGTTAATCTGGGCATAGTTGTCCCAGTGCTCCACGCGCTGCGCGCCGCTCACATTGCGGGTAATGCCCTCAAGCATATCGAAAATCTGCTGATCCTGAATAACCTGTTTGGTAACCACTTGAATGTTCTGCGGAACTTCAAGCAGCGGCGTTTTCAGGCGTAACGAAACCGAAGGATAGTCGGTGACGTATTTGCTGGGGTTGGCCACTACCACTACTTCTTTCAGTTCCTCGCTGTTTTCGTCGAGCACGAAATCAACCTTTGTAGTTTTTCCCGGTTCAACGGTTACCTGCTTGTTTTGGGTAGTCAGTCCAACCAGGCTCGCCCTGAGCGTGTAAGTTCCGGCTTTAATGTTTTTCAACTCATAACTTCCGTTTGCATCAACTACGCTGCCTTTGTTTGTCCCAACCAATATGATGTTGACGAACTCAGCGGCATTGCCATCCGAAGTGGTTGCTTTTCCGGAGACGGAGCCCGATTGGGCATAAAGTACGCTGGTAAGTATGCTAAATAAAATTGCAAGAGTAAATTTTTGATGTGCCATAGTTTGTTTTTTAATATGGCACAAAGGTGATGTCGGGAAAAAGACTTTGAAATCCCTAATTGTTGGGATTTTTCAGCAGCGGAATACCTTCTTTATTGTGTTTGTTATGGATCAGTACTGCCCTTAGAGGCATAGTTTTAAATAAAAATAGAGGTATGAAGACAAATCATACCTCTGGAAAGCCATATTGACCTGTGACCCAGCTGGGGTGTTAACCCAATCCAGTCAATGATTTTATAATCAGTTGCTTTCTAAATTTTCAATAAAATACCGTACCGATTTCGTACCGAATTTCTGTCCAGTTCTGTCCGTCCTTTGACTTCGTTTTTCTGCTTAACTGTTCGGGTACAAATCTAAATACTTTCAAGGGAATATGCAAATTCCTGATACTCAAAATCATTATCCTAGTGCAAGGTGCAAGCCTATATCTATATATAGGCTTGCACCTTGCACTAGGATTTTTTACCTGATTTACCCGAAAAGAAAAAGTAGCAGCTTGCAATGCAATCATTGTTTTTTGCTTTTCAGGCAATAGGGCCGGAGTTTTTTGACTCCCCCAAAATTTTGATTCTCGATAAAATATACAAAGACTTCATTATAAATACATTAATCCTTCAATCAAAATAAAATAATATACATACTAACCCGTTGTGTGAATTAAATTGCATGTTTTAAAAAGTTGATTGGTCTGTTTTTAATGAACCGATTAATATATTGAACGATTGTCAAAGCGGTGATCTTTGATAAGATTCTGGTTTTAAATCCGATAAATGTTTTGGCATAGTTTCTTCTGATTAAAAACTGATCACATAACTGGCTGTAAAGAGTTTCAATCCTTTTCCCGGATTTCCGGAAGATATATGGATACTTCTTATTGCCTGATTGATTGGTCCTGATCGGAGTTTCCAGTTTGACATTAGCTGAGTGGAACAAATCCAATTGCTGGCGGGCGTCAATATATCCTTTGTCTGCCAGCAAAGTACAATCAGACAGACTAACTTTTACATCCTTCAAATAGTTAACATCGTGAACATTGGCTTTAGTCAGGTCAATTGAGGTAAATACTCCGTCAAAGGTACAAATGCCATGTAATTTGTACCCAAAGTAATACTGGTTTTGTGAAGCACAAAACCCTTTGGCCGGAGAAGTAGAAAAATCTTCTTTGCAAATCTTCAACCTTGATGCCCTGGCATTTCGGCAAATCTCAAGGGGCATGGAGTCAATAACAAACACATCCTCATTTTCACAGAAAGTACCACTTAACTGTTTGCGAACCAGTTCTGTCTGATCAAAGAGTGATTTCTTGCGCCGGTTGTATTGTGAACGATCTATTAACCGGGGAAATTCGCTTACATATTCTCCCTTCAACTTTTTAAAAAGCAGATTTTCACTGTCTATAGATAGGTATTCACTGGTCAGATTAAGACTAATGACCTCTAAATCTGAAAACTTAGGTTTCTTCCCAACCCGGGGAAAGTTTCCTGATTGGTCAACATTATTCTGCAATATGGATTTTAATACTTCCAAAATTTTGTCGAAATTCGTTTTAATATCGTGCATGGGCTGTTTTAATATTTTTGTTTCGCAACTTTAAAATACTAAATTTCAGCTTAATGCACGATTATTTATCTAATTATTAGTTTCACACAACGGGTACATACTATTATAATACTATTAAGATTAGCCATTTCACTTTGCTCAGATTTGCAGAAAAATTAAAGCAAAATGGAAGTAATCACAATGGATAGCCGGGCTTACAAAGACCTGGTTGAAAAAATTGATAAAATATCGGCCTTCGTTGTAAAGTGCGAAGCCGGTATCAAGCCGCAAAGCAACGATGAAATCTGGCTCGATAGCCAGGAAGTAGCCAACCTGTTACGAATCAGCACACGCACCCTTCAACGACTGCGGGCCGAAAACCTTATCAGCTACGCCATTCTTCGTGGCCGTTGCCTTTACAAGCTCTCTGAAATAGAACGGGGCCTAAATGAACGGTTAATCACCTGCGATCCTCATACACTGGACGAGTTCCGCAAAAATTATCTGCTAAGTAATGGCGCTAAGTAAAGAAACCCTATTACAGGCCACCAATAAAGGGATGGCTGTGTTCCGTCATTTTATCCCTTTTCCTTTTCGGGTAGGCCGCAATTTTCTGAACCCACTTTATGCGGACAAAAACGCATCGTGCAATGTGTTCTTTGACCGGCGCAATGACTGCTACCGTCTGAAGGATTTTGGGAACGATGACTATTCGGGAGATTGTTTCGCTTTTGTGGGCAAACTTATCGGGCTGGACTGTAACCGGCCTGCCGAGTTTATCCAGCTACTTGAAAGGATTAATAACGAACTGCATTTAGGATTGTCCGGCGGAAATGATTATAAGTCGCATTCTGTTTCTACTTCAAAGCATACACCCGCTATACCAGCCGTACAGACAACAACATCTGTTCCGCTAAGAAAAGGAAGGCCGTACAAAGTTGTCCAAAAGAATTTTTCTCAACAGGAACTCTCATGGTGGGCACAATACGGTATTACCGAAAAGCTGCTCCTCTCCTATCAAGTCATTTCATTGAGTCGTTTTGACAGTGAAAACCGGGAAGGAAAACCGTTTTACTTCGATCGGTTAGAAAAGGAGCCTATGTACGGCTATATTGGCAAACAGCACATCAAAGTGTACCGCCCATTGTCGGAAATCCGATTTGTTCAGGGCGGTAATATACCGGAACATTTCTGCTTCGGACTGGAACAACTGCCAGCTAAAGGCGATCTGCTGTTTATCACAGGTGGCGAAAAAGACGTGATGGCGCTTGCTGCACATGGTTTCCATGCGATATGTTTCAATTCGGAAACTTCCCTCATTCCGCACGAAATAATTCATAAACTTTCGTACCGGTTCAAACACATTGTGTTGCTTTTCGATGTGGATAAAACCGGACTAGAAGCTTCAGAGAAACAAGCATCAAGTTTAAGTGCTTATAGTGTAAGTCGTTTGTTGTTACCCCTTAGCGGCACAAAAGAAGAAAAAGATATAGCGGATTATTTCAGGCTCGGTCATTCATCCGAAGATTTAAAACGTTTGTTCCTGCAATACCTTGATACGTTATACCGCGAAACCATGTCAGCGCTGAAGTCCTGTGAAGTGGATTTCAATAACCCTCCCCCTATTGCTCAAATAGTTGTGTCGGTAAATGACGTACCTCTTGGCACACAAGGTAACCTGCTGTGCATAACTGGAGGTGAAGGAACAGGTAAAAGCAACTACGTTGCCTCTATTATTGCCGGGGCTATTCGGCCACAAAGCACAATGATAGACACACTTGGGATTACCGTAAGTGAAAATATTCATCAGAAAGCCGTGTTATTCTATGATACCGAGCAGTCCGAAGTACAGTTGTACAAGAACATCAATAATCTCCTACGGCGCTGTAAACGATTGGCCATGCCTGATTATTTACATGCTTATTGCATGACAGGCATGTCACGTAAAGAACGTATGCAGGCCATTGTACAAAGCATGGACAAATACCATTACCAGTACGGAGGTATCCAGTTGGTGGTTATTGACGGAATTGCCGACCTGATAAAAGGTGCCAACGATGAAGCGGAAAGCATTGCCGTTGTGGAAGAACTCTACCGGTTAGCGGGAATATACCATACCTGCATCGTTACCGTGCTACACTTTGTTCCCAATGGGCTGAAGTTGCGCGGGCATCTTGGCAGTGAACTGCAACGTAAAGCTGCGGCTATCCTTTCGGTAGAAAAAGATAATGACCCCACAATATCGGTGGTCAAAGCGTTGAAAGTGCGAGATGGCAGTCCGCTCGATGTGCCACTTATGCAATTTGCATGGGAGAAGGACACTGGCATGCACGTTTACCTCGGGGAGAAACCCAAAGAAGCCAAAGAAAAGCGCAAAGAGGATGAATTGGTGACCATTGCCCGCGACATCTTCAACCACAAACACTTTCTTACCTATATGGAACTCTGTGAACAGATACAGGCCGCACTCGATGTAAAAGAAAGAACGGCGAAAAATTATATCCGGTTCATGCGGGAAAAGGAAATCATT
This sequence comes from Prolixibacteraceae bacterium, assembly GCA_963677955.2. GTDB lineage: Bacteria > Bacteroidota > Bacteroidia > Bacteroidales > Prolixibacteraceae > Aquipluma. The sequence goes on from CAXXQR010000001.1 coordinate 5,606,747, forward strand.
CTCAAAGACCCGTCGAACCCAAATTATTTCATTATCGGATTAATAAATTGATTATGTATTTAGACAAAGAAAATTTTGAAGCATGGATGGAGCGCATTATGGACCGGTTTGACCACACAGACAAAGCGTTGGAAAAACTTAACAAACGGGACAATGTGCTAGAAGGCGAACGGCTGTATGACAACCAGGATATTTGCCAACTGCTGAACATCAGCAAACGTACCTTGCAACGTTACCGGAGCAGAGGGGAATTGCCTTTCCACTCGATCTACCACAAAACGTATTACAAGGAAAGCGATGTACAAACGTTTATCCGCACACATTTTGACCGTCAGGACGAAGCGAAAAAAAAATAAGAAGGATAATGAGAATTAGAATAACACATATACAAAATGACTAAGAAAAAGGGAAAGAAAACCATTTTCAATGCCCTGCATGAAAGTGATGTGTGTTTTGCTGTATGCATTGCCTCAAGCAGTTTTATCAACCGGGAAGTAGCCGCTTTTTCTAAAGATTATTTCGTCATCATTAACAAGTGCGACGAAAAGCGTGTCAAAGAATTTACCTTTTATCCAACGGAAGGATATAAACAGGTCTGCGAACGAAACCTGTCAGAGGATGAGATTGAAGTGTTTAAAATGAATAAGAACAAATTCGTCAAAGTCAGGCACAATGAACAAGGTCAAGTATTTGAATTGAAATATTGCTCGTTCAAAGTAGCTTACGACAGTATCAGGCAGAAATTAAGTTGTAAGATAATAAACAGCTGAGAATATAAATCGAAGGAAATAAGTCATACAATGCTGGAAGAATACTTGTCTGTTACTAGTCGGGCTTCAAATTGAAATGATTTAGAACTTGGGTGATCGTTAGCCGGGTTTTAGTGTCGGGGATTTGCATTGCTTCAAAATTTTATTTGGACTGATAACTCCACTCGGCAAATCTATGTAAAAGGATTTAATAGTCTATTTTTGACGAAGCAAAATTTATCAACATTGTTTTAAACGTCCATAAAAGCTACTTTTGTAGAGTACAAGATCAGAAACACTATGGATATCGGCAATAAAATACGCACAGCAAGGGAAGCAAAAGGGCTGACACAAAAACAGGTCGCCATTGAGATTGGGATGGATCAATCGCAATACTCGAAAATTGAAAAGGGGAAAACCGACCCGTACACTTCTACCGTGGAAAAGATCGCCAAAGCCCTCGGGATGACACTTTCAGAACTGTTTTCTTCTGACGATATTTTCAGGGAAGTAAACTCGCAGGACAAATCGCTGATGGAAAAACTCAGGCTGGTGGAACTGCTCGAAGACGAAGAACGCAAATCGGTGTATAACATCATCGACGGGCTGTTTGCCAAGAAAAAACTCAAAGACACTTTATCCAACGCACTGAACGCCGCCCTCTAATTGTTGATAACTTTTCGTGATGCTTATATGCTGTATCGTATAGCATAAACGTAATATTTCAGATAAACAATAAAACCCGACATATTGGCCGGGCTTTATTTTATCACTATAAGCAAGCATGTTTCTTATCTTCCATTGCACGAGTCTTAAACTCGCACCAGACGTAGGGTTATTTCCAACCACCAATTACTACATCTTCAATGTTCAAATTCAAATTGTAAGAAAATCTTACCGCACTATAATATAAGATATTCTTCAACTGTGTTCTATCATCATCTTCTATATTGTCAATTCTGTAAATATCTCTTGTATCAAAATGACTTATCAAAGAATCCTGTATGCGGTGATTAATTTGCCAAATCATGATATACATTTGCATCTTTCATCATCATCGAGATGAAGTTTTGAAAGTTCAAGAATGGTCTTTGTATAACTATGAAAGAGTTTTCTATTGAATTTGCCTTCTCCTAATTCTTCAAAGAATTGATTTCTTCCATCTATAATACTTTTCAAAGAATCAATATGCTCTATTTTATTCATGACCAAATTTTTATTTTCCTATTTTATATAGATTTTCATCAAATGTACCAATCCGGGTAGTATTGTTTTTGAGATATTCAACTTTAGTAGCAGCTTTCCATCTGCCACCAATATGTCCTGTGACATCAGGCGATATAAATACCTTTCCATTACTGAAAACCTTTTGACCTTCACTTAAAAATTTTGTCTTTCTGAAACCTTCAGGTATCTGATTTATAACCCTTATTGCAGTTCCATCCGGTAAATCTTTGAAAAAAACAACTGTTTCGTCAGTGAATCTTACAATACTTTTCAAAGGGCCTTTAGCGAACTTTACACCGGGCAGGAATGTCGCTGCGGCTTCAAAACCTAAATTATAGCCAACATTATCGTCGCTTTCATATCCTGTCTTTTGATCAATAATCTCATTTAGTAGTGATCCAAATGGTATATAAGAAATTGCTTCACGTTCTGCTTTATAAAGCTTTTCAATACCCTTTGCAACATTCGAGGCACCCTTTCTTGCAGATTCCTGATCTTTTGCCTGTTCTGCATCTTTGGGCTGGTTATTTGGGCCAATTCCGAATAGTCTGAGAAATTGGGATATTTCATCAGGATCATTTGTATTATATCCGGTATCCGTTTCAACCCACATTCCATTTGGATCATAATTGCAAATGGGATTATTTAAAGTGAAATTATATGGAGACCAACCATCATAGTTCTCAGCCATTGGGTCGATGCTATGCCACCGTCCTATCGTTGGGTCATAGAATCGAGCGCCGTAATCATAATTCTCAAAGAACTCGTCGTTTAACTCTTTACCGTTATAAAGATACTTATTATCTCCCAAAAGTCCACCATAAAACAGTGCTCCAAACGGATAATATTCTACTTCCTGGTCTATTACCGGGGTTGAGCCTGCATAATGGTATGTAATGCGGGTATTTCCCAAGTGGTCTTTCAGGTAATAGTGGTAAAGACTGGTTGCAAAGTCATAATACCCTTCAGACGTTAATACCTTGCTGGGGTCAGTAGTTGTTCCTTCGTAAATAAATGGCCCATAATATTTAATGGTTGTTGCGCTTCCTGCCATAGTTGCTGTCTTGCTCCATTTGTTACCTTGTGCATCGTAGGCGTAATCTACTTTGTTGCTCGCATCTTTGTAATACTGTTTGGGAAGGTCAATCTCGGTAAAAAAACTGATGGTTGGAATTCCCCGCAATCCATCACTAATGTTATTACCATTGGCATCATAAGTAAAACTTCCGCTTTTATTACTTACGCTGTTATATACGCCTGATATTGAAGTTAGTTGATTCCCTGTATTGGTATAGTCTAAAGCTTCACGTGTTCCACCCGGGGTGGCCCTGATAAGATTGCTAATATTCCCATTACTATCGTACGATACATTGACCAGGTCATAATCGGGAAGGTTTGTCCATGAACTCCCGGAATAAGTCCCGTAATCGGCTTTTGTCAACCGGTTTAATCCATCATAAGTAAAATTATAGGCCCGATACTCATTACTGCTACTACCAGTGTTGTATTTTCTCCATTTTATACCACCAATATTGCCATTGAATTGTGCATCGCCTAAAAGGTATTGAGATATGTCCCAATTATAAACCAATTCCATGGCAAACATCCGAATGGTGGTCGATGGAACGTCCGGATTATTAATCTTAGTCAGCCAACCCCGGACATTATACTGGTAGTCACTATACTGCATTCCATTGTGTTGCTGTTTTGTGGTTAATCGACCTATTTCGTTGTAGGTATTTGATGCAAGGGTGGTTAATGTGGTTGTATTGTATCCAAATTTAGACGTCAATAACCGGCCCATGTGGTCGTAGACGAAATTTTCATACAAAGTAATACCTGTACTTGCCGATGTTTTTTTATGATAGGTCTGCTTGTCGGTGACTTTTCCCTCGAAGTCATAGGCATACGAAACACGGTTGTTACCACCTTCAGGGTTCGTTTGATACTGCTGGAGTAACCGACCAAATTTGTCGTAATAATTCACTGTATACAGCCAAGTGCTTGTTCCAAGTATCTTGGTTTTTATCCCGGTTACCAGCCCTTTTACACTATTGGTCTGTGTATGCTGGCTGTAAACAGAACTGTATGCATATCCCCAGGTTAATGGTGTTGTGTAATTGTCGTAATAAGTTGATGAAAGATACTTACTTTCGTCTGTTATTCTTGGGAAGGCATAATTGGTGTATCCCAATACAACAGACCCCGATGATTCGTACATGACCGATTCTGCATTTAAAATGGACTGAAGAGAAGCTCTACCACTTGAGGATTCATATTTGCCAGCGAGGACCGGTCTGTTTATAATATCATATTTTGTAAACATCCAGTAACCACTAGCCTGTTGGGTAGCATCTTGTGTTAACACAAGACGATCTCTCTTATCGTAAACCAGAAATTCCCAACCAGCGCCAGGAAGTTTCTTTTCAATTAGCCTGTTCCGTTCATCGTATTTGTACTGGTAACACAACTGATCCAGTTCGGTTGAAGTAATGGTTCCGTCATCTGCTGTAGCTTTTGGAGGAATAACGCAACAAAGAAGTCCATAGTTGTCATAAACATAATACGTTGAAAAAGCAGTGGCTCCGTCGTAGCTGCGTTTCAACACCACCTGTCCCTGTTTGTCTTTAAACTCAACCGTCCTGCTTGTTGAACCTGATTGGGCATTGTTCTCATTCCAGGTTGTCGTTTTGTATAAAGTATTGATCGCGTAGACAGTTGCGGCTGTTGATATATCCAATAAACCCGAACTGTTGATTAGGTATTTCCTTACAACATCAGTAGCATTGGTACCATATTCATATTTCACCTCTTTGTCCGAGGTGAGGTGCCAGGTGCTTCCCGGCGCAGCCTGTCTGGACACACGGTTTAAAGGCGATGGCTCAAATTCGGTTTGAGAAAAAGCATAATCGTCATCAACTGTCCCATAAACAGAAAAATTAGCCAAGGCTGTTACGTCGATATGGTAACCCATATTCTGGGCACTGGCAAAGGGAAGGTAACTTTTATTCTGCCTCCCGCTGGAATCATATCCAATTGACGTGATGACATCTTTGCTCCCATCGCCAGAGGCTTTGTAATCGTTTGTTTGGGAAGGCCGCCCCAAACCATCAAAATATTCAGTATGCGTACGTTTGCTGGTGTAGGTTAACGCATCTACATTGGCATCAGAAGTTTTTCCAGGTACCAGTACTGTTTCACTCTTGACATAGTTTTGGGCCGAAGTCTGGCCCTGGGCATTACAAATACAGAGAATGCCGGCCAGAAAGGTGAATGTTATATGTCGTACTTTCATCGTTTCCAGAATTTATTGTTTGTAATGGTAAGTATTGCGATTCTTGATGTCACCATCGTCGTTCTTGACCAATTTTAATCGACCAAACGTATCATATTCATAATAAGTAGTTACTCCATTAGGATCGGTCTGGGAAGTCATACCCATAAGGGGATTGTAGGTATACAAAGTAACCAGATAAGCTGAATTGTTTATATAGATTGACAATTGCGTCTTCAAAAAATTTAAATCTGTTTGAATGCTGCTATATGTCATGCCATTGGTAAAAGTGCGATTTTTAATCGCTGTTATTATTGAGGACGAAATCTGACTTTGTGCAATATTTACAATCTTGGCAACAGGTAAAGTCTGATTATAACCCCAGATATAGGAGGTGGGATAATCATTGTCTTTAGTGGTTTGAACGACAGTATGATTGACATCATCGTATTTAAAAGTACTTTTGTGTGTGAAAGTATACGGATTTGATTGTGAAAAAGTAACATCAGTACCACTGTTCTCAACCTTATATATATCTGTAGGCTGTCCATAAATATTATACATGATTTGTTGTCCTTCAGCCAAAGTACTACCGACATATTTACGAATGTCTAAAGGGATATTGATGATTTTTTTTGTATTTAATGTTCCAATATTATATGAAGTCGTAGTATAATCCTGAGGATATTTGATCACTTTTTTGATAAGATTCCCTTTACTGTCAGTGGTTTCCTCTCTGGTGAGCTGAGCGTGAGCAGAATTGTCATAATAATAATTTGTCGTTGCGGCAACAGGATTCAAACCGTTCTCATCGTATTGAGTCACTATTTTACTTTTTAAATAGCCCCACCGACAATATGTTGTATACTTAACAATTGTGTAACCCATAATCGATACTAAGTTATAGCTGCTTCCAGATGGTTTTTGATAACAAGGACACCTTGGATCAGTATAATCATTACCTGAACAATTAGCTATAGTTGTTGCTTGTCCATTATCAAATTGACAGATCGAATAAGCACTAATATCTTTTGAAAACCTAGAATCTGAAGTATCAGTGACAAAGAGGCTGTTATAGGTATATTGCTCTTTACTTAAAGTAATTATCTGGCCAGAACCATTCTTTTTCAGCGTTGTTTGTGATATGAGAGTTCCAGCGTTCCAGCTCTCATTTGACTTTGGTGCAAGCTCTACAGCGTCAGACATGTAGGGTTGAGCTTCTGGAAGGTTCACATAGCTTCCGTCTTGATCAACATTATTTTGATAAATAAATATCACTCCACCATTTTCAAAATTCTCGCCATAACTTTTTGTAACTGCACTATATGCTACATGACTTCCTGAACAATTATAAATGCTATTTAAACTGCTGGAAGACAGATTTGCAAATCGTGAACTATACGGTATATTTGGAATTGTAAAGCCACCATTACCATCATATGTATAAGAACATTGCCTTATGTTGGAATAATAATACCTAGGTTTCTTGGGTATCCAACATGATGTTTTTGATAGATTATTTAAATCATTAGTATAGTAAAACCTTTCAATTTGCTCTAAACTTGTAATACTTTCTTTTGTTTTAACCCTCTTTATTCTTAATCCTCCAGTTTCAACATTAGTTGTTCCATTCAAATAATTGTTTGGTTCATATTCTATCACAGTTGTCCCCCCAGTAGGATATGTAATTTTGATGAGTATACCCTTCTGCGAATAAGGGTAATGAGGTTCTCTATCAACGTTTTGAAAATATGGAAATTTCTGTAAAAGAGTTTCACCCCAGCTAAATTCTAAAAATTTATTAGAATCTCCGGTAGTTATAGGAATAAAACCAGTATTGTACAGGGCACCATTATAATACCCCCAATGGTCTTGAGCATAGGAGAGCCTTGCTGGTAAATCATTAATGTTGTCGTAATCAAAAAAATAAGTTCCAATTGGCGACAAATTAGAAGCTTTTGATACTATGCTGGAAAGAAACATTCGAGAATTATTGCTTGAATAAATATAGTTAAAAGCGTAAGTCTTTAATATTTCCCCAGTATTATTATTTTTAATTGTTATACCATCAATTTTTCTATTAGTTGCATCAAGTCTATTTCTAGTAGAGTTAAACTTAATAGTAATATTATCATAAGAAATTTCAGAAAGAATTTTACCATAAATCCTTAAATTTTTATCACATGGAGTAATGTTGCCTTCATCAATAGGACAACTTACTTCCGGAGCATAAGGATCAAGCATCCTTCTTGAAACCGTTTGTTCAATTCCCGATGTATAATATAGAGTATCCTGGATATACAAAAAGTTAATCTGATCGCCTGCTGGATGTTCAATCTTTGAAAGAAAAGATGATGTATAAACATTCCTATTGGGATTGTTCCTGTTATCGTTCGGTGTACAACTATTTGTCTCTACAGTCCTTTCTGTATTATCAAAAGTGTATTTTGATCCATCTTCTGTTGTAATCTCAAACCACATATTGGCCAATTTTACAACTTTAAGGTTAGTATACGGAATTGTGTAGATTTTCCCATCTGACTTATCAATAATAAATTTTCCTGAGTGGCCTGAAAAATTATACGCATAAAGGTCAGGTTCAGAGTCGATATGATTCGCGACATAGTCATATCGATCCCATATGGATAACGTAGTAATGTCCTGAGGAAAAGGTTTCGGAAAGTTATCTTTTTCATCGTAAGTTCCTCTTATAATTCGAGTAATTACTCCTCCAGCATTCAAACTCCACCCCATACCCACAGATGAGGCTAACTGATCAACTTTTATCCCGTTTGAATAATAACTTAAACTAATCGGGAGAGTTAAATTTTTTCCATTTAATTCATATAATGGGATAGAGTAACTTGCAGTTCCGGAATACATTCCAACAGGGGAGTAACCAAATTTACCCAGCTCGTAAGCCGTAGGAGAAGGAGGCACAACACTTTTATCCAATTGCGAAATATCCTGACTAAATGCTTGCGGAGATACAAATAGTTGAATAAGCAACGCTATGATTAATGAATTAATACACTTCATAATTTCATTTTTACTAATTGAGATTTATTTTAACAGCTAAATTTCTTACTTCTTTGTTTTTAGGTGCATAGTTCGAATTTTGCTTCATTGACAATTTCAAGAACTCTAATGCCATAATATTGTTGGCTATGAACCGTTTAATATTTTTATCCCCAATTTGTGGTTTTGTAACATAGGACTCCTTTCCACTGGGTACATCTTTTTGGAGAAAAAAAATACATAACTGTTTTTGTAGCTGTTAGATAATGCCATTTAGGAACTTTGATGGTTAATAAGGCACAATCCTTGACCCTTATGACAAGACAATCAACAATAATACTTTTCAAACTCGATCCAACCGATTGAAAACAAAATGAAAATTCTTTAGATTTTTTTCATACTTTTGTAGTATTAATTGGGACTGCAATTCCCGGTTAATTTATTATTTGAATATAGCCCTGTCACGATTTCCTGTGATTGGGCTTTTTTTAATGTCTATTGGTCAAAGAGTCAGACTCCTTCTCTGTAGAAAAAATATGTTAAAGCTTTTCCCGATTATTTAATTTGAAAGCCATATTCTTTTTTGTCTTTTCATTTTCGAATATGCATAGTAATTCCACGCTCGTCTTAATTGATCCCCGACGAACCTCTTTGGTAACCTCTAAAAAATATGTTGTTAGATATTTATTATTTTGTAAAATATCATTGTTTCTTAACTCGCTATAACAGAGGATCCATTCGTACCGAAAAATAATATTTTCATTTTTTTTGAACTCCGAGGTCGGCACGCTAACGGACTTTAACTTGAAAAAATTGGATCATACCTAAAACTTTTATCTGACCTTAAACTTCTTTAATTAATCAGAATTACACATGGTATAAGGAAAATAATATTTTACCCGTTGTGTGAATTAAATTGCATGTTTTAAAAAGTTGATTGGTCTGTTTTTAATGAACCGATTAATATATTGAACGATTGTCAAAGCGGTGATCTTTGATAAGATTCTGGTTTTAAATCCGATAAATGTTTTGGCATAGTTTCTTCTGATTAAAAACTGATCACATAACTGGCTGTAAAGAGTTTCAATCCTTTTCCCGGATTTCCGGAAGATATATGGATACTTCTTATTGCCTGATTGATTGGTCCTGATCGGAGTTTCCAGTTTGACATTAGCTGAGTGGAACAAATCCAATTGCTGGCGGGCGTCAATATATCCTTTGTCTGCCAGCAAAGTACAATCAGACAGACTAACTTTTACATCCTTCAAATAGTTAACATCGTGAACATTGGCTTTAGTCAGGTCAATTGAGGTAAATACTCCGTCAAAGGTACAAATGCCATGTAATTTGTACCCAAAGTAATACTGGTTTTGTGAAGCACAAAACCCTTTGGCCGGAGAAGTAGAAAAATCTTCTTTGCAAATCTTCAACCTTGATGCCCTGGCATTTCGGCAAATCTCAAGGGGCATGGAGTCAATAACAAACACATCCTCATTTTCACAGAAAGTACCACTTAACTGTTTGCGAACCAGTTCTGTCTGATCAAAGAGTGATTTCTTGCGCCGGTTGTATTGTGAACGATCTATTAACCGGGGAAATTCGCTTACATATTCTCCCTTCAACTTTTTAAAAAGCAGATTTTCACTGTCTATAGATAGGTATTCACTGGTCAGATTAAGACTAATGACCTCTAAATCTGAAAACTTAGGTTTCTTCCCAACCCGGGGAAAGTTTCCTGATTGGTCAACATTATTCTGCAATATGGATTTTAATACTTCCAAAATTTTGTCGAAATTCGTTTTAATATCGTGCATGGGCTGTTTTAATATTTTTGTTTCGCAACTTTAAAATACTAAATTTCAGCTTAATGCACGATTGTTTATCTAATTATTAGTTTCACACAACGGGTTAATATTTTGTATCTATGTATTCACCGTTTGCTTCAAATATATTGGTTTTAAAACAACTTGTTGCAGTTGGTTGTTTGTCTCGGTAATTAAAGATTGACCTTCTGTATGTTCTATAGGTTTTAAAGAGAGTTTTATCTGTCGTTCGAGGTTGTTTAGTTCTGATTTCAATCCTTTCAGTTCATCTTCTTTTCGCCAAACAGCGCCAACTACTTCCTTTAGCACCGGAATATCTTTTGATATTCGCTCATTGTCGGTTTTATACTTCTCAAGCAGACGGGGCATCGAATCCAGTGCGTGGATAAAATTCTGTGCTGCAATCTTCGGATCAGAAGCCATCAGTCCATTGTTGTAGTTGTACAGAATTTCACCAGGACCTTTGATGAAAAATCGGTTCTGTGTCACGCCTAATCCTTCTTTCAGTGTAGTTTCTGTCTTTACCAAAAGTGTAAACCCGTATAAAGAACCAATGGGTTCGTGCGTCCCATGCGTATTGGTCTTGGCGCTTATTTCGTTTAGTTTAAGTCCGACCTCTTTGGGGTTACTGCCCTGCAATCCATCCAACAAAACAGGATTGAGCCTTGTTCCATCCGCAGCATTTTGAACCCGGGAGTTAAACGCTTCGATATCTTTCCAAATACGGCCTATAAGATCAGTGTTTCTTTCGACACTCTGAACAATGGTTTCCAACTTATAGCGCGAGGATGATTTGCCCCGAATAAATGCCTGACGTTCGCTTTCCAATGCGGCTATCTTCTTTTCCAGCCGGGCTTTCTCCAACAATTCGGTATTGCCGGAAAGAATCGCTACATACTCCGAGAAACTCATACCTCCTTTTTCATCCATACTGCCTTCATCAATGGTTCTACACCCCAGGGAGTTGGTTTTGAGTTGCCGGATAAATAACTGTTTGTTGTGCAACAATCCAAATTTATAGGCATCAAGCGATTTCTCAACGGCATACAAGATAACATCCACCTTATTGTTTGCGTGGAGTTTTGCGATTTCGTTTCCTTTACGGATTCCACGACCATCCCGCTGCTCCAGGTCGGATGGTCTCCAAGGACAGTCAAGGTGATGAATAGCCACACATCGCTTCTGCGCATTAACTCCTGTACCAAGCATTTCGGTACTGCCAAACAGTACTCGTATCTTTCCCTCATTAATCCCGGAAATCAAGGCTTTCCTAGCCTTCTCAGTCTGGGCTTCCTGGATAAAACGAACCTCGTGCGCCGGAATCCCATGATCTTCTGCCAGTTTGCGCTTTATCTCACTATAGACGTTCCACTGTCCAGGGCGATATGTTCCAAGGTCAGAAAAGACAAACTGCGTTCCTTTATGCTTATCGTATTCCTGGTAATAACCGGCTATTCGGTGAGCTACATGGCTGGCTTTGTTGTCAATATGGTCGCCGTACCTTTCCGGTGCGATCATACGCATATCCAGCGACATTTTTCGGGCATAATCTGTTGCGATAAGCATTTTGGCCGTCTTTTCGCTGTCAGAAAGGGGCCCCCTGAATAAAAGCGTGGCATCGCCGCTTTTAGCAAAGGCAACCAGTCGTCCGATAAAATCCTGCTGGTCGGGAGTTGGTGTTATATTGTGCAAAATTTCGTTCTTTTCGGGGCGATCTATACCTATGCCCGATGCTGTCCGAAAGTCGGTTATCTCAGCATAAAATGCAGCCAGTTCAGGAACTTTAATAAAATACCGGAACCGCTCTTTCTGCACAATTTCATTGGTTACCGAGAATTCATAATCAATGCTTTTCTTGGCAAAAATGGCTGCCCAGGCATCAAAAGTGTTTATCCCCTGCCGTTCCAACTCGTTCGGGCGAAGGTACTTGAAAAGCAGGTACAGTTCCGTTAATGAATTGGAGATAGTTGTCCCCGACAGGAATGTCGCGCCCAAATCCTTATCGGTACGTTCCTGTATGGTGCGCAAGGCAAACAGCATATTCAACGCCCGTTGTGAACCATCGGCATTGCCCAGTCCTGCTACACGATCGTGACGGGTAGTAAAGGTCAGGTTCTTAAACTTATGGCTTTCATCAACAAAAAGGTGGTCAATTCCCATCAGGCGAAAATCAACCGTATCATCTTTCCGGGTTTCTATCTGGTAAGCTATATTCTTTAATCTGGCTTCAAGGTTCTGTTGCCGTTTTAAACAGCCTTTCAGCATAGCTCTCGAAACATCTCTCCCCTGCCCTCTCAATACTTCCAGATTTTCTTCCACGCTATCCAGTTCTTTTTGTAAAATCTTTTGTTGGATTTCCGGGGACTGCGGGATCATCCCGAATTGTTCGTGGGTCAGGATAACCGTATCCCAGTTGTTGTTTTTGATCTGGTCAAAGATTTTCATCCTGTTGTTAGGGGTAAAATCTTCTTTGCCGGGATACAGTACCCGGGCATTGGGATAGGCAGTGCAAAAGGTTTGTGCTATTTCATGGATGTTGGCTTTTAATCCAATGATCATGGGTTTATTTACCAATCCAAGCCTTTTCATTTCCATTGCTGCACAGCACATGATCAGCGTTTTTCCTCCGCCAACTTCATGGTCGCAAATACCACCGCCGTTCAGCTTCTGCATCCAGATGGCATCTTTCTGGCTTTTATACAAATCATCTATGCCCAATCCTTTCAAATCCAATCCCGGAAAGTTCTGATGAGAACCATCATAAGCAGGACGGACAAAACAGTTAAAGGTTCGGTTATAAAGGCTTGAGAGACGATCCTTAAATTCAGGAGACTGCTCCCGCAGCCAATCCGAAAACCCTTTGCGCATTTCATCAATCTTTGAGTTGGCCAACTGGATGGCGTCTGAATCACGGACTTTGACTTCTTCGCCGTCCACCATAATCTTTTTAGTAATGTCCGGCGAGGTATTGTGCAAGGCGTGTTTGATCAAATTAATACCATCGAATGTCCGGCTCTGCGCTTTAACGGCAAACTGATCCGAGATTTTGGCGTTGTGCCTGAATGCCGAGACACTGTACTCATCACGGCTTTGTGCATAGTGAATGTTAACATTGGTTTCGAACAGCCAGGAAGCGTACTTTTCATAGATGCCCGTTGGAATCCAGCGTTCCCCCAGATTGAAGTCCAGGTCATCAAAAGCAATAGGTTTCGGTATCGATTTTTGCAAGGCTTCGAGTGAGGCTTCGGCGAGTTCGTGCCCCGGATTACGTTCCAGAAACCGTTCCACTGCTTCTGCTTTTTCGATGACATTGCCTGCAATGAATTTATCTGCAACCTCGTAGCCACCGGCCATCGGATTAAAATAAACGACTCCTTTTAGCTCTTCCAATAACTGCTCCTGATTATTCCCTGTAAGGGAAGCCATATACTCCAGGTTCACGCCGGCGTATTTATTCAGCGAAGCGGCCAGTGCTTCATGGGCATTATCCGAGTGGGTTATCTCATCAAGATTAAAAGCTACCGGACGGTTGAAAATATCGGCTTTGATTGCGTTGCCATCGGTGTAGCGTTCGAGGGAAAGGATTTCGCGCCCACCGGCATCCATTTTTATCAGGCCGAGGTTCTTGGCATCATTCAGGTTACCAAAGCGTTTAGAAAAGTCATCATACAAGCGGTTGAGCATTTCACGAAGTGCAGGATTCTCCTGCAGGCGCTCTGCTTCGTTGTTGTACAAATGATGATATGTGTCCCTGATCTCGATATAAAGCGAAGCTTTTTGTTTTTGAGTTTGGGAAAGATCCAGCGGGTGAAACATGGGTTGTAAACCATCCAGATCGCGCAAATAACCGACTCGGTTATCAGAGCTTGAAATCAACGAACCTTCCCGGTAATGATTCAAACGTTCAGCCATGAAGGGAACGGGACTAAAATCGTTATGCTTTGGATTTGGCTCTGCCTTTTCCGAACCGTTATTTTTCTCTGGTTTTTCTGTCGATGGTTCCGACGAAGAAACAGAATTCCGAAGTTGTAACACCTCGCGCCAATCCAATGGCGCCTGTTCAACGGGTTTGATTTGCTTGTCCTTTTGTTTCTGTTTTTTTACCTGTGATCGTTCAGCATCTGAAAAACCCAAAAGATCGTACAGGGAAATTAGCGGCTGCTGGGAAACTGAAAGCGGTACGTCTTCTTTGACTAGGGACTCCAAATTGGATAATTTGCTTTGGGCTTTTGCATGCTCCCCTGTGTCGAACAGAGTTCTTGCATTACCCCCTGAAGACGCAGCTTGCTTCGATTCAGGCGTTTCTGTTGTCATCTGAATAACCGATCCCTTTGGTGTCTCTTGGATAGGACCTGATTGAGAAACGATTTGTTGGGATTGATCCGGTTGTGCCGGTGCCTGTGAACGGTAATGCGCGACATCCAGATGCTTTTCGAGATCACTCAAAAGCATGTTTTTTAAGTTGTCTGCCATGCCGCTTACTCCACCATCGTGTAGAAAAACAAGGGCAGGTTTGCCATACGGGTCAGTATCGACTTTTGAAGAGGTATGCACCACCCGGTCAAAAGTTTGAAAGAGGTTATTGACCCGAATGCCATTGGACAATTGGCGGGATTCAATAAAGTCCTGACTGCGCTGGGATAAATTATTGTCTGAAGCCTTTTTCTGAAGAACGATCAGATCGCTGCCTGCTTCAGTTCCGGCATGCTCGGTAAAGAGGTTATTGGGCAGACGGATAGCCGAAACCGGTTCGCAACGTTGCATCAGCCACTCCCGCACCGGGCGATTTTGTTCGGCGTTAAGTACCCCCTGGGAGGAGATAAAAGCCACTATCCCACCTTCGCGAACCATGTCAATCGATTTCAGGAAGAAATAGTTGTGGACCGACCGGGCGGCTACCCGCTTAACGGAATCACCGTTGGCGGTAAAAAGCGGATCGTACACCGCTACATCTCCAAAGGGAATATTGGAGGTGGCTATATCGTAATGGCTGGAGAAACGGCTTTCTATGTTTTCAAAGCCTTCTGTCCGTATGTTATCCTTTGGATAGAGTTGTGAAAGGATTTTGCCAGTCAGTAATTCTTTTTCAAAGCAGGTATTTTCACAGCCAGGGAATTGTTTACTGAATGCCGATGTGAAAGCTCCCATACCTGCCGATGGATCAAGCAAACGAATTGGAGTGATACCCTGTATTTTTAATGCTTCAGCAAGTGAATTAACAATCTCTGGTGGCGTATAAAAAGCGGTAAGAATCGAATTCTTCAGCGAACTCACATAGCGTTTGTATTGGGCTTCATTGTCGGAACCTTCACGCAAGACTTCATGAAGTTCTGAAACTAAGGAGAATAGGTCAAGATCACTCTTAGTCCAGTATTGCTGGTCACCGGGATGACCAACCGGGTTCAATACGGCTTTGATCCCGCCAAATCCTGAATATTTTTCCAGTACAGTCTTTTCTTCCGGGCTTGCTGTCCGGTTTTCCTTTTCCAGTTGAAAAGCTGTCTTTATGGCATCAATGTTGTCCCGGAGATGCGCTCTCTTGCTAAATGCCATCTTCGAGAAGGATTTGAGTGGTTCCTGTCAGTTCGGTGTAAAGCTGGTTGAATTCCGGTGTTGTATCGAAATCATCAGTCAGGTGGTATTTGTCAAAGACCTTATTCAGCTTCGGCAACAGTTCCAATGCCACACTTTCAGCCAACACTGGAGTGATCTCTTTCTCAAATTCATCCCAAAGGATTCGGATAACGGTTCGGTATGGGGAAAACAGTAACCCCGAATACAGGACTTCGTTGGCCGTTTCGCCTGCATGATCGTGGGTTTGCCCGCTTTTAATGGCTGTACTAAAGGCTTCAGCGGCCGCATCGCCGCGCGTAGCGATAAAGGCAGTATCGTTAGCCAGATTTGGATGGCTGTCCTTCAGGTAAGATAAAAGGGACAACCGGAAATAGGAAAGTTCCTGGGACATAATTATGATTTTTTAGCGGTTGAATAAAAATTGGCGCCCGGGTATCCCTCCCAGGCGCCGCCACTAAAAATTCATCTCATCCGATTGTTTGAGAACAATCTTCTGTAACAGGAACTTTCAGTGGTAAATATAATGTATTTAATTCAAGGAATTTATTTGTTGAGTTCTGAGGAAAAAAGGATGAAAACCTGTTTCTGTTGTCTATCAAATCAATAGATGTTATATTTTTCGCTGATTTCCTTTGTTTACCTGGCGATGCTGTTTTTCTGTTGGCTGATTCTGACCTTGTTTCAACGGTTCATTTACTTTTTTAGTTGCTTCGTTGGTTTTGCCATCGGAATTAACCGCCACCTGTGCCCGGCTTTCGCTGGCAGGTGTAGTTTCAGAGCCCTGTTTTCTGGCTTTATCCGGATTGAACTTGTAAAAATCGAGTTTCCCCTGCTCATGATTGATCTTGATGTAAGCATTAAACGGCTGGTCCTGCCCGTCTTTTAGCATTCCCTTGATGTAAATGGTCTTGTCCGCCCACAGATCTTCCTGCTGTTTCGGTGTGAGTTCTACCCCTAAGAGTTTTTGGGGGATACGGACATTGGCCTGTTCTCTCCCCTGCCCCTGTTGTTGCTGATTGTCTTGTTGGTTGGTTTTGCGTTCCAATCCTCCGTAACTGAAATCAAAACTGCATTTGGCTGCATTGAACTGGATGTAGGCATCAAACTTTTTAGGGTTATCCGTTTCCTGGCTCTTTTTGGTTGTCATACCCTCGACCAGCACCGCTCTCCCTTCTTTTAAATCTTTCATTTGGTCAGGTGTAAAATCAACGCCTTTAAGCGATTGCGGAATATTTAGTTTCTCAACAGGAATAGCTTCGAGGCGATTGGTGATTTTGTCCAGCGATAAAAGGGCAGGAATTTTTTGTCCGGGAGTTGGTTCCAGTTCTATGACTCTTCCTGCATTGCCTGAAGCCAACAGGTTCTCTTTGTCCTTGTCTGAAAGCATAGTACCCAGGAAAGGTTTGTCTAAATCAGGCGATCTAAGAAAGCTGTGTGGCTGAATGTTGTAGGTTCCGTCCGGCATTTCTTTCAGGGAAAGCCGAGCCTGGGTATCAAAAGTAACTCCTTCGATTGTAAAAGTTAGTTGATTCAACGCTGGGGATTTGTGGCCATAGAGCATGGATTTCAGTTGACCTGCTTCTTCCAATGTTTGTTTATTAATACCCATTTTAGCTGCTTGCTCCCAGTTGATCTTATTTCTGTCGATAGGCTGAAAATCGTTTTCCTGAATGGTTGCTGGGTTCTCCGTTTGTTGAGACTGCCCTTTTTTTTGAGCTTGCCTCTGATCCAGAAACTGTTGCGGATCGACACGGTAAGGTTCCAGTGTTTTGACGTTAATGGGTTGCATTCCAATGATTTTATCCAGCACATTTTGGGTCATCAGGAAGAATCCTGTATGTGCCGGATTTTGATTTTGTTCTAAAAACTTCTTGAAAAAGTTTTCAAGTGCATTACCATTCTTGTCTATTGCCAGAAAACTTGTGAAGTTTGACTTGTCAGGATTGACAGTTTTGGGATTTCCATGATGGTCTATCCCGGAAACAGCTTTTAATGCCTGCGGATTGGCAGGTTCGGTCATGAGCAGCACCTGTTTGGAGCTGTCTTTTAGATTGTTATCCATACTTCAAATAATTAAAATTTTCTGCATCACTATTAATGCGGGGCTGAAAATATGGATAAGGGAAAGGTAATTGTCAGAACTTTAGCGCGTTGGTAATCTGTGGCTCCGGTTTGACTGCCTGTGGCTAAATTAGAGGGTACTTTGGGTATCAGAAGTCTGAATGCACCCTGTCAAAAAAAAAGTTCAAATAAAACCCAATTCTGCATAACAAGCAAAATGAGTTTTATTCGAACAGCTTCTTTTGCTTTGTAACGAACTTTAGTGAATAATACTACTAAAATGTAGCCCGGATTAATAGATACGTCTGGCTACAACTGTTCATTATACAATGCTCAGATGACAAATGAGCCATAGACACAACCACCATTGTCATTGGAGAATGTGATTGTATAGGTGCCAGTTGCCCATCCCTGGATGTCGATACTCAATTGTCCTCCTGAAACCGGGTTTACCACACTGTGATAAAACGTTTGGCCAGATTCATCTTTGATTTCGACAGTGATATTACTTAGACTACTGAGGCAAGAAATATCAATCGATGTTGAGCTCTTCCAAACCTCAAAGGGGATAATGCCTAAAGACTTGATCATGCCAGTTTCAAGAGTTCCGGCCAATAAAACTTCCTCTTTTTTGTCTGTACTACTAACGTTAACCAAGCCGATATTCGAACGATTATCCGCTGATGTAATTGTAACAGCAGTGCTGCCGATAAAGAAAAACAAGAAAAACAATTTTGCTTTCATAAATGAATAAATTTTTAGTGTGATTTTTACTTGCGGCAAATGTAAAAGCACAGCTAATATTCATTAATCAAATGAGAGTGTCAGGCAGATTTTTAGGACAGGCAAATTATATAACTATTTCAATAACTTATCATTAATTATCCAGCAAGGCAGATTTATTCATGGGATTGGCCGCAAATATACCAATGGTATTGCAATCAAAAGGTGAAAAGATTACCCAGAAGTGGGGAAAACACCGAAAATATTTTTGCTTTTCTGTTTTCAGAACGGGTTATTTTTATTTATGATTTGATCCATTTGTTTGGTAAAATTTTCCTGCTCTTTCATGCCTGTCTTTTGTCTGATAACAGATTTTCGCTTTTGCACAGCATTTTGAGTCGTTTTTATCAAAAGGGAAATTTCCATATTATTCAGTCCGATTTTTGAAAGGCAACAAATAAGGAGTTCCGTTTCCGATAAATCAGGGAATAAGTTACTCAATCGTTCCAGGTAGTTATCATACAAGGCATTGGCCATTTCGTAGAAAACACTCCAATTGTAATCTTCCTGACCATAGATAATTTCATTTACCTTCTTGAGGACTTCCTTGCCTTTAATTTTCTCATCTCCCTTCAAATAGCTTTCTATCAGTGAAATTTTCTTAACAATATCCAATTGCTTAATTAAAGTTTTACGTAATTCGTTGTTCTTCACATTCGAACCAACCCTTTTATTTACTATCTCCTTAAGTTGGAAAATTTGTTGTTCAGCTATTAGGATTGCTTCCCGGTTTTTCGCCCGATTGTCATAAATTGCCCCAAAAGCTGCGACACCAACTATAATAAGACAAATAAAAATCCATTGTCTTTCAATCAATAGCCGACTATTGGCGTTTTCGAGTAATTCAAAATTGTATTTCTTTTGAATATCCAGGATGCCGATATCTTCTTTCTCTTCCAGGACTTCGGCTAAATATTTTGTATACAACTCATTGTATGACATTGCCTGCTGATAATTTCCATCCGTCGCTTCAACCTTTGAAAATAGACGGTAAATATTGGCAAGTAAGGAGGCATTATCTTCCGCGAGTCTTAAAGAATGATTCAAATAGAACAAGGCTGAATCCTTTGTGCCGTCTCTAAAATAGACATCTGCCAGGTTTAAGTATGCTTTCGCTTTCTGTGATTCGCCGGAACTTAATGAAAGTGCCATTTTTACCGCCCTCTTTGCTTGGCTGGTATTACCCAATTTCAAGTATGCAACGCCCATATTTTGCACGATGCGCAGTTCGTTTACAGAGTCCTTATATTGTTTTGCTGCAAACAGGCCTTTGTTGTAGTAAAAGAAAGCGCTGTCGGGTAACTGTTTCAATAAAAAGCTATTCCCAACATAATTATAGGTTACGACTTGATTTTTATATTTTCCTTCATCCTGTGAAAAATTAAAAGTAGCTTTCTTCAAATGTACAATGGCTTCATCAAACAGGTGTTGGTCATAATCCAACAATCCGCAAAAGAATTCAGACAACCCGATTAATCCATTGTTATTTAATTCTCTGGCGACAGATCCGGCATTGAGGTAAGCCTTTATTGCCTCATTTCGTTGACCTTTTGCCTGTAATACCCTGCCACAATAAAACTCAGCATACGCCAACTCGTTGAAGCTCTTCTTTATTTCGAAATAGTTCCTTGCCTGAAAAATCAAAGTATCAGATGATATATCTTTATCACATTTGTCTTTAGCCTGTACCATGCGTAAAACATACCTGGCATGTTGCTCTTTGGTCAGCAAGTAAGGATTTCTGATCGCCTCCAATAGTGATAAAGAGCTGTCAGGTTGCAGCTCGACAATGTTCTCAGCTCTTTTGAGGATTTTTTCTGCCCTTCTGAAATCTCCGCTGCAGGAGAATATTATCAAAGTAATCGAAACAATCTGAATTGCTAAAATTATAGGTTTATATACTCTCACTACAAAACAAATTAGTCAAAATAAACATACTCATATCCTGTCTTTACCAGGTATTACAAGTAATTTAATTTCCAGTTTTACTGTATCAGGGTGGAAAATTCGGGTCGCAATATTATGAATAACTATTGTCGGGAACAAGTTTTGTTCCAGTGTATCGCCATATTTTACTATCATTTCCCACATAAATATGCCTAAGATCCCGCATTGTAACTTTCAATGCTATGATAATTAAAAATTTATATTTTATGCTTAATACATAAATATGCCCAAATATTTTATTTTAACATATTGTTTTAAGCAAATATTTTTTATTAAGAATTTGGCAGCCAATTTTTAATAACATTTTATTTCTTATGAAAACATTTATTCAAAGCCCTTTTTTTTATGCTGGCTTCTCCCGAAGCTGATTCGATTAGTTATGAGAAAAACCTATCCGAAGCGTATAAAAGTTTTGCGCAATCGGTTATAAAAGTATGTACCGAAAATGTAACAGAAATACCTGCTTTTTTCAGTCTTAACTACGTCCGTATTGAATTTATTCAAATGCTGGAACAAAAATCCTCTGACAAAAAAGAAAAGTATCGGATTACTGACAGCTATTTGAACAAAGGGATTCAAATCATTGATTGTGCTTTAGATTGGCTTGATAAAAACAAGGATCAAACAGAAGTGCCCAATAAGAAAAACTTATCTTCTTTACGCTGGACCGGAAAAACAATGGATTTAATAGAAATGGCCATGTCTGTGCACGAATCCGGTTCAGTTAATGATGGAGAAATAACAGTGAAAGCAGTCGTAAATTTCTTTTGTGAATCATTTGGTGTAAATCCTGGTAATTTCTCAGCATCGTATGGTGTAATGCGTTCGCGGGCAAACAGCCGCACCTTGTTCCTTGACAAACTCAAAAGAGTTTTTGAAAAGAAAATGGAGCGGGATGACGAAAAAGAACTAAGGAGGAAAGGCATCAGGCAAAATTTACACACGAAATAACCTTTAAAGATTTTTTTGATTCTGCACTTGTAACAGATGGACTAGTGCAGGATCATTTTTTATCCGTTGCAGTTCTTCATTTACAATTTGCCGGGATTCCGCTTTTATACGGTTGTAATTTTCCTGGATCATTTCCTTCATCCGATCTTTGCCATTTTCATCAATGAAACTGGTAATGACCGGTATTTTTTTGTAGGATTTGGCTTCGCTCTCTACCTTTGCGGCATCAACTACAATTTCAGCATGGAATATCTTTTGCTCAATGCGTTCATCAAAATTGTCAGCTACAGCACCGACGAACATGCCTTGTGTCAATGTCGATATTTTGCTGGGTGGAATCAACGAGTCCATTTGAGTGCTTATCGAGGTTGATTTTTCACGCTGGTTAATGGTCATTGATTGGCGTTTTTGCAGCACTTTTCCGAAGCGTTCTGACAATGTTTTTGCAGTTTCACCAACTACCTGACCACTAAAAATATTACCAACGGTATTCATTACTACTGCCGCTTCTTTATCGCCATAATCCCGTTTTAGCTGTGAAAAATCCTGAAAGCCTAACAGAACAGCCACTTTATTGCTTCGTGCTGTAGCAATCAGGTTATCCAATCCTTTGAAGTAAATCGTTGGCAACTCGTCGATAATGATGCTGCTTTTTAACTGTCCCTTTTTATTGACCAGTTTCACGATACGCGAATTGTACAAACCCAGCGCAGCTCCGTAGATATTCTGACGGTCAGGATTATTACCAACGACCAATACTTTTGGGTCTTCAGGATTGTTGATGTCGAGGGTAAATTCATCGGCACTCATTACCCAGTACAATTGCGGGCTTATCATTCGGGATAAAGGTATTTTGGCACTGGCAATCTGTCCCTGCAACTGGTCCTGCGCTCCGCCCAGCCAGGCATCCATAAAAGGAGACAGGTAATTTTCAAGTTCAGGATATGACGTCAGGATTGGGAAAATATCCTCATAGCGTTTGTTCAGAAATTCGATAGCATGAGGGAACGTACAATACTGTCCGCTTTTGTAAATCCGCAGATACCAAATAATAGCAGCAAACAGGATAATTGGCGATTCGACAAAGAAATCACCCTGTTTTTGTACCCAGGTTTTGTTCAAATTAAGCATGATGGTATAAGCGCTTTCATAAGCATCCGATATGTCGGTCATAAACGACGGGTTGATCGGGTTACACCGGTGGGATCTCGAAGGATCGTCAAAATTGATAACATAGAATTTCGGAACCTTTTTATAGCCTTTCCGGTGGTTTCTCAGGTGGTTGTAGGCAATGGCCGATAGATCAGGAAATTTGAAATCATAAATGTACATTGAAAAACCTTTTTCGATCTGCTGTTTGATAAACTGGTTGACCACAGCAAAGCTCTTTCCGGAGCCCGGCGTACCCAATACAATCGATGCCCGAAAAGGGTTGACCACATTTATCCATCCATTGTTCCATTTCTTGCGATAATAGAAACGGGTTGGCAGGTTGACCGAATACTCATTTTTGATCAAACGAGTTTCCTGCAAAAACGATTCGTTCTCGGTATTGAAAACATCCTCCATCAGGTTGTTCTTCAAAAGTCGAGATATCCACGAACCAGCTGTCAGCAGGCTGATATAGCCAACACTCAATGCTAGGATATAAAGCGCGGCACAAGCCATTACAGGCAAAGGCAGCTCAAGCAACCACCAATTCAGGAAAAACAGGACAAACCCAATGCTCAGGAACATTGATATCTTAAGCCAGGTGATCTTTTCCTCTTTGATACCTTTTGTTCCCAGGCACGATAATACAAGAAACACCAACGAAAGTAGTTTTGTCCAAAGGATGGAGGTAAACAGTCCTGTTGTCCGGTTGAAATTCAAAAGGATTTTATCTACCACGCCAATATTAATATTCCACTCCAGGACAAACTGGTAGCAATACCAGTAAATGTGAATAATCACCAGCAAAATACTAATGGCCCGCATAAACTCCATGACCTTGGCCAACCCTCTTAAATCATCTTCCTGTTGCATTAGAATTCTGTCTTAACTATTTCGGGAGCAAAAGTAGAAGATGATTGTTGGGTTGTTGGGATCTGGCAGCTTCTGGCAGTGAAGAGGACACTTGTGACCGTATACATTAAAAGATAAATCAGGAAAGTTATTATAGCTTTATCCTGATAAAAGTGTATCGAATTTGCATTTTTATCCTGATAAAAGTGTATTTTTACATCAATTATAAAAGGGAATAATATGTATCGGGAATCAATTGTCAGTCTAAACAAGTGGAAAGAGGATAAATTTCGTAAACCACTGATCGTAAGGGGAGCGCGTCAGGTTGGAAAAACATGGCTTTTGCAGGAGTTTGGAAGAATCTCATATTCTAAATTCGTATACGTGAATTTTGAAGATACTCCTACCCTACAGAATATTTTTGCCAATGATTTTGATATTGAACGAATCATTACTGTACTCCAGATATATGCCCAAACCACCATAGCGGCAGAAGATACCCTGATCATCTTGGACGAAATTCAATCGGCAGAACGCGGAATAACTTCCCTGAAATATTTCTGTGAGAAAGCGCCACAATACCACGTTATCGCTGCCGGTTCCCTGCTTGGAATGGGTTTGCACAGCAGTGTTTCGTTCCCGGTCGGTAAGGTTGATTTTCTGGACTTGCGCCCTCTTTCCTTTTCAGAATTTCTGCTGTCTTTAAACGAATCCGCTTTGGTTGATGCGCTTAAAGCCAAAAACTGGAGTGTTGTTTCCATCTTCGCTGAAAAACTTAAAGAGTATCTCCGTTATTATTTTTATGTGGGCGGAATGCCTGAAGTCGTTGATGCTTTTGTCCAGACCCGCGATTGGCAACTGGTTCGGCGCATCCAAAACCGGATATTGAACTCTTACGAAGGAGATTTTTCCAAACATGCGCCCAACGACACAGTTCCCCGTATTCGGATGGTTTGGCAAAGTATCCCGTCCCAATTGGCCAAAGAGAACAAAAAGTTCGTGTACGGTATAATAAGGGAAGGTGCCAGGGCCAAAGATTTTGAACTGGCCATCCAATGGCTGGTGGATTGCGGATTACTGTTGAAAAGCCATCGGGTATCAAAGCCGGGAATTCCTCTAGCTGCCTATCAGGATATTTCGGTGTTTAAATTGTTCCTGCACGATGTTGGCTTGCTTGGTGCCATGGCAGGACTGAATGTTCGAACAATTATCGAGGGAGATGAAATCTTTACCGAATTCAAAGGAGCGCTTACCGAACAATACGTGATGCAACAATTGCGATTGGAAAGCGAACGATATATTGGCTACTGGACTAACGAACGAAGCACTTCGGAAGTTGATTTTGTGATTCAGGAAGAAGGAGAAGTCATTCCCATTGAGGTTAAATCGGGGGAAAACCTGAAAGCCAAAAGCTTCAGGTTATTCTGCGAAAAATATAACCCGCAAAAAGCCATCCGAACTTCATTAACTGATTATAAGGAAGAATCATGGATGGTAAATGTTCCATTGTATGCCATTGGGTAAATAATCCCGCTCAAAAGTTAGAGGTAGGTGCTGTACCCAATAAATAAATCAACAATCT
Source organism: Prolixibacteraceae bacterium (assembly GCA_963677955.2). Classification (GTDB taxonomy): domain Bacteria; phylum Bacteroidota; class Bacteroidia; order Bacteroidales; family Prolixibacteraceae; genus Aquipluma. The sequence goes on from CAXXQR010000001.1 coordinate 5,631,740, forward strand.
GTTACCCATATTTAGTAATGCAATCCTGTTTGAAATATATCACAGTTTTGGCAATGAATGCCGATCATTGCCAAAATTGTGATATACCAGGATTCTTGAAGTACATGGCCCAACCGTTACCCAATTTGTGAAACAACAAGGGGTTTGATTTACAATCTTAGGACTGTCTCCCATATCGCCTTTTCTTCTTCCGTTTCCTTTTCTGAAAACGATTATAATCGTCCGAAACGCCTGTCTGTTCCGGAGTCAGTAAATCAAATAGATTACTTAAAGCATTCCTAATATCGGAAGGAGTTGATTTTTCGATCTGCATATGATTATCTGGATTCTCTATTGGCTGTTGCTTGTTTTCGGGTTCTGGCTGCTGGCCGAACCGATCATTAAATACATTGGCCGAAAACTCTTTTCCAAACCGGGAGCCGTTAAAAACGCACTGATTGTTGTGATCGATAAACGTCACCCCATAGATTCGGTTCTGGTCATTTCGGCGCAATACCAGGTCAACGTTGTTTAACCTCAGTTGCACTTTTAATTCGGTTTCGTTATGAGAAGTAGATACCACATCAGCTATTGTCCTCCGGGTTTGTTCCCGATAACCTTGCTGTTTAATCTGCTCACCGGATTTGACCATTCGTTTTTCCAGTTCATCAAAACCAGCATACTTGCCAAACAGGGAAGATTTAAGCGGTGTACCAATTTTATTTCTATCTTTATCCAAAGCCGAATAAACCAATCCCCGGTACGGTTTTCCATGAACTTCGCCTTTTACTTCTTCCAGCCCGATATTATACAACGAAAGCAAAGCCTGGTATTCTCCCAAAGTCTGAAATTTATAGGCATTTACTAAGGGTTTTATTACCGATGAGATCTGTTTTTTTAGATTACCTTTTGTAATGTCAACAGGGTTGAATTGACCGGACTCCGAATGTTTCTGACCTTCTGCCGGATTTAACCCGTATTTCTTTTCCAACAATTCGGTAATTTCCTTGCTGCGCTTATGCTCGAAACTGTTTTTTATAAGCTTTCCCTCACAATCGACTCGAAGAGAAACAATATGGATATGATCCCGCCCAATGTCTTCGTGCTTGAAAATAAGATAAGGTTGTCCGCCATAACCCAGCCGCTCCATATATTCCCGGCCAATGTCAGCCAACTGGTTGTCGGTCAGTTTATCGTCTGGGTGCGGGTTTAGCGAAATATGTATCACTGGTTTTTTCGTGGGCAAATGTTCCGGTGATGGCATCCAACGTGCAAAATCCGAAGCACAGGCCATTACGCTGAACCGCCCATCCACCGGCTCACAAACAAGGTTCGAGGCCAAAACTTTTCCCAGGTTTTCATCCACCTTCTCCTGGTTGTAAGCCAACGCCCCGTATAGACTGCTTCCGATATTTATCCTGGCAATCATTTTTCAAATGTAATTTCATGCGGTGATTGACCGTCCGGGTTTAAAAACTTGGTTTGAAAATCCTGAGACAACCTTACAATCTGCTCGCTTAATGCCACCAATTCTTTTGTAATGCTCTCCAGTTTATACAGCAAAGCCAGCGTTTTTTTCTCCGAAAAATGCGAATGGAGTTCCTTTACAACCTGGTTATAATTGACACCAATGGCGCGATATTGCGCATAGAATGATGTCAGTTTGGTCACGTATTCGAGGGCTGCCCGATCTGTTTTGATCACGCAAAACGTCTGATCAAATACCCGTGCCTTGATAAAAAGCGCTTTGGCGCTTATGCCGGATTGATCAAATAAGGTCAGGAATTGTGCATTCTCCACATTGTTAAAACGTACCATTACACAATTCGTTGCCGGGTCATCCTCCTGCGGACGGCCACCTTTTTTTCGTTTGTTTGATGTCTTTTTTTCTTTTTCCATTTCACTTTCTTCATTTCAAGTAAAGCATTCCAGTACAGGATTGAAACCTGTCCTTATTCTTAAAAAAGCAACCGACTTCGGAGGTTGCGTTACCCCCTTGCGGGGCAAGCAGTTCCGGGTTACCGGAAACGTTTCGGGTAACCCGAAACACAGCTTGCTATTTGCCCGGCGCAAATAAAATCTGCCTTTTACGGGCAGATCATAAAAGCTGCATGAATCAATAATGGCATTTTCAATGCACGGATGCTTTCCTGATCAAAAGTAGATGCTCATCCAGATATTATTATGAAAGCGCTTGAAGCCACAAATGATCAAACCGGAGCCACTTATCGCCAAGCTCTTTAAACAGTAGAAACCGGCAGTTTCAAAGCTTTTTATTTGCGGCACGGATGTATTCAGGTTGATACGCAGATACTGTAGTAAGCACAATCACACCTTTCTATTTGCATACAGATTCAGGTAAAGCCAAACGGAGTTACCTGCATAAATAGATTGGTAAAGCAATAGAAACAAACCTATGTCCGGAGATAAGGAAAAACATGCAGACATAAGGATGTAACAATGTACCAACGCACCTGCATCCCAATATATCTCCGTACCAACGTACCTCGCTACGGACAACTGGATGTAGTCAAGTCCGCATATAGTCAGGCAGAGAAGTTCGTAGTAAGGTAGATGAATTGGTAGCTGGGTTGATAAATAAGTAGTCACGTGGGTAAGTCCCTGCACCGAGATACCTGAAAAGATAATCAAGTGGAAATATACAAACGATTAAAAACTCAAAAAATGAACAAAGAAAGTAAGTATGTAGCATTCTCTACCCAAAAGGGAGGAATCGGAAAAACCACATTGACCGTTTTGGTGGCCAGTTACCTCCATTACCTGAAAGGGTACAGTGTGGCTGTAGTCGATTGCGATTATCCCCAGCACAGCATTGCCGAGATGCGTGAGCGCGACCTTAAAATGGTTATGGACGATGAACATTACAAGCTGATGGCTTACAGGCAGTTTACCTCCCTGGAACGAAAAGCTTACCCGGTGGTAAGCAGTACCCCGGAAGATGCCATTCAGGTAGCCTCCCAGTTATCCGAAACCGGAGAGTTTGATTTTATCTTCTTCGACCTGCCCGGAACGGTGAACAACGCCGATGTTATCCGTACCCTCTCACAGATGGACTATATCTTTTCTCCGGTCAGCGCCGACCGGGTGGTACTGGAAAGTACCCTGCGTTTCGCAGTGGTGCTGAGCCAGCAACTGATCACCACCGGAAAGGCAAAAATCAAAGGCTTGTACCTGTTGTGGAACCTGGTGGACGGACGGGAAAAAACGGAACTTTATCAGGTATATGAACAGGTGATCGAGGATCTGCAATTACAGGTGCTAAAGACTTTTCTTCCCGACAGCAAGCGGTTTCGCCGGGAGCAATCCTCCACGCACAAAGCAGTGTTTCGTTCCACCCTTTTCCCTGCCGACAAGTTGCTGATCAAAGGCAGTAATCTTGACCAGCTTTCCGACGAAATCCTCACCTTGATCAATCCGTAACAGTATGGCAAAGAAAAATGCACCAGTCAACTTGAATGAAATCGATGCCGAGAGCATCATCCATTCCTTTCGGACAACCGATCACATGCAAATGGTGAAAGAGGTTAATAACAACGGAACAAATAATGAAGAAGCGAGCTCACAACAGCCTAAGGAACAGGCTAAGGCACCAACATCACCGGTACTCCCTGAACCTGAATTTCCCACTCAAAACACGGACAAAAACCCTGATTCCCTGAAAGAAGAAAACCGACGCCAAAAAGGAAAAACGCAGGACTACGAAAGCCTGTTTATCCGGACAGCCAATGGCATCACCGCACGGGAGGGCAAAACGGTTTATATCCGCAAACAATACCACGACCGTATCCTAAAAATTGTACAGGTTATCGGCGGAAATGAACTTTCCCTGTTCAGCTACCTGGACAACGTTCTGGAGCATCATTTTGCCACGTTTCAGGAAGAGATCACTACCCTGTATAATCGGAAAAACGAAGGAATCTTTTAGAAACCATCGCCATGAAAGACTTACCGATTGCTGCATGTCTGGCCTATGTCCTTTGGACGGTCGCTTACCTGATATGGGAACGCCGATCCCGAAGATCGTCCATAAAACAAAACCCTCGAACCCCGATCCCTGAAAATCAAAATGACGATGACATTATCGGGAAAGGCACATTTCTGATGAGCCACTTGATGCCACAAGCTGCCAGCTTGGAAAATCAAAAAAACGGGACGCAAATGAACAGTAGTTTCGCCACGTCTTCGGAAACAAAACCGCCGGTAAAAATACCGGATGACCAGTTGGATGAAGCCTTTTCGCATAGCCGGGACGACAATCAGCCGATGGACATTGATGTACCGCTGGAATATGAAAACGATGATGAGTACAACCCAGAGGAGGAGGAAGAGGACGCATGGTTAACCTCAAATACTTCTCTGGCTGAAGGTTCTTCATTTGAAGAGATAGGCGCTGCGGTGCGGACCATTGTTGATTACCAGACGGCCACTCTGCCTGAAAAAGAACAGGCTGGCGGAATACTGCTGAAAATCCGTCAGACGGATATGTTTGAACAGTTGGCACAAAGCGCTCCCCGGCGGGAAGATCTGGTCAGTCAGGCGATAAACCTGCACCTGTCCGATTATTACCGAAAGATGGCCGAACAGGGTGAGAACGATACGACGATTATTGGAAAAAAGAATAACGGTCGTTCTACCGGAGAAAGTGAAGTTCCGGCCGATTTCAACATGAAAAATTTTGTGTAATCTCAAATAAGTACAGTTTATGAAGGAACATGACTACGGGTAAAAGCCCCCTTGCCACTAAAAATTCAATTCATCCGATTACTTACCCGGTGCAAAGGTCAATCCACCCTTTCCACCACTTAAAAACAAATTTTTATGAATAGAAAAAATCTTCTTTTTTCGGTTGGCCTGTTGATGGTCGCCGCATCATCAGCTCTTGCCCAGGGCAACGGAACTGCAGGCATTACCGAAGCCACACAAATGGTGACCTCGTATTTTGACCCCGCGACCAAATTGATTTACGCCATCGGCGCTGTCGTAGGGCTGATCGGCGGCGTAAAAGTTTACAATAAATTCTCAAGTGGTGACCCCGATACTTCGAAAACAGCAGCCTCCTGGTTTGGTGCCTGTATCTTCCTGATTGTGGCTGCTACCATCCTGCGCTCATTCTTCCTTTAATCCGCAAACAAGAATATCAAATCTGGTTTATGGAATACATGATCAATAAAGGAATTGGGAAAAGTGTGGAGTTTCAGGGGCTCAAAAGCCAGTACCTGTTCATCTTTGCCGGGGGATTGCTGGCCGTGTTCATCATCTTTGTGGTGATGTTCATGGCCGGTGTCAGCCAGTGGGTTTGCATCGGGTTCGGGCTGGTGGCCGCTTCTGTGCTGGTATGGCTGACCTTTTTGCTGAATGCCCGTTACGGTGAGCACGGCCTGATGAAGCTGTTTGCAAGGCGGCAACACCCACGCTACCTTCTTAACCGGAAAGCTACCAAGCGTCTGTTCCGTTCAACCCGAAAAGGAGGACTGTCATGAGAAATATTCTCAAAGCTGCCACCATCGAAAGCAAGTTTCCACTACTGGCTGTTGAATACGATTGTATCATCAGCAAGGATGCCGACATTACTGTGGCTTTTAAAGTGGACCTGCCGGAACTGTTTACGGTTACCACTTCGGAATACGAAGCCATTCACGCGGCCTGGACCAAAGCCATCAAGGTTTTGCCTGATTATACCATCGTACATAAAGCTGACTGGTATGTAAAAGAACAGTACAAACCTCAGACTGACCGGGAAGACATGAGTTTTCTGTCCCGCTCGTTTGAACGTCATTTCAATGAACGTCCGTTTCTGAACCATTCCTGTTTTCTGTTCCTGACCAAAACCACCAAAGAACGGATGCGGATGCAATCCAACTTTTCGTCCTTGTGCCGTGGGTTTATCGTTCCCAAAGAGGTGAACCGGGAAACATCGGTTAAATTTCTGGAGGCGGTGGGTCAATTTGAACGCATTGTCAACGACAGTGGTTTTATCACCCTGACGCGTTTGCACTCCGACGAAATTACCGGAACCGGAAACAGCGCCGGACTGATTGAAAAGTACTTTTCGCTTTCTCTGGATAAGACCACCTGCCTTCAGGATATGGAGCTGGGTGCCGAAGGGCTTCGTGTAGGCGATAAACACCTTTGCGTGCATACGGTTTCCGATGTGGAAGACCTGCCTGCAAAGGTCGGTACCGACCGACGGTACGAAAGATTATCGACCGACCGCAGTGATTGCCTGCTGTCGTTCGCTTCGCCCGTTGGCCTGTTGCTTTCGTGCAACCATGCCTACAATCAGTACCTATTTCTGGATGACAGTGCCGAAAACCTGCGCAAGTTTGAAAAATCAGCCCGCAACATGCAGTCGCTCTCGCGCTACAGCCGTGGGAACCAGATCAACAAAGAATGGATCGACAAGTACCTGAACGAAGCACATTCGTTTGGGTTAACTTCCGTCCGGGCCCATTTCAATGTGATGGCATGGAGCGACGATCCGGAAGAGCTGAAACACATCCGAAACGATGTGGGTTCACAGCTGGCGCTGATGGAATGCAAGCCCCGCCACAACACGGTGGATGCGGCCACGCTTTACTGGGCAGGGATGCCGGGCAATGCAGCCGATTTTCCTTCAGAAGAGAGTTTTTACACTTTCATTGAACCGGCTTTGTGTTTCTTTTCTGAAGAAACCAATTACCACAGTTCGCCCAGTCCGTTTGGGATCAAGATGGTGGATCGTGTCTCAGGAAAACCGATCCATCTGGATATTTCGGACCTGCCGATGAAAAAGGGGATTATTACCAACCGGAACAAGTTCGTACTCGGGCCAAGCGGAAGCGGAAAATCCTTTTTCATGAACCACATGGTCAGGCAATATTACGAGCAGGGAACGCACGTTTTGCTGGTGGACACCGGGAATTCCTACCAGGGGCTTTGCAACCTGATCAACCGGAAAACAAAGGGAGAAGACGGGGTTTATTTCACGTACACGGAAGAACATCCGATCTCGTTCAACCCATTTTTCACCGATGATTTCCTGTTTAATGTCGAAAAGAAGGACAGCATCAAAACGCTGCTCCTGACTTTGTGGAAAAGCGAGGATGACCGGACTTCAAAAACTGAAAGCGGTGAGCTGGGCAGCGCCGTAAACGCTTATATCCAGCGAATTCAAGCAGATAAAAATGTTGTTCCGTGTTTCAACACGTTTTATGAGTTTATGCGGGATGACTACCGGCGGGAACTGGACGAGCGTGAAATCAAGGTAAGCAAACAGGATTTTAACATCGACAATTTCCTGACCACGCTCCGGCAGTATTACAAGGGCGGGCGTTTCGACTTCCTGCTGAATTCAGACAAGAACATTGACCTGCTTTCCAAACGGTTTATCGTATTCGAGATTGACGCGATCAAGGAAAACAAGGAGCTTTTCCCTGTGGTGACCATCATCATCATGGAGGCTTTCATCAACAAAATGAGGCGGTTAAAGGGGGTTCGAAAACAACTCATCGTGGAGGAAGCCTGGAAAGCAATTGCTTCTGCGAATATGGCTGAGTACCTGAAATACCTCTACAAAACCGTGCGTAAATATTTCGGGGAAGCCATCGTGGTTACACAAGAGGTTGATGATATTATTTCAAGTCCGGTGGTCAAGGAAAGTATCATCAACAATTCCGACTGCAAAATTCTCCTTGATCAGCGTAAATACATGAACAAGTTTGATTCCATTCAGGCATTGCTTGGGCTGACCGACAAGGAAAAGGCTCAGATCCTCTCCATCAACATGAACAACCATCCTTCCCGAAAATACAAGGAAGTCTGGATCGGACTGGGCGGGGTTCAATCAGCGGTTTATGCCACAGAAGTTTCCGCAGAAGAATACTACGCCTTCACTACTGAGGAGACCGAAAAGCTGGAAGTCCTGGCCCGAACGGACAAACTGGACGGGAATATCGAACTGGCCATTAAACAACTGGCAGATCAGACACGCACCATTTAGAATCAAGTAACAACGTAAATTTTTAAAAATTTAAAATGAAACATCTGATAGTTATCCTGTGCATGGGGCTGTGCTTTCATGCACATACAGTAAAAGCACAATGGGTGGTAACCGACCCGATGAACCTAGCCCAGGGTATTGTAAATACCACCAAACAGATCATTGAAACTTCCACGACGGCAAAAAATATGATTTCGAATTTTCAGCAGACAGTCAAGATTTACGAGCAAGGCAAACAGTTTTACGATGGGCTAAAGTCGGTCAACAACTTGGTGAAAGATGCCCGGAAAGTGCAGCAAACCATTCTGTTAGTCGGGGATATTTCGGACATCTATGTCAACAGTTTTCAGAAGATGATGGCCGACGATAATTTCTCTGTCGAGGAGCTGGGTGCCATTGCTTTGGGCTATACCAAACTTCTGGAACAAAGCAGTGCCATGCTTTCTGAGTTAAAAACGGTGACTTCGGCCAACGGGCTCTCGATGAGCGATGCGGAACGCATGTCGTTTGTTGACCGGATATATAACGAGGTGCGCGAATACAAAAACCTGGTACAGTACTACACCAACAAGAACATCTCGGTGTCCTATCTGCGGGCTAAAAAGAAGAACGACACCGACCGGGTTATGGCTTTGTACGGTTCCCCATCTGAAAGATACTGGTAAGATGATCCTGTTGGCTATCGATTTTGACAACCTGCATCAGATCCTCCGTAACCTTTATATGGAGATGATGCCCCTTTGCAGCTCCATGATTGGTGTTGCAAAGGGAATTGCCGGGCTGGGAGCTCTCTTTTATGTGGCTGTCCGGGTGTGGCAGGCCCTCGCACGGGCTGAACCTATTGACGTGTATCCTCTGTTGCGGCCTTTTGCCATTGGCTTGTGCATCATGTTTTTTCCGGTCTTCGTATTGGGCACGATTAACGCTGTATTGTCGCCGGTGGTTACCGGAACACACAGCATCCTGGAAACACAGACGTTCGACATGAACAAGTACCGCGAACAAAAGGATCAACTGGAGTACGAAGCTATGCGCCGTAATCCTGAAACCGCATGGCTGGTGGATAACCAGGCATTTGATCAGCGGCTGGAGGAACTCGGTATTATGGATGCCCCTCAGATGGCAGGAATGTACATCGAGCGGGGATTCTACAACTTTAAGCAAACGGTTCAAAACTGGTTCCGCGAATTATTGGAACTGTTGTTTCAGGCTGCTGCGCTGATCATTGATACGTTACGCACCTTCTTTCTGGTCGTACTGTCCATTCTGGGACCGATAGCTTTTGCCATCAGCGTGTACGACGGGTTTCAGGCAACGCTCACACAGTGGATCACCCGGTATATTTCGGTGTACCTGTGGCTGCCTGTTTCTGACTTGTTCAGTTCTATCCTCGCACGTATCCAGGTTCTGATGCTGCAAAAAGATATTGAGCAGTTGAGCGATCCAAATTTTATCCCTGACGAAAGCAACAGCGTGTATGTGGTCTTCATGATCATCGGCATCGTCGGGTATTTTACGATCCCAACCGTAGCCAACTGGATCATCCAGGCTGGTGGAATGGGTAGCTATAACCGGAATGTGAACACTGTGGCAGGTAAAGGCGGATCGTATGCCGGTGGAATGGCCGGTGCTGCTGTAGGCAATGTTTCCGGCCGATTACTGGGAAAATAAACTTAACACATCAAAAAAATGGAATTTAAATCATTAAAAACGATTGAGACTTCGTTCAGGCAGATACGCTTCTTCGGAATTGTATTTATCTGTCTGTGCGCGGGTATAACGGGTTATTCACTCTGGAGCTCGTACAGCTTTGCCGAAAAGCAACGCCAGAAAATATATGTGCTGGACGGTGGAAAATCGCTGATGCTGGCCCTTTCTCAGGATCTGGCACAAAACCGACCGGTAGAAGCCCGTGAACATGTGCGCCGTTTTCACGAATTGTTCTTCACCCTCTCTCCGGATAAAAATGCGATTGAAAGTAACATTAACCGGGCTTTGTTTCTGGTGGACAAAAGCGCTTTCCGTTATTACAAGGACATGGAGGAAAAGGGATATTACAACCGGGTCATCTCGGGGAACATTAACCAAACCATCCGGATTGACAGTATTGGGTGCAATTTCGACAACTACCCTTACAAAGTAGTCACTTATGCCCGGCAGATGATCATCCGCGAAAGCAACATCACCGAACGTAGTTTAACGACGCGTTGCGACTTGCTCAACACGGTCCGCTCTGACAACAACCCGCACGGGTTTACGATGGAACACTTCGAGATTCTGGAGAACCGCGACATCAGCGTGGTGGAAAGGTAGGTACACGATGACCGGAAAATTAATCGACAAATTAGCAGACTGGTGGGAAGATAGCCTGCGCAGTTTTTTCGGAAGGCTTACCCCTGACCGTCGCGTAATCCTTGCCGTAATCATGCTGATCTCCTTCAGCGGATTATCCGTCTTTATGACCTTTTCATCAGTGTACAACCTGGGGAAAGACAGGGGCGAAAAGATGCAAATGGAACATATCTCCAGGCTGCAATTTGAACTAAAAAAGCTGCGGCCTAAAACAGATAGCTTGAAACTTCAAAAATTTCTTCAGTATGACAGAGAATAAACCAAAAAATGAAGCTGAGCGCGAGCGAAAAGAGCTTACGCCACAGCAACGGCAAAAACGGATGAAGCTGCTCATTTACCCGCTGTTCTTCCTGATTTTTGCCGGTTCTATGTGGCTGATCTTTGCCCCATCGACCGACAAAAAAGAAAAGGAACAACAAATCCAGGGCCTGAATACCGATCTGCCGATGCCTGAAGAAAAAGGGTTGGTGGGCAACAAACGGGAAGCGTATGAACAGGAAGCCGTCCGGCAAAAGGATAAAGACAAAAAGCGGTCGCTATCGGATTTTGCGTTTTTGCTCGAAGAAGAACAATCTAAAAAGGGTCAGAATCGAAGTTCCGGTACAAAGTCCAGTTTATCGGATTATTCAGGGAATTCGATAAGTTCTGGAACCAATGCTCAAACAAAGTCTCCTGACAAGGCTGCATCAATACGGTCATCCGTGGGTGCTTATCAGAACATCAACCGGCAGTTGGGTTCGTGGAACGACCAACCCACGGCAGAGACAGATCCACAGGTTCAGGCAAAACTGGAAACCCGCATTCAGGAACTGGAACGCAAGCAGGAAGAAGATGCGCTGCGCAAAAAGACGGAAGATGACCAATTGGCGGTGATTGAAAAATCGTACCAGCTGGCCGCGAAATATATGCCTGCAGCAAGCAATCAGGGAGCAAACAGTTCACCTGCAGAAGCAAGTAAAGTCTCATCAAATGCGTCTTCAGATGAAAAGGCCATTGCTCAACCAGTTCGGCAAGTAAAGCAAAACGTGGTCTCATTGCTTGGAAGTTCCGGCAGTAGTTCTGACAGACAGAATTCGGGATTCAGGACTGTCTCTGGAAGTGACGACCTCACAGCTAAAAACAGTATTCGGGCGTGCATCAATCAGACGGTTATCCTGACCAACGGAAAAGAACTGCAATTAAGATTGCTGGAACCCATTCAGGTTGGGGATCTGCTGATTCCGGCCAATACACTTATCACCGGTCCATGCCGGATCGGTGGCGAACGACTGAATGTTACGGTTACTTCCATTCAATATGCCGGAAATATTGTCTCTGTTCAGTTGCAGGTTTACGGAACTGATGGACAAGCTGGAATATCCGTTCCAAACAATGATGCTGTAACAGCGGCTAAAGAAGTGGCTTCGTCCCTGGCTTCCTCCTCCGGAAGCAGCATCATGATCTCTGATAATGCAGGCTCTCAACTGTCTGCCGATTTGGGAAAAGGGCTGATACAGGGGGCTTCGCAGTTTGTCAGCAAAAAGATGAGTACAGTCCGGGTCACCATTAAAGCGGGATACCAGATATTGCTTCTGCCAAAATCCAATAATTAGGCTGACCGGACGATCTGTAACAATTCAATAAAATCCATTTTATCAACAACTTAAAATAAATGCAATGAAAAGAATTTTGATCATACTTGTCGTTCTGGCAAGTTCATTTATGAGTATCGCACAGGAAAAGGCAAAGGATAATTCAGAAAAATCCATGCCCAGTGCCGGGGATTATTTCCAGGGACTGACACGCCCGCTGACTTTTGACAAGATGATTGCTCCATACGCACTTGAAGTAACCTTCAGCAAAACAGTACACATTATTTTCCCGGCAGCTATACGCTATGTCGATTTGGGAAGCGCCGATCTATTGGCGGCCAAAGCAGACGGAACGGAGAACGTTTTACGGGTTAAAGCTGCTCGACAGGGTTTTCCTGATGAAAGTAATTTGGCGGTGATTACCGATGATGGCAGCTATTATTCTTTTAACGTAAAATATGCCGACGAACCGGTCAAACTTTCGGTGGAGATGAGTGATCTAATCCATAGTTCCGGAATCGGAACCAGTCGTGGAAACAATACAGATGTTTATCTGAACGATTTGGGCGGTGAATCGCCAGTATTGGTAAATCGAATTATGCAGTCTATTTATAAAAACAACCGCAGAGAGGTTAAACACATTGGCTGCAAACAATTTGGAATGCAGTACACCTTGAAAGGCATTTATTCGCACAACAACCTGATGTATTTCCATACTGAACTTAAAAACTCATCAAACGTGCCATTTAATGTCGATTATGTCTCTTTTAAGATCGTCGATAGAAAAGTAGCCAAGCGCACGGCTATCCAACAACAATCCATTATTCCGTTAAGGACGCATAACGAGCTAGCAGTCATTGGCGGAAGGAAAACGGAACGAACTGTGTTCGCTCTGCCCAGATTTACCTTGCCGGAAGGAAAACAATTACTTATCGAGTTAAACGAAAAAGATGGCGGAAGGTATCAATCGTTTACCTTGAAGAACGATGAATTGATTCGTGCCAAAGGGATAAGTAAACTAAAGGTTGAATTTAAAAATTGTCAAAATGATTAAAACTTTTATTGCGCTTTACATTCTATGTTGGATATACCTGATCCATTCGATCATTAATGCCCCTACGGATGTTGAGTTGTGGGGACGGGAAGTTGACTAGATTGCTATTTTTACAGACGCCTGAAATATGAAAATGAGGCGTCTGTTTTTTTGTAGGTATATTTTCCCTGCATTTAAAAAGCTGATAGAATGTTTTTGCTTAAATATTTTACATTTGGGTTTTATTTTGCTGACGTATAAATTACTGATAATTAAATATTCAAAAGATGACTAAAGCTGATGTTGTTAAGAAAGTAAGTGAAAACACCGGAATTGAAAAGGTGACTGTAGAAAAAGCGGTTGAAGCTTTTATGGAAGCAGTGAAAGAATCCATGGCGAAAGGTGACAATGTTTATCTGCGTGGATTCGGTAGTTTTGTCGTAAAAAAAAGAGCAAAAAAAACTGCACGCAATATTTCCAAAAATACAATTGTCATTGTTCCTGAGCATTATATTCCCTCATTTAAACCAGCCGATATATTTGTTGAGCAGGTTAAAGAAAAAGTAAAATAAGATAATCGAGAACTGTACATAAGCTACTGTTCTCGATTAATCATTCCCTTTCAATGGAAATTTCAGGCTATATCCCCATATCGGAATCTTCTTTTCTGGGTGGGAATACATACCAGCTATCGCGATAGCCATTTGTCCCAATCAAGTTGAAAGCGCCTGTTATTCCGCTTTCCTTGGCGTATTTTTTAGCTATAAGAATGCTGTCAAACTCGCCTAATTTTCTAAATCCTACGAATAATTTATACATGGTTGCCTTATTTTAATTGTTATTAAAAAAGTTCCAGTTGAATGGTTTTTCTGCCTGTGAGTTCATCCAACAAACTTTTAACCTGCCGTATTACTTCTTTTGAATATTGGGCATTGAAATTGCCACAGGTATCGTTTTTCAGTCTTTCGGCAGCTTCCCGATGTCCAGCCAGAATCTCCTGCAAAGCGGCTTTCTGGCACTCTTTACTGTTATCAAATACTTTTCCCCATACGCTTAGGCCAGAACAATGTCCCCAAGCTCCGGTTGAATAACTCACCCCGTAAGTCCACTTGCCATTGTTACCTTTGCCAATGGTCAGGTGATTGGTTGCAGCCCATCCCTGTTTGTGGATGAATTTGATTTCTTCACGTTCAGTAAAAGTGCTGTTTCGTAGCCAGCCGTAGGGGCTGAATTGCTTCTCGGTAAACCCGAATAACTGTCCCCTATCGTATGCCCTGCGGTTCATAATGATTTGACGGGGACAGTCGCCAAAACTTTCGTATTCATTTATTAGCTGTTGGTTGTCCTGCCTAAGTGCTTTCAGGTAAGTGACCATATATGGCCTTTCTTCTCTGTATGGCCGGTATTGCCGTACCTGCTCAATCTTCTCGCTTATCTGTAAATCCCGGTACTCCATCGCTGTTTTATTGGAGGGCAGATTGCTCCGCCCTTTGTTATTATTCCTGATCAAGGTTTACCAATTGTTGTAATTCCGCTTCCTTGCTCTTTGGAAATACCCAACCTGCGCATTTTTGTCCGTTCTGTGTGAGGTATTTATTAAAGCGTCCGCCCAGTGCTGCCAGTTGTTCTTTGATGGATTTGGTGTCGCCAAAAACAGCTACTGATTTTTCGGAATAATCGACTAAAGAAAAGCCGCCTGTTATAGATTGGACTTTGGTATCTGTCGGTACCGACGATACTTTGGAAACACAAACATTCTCCTCTTTCCCAGCTATGTACGCATAATCGTCGATGAAACGGCTCCGGTCGTAAATCTGCGCTTTTTTGATAATCCATCCATGATATTTGCTTTCACCCAAATAGTAACCATGCCCTCCGGTGTAATTCTCACGGTTTTCGTATTCTTCGTTTTTCACCTTTAGGTAGGCCGTTTCAGCGAAATTACCGGCAAGGTTGCGCATTTCCTGAAAGTTGCTTTTTGTATGGGTTGAAAAGCCCAGAATCAAAGTGCGTGTCGTAGAAGCAGAGAAATAATCGGAATAAGGATCGGAACGGTCTTCCCGCTCACAGGCTATAATGACGGCCTGAGCATTAGCAGGAATAATCTCCTTCAGGCGTTCGCGCCCAATGGCTTTAATTTCTTCCCTGCGCTTTTGTTCCAGATTATCTGCTTCCGCTTTTGCCAGTGCTTTGGCTTCAACTTCCTGCCGAAGAATAACAACCTCAAAAGCATCCATAAATTCAGGATGAACATCATCGAAATATTTACCGATTCCAAACTTTTTGGACAGTGGATTGATAATCTCGGTGCTTGTAAACTCTTTTGTGTCCAGGTTGATCAGGTGATAAATGAAACCATTCTTTGAATGTTCAACTTTATAGACTACCAACCGGTACTGGTTCATCCCGGCGCTGTAACCAATAATTACCTGATTCTCCTTTACAACCTGAACTTCTGTGTCTGTAACAGTTCCTCCGAATAATGAAATTAACCTTGTCATAGCTGCGAATTTTAGATGTTAAAAATGATTGATGTCAAAAGGACGAAAAAGGCAATTAAGGCTAAGAGAACCACCAGACAGGAAAACAGCTTCCGGAGAACCGAAAGAATCAAATAAAACCCCAGAATCGCCCAAATAAAGGCATATCCCCAGATACAGAATCCTGTAACCACAAGTACGATCCTGAAAACCCAACTTATGCTGATTGGAAGTGAGGTGAATCGTTGTTTCCTATTTTTTTCTATCCTTTCCATAATTTCTGACATTTTTTTTATGCCGTATCGGAGCCGGTCGGAGTTATCGTGTTTCAGGGGCTAAAAGAAGGTTCGTGTTTCGCTGCTGACAGGTTTTTGCAATAAAATACAACCCGAAGTGAAGCGAAGGCGTGGAGATTTTTTGCAAACCCATAGGGCTTGAACTTGCAGCGGCGCAAAAACACGAAATATACCTTCGCTCCTGCAAACCGATCAGACTCCGCGCTGTTTTTCGGCACACAGCCGGTTGTGGAAGAAATTATAAAAGGAAAGGATTGAAAAAAGAAAATGACTTGCATTACAGTGTTTTTCCAGTGTTGGTTATCACTCAGAAAACACCTGAAAAACACTAGCCAAAAGGTGATGATTACGGGCATAAAAAAGTATGCAAAGACAAAGACTTTTCGGGGCTGCCGTTGTATTCTTTTTGCCCGCAACACGGAGATTCTTTCCTGCATCTAGGTCGGTTAAGCGAATGAAATGGTGGATTATCCCGAAGGGTAATCTCATAGAAGTAGCGACGACCGATGAACGGAATGTATTGGGAGGGCATGAACGAATTTGCCGGGAACGTGCAAGTTCCCGTAAGAAATATTTTATATAATGTTGTTTCAGAAAAAGCATATTACATAAATACCAAACCCTTGATCTTTCCTGAATGTGCAAATAATTCTGGGCGAGAATCGATTGAAGAAAGACTATGTCATTGGTTGGTCAAACCTGAATAAAAAGAAGAGATATGGGAGTTGAATACATTTAACGAACAAAAAAATGGCCGAAGCCATTTTTCTACATCAATCCTTCGTCAGCAAAGAAGAAGTAAGATTCTGAAGTAATGATCAGATGATCCAATACCGCGATGTCGAGAACTTTGCCAGCTTCGCGGATCTTTTTGGTTAAAGCTTTGTCAGCTTCACTGGGCACAAGGTTCCCAGAAGGGTGGCAATGACTCAAAATCAAACTACAAGCATTTGATTTTAAGGCCGTTTGCATGATCATTCTAACATCTGCAATTGTGCCGCATAAACCTCCTGCTGAAATTTGGCAGTAACCCAATACTTTGTTGTTCCTGTTCAGGCAAAGGATGTAGAAATATTCACGATAATCCAAACTGGGGAACACATCCTTTAAGCAACCGTAAGCATCTGCAGAAGTAACCACCTTTGGCAGTTCAGATACTTTGCACTTTGGCTTGTAGCTGATTTCAATTTCACACAAGGTTGAATTAATCAGTTCACTTTGAGTAGTTAAATTTGTTTGCATTTTAAGTTACCGCTGCCCGGCGGATTTTTTAAGGCATCTGGCTCGCCAATTAATTTTGAGCCAATTGCAAATTGAGCAGGCTGGATTCTTGTCAATGGGCGAATGTCAGTTTTGAAGTGAAGCGAGAAAGTGACCGAGTGCGAAGCAAGCTTTTCATTTCCCATCAGAAAGAAGAAAAGCTCTCTTGACTTTTCCGGAATGCGCAAATAAATTTGAGAAAAAATTAAGTGAGAGTAGTACCCCTCATAATGAAGTTTACATGAAACTTTTGGAGTTGTTAATCGCTGAATTTTGGGGACGAAAAAATTCAAACAAAAGACAACAATTCAATTTTCAGAGATGATTCTAAAATCAATTCAGAGTGATTGTAGAAATTTCAATTCCAGTGTGGTGCGATTGGTAGCATTACGATTAATTACAACTTCATCGTCTGATACGGGTTTCAATTCCAGTGTGGTGCGATTGGTAGGTGCTGTGATATGGAATTCGTGTTCAATATTTGTTGTGTTTCAATTCCAGTGTGGTGCGATTGGTAGTTCCATATCAGCAATTACGGGAGTTAAAATTGCAGAGTTTCAATTCCAGTGTGGTGCGATTGGTAGTTTGTCGTCTGCATTCTATGCAATTTCCGCATCCTACGTTTCAATTCCAGTGTGGTGCGATTGGTAGAGATAACAAAGAATCAATCGAAACAATCTGGAAATAGTTTCAATTCCAGTGTGGTGCGATTGGTAGGTGCTGTGATATGGAATTCGTGTTCAATATTTGTTGTGTTTCAATTCCAGTGTGGTGCGATTGGTAGTTCCATATCAGCAATTACGGGAGTTAAAATTGCAGAGTTTCAATTCCAGTGTGGTGCGATTGGTAGCTTACAAAAGGCACTTCAGGAACCTGCATTGGAACGTTTCAATTCCAGTGTGGTGCGATTGGTAGATAGCGATTTAATTTCGGTTAAAATACTGTTTAACTGTTTCAATTCCAGCGTGGTGCGATTGGTAGAGTGCAGCAAAAAAATTACTAATGAATCAAGGACAATGTTTCAATTCCAGTGTGGTGCGATTGGTAGTTCAAATGTTACGTTTGTCCTTGCAAATTTACCAGTGTTTCAATTCCAGTGTGGTGCGATTGGTAGCCTTGCGACAAGTCTGCATTTTTTTGATGTTTGATGTTTCAATTCCAGTGTGGTGCGATTGGTAGCGCGTTCTGTGTAGATTAAAGGTGCGCCATCTGCGATGTTTCAATTCCAGTGTGGTGCGATTGGTAGATTGCACTTTATGTTGCACTTTATGTTTTTGTTAGTTTCAATTCCAGTGTGGTGCGATTGGTAGTAACAAAGTATGTGACAAAGAATGAAACGACTATTCAGTTTCAATTCCAGTGTGGTGCGATTGGTAGCGGAGTTTTTGCCAGGCATTTCCTGATCAACACCCAGTTTCAATTCCAGTGTGGTGCGATTGGTAGCTTCATACGGCCTACCTGCAATGTCAGCATAGTACGTTTCAATTCCAGTGTGGTGCGATTGGTAGTCAACACGTATTCGGAGCGTATAATGCCTCACAAGTTTCAATTCCAGTATGGTGCGATTGGTAGGCCATCTGATCTGTTATCAATTCCTGAAATCCGATTGTTTCAATTCCAGTATGGTGCGATTGGTAGTATATGTATAGTTCTAGTGTTGAGTTTGTTATCCATGGTTTCAATTCCAGTATGGTGCGATTGGTAGACAAAGTATGTGACAAAAAATGAGACTACAATTCAGTTTCAATTCCAGTATGGTGCGATTGGTAGTCAGGCTCCGACCTGTCAAATATCCGAATTTTTGCAAAGGCAGATTGAACATGAAATTCTTCTCCATATAAGCAACCAAATCAACTTTCCCCGGCTCTTCAAAGTTTGCCAGTACATTGTCTATTCCTTTGTCAATAGTTCTGAGAATACAGATTGCTTCTGTGATTTTCAGGGACGCGATATTTTCGGGAAGATCCTTCATTTCAAAATACGGAACCAATGACGCCAGACAACTTTCCAACAAAGGATGATTGTTGTACGAATATATTTTCTGCGATTCCAATGCCATTGGTTTCACATTCAGGTTTGCGTAAAAATCTCTCAGCCTGTTTGTGGACAAGTGCATGACTACTGTTTTATGTGGCTGGCCATCTTTAGGATAATTGATAATCGTTGCCAGTTGATTTCTGGGGATTAAAAAGATATCGCCTTTCTTAAAAATATAAGTAGCATCGGCCTGTACAATCTTTGTTTCTCCGGAAATGAACCAGATAAGCATATGGTGATCAAACATGATATCTGATTTAAAAAACTTGTCCTCGTAGCAGGAAAGCTTTATATCTTCGGTAATATATTTTGCTTTATACTCCATTTCATTTTTTTACCATTAATTCAACAAAACAAAAATAATAATGATCAATCTAAGGTATTTTAATTCTCGTTTTCACGGCTTAAGATTACGAAATATCAAATGTGATGTTGGTCAATTCTTCGCTTAATTTCCACAACCGTTTGGCATGGGTTTCATCCAATGAGTAAAGTTTTACTCCCGCAGAAAAGGTTTGTCCGTGGTTTATTTCAGCAACATCAACATCTTCGCAATAAACACCGCCAATATACTGAAGCAAAGGGCTTGTTGCAGCCCAAACGGTTGTTGCCGCTCCTTGCGGAATTGTTTTCAACGATGCTACAATTTCCGGCTTAATGTTTCCTTCCTCATCGTAGAATCCCATTTTCTGAAATAATTCCAACGAAGCTTCTCTTCCAAGTTCGGTACCGTGTATAGAACCCGGATGCAACGAATAGGTTCTTACATTGTGAGCTTTTCCTCGATTATCCAACTCAAGAGAAAACAGGTTAACAGCGGTTTTCGATTGCCCGTAAGCAGCCAGTGTTTCATATTCGCGATGCAAGAAATTGGCATCATCGAAATTGAAGGGTGCAAACTGATGCCCTTGTGAAGAGACATTAATCACTCTTGCACCGTCGGCTTTTTTAAGGGCTGGCCATAATCTTGCAGTAAGCTGAAACTGTGCCAGGTAATTCGTCGCCAATTGTGATTCAATCCCACGAATGTCTCTGCGTAGCGGCGCCCACATAATACCTGCGTTGTTGATCAATAAATGAAGTGGTCTGCCCGAAGCAATAAATTTTTGAGCAAATTCATCGATGGAAGCTGGATTCATTAAATCCATTGTTTCCAATTCTACATTGGCAAATCCAGCCAAATTTCTCTTTGCTTTTTCGGTATCCCTTGCCGGAACGATCACTGTTGCACCCGCGGAAGCCAGCGCTTTGGTGGTTTCCAGGCCAATGCCTGTATTTCCACCTGTTATTATGGCAATTTTTCCCGTAAGGTCAATGCCCTTGATTACATCCTTTGTTGTTGATGTGGCGTTAAATCCGGAACCTATCGGCTTCTGCAACGCTCCCTGATAATTGTGTTGTTTCATCTTTTTAAAATTTTAATTGTTATTTGATGAAACAAAGATACCGGGAGACAAACGAAGCAACTTTGTTCAAAAGTCCGAATGTGCTTTGTTTAAAAGTTCATCTATTTGGTTTATGGAGTGCGGTCAAATTTAATGCCTCAGCGAGGGGTGGCATTTTAGTTGCCGAATTGGAAAAACCATCCATGTGCGATTCTTCAGCGAGTAGTCTGTATATCCGGTCTGCATTCTTGTTAAACGAGTCGAATGACAGCTCATCCTGCACCCACAACATAGTTACCAAAACACTCAAAATTCCCAAAGACAATTCGAGGATATTTATGATGTTATAGTTCTTTTTATTAAAAACCTATGCCAGATTGCATTGATATTATTTCTCATGATAATGGATTTTCAATAAAAATAAATTCTATTCGTACCTCAGCGCCTCCACCGGATTTCTTGTTGCCGCCTTCCAGCTTTGCCAACTAACCGTTAACAATGCGATCACTAACGCTAGTAACCCGGCTAAAGTAAATATCCACCAACTTAGGTTGGTTTTGTAAGCAAAGTTCTCAAGCCAGCGGTGCATGATGTATCCTGCAATAGGGCAGGCAACCAGGAACCCAACCAAAATCCAGCCAACCAGTTTGTTGTTTATCATGACCAATACCTCAAATACATTGGCGCCATTCACTTTCCGTATCCCGATTTCTTTTACTTTTCGCCGGATAGAAAACAGCGACAAGGCCAGCAGTCCCATCGACGAAAGAAGAATAGAAATGACACAGAAAAAAGATATGAACTGTACAAGCGTTTCATATTTTTTATGCTTATCGTTAAACAATCCACCAACAGTATCATATTCAAAAGGATAATCTGGGATCAGTTCTTTCCAAACCGACTTTATAAGCTGAATCCCGGCATCTGTTTGACCTGCTTTAATCTTTACCAAAAGGTTCCTTCCTTCGTTATTTACAGCAACAACGGCGGGTGGCACTATACTTTCGAGTCCGTTCCAATGAAAATCTTTCACCACACCTGCGATTTCCATAGTCGAACCGGGAACCATCTTCCCGATTGGGTCTTTCAACTGGTGAAACTTCACCATTGCCTCGTTGATGTAACATTGGTTGTTCCGTCCGGTAGCTGTTGTATTAATTTCCTTGCCCTCGATAAGTTCGATGTTTAGCGTATTGATATAGTTTTCGTCACCCTGGAAAAGCAGTGTGGTGTATTCTTTTTTCTCTCCGTTATCGTCGTACTTCCAGTTGACCATTGAAGCTTCTTTCACTGGCGACGCACTGCAAACAGAAACCTTTTCGATGAATGAATGGCCGATGAGACTGTTTTTAAATGCTTGTTTCTTGTCGCCGAATGGTGCCGGAAGCCTGAATTCAACCACATCCCTGTCGAGGCCAATGGGTTTGTTATGGATAAAATTTACCTGACGGTAGAGCGTTATTGTACAAATAATAAGCGCTATTGAAACAGAATATTGAATAGTGTTGATTATGGAAAATTTTCGGTTTTTTCCCGTCACGAGACCGGATTTGATGAGGTTTGGAGCTTTTATCGGGTTTCTGATAAACAGGTAAACCGTAAGGTAGCTTAGTATCACCACAACACAAACAATTCCGAGTATGATGAATAATAACTTCGGCTGGAAGAAGCTGCTGAACAACAAATCACTCCCATTTAGCTGATTGAAAAAAGGAAGCAAAAATCTTATGGTAACAACACTGAATATCAATGCGATTAAAATCAGGATTAAAAATTCTACCCCCAACTTATTAACCAGTGTTTTGTTGGTTCCTCCGATAATCCTGATCAACCCTAGCTCTTTTCCCCTATCCATAAGCAGGTTGACAAACAGATTGATGAAATTGAAAAAAGCAATAAACAGGACAATAGCGGCAATAGCCAGCGAAACAACGATCTTGCTTTTAACTTCAGGAGTGATGTTGATTGATTTTAAATTGTTCAGATAAAGATTAACCGTTTTACCTTCCCAGAAGAAAGGAATCATTGATTTTTTGAGGTGCATCTTTTCTTCCAGTGTTCTTTGATCGGTGCTCTCTTTCAGCAACAAATAGGCATCGGTGCCGCGCAGTTGTTTTCCGTTGATCGAAGTCAGCAAATCGAAATGAATATGGGATTTCCCGGGTTGGGTTACTACAGCCGATACAGTATAAATCTGGTCAACTCCTTTTGTTTTAATAAGTACCGGATTGCCGAGGGCTTTTTTATCTCCAAAAAACATCTGCGATGTTTTCTCAGAGAGTACAATGCTATTGCCGGATAAGGCACTGGCAGGGCTTCCTTCGACGAATTGATAAGAAAAAATGTTAAAAAAGCCGGAGTTTGTTTCAAATAAATCAAGGTTTTGGTAGTAGGCATTGTTATTGGCAAACACCTGATCATAGCCCGTTTTGTTCCATTGGCAATAGTCCTCAACTTCAGGAAAATTGTTTTTAAGGTATTCAGGTGCTGCATAAGTGATGTGGTTCATTTTCTGGCCTGCGACCCAAGGGTCGTCCGATTGCAGACGAACAATCCTATCTTTGTTTTTATGAAAACCATCCACCGCATATTCATCGAATATAAAACCAGTAAGCTGGAATACTGTTGTAAAGCCGACCAGAAGGCTTAATACGATAATTCCTGAAATTACCTTCCGTTTCAGGATTACGCGAAATGCGTTTTTTAGTTGTTGTGCTATCATTTAATTTTTGTTTTATTCATACCTTAGTGCTTCCACCGGATTCCTTGTCGCCGCTTTCCAGATTTGCCAACTGACTGTGAGCAGCGCAATTCCCAACGCCAGCAACCCGGCCAAGGCAAAAATACACCAGCTTAGTTCGGTTTTGTAGGCAAAATTTTCGAGCCATTTATTCATGGCGTAGTATGCAATGGGCGTGGCTATTACAAAGGCAATGGCTACCCATTTTACAAAGTCTTTGTTGAGCATGGTTAATATTTCTGATACTCGGGCGCCGTTCACTTTTCGTACGCCAATTTCCTTGGTGCGTTGTTCCATGACAAAGAAAGTCAGGCCAACAAGCCCAAGGCAGGACAGTACCAGCGAAACCAGAGTAGTGTAAAACAGAAATCGCTGGAACTGTGTTTCCCTGGCATATAAGGTAGCATACGTTTGGTCCAGAAATTTATATTCCAATGGGAAATTGGGCGAAATGCGCTTCCAGAGTTGTTCGACGTCCTTCATTGTTGCATTGAATGCAGCAAGATTCCGGGTATTGACCTTCAGGTAGAGAAGATCATCACAATCGCCTGAGCACATAAAGCCTGCCGCCCTGATCGGGACATGCAGCGATTCGAAGTTATAATCGTCAACAATGCCTACAATATGACCTTTATCGGGAGTAGAATAATCGACCCTTGCATCTTCGAGTTTTTCAATCCTGAAATCTGTTTTTGCCTTTCGGTTAAAAATGAAATCGCCATTTGCTTTTGAAGCGTCACTAAAGGTTCCCCCTTCAGCTAATTTGATCCCAAAAAACCGGAAGAAATTCGGCGCTACCGACATTTTTGAAAAACCCACATCATATTTCTCACCTTTATTAATGAACCCCATCCCCCAGTTTTGGTCGTTAGCAATCAATAAACTTTCCGTGAATGTAAAATCGGTCACTCCTGCAATTTTTTTCAGTTCATTTTTAAAGGCCTCAATGTGGTTTTCAATTTCATTGTTTGTATTGGCATAAACGATATTTTCTTTGTTAAAGCCTGTACTCTGATTTTGCAAATAGTTGTTTTGCTTGTTAATAAACAAGATAGAAGCAATTAAGGCAATGGACACAGTAAACTGAAAAACAAGCAGGCTGTTACGGACCCAATTATTGCCGGCAGTTGAAATATTCTTCCTAATTAACAGGATGGCAGGTTTTTTACTGAAAATAAAACCAGGAACGATACCGGTCAGCAAAACAATTATTCCGGAAACTACTGATAAAAGAAGGAGGTAATTTGCTGAAAATAAATCACTCATGCTGAATTTTGAATCCGTAAGCATATTGAACCTTGGCAATAGTAAAGTGGTTATTGCAATGGAGCAAATGATGGCAAAAAACATTTGGAGAGACGATTCCGTAGTGGTCATCCGCAAAATTCTTTTCCGGGTGCTCCCCAATGTTTTAAAGATACCTATGCTTTTGTACCGTTTTTCCCGTTGTGCTGTTACCATGTTTATATAGTTCACACAGGCCAGAAGTAAAATGAGTACGCCAACTATTTCAATCACAGACAAAATAAACATGTTCCCATGCCTGGTTACATCCAGTTGTGGCAGGTCGAAATAGGCCTTTTCAAAAGGGAACATTCCATAATGTATGTCACTTCTGCTATCTTCAGGAACTTCATCAAGGTTAATGTTTGACAGCTTTGACAAGACTGCCTGTTCCGGGGCATGTTCGTTTATTTTGGCAAAAGCCTGGTAGTTTCTCGAACCCCAGTTTTTCAAGTTGCCAGCATACCAACTTATTTTGTAGTTGGTTTGTAACGAAAGTACTGCATCGAAATTCCACGAGATTGTTTGCGGAAAGTCCTCGATTACGGCAACGACCTCCAGTTCTTCCCCTTGCAAATAAGTGGCGTTGTAAGTAAGCGGTTTCCCAACAGGATTTTCCTTTCCAAATATTTTTTCAGACAACGAACGGGTCAATACAATTTTATTGGCCGAGTTAAACGATGTTTCAGGATCGCCCCAAACCGTTTTGAATGGGAAAACCCTGAAAAAGCACGAGTCGGCTGTAATCATCTTATTTACTTTATAGCTGCCCTGATTTTTGGCAAGAAATACTTGTGGCGACCAATCCGGGCAGCAATAAGTGACATCATCCATTTCGGGAATTTCTTTCTTGATGTGGTTTACCATTTTTTGAGAGTAGTATGTTTTCCCGTTATTATTGGTGAGGACATAAATGTTTTGAACACCGGGAATGGATTTATCGGTGTTTTTTTCCTTCAGCCCAAAAAGGAAGATGAGCGTACTAACCGTGATTCCAACCGTTAGCCCAACCAGATTGAGTATTGATGCCGTTTTGTTTTTCAATAAACTACGGATTGAATATTTTATGTTCTGAAATAAAATCATCGCCTATTTATTTATGGTTTTAAACTTCGATCCAAAATTTCGTCACTCATACCTCAGCGCCTCCACCGGATTCCTTGTCGCAGCCTTCTCCCGATTAATCGGGACCAGCTAAACATTAGCCTTATTCATATCTCAAACTTTCAACCGGGTTTCGAATAGCCGCTTTCCAGGACTGGTATGAAACCGTTAGCAAGGCAATACCCAATGCCAGTAATCCTGCCAGTGCAAAAATCCACCAACTGAGCGATGTTTTGTAGGCAAAGCTTTCGAGCCATTTGTTCATAGCGTAGTACGCAATAGGTGTGGCAATCACAAACGCGATGGCTACCCATTTCACAAAGTCGCGGTTGAGCATAACCATTACTTCCGAAATTCGGGCTCCGTTTACTTTGCGGATGCCGATTTCCTTGATCCGCTTTTTAATTGTGAATTGAGCAAGAGCGAACAAACCAAGACATGCAATAAAAATTGCCAGAAAGGTAAAATTCAGTAAAATGCTACCCATCCTCTCAGTATCGTTATACATTAATGCAAATTCTTGGTCGAGGAAACTGTACCTTATGGATTGGTTTGGTGAAAATTTAGCCCATTTTTTTTCAATTGAACCAATCGTTGTTTGAATGTCGGAAGTTTTCACTTTAATTGCCATAACTTCGTTGCTATTCCCTAAAACCATAAAAAGTGGGCTGATGCTTGTTTTCAACGATTCAAAATTAAAATCTTCAACTACACCAACAATTTCCCAACGCTGCCCCTCACTATTAATGATCTGCGCCCCAATAGGATTTTTCAAATCAAGTTCCTTTGCCATAGTTTGGTTAACAATGGCCGCGTTCTTGTCCAATGTTGATTGCCCGGAAAACTCCCGGCCTTCAATTATATTCATGCCCATTGTTTTGATGTAATCGCAATCAACTGTCCATATTTGAGAAACTGCATTTGCATCCTTTCCTTTTTGTTCATCCCAAAAACTATCCGAGTTTCTTTTTGTATTTTCGATGGGTAAAAAACTGCTAATTGAAACACTTTGAACATTGGGTATAGTTAAAAGCTCATTTTTAAAAGGGGTAATATTTGTCCCCAAAGTGTTCGTACTCTTTAAAACCAGTACCTGTTCTTTTTCAAACCCGATTTTTTTGTTCATTATAAAATCCATTTGGCGGTAAACCATTGTTGAGCAAACAACTAACGTTATTGATGCTGCAAATTGAAAAACCACCAGGCTACTGAATATCCCAGACATTTTTTTGGGCTGATTGATCTTCCCTTTAAGAGCCTTCGTTGGTTCAATCCGAGAGAGGAAAAGTGATGGATAGAATCCGGCAATTGTTCCGATAATTACTGAAATAGAAATGATTAGTGGGAAAAACCACCATTCCTTCCATGGCATGGTTAGCGATTTGTAAGACAAATTATTAAACCAGGGAAGGAATATCCAAGCCAATACAACTCCCGCCAACACTGAAATGAAACTGTATAGAATTGATTCTGATATAAATTGAAAGACAATAGAATTTCTTTTAGCGCCAATTGTTTTTCTGAATCCTACTTCTTTTGCCCTGTTGCCTGATATTGCAAGAAAAAGGTTGATAAAATTTATACAAGCTAAAATAAGAATACAAGCTGCAATTGCAGACAATACCCATATAAACTGAATATTTCCATGTGATTGCATGTCTTGAACCTGTTCCCTGTTCAGGTAAATATCTGTTATGGGTTGAAACTCATAGCTCTTTTTACTTTTAATAGTTTTGTCATATCTTGAAACAATATTTTCCAGTTTCTTTTCCAAAGAAGCGATGTCTGTGCCTTCCTTTACCAAACAGTAGGTAATATATCTATTCCCACTCCACGAGGTTTGTTCTCCTTCGCCAAAAAAGTTTGTGAATAGGTTTTGTAGTGCGATAAAAAAATGGTATTTGAGATGCGAATTTTCTGGAAAATCTTCAATAACACCAGTTATGGTATAAGGTTTCTTGATATCATTATTTATTAAAATTGTTTTGCCTATTGGATTTTCATTGGGGAAAAATTTATCAGCCCGACTTTTTGTAATCACCATGGAATTGGCTTCGTTTAGAGCATTTTGCGGATTGCCATTTATAAATTGTGCCTCCAATATTTCCAAAGTTTGCTGGTCAGCAAAAACGACACCCTCTTCGAATGAATTATCTAATTTACCTTCCCTTCTGATTTGATTGCTGCCTGCACCAAACGTTTCAATATTGCTAATACGCCCTGCCTTCTCAATCTCAGGATAATTGTCCATAAGTGCCTTTGCTAATGCCGCTGGCATATAAACACTTTTGCGGATTTTGCCCTTATTTTCATCAACCTTAACCAGCCTGTAAATCTGGTCTGTATTCCGATAATGTTTGTCGTAACTCAACTCATTCCTGACAAACAATGCAATTAGAATACATGCCGCACCACCAATAGCCAGACTACTGATTTTAACCCATGAATAAAGTTTATCCCTTTTGAAACTTCTCCATGCTAATTTTAGGTTGTTTAATATTGTATCCATTTTTTATATTATTGGTAATCATCAAAAATTCATAGTTCCAGACTTTATTCGTACCTCAACGCTTCCACCGGATTCCTCGTAGCCGCCCTCCAACTTTGCCAACTTACTGTTAGCAGTGCAATGCCCAATGCCAGCAAACCGGCCAGGGCGAAAATCCACCAACTCAGTTCCGTTTTATAAGCAAAGCTTCCAAGCCATTTGTGCATGGCATACCAGGCAATGGGAGTGGCAATTACAAACGCAATAGCTACCCATTTCACAAAATCACGGTTTAAAAGCACAAGCACTTCTGAAACTTTTGCCCCGTTTATTTTGCGGATGCCTATTTCTTTTACTCGGTTCAGACAAATCATAAAAATCTGACCAAGAATGCCCATACAGGTAAGCACAACCGCAATCAGCGAAAAGAAAGTAATGGAGCTTGCCAGTTTTTCTTCTTTGGCATACATGGCCTGGAAATAATCGTCGTAAAAAACAAGGCTCATAGGTTCGTAAGGCGAAATGGTTTTCCATACTTGCGCTATCCGGCTGATTTGCTGTCCGGTATTTCCGGCAGACAGTTTTACTGAAAGCACATTGCCATAAGGCGCTCCGTCGAAAACAATTGCCAACGGCTCAACTTTTGAATGAAACGACTCGAACTTAAAATCTTTCATAATGCCAACCACGTCGTATCCGCCATCTTTTCCGTTTTCATATTTTTTCCCTTCAAAACTATCCCACCCGTATTGTTTCAGGGCTTCTTCGTTTATCAGGCAGGCCCTTTTGATTTCGCTTTCCATAAAATCACGACCAGCTATTAATTCTATTCCCATCGTTTTCAAAAAATTGCTTCCAACCGGAATGACGTTGATGTCGAAATTTTTTCCTTCGGCACCTGTTTCCATTTTGTGGTTAATCATTCCCGGACAGCCTGAGCTCAAGGTGGTAGCAGTAACAAACGGAAGTTTCCCGATTTCCTGGTTCAATACTTCTGTTTTCTGAAATTTAACGGGAACGTCGATCCGAACCAGCATTTCGTAGTTGAAGCCCATATCTGAATGTTGTACAAAACTGAGTTGTTTGAAAATAATCATTACAACGGCAATAAGCGCTATTGACACTGTGAGCTGAAAAGTGAGCATGGCCTGCTTGCCTATCTGACGGCTGTTCCGCTTTCCCTTGAACCCGGAAAGAAACTCGGTAATCCTGAATTTCGACAGAATAAAAATCGGGGCAAGACTGTTTATCAGAATCACGAAAACTACAGTTATCAAAAAGAACGGGGCAACCGAAATCCAGGAACTCAATTCTGAATTGACTGCTTTCCCGAACAGTTTTTCGGAATAAGGAAGTGCAAAAAGCGTGATAATTACCGAAAATACAAGTGAAATCAGAATCCCGAGGGTGACTTCGGCAAATGTATATTTTACCAGTTCTTTCCATCCGGCGCCGTTAACTTTATGAATGCCAATTTCTTTCAGTTTGGCATATTGCATCGAAATCGAAAAATTCAGGTAATTAATGCTCGAAAGTAGTAGTATGAGCACTGCAATGGCCAGAAATATTTTTAACAAAACAGGGTTTCCTTTGGCATGGCGGCTTTTTATAGTGAGTTCCGAAAGGTATATATCATCGAGTTTTTGCAGCGCCAGGCTGTCGGTATCCAAAGCCTTGAGGGTTGCCGATTTGTTCAGTTCCCTGGCAAAAAGCTGCGGGTCGGTTCCTTCTTTCAGCATCACAAAATGGTTGGTTGGATTGTATCTTTTCCCGTTGCTGACCGTGTTCGACATCCTGAACTTCTGGTTTTCACTGTTCAGGATAACATCGGCCTGAAAACTCGAATTGGCAGGCAGCTTATCGAATATCCCGGTTACAGTTCCCATAAAATAATTGCCCACATTCACTTGTTGTCCCAGCGGATTTTGCGACCCGAAAAGCTTCTGTGCAACTTGTTTCGAAATCACCACCGATTCTTTATTTTCGAATGGTTTAACGCCCATACTTTCAGTCATTTTAACCGAAAATATCGGAAAGAAATTATTGGTCGTGGCTAATAAATACTCAATTTCGGTGTAAGTGTGAGCCTGTTCATTTTTAACCGTAAACGGAATTCCTGAGGAGTAATCGAACGGACAGGCATTTTCAACAGCAGAGTAATCGCTTGTAAGCACCGGATACAAGTCCCAGTTTAGGTTACAGCGGTTCATTTTAACATCGTAAAGCCTGTAAATCTGGCGGTGATTAGCAAAATTTTTATTTACACTGGTTTCGGTCTGGTAGTACAAACCGATGAGTATGCAGGCTGCAAACCCAATGGCAAACCCTCCGATAATAAGAAAGGAATAGACTTTGTTTTTTGCCAGGTTGCGAATGGCTAATTTCAGGTTGAACCGGTTCATATCATTTACTTTAAGTTGTTAAAAATTATTCATACCTCAGCGCCTCCACAGGGTTCCTCGTAGCCGCCCGCCAGCTTTGCCAGCTAACGGTGAGCAAAGCAATTCCCAATGCCAGCAAACCTGCCATGGCAAAATCCACCAGCTTAAAGTGGTTTTGTAGGCAAAGTTCTCAAGCCATTTGTGCATGGCATAGTAAGCAATGGGCGTGGCAATTATAAAAGCAATTACTACCCATTTCACAAAGTCTTTGTTCAGCATGGCCATTACTTCGGAGATGGTGGCACCGTTTATTTTGCGGATGCCGATTTCTTTAGTGCGTTTTTTAGAACTATATGAACTTAACCCAAATAGACCAAGAGAGGATATGAAAATAGCAATAATTGCCACTATAAAAAAAATGGTTCCTATCCGTTTATCACTTTCATAGAGGTGGGCATAGGTCGCATCCAGAAATTGAAAATCAACAGGGGCATTTGGATAAATATCTTTAACAATTGTTCGTATTTGACTGGTTAATTGGTCTATTGAAGAGAAATAGTGATTGTTGTATTTTACAAGAACATACGTGGGATTTTCTTTATGGATATAAAATTCAGGTTGAATACTTTCCTGAACCGATCGGATATGGATATTGTCAATTACACCAATAATATTATACTGTTTACCCCAGAAATGTAAAGTTTTTCCTAATGGGCTTTCATTTCCGATAATTTCTTTAGCCTTCTGATTGATTATAACTGAATTACCCCATTCACTTTTTAAATCATTCGAAAAACTGTGACCCTCGCTAATATTTACTTTCAACAACGAAAAATAATCTTCATCAACCTGGTTTTGGGAAAATGGCTTTCCTTGTTCGTTTGCAAGCCATTGAACATCTGAAGTATTCATTATTGTTGAGGAGAAATAGTTTATTCCTCCAACCATTTCAATACCTGGCATCTTTTTTAATCGTTCTTTCACTGTTTGATAGCCCGATTTATCTGTTTCCAAACGAAAGTAGATTGTTTGTTCTTTGTCAAATCCCAGGTTTACTTGCCTGATATAGTTGAATTGTTTAAAACTGACCAGTGTGACAATGATTAAGAAAATTGACAGGAAAAACTGAAATACTACTAAGCCTTTACGTTGCCATTGATTCGTGCCTCCCTTAGAAACTTTTATCATCCCCAGAGGCGAAAAGGAAGCCGTATAAAAAGCAGGATAGAGACCAGACAGGATGCCGGAAAAAAGAACTATTGAAATAAGAAATAGGATATGCGAAGGACTTGTGAAATCAAACGAAAGAGCTTTATGGGTAAATGTATTGAAATGAGGAAGTATCAGAAATAAAATGCCCAATGATATTCCTGTAGCTATCAAAGAGGCCTGTAATGACTTAAATAAAGATTTCCTTATCAATACTTTTTTACTGGCGCCTAATATTTTTTGGATTCCATTATTTTTTATATCCTTTTGAGAGACTGCTGTTGACAGGTTGATGAAATTAATGCAAGCTAAAATAAGGATAAATAAACCCATAAATGAGAATATATAAACATACTTTTTATCACCAATGTTTGTATAATCTTCATCGGCAAGATGCCTTTGAAAATGAATGTCTTGTATAGGTTGAAGAATCAGTTTTATCTTTTTTATTTCGGGATTATCATTGAAAGAAAGAAAATCAGAGATTTTTGGAGCCAGGTGCTTTGCTCTTATTTCTGGAACAACCTGTATATAAGTATATAAACTTTGGCTATCCCATCTTGTGCCTACCCCAAACAAATCCTCGGAGATTGCCAGGTCAAAAGAGATATGTGAATTGAAATCAATATTTTTGAATATGGCTATTACCTTAACTGCCTTCTTGTCTATTTCTATAAATTTTCCAATAGGGTCGTCTTCTCCGAAATATTTTTTTGCAATTTTTTCCGACAATACAACTGAGTGTTTATCAGTCTTAATAAGCTGTGGGTTTCCATTTACAAATGGGAAAGAGAAAATATCGAAAAAATCTTTGCCAACAGCTGCCATTCCGTTTTCATTAAAATAATTCTCTCCTGCTTTTACCACAACAGGCCAATCCATTTCGAAACTGGCAACTTTTTCAATCTCAGGAATCTTTTCTTTTAAAGCTTTGGCCAGCGGAGCCATCGTCATTGCTGAATATGAATACCCTTGAATGTCGTTTTGGCCTTCAATAACACGGTATATTCTATCAGCATTTTTATTGAAAGAGTCAAATTTAAGTTCATCTTCAACCCACAACATAATCGTTAAAACGCATACTATTCCTACAAAAAGACCAAAGATGTTAATCAAATTGTAATTTTTAAAATTTAGAAATTCAAATGCTTTCATGGAATATTCTTTTTTATATATTAATACACGATTTATTCATACCTCAGCGCCTCCACCGGGTTCCTCGTAGCCGCCTTCCAACTCTGCCAGCTAACTGTAAGCAAGGCAATTCCCAATGCCAGCAACCCGGCCAGGGCGAAAATCCACCAACTCAGCGTGGTTTTGTAGGCAAAGTTTTCGAGCCATTTGTTCATGGCGTAGTATGCAACAGGAGTAGCAATTATAAAAGCGATCACAACCCACCGTACAAAATCTTTATTGAGCATGGCCATGACTTCGGAGATGGTGGCACCACTAACTTTCCGAACTCCAATTTCCTTGGTTCTGCGTTCCATTACAAAAAGCGACAGGCCAAATAATCCCAATATGGCTATCGAAATAGCAAGAATCATAAAATAGCTGAAAATTGTCCTGGTGTATTCCTCGGTGTGGTACAACTCCGCAAAACGCTCATCAATAAACTGGTAGCTAAATGGAGAGCCTGAAGCATTATACTTTTGCCAGTTTTCTTCGATAAAAGAAATTGTGCTTTTTAAGTTTGTTGGAAGTATTCTTACCGAGATTCGGTTATAACTTGATGGATCGCTGTACATGATAATTGGCGAAACCGGGTTGTGTAATGTTTCGTAATGGAAATCACCAACCACGCCAACTATTTTGCCTTTTTTGCCACCATATTCCATGAATTGCCCAATGGCATTTTCAGGCGTTCCCCAACCAATTTTCTCAACGGCCGACCGGTTAACCAGGTACTCGGCTTCCTCCTTTTTCTGATCATTGATGTTATTTCCGGCGATAAGTTTAATTTCGTAAGTCGGAAGAAAATAGGAATCAACCCGGACATTGGCGACCCGAAACCCAAGTGGTTCTATTTTTCCGCTTTGGATAACTTTAGCTTCGTTACTATCGCTCAGTCCTTGCGAAGGAATTCTTTTTGAACCCGAAACACTAACAATAGTTGGATTGAGCATCAACTCCTGACGAAAGACATCAAGCTTTTCGAATAGAAGCGGCGATGCGCTTAGTGTAATTACATTTTCTTTATTCAACCCCAAATCTTTCGTATGGATGTAATTCAGTTGTTTGTTTACCGCCATGAATGACATGATTAGGGTGATTGAAACAAAAAACTGAAAAACGACAAGCACATTGCGAAAATTCATTTTCCCTGATGTTGGACTAGTAGAAGTATTCAGCGTTGAACTATTACCCGACAACGAAAAAATGACTGGATACAAGCCTGATATTACTCCAATAGAAATAGTCAACAGGATGAATACAATAACCAGATCGAGGTTATTCGAAATGGAAAATGAAAGATTTTCGTTGAAAATCTGATGTAAGTTGGTTATGGTGAACGAAACGATGATTAAGGCCAGTATGAGTGCAATAAAACAGAAGAACACGGATTCGGCAATTAACAATGCGGCAATGCGTTTGCCCGAAGCCCCAACTATTTTTTTTACCCGGATTTCCTTAATCCGTTTGGAATAAATGGCTGTATTCAGGTTCATGTAATTAATACTTCCCAAAAACAAGATCAGGAGAGCAATTGACAAGAGAATATAAATGTAAGAACGGTTTCCGTACCAGTTAAAATGAATATCGGTAAGTTTCTCCATCCTGATTTTAGTCCATTTGGTTCCATTTTCAAGTTGTTTATTTATGAACTGGTCAAGCCTGGCATCCAACTCTTTGGGTGGTTGTCGCATTAGGGCAAACGTTTCGTAATTGTTGCTGCCCCAGTCTTTCATTTCGTTTTCACCAACATACGATACATAAGTTGAAAAGGAGATGAAAACTTCAGGATGAAAATGGCTATTCTTGCCCCAGTTTTTGAAAACTCCGGTAACTTTTAAATTGTAACTTTTCCCAAAATCGTCGAAGAATTCCATGTTATTTCCAACTGCGTCTTTACCTCCAAAGAATTTTTGAGCTATATTTTCAGAAATAACAGCGGTGAGCGGTTCGTCTATCAAATTACCATTTTCAGGCAACCCATCAAAAGTGAAAATTTTCAGAATATCAGGTTCTGCAAAGCAAACATCAGGTTCGACAATTTTTTGATTATTGAGGGCAAAGAGCATTCCAGTATGACTCACCCGGGCTACATTTTCGATTTCTGGTAGCCAGTCTTTTAACAATGGAGCTATTGGAGGAGCAACTTGTGGTAAATGCAGATTCTCAGTTCCGTTGGCATCGTAAAAATAACGATGGACTCGATAAATATTGTCTGCGTTTTTATGAAACCGGTCGTAGCTCAGCTCGTTTTTGATCCAAAATGCGATAAAAATGACACACACAAAGCCAACGATTAATCCGGAGATGTTGATGGCTGTGTATAATGGATTTCGCTTAACCGAACGAACTAAATTTATGATGAACCTTTTCATTTTTCAGTAAGTTTATTTGTTTTTGACTATTCATACCTCAACGCCTCCACCGGATTTCTCGTAGCCGCTTTCCAGCTTTGCCAACTAACCGTCAAAAGCGCAATCCCCAATGCAAGTAGGCCAGCTAGGGCAAAAATCCACCAGCTGAGTTCGGTTTTGTAAGCAAAGTTTTCGAGCCATTTATTCATCGCGTACCAGGCAATTGGTGTAGCAATTACGAAGGCAATGGCCACCCATTTCACAAAGTCTCTGTTTAGCATTGTCAGTATCTCCGAAACTTTGGCCCCGTTTACTTTGCGGACACCAATTTCCTTGATTCTTTTATTAATGGTCAGCTTAGCCAGTGCAAATAAGCCCAAACAGGAAATGAATATGGCAAAGAAGGAGAAGTAACCCAGCAAATGTGAGGCTTTAACTTCGTTAACGTATTGGTTCTGGATTTGATTATCGAGAAATTGTATGTCGAAAAACGCGTTTGGAGCAACTTTTAAAATGCTTTTATTAATTGCTCCTATAAGACTGGAGACGCCCTTAAATGTTGAAGATTTTGTCCTGATCATTAATATGTTGCAATCCTCATTATTATAACGAATGGCCAATGGCTCAACCTCTTTATACAGCGAACCGAAATTGAAATCTTTTACAACGCCGATAATTTTATGTCCGCATAAAATACTTTCGTCCAAATTGTTAAGACCATACTTCTTTACAAACGACTCGTTAACCAGGAAACTAAATTGATCGGCTGGTCGTGCCGGATCAAAATTTCGCCCTTGCAAAATTTGGAGTCCCAGTGTTTTTATATATTCGTCGCTAACACCTGTATAATAAAACCTGATATCTTTTTCTTCTCCGTTTACACTATATTTTTGTCCCCATTGGGCAAAAGTCTGCCCGGGGATACGGTCGCTGGTACTCACATGTTCAACTTCAGGAATGTTTTTTAACTGATCCATTATAATTCCTTTCTTGTTTTTCAATTCATCAGTAAGTGGAACAAACAATACCTGAGCTTTATCAAAGCCCAGTTGTCGTGTCTGAATAAAGTCCATCTGACGGTTCAGGAAAAGAGTTGATATAATCAATGCTATTGAGATGGTAAACTGAAAAATTACCAGACGGTCTCTCCATTTATCCGAACCGATTTGTGAATAGTATTTATTGCGAATAAAGGATGTGAGCGACACACGTGAAAATTTGTAAGCAGGATAAGCCCCTGCAATTAAACCTGTCAACAAACCCATTCCAGCCAAAGCGAAATAAAACCAAAGTTGTCTCAACTGAGCCCGCTCCAGAGAATTGCTTAACAAACGGTTGAATTGCGGGAAAAACAGTTCGATAAGAAAGGCTGCAACTACTGCGGCTGTCAGGCTAATTAATACCGATTCAAACAGATATCCGGCTATTAGTTGAAGCTGGCTTGCCCCTTCAATTTTCCTGATGCCGTTCCCTTTGAACCGTGAAGATGAAAGGGCAACGTTGAGGTTGATGAAGTTGATGGTAGCGATTAGCAATACAACCAAGGCAACCAGCATAAAAACATACAATTCAGTTTTGCTACCGTGTTTGAAAATGGAATCAAAAGGAGAATCTTGCGAGAAATGAATTTCGGGCAAAGACACGAATGAAAAAGAAGCTGTAAAATCAGGAAAATCCTTTTTAACCAAAGAGTTGACTTTTTCGGATAATGTATGAATATCGGAATTTAGAATTATGAAAGTCTGATAAGAACTACTTCCCCAGTTCTTTTCGTCGAAACCTTGGTAATCGGCCATGCTTAAAATGGGCAAAAGCAAATCGAATTGCATGGATGAATTGGGTGGAGATTTTTTTAAAACCGCAGTGATTGTGTAAGGTTTTTTTCCGCAGAAAGTTATAGTCCTTCCAATCGGGTCCTCTTTGCCAAAAAGTTTCTGGGCCAGCGACGCTGTTAATACCACCGCCTTTTTATTGCTAAAACCTCCTGTTTTATCTCCGTATGCGATTGGGAAAGAGAACATCCGAAAGAAAGTAGAATCAACAAAAAGTGGGTTCTTCACTTCTACCTTGTTATTATCCGCTGTAACATATTTAATGGCTTCAAACAAAGGGGAAATTCGTGTAGTGAGTTCAACATCCGGGAAATTATCTTTTAGCCACCCCGCCATTGGAAGAGGGGTAAGCGGAGCCGATTGCGATTGAATATGTTCTTCAATCCGGTAAATGTTTTGAGCGTTTTGATGAAACTTATCGGCCTGAAGTTCATTTCGAAGGTAAAAGGCAATAAACATAACCAAAGTGAGGCCAATACTCAATCCAATGAAGTTTATAAACGCAATGAGTTTCTGTTTGCGAAGACCTCTGAAAATAGATTTAAAAATAATAGTGTTCATCGTTTTCTGCTCGTTTTTCTGATTTGTTTAGGTTATTCATACCTCAGCGCCTCCACCGGGTTTCTAGTAGCTGCTTTCCAACTCTGCCAGCTAACGGTTAGCAGTGCAATTCCCAATGCCATTAATCCGGCAATGACAAAGATCCACCAACTTAGTTCGGTTTTATAGGCAAAGCTTTCGAGCCACTTGTTCATGGCATAATACGCAACGGGCGTGGCTATTACAAATGCGATGGCTACCCATTTCACAAAGTCGCGGTTGAGCATAACCATCATCTCTGAAATTTTTGCTCCGTTTACTTTGCGGATGCCGATTTCTTTCGTTTTTTCATTTGTGATGTTCAACACTGTTCCTAAAAGTCCAAAACAGGAAATCAGTATGGCGATCAAACTAAATATACCAGTTGAACGTCTGGCTTTTATCTCTTTTTCATATAAAACGGACATCCGGTCGTCGAGAAACGAATAGTTCATGTATTCATTTCCCGCTATTTTATTCCATGCTTTGCTGATTTCTGCCAAAAGCATTTTGCGGGTTGGAGCATTCCCTTTTATTTCGATATAACGATAATAATCACCTTTGTTTAAAGGTGTCAATAAAAGTGGCTCTACTTTATGATGCAATGAGCGGAAGTTAAAATCATTAACCACTCCGATTACTTTAACTTTTCGGGTTTTGGACAAATCACTGTAAAACTCTTTGCCGATAGGGTTCGTGAACCCCATTTCCTTAACGGCTGTTTGATTCAAAATGATGGCATCTTTATCGTTTCCCATTTCATCAGAAAACCATCGGCCATCAGACATCTTATACTTAAACACACCCTGAAATCCAATATCGGTTTGGAAATAAGGAAATGGATATGGCGTTTGATCCGGTAAATCGACAGGGATGTAACTTCCTGTAGTCATGCCGCTAAAAGGATAGGAATTTGAACAAGCTACTTCCTGAATTAAAGAAGACTTTTTTAGCTCATTCCTGAACGCTTCATAATGATCCCTGATTTTGTAGGCCTGATTAATAATCACGACATTTTCGGTATCGATACCAAGGTTGAAACCCGATATAAATTTTAGTTGTTTGTAAATCCCGGTTATGCAGATAATTAATATGATTGAGGTTGCAATTTGTGCAATTAACATCGCACGGTTTAACCAAAATGTAGAATAGCCAATTGATTTTACAACGCTTGTTTTTAGCGAAGTCCGGTTAAAATAGAACCCTAAAATTAATCCGCATGAAATCGCGATAAGTCCGGCTAATAAAAACAGCCCGGCAACAGGAGCAATATAATTTGTCAATGCAATGTTTGACAGTCCAGCTAAACTTGGTAAGTTCAGGTTGAATAGAATAACAGAGATTCCCGAAGCAAGCAGAAAAGCAAGTAGGGTGTAAACCATGTTCTCAACAATAAATGCCAGGATAATATCCTTTTTGGTACCTCCCAAAAACCGTTTGATATTAAGTTGAGACTGGTGCTTTTTCCCCTTCGAAAAAGCAAAACCCATGAGGTTAAAATAAGCAATGAGCAGCAACACCAGCACAATTGCCAAATTAATGTAGATGATAGAGATATTGCTTTGCTTTTCAAAACTTGATACAAAAGAACCATGCAAATGGATGTCGGGTAACGGAAGTAGTTTGAGTTTCATTGAATTCTCATTGTTAAACACATAATCCAAATTGTAATGTGTCTTGAGCCAGGGAATCCAATAATCCCTAACAAGTTGCTGTACCTTTACCTCAAAAGCTTTCGGGTCGGTTTCATTTTTGAATTTAATGTAGGTGAGAAATTCAGTACTTTCCCAATCGTACGAATCGTATTGATTTACATAGTCTTTAAGCGGCAATAATGCCATAAATTTCTGGTGTGAATTAAGTGGGTAATCGTTAAAAATACCTGCGATGGTGTAATTTCTGTCGTTAACTTTTATTATTTCCCCGACAGAATTCAGTTTTCCGAATATTTTTTCAGAAAGTGATTTTGCAATATAAATCTCTCCGGATTGTGTTAAAAACGAAGCTTTATTCCCTGAAATTAAATCCAGCGAAAACACATCGGTAAAAGAAGGATCTGTCCACAGAACATCTTCTTTAAAAGCATTTCCATTTTCTTTAGCAATGACTACATCCGAATTGTCTTTCGTTCGCACCATGCTTTCCACTTCTGGGAACAAATCCTTTAAATATGCCCCAATAGCCAGGGGACATTCGCCATAAATATCTTTTGTCCCCCGGTAAACCTCATCGATATACACATTGTAAATCCTTTGGGAATCTTTATGAAAACGGTCAAACGACCTTTGGTAGGCCACATCGCATATTAGCAAGATAGCAACACTAAATGCCAGAACCAAACCAGCCATTTTCAAAATCGACAAGCTTTTGTCATTTTTGATTTTCCGAAATACTATTTTAAAGTTTTTCATCATTTTAGCCTATGAATATTAGTCACTTATCGTTCCATTTATTCTCATAACCTTTAAAATTTTACCGTCACGAATCCCTCCTCTTCGTGGAGGTCCGGAGGGGCTTTTATTCATACCTCAATGCTTCCACCGGATTCCTCGTAGCTGCTTTCCAGCTTTGCCAACTAACCGTTAGCAAAGCAATTCCCAAAGCAAGTATTCCCGAAAGAGCAAAAATCCACCAACTCAATGTGGTTTTGTAGGCAAAGCTTTCGAGCCATTTATTCATGGCGTACCAAGCAATGGGTATTGCAATCACAAAAGCAATAGCAACCCATTTCACAAAGTCTTTATTCAGCACGGCAAGTACTTCAGAAACTTTTGCTCCATTTACTTTTCGGATGCCGATTTCTTTGGTTCGGCGCTGACTGGCAAACAGCGACAAAGCCAAAATGCCGAGGCAACAAATAAGGATGGCACAACCGGCAAAAAGCGAAAAGGTTCGCCGGAACTGCAATTCGGATTGGTACATATTCTGTATTGCCTGATCGAGAAAGTTTATTTCGACCGGAAAAGAAGGAGATAAATTAGTAGCTGCCGCTTTTATTTCCTGAATGGTTTTATGCAGCGAATTAAAATCTGTTGTTTTCAGGCTAATCAAACAAACGGAAGCAGCCGGATCGTTTCGGATGACAAGCGGATCGATTGGAGAATTAACCGATTTGAAGTGAAAATCTTTTACAACACCGATAATTTCGTACGATTTGGTTGCTGATTTGATCAGCTTCAGGCCAATAGGATTCGTGATTTTGTTTTCCCTGATAAACGTTTCATTCACGACCACTTTGTTCTTATCCGTTGAAAGGTCGTTTGTATAAAAACGGCCACTTTTCAGTTCCAATCCCAGCATTTTTGCAAAGTCGGCATCGGCACAAAATGTATTGAAACCGAGTTCCTTTTTTTCACCATCCGTGTTAGCCTCAATTCCCCACCATTTCGAAAAAGATTTCCCCGGGAAAAACTGTGTGAACGAAATCTCTTTTATGGAAGGTTTTTCTTCCAGAATTTTCCGGAGTACTTCTTTTTGATCATTCAGTTGCGACGATAATTTTATCCCGATAATGTTTTCCTGGATGAATCCAAGATTGCTTCCGAAATAGACCTGCTTTTGTACCAGTATCGTAAAAGCGATTAGCACAATGGCAATTACAAACTGAGTGGTGACCAGTACTCCCCTGATCAGGGAATTTGAAGAACCCTGCTCAACGATCTTTTTCAGGTTATCAACAGCTTTTGACGAAGAAATGCGCAAAGCAGGTATTAAGCTGAAAACCATGCTCAGTATAAAAACACCGATAATGGAAATGATCAGGAAGGATGAGGTGTAAAACAATTGCCCGTTGAAATGAATGCCGGTATAATTACTGATTGAAGGCAATAAAAACACTACAAACAAAATTGCCAGAAACAATGATACCAAAAACAGAATAAAAGCTTCGGAAAGTACATTTTTGAGAATAGTTGATTTACTTGCCCCGATAACTTTCAAAACGCCGGTCTGCCTAATTTTGTCGAGCCATTGCGACGAAGAAATATTAATGAAATTGACCAGAGCAATCATCAGAACAAGTGCGGCGACCATCACCAGAATCATGATTTTTCTTTTGTCTCCGTTCCGAAGATATGTGTCACCCAGCAGCGAAAATTTGGAGAAATAAATTTGTTTCAATGGAGTTAGTTTCAATTTCGAATGATCTTCCGGATTCTGCTCATTCTTTGGGAATAAGCTGGCAATCTTTGGGGTTGTTTCATTGGGTTTTGCTCCTTGTTTCAGGAGTGTGAATGTCAGGAAATTATGCCATCCCCAATTGATAAACTCCCCGTTGTCTGGTTGAACAATTTTTCGGGTAGCGATTGATGTAATTGAACTGAAAGAAAGACAGCTATTTGCTCTTGGTTCGTCGATTACAGCAGAAACTGTCAGTTCCTTATCGTTGTTTAGTTTGATGCTTTTACCCAGCGCGCGTTCCCGCCCGAATAGCTTTTCGGCCAAAGGTTTTGCGAGCACAATGGTCATCGGTTCTTTCAAAGCGGTTTCCAGATTGCCTTCAATGGCCTGATAAGTGAAAAATTTAAAAAAATTGTCATCAGCAAAAACAATATCTGAAGTAACCAGGTCTCCGTCTCCGACCTGAAACACCGGTGTTTCATCAGCTCCTGCCAGTCGTACCGATGATTCAATTTCAGGAATATTCAAATCGATCTGATCTTTCAGTATTCCCGGCATAAACATATTATCGTTTAAGTCGGCATACAAATAAACACGATCTCCATTTTTATGAAAGTGGTCTGTTGTTAGTTCGCTGTACGAATAAACCGACAAAATAATGACCAGAGCCAGACTGATTGCCAGTCCAATCAAATTGATTAGGTTCGTGGCCGGTTTTCGTCCAAAGTTTCGGATAGTTGATTTTAAAATAGATTTCATGGCTTTCAGAATAGATTTATTGTTTTGAGAATCTTCAGACATTTTAATAGATACTCAAAACATGGCTCATATTAATTAGTCGGCCAAAACTATACCAAAACAACAATTAACTAACAAACAACATATTACATCAAAATTACTTATTTTTTTTTGTCAAATAATTTGACATCCTATGTATGATTATTTACCATTTAAGCATTGACACAATCGGAAAACTAAAACTCTTTTGTCTTTTGATTCACTCTCAAATGCAACCCGATTAAACAACTCACGCATCCAGCTACGAATGCGGTTTCCGTAAGTGGATTCCAGCTCTGAAGCTGAGAGGTCTGTTGTAATGTGGGTCATCATTCGTTTGGAAACAAATAAATCGTAACAGTTTAGCTGGATATCAGCCATCACGTTGCATTCGTTGCCGAAGTATTTTGGGTTCTGTTCCAATCCCATATCATCGAAACAATACACTTTGGGGATGAAAGGCGTATTGGCATATCTGACAAACGATCCTTTGCTGTAATGGTTGATCCCATCAGATGCTTCGCTATTTGTTGATGAATTATGCAAATATACCCGGCTCTAGAAAGACCGATGTGGCCAAATCTAGGGTTGTTGTAGCCGAAAATGCTTCTGAGTTATTTAACAAAATGAGACCGAATTTAGAGTACCGGTTTATTTCATTTATTGATCCAAAATACGCTGTGCTTTCAGTTTATTTTGTGCCATTTTTGTAACCAGGTTACTTTCTTTCTTAAAATAGAAAATTCATAAGTACATTTGTTAAAAGTGGTTGACTGATTATAAAACTAATAATTTACTGGCATGGCAACATCTAAACACAGGCTTGAAACTTTTATTGATGGAGTAATTGCCATTATCATCACCATTATGGTTCTGTCGATTCCGCTGCCAAAGTCATTCGAACTGAAAGAATTGCTGGGTTTTGCTTCTTCGCTGTTTATTTACCTGCTCAGTTTTTTGGTGGTCGGCGCTTTCTGGAACCAGCATCATCAGGCGTTCAGCTATCTGGAGAAATTGAATCAAAAGATCATCGCAGCCAATATCTTCTTTCTGTTTTTTCTTTCGTTGATCCCGCTTTTCACCAAGTGGGTAATCGAAAATCAGGGCTCGCTGATTCCGGTGATTGGCTACGACTTGGTTTATTTGGCAGTAAGTTTTTTCTACGCGTTTTCGTTCCGGTTAATCATCGAAGAAAGCGGCAATGACGAAATCAAACACTTAACAGAGCGGATGAAATCGCGAAAAGAAGCAGAACGTCATGCCTCGTGGTTGCCCCTGATTGTGTTGTTGCTGATCACTGTTGCGGTGGTATTCGGTTCAATTTACTTCCCGAAAGTTTCAATCTTTATGCTGATGGCAATCCCAATTTCATCGTCCATCTTTAATCTGTTTATTTCCGGAGAAAGAAAAGTTGTCGGCAGAAATAAAAAGAACGATATTCCAAAAAAACAAACACACCAACTTGATAGAAGTCAGTGTGTTTATTGGTTCACAGCATAAATTTAAACTGTTTCGATAGTTGCCTGCAATTTCTTCTTCCTGAAAAATTTATCAATCTTGCGGGAAAACCAAAGTTTTATATTTTCCACCGTTAAAAACATCACCGGGACAATAATCAATGTCAGAAACATTGAACTGGTCAATCCGCCAATGAGTACCCAGGCAATGCCGTTTTTCCATTCCGAAGCAGCTCCCGAAGCCAAGGCAATAGGTAGCAGCCCGATAATCATAGCTACGGTGGTCATCAGCACCGGACGCAAACGTGTTTTGGTTGCTTCGAGCAACGCGTCGGCGGTATTTTTTCCCAACTTTTTCAGATGGTTGGTAAAATCGACTACAAGAATTGCGTTTTTGGCAACTAGCCCAATCAGCATAATTATCCCTACAATACTGAAAATACTCAGTGTTTGTTTGGCAAGCGCCAGACCCAGAAGTGCGCCAACAATGGCCAGTGGGATGGTAAACAGCACTACAAACGGATAGAGGTACGACTCGTACAAAGCAACCATGATGAGGTAAACCAGGAAAATGGCGGTTAGCAGCGCAAACCCAAGAGTACCGAATGCATCGCCCTGCATTTCCATATCGCCGGCATAGGTTACTGAAACGTTGGAAGGTAGCTTCATAGCATCAATTTTTTTGCGGATTTCGTCGCCCACATCGCCCGATGAACGGCCCAAAACCTGCGCCTGCAAAGTGGTAGAAGCATTCTTGTCGTATCGTTCCAGGGCCGAAAATCCTCTTTTATAGTCAATTGTGGCAAACTGCGACAAACGGATTGGCTGATTTTCAGTATTAATAAACGTAAGGTCGGAAACATCGCTCAGTTTGCGGCGGTTAAACTCATCGTACACCACATTGATGTCGTATTCGTAGGAACCATCAGCAAATTTGGCATCCG
Source organism: Prolixibacteraceae bacterium (assembly GCA_963677955.2). Classification (GTDB taxonomy): domain Bacteria; phylum Bacteroidota; class Bacteroidia; order Bacteroidales; family Prolixibacteraceae; genus Aquipluma. The sequence continues at coordinate 5,676,573 of CAXXQR010000001.1, forward strand.
TGTTTCCACTGAAAGCCGTTGAGATAACGCCGCCAACAGAGCTCAAATCGAGGCCGAGTGTAGCCATTTTCTTTTTGTCGAGTTCCACCGAGATTTCGGTATTGGCATTTTCAAGTGTCGATTTCACATTCGTGGTTCCGGGTGTTTTTTCCACCAACTCCTGAATTTCTGCTGAATATCTGGTCAGCGAATCGGGATTCGACGACATAACAATAATCTGGATAGGAGCATCGTCCGTACCTCCAAACATCGGGTTCATAACTGCGGCGGTGATTTTTGCCCCTGTAATTTTCCCCATCAGTTCGTTTTTCAACTGATTGGCATACACATTGGCCGTCACCTCACGAAATTCTTTGTCAACCAGTTTTATATCAATTTCAGCTTTGTTGGCGCTGTTGGCATTCATCCCCATTCCTTCGCTGGTTGCGCCAATCGTCGAAAACAGCGATTTTATCTCGGGCTTCGTTCTCAAAATCCGTTCAACTTCGAGCACTTTCAGGTTTGTTTCTTTCAGCGTGGCGTCCTTGGGCATTTCTACCTGGATGACACATTCTCCGGCATCGCCCAGACTAAAAGCTTCCGTCCCGACAAATCCTGCCGGAATCAACATCACCGAAGCGATGAAAAGTAAGGTTGCTGCAGCAAATGTGATGAATTTATGGTGCATGGCCTTTGCCAGTAACTTCTGGATAAAATTGGAAAACTGATTAATTTCTTTTTCAATCCAAAGGAAAAAGCGGCCGGTGATTTTTTTGTTGCTGAGGTGTTCCAATTTGGCAAAACGCGAAGCCAGCAGCGGAATAGCGGTGAACGCAACCAGCAAACTAAGTAGCGTTGTAATTACCACCACCAGAGCAAACGGCCCAATCAACGGGGCGATAAAGCCGGAAGACAAGCCAATGGGCAGGAACACCACCACATCGACCAGTGTAATGGCAATGGCTGTGAAGCTGATTTCGGAACGTCCGTCGAGTGTGGCTTGCATGCGGTCTTTACCCATTTCGAGGTGCCTGTAAATGTTTTCGAGAACCACAATGGCATCGTCAACCAGAATACCAATTACCAGCGACATGGCCAGCAAGGTCATAATATTCAGGCTATAACCAAGCAAATACATGCCGATGAACGACGAAATAATGGACAACGGGATGGCTATCATAACAATCAGCGCGTTGCGTAAACCGTGCAGGAAAATCATCATGACCAGCGCCACCAGGAAAATGGCAAACATCAGGTCGTGCATCACCGAGTCGGCGGCATGTTCAGTAAAATCCGACGAGTCGAATGCTACTTCAAAGTGTAGTTTGTCTGCCTGGTAATTTTGTTCCATTTCTGCAATTTTTTGGCTCACATTATGGCAAACTTCCACCGCATTGGCATCGGTTTGCTTTTTAATGCTGATGCCAATTGAATTCGTACCATTGATGCGGTTCAATACCGTGCTTTCCTTCTCCACATCAAGCACCTCGGCCACGTCTTTCACCAAAACGCTGGCACCATTTTCTCCTGAAGTAATCACTGCATTGCGAACGTCGTTGATGTTCCTGAATTTGCCCGTAAGACGAATGTTGGTTTGCGAATGACTGTCTTTTATCTTTCCCGCCGGGAAATCGGCATTCGATTGCTGAATGGCTTGCAAAACCTGTAACGAAGACAGATTGTGCGCTTTCAGCTTGTCGGGATCAAGGCTAATCCTTATTTCGCGCTCGTTACCACCTGCCAGCGAAACTTCGGCAACCCCTTTTATCCGTGACAGTTCGGGCTGAATGGTGTGTTTCACCAGGTCGTAAAACTCGGTGGACGGCATACCGGAAGTCACCCCCATTTTCATCACCGGAAGATCGCTGGTTGCAATCTTCGAAATGACAGGCTGCTCCACATTTTCCGGCAGAGAACTAATCCCGCCGTTAATCCGGCGTTGAGCATCCTGAATGGCATTGTCAACATTGCCCGACATTTTCAGCGAAACGCCAACAATGGAAACTCCTTCGTATGAGGTTGACTGGATGTGGTCGATATTTTCGACAGACGAGATGATTTCCTCCAGTTTTTTGGTCACATCGTTTTCCACTTCCGATGGCGATGCGCCGGGATAAACTGCGGTGACGACAAATGCAGGGGCAGTCATTGGTGGAAGCAATTCGTATTTCAGGCTTTTGTAGCCTGAAAAACCGAGAAACAACAGGACGGTAAAAACCACTACCACCAATGTGGGTCTGTTGACCGATAATTTTGAAATATTCATGACAGTCGGATTTATTGAATGATTTTTACTTTGGTACCGTTCGTCAGGTTTATTTGTCCTGAAACCACCAGGACATCGTCTTCGGCTAAACCTGAAGTTACTATCACTTCCTTTTCATTTAAAGGGGAGACTGATATTTTGGCGAGCACTGCCGAATCACCTTTCACCAAAAAAACTTCGGCATCCTTTATACTTCCCTGAATGGCCACACGCAGAATGACCAGCGCCTGCTGACCACCCCCTTCTGCAAACGTTACTTTCCCGAACATGCCTGGTTTTATTTGGCCGTTAGCCGTGGTGTTCAGCGAAATTTCCACTTCGAATTGATTCGACTGATTCGCTTTTTCATTGATTGAATTAACCGTTCCTTCCATGTTTTCGACAGGTAAATCATCGGCTGTAACTGAAACGGTCTGCCCCTTTTTTATAGAACCAAGCTGTTCTGCAGTGACATTCACCACTAGCTTGATGCGCGAAGTCGTTGCCAAATAAAAGGTTTCGCTTCCGGGTGAGAGGAAACTCCCATTTTCCACTTCGCGCCTGGTGATGCTGCCCTCAAACGGGGCTTTGATGTACGAATTATCGTACTGGTTCTGAAGGTCGGTGAGCGTGGTACGGGCATCCATCACATCTTGTTTCGACTGTTCAAGCTGCTGCGCTGTTGCACCGTCAGTTCTTACCAGCGACTCGTTGCGCTGCAAATCTTTTTCAAGCTTTTGTAAATTCGCTTTTGCCTGCTGCAACTGCACTTCGAGCACCGAATGATCCAGTTCGGCCAGCACTTGTCCGGCGTAAACGCGGTCGCCAACTTTGACATTTACGGCAATAACTTTTCCTGCAATTTCCGACGACAACACAACTTCTTTGTCGGCAGCAAATGTTCCATCAGCCGTGAACTCGTTGTCGATGGTCTTGAGGATGGCTTTCTGTGTCAGCACCGGTACGGCGCCCGATGTTTCGGAGGCCAGTTTTTGTTCGCGATCGAAACTTTCTTTGTTCGATACCAGTCGTGCTGCCACGGTGGCAATTAGGATAAGCACGATGGCGATTACTTTAAAATTCTTTTTCAGTAGTTTCATTTTGTATCTTGATTTTAATTGTTCCCAAGTTTTCCATTGATTTTTTTCAGTTCCAGTGCTGCATTATTCAGCTGCAACACTGCATCAACGTATGAAAGCCGCGCTTCGGTGAGCGAGTTTTCTGCCAGAATAAGTTCCGAGAGAAGCAGCATTTGCTGTTTATATTGATCCAAACTAATGTTGTAATTGTCTTCGGCCACCTTCATGTTTTCCTGCTGGCGACGAATGGCTTTCAAGCTGTTGTTAAATTCTGTCAGCGCATTTTGGTAATCTTTTCCAAGGTTGTTCAGCGCATTTTGGCGGGTATTCTGCAATTGCTCGACTTCCGAATCGTATTGCTTGATTTTGTTATGCTTTTCGAATCCGTCGAAGATGGGCACATTCAAGCTCAAGCCCACAAAACCAACATGAAAAAAGCGGTCGTTTCCATCGAAAAAATTGAATTTGTTTTGTTGCCCCTGGTAGTAAAACTGGCTTGACGCAGCCAGCGTAGGGATGTATTCATGAGCAATGGATTGTTTGTTTAACCGTGCCGATTCAAGTTCGTTTTCAATAAGTTTGACATCATTATGGCTGGCAAAATCAGGCTGCCCAAGTTCTGAGATTTCAGGTTGCCTGTTCAGAGAATCGGTTAGCCGAAGCTGAGTATCTCTGTCCAAGCCCAAAATGTATTTGAGCATATTATTTTGTTGATCCTTTAGTTTTTGCAGATTGTCAATCTGGGTCAGAAGGTTATTTCGGGTTACCGACACTTTCGAATAATCGATTTTTCGGGCAACTCCGTTTTTAATCTGGCCGTCCAGAATTTCGAGTAGTTTATCTGTATTGACGAGGTTTTTGTTCAGGTACGCAACCTGCTCGCTGGTTGACTGGCTCAAATAATACAACTGGTGCACCTGGTACAAAATTTCCTCTTTCTTCTGTTGCAGTGAGAGATTACCCATTTCTTTCATGCTCCTGGCCAGCTTGATTGCAGTGAGCTTACTCAAATCAACCAGCGACATCGAAGCTTTGAAGCCACTGCTCCAGTCGAATTTGGTTCCTATTTCCACAGAAATTTCTCCTTCCTGACCAAAAAATTCGCCAGGCATCATCATTCGCGGAATGGCATAGTAGTAATTGAAATCGCTGTAGCCTTCAACCGTTGGGTAAAGTTTGCTTTTGGCTTCCAGTTCCTGAAAATGGTTTTTCTGGATTTCAATGCGGGCATTGACGATTTGCAGGTTGCTGTCAACCGCCAGTTGGCAAGCTTTTTCCAACGAAAGTCCCAGGGTTCGTTCCTGTGCATTTACCGAAAATAAAATTCCAGATAAAGCACTGATAAATAATAGTTTTGTGAACTTTTTCATAGATATTTAATTTGTTTTTTTGCATGTAAAGAGCCTGTCCCGCATCAATCGGGATTCAAATGGCTTGTAAAATCATAATGTTGAATTAAAAACTCAGACAGAAATTATCTGGTTGTTTTATGAAGTTTTCTAGTTTTCTGAATTCATAAACTGTTTTCTCAAATTTTCATGTGTTAAATTTTAAAAGTTGCTTCTACAATGTTCTCACCATTGCAGACAAGCAGCTTTGAAAAATATTTTAGAGAACTGGCATTTTTTCGTCTTTTATTTAAAATATGCTCACAATAAGCAAGAAAGGCTGCCCTTTTCAGAGCAGCCTTTCCAATCGTTTCATTTGAGCGGACATTTGAATTTTGAATGTTCCTCTCATTTCTATCCTTTTAGGAATAAATAATTTCATGGTATAAATCGGCCATGCGTTTACGCAGATGCACCACTGCATAGTGTTTGCGCGAAAGCAAAGTGTTTACCGGTACACCGGTGGTTTGCGAAATTTCCTTTACCGGGAGTCCATCCAGTTCGGTCAGTTCAAAAATTTCACGTTGCTCGGGCGGCAGCTCCGAAAGTGCGCGTTCGAGTTCGGTCCAAACGAGCGAACGCAGGTACTCCATTTCGGGTGATGGAGAAGTTTCTTTGCTGAACAAAATATCCGAGAAATCCTTCAAAATATCGCTGTCAGAATCCTTGTATTTAAACGTGGGAAGTTTCTCCTCCTTCTTTTTCTTCCCTCTGTTGATAATGGAGTTTCGCGCAACTTTGTACAACCAGCCCGAAACATGTTCGATTGGATTCAGCGCATCTTCAACTGTTTTCACCAATTGAAAAAAGACATCCTGAAGAATGTCATCGGCATCCTCAATGTTATCAACATGCTTTCGGACAAAAGCCTTCAGACGGGGCTGGTATTCTTCCACCAACTGCCCCACTTCCTGCCGATTAAACTGCTTATTGTTCTTCGGCGGCATCATCCTGGGTTGCGCTGTTGCTTCTTCTTTTCCAGAAATCTTCACGGCTAAACGGCCTCTCCCTGAAGAAATCATTTCTTTTATCAAAGAAATTCTTCCGTTCTTCATCGGTCATTTCCATCCATTTTTCCCGCAGCGGATTACTTTTACCGAAATCGTGACGGCCAAAATGACGGTCTCCGTGATTGTCACCCCCAAAGTGACCAAACAAAATCCGGGTTAGTGCGAACATGGCAGCAGCCTGCCAAAAAGTGATGGCTTTCAGCCCCAATATTTCAGGAACCCAAAAATTCCACAAAAGCATTACAATACCGCTGAATGCTGTAATGATGAGCAGGCCCAACAATGCTCTTTTCAAAATCGCGATTGCGAAAGAACTTCTATTCTTCATATTTTATTGTTTTTAGTGATTCAATTGTCAAAATATCTGTGGCAATCCAAAAATAAATGGGCATCCAATTTGAGGACTTCTTTGTTCATGAATTTAAATCCTACAAGTGACGACAATTAACTCGTGAAAATATTTTAGGGATTGACACTTTTTTGTAACCGGAAAATTTGAATTTACGGCTTTTATTAAGTAGAAGCATCTGAAACATAGTTTTCTGTGTAACCTTGAAGACGAAAAGGAATGGATGAGCCTACAAGTATGATTAATGACAGACAACCACTTCTATGGTAACTTGACGGTGCAATGAATTGATGAATTGTTCGAACCAATCCAGCTCCCATTTGTACTAATGCAGACGCCTATTCCGATTGTTTTTTATTCCAGATATGATGTGCAATAAAAAGCTCCGTAATCTCTTTCTTGACGCGGAGTTTTTATCTTATGGTGACTCATCCTGGGCAGAGGTTTGTCAAACTTTTGGGCTGAAGATTTTGAGGCTGTGATGAAGTTTATGAGTGCAGAAATTCAGAGGGAAAACTTCATCTTTGAATATAATCATAAAAGCAAACTAACGAATATCCTCATGTTGTTCTTGTTACAGTCAGTTGAATAACACGTTAAGTTATAATCCAATGACAGCTATGGAGTTAGGTGAAAGTTTGCATTGTAAATTGCAATCATTTGGCTCCAGACCAAATTTGTGGCATTCAAAACCTTTGACCTCCGCGTTAACCAAAATATTGTGTGAGGCAGACTAAATGGATGATTTAGAACTTATTAATCGAGCAGTTCGCATATAAGATCAGTTCTTATTGATGGGAATTGACGGGATGGAGGAATATTTTGTAGAGGCAGCAATGCTATAATTAAATCAATACTCGAGAGGTGTAGTGAATATTGCAGATAAATCGGTTATCCCTACAGCAGATTTAATTAAAAAACAACAGAGGTATGAAGACAAATCATACCTCTGTGAAGACAAATTACCAAGTGACCCAGTTGGAGTTTGAACTCTCCCCTATTCCTAGCTGATTATCAATATTTTAAAAAGCGCTTATTTCAATAGGTCTCGATATAGTCTCGTCTGATATTCAATTCATTACAATACAAATATACAAAATTCGATTGAAAATAATTCAACTTAAAAATGACATCAAAGAGATAAAAATCAGTCAGAACTACCCAAATTTGTTGAGCATTCTTGATTGCAAATACTTCATAGAATGCAAAACATCCATTTATTTGGTTAATATTTTCACCTCTTTGGGAGCTTCAAAGGTGGTTTTAATCGTTCCGTCGGCCAATTTTTTGTGTTCAATTTTAACTACACCATACGGAGTTGGAAAAGTTCCCTTGACCCATTGCAAATCGCCCAAATGAGGTTCAATCTTGATTTTCCTACAACCGGGTTCAAGAACATCGATTCCCAATACATATTGAGTTAACCAACTTGTTGGACCTGATGCCCAGCCATGGCAGAAACTATGACGGAACTGTTTGTAGCAATATCCGCCATACGAAGAATGAACATCCACTTTTCCTGCGGGTACAACTTCATCAATCCGTGCCGCATTATTCATCCAGTCGATGTCGAAGTCCTCCCAGAATGTTGTAGCACCAAGGTAGAGCATAGATCCCCAGTATTCACGGATGTTGTCGATTGCTCCCTGATAATCGCCGGCCTCAGCGCGGGCTTTCAACATATAATATCCATAGAAAGTCGACATCTTATGAACGCCATCTTTTAACAGAACTTCAGTATTGGCTTTCTCCGGAGATACTAAGCCAGACAGAGCAAGCAGAGCTGCAGCCTGTTTAGAACCTGCCATTTCAGGAACATGTTCCTTTAGTTTTTCAACCGATGAACGACATAGCCTTTCGGCTTCCCGATCATCCAGAATTGTACACAATTCAACTCCGGCCTGAAATGTCATTACCATCATCGACTGTAACCCGGCGTGAATAGCTTCCTTATTCTCGCTCGAAGGCCAGTCGAGGAAACGCCCTCCATCAAGGATTTCTTTTCCGTCGGCATCAATTTTAGTGGACAACTGATGCAGTAAGGCAACCATATACTCTTTTTGCTGTTTCAGGTAATTCAGGTTTCCCTGATAATAATACCAGTCGCGCTGGATCAAAATCCACCACATTGAATACGAGCTGATACCATTCATCCAGTTGGGAAGCGGGGTCAGGTCTCGAGCCAGATCAAGGCTTTTCGGTACCACCTCATTGTTTCCAAATACCGAATTGATGGTCATCACCTCGGGGTGCATGTCGCCCACCCAAACCAAACGGTCGCGTTTTACGCCATCCCACAGGTAATCCTGCATATTCAGGTGTACGGTATAGGCGCCAGTCATCCAGATTTTGTTCAAGCGATCGTCGTTGCACGTAAACAATCCGAGGTAAGGAATGTCGCGAAAGGTAAATGTGGCGCTTATTTCTTTAAGTTCGATTTTAGCGTTAGGGTCAACCAAGTCGATGCGCATAAAGCGGAACCCTGAATTGCCAACTTCCAACCGTCCCAGCCAAGGGAGCTGAACCTCAAAGTCGCGCATGGCATGATCGTTAGTGGCTCCTTCTTTACCAGCATCACTCATAGTTTCGCTCACCGATTCGCCAAACCGGATTCGAATATGTCCAACCGGATTTTTATTGCTGATGGTAGTCACGATTTCGATGCCTCCCTGAATTTCGCGCCCAAAATCAAGAATAATCCCCGGTTTTGATACTGTATCACTAATTAAAGTCAGATATTTTCCTTGGTTCTGGTCGGCCTGCCCGATACCAGGTTTCAGGATAGATTCGGCATTTTGTACCTGTTTGCCTGAAGGGTCAGAAACCCAGACAATGCGCTCGGCAGTCAGGTATTTCCGGGTAAGGCTGGTAGAACGCACTTTTGAAGCTTCTGTGGTATTAAAAACAGGTGGAAGTTGAGCCATTGCTGGCACAAACACCATCATGAAAATGGTAATAACTAATGATCGGGATAACTTCATTTTTATTTATTTAAGTTTCTATTTCGTCCAGATGCAACGGTAGTTAAATCGTCTGTTTGGTGCTGTATCGCCATCGGTACACAGCGAAATTGGATCTTTCAGTTCGGCTGCATTATCGCTCCATTTGAAATCGAACGTAAATTGATTGCCCGATAAACCAAGCAGTTCACGGGGGACCGATATTTCCAGTTTACTTCCTGAGAACCGGTATTTCAAATCAGCAACTTCGACCCATGGATTCTCAGGATGAGCAGCATCATAACGCATCAGCGTAGTAGTTTGTCCATCTTTCACTTTCTTGTTGATCAGGTAATCGTAGCCGTACCAACCTGTAGCCGGATTATTATCGGCATCAATCAGCAACAACATCCAATTATTATCGGTTGAAGCCGTAAGAGTTGCAACGGTTTCTGCATAAAAGCTGATGTTTTGCTTATCGACAGCGACTTTACTTGTAACGATGTCGTTTCGCCCTGAAGTGTTGGTATAGTGCAACCCTCCATAACCGTTGGCATTTCGATGAAAGGTATCACCCTTTGTGTCACGGTACTCTGTTGAAACCAAATTCCAGTCGTCAAAATTGCCATCTGTTTTAATTTCTGAATAGCCCTTCAATTCAGGAATTGGACGAATTCCCTTGTATTTTCGGATATTCTGAGCCATCTGCATGTAATAATTGTCGGTATAACCACCTTTCATCGGGCTTACAGTCCGGTTGAACTCCGAATTGTACTGGTCGACAAAACGGAATGAACTATCTCGTCCAAGCCAAGGTGTTGTTCCTCCATCATCCAGTTGATATTTTCCTGCAGTCCATTCATTCCAATCGTTAATATACAGAAATTCGGGGTTTGCAGCGATCGCTTCATCCCATCGCTCCTGGAAATAGATTCCGTAGCCTTCGGGACCTGCAACCGTTTTTCCCAGCCATGAAACGTAAGTAGGTTCTGGCAGATCGTATTTGTTCAGTTTTGGCTCTCCGTTCTGTCGAGACCACGATTTACCAACGCCCATGTTCTCTTTGGTCATGGTAACCGGATGCTGTGCCGGAGTAACGGCAGTCTCTTCGCGTTTGCCATTATGTGTTGAAAGTAATTCGTCAGGACTCATAGCTTTCACTTTTGGTTCGGCCATACTATAACCAAAACTCCAGTTATCTTCAGTGCCGATATAACGTCTGCCAGCCCATTCGTAATAGCCCCACCACATTGTTCGGGGGGTAAAGAAATTTTTAACTTCTTTGGTATAATCTTTATAAAACTCTTCGGTATAATCCGGATCTCCGTAATGCGGATTATTTTTATCGGTTTTGGCTGATGCATCGAAATGAGGGTTCGGATTCTCAACACCACTACCATTGGCATCTACCGCAGGATTGCCGTTGTATAATAACAGTGGTTTGCCATCCCAGTAAAACCAAAGGTCTTTGTACTTTTCCTGTTTGTAAATCCGATCGTACAAATCCTGAACAACTGTAATTACCGGGCCATTGAATGCCCAGAAAACAAATTTCGGGACCTTATTTCCTTCGGCTTTCATTTTCTGCATGGTGCTGAAAGTAACATCCCATTCGTCCCAATAGCGCACGGCATTGGTCACATCCATCACCAGCACATCAACGCCGGCATCGGCCAACATCGACATATCTTTTCGGATTACATATTCATCCTGACTCAGGAAATAACCCATTTCAGGCTCGCCCCAGTGGTATGAACCTTCAGTCCAAAGCGGGTTTTTTGCATCCAACCGTGCATTCGGATCTGCTTTCAGTATTTTTGAAACATCAGCAGAATAAGGACTTTTAAAATTGGTATAATGATCCTGAGTGTGCCATGTGATGTAAAAAATACCTGCAATGCGGCGTTGGTCGTTTTTTACGGGGCCAACCTCCTGAAAATGGGGCATCATCCGGCCCAGCGCATCATTTGCTACCCATGTGTCCGGATAAATGTCTCGATAATAATTTTCGCCTGACGTTGCGAATGAAACTTGAGTGCCGGAATCCTCCGGACTTGTAGATTTTGACTTTTTATCTTTCGCAAAACAGGACGAGACCGTCCCCCAAACTAACATCAACAAAACAATCAAAATATGAAAATGAAATAATTTTTGTCGCTTCATACTTTTAAAAGATTTAACTTTATCCAAATCAATAAGGTATGGCAATTTATGTCTAATCTGAAATGCCAGTCTTCTGCTTAATCCTCCTCGTGACAGGATCATCACACTACCTTCCCTTTTTACTGAAAGGGGTTTTGGAGTGGTTCTATATTTTGAAATTTCCATAATAATTCTGAATAAAACTATATTAATACTGAACACTTGAAATTCTCACAGGGCCAAACAATCCGGAAGGTTGTAGCGGGCTGTCAGCATTGTAGGTATTAACCGGACACCATGTTTTTCGCTGATCGACCGGCAATTTGCTGTCGCCAATCAACCTATTGACCCAGGTATTGACCACTTCAATTTTCAGGTCGTTTTCACCAGCTTTGACTAGTTTGGTAATATCAAGCTGGTAAGGCGCTGTCCATAATCCACCGGCATACGTGCCATTTACTGTGACTTTGGCCATCGCCGTGAAACTGCCCAGATCAATAATTACATTCTTGCCCTCAGGAATTTGAGCTACATTGAATTTAAAGCTGTAAAAGGCTGTTCCTGAATAGTATTTAATACGGTCATCTGAAGAAGTGGTCCAGTCCTGAAGTGTTTCGAAAACCGCTGGTTGCTCCGGACCACGTTGCGAAGCATCGAAAGCAACTGTCCACGGGCCTTTCAAATCGGCCAGAAGTGTTGGTTCAGGATAATTGGCATACACGCCTTTACCGGTAGCAGTAGCAGCCTTTTCGCGAAAAACAACAAATACACTTTCGTATGGAGCCAGTTTCAACGGAACGGCTGTCGTAATTCCGTTTTGCTCGTAAGCCGGAAGTTTGCGAATCGAACCGGTGGCGGTTTGCCAAAGTTCGGGTTGCAATCCTTTTATCCTGAATTCAGGAGTAACTATCTTGGTTTCTCCGGTTTGATTGGTCACAAAATACAACTCGCCGTTTTGTGAAGTGCGGTGTCCGTAGTGAATGGAGCGGTCTTCAGGCAATTTACAATCCGGAACACAATTAATCTGAGCAAAAGCTTCTTTCATGCTCAAACCGTTTATGATTGTTCCTTTACCGAATTTTCGTGATTTTACATTCACACCGTCCACTTCACCCCAAAGTTCTGTGACCATTTGCTGAACTTCTTGGTCGGCTGTTGGCTGGTTTTGTAAACTGGGAGATCGTTTGGGAGCAGGTCCCAGAATAACCGCACCACCATTAACCAACTGTTTGATTTTTGCCAATAATTCAGGACGCATGGTTTCGAGTTTTGGAAGCACCAGAATACGGTATTGGGTTCCGTGAGGTAAAGTGATCAGGCCATCTTTCACGGTCATGTATTTCTCAATAACCTCGGCATTCATGTAGTCGAATTGATAACCGACAGGAAGAGCAGGATCGGTGATTCCGGTCATTTTCGGCGCATCTTCGCCAATAAAATAGGCTACATCAGCAACGTTCAATCCCTGCTGAAGCATATAATTTGTCCGTTTCAGGTATTGGGTATAAACATCCATTTGCGAAAACCAGGTGTTTTTCCGGTTAAACTCATTCCCAAACCATGCATTCATACCGGGATTCTTGTCCTCGTAGGGCTGGGTGATGTAAACGTGCAATAATGTATTATTGATTCCCTCAGCGAAAAAGCGGTCGCCACGTTGTTTGATCGTTCCGGGGTAACGGCTGAAATGATTGCCAGCACAGGTATTCGATTCGGCTGAGATTTTTGTTTTGCCATAGATGTGCCCACACGAAGTAGCTGCGCGGTTTTCGATGTTTCCCAAATCGCCTTCGCTCCAGAATTCGCCACCAATTTCGTCGGATTGTCCGCCGTACATCAGGAATTCGCTCGGGAAGCCCCAGTGTCCGTAACATTCCAGCCATGTATGCAATCCATATTTGTGGCTAATATCGCGCAGACCGCCCACATAATCATAAGCAACTTTGTCGGCCACCATGCGGCGCATGTCCCATAAAAAACGATCCGATGACTGTTCGCTGTTCACAACCAGTCCTTTGTACACCGGTAGGTATGGAACCGGATCATACCCATAACGTTGTTTGAAGTCGGCGATAAAATCGTCAGTGAAGTTCTGACCACCGGTTTCATAACTATCCTGAACCACCACTTTAAAGCATTTGCGGTCGGCCACCGGAATGCGTTTCAGGATTTCACCCATGTGCCCTTCAAAATGCATGGCGACATGTTCACGGCTCATTTTGTCGACTTCATAACCAGTAGCTTCGGGCGATGCCGGAGCGTTTGTTGTTCCGGTCGGGGTCATTCCGGTACGAAGAATTACCCATTCGCCTTCAGGAACATCCCAGTTTAGGGTTCCATCGGCAGATAGGTTCTTCGTAATATCAATTACTTTTGATCCATCAATCACCATTGACTGATCTTTTGGTTCGGGCTGCTGCGGCCATTGGTATTCGTGCCAGTAAGGAAGAGGAGTTTGGTACATTTTGGCCAGTGTCTTCTCAGCATAGCGTTCAACGCGGGGCGCCGCTGAAAGCTCTACTTCTGCCAATCCATCGCCCGAATTAATACCTTTTACAAGAACACGGAATGTGGTTGAAGTGACAGCAGGGAAAGATACCACCACCGGAGCATAAGAATCAAAACCTACATTTAATGTAGCGTTAAAACGGTTAATCTGGAATTCAGCAACCGTTCTGAATTTTCCGTTGGCTTCCTTTACCTGTAATATCGCCGGGTTATTAATTGCCCCTTCTATCGGAGTAACCGACAGGCTCCGGGCAGTAAACGGTGAGTTCGATTCGAAATCGATTGTAAAATCGCCGTTTGCCGGGAAATGAATCCCGGTATTGCGGTCCCGGTCAACAATCTTCGACAAATCTGAACCCTTGGGAGATGAACTGATTTTTGCGTTGTTGACGTCAAGAATCAGCTGGTCATCTTTGGGGGTGGGATAAGCGATTACCTTAACATCCTGAAACAATTCTATTGGTTTTTCGAGCTTTTGGCTGAACTTCATCGGACCTTTTACCCGTAATTCTGACGAAGTCAGGTAGCGCATAGCCGCATCAGCTTTCACCCACGGCCCACCCGACTGGCTCCAGCCCGGCGAGTTGAAAATCCCGATTTCGATGTTCAGTTCAGTAGCCGTTTTTAACGCAGCATGAAGGATATCCCACCACTCGTCGCTGAGCATTTTTACTTTTCCGTAGGGAATATCTGAAAGGCCTATATTCCCAATAAATGCGCGGTTAATTCCGGCTTTTTTCATCGCGTGAAGGTCGTTGATCACGCCTTCGTTCGAAATGTTATCGGATATCCAGTACCAGTAAACACTGGTCAGTATCGAATCGGGTGGTGCAATGAAGCCTCTCTCAAATGCCTCTCCTGGTACTTTTCCCTTATCAATTTTGCAAGAAGAAAAGAATAGTACCACAAAAAGGTAAATTATCAATCTGTATACTAAGCCCATAGTTGATTGTAGTTATAGTTTATGTTAGTTTATTTCTACCTTTCCGAATAAACAAAATTGAAACGTCCGCCAGGAGCAGTATCTCCATTGACGTAAAAATCCATGATGTTACCGTTTTCCTGCATGTTATCATTCCATTTGAATTCGAGGTTGATCGACTTTCCAACAAGGTTCAATATGCTTCTCGGGATTTCAAGTTCCAATTTATTGCTGTCAACTGCAAACTTTGAATCGGAAACCTTTTCCCATTCCCAGCGATTGCCAATGTTCTTTTCCACGATGGCTTTATTCCCTTTGGGGTTTACACGGTTGACAATAAAATCGTAACCATTCCAGCCGGTCGATTTATCGCGGTCGGCATCAATAAAAAGCATCATCCAGTTGCGATCGGTCTGTGCAGTAAGGGCATCAGCGGTTTCCACATAGAAATAAACTTTCTCAGCATCACGGGCTACTTTTGCACCCACAATGTCATTTCTACCTGTATTATTCTTGTAATATTGGTCGTAACGACCTTCGTGGTCGCGGTGCATGGTGTTTCCTTTGTAGTGTTTGAAGTATGGAGCAACATCAGCCCAACCATCTGTTTTACCTATTTTGATTGTTTTAGGTGCCGACACCTTTTCCGGAGCCGACATTCCTTTGAATTTCCGAATCTGGTCGGTTAACTGAAGATAGTACACATCGCCTCTGTCGCCCCATCCGTTGTTGGGTTCAATGTCGCGGCTGTGTTCCCAGTCGAACTGATCGACAAACGAGAACGGATCGCCGGTCCAGCCATCTTTGGGTAACCATTGCCCTGCAATGTATTCGTTCCATCCGGTCACAAAAACCAGTTCCGGATCGAGTTCGAATGCACGATCCCATTGCTCCATAAAATTCCATCCGTATAAGTAGCCATCCACACGCGGATCGAACCCATTTCGTTTGGTGAAACTGCGACCATAAGATCCGGGCAAGTTGAATGCGCTGCAATGTCCTTTGGTTTCGGGACTGGCATTTTGGGCAATACCCACGGTAACCTGCTCAAATTTGCCATCGGAACCTTTCACATAACCATGCTGCGGATAATCTTCGAGCCATCCCCATTGGTCGTTACGACTTGGTCCGCTCACGTAATCGGGTTGCCCCGGGCGGAAGGTGAAAAAAGCTGCAATCTCCCGATCTTCTGCAGAATCAGTTAAATTATCGGGATAACCCATGATGCAAGGTTTTCCTTTCCAATAGAACCATAGATTCTTGTAACGGCCAGGTTTATATACATCGCGGTACAACTGGCGAAGCGAAACCAGCGCATGAGGCACCGGGCCAAACGGGAGCATGTAGGCAATTTTAGGTGTATTCACACCATCTTTCTGCGCCTGATCCCAAGTTTTCAACAATGCTTCGTACGATTCTTTCCAGGTAAGGTCGCCATTGGTACAATCAAAAAATACAGCATCGACTCCGGCATCGGCCAGCATTTCGGCATGTTTACGCAACACCCAGGGATCGGTTGTTTTATAATAACCAAGTAATGGTTGTTCCCAAAAAAAGAATCCCGGTTGTTTATCGCCCCATGCAGGATGATGATAATCTTTCATTGCCTCGGGGTATTTCCTGACAATCTCGGTAATGTTTTTTACCTGATAAGTAGTATCATCATTACCCTGATGCCAGGTCCAGTAAAACATGGCGATGAACTTGTCTTTCTTTTTTTCTCCGGCGTCACGGTATTCGCGCACTTTTCGTCCAAGTGCGTCGGTTACCGCCCACTGGTCGCTATCAACAGGCTGTGCCATAGATTGACCGAAGCTGAAACAAGCAATTGCTACTACAACAAATGATTCAAATAGAATTTTCTTTTTCATAGTTATTATTTTTAGTTGGGTTACTGTTTTTCAATGCTGAACTTATTGAGTTCCTACTTCCCATACTTTCCAACGGCTGTCTTTGCCGCCCGGTCCTTCAACCGTAAGCTTTACAGTCCATTCGCCTGCCCGTAAATATTGATGTACCGGATAAGCTTCCGTTGATGTTGTTCCATCACCGAATTCCCAAATCCGTTGGTGCACTTCACCAGCAGACTGATCTTCAAAACGAATCTGACGATTAACCCGGTCGATTTCAGAAAATATCCAACGGGCTTCCAACGCAGGTTTAAATACGGATTCCAGGGGCATTAGCCGAAATGCATTCAGGAACGAAGCGTCACGAATCATCCGGAAGTCGTGTGAAAGGCACAGCACCTGAGTAGCTTTTGGCTGATCGAAATCAAAATCGATAATGCACCAGGAGAGACCGATCAGTTCATTTTCCTTCAACTTGGTTTCAACTGATCGGCTATATCCATCGATATCCGCATGATCGAAAGGGGTAATCCAAAATTCCATCTTCAATTTGCCCTTTTCGCCTTGGTTGAAATTATAGCTGTATGCATAGTTGGAATATGGAAAGTCTTTTATCCACGGAGTAGAACCCCAAATCATTGCCCAATTCTTTCCTTGCTGAACAGGTGTAAAAACGTGATAATTCTGAGCATGAGCACCGTGTCCTTTGAAATGCAATTTTTCTTTGGGAAGCTTATTGAGATTGCCATTGTCTTCCTTGATGAAAAGTCCGCCAGAAAGATCGCCATCAACCACCAATTCAAAAATATCCTGACGCAGAGTGGCATCTGAAAAATCCCAGCAATCATCGTAAGCATCAATGTAAAAATAGAGTCTATTGAGCCCATTCACCCAACCCACTTTCACGTTAATGTCATATTCTTCCGGATCAAGATTGGTTCCTCGTCCGCCGTGAGTATCTTTCAGTTCCGATAAGCCAACCGAATAGCTCGCCGGAACCATATCCCAGTCGGAAAACTCACCGTCAATCCGAGGCATCTGGTCTTTGGGGAATTGAAAAATCGGATATTCCTTTTCCGGACGGGCAAATGCAAATACCTCAGCAATGCTAAGAACTAGCAAAGTCGGTAGAAACATCATTTTTAGCGGCCCCATTGTTGATGTATATTTCATTTACCAAAGCATTTTAATACCTGACTATTTCTTTGTTTTTATTTCTCTATCCATGATGAAATAGATATTATCGGCAACAGCAACAGGAGGAATAAACATTCCTCCATAGTTTCCGGTCACGCTGTTGTGCGTATCTGGAAAACAATAGTCGAATGCCCCTTTCGTGTAACTTTCGTAAGTTTCTGGAATGTTATGCGGACGCCAGTTCTGGTCTGTATGCACGTTCAACCAACGTATAGCCGCATGGGTAATTCCCTTATAATAGCGCATCCAATCAATTTCAGGATCAATCTCATCCCAGTAAATTCCATTGGCCGACGACTGATTGAAGACCGCCAGTACCTCCCATTGCACATGATCCCTCACCCAGTTGGCAAAATACCAGTCGCTCGAACTCAAAACTGGCTTAGTATTGTAGAGCATCGGTAGATTGTCAGGTTCCCATAGGTGCGTAAATGTCAATAAAGTACGAATCCAATAGACAGCCTTTTCTTTGTATCTCAGGTCTCCAAATTGTTTGTAGGCCAGATAATTCCCAACGGCAGCATGTCCGGCAGCAAACAAATTTGCTGCATGTAAAGGACATTCCCAGAAATCACCAGCTTCGGGTCGGTGCATTGGCATACAGAAATCGAAGGCTTTCGGGCGGCATCCAGAAAGCGTTGATCACCGGTTTTCTGGCCGATATTCAGCAAATCGATGGCTGGCAAAATTGTAATGTCCAATGCCGTTTCTCCATCCTGGCCCATAGGCTCAACAAACGAAGTGGCCACTTTAAAATCGTCTTTGCGGTAATGTCGCCCTTCCGGATCAAAAGCAAAGGATCCGTCCGGACGTTGCAGCTTCAGCAAATTCTCACCGGCGTTAATCTGATTTTGCATATCTTTCTCAGAATCAGATTTCTCTCCTGAGATTTTTGGACGCATCGATTCTACTTTAAAAAGAAGTTCCTTGCCAAGCTGGGTTTTGTGATGATCATTAGCATAACGGATCAAGAATGCTGGTGCAGGTCCTATTTGTGGCGATTTCTGAATAATTCCAAATCCTTTGCCTTCGTGCCACATATTAGTGTTATAGGCGTTGGCAATCCGATCCAATGTTTCCTGATAAGTCCATTTAAGAGCTGAAGGCTCAGGTAGTCCGCGACGTTTTACCCAATCGGCAATCACTGCCACACTATTTCCTTTGCTCAACCATACCTCTGCCTCAAAATTAATTTTCTGACCTATCTTCAATTCCAAAGGTACGTTTGCATAAATTTCATTTTCGTGACCCTCGATGGAGGCATCAGGAATCATTAAACCCATCAGGTTGTTGTTCATCCGATCGACAAAATTGGGCGCTGCAAAAACCGGTTGTGCGTATTGTGCCCTGTAGTTGAACCACCTCGACACTACCTGATTCGGATTCCAAGCCATTCCGATTCCGTCGCTCTGATAGCTGATAGCCATAACCGGAGCTGTAACTTTATTCGGATGTGGGACTACGCGCAAAGCCCATGGATCTTTAAAGAAATCGATGCCGCTGGTCCACTCATTTCCAATAACCCAGTCCACTCCGGGAAGTATAGCATCATCCTTTTCAGTGCCAAATGACGATTCGCCAACTTTGATCCATGGTCCGCGGATGTAACGGGCATTGTAGTTTCCTGTTGCCGTGAGGTTATAACTCAGTTTAACTAACGAAGATGTTGGTGAAAGGGTAATAGTCACAGTTCCGGTGATGGCTGGTTCATTTAGCGGGTAGTGCATCCAGTTGTCAAACGACGTATTGTTCAGCATTTCACGCACAACTACCGACTTCACCTCAAATATCAGTGATTCGCCTTCAGCAGTTTGCTTTTTGGAGTATGTTTCTGCTTCAAGCCGCATCGGAATATCCTGATCGCGAATCATCAGCTCGCCCAGATGATCCAATACACCCATTAACTTTCCTGAAGGAGTATAGATCTCACCCCATCCCCAACCTTTGATCCGTCTAAAGAAGTTCAGGGTGATGTAATCGTTTTTCAGCGCAACAGATTCATTGCTGTAACTAGCTTTGCGAAAACGAGGAGAAGGTTCATCTGTTTCCTGCGCTGCGCTGTATAATGTTCTACCTGAAAGGAGCAGAAAGGCAATCAAACATATCAATACATTTTTCTTCATTATTCTTCAGGCTTAATTAGTTCCTAACTATAAACATTCCATTTTTACGGAATTACTTCCGTATAGCGAACATCATCCCATGAGTTAGTTCCTATTATCGATTTGTAAGGCTCAAATACAGCATCTTCTTGATTGGCGTCGGCTGCCTGATAAGCAAACCACACCGGTTTCCGTCCTCCCGGGTCAGCAGAATCGTCCGGAAAACGGCGTAGACCAATCCGCAAACCATCTTCAGCCCTGTTGTCAATCCAGTTGTGCCATTGCACCGCATCTATCCCATCGAGTACTTTCAACTTTTTCCAGGTATAAACAAATCCGGCGGCCTGCTCTTTCAAATCGGTATCGCTATAGGTTCGCGAATTCGTCCCGTTTTCCGACAGCCAAAGTGTTCGTTTAACAGTGCCTTTGTATTTGTTCTCAGGCTTCTTTATCCAGGAGTCAAGAACTTCCAGATTTTTAAATGTGATTAATGGAGAATTTGAACTGAATTTAGCATTCTCATCGTTCCATGTTTTAGGTTCAAACAGATTCTCCGGATAAGGATGATAAGCCAGTCCCCATTGGAAGTCTCCTTCAGCTTCGCAATAATCGTTTAAAACGTTCAGCATTTTTTTTGTTGCATAACATTTTGCCCCCACTGACGCCGACCAGGAGTGAGTAAACGAGCCAAACACTTCGCTGTTTGCATCATATTTCCGGGCAATGTTGTAGCACAACCTCATCGATTTAATGTAAGTGTCGGTGTAAACAAGCATAGGCTTTTCACCCATGTTGGTCCACGAAATTCCTGCATCTACCTCGTTGTGCATAATCCAATGGTGGATACGCCCGTAACTGTTATCACTTCGACAATAGCGACTTGCCAGAAAATCGAGCGCTGCGGCATAACAATTTACACTTGCCGGAGTGGTCATATTTGGCATGGTATAAATGCCTTCAGAAGTATAATTCGGATGTTGAAGTAACTTTCCAATCTCAGGATCGGCACATTGCGATGCCTTCTGAACCAGAATAATGGCCGCTACCACAATATTTTTCGACAGGGCCATTTTCATTGTACGATCAAGCTCATCAACTCTGGAATTATCGAAATAATATGTTTTATCGCCATAAGTGTGGGCAATTGCATTGGAACGCGATTCCAAGTACATAAACTCAGTAAAAGCCACATTTACAGTTACGCTTGAAATATTTAGATCATCCAGATCAGAACCAAATCCGCGGTTAACAGAATACCCGCCCAATCCCTTCCGGCCAGAAGGTCGTTGTGCAGACATGTTTTGAGTAGATGAAATCTCATCAGCATAACGTGCATGTGAAACAACTTCATCAGACAGCGTTCCAATTTTAGCAATCACCCATTTCGATAAAAGCCGATCGTATTTCAATCCTTTACGACTTACAAAACGATCTATATTCATTGAAAAAGCTGGACTGCTTACCGGAAACTGATCGGAGAATTTACTCATCAGTGTTAGGTCATCGAATGGGGAAATTTCACAAAGGCTATAATTTCCGTCTCCTGAATAATTCACAGTGATTGTGATCGTTGATACACCTACTTTAACTTCAGTAATATGAGAGCTATAGCTGGATGCAAGGTATTTTTTCAGATTCGATTCAAACAGAAGATCTTTTGCGATTAAGTCTTCACGCTCCTTTGCCAAAGCTTCTTCAGCAGTAGTTCTGGCTCTCATCTGCATACTTTTGATCTGAATAACTACGCTCGTTTGATTTCCAAAATCGAGACGAAAAAAATTACCTACGTTTCCCCATACGAAACTTTTAATGTATTCGCCTAAATCGATGGAAAAAGTTTTCCAAGAACTTGTGGCAGAGATTGTTTCTGTTTTAACTGAACGATCCTCGCTTACTGGTGCAGCAAAGAAAATCTGTAAACTGGCAATATCTTTTGTACTTTGATAATCAAATGTAAAAACAACTTTTTCGGAGGGATTTGTAACACTCAGCGGCAAAAGTGAAACATAAGGATCTTCACCAGTGGTCGTCAACTCATACTGATTAGAACCTTTCGATGTTACCTGAAGTTGATTCGCTGTGGAGGATTGAAAACTCATATAACTATTAACCGTTACCGAAGGTAGCTGATTCGCTGGTTCGTCCTTGCATGACAAAAAAGAGAATCCAATCGTCAGAAAAAACGATAAAATGGAAACTTTGTATTTGATATATCTATACTTCATATTATTTGGGGGTCTTTGAATTTATTTTATCAAAACTTCTCTAATTTAATTTGGCTTCTTTTAGTTGAGCACCTTTTCCCATAATACCCAGGTAATAGGTACCATCTTTTTCAACGTTTATACTAATTGATTTATCCATCCATTCGTAGGTCATAATTTTCAACTTCTCAATTACCTTATTCGTGCCGGCATCCTGAATAAATAGTTCGCCACAACCTTTTGTATTCGCAGAAAAAGTTTGGGTTCCCTTTTTCAACCAGAGACCTTCGAACAGACGACCTCTTTTAACAAAACCATATCCTTTACTGGTCCCTGCATTACCTTCGGTTGTCCAGTTAGCGCGTCCATGTTCGAAGTTCCCGTTCTGAAATGTTTCGCTACTACAAATACCACAATCGGTGATAATATTCGTAGGTTGGATACAAAGCAGATTGGATTCGCTCAGATATTTGTTATTGTAAATCCAAACATTCTTTACCGGACAGTAATCATTTGTCTCTGTATTGTCGAACGACTGTTTTCCTCCATAAGGGTTATCGGGCCAGGTTCCAACCGAATAACCGCCATTGAGTACATTATCGAATACGTCGATATTGTAGATTTCCTGATTTTCCTGATTTGGGTCGTCAGTTCCCCAGGGAATAAAAGCGATTGCTTTTCCTCCAGTAACAGCTCCTGATGCGATATAACGTTTTCCATAAAAAGAATTGTCTCCGCCTAAAACCACTTGCCCACCTCCTTTTTCAGAAACATCGTTAATAACAGCCTGAATGACATCGGTATCATCTGTAAAACCATCGCCATTTGCACCATATTCAGAAACATTCGCTGTTAATTTAGGCAACTTAAACGCGTAGGGATTGTTTTCAAAATCGCGCCAATTTTCAATATAAAAACGGGACGCAACCTTCAAATAGTTTCCATTAACATCTTCAACAACAGCAAGAAACTGGCTACTCAAACGACTTACATTTCCTTGGTATAAAGGAATATTGTTGATGACGAACTCCGAAGCTACCGGAACCTCACGCAATTTAATCATCTTCGAAACATCGTCGATTTTCAGCAACATGGATATTTCGCAAATTGCAATTTTATTGTACTTATTTCGATATTCGGGAGCAATATTCCCCTTTATTGTAGTGTTTTTTGTTGAAGCCCGACATTCAGCAATCTCACCGGCAAACGGTTCCAGCTTCGTTTCCTGTTCAAAGGTAATGCGATCGATGATGATCTTTCCGCTTCCGTTCAATGGCTCAATGCGCTGCCCCATTAGGCGGCCTTTTGCTTTTATATTGTCCGAAATATTGAAATAAAAAGCACCCATGGGAGCGTTGGGTTGAATGTCAAATACTTTCGATTTCGAGTTGTCGTAAACGCGATCTTCCGAAGTTATAAAACTCAGTTTTAGTTTTGTTGCAGAACTTCGGTTCTCCATAACAAAGAACATGGTATTACGCATTTCCAGTATTGGATTATAAATCCCGTTGCAACTGTTTTCGAACGATGGTGAAGTAAGAGAAGAACCTTTCGGAAAAGTATATTCCAGCGATCCGTTGTTTTGAGTAATGCTGCCTGCCGTCGCTGTGAAAAGAGCAGCCGATCCTTTTGTTTCAAAAGTCAGATCTAATAATGGGGTTACCTGCCCATATAGCAGAATCGCCCTTAACTGAAAAGAGGAAACAATTATTAAAAATGCTGATATAAAAGCAAATGGTCTTTGTAGCATTGTTTGGTTCGGTTAGCTTAGATTATTTTATCGTATACAGTCCCTTGCAACTCACGTAGTTCGTTTTTATACCAAGCGAATCTACGAGTTCTCTAATTTCAATAGTTTTTAAAATGTGCGTGTTAAATCCGTTCCCGATATCATTGTTATACACCCAAGATGGAGAAGGCCATAAACATGCCTTGAATTTTATCGTTCGGTAGAAATCTTTACTCGTACCCTGTTGCCCATGATGAGCCATTTGCAGGTAATCGCAATCCAAATCCTTCCTGAAAGTCCCATTCAGCAAACGGTCGCCTTCCTCACTTCCGCAATCGCCCAGAAAAACCAAAGATTTTGAATTATCCCAAACCCGAATAATCATGCTGGAATTGTTGTACGGATTCACGGTAATGTCTTCGTTTTTCACACCCAAAATTTTAAATTTGGTCTGGTCAATTTCGATGATCAATCCGGGTTCAGTAACATTCACGACTGCTGTTCCAGATTTTCTAAGACTAGAATAGAACTCTTCAGCAGCAGCTTTATAATCGGGTTCGTAACCACAAAAGTCGTACGATAGTTCAGATTGGCAAACTTCTCCGATTTCTATCCCGTTTGGCGTGTTTAAAATTTCGGTCAATGCACCAATGTGGTCCGGATGAGGATGACTCACAAACCAAACGTCAACATGATTTCCCAAAGCTGCTAAAAACCCGCGTAAATAAATCGCTTCCTCTTTAACCCCGCCGTCCATGACGACTACTTTCCCGTCGTTCATCCTGAAAACATACGAGTTTCCAATGGTGTTAATCTGGGAGGGAAGCTGCCATACCTCGAAATTGGATTTCTGTCTCTTAAAGCCAGACATGATTGCAAAAAGAAAAACGATCAAAATAATTCCTTGCTTTTTCATCATTGATTTACTTATAGCTTTCGTCTGATTTTATAACGTAATTAATAGCTGCCTCCATGTTAATTCCACTTTCCCAAGGCCTATAGCGGCAACCATTGGGGACATCGTCTTGATAATATTCGCACCACGTGCCGGTTTCATCCCGCAGATTCATCATTTTTCGATAAATCTCGCCAGCCAGCGGATGGTTAAACTCTGATAGGGCATAAAGGAATAAACCGTAATCGTATCCTAACAACCGCTTATCCTGCTGATTCAGCGTGATTCTTCCAGTTTCCTGATATCTCCTTACCAACTCATTTAGCATATTTTCTTTTTCCTGCCGTGAAAAAAGAGAAGACCCAATATAAATTGGCATCAGATAAATGGAAGAAAGAAAAAATTCTTCCGGCACTTCGGGTTCTATTCCGTCGCCTGATTTTCCGTAGCATTCTTTGCAGAAATAAAGAGACCCTTTGAAATGTTTCAGGATTCCCTGATAACCGCCGTGTCCGGGATACAGACAAACGCCGTATCGATACTCGGGAAATGTACACAATTGAGCGCGCTTCGGATTGTTAACCATCAATCGCCCGCCTTTCACAAAATTATCGCGATAATGTTCCGCGACTTCATCCAGAAGTTCAGAATTCTGTTGCAGCCACTGTTTATTTTTAAAATTTGAACTTTTGGCGTAATTCAGAAATTTTCGGCCACCTTCGATAAACAACAATGTTGCTTCGGAAGAGCCATCGTTCAAAACTTTTCTCGAAATCAATCCGCCAGCAATGTATGTTTCATCGCCATTAAACGGCAACATGTTATCCACAAGGTTCTTCTTTTGCATTTCCCAACACCATTCCAGAAAAAGCATTATTTGACTGACAAATTTCCTATTCTGCGTTTTTTCAAGATAATCGAAAGCCTGAATAAGTAGATATCCTGTTATTTCTACCTCATCGTTTTCGTGCCGGTGAAAAATTCCAGGAACTCCCATCGCCTGAGCATTACTGATATGCCCAAACTCTTTCCAGATGTTGTTGTAAAAATTCAAGATTTGTCGGGCCTGATCGTAATGACCCAACGATAAAAAAGCCCTTGAAACACCATACTGATCCCGAATATAAGCCAGATGATAATAATGTCCGGCAAGCACGCCTCCGCCACTTCCTTGCTGCGTTTTCAGCAAAACAGAAACATCATCGATGGTTTGCAACAGTTGCTTCTTATCAGGATTATTATTACTGATTCTTTCAGCAATATTCGCTTGGCTGTTAGTAAACGAATGCCAATCTGTACGGGTTTGTATAAGTAAGCTTTCAGGAGATTGGCTTAAGACACTCTGGATATGATCATTAAGCTCAGGAAAAGAAGGACCTCCAACCAAATAAAAAATGCCTTGTCCTTTCCCAAATTCCAAAACATAATCGTTATGACTTCCTTCTTTTGACGAAAATTTTACAGTTCCATTACTCAAAACCTGATGATTAATTTCGAAGGGGCTTGGATAAGAATGATACACAAATACTCCTGAAAGAGCTGAAATCAACATACTGTTATTCACTCCATATTCCTCACGATATCTCGGATAATCAGTAATTGAAACCCTTCCATCCAGATCGTTAACTGACAAAGTGAATGATACAGGTTCAGTCAAATCTGATAAACGGCAAAAACAGGACAAACGACTACAAACGAAGTCTGTAATCGTTCCTATCGCTTTTCCATTTCTGAATAGTTTATGAACATATATATCGGTTCCCTGTTCGCGTTTAGTTTCTACCACAACATCCCTTGACTGAAGTGATGCGCTAAACAAAGAAGGCGAACTGTAAGGTGGACCAAATACCTGAATCAGGTTTATGCCTTCTTCATACAGACAATAATCACTATTACCAAGACAATAAATTGCTTTGTTTGTATGAGCATAACCGGTCAGAAAAGTAATAATCCAAACGAATGTCGTAAATGATAATTTCATAAGAATATGCATTTAGTTATGTCAATCAACAGCAACCTAGTTTTGTACCTTTCTGCCTTCATTTTAATCATGGCATTTCATCCCAAATTATTAATTATACAATTACTACAAACAAATGAAAAGGACCATTTAAAAACCAACCAGGCACCATCTGGTTTTCCAGCGTCCCCAGTCCGTACCATACGCATAAGAAATATATTGCTGCACCCTTGATTTAATATGTCCCAATCCATCGCCACTCCAACCGCAGTTATGCAAGTAGGGTTCCAGATTTGAACGTATTTCACCAATTTTGCTAAACTTCAAGCCATCATCGGATTGCCAAACAATAATATAACTTGATGCCGACATACGGGATGCCGTATGAATAGCCTGAAATTTATTTATGTCCTCGCGGTATTTTACATCACAATGATCAGATCCGGAAATAGAACTTTTATTGATCGCTGTTCCCCGGAATGTCAAAGCTCCTGGCCAGTTCGGATTGTTTGCGTCAGCAGTGGAAACACGGGTAGTTGTAGCGGCTTCGCCACTGCCATCATTCCATGAATAATAAAAATATACAACATCATTAACTACTACGAAAGAAGGTTCGCCAGCGCCAAAAGAACTATGATTACCTGTAAACTCAATTACAGGTTCGGGATTCCCTCCCCATCCGTTTCCATTCCATTTTTCCCATGGTCCATCAGGATATTTCGAACGACAAACATAAACATCATTGTCTACCATATTTGCGTCTTCAGTTGTTGTGTAGCCCAAATAGTAATATCCACCCCAACTTGCAACGCCCGGATCGCAGACAGAAAATGCATCTCTGCTGTATTCAGTAGGCTTCAGCACCATTTTTTCATCTGTCCATTTTACACCATTGTCATACGATCTCTGATAGGAAGCCTGATCCCAAAAAGTTGCGCCGGTGGTTTTATCGAGAGTATATTTTGCCTGAAAGTTGTAGTCGACCTTAAATCCGTTATAATAGCTGGTTACTCCGGAAATATCACCTGTATTAGTCCAAGCTCCGGAATATGTTGTCAGTCCATTCTTTAATTCCCATAAATATGTTCCTGCCGGAAATTTTTCATCGTTTGAAACTCCAATGTAGGAGTTATCTCCATAATCAACGAAAGTTGCCGTTGCAACCGGGCTCGCTGCAACTGTGGTTGCATAGTCAGTACTCCACTGGTACAAATAAAATGTAAAACCACAATGTTGTCCGCTCCAGTTCGGACAACAAACACTAATTTTCCAGAACGGTACCTCGGAAGTAAATTTCTGAGCGGCAACATTACTTCCTAAGCTAATGGCCGTCTGACCGGTATCTCCAAAGAGTGATATATCATTTCCAAAAGTTCCTCCCGAGGCTGCAAACCAGGCATCCACAGAGCCGTCGTCGTTGATAATAATTGAAGACCCGTAACGGTAATTCTCTCCAGTATAAATATCCCAGCTACTTGTAATAGTTGGAAGCAAGGACCTGCCCGATTGTTTAACCGTTAACTTTTTTGTTTCGCCACCGGAAGAAATACTGATCTTCATTTCTCTCCCCGAGGCTAGCATATTCTCTGTCAGGATAAAAGTAAAACTGAAAACTCCAGATGAACCATTCTGTACGGGCAAAGTACACCAGCTTTCTTCATCTTCAGCATATTCTGCTTTTGCACTCCAACTGTCACCCGCCGAAACACTTACGCTACCTATACCTCCAACAGCGGACAAGGTAACATTCGTTTTATCCAAGGCAAAAGTATATTGAGCATCATCGCTTTTGCACTGTAGAAATAAAAGACTCAGTAAAAGACATCCATAAATCCTAAGATAGTTATTCATAATCTTCCATTTTCAAATATTTAAACTAGCGCATCCATCCGCATGATTTATTGTTTACTCTATACTTAGCCTTGGGAAACCATGTACAAATGTGTTTGCCATTCCAGTTATTTACCGAGGCATAATCGACCATCCTGATAAAGCCGCTCTCAACAGGAACCCTGAACTGCATTTTTGCTCCTGAAGCCGACGGATCCTCTTGGACTATGTTAACATATCTGTCATTTGAAACCACAAAAATCGGTTCATTATATTGTTCATCCATATTTTCATCGCGGGCCAAAACGACCGGACCACGCACCAGCGCCTGAAAATTGTCTCCCGCCCTATTGCTTCCGAGCGGTGCATCAACAATCCGGCAACGCATATCCAGTTGCAATTCAATCTTATCTCCGGAATTCCACTTCCGGTTTAGCACAGCATAAGTTCCCCTTTTTGCCTCAACAGATTCACCGTTTACTTTTAATACCGTTGATTCACTCCATGATGGAATTCGTAATCTGACGGTGAATTTTTCTGAAGATTCAGGAAAAACTTTTATAACCACACTACCGGAAAGTGGGTAATCTGTTTCTATTTCAAGGTTTACTGGATTCCTTTTAGCTGTTGTTGCCGTGGCAGTTCCTGCATTATATAGGTTTATAACGGGACCCGAATCAGAATTCATAACTGCAACGAACGGCAAATAAGACAACCCCATCGGGCCATTCAGATTACAGCAAGTTACATAAACACTGTCGATCATTCCGCCCCAGCCTACCGTATTCGTTTTTACTCCATTCAATAAGTTGACGTAACTAAATCCATCGCCCTCGGGCTTCATCGCTCCAATTAATCCATTGTAAGTGTATTTTTCAATCATGTCCATAGCAAGCGGATCTCCGGTCAAGCGCATAATCTGACTGCATAACTTCAGCCAGGTCACACCGACACAGGTTTCCATCATTCGTTGAATATCTGGATTCGTTTGTTCGAGCGCAGTGTTGTCCCATCCTTCACCCATCACAGCAGGATGGTAAGGCAGGTCGCCGCCACCGTTGCCGATAATCGTAATTTCCTTTTCTATAATATTGTGATATAGGTTCATAACAGACTGCTTCCATTTATCGTTGCCCGTAACCCTGTAATATTCGACCAAACCTTCAAATAGCGACATCATCTCATAGGCTTTAGGATAAACTCCACCGATTTGCTCCGGAGCTTTGTTGTTGAATGCATCTTCAATAATATTGAAGCCTTTGGCACCGCCTTCAACTTCGACAATGTATTTTGCAAAATCAAGGTATCTCTGATATCCTGTCAGTTTATACAATCGCATAATTGGTTCCAGAATGGTACTCGATTCAATGTGATTTGGGCTCCATCCCTGATCAACGATAGAAACCTTGGGAGATGAACCTATTTGAGATAAAACACAATCGGCATGTTTTATCATTGCTGCCAGCACCAAAGGGCTTTGTTCTACCTGTTGATAGTACTGTTCAAGTCCTAACAAAACATATTTTCTTTCCCATAGATCGCCTCCAGAGCCGTCTGGTTGATTCTTAACTGGAGAACAACTGATAGATCCATTTTCTCGCTGCGTTGTCAGTAAGTCGGCAACTGTAGCCTGTAGTATTTTTTTCAGCTCTGGATCCTGCGTATAACGATAAAACATACATCCAGAGCGGACAGCCTTCCCCCACATTTCTCCTTGTGCAAAAAAAGATCTGCCAGACCTGAATTTTTCAACCAACGCTGCATAAGGCACAGCTCCTTTGTTCCAATGGTTGATTGAATTCTGAATATAACCTTCCAGAAAACCTTCGAGATGAATTGAATTTGCAGGAAGCGGCGTAAACTTATCCTGAATATTTACTCTTTTTGTTGTATGGCATGAACCTAAAAAAAGGAATCCAAGCAATATCACCAATTTCGTTTGATTACTGAAATTGTTTGTTTCTCTAAAGACTTTTCTAAATAAACTCATATAAATTCCTGTCAAATTTCATTCTTTTAAACTGATAATTAGAAACTCAATTCACAATGAATTTTTTCCTTTCTCTTTTACCTTTATTGCTTAATTCGACAATATATATTCCCTTGTTTCTAAGAAATTCAAGGTTGATCCGATTGGCTTCCATCATACTTGTCAATTGCTTCTCCCACAGCAATTTTCCCAAACTATTATAAATACTAAGTTTTGAACCGCTTGGTGCTCCAACATAGAAAACCACATTCAAGATATCATTTGTTGGATTGGGATAAATCCGAAATGTGGATTCCGCGTGTGCTAATAAGTTAGTTGTTCCGCCAATAAAAAAATGATAATTAAATCGGCCTGACGGAGCCACATCGCCGTTAACATAAAAGTCCATGATATCACCATCGACCTGCATGTTGTCGCTCCATTTAAATTCAAAATTTAACAACCGATCATCTGCGATGCCAAGTTTTGAACGCTTAATCTTGAACACTAAAGTTTCCCCGTCAACAAAATATTGAGCTGCACCTACTTTGTTCCAGTCCCAACTGTTGTAACTCGTTTCAATACTTACTGAATCCGTAGGACTGTTTCGGTTGATTACAAAGTCATAACCTTCCCATCCGGTATCTTTATTACGATCGATGTCAATGAACAAACGCATCCATTTCGGATCCGATTTATCAGTCAATGCAGTAGCTGCCTCAACGTAGAAATATATGTATTCTTCATCTCTGGCAACTTTAGCTTTGATAATATCGTTTCGTCCGGTGTTGTTGGTATAGATAAGTTGAGTTCCTTGTCCGGCGTGGTTCCTGTGAATGATATTTCCTTTATAAGAAAAGTATTCTGGCGTTACATCATTCCATGAATTGCGATCATTCAATGCAATAGTTTTTGAAGCTGATGCTGCAACTTCATTGTCCATTCCTTTATATTTCCGGATATTACTTATTAGTTGCATGTAATAAACATCTCCTTTGTTTCCCCACGATTTAACGGGTTCAATGTCTCTGCTTTTTTCAGCCAAATATTCATCAACGAAAGCAAACGGTTTCACATTCCAGTCGAACCAACGCCCGGTGATCCATTCGTTCCAACCGGTAACAAAAATCAGATCAGGATTAAGTTGAAAGGCGCGTCCCCATTGTTCCTGAAAATTCAAACCATACAAATATGCATCAGCACGTGAATCCTGGCCATTCGCTTTGGTGTAGCTACGTCCGTAGGTTAGTGGACTGTTAAAACCACTGGCATGTCCACCGCTGGCATCCGATGCATTCTGAGCTACACCAACAGCAACCTGTTCGTAGCCTCCGGTTATTTTAGAAACATATCCATGTTGCGGGTAATTTTCCAACCATCCCCATTGTTCGTTGGTTGATGACCCATTCACGTAATCGGGCTGGCCCGGACGGAAAGTAAAAAAGGCCTTTACAGCATCAACTTTTTGCTGATCAATCATGGCAAGAATCTGGACAGGAGTGTGATCATTCCCTCTTGTTAGTTTCGTAAAAGTTAAACCTGAATTATATGCTATTTCGCTTTCGTAATTACCGTTTAACTGTGTCGAGTTGAAATAGCTAACCGGGGTTCCGTTGGCTTCTGTATACTTCCATACACCCACCATTTCTGTTCCATTACTAAGTTCCCAGAGGTAAGTTCCAGCATCTTTTTTTTCGAAAGTAAGGGCGAGTTTTTCGTTGTCGGAGAAATTCTCGAAGGTTTTTTCGGCAAGAACTGTTCCGGAAACAGTTTCGTTGTAATTATTTTTCCATTTATATAATCTGAAAGTGAGATTTCCGATGTTGTTGCCCCAACTAGGACAAGTTGCAGTAATCCCATAAAAAGGACTTGTTGCAGTAAATTTTAAGCCAGCACTGTTTCGTTTAACGACCATACTGTTGGGGTAAGCCATAATCAACGGTTTGCCATTCCAGTTAAACCACAAATCTTCATACAATCGGGGCTTGTAAAGTTCGTCGTACAACTCGGTCAACGATTCCATTGATCCTTCTGTAGCACCAAAAGGTAAAAGAAATGCAACTTGCGGAGTTTGAACTCCATCTTTACGGGCTTGACTCCAAACTTCCAATAGCTTAGTGTAAGATGTTTTCCAGGTCAGGTTTCCATTGGTACAATCAAAAAAAACGACATCAACACCCGCATCAGCCAGCATTTCGGCATGTTTACGCAGAACCCATTCGTCTGTAGTGCGATAATAGCCAAACAAGGGTTCGTCCCACCAGAAAACGCCACCGGTTATGCCTTGCCAAGCAGGATGCTCTGCATTAGTTTCTGCATCAGGATATTGCTGTAAAATTTGAGTAATGTTTAGTACGGGAGAAAACGATGCATTGGCATCGGTATGCCAGGTCCAGTAAAACATTCCAACCAGCTTATCTTTGCGAGAACCGCCTGCTTCTTCAAAAGTGGGCAGTTTTCGGCCAAGAGCGTCGGTGGCAGGTAGTCCGTTCCCGTAATTACCGGCGACTTGAGCGAATAGTTCTGAAATACAAAAAAAGGCAAATAGAATAACTGAAGATAGTTTTTTCACAATCTATTAGGATTAGACTTTAACTAAAAAACTAAAGCAATCTGAAATATCAGGATGGATAGCAAAATGAACTACCCCGCAGCAAGCTGCGGGGAACTAGCCCCAAAGAGATTAGAGTATGGGCTCTCAGAAACAAGCTCCGAAAGCCCATTATCTAGTCGGTTAGAATGACCAGAATCCAAATAAAGAGGTTAATCCTACCAACCAAGGTTCTGCCAATTGACTCCTGAAAGACCAATAATCTTGTCAACTTCATTCTGATCAATCGGGTACATTAGATATTTATCGGAAGAGCAGTTCCTGTCTCTAATTTTGAATCTATTATATGTCAAGGTTGATCCTTGTTTAGTGATTCTCATTCCGGTAACAAACTTATCTGTTTCGCTCAAAATTTTCCAGCGACGCACATCAAAGAAGCGATGCTCTTCAAAAGCCAACTCAATACGGCGTTCGTTCCGATATCTCTTTTCGAAGGCTTCCTTGGTCATACCAGTCGGCAAAGCCGGCATTCCAACTCTTGCGCGAATTGCATTAACTGCACCTCTGGCACTCATTGAAAAGCTTCCTGAAGTAATGGTAGCATCAGGTCCATCTGATTGATAAGCTGATTCTGCAAAGTTCAAATAAAATTCGGCCAGACGGAACAATCGTACAGCACCATCAGCATCGTTACTTTGTCCTGATTTGAAATTATTGAATTTGCGTAAATAATATCCAGTGCGGGTATGTTTACGGTTAAGATCTGAAATCTCTTCATTTCCGCCAACATAAGTCTGGACTGCTGAGGCATCGACCTCACCTGAAGTAGAAGTTTTTACCTCAATCCGTATATTCTTAATCTGCATAGTAACTCCAGAGTTAACACCCACGTCAAAACGAAGATTATCTCCAGCATTTCCCCAACCGAACGAGGCAACATTGCTTGTGATATCAATAGAATAGGTACTCCATTCAGTTGATTTCGGAATAACAACTGGGTGAATCGAATTGGCTTCTGAGAGTGCCGGGCCAAAAAAGATTTGAGGACTGACCTCTGCAGAACTTTTATACTCGAAAGCAAAAATAACAGAAGGAGGATTGTTCAAACCTTCAGTTAGCGCTGAGAGCATTACATTTGGATCACCTCCGGTAGTCGTCAAATCGTAAGTCCCATTAGCCTCGGTCACATCAAGTTGATTGACAGCTCCGGTAAGGGTCAGATTATAGGTATCGTCACGATCATCAACAACCTTACCCAAATTCCGTGTTGCGCCGTTGTAATATATGGATGCGTAAAATCTTGGATCTCTTCCTTCGTAAGGTTTTGCAGGATCATAACCTGAAGTGTTGTTTACGATTGGATTCAACCGACTTGCATCTGAGTAACCAGTGATTGGTATTTCGCCATTCTCCATTTCATAACTATCAACTAGCTCCTGCGTCGGACATGGACCTGCTTTTTCCATTCCCGGATTTGTTGGCAAACCAGCATATTTCCATATCTGCATCTGATTACCGCGCTGATAAATCGTTTCTTTATCTACCGATCGTTGATCGTTGGAACTGGTAAAGAAATAAAGAGCATAAGTATTTTGGGCAATCGTGTTGTCAGGAATTACATCAAACAATTTGTAATCGTTTGCTAAACATTGAGCCAAAGCTTCCTTGTTTATTGCAGTTGCATCTGACCATGTGTAGGTGCCGTCTGACCATAGTGGGCTAGCAGCATAAGTAATGGCTTCCGATTTAATTGCATAAGCTACCGCGCGGCTCATAATGCCGAACTGGTTGTCATAGATAGCCCAATGAAACCCATCTTCAGTATTCGGAACAGCCAACGCAGCATCGCAATCAGCCATGATGAATGTAACTACTTCAGAAAACTTAGCCCGGGAATCTTTAGAAAAATCGTAACCCACTTCGATTGGTTTATCAAAAATAGGTACCCCGCCATAACGTTTTATCAATTGAAGATAGTAAAGTGCACGCAGAGTACGGGCTTGTGCAACCCATCCGGCTTTTATTTCTTCGGTAGCATATACAGTAGCTGTCTTCATGTTTTCGATAAAGACATTACATTTCCGAATTCCTTCATAAAGACTTCCCCATGGACTACCGTCTGATGAATAGGCTGGATATGTTGTAGAGGTAATACTTCCGGCATACCACAAGCTGTATCTCGAACCAGAAGTTATATCGTCCGCGTCCTGCGCTTCGTCCGTAAATGAGGAACGATCCATGTAAGGTGCTGGACAGTATCCGTAGCAAGAATTTAGATAACCTTTAGTCCGGTTCAGGTCACTGAAAACCTCATCCATCGTTATGCGGCCATCGCTGGGCAAATCCAACTGTTTGTTACACGAAAATAGGAAGCCCGATAAAATTATAGCAAATAAAATATTAATATATTTTTTCATCTGAATGTTTTTAATTTAAAAAAATTTACAGTTCATTTCTTCAGATTAAGTTATCAAACCATCAGAATGTGATACTTACTCCAATGTTGTAAACCCTGTAAACAGGAAATGAAGAGTAGCTTCCTTCCGGTCCAAAATCATCAGATTTCATCTTATCCCATGTAATCAGGTTTTGTCCGCTAAGGATTAATTTCGCAGAACCAGCTGAAATTGCTTTAGTCATTCTGCCAGGTAAGGTATAAGTCAGTTCAGCATTTTTAAGTCGTAAATATGACCTGTTATAGTTATAATAATCATTCGATTCATGACTGACTGATTTTGTCAATGAAAGAGCAGGAGAGGTAATTTTATCACCATTCTGAAATCTTTCCTCGGTCCATGCATTTTGGTGCAGCGCACCAAATACTCCATCGTAACTGGTTTCATAAACATCGGTTCCTCCATAAATAGAAGAATAATCGCCTATTCCCTGAAACATAAGGTTTAATCCGAATGACTTATAATTTAAACCACCTGAGAAAGCATAAGTTATACGAGGAAGAGCTCCTTTTCCAATCGGAGCCATGTCGCGTTCGTCAATGATGCCATCGTTGTTCAAATCCTCATATTTAAGATCTCCAACCCGAGGGCTACCAAAGTCGTATTCCAGATTGCTGGTTTCAATTTCAGATTCGGAATTGAAAAATCCGTTACCATTGCTATAATCTACCAGATATCCAAAACTTTGTCCATAAGAGTATCCTTCTTCTCTTTTCCTATAAGCATAATCTTCAGTCTTGACGGCTTCATTCCAATTAATGACTGTATTTTTGGCATAACTAAACATGCCTCCAACAAAAACGTTCAAATCTTTGCTGATTGATTTGGTGTAGTTTATCGTAATATCATATCCTTTATTTTCGAATGTTCCGGTATTGGTTTTCGGGTAATTATCTAAAGGGACTCCCTGATAAAGTGGAATCGTAGAATAAGCGCTAACAACCATGTTCTCCATGCGTTCGTTAAAAACATCAACTGAAACGGACAGGGCGTTGAACAATCCCATATCGATTCCATAGTTTTGTTTAGACGAAACTTCTGCCGCAATTTTTGGATTCCCCACAGTTCCTTCATTAATGTTATACTGAAGATAACCAATGCTTCCACCCCCGGTTACCGTTACATTATCGAGGTAAGAATAACGACTCAACCCGCTTTGATCGTTAGCCGTTTTTCCGTAAGAGGCCCTTAATTTAAGGTTACTTAGCCAATCAACTTCCTTCATAAAATTCTCGTTTGAAGCGACCCATGCAACCGAGACTGCAGGAGTAAGCGTATAACGACTATTACGAGCATATTGCTCTGAGCCAGAATAACCCATATCAAATTTGGCCAGATACCTATTATCGTAACCATAGGTTGCTTCTAAACCAGAGCTTACCCTGTTGTATGGAAGACACCATGGTGATTGGGTATCTGTTTTTGTAAGGTTCTGGTAAAACATATAGCCCATGCCTGTTACACGATGTTTTCCAAAATCGCGCTGGTAGTTCACGGCTATGTTATACGTCAGATGGTAATAAAATGAGTGTGATTTGCTATATGATAACGGGCTATCTGTTTCAGAACCCTTTTTAATAAAAGCAAGTTCAGTATTATCATCTGTTCTTATCCAACGCTCGTAGTTCTGTGTAGTTCCCAAACTTCCAACCGAGTTAGTCTGGTAAGCCATTACTCCATTCAAGCTTAACCCTTTTGTTAGAAAGCTCATGTCAAGATCAAGACCAAACTGAGAGGTAATGTTGGTTACAGTATGACGATAATAGCCTGAACGGTTAAGCATTCCATAGGTTGGAGAAGCTACGCGTTCTGTCGTGATCACCTTGCCTCCTGCATCCAAAATATTGCCCTCACTATCAAGAACCTGTGGGGTTACAGGACCATAAACTGTTGAAGGCATCTGGAACAAACTGCTGTAGATTGTTGAATTTGCCGAACCTGGCGTCCTTTCCCGTTTCACATTTCCGCTCAAACGAACATAAGCCTTCAGATATTTATTAAGCATCATATCAACATTCGAACGATAATTTACCCACACATTGTTTGCATTCGGGTTATACTTGTCTTGATCTGTTTTAAATTGCCCTCCTTGATGCATGACATTGATATTTGAGAAAAACTGTACTTTTTTGCTTCCCCCACTTACGTTAATTCCCACTCGCTGCATGCTGGCAAAGTCTTTCATAAATTTGTTGTACCAGTTGTTGTTGGGATAAAGATCAGGATTTGTTCCTGATCGATAGTTGGCAATTTGTTCCTCGCTAAACAAATAATTCCGACCAAGGCCGTCGTTATAAGCCGCTTGGTTTCTCATTTCTGCATAGTCAGCAGAATTGTAAAAAGTGGGGGTCGTAGTTACCTGTTGTACGGATTGATCAAAACGTGTGCTAATTTTTAATCCTTCTGTTGATCCCCTTTTTGTAGTAACCACAATTAAACCATTTGCTCCCTGAATACCATACAGTGCCTGAGTTGACGCATCTTTCAATACAGTGATTGATTCAATCTCGTTGGCAGAGATGTATTCCAGCGTTTGATTGCTATTGTATGCGCAAATAATTCCATCAATCATAACCAATGGACTTGCATCTCTGGCGGCTGAAATACCCCTAACATAAAGACTTGTATTAGCTCTGGACAATTCGGATGAAGTCTCCATTGCCATTAGGCCAGAGAGTCGACCCGCTAAGGTCTGTCCCAGATTAGCGACAGGTGATTTCTCAAGTTCCTTCCCACTTACCGTGGCTACAGAACCGGAAATTTCGCTGCGCAACTGAGAAGTATAACCAAGTTGAATGACCTCATCCAAATTGTGTGCATCTGGTTTGAGCTTGACATCAATCTGCTCGTTACTACCAATTTCAACTTTCTGTCTGGCATAACCAATGATTGAGAAAGTCAGGAATTCGCTCTTTTCATTCATAATCAGAACGTATTCCCCATTGGCATTAGTCAAGGCTCTGGATTGACCATCATCAGAAATTACTACCACTCCTTCAAGGGGGGTGCCAAATTCGTCCAATGCTACCCCATTAATGGAAGTTGATTGCTGCTGCGCGCTAAGTGTTGCCGCAAAGGAACACATCAACACAAACATAAACAGCATTCTTATTTTTATAGCTAATTTATTGTGTCTCATTATGATTTTTCATTTAAGTCCATTACTAATATTACTACCAACCTAGATTTTGCCAATCTTCACCAGTAATCGCTTTAAGTCGATTCGCTTCAGCAAGAGGCATCGGTACTCTAAGGAATTTGTTGGTGTAACACTTCCTCTCGGTGGCGCGCACGTTGCGGCGCCCATAAGAATAAGTACCGTCCGAATTTCGGGTTATTTCCATTGCTGTTATCCATCTATCGGTTTTTGAAAGATCACTTTCAGGATCGCACCAACGACGTACATCGAAATAACGATTCTCTTCCATTGCCAGTTCGACTCTTCGTTCATTGCGAACGCGCAGAATGAGAGCCTCTTTGGATAACGACGCCGGTATGTCAGGCATACCAACTCTTCTTCGTATTTCATTCACGGCATCTGTAGCTTCTGTTAACTTTCCAGCTTCTGCTGCGGCTTCAGCAAAGTTCAGAATTACTTCGCCTAAGCGAAAAAGTTTCCAGTTCGCTCCTCCAACAACATTATCGCCTCCTGAGTTTGGATGCAAAAATTTTCGTTCAAAGTATCCCGTTCGTGTAGCTCTTCTTACTGAAGCACTAATACCTGTCTGAGGTTCGCCAACATAGGTTGCAATAATTCTGGTCCTATTACCCATAGGTGCAGGATAATTCTCATAAGATTCAGGGGCTTCAGCAAAACTCCAATAACATTTTCGTTTTGAACCATTATAGTAAATTGAAGCATAAAAACGGGGATCTCTATTTGCATAAGGATCCTGTGGATTATAAAGCGAATTGGCTGAATTATAATTGGGCTGTAAATGATTTTCATCAAGATATGGAGTTTCAAGATTCAGAATTGATTGCCCATCAATGGTTTCGTAAGCATCCACCAACTCCTGTGAAGGAC
Source organism: Prolixibacteraceae bacterium (assembly GCA_963677955.2). Classification (GTDB taxonomy): domain Bacteria; phylum Bacteroidota; class Bacteroidia; order Bacteroidales; family Prolixibacteraceae; genus Aquipluma. Next base: position 5,715,904 of record CAXXQR010000001.1, read on the forward strand.
ATGTTCCAGATTTATATCCATCTTGGCACCCAATACCATCAATGTTCCATATATTTCCCTGGCCTTCACGACTTTGATAGATCGTCTCTTTATCAACAGGAGTTGACGAATAACTCATCGTTTGCGTAAAATATTCATTATAAAGCGCAGAGTATTCACTCTTCTCTGGTCCAATAAATGCCACATCTGACATATAAGTTTGAGGAAAATTTACTTTGCTGTACAATTCAAATCCATTTGACTTCAGGTTTGCAAGCGAAGTTTTGTTGATTTGATAAGCCTCTTGCCAATAGTCATTTCCTTCGTTATAGAGTGGACTAGCAGCAAAAAGGATCATTTTCGATTTAATTGCTTCTGCCATTCCTTTATTTACACGCCCAGATTCTGAAGCTATGGTAATCCTCCAGGGTAATTCGGCGGTAGCAATAGCAACGTCACAATCCGCAATAATGAATTTAACTACATCATAATAACTTTCTTTCTTCAGTTCAGAAAAATCATCAGCAAGACCGTATGAAGTCTGTTCGATTGGTAGAACAGGGCCAAACCATTTGAGCAATTCAGAATAATAATACGCTCTAAGTAAATGTGCTTCAGCCTTCCAGCGTTTGCGATCAGTTTCATTGGTTACAGTGGCATTATCTATACGCTCAATAAATACAGAACAATTGCGAATCGCACTCCAATACCTGGCCCAGTAATCGCCATTTCCCATATCAGAACTAATATTGGTAACCGGATGGTTACTTGCAGAAGCATCTCCGTTATACATACGACCCGACATAATCCATGATTCGGCTTCTGCATCAGTGTCCCAAGCTTCATCGCTCCAATCGACCGGGCCTCTGCTCCAGAAAAAATACCTTGTGCCTTTCGCTGGCATATTTGTATAACAACTGTTAAGAAATGCCCCGACCTTTTCATTATCAGTAAAAACTTCATCCATTGTAATTTTACCATCGGGAGCCATATCCAAGGCTTTAGAACATGACCCTAAGGTTAGTATCACCACTACTAATGCGGAGTATATGCATTTAATCTTCATAATTTTAATAATTTAAAGGATTAGAAAGTGAGGTCGAGACCAAAGTTTTTCATTTTGGTTACAGGATACCCGATTGGATTGTTGTTCTCCGGATCGAGGTGACCCATTCTTAAATGATCCCACGTAAAGAGGTTTTGTCCACTCACATAAATCCTTAGATTCTGTACTCCAAGTCTTTTGAGTGACCCCTTAGGAAGCGTATATCCCAACTCTATATTTTTCAGACGGGTAAAAGAACGATCCATGATAAAGAAATCGTTCGCCACATGATTTGTATTGCTGTGAGTACTTAATGCCGGATAAGTAATTTTCTCCCCATTAGCATATCGCTCAGCAGTCCAGGCATTTTTGTGGTAATCAAAATAAGTTCCCTTTATGATGTACTCGTATACACCCTGGGCAGCATAATTGCTGCTATATTTACCAACGCCTTGAAAAAATACAGTGAAGTCGAAGTTTTTGTATGCAAGATTAATGGTGAGCCCATAGGCAACACGAGGGATACTGGAAAATCCGATTGGTGCCTGATCCTTGTCATTGATAATGCCATCTTTATTCAAGTCTATATATTTGAAATCACCAACACGCGGATCTCCAAAGCCATAAGTTGTTGTGGCCAAGTAATTGTCTAATTCTTCCTGTGAATTGAAGTATCCGTTACCATTGCTGTAATCAATTTTGTAACCCCATGCCTGTCCAATGGAATAACCAGTGCTTCGGTAACGATAAGCGTATGATTCGTCACGAATTGGTTCATCCATGTACTTTCTTTTATTGTGATTATAACCATAATTACCTCTGATTGTAATCGAAAGATCTTTGGACAACGTTTTATTGTATGTCATCTCAATCTCATACCCACTATTGTCAACTTTTCCCATATTAACTTTTGGTATATTACCCAAAGGAACACCCTGCAATTCAGGAACGGTACCACGAGATATAAGGATCTGACTCCGGTTCTCAACAAAGTAATCAACTGAAAGGCCAAGCTCACTAAATAGTTGAAGATCGACACCATAATTTTGTTTTTTAGCAACCTCCCAACTTAAGTTCGGATTTCCCAAAAGCCCTTGATTTACTCCTTGCCCCAAACCCAGGCTACCAAGAGGTCCTCCTCCCATACTGATATTATCTTGATAAAGGAAACGTGCATTCCCCATTTTATCGTTACCAACCTTTCCATACGAAGCCCTTAGTTTCAGGCTACTGATAATTTCGCTTTCTTTCAGAAAATCTTCATTGGATATAACCCAACCTGCAGATATTGCAGGGAAGAACCCGTAACGTTTACTTGGTGCAAATTGCTCGGAACCGTTGTAGCCCATATCCACTTCTCCTAGGTACCGGCTATCGTAATCATAGGTAAAACGACCTGAAACGCCCAACAGATTGTATGGGATTTCTCCCGCTGTTGTTTCCCAATAATCTCTTTGGGCCAAAATCATTCCGGTAACATTGTGTTTCAATCCAAATGTCCTTTTGTAATTAATAGATCCCTGCATGTTAATGTTGTAACGAGAATCAGCGCCCTTACTTATTGAAAGTAAACTTTCACCTGACCGTTTAACAGCATAACTCAATGTATTTGTTGCAGAATTAACGTCAGCCAAGTATAGTCGTTCTGATTTATCTCCCTGCATAGCTGTAGTTGATTTTGAATCATATGACATCATCCCTTTTACACTTAAACCTTTAGTAATAATCTCACTTAAATCCCAATCCAGAGCAAAGGAGGCATTAAGGTTAGCTCTTACTTCATTCCGATATCCCATACGATTCATAATTTCAAAAGCAGAACGATCCATGTAACCAGGGTCGACTATTTGTCCAGGCTCAACTCCAAAACCAGCAATAGTAGTTGGGCCGGGAGTTATTGGAAGAATTGTTTGCGCCTGATAAAGAAGATCTGACATCATCCAATTTGTATCGTTACCATATAACCAAGCTGCGGGCATATTAACTTGTTCAATGTAACTTCCAATATTCAGAAATGATTTTAATGATTTCGTTACATTGTAGTCAATATTAGCCCTGAAATTATAACGATCCATTTTGGAAGAGGGGTCATACCCTAAAACTGATTTAGATTCGGTATTCAGATTTCCTCCCTGATGAAGGTAAGCCGCATTCACGAAATAAGAAATTTTTTCGGTACCACCACTTGCGCTCATATTAATTCGCGTTTGCGGCGCATACCTGGAAATATATTCACGATAATAATCATGGTCAGGGTACATATATTGACGGATGCGGGCTTGTTCTGCATAATCTGAAGCATTCGGATCAAGGCCTGCCAGCGGATTTGCATACCTATCCATGGTTGTTTGATCAAAAGGAGGTGTTGTTATCCCGTCATTCAATGAAGCTTCATTCCGAAGTGCCATATATTCCAAAGAATGAAGACGCTCGGGTTCACGTGTAAATGAAGTATAACTCTGTTCGGCATTAACCGAAAGCTCCATTTTACCAGTAGTACCTCGTCGGGTGGTAATCAGAATTACACCATTAGCTCCTCGTACACCAAACAAGGCTGTAGCCGATGCATCCTTTAATATTGAAACCGATGCTACTTCATTGGGGTCAATTGTGCGAATGTTATCGCGAGGAACTCCATCTATAAGGATCAATGGACTCGTACCATTGGTAGTAGCGGCTCCACGCAGATACATAGTTGCATCATCGCGCCCAGGCTGGCCACCACCTGATTGGATAGAAGTCAAACCGGAAATCCGACCTGACAATGCATTAGCTAAACTGGCAGACGAGCTTTGTACAATTTCTTTGGTTTCGATGGAAGAGACTGCTCCTGTAACAGTAGCTTTTTTCTGAACACCATAACCGACAGCGACAACTTCTTCCAATCCGACAGTCTCGTCTTCCATTACTACAGTAAAGTTTGTTTTATTTCCAACCGGAACTTCCTGAGTTTTCATTCCAACAAATGAGAAAACCAGAATTTTGGCTTCACCTGTATAAAGCACCCGAAAATTTCCATCTGCATCAGAAATATTACCGAATGTTGTGCCTTTAATAATAACAGTAACCCCAGGCACCGATATATTTTGCTTATCAACAACTCTTCCCGTTATTTCCTTTTTTTGTTCGACAACGGATGGTTCTATAATACCCCCAGTCGCTGGATTTTTTTTGCCGATGACAATTTGTCGGTCAAAAACCTCAAACGTATTTCCTGTCGAATCCAAAACTCTTTCAAGAATTTTTTCAACAGAAAGGTTCTCTACTCGAATATTGATTTTTTGATTTAAATCTAGAGCATCATCGTAAAACACAAAAATAAATTCACTTTTGCTTTCGATTTCTTTAATTAGCTGTTGGATTGTTGCATTTTGTAAATTTAATGACAACTTCGTATTCTGAGAATAGCTGACACTGGCACTTACAGAAGCAATGGTGGTTAGCAGAAAAAACAGACATATTTTCATAGTCAGTAATAGTTTTTTCAGGTACCGAAATTTCGGTTCATGAAACTTGTTTTTTTTCATAAATTTGATTCGTTTTTAATTTGCACTAGAATAATTCACGACTCTTGCGATTAAAACACTGGACGGGTTATATGTGACGGTATAACCTGTCCTTTTTTGTTTTAAGCTGTTAGTTAGTTTGTTCTTACTTCGTTACTTTTTTCAATAGGCATCAGTTTTTAAGATTATTAATTGATCGACTTTTTGGATATTATGATAACATCATCTTTCACATCAGCAGAAATAGGGGCAGTTGAACTGATTGCCTTAAATATTTCAGAACATTCGGTTTTCAGATCCAGTTTACCGGTCAAGCTCATTTTCCGTGTTTCTGCGTCCTTAAATTCTATTCGTAGATTGTAGTATCTCGAAAGCTTGGTGGCAATTGTTTCCAGTGTTTCTTTTTCACAATACAACCATCCTTCCTTCCACGAAATATATGGCAGGACATCAGTTGTACTTAATGTTGTTGCGGCTGATCGTTTTTCGTAGGCAAGCAACTGATTGGGTTTCATCAACACTTTTTTTGAATTCACAGTCGCCTCAACACTTCCCTCGACCAGCACTACTAAAGTGGACTCGTCATCGGAATATGCTGATACATTAAACGTGGTCCCTAGTACTCTTAAATGTACATTATCAGTCACCACAAAAAAGGGTTTAAATGCATCGTGGGCGACTTCAAGATATGCTTCCCCTTCAATAAATATCTCACGCTTTTGTTTAGTGAATACAACAGGAAAGATAGCCCGGCTACCAGAATTAAGCCATAATTTTGTGCCATCAGAGAGGGTGAGACTAGTCCTTTTTCCGAGAGGAACAACCAACTGGTTGAGTTGCTCTGTTTCACTATCCGAATTTAGATTTTTTTTTGCCAATCGTTTGTCAGAATTAACTTCAACTTCGCCTTTACTGTTGTATTTTATATCCAGATCTTCTGATGGAAGTACTTCCTCAGATTTATCTGCAAAAATCAATTTGACTTCACTATCCTGGGATTCAACTCTTGCAATAGACTTGTAATCAATGCTATAATTATTCTGTTTATTTAGTTGAAAATATACAAGCCCAGTAATTCCCACCAGTAAAAGGAAACTTGCAGCAGTCATCCAGGTTGATATTCGAAAGATTTTTTTTCGGGGACTGATCGTATCATTTTCAATACGGGTCCAAAGATTGAGAACAACTTCTTCCGTCAATTCCTTTTCTTTCGGGATAATACTTTGAATGAAAAAAATGGCATCTTCTACTTCCTTTTCATGTCCAGAATTTTCCGAAATAAATTTTTTCCAATGCTGATCTGATTCTTTTGTTGGTCTGATTACCCACTCAAAAAATTCAGGATTATGAATTAAGGCTTCAGAATTTGTGTCTAAATTGTGATTCATGCAAAATGTGTTTGTCTGTAAAAGCAGACAATGGCAGTTTTGTACTCACCTTATTTTATTTTTTTATAAATATTTAATGTAAAATTAACGATCCGGCAGGTCGTAGCCTAAGGGACTGATTTGGATACTAAATTTAAATTAAGTCTTATCGCTTTAAAAACGAGCAAAAAAGCACAAGGGATTTCTTTTGGCAAGTTTCTCTCAACTTTTCAATTCCGCGGAAAATCAAGTTCCGGACTGATTGGTAATTCATCTGAAGAACCTCACTTAATTCTTCATAGCTCAAGCCTGTTACAAACCTCAGATAAATTGCTTCGCGCTGACGATTACTAAGCCCTTGCATAGCCTTTTCAAGTAATTCAAATTGCCTAGATTTTAAGTCATCTTCGATTTCCGTACAGACTGATAAGGAATAAAAAAAAGAGGGGTTTTCTGAATCTAAAGCAACATACCGTCCTTCTTCATTAAGTATCTTGAAAAGTTTCCTTTTAAGCGAAATAAACAAATAAAGTTTGATATTATTTGTACTTTTTAAATTCTTTCTATATCTATGAAGATCAATAAAAACATCATGAACACAATCGTGAATTAACTCTTCATTTTTAGTAAAATGATTGCCAAATTTAAATAACGACTGAACATAGGTATTATAAATAGTCTTGTAAGCCTCTGTACTTCCGGAAAGGAAATCATTCCACAATTGGGTATCCGTTGTAAATAGAGGAGCTTCCGGCATACATTAAAACTAAAACAGGATTTCTTAAAAAATCAAATATCTTCAATCGCAAAATTAATCCCAAATATATCTATTTCTACATTAACAGATTATAAAAAGCTTATAAATTGAAGAGAAATCGCTTTTAAACATTGACTAATTCTTCTCCTTGGTAAAGCCAATAGAATTCCTCTAGTGGTTAACCTGTCATTTATAATCTCCTATTTCAATTTTTTATGAGGAACAAAAAATTGTTAAATCATTGAATTAAATTGCAGTTAAATTCAATTGATGAATTAAAGTGCAACCCCTATAGTACATAACTTAAGCCATTAAATGAGGAAAATAAGGCTTATAGAAAATATTCTTGCCTCTTAGTAACTGTTAGAAAATTCAATTAAATTCTGTTTACGTATATTCTAATAATGGATAATTAACCGCCAAACAAAACGATCGTAAGGAATGGCCGTTCGTGAAATGGCTGATTGAGGTGTATTACGCCAAGCAGATCGATCAGGATATGGAACTGAACGAGTATTACAAAGGTGTTTATGTAGCTCCTGATGCCGGAGCCGATGGTACTGGGATGGATGGGCTGAAAAAACTACTCCAGGATAGTGTGGATGCCAGAACGATTAATACCATCAATATAGGTCCGCTGGATAAAGACCAGATTTTTGATCAGGTGGAAGAATTTACTGATAAGATTGCCGAGGTTTACCAAGGAATCTCAATGGATATTTGCATGAATCAATACTGGTGCAAGAAATATCTTCAAGACAAACGCGCACAGCGATATTATCATAATAAATCCGACCAGGACATCAATACCGAAATTGATTTTACTCCCTTGAAAATTAAAGGTCTGGCTTCAAGAATGAATTTCTCTTAGCAAAAAGTAAGGATTTTATGGAATACCTGGATCGATATACATCGTTGTCAAAAGAGTCGCTTCATCCGCAATCCATTTACAAATCGTTGAAAGAACTAAAGGATTCTGAAAAACGAGCACGTGAACAAGCCCTAGAAAAAGAGAAAAGAGATACTTTGTTGAGAGAAGTTGAACTAGCAAAACAGAAGGAAGAAGAAGAAAGGGAACGGCGAAAGAATGCGAATCAAATTGAAGCCTTAAATTCAGGTTTTGTTTCGTCGATTGCCGATTTTTCGAAACGTGATTCTTGGGATCAACTAAAAAAGGAAGTCGAAGTTTTTATTTGCAAGATTCAGAAAGATAACAATTACAGTAGGATTTTGAAAAACAGTCCTAATGGAATCCTGTCTGGTAATAACCGTGACATAGTTCTTAATTGTATTTCGAAACCGTATAAAGCGTCAAAAGAGAAAGCCAAGTGGGAACATCCGTTCGATAAAAATTCTTATTAAAAAAAATTGCTGAATGGATAGGGAAAGACAATACCATTGCTTTTTATGAAACCTTGATAAAATCTAAACACTCATAAATTATGAAATACTTTAAAATAACACTATTCCTTTTATTGGTTGCTTTTCAGGCAACTGGCTCATTTGCTCAAAAACAGAATTCAACTTCAGAAATCGATTCTCTAAAAAAGCAAATTGAGAAACTCGAAAAAGAACTTAGTTCACATGATTCAGGGATAAGAAGTATAGATTATAAATTGAATTTCGTCCATGCCAAAGCAGTTGAGGCAGAAGAAAAGGACTACAAAACCGAGCGTGAATTATGGAAAGAGCATTTTGGTTTATTCGAACTTGCTTTTACTTTGGTCGTTGCCCTTTTAACATTCTTTGGAATAAAGAATAGGTTAGAAGAAAAAGTAAAAAAGAAACTCGATGAAATAGTGAAAGACCCCAAACGCATTGAAGCAATGGAAGCTAAGATTGATAAACATTTAGCTGAAAATAAGTTTAAAGAAGAGATTAAGAGACCAACCCGCAAAATATGGAGGAAAATCGATTTAGAGAAACTAAATCCAGAATGCTTCAATCAGGAGATGAACCGCAAAGGTATAACAGCATACTCGGCCATTGTATATCCCAAGTCTCTTGAAAGGAATATATTGCTGGTTGTAAAGCTATTCCTATTAAAAGGGAAAACAATTTACCGTCTTTTATTTTAACCGATACCACGCAAGCCCCCATCGATGTGATTGATATTTATCATACCTGCTTTCAAATAGAATTTGGATTCAGGGATGCTAAGAAATTTGCTGGCCTAGAAAACTCATAGAAAAGAAGCGGAAATAAACATAATTTTCATTTCAATGCGGCCTTAACAACGGTAAATATTACCAAGGTAATGCAACTGAGCAATTCAGAAAAAAGGGAAAACTCATTTCCGATGGCAACTTACAAGATCCTGTTTCATAATATCTTAATAATATCAAGATTTTTTCGCTTGTCTGCTATTAACCAGAACTCAATCAAAAATCGTCAACATGTCAATGAACTATTGTATTTCGAAACTATGGCCGCTTAATTATACGTGACTTTCTTAACGAACTATTGCAATATATAAATCTGTGTAACCATCAGCACACCTATTTTTGTTCGTACTACATTTATATTCACGACATAATTAATAAAAGAGTTTAGCGTTTCAGAGTATCTGTAAAATGGACTATTGAGCGAATGCTCACTGGACTTATCCGTTCCCCATTTTTAAACGTTGCGGCCCTAATGGTGGTATACTTTTTCACGTCAAAAGGGGTTTCGTATCGGGAAGATACTGATAAGGGCTCGGTTCCATCGAGGGTATAGTGGATTTCAGGTTGATAGCTATCGGTTTTCAGTATGACTACAGACTTTTTCTCCTGTACATGATCATCCACTTCAAAATAAACCTGATACGCACTTTTTGCATAGTTTATGCCAATTTGTTGATAACGTACGTATTGAGTTTCCATGCGCCGAACAAAATCATCCCAATTCCTATTTTTTTTACTACTCCAACCCACTTCCGCAATGGCTGCTCCTCTTGGATAAGCCATATAATCACACTTATCCGGTGAATGGATAAACTCTCCCCATATATTGCCTTGTACCCCTAAAATGAATTTACTTTCGGTAGCGTTCAATACTTCTGGAACCGGCTCATAGGCATAAACCTTGCGCAACGGTGTATGCCCGCCAATCGCGTTAGGTTCGAGATAAGGTTCCCCCTGAAAATGATCCAGATACATATGTGTGGTAGGACACATTACTACGGGGTGATGAAGGCGAGCTGCTGCAATCCCACCTTCATCACCCTGCCAAGACATAACAGCGGCATTAGGAGCCAAGCCTCCCTGTAAAATTTCATCCCAACCAATAACTTGTTTCCCTTTGCTGTTTAAAAAACGTTCTATTCGTTTTATAAAGTAGCTCTGTAGCTCATACTCATCCTTTAATCCATCATCCTTGATCCGCTGTTGACAATACATACATGTACTCCACCGGTCTTTTAACGCTTCGTCGCCTCCTATATGGATAATTTCACTAGGGAAAAGCTCACAAATTTCAGAAAGAACGTCTTCCAGAAAAGTGAATACTTCTTCCTTGCCAGCACAATAAATATCTTTTTGGATAGCCCATTCTTCCGGAAATTTAAAGGGACCTCCAGTGCACGACAATTCAGGATAAGCAATCAATGCCGACAACACATGCCCGGGTAGCTCGATTTCAGGCACCACCGTCACATATCGAGCCTGTGCATAGGCTACCACCTCCCGAATTTCGTCCTGTGTATAATATCCACCATGTGGATTTGGATCAATAAAAAATGATCCCCTTTGAAAATTGGTATTTCGACGCCAGGCCCCCACTTCTGTAAGCTTAGAATATTTTTTAATTTCAATACGCCAGCCAAAGTCTTCTACCAAATGCCAATGGAAAATGTTCATTTTATGCATAGCGAGGTAATCGATAAACTTTTTAATGTAGTCTGCCGAATAAAAGTAACGTCCTACATCAAGCATCAACCCACGCCACCCGAAACGAGGCTTATCTGTGATTTCTACTGCCGGGATATTGATTCCTGCGACATCGGTAACAGATGACCGATCTACCGGCAATAACTGGTAGATCGTCTGTATAGCATAAAACAAGCCATTGGGTTTTGATGCCTGTGCTACAATTCCATGCGGACCTACTGAAAGGCGATAACCTTCATTGCCCAGCGTATCGGCGATCAATTGTAAAGTGACGGCATTAGCAGCCTTTTTTGTGACAGTTATTGACGCTTTGATCTGAATTCCTGTACGTTGACGGATGCCTTGCATTAATATGTCTGCTAAAGACTTCAACTCCCGATTTCCACCATCAAGCTGGACCACAGTTCGAGCGCTGAGTTTGAACACTCCGTTCTGCTGCTTTACCTGTAGAGGATTAGGAATGACAGATAATTTGCCACTTTGCTGTGCACAAAGATCAATCGTACAGAACATGCCCAACAACAATATAGCAATAAATATGCTTCTCGATAAACTGTTCATGCGTTAAGTTTTTAAATTCAAAAAATCATAGACATATCGAATATGATCCTTTTCATTGATTATCATTCTGCCATAGACATCGGCTGTTTCACAAATGTCCAATTGGTAGTAAATCTGGCCAAATCGTCAGGTATCCTTTGACTGGCACCATGAATAATACCCCTCCATTGTCCATTCTCTTTGATTAAGGCTATATCTAAACGTTTCGCCAGATTGATTTCGACGCCGTCTGCTCGAAATGACTTTAACCCTCCACAAGCTAGCGCCTGTAACATTCCGGATTTGTCAAACCGCACTCCAACAACCCCAATAGCATCAACATAGAACTTTCGTCCATCAATAAGAAAATGTTTTTTGATCGGGTCACCCATCACATCAGTCTTTCCTGACGCCGCAATATATGTTCCATCAATCAATCGAATATGACCCGATGCCTCTGGCTCAACCGAGGCAGGGAAATCAGCCAATACACTCATTGTACCTTGCGTTTGTGGTGCAATACCTCGCTGTTTAAGTAATTGAAAGATAGATTCCGCAGTCTCATTTATCTGGTTGTCAATCAGAAAGAGTTTAGTAGTTCCAAAAGCTGAAGCTCGCTCGAAAAGAGAAGAAACAAATGCGTTATCAAATCCAGGTTTATAATATACCACCGCTTCGTATTGTTGAAGCCCATACTGTATTTTGCCGTTAGCAGCTACTGTAATTGCCCCGTTGAGCACCTCCGAACTGGGAATAACATCAGCATATGTTCCCTTTTCCCAAAGTTTATCAGCTAACTGCAGGCCTACATCAGCAAAGTGACTGGAGTCTGTCCAATTAAGCACTGAAGTATGGTCAAAAATGATTGCTACAGGACTGTTTACTGGCACAGTAGAAATATAGTCTAACAAATGAATTCGCTGGATTGCCTTAAACAGATTATCCTTCAATAATATGTATGCCCGATCTTTCTCAGATGAAGGATACGGCTGATGAATATTCAAACGTCCACCGCCTAAAACTGCACGCCATATTTCAGCCTTATACCGTTCCGGGCTCGTGTCATAAAACATATTATACCAAACAGCACTCCTCCATTTCTTCGCTAAAGCTGTTCTGATCGAAAATGGCGTGGCCTCGTCAGTTTGCGCTAAGTCTCGCTTGGCATTCCACCAAGATAAGCCATTCTTAAATATCTCCTTGTTGTTTGGATACGGATACCAGGTTGGGTGGGTACAAACTAAAGCCGTTGGGCCAAACAGTTCCTTCACTGCATCGAAAAAATCTCCTTCAACTAGACAACTTTGTTCATAATTCATCCGCATATAAAGGTTAATTGCGTCACTCCTTTCCGCCTCCCTACCATCTTCGCCCATTGCCATTAACAACATATCTCTGATCAAATCGCGACCAGAATGGGTTCTGTAAACTGAAGCCATTGCTTCTGAATACCAAAGGTCTCTGCTTGATGGGTGAAATCTTCCAGGAAATCCCCATTCATCTTTCGCTGCACCGACCAATCCGCTACCTGCATACAATTGCAATACTTCACGCTGGAAACCAAGTAGTTTAGAAGAAAATAAATCTGGGGTATTGATTGTGACAGCAATCATCGCGCAAGCCATACGCCCGATATCTCCCGGAGCCCTCTTCACCGAAATCTTTAACTGCTTATCTCCGCTGGCCAATGCCGAACGCAGGGTAACATCGTCAATGGAGCCTTGTTTAATCAAATTTCCTTTCTTTTCGTAAGAATAGACCCGCTCCAAACGTACTCCCACCGGATCATACGGATAGCGACCACTGGTATAGTGGTCAGAGAAACCGGACAGATTGATGGCGATATCAGACGTTGCTGAGTCTCCCAGCGAAAATTCACGTAACAACATAATTTCCTGAAGATCGCGCGGATACTTTTTTTTAAACTCAGCCCTCGCCAAACGGATATCCAGATCCATTACCAAGCCTATTTCTCTTTCTCGCGAATAATTCGCTGCCGCTTGTATTTGACGGATCACCTTATCGTCAGTCAGTTCACCCTGCGTCCTCAAACTTGCGGTGATTATTCCAATCGACGAATATTTCTCATATCGATCTATATATTTTTTGTAACCATCTGGTGTAAACTCTTCTTCCCCCCAAAACCAACATGCCATAGGAGGTGAGCTACTATTTCTCGTAATCGCGTCCTGACTTAAAACAATACTGTACAAAGCCATGCTTTGGAATAAAACCAGCCAAAGCTTAATGACACAAAATGATTTATTTAAAAAAAACATAGGTACTATTCCCCAGTGGAGAATTAATGATTTAGAAATGAAGTTATTAGATTAAAATAATATCGTAATTACACTTAAAGTTTTGTCTTAATGGAACATTGGTATATCATTCGATTAGACTTAACCACAAACCTGCCATACTCTCCCCTCTCATCTGTAGGCGGGATGAATGCTTTAAAATACGACTATAAGTTGTTAGGGGGATTTAGAAGTTTGGGCCGCCAACGTCCCACCACAACCTTGTTCCTCCTTTATCTTCGCCAGTGTTTGTCGTTTCTCCGGCGATAGAGGCACCTTTTTCACTCTTTAGAAATGAGATACCCATAGCATAGCCCGTTGGATTATTGGTCGATTCTGTCAACGGATAAGGTTGTCTTCTAATCTGTATATCCGTACTAATGGCGCCATTACTGTTATTTACTTTATTAGGAAATAACTTAGGATATCCCGTCCTCCGAAAATTAGCCCAGGCCTCAAATCCATCAGGGAATATAGCTATCCATTTCTGAGTAATGATTTTCTCCAGTTTTTGTTCTTTTGACAAGCTTTCATCCCATTTCACTGTTACGTCTGATTGAGCCTTGATATTATTCACTGGATAAATGGGATCAATATAATCTGCTGGGGTTTTGGTTGAGCTAAGGTATTCTGTAACAGAAGATGCCTGTACATTATACTGCTGCAATGAAAGCGTTACTCCTTTCTGGTAAAGAGTTTGAGCAGCATCTCCCATATTCCAGCCTCTTAACGCACCTTCTGCTCGCAAAAAATAGGCTTCGGCTGCCACCATTTCCTGTAGTGGGGTTGATCGATTAAAACGATCAGCAATATTCGAATAACCGACTTGACGAGTAAGTATCGAAGCTCCGTTTCTGATTCCCACATAGGTATCAGTGAACTCTGGTATCCCCGAGTAGGCGAAATACTGGGAAATCCGAGGATCTTCATATCCCGTCATATAGGTTACCAATGCGGCATTGGACAGCAAATCCACCCATTCTTTAGCGACTACCGGCAACATATTTGCCCCCATCTGTTTAACAATTGCATTGTCTGAATTTTCAGTCATTACACCATCAAGTACTGCTTTTTCTGCCTCTTTCTTTGCCTTTTCTGGATTTCTCTTGACAATCTGCATCGCCAGGCGCAACCGTAATGTGTTAGCGAACTTCAGCCATTTGGTATAATCTCCTCCAAATATCCGATCAAAATTAGCGAAAGGCTTTGCATTGGGATACATTGCCACATAATCTTTCAGCAATTTCACAGCTTCATCCAACTCATTAAAAAAAGCGTTATAAATATCCTCCTGCTTATCGTATTCTACTGATGTACCGCCTTTGCCAAATTGACTATAAGGAATAGGCCCATATTGGTTAGTCACCCTATGCATGATGTTAACTTTCATAATCAAAGCAATGGCCCAAAAGTCAGGAGCTAACGTTTCGGCATCTCTCCTTTTTATTTCGGCTATTGGAGTCATTGCAAAATTATAACCAGTATTAAACAAATGATGAGAATCACGACTAGGCATATCCATCATGTAATTAGGGTATCTCGCCCCATCCATATTGTCCATAAAATACCCTCCATAGGTACCACCAATATAGTACACACTGAAAAGAAGCGGTACACCAACTCGTTCACTAAACATTTCCTGAAGTGCCGGGAATAATCCTCCGATATAATTGTTATCCGCATTTAACTGCTCTCGGGTCAACCCTACACTATTCGTATTATACTTTTCAAACTCACCGGTACAAGATGATACTCCAAGTACTAAAAACAAGAAAGCGAATAACTTGGTAGTCATACTTTTTTTAATTTTAAAATATCTCACGGCCTTAATTTTTTCAATGTTAAACACTCAAATGACTTATTAAAAACCAACATTCAGACTAAATCCAATGCTGCGTACTGCCGGTGTACTGAAATACTCCACACCAGCATAGCTATTACCTGTTGAATAAGTAATATCGGAATCAAATGGAGCGGGCTTATAGAAATAAAATAGGTTACGACCTACTAGCGAAAGCCGTACGTTTTTCACGAGAGTGTTACTCAGCAGTCGGTTGGGCAAGGAGTAACCTAGTACGACTTCTCTCAGTCTTATTGTAGTTGCATCATACATATATTCTCCAACAATAGACTGGCTGGACAACGCAGAATACCAACTATAAGCATTTACAGTTTTCACCTCCGTATTGGTGCCGTCAATAACACCGTTGATCTTAACCCCTCCAGACAAACGCGCGTCGCCAGATGCTTTGGATACGCCAATGCCATCTAATTTCATTTGAGTCAATGACATAACCTTACCTCCAATATTTCCGTCAATCAAAAAACTCAGCGATAAATTTTTGTATTGAAAGCTATTATTCCAGCCCAATTTGAAATTAGGATTTGGAGAACCTAAAAAATCTTTCTTTCCAGAGCCAACTGGAAGCCCGGTATTCGAGATTACTACTCTTCCCTGGTCGTCCTTTTTCAGTGTTTGCCCATAGATATCTCCATAAGATCCTCCAACCTTCAGAATACTACTGTAACCAGAAAGGTCATCATTAATAATAAACTGATCAAACTCAGGAGTTAGTTCTATTACTTTGTTCTTGTTCTTTGAAAAATTCATTGCGGTGGTCCATTTAAAAGCCCCTTTTATTAGAGGTGTATAAGAAACATTTGCTTCCACCCCGCTATTCTGAATATTTCCACCATTTACATACCTGAATGCATACCCTGTACCTGGAGGCACTGCTACCTGAAAAAACTGATTAGTGGTGTTAGTTTTGTAGTAAAGAATGTCCATGTCCCACTGATAGTCAAATAATTTAAGGTTCATGCCTAACTCAAATGATTTTGATTTTTCAGGCATTAGCTCTTTAAAAGGAGCAATCGTGTTAAAAGAGATATTAACCCCAGACGAGATAAAACCTGCTGAAGGATTAGTAACATATACGGGTACTGTATTACCGACAATCGCATAAGATGAATGAAGTTTCGCAAAGCTAATCGCTTCTGGCAGCTTTATTATTTTATGCATTAAAGCAGAGATACCAAATGACGGATAGAAAAAAGAAACATTAGACGTGTAACTCAAATTCGATGACCAATCGTTCCTTCCAGTTATTTTTGTAGTCAGCCAATCGTCGTATGTAAGTGTGGCGCTACCAAATACCGATTGTAATTGCGAGCGCGATTTCGGCTCGGTACTTAATGCAGTCATGTTGTTCATCTCCATATTATTTAACAGGAAAACATTAGGTAGATGCAGCGATCCAGATGAAATCCATACACCTTGATTTTGAGAATCTGAGATACTGGCTCCTAACAAGCCTTCGAAATCAAACTTTGTCGCGAAAGTACGGTTAACATTTAACAACACATCGCCATAATAACCTTTTGAATCTCGCTCGTTATAACCATAATACCCGTTTTTAAAGCCATACACCTCGGCAGAACCACTATAATTCTTTTCTTCAAATATAAGGTGTGTTTTATCCATATTACCTCTCAGTTGGAGATTGAGCCAGTCATTAAAATCATATTTTAAAGAAAGCCTCAGCGTCATCCGTTGACGATCAAACTCCTTATTCATCCGGTTCATGACCCAATATGGATTTTGGTTATCCCCGTTAATTGGCACATACCAATTTTGTTTCATAATTTTCCGTTCAGGATTCCATACTTCGAATTCTTTTCGATAAGGGTCAATGCTCATTCCTACAGGAAACCCATATACCTCCACAATCGGATTCATCTGCCTACCCGACACCGGAGGATTGTCCATCTTCTGAAATGTCAGTTGCATGCTTCCTTCCACAGACAACTTGTTATCGAAGAATTTGCCAGATTCTGTTAGTAATGCATTATGCCTATTAAGTTTATTGTTTGACAAAACGCCTGTAGCGTGAGTGTTTGCGTATGACATAAACGTCTGCATTCGATCATTTCCGCCCGATAATGACACGGAATTTACCGTGGTTACGCCTGTATCATAAAAGTTAGCCAGATTGTCAGGAGCTGTTTCCACTTTCTCGCCCCAACTTTCGATGGAGTTCGCTGCCGTTTGACCATAGATTTTCTGAAGTTTAGGCAGGTATGAAACCTCTTCCATCGTCGTAGAAGAATTAACTGTAATGTTAGTTACCCCCGCTTTACCTTTTTTAGTCGTAATAACAACAACACCATTTGCCGCCTGGCTTCCATATAATGCTGCGGCAGATGCCCCCTTAAGTATATTTATACTCTCAATATCATCTGGATTTAAATTAGATATTCCATCGCCGCCGGCATCATATCCTGAGAACAAATTGTTGGTAACCTGACTGCCATTTGAGGATATAGGAACTCCATCGATAATAAACAATGGCTGATTGTTACCCTGAATTGAACGACTTCCTCTTAATTGAACTTTTACTGATGCGCCTACACCTGGAGCCTTGGCAATCGAAAGACCTGCAACTTTACCCGATAATGTGTTCATCAAATTGGGATCAGGAACCTTTGTTAACTCATCTCCCTTAACAGTTTGTGTAGCGTATGTTAATTTTTTTGCACTCATTTTCAATCCCAAAGCAGTAACGACAACCTCATCCACGCCAATTGCATCTTCTTTCATCGTTACGTCAATATGATTTAAGCCTTCTACATAGCGCTCTTCCGTTTTCATTCCCACAAACGAAAATAAAATGCTTGAACTTGGTGGAATATTTGAAAGTGAAAACTTGCCATTAGCATCAGTAATGGTTCCATTTGTTGTCCCTTTTATAACTACAGAAACCCCTGGAAGCGGGGCTCCAGAATAATCTACGACTGTACCAGCTACATTCTTTTGCTGCTGAGAGACAGAGACATCACTTATCTTTAAATCTTCCGGAGAGAGGACAATCTGGTGATCGTAGATTTTATACTTTATTCCAGCCTTTTTTGACAATAATGCCAATATATCATTGATCATTTTGTCCTTAACATCAAAATCTATCTTTTTCGAAAGATCTATTAGTTTATTGTTGAGCATAAAGTAATAACTAGAATTACTTTCAATCGCATTAAGAACATCTGAAAGGGTAGCATTCTTCAGTTGAAGCGTAATCTTGGCTTCCTGAGAATGTCCTGCATTAGCCATTACCGCCGCAACAGAAAAAACAATGAGAAAAACGGTTAGTCTCATAACAAGTAAAAATTGTCTGTACGCAGGGAAATTTCGCCTCCCCGCGAGTGTTAACTTTTTTTTCATAAATTTGAACTAATTTGATTAATACAATTTGTTTCCTTTTTTAGCGATCAGGAAACGAGAATTAATTGATGGCAGGATTGTGGACCAACACTTTCCTGCTTTTTTGATTTTTAGCTTTTTATTAATTCGTCATAGGCTTCTTTATAGGTTGATATTATTTGTTTTTTACATTAATTTCAATTTTGCTTTTGGCGTAGGCTTCATCCTGTTGTTTTTCCCCCGGAACTATTTTGTACTGAATTGGCGAGGAAAAGCTTAACATTTCCAATGCCTGCTGAATTGTCTCATTCTTGAAAATGGCGGTAAACCGGTATTCCAGTAATTCGGGGTCTTTTAATTCTATATCCACATTAAACCATCTTTCTAGTTTTGGTATCGCTTCTTGCATCGAGGTATTCTTGAAAATTAATTTTCCTTCCCTCCACGCCGAAAACCGGGTTACATCACCTTCCGACATCAACACTTTGCCTTGAGCATACATAGCTCTTTGACCTGGTTTCATTTCCAACAAAGGTTCTTTGCCCGCCTGTCTGGATTGAAATAACTGAACAGAACCTTTTTCCAAAGACGTTTCAAATTCATTGTCACCGTAAGCAAAAACATTAAATTCAGTACCTACTGCTCTAACCGTAAAATGTTCAGTAACGACATCAAAAGGTTTGGCCTTGTTGGATGTTACATTGAAAAATGCTTCTCCGGTTAAATAAACAGTTCGGTGATCATGATTAAAGTCTTCTCCGTATTTCAATTTACTTCCGGAATTTAACCATACTTTAGACCCATCAGGAAGTAATAGCGTGGAACGTATTCCGTATGCAGCAACAAATTCCTGTTTTGTTGAATTTTCTTTTTCTGAATGAAAGAAAAGAAGCCATGCGGATAATAACATGACCGGCAAAATTAGGATGGCTGCCACTTTTTGAAAATGTTTGAGATAAAGTTTCCACCTGCTCTGTAATGGCTCTATTCGAAAATTTATTATGCTTTTCGCTTTCTGCTTATCAATCTTTTCCATCAGGTCCAAGCGTTCAGCTAAACTCCAGATAATTTCAAGGTGGTCCAGTTCTTTCTTACTTTCATCCAACTGGTTATACCAGTTGATTATTTCATTAGCTTCTTTGTCGGATAGTTCACCATTCAAATAAGCTGTTATCTTTTTAATTGAAGGATATTGACCTGTCATTTTTACGGTTTTTCACACAACAGACAACCTGAATTGGGTTACCACCCACGCAGTAAAAAATAAATTGATTTTTTTACGATCGTAATGTTGTCCTATGAAAGATACATAAGAAACAAAGGCAAAAAGTCTTTGAGCTCCGTCCTTAAAACCCTTAAAGCTTTATTGATTTGGTTTTCGACAGTTTTTTCGGTAATTCCAAGTTTTTCTGCAATCTCTTTATTTTTCAGGTTTTCAAACCTGCTTAACACAAAAACTTCACGGCATCTTTCAGGAAGCTTAGATATGGCCTGATCCAGAGCCTGACGAAGCTCTGTTTCATTGTATAAACTCCATTGTTCTTCGTAAAGGTTGCACTCTCTGTATTTTTGATTTTGAATGTAGTTCCGTTCGACTTTTTTATGTTTTAACAGATTCATACATTGGTTATACACCGTCCTAAACAAATAAAAACGAACCGAACTTTCGATTTCTATATTTAGCCGCTTTTCCCAGAACCTTACAAAAACATCCTGTACAACTTCTTCCGAAATATTTAAATCACCGGTAAAATTTTTGGCATAAACACATAGCCCGGAATAATAATAGTCAAAGAAATAGTTAAATGAATCCTTATTGCCCGCTTTCATTTCAGCGAACAGTTTCAGTTCTCTATTTCTAAGCAATTGGTTCATTTAGGTAAAAATCTAAAGTTGCAAAAATAATAAAATTAGCCAACAAATATTTTTTAGTATAAGTGTCTTTTATTCAACAATAAAGCCATAAAAATTACATAATTTCAACAAGCTTTTTCATGTCCGTTGAAATCTTTGTATCTACTATACGCGCATAAATTTGCGTTGTCTTAATCGAAGTATGTCCTAACATTTTTGAAACAGTTTCAATTGGTACTCCATTTGACAGCGTTACTGATGTCGCAAAGGTATGTCGAGCAACATGCATTGATAGTTTCTTATTAATACCGCAGATTCCAGCCAGTTCTTTCAAATATTCATTCATCTTTTGGTTTGAGTGAACCGGAAGCAATTTTACTCTGTTCTGGGGAATAGGAAAATTTTTATACTTCTGCGATATTGCAATTGCTTGAGGTAGCAATGGAACCCTGCATCGGATATCTGTTTTGTTCCGGTCAATAATGATCCATTTACCTCCATCGTTTCCTTGGTGAATATGTGTGCCGTTCAACTTTTTTAGTTCTGCATATCCCAATCCAGTGTAACATGCAAATATGAATATGTCCCGAATGGTCTCCATTCTGAGTGTATTGATTTCCTTATTTCTGATTTGCTCTAGTTCTTGAATTGTCAGGTAATCGCGGTGAGTTTCATTACGGGAAACTTTGAATGAACCGTAGGGATTGTTTGAAATCTGGTTCATGGCTATGCATACATTAGCATTTCCTTTAAGTTGAAGCAGTCGCTTCTGATTTCGATCACCGAAGCAATGTTTCTCAATCCGCTATCATTCAGACACAGCTTTTCTGAAAGTTTGGTTTTGACGTATCATTGGCTTTAATTCATTTATTTTGATGATACCGTAGCGGAAATCCTCAAATACTCCAACTTGATTGTTCAGGCTGTAATATCCACCCATAATTTCACCGAAGAATTTTGAACCGATGATTATTTCGGTGCCGTTTGTTGCAAATTTTATATTCGGTGACATATACAGCATTTTAAAACCCTGCTCAACCACGGAAATAAAGAAATCCCTCTCCTGAATTTCTTTTAGCTTGCCTTTCTTCGAAAACAGGAAAGTCTCATCCGTAATCAGGTATTTTATTTTGGATTTATCCTCGGGTTCAGACAATGTAGGTGCAGATTCATCAACGATACTTTCAATCATTCGTGCTTTGATCACAGCAGCATTTTCGACAGGATTACGGTTGTTAACTACATTAGCCATTTTATCCATGTCACGGCTTAATTTGCGGTCAATTACCTTGGCGTAAATTTGGGTTGTTTTTATATCGGCATGGCCAAGCATGCATTGTACGCTTTCCATCGGCACATCATTCCCTAAAGCTACTGTACTTGCAAAAGTGTGCCTCGCAACGTGAAACGTGAATTTCTTTTCAATCCCGCAGATATCGCCAATTTCCTCCAAATAATCGTTTATTTTTTGATTACTGATTACCGGCAAAACTTTTCCATTCTTCTGTTTGCCCTTGTATTTTTCCAATATCTCCATGGGAATATCCAATAAGCGAATGTTGGAATTTACATCTGTCTTTTGCCTTTTGGTCATAATCCAGAGATGCCCGTCAAAAGCCCTCCTTATTTTATCTTCGGTGAGTTCGAAAATATCAATGTAAGCCAGTCCTGTGTAGCAACTGAATATAAATATGTCGCGCACTCTGGATAACCTTGAAGAAGGAAGCTTTTTGGTGTAAAGTATGTCCAGCTCGTCCTGTTCCAAGTAACCTCGATCAACTTTGTCATACCTAAACTTAAAATTACAAAACGGGTCTGTAAAATTGATTCCGAGGCTTTTTACAAAGTATAATATTGTCCGAAACCGCTGGAGAAATTTTAAGGCAGAGTTGTGATTGCACTCAGTATTGTTCCGGATATACAAATAGAACTCATCGACAAAAGAAACTGTTATTTCTTTTACAGGCATATCCGAAAGGTTATACCGCTGCTTCATAAACTCAACCAGCCGTTCACGGGTAAGAAGATAACGCGTGTAAGTTTTGTGGGTAGATGTCGTTCCGACTTTCAATTTGTATTGGTTGTTATACCTGTCAAAAAAAGAGATTATGGTATGTTCCGGTTCGTCCTGCCCCAGGAATATGTTCTTCAATCGTTCAGGGGTCACATGCCCTTCAATGGCAATCTGCTTGTTGTAATTTACTGTAAGTGTTGATCGGATATTCTCCAATAAACGGTTCAGGTTTCGAGCTTCGGCTTGTTGTCCTTTGACCTGCTCTTTTTTGCTATCCCACTGATCGGGATTGACAAGTAATTTACTGCTGAATTGTGATCGGACTCCATTGATCGTTATTCGTACCATGATTACTACCCGTCCGTCTTTTTTCGGTTCATTCCTTTTGATGTAAAAAAGGACATTGAATGTGCTCCTCATACTGTTACTTTTTTAATGTTACGAAATTAAATTCTCGAACAGTAAGCAGGAGTGCAACATCGAGGACAACATGCGACTTTTCAGTGACTTATGACAGAAATCGGTACGATTTTTTCTTCCTTGATTATCGTACCGATTTAGTACCGAATTTAATGTCAGATTTGGCTTTTCTTTGTCTTTGGATTGGTATAAATAAGAAAGAAAAAAGCCCTCTAAACGTTGAATTTAGAAGGCTTTTCCTGATTTGTCGGTAAAGTGTCTTTTACCTTTCGTGACCCAGCTGGAGTTTGAACTTAGCCTTATTCCAAGCTGATTATCAATGTTTTACCAAGTGCTTATTTCAACAGGTCTCGATATAGTCTCGACTGATATTCAATTCATTACAATTCAAATATAAACAAATTTTATGGAATAACATTGTTTCTTGTATCTTGATTTCTTAAAACTAAAAAGAATTTTCCGAAGATTATTTTCTTATTTTCTTTAGCGCTTTGGTATGTGATTAAAATGCAACCGGTCGTATTTACTTGTAGAAATAGTAAGCTTTTGTTCGCAATCCAGGCAGGTTAATTCATATAAATTTAAAGCATTTTCTTTCCTCACCTCAAATCCTTCAGGCTTATTCTGAAAAACCTTATCGGCATCAAGAATTTTCCCAGAGTATCTATCAAAAGCATATTTGATTGTCCTGTCACGCATATTTTGATATAATAGAAGCGATATTAATAGACGTGGATGTTATTGAGTTTAGTCCTCCCAAAAAATACTTAACGCAGAGTTTTTGTATGTGATGCAATGTTCATAAAATTTTCTTTGCAAATCTTCATCTCTAACATATTTAAAACAATCAATTGCCCAAACTTGCTCTGTTTTAAAAATATCGGCAACATGATTTTTATTAAAGTAATCACCCATTACAGTATTTTGAGGAACAATATTATCATTAAGCAACCATTTAAAGGGAAAATCTTCGCTTGAATGAGCCCATCTTATGGTATTATTTTCAGAATAGACCACCATGATAGGATGATTGCCAACATCGGCAAATCTTAATGCACATGCCGTTCTACTTACCTTATACTTTTCACGTAAAAAATCGATCAAACTAAAATTGAATTTCTTATTTCCAATATCTGTTCGGAAGCGTGACTCAGGCATAAGTAAGCACGATGCAAAATAATCGGCTTCACGTTCAATAGCAACAAATTGTTTTTGATTAGTCAGTGAGGGATGTGGTTCTAATAACCCGTTCTTTAAACCTATTCTATGTGCATCAATAAAATAATGACCAAGTTCATGTGCTAATGTAAAACGGCCTCTATCAGAGTCCGGACGATTGTGTTTGTCAATATTAAGATGAATGTAGAATCTTCCATCATCATAAATGGTCATTCCATCGAAAGTGTTACTCTCATAATTGTCATAAAACACTTCCAATTCTTCTTCTAGAACAATTTTTTCAAGAGGCGTAATTTTCTCCTCATACTGTAAAGCAATATATTCCGCCAATCGTTTAACTCTTGGGCTATTGTTCCTCACCATCATTGCTTTTTCGATGCTTTTGTTTCATCTTGTCGATGATATGTTTAGGAACTTCCTGACCTTTTCTTGCAACCATTCTTAATTCTTCAATATCCTTAATCTCATCTTCTTTAATAATCTGAAACACCCTAGTATTAAAACAAACATTTCCATCGATTATTGACTTCACATCAATTCTGGCATCTTTTAATTTAAAATCATAATCAGCATATAACTCGTTAAACCTTGCCAGTTGAAGTTCATTTTGAGGAAACAAAAATCCAGAAGAGCACAGCCATTCTCCCAGATTAATTAAATCAATTTTCCCTGGATATTTTTTATTTGTTGCCATTTATTTGTTCCAAATATTTTTCAATCTGTTGATTTGCTTCCATTTTATAAACCCTAATTGAATTTTGGGTTAAATCAAGTTGTTCCTGTAGTTTCTTACTCACTGAGCGAGGAATATTTTTTCCATACTCTTCATACGCGTTGTATGTCAAATAGATTATTTTGTGCTTTTCAGACAACGCCAACATTGCATTATTGATAAATTCTAACTTGGCCATCAATTCTTTTTTCTTTTCTACATCATTTCCAATACGAACCTCAATCATTTCTTCTACACTTGAAATTATGGACAAATCTTCTTCCTTGGATGGTTCTGCACATGTATTCTTTTTTCCAAGCAAAACTATTTGAGTGTAAAGTATAGGATACATCCACATCAATATAGCTGTGTCAATATTTTTAGACTTGGCCTTTTTAGTGTCAAACGTAGGGTATTTCAATACTCTCGCAAATGTGCAATGAGCGACTAATAGTGCATCAACTTCGCTATAACCAAATTTCGAACAATAAATCTCCGCCTTCTGTATTAGGTCTTTTTCATACCTACTACAAAATATAATAAAAGCTTGCTCAGCTTCTTGCGGGTATTCTTCTTTCCATGAAATAAACTCAAGCAACTCTGAACCAGGCATGCTTTCAAAATCGATTTTTACCTCTTTATTCTCTTGTTTCATATATATACTCAAAAGCGTTACTAACGGAATTAGTATATGATTGAGGGCTACCTTTATTTTGTAAATATAAACATAAAACGTTAAACAGATAGTTTAAATTCCAAAGAATGTAGCGTATAAATAAAAGACAATGAACGAATTGAAGTTAAATAATGAGTAAAACTAAGATTAATCTCCAAAACCAAAATCTGCTTTGGGCAATCTCCGGAGGAAGATGTGAATATGAAGGTTGCAATAAAATATTGCATACGGACATATTGACTAAAAAAAGATATAATAGCGCATATATAGCTCATATCGTTGCAGATGAACCCATCGGGCCTAGAGGTGATGTAGTTCGTTCAAAACTACTTTCTAACGACATAAACAACTTAATGTTGCTTTGCGACAAATGCCATCGCTTAATTGACCGAGTTGATGTTACAGGCCATCCCGAATCCCGATTACTGGAAATGAAGAAAAGACATGAGACTCGCATTAAGCGGATAACTGATATTTTTCCAAATATGTCCAGTGAAATAATACTTTATGGATCTAATATCGGGGTCAATAATTCTCCGTTATCCTATCAATTAGCCAATGAAGCTTTGTTATATGAGTACTATCCGGCAAGTGATAGCGCCATTGAGTTGGGGTTAAAGAACGCTCCATTTACGGACAATACGGATGCTTATTGGATAGCAGAAGAAACTAATCTTTGTGATCAATTTAATCTAAAAATAAAACCCAAGCTGATGTTAGGCAATACTGATCATTATTCTGTATTTGCTCTTGCACCACAACCAATGCTTATAAAATTAGGGGTATTGCTGAACGATTTGAATAACCTGAGAGTATTTCAAAAACATAGAGAACCGTCGACCTGGAAATGGCAAACATTATCTACACCCGTTCAGTATATCGTCCGTGAGCCCAAAGAAAAAACAAAAGTTCCGGCACTCATTTTCAGTTTAAGTGCAACTGTAGCATATGAGAGAGTTGAAAAGGTACTTGGTAACAATGTGTGCATCTGGGAAATCACTGTCGATGGCACTCCAAATAACGATTTTCTGAAAACTGAAGCATTGCTCTCTGAATTTCGTCAAACTGTTCGTCACACTATGGATAAAATGAAATCTCACCATGGTTGTGTGGATTTGCACATTTTTCCAGCCATGCCCGTTTCTGCATCAGTTGAATTTGGTCGGGTATGGATGCCAAAAGCTGATATGCCTTTGGTGATATATGATGAAAACAAGTTGAAGGACGGTTTTTATAAAACGATAACAATAAAATAATTAAATATGTTAACAGCAGAAGAAAAAAAACAATTCAGTCAGATTTTGGAAACGCTCGGCGAAACATTGGATATTACAGAAACCCAATATAAGGCCGCAGTAAGTAGTTATGGCGCAGTTGGCGAATGGTTGGCAAAGCCGGAATCCTCCCTTGCACCCTACAAGCCTGTTATTCGTCCGCAAGGCTCTTTCATGTTTGGAACAATGATTAAGCCTGTATGCGAAGAAGATGATTTGGACATTGACTTGGTATGCGAATTAACAGGAAAAAATCCGCAATGGACACAATATCATCTAAAGCAAGTTGTTGGAAATCGGCTCAAAGCTAACGAAACCTACAAAAAGATTCTTAATGAGGAAGGTCGAAGATGCTGGACTCTGTCGTATTCCGATTGTGCAAAGTATCATATGGATATACTCCCAAGCCTCGTTTGTAATGGCTATAGTACAGTTCTTGAAAAAGCCTTGTCCGATTCGACGCTTGTGACAAATTATGATTCATTGGCTATTCGAATCACTGATAAGAAACAAACAAATTACTACACAGATACTATTGCCGAAAACTGGATGAAAAGCAATCCGTTTGGATATGGTGGCTGGTTTTACAACAGAGCCTATATTGAACTGCAAAAGTCAATTTTATTATCCGAAGCAGTAAAACCTGTTCCAAAATACCAGAAAGAAAAATTGCCACTACAACGTGTCATTCAAATCTTGAAACGTCACCGGGATGTAATCTTCAATGGCGACGAAGATAAGCCTATATCAATAATTATCACGACGTTAGCCTCAGAGGCATATAATAAGGAGATCTCTATAATAGACGCATTGATGAATGTAGTTGCTAGTATGCATAATTTTATTGAAAGCCGCTATGATCCTAACACTGGTAAAATCATAAAATGGATTTCCAATCCAGTAAATCCTGAAGAAAATTTTGCAGATAAATGGGTAGAACACCCTCAAAGAGAAACGAACTTCTACAAATGGCTTAGTCAAGTAAAACAGGATGTTCAAAACATCGTTCAACAACGCGGACTGCATAATATTTCTGATTCGATGAAAAGGCCATTCGGCGAATCAGCAGTAATAAAAGCATTTTCAACATTAGGAGAAAGGAATCTTCAACTTCGAGAAAGTGGAGTATTAAAGATGACTACTGGCACTGGAATCCTTAGTTCAGTTGGTAACGTATCTGCTGTATCTCACAATTTTCATGGTAATAAGTAAAATGAAACGTATTTCAGTACATGCTCAAGGAGGAATGCTTCGACATTTCTTTCCGGATTCTACATTGGAAATCATGGGGTATAATAAAGGATTAATTTGGGAAGGAATGCTTAAACCCTCGAATTTAAGCATAATTTATAATATAAGGATAGAGTATAATATAGGACATGACCCTAATATTTACGTGCTTAGTCCAAATCCTTTGCCAATGGCAAAAGATTCTACTCAGCTACCGCATATTTATAATCACGAGAAACAGCATTTATGTCTGTATCGTAGGCAAATGAATGAATGGAATGAGCATAAATTGATTGCAAAAACGATTATTCCGTGGACAAGTGAATGGTTACTTCATTATGAAATATGGGTAGCTACAGGTACTTGGCATGGTGGTGGAATACATTAAACTTGGTTATAAAAGTCGACCATGTCAGCAAAATGACTTTAGCAGGAATCAATCCACCTGTATAGCTAGGATTGAAAATAAAACTTGAAAGTAATGGCTAAAAAAATCACGAGTAAAGCCGCTGCTTCTGCTGCTTCAAAAGTTCTGAGAGATGGAAGAACAAGTGCGGCAAGTAAAACTGCTGCAGGAAGTGCACTTTCTCAAAGAGAAAAGGGTGGAAAAAGAAAATAAGCAGCAAAGTAAAAAAGAGCATAGTTTTCATGTAATATTAAGATGACCTATGCTCTTTTATATGCTTTTTTAAATTTTTAGCGACCAAGAAAAGAGGCGTTTCGCCTCTTTTCTTTTTCAGAACTTGATCTGGGTTTCAACTTCCTTGATCCGTTCATCCAAAGTAGTTTTGATTTCTTCCATAACAGCGGATACTACCGGAGTGTTGGAGGTTTTAAACTCTTTCCCTGCTGCGTCCCGAAGGAACGCTGTCTTTGTGCGTTTGCTTGGTACAAATTTCGCAGACCTTGTTTTACTTTGTCCCGTGGTTGTTGCAAATGTGTCAACAACGCCTGTGAAGATTGTTTTGCTATATTATTCCTGATTGATTTTACTTTCTTTAATTACCCATTTGTTCCCTTTTTTTTCAAGTAGTACTTGCCCATTTTGAAAGCCTACATAAAATTCAACTTTTGCTTTTGTGATTGATTTGTTAAAAATAATTCTATTAACATACGGGTATGTTTCAAGTTGCCAGGTACGTCCCCAATAATCATGCAGGATAGGGATATATTGTTTTAATAATCCAATTTTTCTTTCATTACCTTGATTTTGAGAAGGCTGCACTGTTTCGACTTGGTCTGATTCTATTGATTCTTTTCCTAAAAAATCATTGATAGATTCTTCGTATTCGTCTGTTAGATAAAGCACATTTTTGCTTTCTGAAGTTATTTGTGGTCTAAAATTACTGATTAGGTTTTTTCTTGAATTATTCCAGTCAATCTCGTTGACATTGTTTGAATTGACAGTAGAATACACGATTTGATTTTGTATCACTATATATCTACAATCCAAATTTATATCGTTGATACACGCCCAATCTCCAATCTTTAAAAGTTCATGTGGTTTATAAAATGTATCGAATACACTGTAAATGGCGGCTATCGTTTCATTTTGATTAATAAACTCTACTGAATTTGGTTTTATGTTTTTCTGCCATTCAGAAAAGAAATTTTCTACAAGCACAGGTTCCATGTGCTTATATGCAAATTCCAAATCTTCTAAAATTTGATCAGCAGTATGCACTGGCTTGTATATGTCTTCAACAACTTTAAATTTTGATTCTTTGGGAGGAGTGCCACAAGAAATAGTTCCGAAAATGGTTATACTAAGGAGTGATTTAATAATAGTTCTCATGTTCCTTAACCGTTAGGTAATGATTAGTTTTTAGGGAAATTTTCTGATATCGTGAGAAATCATTATAATTCTGAATTAGTTTCTCTGAAGCATTTTGAAAAGTTCGTCCAGTTTTGGAGAAAGAATGATTTCTGTCCTTCTGTTTTTGGCTCTACCTTCCGGATCATCGTTCGTTGCAACGGGGAAATACTCTCCTTTCCCAGAGGCAGTCAAGCGTTTAGGATTTACTGCATATTCCTCATTCAGCATTCTGACAATGCTTGTCGCTCTGGCAACGCTCAAATCCCAATTGTCTTTATATAAGTTTGTTTTTATGGGTACGTTATCTGTATGTCCTTCGATGGCAATGTCAATGTCGCTGTTTTTATTCAATACTTCGGCAAGCTTTTTTATTGCTTGTTTTCCTTTGTCTTCTACGGCTGCACTGCCCGATTTAAAGAGAAGTTTATCTGTCATTGAAACGTAAACCTTGCCGTTTTTCATTTCCACCGAAAGTTCATCAGCTTTGAATCCAAGCAAGGCATTTTTCACAATAGTGTTCAGCGCCTTGGTGATTGAATCCTGTCTGGAAACAATAGCTTCCATCTCTTTCAGTCGTTGTTCCCGCTCCTGAAGCAAGTTTTCCTTCAACTCCAATTCGTTTGATTTTGCCTTTAAATCCTTATTAAGTTGTGCCAGTTGCGAAACGGATTTGTTTGACAGATCATTGTATTCTCCCTTTAGACCGGAATACTCATTTTTGATTTTTCTAAGGTTAATACCGAGATCGGTTGTGTCTTTTTTTAATCGCTGTGTCTCAGCATATAATGAATTCCGGTCTATCTGACTAAGTTTATATCTTTTGGATTGGAAAAATTTATCCAGTTTACTATTTGTCTGACAGGATAGTAGACTTAAAACGAATACAATACTTACAATATAGTTTGCGATTCTCATAGTTTTAGATTTTTAATTTAAACAGTTTTATAAATTAATTCAAATGCGACTTAAAAAACATCCGGGTGCCTCATAAACATCCCGGATGAATCGTTTTAGCTATTGCACAACTAAATTGAGTATGAAATTTTGATTGATAATTATCGCAGTTTTACATTGCAAGTACCAATATACTTTTCGCCATTATACATTTCTATTTGGTACAGGCCAGGTTTTTGTTTCTCTTTAGGTTCGTAAGTCATTTCAATTTTTTTGGATACTTTTATTGCTCCACCATTAATACTTGCCACTAAACCTTCATCTTCATTTAAAATCCGACAGGCAACCCCATTGTCTTTTCCTTCAACTATCTTACCATCAGGTTTTATTATTTTGAAAGAAATATCTTCAACTATGTTTTCAGGAACCTTAAAAGACACTGTGATTTTTTTTGTGCGCCTTGCCACAACAGTTAGTCGGTCCTTCCTTTTTGTAGTTTCAACCAGATAATTATCAGCAGTCATTGAATTAAGAATTTCATAATTTGCTGCCAATTGTTTGTTCTCTTCCTTTAGCGATGCAATGGTTTGATTCAAAGCATCCTTTTCCGAATTCAATTTTCGAATTGATTCATTCAATGCAAGAACCTGACTTTCAAAATCTTTTTTCATTTGATTTAAGTCTGCAAGTTCTTTTTTCAAAGTTTTAATATTCCCATTTTCGCGAACCACCCGACTCAACTGTGCTTCTTTCTCAATTAATTTTTGACTAGTCTCAGCCAATAATTTATCAAGCTCAGTATTCTTTCCAGTCAGTGAATTAACCTGAGTTTTGAAACTTTCAATTTCTTTCTGAAGAGCAAGTTTTTCAGAAAGCATCATTTCACTTTTGAGCTTTTCATCGTTCAGATTTTTTGACTGCGATCTGTTGACAGTATAAAATATGCCGGTGCTGATAAGTCCAGCAATCAAAATTATAACTGCTATTGCAGTAATTCTTCTCTCTCTTTGCTCTATTGTTTTCATGATTTCCTTTTTTAATGATGGTTATATACTATCGGAATGTTTCTGGCACAAACATCCAATGCGATCATTAAATTGAGATTATAATGAAATTAAAAACCAATTAAAATCAGGAAAGAAATGGAATGCTGACTGTAACTGTTGTTCCTTTATTAAGTTGAGATTCTATTGAGATTGTTCCACGGTGTATCTGTATGATTTTATCCGTGAGTGAAAGTCCTAGTCCGTTTCCGGAAATAGGTTTCGCATTAACAGCTCTATAAAAAGGCTGAAATATTTTTTCCATGTCCGCAGCATCTATGCCAATTCCTTTATCCACAAATTCTGCTACAATGTATTTGTCCTTGACAGATAAAAATATTTCTACGGATTTATCAGGTGAAAATTTACACGCATTGTCCATCAAATTGACGATAGCGGTTTTAAGTAAATGGTCGTTGCCAATTACTGTTATTTCATTTTCATCCTCAATAGGTTCGCTAAATTTAATTGAAATGTTGTAGTTTTTTTTCCTGCCCATGAGTTCAGCTCTCGTTTCCCAAAGTATTTCATCAAATCGTAGTGTGCGAAGCGCTATTGCAGAAATATCAGAATTTGCCTTTGCCAGATCAAGCAGTCCGTTCGAAAGCGAGTTAAGATTTTTGACGTCTTCAAGTACAGATTTCAGGATGGCTTCATATTCTTCTTGAGTATTTGATTCCATTAAAGAAACTTCAATTTGCCCGGTTATAGATGTTAATGGTGTACGCAATTCATGGGATGCGTTTGAAACAAAGCTCTTTTGCATTTCAAAAGCAGATTCTAATCTTACAAGCATTTTATTAAATGTGATGGCCAGTTGTGCAATCTCATCAGTCCCGTTTCCTTCATTTACCCGCATATTCAAACTCGAAATAGTAATTTTATCAACCTGTTTAACTACATCAGACATTGGTTGGAGAGCTCTATTTGCGTATATTCTGCCAATAAAAACAGTAAACCCAATACTAATAAGAAATCCTATAATTATAATCCATTTCAGGTTATTGAGTTTGCTTCTTCCATATATATCCAATGCTGATGCAATCACTACAAAACGGTCGTATTTATCAGCATACAATAACCCGATTACTTCATGTTTACCCTGATGGTAGCGTATAACTTTCTTCAGCCTGATATTATCAAGAAGAGTTTTTGAGACTTGGATTGAGTCATCGTCAAGGCTATTATAAATCTGTTCGTCCTTATAATCATAAATAACCACCTTTTCTTTATAAAGAGCATTGATGGTATTCCGATCAATAATTTTCAATAAATCATAATCGACTTCTTTAACTTCAATCAATAATTTGGCAGTGTTGATTGCTTTATTTTCCAATCGGGTATAGAATTCCGACTCACGGTAATTAGCAGAAAAATAATAAATACTGAAGGAAAAAAGAATCAGGATAAATGTGACAATATAGGTAAATTGAAAAGTAAGGCGGGTTCGTATGTTTCGTTTCATATCTTTCAGGCTTTTAAAATATAACCAACACCTGTCTGCGTATGGATCAGCTTTGGTGAAAAATCCTTATCGATTTTTTTACGGAGGAAATTCACATAAACGTCTATAATGTTTGTTCCGGTATCGAAATTAATGTCCCATACTTTTTCGGCAATATCGATTCTTGATAACACCCTTCCTCTATTGCGAAGCAAGTATTCCAATAGCGCAAATTCTTTTTGAGTAAGATCAATTACTCTATTTGCACGTGTAACTTCATAAGTATCAAGGTTCATTTCAAGGTCAAGAAACTTTAGTGTGTTTCCTCCGGTTTCGTTAATAGAAACCCTTTTTAATAGTGATCGGATACGAGCGAGTAGTTCACGGAACTCAAAAGGTTTCAAGAGATAATCGTCTGTACCAGAATCAAAACCAGAAAGCTTATCTTCTGTTGTTCCCAATGCCGTAAGCATGATAACAGGGATTTTCTGGTTACTGCTCCTGATTTCTTTGCACAATTCGAATCCGTTTTTGTAAGGAAGATTGATATCGAGAATGATCAAATCATAATCTCCGGCATCGAACATTCTTTTCCCCATCGAACCGTCGAAAGCAATTTCACATGAGAATCCATTCTTCTCAAGCCCAAGTTTTACAAATGAGGCAACCTTTGGTTCGTCTTCCACAATAAGTATTCTGGTATTCAGTTGATTCATCGCTCGTTTTAAGTCATTATATTAATACAAAACTAAGATACAATTTGAAGCAAACCCGATCTCTATGAAATTTTAATCATTCTTTAGTCTATCGACTACTTGCGAAATTAATTTTTTGATCAAACGAAGCTGCAAGTTAGGTTGAATACATTGTTCTGTCAGAATTCCTTTTTATAATGTGACATATTAATATGATTTAGGGCAGTCATTTTGACTGCCCCCTAAACTGATAATTTCCACCTTGATCTGTCTAACACTACTATTTTTTGATGAGCAACCAACTATCAGCGTATTTTGGGAATTCAGATCTGATTTTATGAACTCGTTTTCTGGCGGCAGTTTCATCGTCAAATGAATCGACGCAAACCCTAAAATAGCCTGTTTCACTATGCAGGATAATTGGCTTGAAGCCTTGCTGAGACAATTCCTGTTTGAATCTACCTGCATTCTCATTGCTACTGAAACTACCAACAATTACGAAAAATTGTTTACTTCCATAAGCTGCCTGATCATCAGACGAAAGCGTAAATTTTTCACTTTTAACTGAAACCGATTTTTCGTCTGACTCAGAAACATTGTCAGAGCCATTAGTAGATTGAGGAGCAGGAACAGAAAACACTTTGGTTTCTGTATTTATTTCCGTTTTTGGCGCTAAATCGTTACTTTTCTTAGATGATTTGAATACTTTACATCCACTCATAAAAAGAAGTAATGTAAAAGCAATAGTGATTTTTGTTTTCATGGTATTTTAAGTGTATAAGTTTGTTTCCTTTTTAGAACAGAAAGCCAAATAGATTTACAAAACGATATATATCAAACAATTTAACCCTTAAAGATCTGATTACCATAGCCCTTCTATTTTACAATTTCCTTGAATTTAGCTTCACTAAAATATTTAGCAAATTCCATATCAGTAGCTGCTGTCTGTTTTAATTCTGGTTCAGCTGTTACAGCTTTTTCAAGGCTTTCATACATCAGTGTTTCTTTTGCAGTGCGTGCGCCAACAATTGCTTTGAAATATTCTACAATGGATATATCTTCCCAGGTGCAGCTTTCCAATGATTTTAATGCACCGTTGTTGTCGCCTGCCAGAATTTTAGCCAAACCTGTGTTTGGAGAATCAGAATCGCCGAAATATTTTACAGCTTTAGCGTAGTCGCCTTTTATTATACTTAAAATACCCAGATTATTATTTACAGCATCACCTGCACCGGAAGCCGCACCAAACATTGTTTCGGCCGTTGCCAAATCGCCAGCTTTTAAAGCGCAGACACCTAAGTTATTCTTAATAATGGGTTCATCGTTTTTTAGCTTTTCAGCTTGTTCAAACAAACTTTTGGCATCATTATGTTTGTTCTGTTTTACCAGAATCATACCGGCATTGTTAAATCCTCTCCAGTCGCTTGAATAAATTTTCATGAACGAATTATAGATTGCCAGTTGCTTATTCAGGTCTTTGGTTAAAGTAGCGGCATAAAGCAATTCAGCAGGGTTCAGTTTTGAAGGATCAGAATCGGCCAAAGCCGCAATTTCTTCATCGGATTTACCAATTAATTCAATACTCGTTATAAATTTTGAACGACGAAGTTGTGGCAAAATTTCACTGGCAACATCAACAAATGCTCCTGAAAGGTTTTTGATTTCACGTTCACGAACTTCTGGATCGGTGTACATGGAAAGTACACGGAGGATCAGTTCTTTGTCCTGAATATTGGATTTGCCCATCAGATCTTTAAATCCGTCCCAGTCTTCAGGAGTGAATTTGGTTTTGAATTCAGCCTCAACATCTGCCTTCTTTAATTCTTTTGTCAGAAATTTTGAAGAAGCGTCTTGACGCTGTTGCGCAAGCTTAGTGTTCAAATCCAAAGCTCCATCAGGAGAAGCGTATGAAGAAATCTCCATACTTTTGAGCCTTTTCTTTGGATCTTTCGCTATTGCTTTGTTGTATTCTTTCAACTTGGCAATGTCTCCTTTAGTTAATTCGCTTGGACGAATTTCTGCTTTATTAATCAGGTAAAGAATGTCGGCGGTATATTCGTCAGGAACAATGCGTTGGAATTCATCAATGTTTGGATCATATTTACCAGTGGTATTTTTTTCACGCTGTACTCCTAAAATTGGAGTTGGATTATTAATCACCAATGTGGATGTGGAGATTACTCCCTTTGCCAATTGTATTGGAGCAAAATCAACACTTTTTGCACCTTGTGATGCGTGAATGCGAAGCTCCAGATTTGACAAGCGCATGGCTTCAGCGTAAGAAATTACATCTTTATAGGCAAAACTTCCTCCGTTTGCATAAGTAATTACTTTGTTGTTGGCTTTCACTTTTTCTCCCTGAAGCGTCACTGGTTCAAACGCTTTTTCTCCTCCTTCGTATTTCAGCACTGGGGTAGCAATCATAGTTACCTTTTTAGCGAAATACTTAGATGGAAACCTACCATCAATAGCCAAATCAACTTTTCCCGCATTGGTTTCCAGAACTTCGGGAGTCGTTTTAAAACTTATTTTATTTGCATTTTTTTTCATTTTCTGCAAACTGGCACAGCTAGTTAACATAGCTGCGGCCAAAGCAACAACGGCAAATGATTTTAAGTGTAATCGTTTCATCTTATGAATTTAA
Organism: Prolixibacteraceae bacterium; assembly: GCA_963677955.2. Taxonomy (GTDB): domain Bacteria; phylum Bacteroidota; class Bacteroidia; order Bacteroidales; family Prolixibacteraceae; genus Aquipluma. The sequence continues at coordinate 5,752,356 of CAXXQR010000001.1, forward strand.
AATTGCGTTATATTATTTAATTGAAAAATTCACCTTCAAAGAAGGCGTACATAAAATTGTCACTATTAAGGAATAGAGATAATGCCAGCTCACTAGTTGTCTTATTTCTTTCATTATTTAATAAATTAATTTCTAATATATTAAGGGTTACAATTAGGCTAAAAATTTCACATCATTAATTAAAGGGGAGTTAAAACATTATTAAAAAGAGATTAAAATCGGTATCTGCACAGGCCATGTGCCTGCAGCCGATTCATTTCACTTATTCAACCGTTCAAGTTATTCTGGCAAAATGATGAAACCTAATTTAACGCTAGGGTGCGGGGGCAAAATTGAAACTCTTTTACAAGCCTTTGGGTTGATTGTTAGCTTGTTCCACCACACTTGAAGATTATAAGGGTTCTGAATACGACAGGGGTCATCTTTGCCCAGCTGCTGATATGACTTTGAACAAAACGTCGATGTCAGAAACATTTTATCTTTCAAACATGTCACCGCAAATGCCAGGATTTAAACGTGGAAAATGGAGTACATTGGAAGTTCAAGTAAGAAGGTAGTCATTAGCCTTTGATGGGTTGGACGTTGCAATTGGCCCAATCTTCGAGGAAAATATTGGCACAATTGGTGCTGATAAAGTAACAGTTCCGAGGTATTACTATAAGGTACTTTACTCCGAGTCGAAAAAGATTATGTTAGGATTTATCCTGCCAAATGCTTTTTCCTCAAAAGGTCTGGAAAATTTGTAGTTACGGTTGATCAGATTGAACAGAAAACAGGTATTGACTTCTTTTCAGGGCTTGAGGACAAGATGGAAAATAAATTGGAAGGGAGTGTTTCTTTGATTGGCTGGTTTTAGATTTTAGCTTTCTATTTCGGGAACAACCAACGATCTCGCTTAAGTTGAATTCTACATAAATATTTAGGTTTTAGCGAACAAAAAAAGAGGCGAAACGCCTCTTTTTTTGTTCAGAACTTGATCTGGGTTTCAACTTCCTTGATCCGTTCATCCAAAGTCGTTTTGATTTCTTCCATAACAGCGGATACTACCGGAGTGTTGGAGGTTTTAAACTCTTTTCCGGAAGCATCGCGGAGAAATACTGTTGCACCCAACCCGTCAGCACCCAGTGAGAAAGTTTGGAGGTTTCTTCTGGTTTCGGTGAGCTTGCGCCACTTCTCAATGAGCATGCTTAGATCTTCAACTTTCTGGATGCGTTTCTCCAATGAAGGAACTTCAGTAACTTCTTTTTCATCTTTCTTTACAACTTCCAAAGAAGTTTTAGGTTGTTCAACAATCTCAGCATCGAGTTTCTTAGCTGCATTATTCATAGTTATTTACTGCTGCCTTGCAGGTTTATTTTGGCATCAGGCACGCCGGTTAAAATTTCGGCAGACCAAACATTGAACTGTCACGGATCAGGTCAACGGGGTGCATGTCAGTTTCATGCCCGAAATGGGCAATCCATGAAACTGAACGCATCAGAAGGACGGTTGCCATTCAAAAGCAACCGCCCCTTTACCGTTCCGTGAAGCGTAAATATCTTTGCTCGCAATTTAAAATGGAGTGATTTTACCTATTCATCAAAAAATAAAACACAGGATCTCTTTATTTATAAGCTGATTCTTGTACTCAAAGTATTAATATTGTGATATTTTTAAAGAACCACTATCTTCGGATTATTATCAAGACAACAGAGATTTCAATATCGAAACGAACAAAAAAGGGGCTTTTCAGCCCCTAGAATTCAAACAACAACTGCTGCGATGCAGTCTGTTTTTTGACAATTTCTTCCTTTTTCTCCGGCAATCTCAATACCAGATAACTTTCTTCTTTGTTTATTTCCCGAATGTATGGAACTGCCTTCTCCGGATGGAGTTCTATCCTCCAACCTGCATAAAAATGGTTCATCAGGGTATCCATCCAACAAACTTCTCCCAAAAGTCCGTTCAGGCATAGGTTTATTAAACACATCATTGCACAGGTTCGGTCAATATCTGCTCCAAAGAATAACGAGTTTCGGCTTACTCTTGCTGCGGCCAGCAACATCCTGCCAGAGCCACAACAACAATCAGCAACCTTCTCCCCAAAACCTGCCGGGCTCAATATCCGGGCCATCATATCGCATATCGGCTCCGGGGTGAAAAACTGTCCATTCCTGCCATAGCTTAGGTATTCCATATAAAAATCACCAAATCCATCTTTCAAACCTTCGCCATTGTTGTCCATTTCAACAACTAATGCGCCAAAAGCTTCAGCCATCAGATAGGCATCCGGTTTTTCATAGTTTCGGACGATTTCATGATAGCGATCTTCCTTTGCTCCCAATGATAAAGCACAAACTACCATTTCAAGGAAATCATCAAACACCGAATGCAAACCATATTTATAGCCGATTTGCAGGATATACTGGGAAAAACTTTTTAACTGTTCCATATCTTGAATCTTTAATTGTTTTTAACTGTGAAATTTTGAAATAAAAAAGGCGAAGGCTAAACTGCCTCCGCCAAATGGTCAACCAAAGCGGCGCTTGCCGCCTGGTTGGGATGGACCTGATGTTCCAGTATGTAATCAACAGCCTTTTGTGCTTGTGAAGAAGCAATCAGCAACATCTTTTTATCTTCCTTGAATTTACCAATCCAACTTTTGATGTAGGCAGTACTGTTATCAATAGTGGCATTCTGGATACCCGTCATAAAGCACAAGTAGGCAGCCCCCAATTCAGCAACCAATTCTTCCTGGCTATAGTCCTGAGAACCGAATTTGTGCTCGGACAGCTTTTCATGCCTTCCAGTCCTGTTGATATGCCCTGTAGAGTGGATCAGCTCATGGTAAAGTGTCGAGTAATACTGTTCGTCCCTGAAAAAAGTCCGTGGGTTTGGCATCCCGACATAATCACCAGTTGGTGAATAAAAAGCGTGTGACTGGTCAAGCCTGATTTCAGGGCTATCGTACCAGAACTCGATTAACTGTTCAGCATCACCAATCGGATCAAACTGATGGTCGTGGGCTTCAGTTTCTGGAATCTTGCTTTCATCAATACCTTCGGTTTGTTTCAGGTTAAAAACGGTGTAATACCGAAGGAAAGGGATGTGGTCAATGCTGCCGTCTTTTTCTTCCGTATCCAGCATCTTCCAAAATACGACCGGAAACCCCTTTTCACCTTTCAAAACATGTCCACCCAATTCTTTTACCTGATTGTAGGTGAGAAAAAACGGGGAACCAAACTTATCGGCCACCGTCAGCAGCAACCAGAAATTAAAGCCGCGATAAGCTTTCTTGTAAACCATGTTCTGAGGGAATCCGGTCTCTGCTTTCCAGGGCATTTGCCAAGGAACAACACCTGCTTCAAGGCGTTCAATAATCAGGTTGGTAACCATTTCATAAATGTCAAATGAAGTATTCATGGGATAATGCTGCTGCCTTGCAGACTTGTTTTGGCACCCATCGATTAACTCGGGGAATATCTGGCACGCCGTTAAACTTAAATTTTTGGCGTACCGACATTGAGCTGTCACGGATCAGGTCAACGGGGTGCATGTCAGTTTCATGCCCGAAATGGGCAATTCATGAAACTGAACGCATCCGAAGGACGGTTGCCATTGGGAAGCAACCGCCCCTTTACCGTTCCGGGAAGCGATCAATAACTTTGTCGGAAATTTGAGTGTAATAATCTCTTCTAAAAAAATTGAAATAGTTGTTTGTATTAAATGTTCCAAAGCCAATTATCAGTCAATCAAATATTAATCAATGAAAGATTGATCCCTTTGTTCACTCGCACATTTCGTTCATTTTAAATGAACACAGCTTTTAAATGAACATTCTTCCTTATTTTTTTAGCAAAAAAACATTGAAACATTTTTTTATACCATTCATGTTCATTAAATTTGATTGTTCATTTTAAATGAACAATCAAATTTAATGAACAACAACACTAAATGAAAAAGGAAAAATACATTCTTGAGGAAGCTGTTATCAGCTTATTCAAGTATACAAATATCCAGGCGGACATAAAAGATGGCAGACTGAGGTATGATGCATTCCTGATGATTGCCAATGAAGAGTTCGTCGTTGAGATTAAAGCTGAGGTTACAAAAGGGAACAAAGGCATAGTCCTGGCAAGCCTTAAGGAGACTTCACGCGAGAACAACCTACCGATCATTCTAATTGCAAAATACATCCCCAGTGAGATAGCGAAAGAATATGTGGCTGAAGGGATAAATTACCTTGATGTTGCAGGGAACTGTAACATCAGGCAGCATAATCTTGTACTCCTTGTTGAAGGTAAAAAGATTGAGCGGGCTGCGAAAGTCAATCAACCACGCGCATTTCAGGAAGCTGGAATCAAGTTGATCTTTCTGTTTTTAGTTGATCCAGCAAAGGCTCAACTAACGTACCGTGAACTTGCAGAGTTAGCGAATATCTCTTTAGGTTCTGTGGGCACTATCATGCAGGAACTTATCGATCTCAAATTCATCCTCAAAACAAAACAAACGATGAAGCTCAAGAATACCAAAGAGCTTTTGAATCGCTGGATTACTGCTTACCACGATGTATTAAGACCCCGGTTATTAATGAAACACATGCGTTTTGTGAGAACGGAAAGCTATAACATGTGGAAGAATATTGCCTTGGATGAAACACAAGGACTTGTATTCTGGGGTGGTGAGCCAGGGGCACACCTCTTGAATGGCTACCTGCATCCTGGTATATTCACCATTTACACCGAGCGAAACTGGCAAAGCTTCAGGGACATTGAACTTATACCTGATGATACAGGGAAAGTCGAAATATTAGAGATGTTTTGGACAATTAAAACATATAAGGGTGTCCCTCCTGTCTTAATATACGCTGACTTGATGAGCAGTGGAAGCGATCGTAATATAGAAACCGCAAATATGATTTTTAATAATGAGTTACAATATATCAAGTGATAGTTTCTTAAATCCTTTATTAAAGGATTTACTGGAAGAATTAACAAAATACTTTAATTCAATTGGGACTGAATTTTACGTGATTGGAGCCACTGCTCGTGACATTATTTTATCCGGTATTCACAATCAGGAACCTGGCAGAAAAACTGATGATTTGGATATCGCTATTGCTATTCCTGATTGGGACAAATTCGAAGAAATTTCTACCGGTTTGTGTCTGGTTGATGGTTTCCACAAATCCAATGACCAAAAGCAACGCTTTTGGTTTAACCGGTTTTTTAAGTTGGATATTGTACCATTTGGTGAAATTGCAAGAGCAGATAAGAATATTTATTGGCCACCAGAAGAGACCCATGCAATGTCAGTGGTGGGATTTACGGATGTTGCCAAACACACCCTCGAAATCACAGTGGATAATAGCCTTAAAATTAACGTAGCGTCTTTACCGGGAATTTTTTTATTAAAGTTGGCTGCTTGGCGTGATAGGCATCTTGTAAAGAATAGTGATGCTGATGATATGGCATTTATAATTTCAAATTACCTGGAGATAAATGATTTAAGAGCAGCTACAGAAAATTATGACATTTATGAAGTTGAAAATTTCACAACATTTACCGCAGGAGCAACCCTATTAGGACGAGATATGAGAGAAATCCTCAAATCCAACGAAGAAATTCGTAATGAGTTTATTGAAATTCTCCAGCAGGAGGTTGACAAAGAGGATGAAAGTACATTAATTAATCAAATCATGGAAACTCATACCGGGCTGAAATACGAAGAAGTTTATAACGGACTGCTTTCAATCACAAACGAACTAAGTAAATAAATTTTCAAAACACCTATGGCTAATACACCAGAAACCAACGAAGAAATTGTTCTCAACGACAATCAGATTATATGTGCCTTAACTGATGCGATTAAACCTGCAAAAAGCAAGGAACTCACGCTTCAGTCGCTTATTGCTATGCTCAACGAAGAGTATGGTTTTGAAATGAGTGACATGGAGCGCGACTTTACCTTTGCCTATATTGATCTGGAAGGTAAGAACAAGCGCATGAAAATTGACCTAGCCGTTTTTGAAGCGGGCAGACCACACGATGCCGATGGTCTGATTCGTATCTGCATCGTTCAGGATGATAAAACCAAATCGAAGGACAGCAAAAAAGGGGTTGAATCTACCTTGCAAGAAGCGTTGGAAGCTTCAGAAAATTGTGATTTTGGCCTTTGGACCAATGGAGATGAATTCCATTTTCTTCAAAAAGAGACCGATGAATGGAGTAATGTGCAGTGCAACGATATTTCTGATTTTCCCGGTGAAGGGCAAACCATGGAAGACCTTGAAAAATGGGCAGATAAAATAAAACCACGGAAGCCGGCCAATGATTCGCTGATCCGTACATTTAAACGTTGCCACGATTACATCTATGGCAACGAAGGCATGAAAAAAACTGCATTTTGGGAATTGCTCAATTTGATTTTCTGCAAAATATACGATGAAAAACGTCGTTTTATGCCTTCTCCGAATGGTGAAAGTTATCGTCGAAAATTCTGGGTGGGAGTTAAAGAACAAAACTCGGAAGAAGGATTAAAGAATATTTCCAAACGCATCAAAGGCATTTTTCAGGAGTTAAAAACGGACCCTTTGTTTTCGGAAGTTTTTGATGGAAATGAGCGAATTAACTTGTCTGATCGTGGATTGGCTTTTGTGGCCGGAGAACTCGCCAAATACTCTTTCCTCGATGCCACCGTGGATGTAAAAGGCACTGCTTACGAAACCATTGTATCCAATACGCTAAAGCAAGAAGCAGGTCAGTTCTTTACACCTCGCAACCTGATTCGGTGTATGGTTGAAATGATGGATCCTACCGAAAATATGCGTGTACTCGATCCTGCCTGTGGTTCTGGTGGTTTCCTAACCATTGTGCTCGACCATGTGCGCAAAAAGATAACCCAGGAAATGTATCCTGAATTATCGGGCCTATATCTGGTTGAGAAATACAATACCTATGAGGTGAATGAACGGGTAAAAAACTATGCCGAAAGAATGATTTTCGGTTTTGACTTTGACCCTGATTTGAAAAAAGCTGCCCGGATGAACATGGTAATGGCAGGAGATGGTCATGCTAATATATTCAACATCAACTCGCTCGATTATCCGCAGGGACCAAAAACAGATGAACTTGAAAAGATCAAACAAACCATAAAACGGAGCATCGCCAGTAGCGACGATAGAAATGTTCCGTATGATACTGACGATGCACGTGAAAAATTCGACCTTATTTTTACTAACCCTCCTTTTGGAGCTAAGGTTGAAGTTGACTTCGAAATTTCCAAGCGTTACGAGCTGGGACACAACTGGAACAAGGACACCTATGGTAATTTTCAAATGGGAACGGTTAGTAGTAGCGAAGCGCCAGAAGTGTTGTTTGTTGAGCAATGCTACAATTTTCTGAAACCAGGTGGCCGTTTGGCTATTGTGCTTCCTGATGGTATCCTTGGAAATCCTAACACTATATATGTACGTGACTGGATTTTAAAACGGTTTCGTATCATTGCTTCTGTTGACCTCCCGATTGAAACATTTCTTCCGCAAGTAGGTGTACAAGCTTCTCTGCTTTTCCTACAGAAGAAAACATCTAACGAACGAGATGCTGCGGTAATTGGTGAAGACTATGAAGTATTTATGACTATTGCTGAGAATATAGGCAAGGACCGCCGGGGAGTACCAATCTATTTGCGAGATGAGGATGGGGCTGAATTACTCTTCGATGATATAAAAGAAGTTCTCTTTCGAGATAACAACGGAAATACAAAGCTTAGTAGTCGCAAAATCAGAATTAAAAGATTAGATGATGACCTTCCAAATATTGGTAAAGCATATACTGAATTTTCAAAAATGATGGGACGATGAAAATAATAATTGCTAAAAGAGGATGGTTGGATGACAGTGATCTACGTTTAGATGCATCATTTCATTTGAGTGAAGGGCAATTAACCTTAACTGCTTTTAAAAAAGCTAAAATACAAACTGAACCGTTACATAAGGTAACCGAAAAGATATTCTATGGCGGTAGGTCCCGTCGAATTTATGTGAATAAACCTGAAAATGGATTGCCATTTATTAAAGGTGCTGATATTATTAAATCAGATTTTTCGTCATTAAAAACCATTTCAAAAAAACGCACTGCCAACTTGAATGAATATTTCTTGGAGGAAGGCTGGACCTTAATTACACGATCAGGCACAATAGGTAATACGGCCTATGTTAATAAAGATTTTATAGGAAAAGCAGCTTCTGATGATATAATTAGAGTTGTTCCTAGATCTGTGCTTCCAGGATTTTTATATGCTTTTCTCACATCAAAGAACGGGAAAGCATTGTTAACTCATGGAACTTATGGTGCTGTAATACAACATATTGAACCTGAACATATAGAAAATATTCCAATCCCCATTTTCTCTCCCCAAAAGCAAAAGCAAATACATGATCTTATTGTTCAAGCAGGGGAATTTAGAGTTAATGGTAATAAGAGCCTTCGCATACTACGTAAAGAAATTGAACAATTAATTGAAAGGGAATTAAACTTAAATCTAATCGATCACAAAAAGTATGCGTCAGTTTCATTAGGAAATATTATACAATTTGAGAAACGATTTGATGCTCCCTATTATTCAGATTTAGGAAGGAAAATATTTGAGCGGATTATTCCTGTTGATAATGTTTCAATATCATCAGTTTCAGAAGTATTTCACCCTATTTTATTCGGTAAAAAGCAACTAAAAGGTACATCTTTAAAAGGAAATGCATTATTTAAAAGTTCTTCAATGATGCAATTGAAGCCTGAAACCGATTTCTGGCTTTCGCTAAAAAAAGTTGAATCGTATTCAAAATTACAGGTGAAGAAAGGTTGGGTTTTAGTATCAAGAACTGGTACTGTTGGTAATGTAGTTCGCATTTCTGAAAGACAAAATGATATTTTTATTGATGACCACATGATAAGAATTATTCCCAAAGAGAACTATTCTGGATTAATATACATCTATTTATCAAGTACATATGGTAAAGAGCTGATTAAATTCCAAAAATATGGATCGGTTCAAGATGTTATTAATAGCGACTACATTGGACGAATTCCAATTCCAAAATTTCTAACTCAAAATGCATTATTAAAAAGAGTTCAAGAAGTTGTAGAAGATGCTCATAAAATGATTGATAAAGCCAATATTTTTGAACAAGAAGCAATACAATTAATAGAAACCGAAATCGCCCAATGGCAACAGTAATACAAGCCAAACACAACAAGGGAGCAGTAAATGCCGGAGAGGAGCGTTTATTGAAATATCTCGAAGTCAACCTTCCAGATAATTACTTCGTCATCTCCAACGTGGAGTTCGCCAATGTAACACCTCAGGGACAAGTGCAGTATCTGGAATATGATTGCATCGTGGTTACGCCTCATGCCTTGTACAACATCGAAAACAAAGACTGGAGCGGACGTTTGGAGGGTGATGACAATACCTGGTATCTGAACGATAGCGAAAAACCCAATCCGCTTAAGACCGTTCGCTTCAAAACATCAGTGCTTGTCAGCAAACTAAAGGCGCACAATCCTTCATGGTCAACCGCCTGGATGGCTTCCATGCTCACCCTCTCGCATCCGCGTCAAAATAAACATGGCTTGTGGGGCGACTGTGAAAAGGCAACCTATTTGCTCAGCAGCAAGTTGATTGATTTTATTACCAATCCGAAAGCTGTTAGTAAATCACCCAATAATATTGCCGACATCTATATCCAGATTAAAAACTTCATTGCTGGTCAATCAACCGACAGGGAGTTAAAAGAACGGACCGAAATCAAAGGATACGAGATCCTTGAAACCTTGGAAAAAAGCAAAGGTTATTCCGAATATCTCTGCAAGACAAAAGGACTTGTAACGGCAAATAAGCAGCGTGTAAAGGAATATATTCTCGATCTGGCTGGATTGAGTCCCCTGGAACTTGAAAAACGAAGTTTCCAGATCAAAAACCAGCAGTTGGCGCTTGCCAAAATGCAACGATGTCCATTTATTCTCAATGCCCAATTTATTCTTGACGAAGAGGGCCACTATTTCTATGAAATTACCGACTATCTGGACGAAAGCTCTCTCCGTGCCGAGTTACGTCGCAAAACATTTACACAGGAAGAAAAACTGGGAATCATTTTTAACCTGATTGAAGCGCTTCGGGTTGCCCACACAGCCAATGTGTATCACCGCGACCTGAATCCCGAGAACATCTTTTTAACCAGTGGATGTGCTGCTCTGGCTAATTTCGGCAAAGCCTATTTTAGCGATCACGGCGAAATGGGTTACACTGTGGCTCCTACACTCAACGAAAACAATGCCACTGCCTATCATGCTCCTGAACTCCTGGCAAAAGATGCCTCCCGCGCAAGCGACATCTATTCAATGGGAGTACTTATTTATGAGCTTTTTACAGGCAAACTGCCCTTCAATTCTCCTTATGATTTGAATAAACTGGGCGGAAAACTCACTCCTGAATTGATGCCGACTGTTGTCCGGATTGGTTTACCCGCATGGTTAGACGAGCTTTGTTCCAACACCATTCTGTGGGATGATGCTGATCGTTGGGACAATATTGAAGAATTAGACAATTTCCTGAAATACCAACTTTCTCTTTCGCAAGTTCCTTCTACCCAACAGATGCCTATTACGACCATCGAAGAATTGAAGCCCGGTGTGCGGATAGGCGATTTTACTTTATACACCCAATTGGGGAAAGGCGGTTTTTCGACGGTATTCAGGGCCAAACACAATATTCAGAGTAAAGATTATGCCATTAAAGTATTCAACGAAAGCATCAGTATGCAAACAGTGATCGATGAATACAATGCACTTGCCGGACTCAGCAATCCTCACATTGTAAAGTTCAGCACGAATGGCACTCTGCCCAACGGCCAGTTCTATACCTTGATGGAATATCTCGAAGGTCCAAACCTTCAGGATTATACCAAGGGAGATTTACGACTGCCTTTGCATTTCGTATTTCAGATGGCAAAAGAAATTTTAAATGCATTGGTATGTATGCAGAGTAATAAGCCTTTGCCAATTTTTCACCGCGACATCAAACCTCAAAATATTGTTTGGGATAAGCAGGAACGTTTTGTTCTGATCGATTTCAACGTAGCAACAGCCCTTGAGACGGACAAAAATTTTGTGGGTACCAATCCATACCTTGCCCCCGATTTGATTCAGGGAACCAATGTAAACTGGGATACCAGCGCAGATACTTTTGCATTGGGGATCACACTTTACGAATTGATTTGTCATGCCTATCCCTGGAGTGGAATAAAAATGCCACGTGTTGGAGTTGCTCCGGAATCAGTGCAAAAAAACATTCCAGGTATTTCTGACGAATTTGCAGCCTTCATCGAGAAAGCAATTGCATGTGATAAATCGGAACGATTTTTCACTGCAACAGCCATGTTGGAAGCTCTATCATCAATAGGAGTGGGAAACCTGCTAAAGGTCGAAAAACCGGTTCCTGCAGGTGATGTTGTTTTAGTTGGATCTGAAGATAAAAGTTTCGTGGATTATCTAAACTCGTTGTATAGTCAGAGCCGCTATGGAAATGCCGGAACCCGTGCAGGCTTCATTGCGAATGCCTTCGATGGTCTTACTTACACCAAAACTAAACTGGACACCGAATTGCTTAAAGCAATTTTGGCCGGATCGTATCGGCTGGTCATTATTACCGGGAATGCCGGTGATGGTAAAACAGCATTCATAAAACAAATTGAAGAACAAGCTTCTGGTGTGGAGCGATTGACCAATCGCAACGGGGCAAAATTTAAAATCAATGACCTAACGTATCAAAGTAATTACGATGGTTCGCAGGACGAGGAAGACCTTGTAAACAATGAGGTGCTGTCCGATTTTTTCAGACCTTTCGAAAACACCACTGATTTCAGCTCAGTATCTGAAGGCCGTATAATTGCTATTAACGAAGGTCGCTTGGTCGATTTTCTGCAGTCTTCCGGAAATTTCAATCCGCTTACGGAGATCATTGAGGACTATTTCTACAACAGTGGCCATTCCGAATTACCAGATGGGCTGATGATCATCAACCTGAATTTAAGATCAGTAACCGCAAAAAGCAATAACGGGGAAAGCCTCTTCCGTTCGCAGATCAGGAAACTTACTCAACCAATTTTTTGGAGTAAATGTTCTGCGTGTTCCCACTCAGGGTCTTGCTTTATAAAATACAATGTGGATACACTTACCGATCATGCTGCAGGTGATGAAGTGATCAATCGACTTGAATGGCTCATGCGCACCATCAGCTATAAACGCGAATTGCATATCACCATGCGCGATCTTCGTTCGTTCATTGCCTATATGATTAGCCGCGATTGTGCTTGTGCCGACATTCCAGCCTTGTATCAGAAATATCAGGAGCAACCTGAGAAATACTGGCAATACTATTATTTCAACATTACTTCACCCGATTCGGAACGTTCGAACGACCGTTTAATCAGCCTGATGCGCGAAACCGATCTTGCACAGGTTTCAATTCCGTCAATCGATCGTGATCTTTATTTTGACTTACATCAGGCCAAAGATTACCTCGATTTTTCTGACCGGCAGATGAATTTACTCAATGCATTTAATACGCATAAAATCTTGCTTCCGGCCTATGAAATGACCGATGATCTTTTGGAGGTTCTCAGGTTACGCCACAGGAGCTTTGTACGCCATCAGTATTTTGAAGGAAAATTCGAGTTCAAAAAACGATTACCCTATCAATCACTGGTTGACTTTCACAATTTGCTGTCCGGCAACGGGGATGTTCAGGCTGAGTTGAATACTGCAAAACAAAATCTGGCACAAGCTATTTCCATCAGTGAAGGTTGTACCGAAATGGATTTGGCTAAAAATTATTTGTTGCTTAGTTCATCACGGGTTAACGACACAGTAAGTCAAAGTTACCGTCGTTTTCGCATTGATGGATTTGAGCTGTTTGTAAATAAATCGGAGCACCTTGTACAATACATTGAATACGAAAGCGATAGTCTGGTATTTCGGGATATTGACAGAATTAATAATCAGTACATTTCATTAACGGTATCGCTCGATTTATTTGAAATGTTATACTTTATCAAACAAGGTTTTAGCCCTTCAATCAACGATATGCGCGGAAGGTTTATCGAACTTCAGGTTTTCAAAAACTTGCTTGAAAACAAGTCTTATAACGAGGTGCTTGTAACGAAAAATAACAAGTCGTTCTTTGTCATTTCGCTGGAACAAAAAACCAACAAACTAACTATAGCACCGCTAAACTGATCAAATTATGGCCATACGTTTAGATAAAAATGAAGCAGTTTTCCGTAATGAACTGGTCTTTGCTGCAGATGCTAAATCGGTAACATTGGATAATACGCTCACAAATTTGTTCATGCTCATGCGTAACAACGGCGCACGTGTTAATGTGAAAGTTAAAACAGAGCATACCTTCGTTACCATGCAAAATTATTTGCTAAACCTTGAAAAGAGAGGTAGTATTGTTGGATTAACCGGGAATGAGGAAGCTGCTACGGACTGGCTGCGTTGCAATCTGGTAAACCTGGTTTACCGGGGAAATGTGGTAAAAGAAAAAATCTCATCGCTACGCCCGGTTCATCTCGAAAGCTACCGAATCCGCAACACGGCCCAAACGCGTGACTATAATTCGGCTGACCAAATCTATCTGATGTTACGGAAGAAACCTGATATTTTGGAAAGTCTCAAGGATTATCTTTCGAGAGGATGGGACAATGCGACCAAAGATTTTTCAAAAAATCAGCAATTGGATGTTGATAGTGCCGGTATCCTTCAACTGATTAAGAATATTCAGGTAGATTTTAAAAGTTCAAATCAGGTCAACAATATTCGACCTTTACTCGAAAAGCAGACCGATCTTTTTTGCGATGATATTTTGAGACTGTTGGTTTATAAAGATTCCATCCCACGCAATGTGTTTATTGAATACCTGCGCACCCTCATAGGATTTCATCTATCGCTTTACACACAAAAAATTATTCATCTTTTACCGAAGATGGTAAAAAATGGGACCCGTGATGTGGAGGATGATTTCTCCGTAATTGTTGATGTTACTGATAATTTTGAAAGCCGGGTATCTCGTTTTGCCTGCGAGGATATGGAGAAAACCGTTAACGGACTATATGACTATTTCAAGGCTGTATTTGAGATCAATGCAGTACAAAAGCGTCCGGAATTTATATCCCAAAATCTGGATTCGGTGGATGATATTCTATCATTCCTTAATAACCGTCCAGCTAATTTTGATACTTTCTATGAGTATAAGTTGGGAGCAATCCTTGAACGGTTTAAAGAAGATGAAGAAGAAGACCGGAAAATCCTTTTGGAAAGCATTCAATTCGAAGAAAGCAATTTTGACAAATATGTTCAGACTCTTCTAAAAGCAAAAGGAGCTTATCAATACAGCTACTATCAGCAATTTCTGGATGCTGTTTCGATGAAGAATACTGATTATGGGTTTATTGCCAACGGCAGAAGCCGGAAACATCCCCGAAGGGCAGTTCTTGGTTCCCGGTTACTTGAAACGCTGGTTCAGTTACTGGTTCTGGAACCCAAAGATGGCGGAGGTTTTAAATCACGGGCCTTATCGATTGACGAACTCATCTCAAAATTAAGAGCCCGTTACGGCATTGTAATTAACGGCTTAAATGAGCCCAGGTTTGCTGCCGGAGATATGGAGACACATCTGGCATTCAAAGAGAATGTAGATGCCTTCAAAAACAAATTGCGGCAGATTGGTTTCTACACCGATTTGAGCGATGCTTATCTATTACAAAAAATCAGGCCACGATATAAATTTCAAGCATAATGGAACTTTCGCAACTATATTATCAATTACTTCTTTCACTTATCCTCGACGAATACAAAGACGAGTTTGTAAATGCCAAGCCAGGTCATTGTATGAAGATAACCGGTCTTGCATTGCGCGAATTGCAGCCGCTTTGCGCTGCTGTTAGAGTATTGCCGGGCGACCTGCAAACCTATATTCTTTCCGACGAAATAAAAGGTGATGAATATATCAGCGCTAACAAACTGATTGAATTCCGGAATGACGACAGTTTACCATTGTTGATCCTGATACCATCCAATAGCCGGACTTCTACCGAGGATTCTTATGGAAATGCGACATTCAAGAATTTATTCATTGAGCATTTGGATAACAAATTATTTGAAAATCTGAAGGCAGAAATTCCAGCCAGTGCCAGGGCTTCTATCATGGAAATCTTTGATTATCTTAGGATACAAGGATTGCGTACCATTCAGTATTTACAATACCTGCTGTATGTGAAGTCACTTCATTGGTCCGAAGCCGCAATCGGCAACGGGCTGGCTCACCTTACTATGATCCCGGATGAAAAAATCACCAAGGAATATACCCATATTCGGCAGCGATTGCTTTACAATCTGAAATGTGTAGACATATTAGGTGACTTTGCACATCCGGTTCCTGACAGGATTCGGGAATTGCCATTAACACCAAATAGCCTGCAAAAGGAAATAACTGCTTTCCTGCGAACAGAGAATAGCTTGAAAAATAAAAGTGAAATATGTCAGGCAATCCTTCAAAGCTATCCGGATTTGAATTTTGGAAATTGGAAAGTTCCGGATTTTGAAACGATACATAACTTGCATGTTTTTGTAGATCGAATTTCATCAAAAGACTTAAGAGTTTCGGAGGGTGACCTAACCTTAACGATACCGCGAGAAAAATCATCGAAGCTTAAAATTCGTATTTCAACCAAACCTTCTCCCAAGGACTTTAAAGATTTAAAGAATTTTCGTATTGTGCTGATGGCTATTGATGGCTGGTATCCCGTAACCGATGTAAAAAAAACCAAAGTCACCGAGAATGCAAGAAATTATCGGGAAGTAACAATGGATTTTTCGGAGGCCATGTTCGAAGAAGGATCCTATTTCCTTAGGGTATTGGCTGAAGATGAAAATGGTGGCATCTTAAACACTCAAGATGATTTTATATCTGAGGAATGGACAGAACGCTGGAAAGCTGAAAAGGAACAGAATCCGGAACTTACCAGAGACCAGTTTGGTGAAGCTAACCGAATTAAATATACAAGCGATTCTGAAGATTTCTATCTTCATTTTGGCGAGGTAGAAGAAGGCGGTGAGACTTTCTTTCAACGGAAAAACAAACTCGATAATGTTCTGCAAGCCTATTTCCGTTTTCGTCTTGAGCAATTACGGACAGATGAAGAATTGAGCCTGCCGGTTCCAATTGAGGATTCTGCCGTATGGCTCAAAGGCGGTCAAACCGGTTTGGTTGGCACCTTTCATATCAAATATTCAAGTACGCACAATTACCAGATTAATCTATCCAACAAACTGCAAAAACTGCAGGCCTGTTTTCTAAAATACGCTGATGTTTTAGGTAGCATCGATGCTACTTTAAGCAGTAATCCTATGGATAGTAGTTTTCAATCTCTGCGGTTCAATGCATCTAATTCATCAGGAACACTTCCTGTGAGTTTGCTTAATGCACGAAAGGACTTGTTTACTGTTATTGCACAATCAGCTCCTGAGAATACTGGCGTTTTCGAAACTTTCGATGCATTTAACCACATTGAATTGATACGCAATTATGTGTCGGAATATGAGCAATGGACCAAGCAACTGAAAATGGAAATTGAGACTGATTCAATTCAGTCGGGCGATCTGCAAAAATTGTTGGTTGAATTACAGAACCTTGAAGTTATTTCTATAAAAACAGAAATGCCTGATGGGCAAATCATTTATCTCAAGCTGATTTCTCCCCTGCATCCATTACGGTTAGCATGGTTTGTCGATCTATTTGACCTCTATACCAATTGGGAGGAAGAAACCCGGATTTATCCACAGTACAGGACCGTTTGGTACAAAAATCTTGAAAATCTGTTCCTTGGTGATATGATTCCTGATGCCGCTTTACCTGTGATGGCTGATATGGCTATGTCAGAATACTTCCAGTATGTTGGGGAATTGACGTTTGGTTGGGGACTATATTCCAAACCATTGCAAAAAAATAATGATGCATTTTCATCGGTGTCGCGGCAGATCAAGATTTACTTATCGTCCCTGCTCAATATTGCGAATGAATATCGTATTGATACTGATGTCAACCAGGCCTTGGTCGGGAGGCATATCACCAACTATTTGTCACAGCACCCTTATACGGATAAACTGATTATTAATCTCTTTAATGCAGGTGATGCATTTGTGTTTGCCGATGCAATGGTTGATATCGAACGACTTAACGGATACAAGTCGCTGAAATATGAAATTCGACTGTTTGCAGATGATAAGATAATTATACCCGGAGAGGCATTTAGAAGTCTTATAAATCCGGAAAGCAATATTTCGGAAGATGCTGAAGCTTTTTCCCAGGCCTCCGGTAACCGCTTGTTTCCCAAATTGCGCTTTTCTATCAATAGCATAGCTGATTTTATACAGAATCCCAACGAATATTATGCACATATCAGCTTTCTGATAAGCCCTTTTCCAGTCAAAACGGCTTTGACCCGACCAGATGACAGAAAACAATCGTTTTTCTTTAACGGTCTTATTAGCCGAAATGTGATCAGTGTCACCCAAAAATCGAATGCAATTATCTGGAACAAATATCTTTCTGAAAATCCTGTTCCAAACAGTGTGAATGAGTTTTGCAATACCGGTATTTCTTTGTTTGCCAATATGCAATCTTTTGTTGCAAATTCACTTTCGACCAACAGAGAACAATCGGTACCTGCAACCCGTTTGGAATTAAATGAATCAGATAAAGTGCTGCTTTCTTTTATCCACGACATCTCTGATTGGGTAGTTACTTTTGATAAAAACATGGGTCCAGAGGTTTATGATTTGCCAGGTAATGAAGGTGAAATACCCTTTTTACTCGACTATGTTCCCGGGCAGGAAGTTTCCGGTATTTCATCCTATCTCACCACGCGTCCGACTTCCGAAATCATTGGTCTACTCGGACCACATTTTGCTGAATTTGGTATTGATCTTCGAAGCGATGCTGCAAAATTGAAAATCATGCTCGAAGACATTCGCTCAATCAGTAGCTCACTTATCTTGCAGTTCAACTCTACAAGTAACAAGGCATTTGAAGTCCTGGGAACCGCCTTCACCAAAAGAGTGCTGGAGAAAAAGAATATTCTTGAGGATGCTTTCCTCATACCGATTGATTTACATAGAGAGTTATTTGAGAATCTTCCAACAGAAATTAAAGAGCGTGCTGACACTTTGTTGGTTAAGATTAATCCGGCAAACAAGGATATTTGCTTTACCGTGATTGAGATCAAATGCCGGACTTCATTAAATGAGTCGGAACGTATGGATCTAATTTCAAAAATGGAAAGTCAGATCGAAAATACCATACAAGCATTGAGGTACCATTTTGACACGACCTACTCATTATCCAACGACAGACTGGACCGGGAGTTAAAAACACTCCAGTTAAAGTCTTTGCTCGAGTTTTACGTCAATAGAGCATCACGATATAATCAGCTAGCACCTATTGTTCAGGAAGGCTATATCAGCTTGCTTGACAATTTGAACTATGGATACACGCTAACATTTAAGCGGTTAGGTATTATTTATGATTTTTCAGCCGCACAACGTCATAAAAAGGAAAGTTATGCGAACGATAGCACATTCTTCACATTTGGGCGAAATATGATTGAAGAAATCCTTGATCCGGATTCCGATTTAAATACCCGACGTTTGGAGCATATCGCAGAAGATTCCCAAATTATTTTCTTTTTTGGCGAATCATCAGTAGAGGCTTTTAACCGAATAGTTAAGAAGGATTCTCCTGTTGTGAAACTGGAAATCCCTATTGATAAGCCAGCTGATAATGTTGAAGAACCATTGGCTGAACAAAAACAACTAGAGCCTAAATCAATGCCTCAAGAACCAGTAATCCCTATCGATATCGTTGAGCCTCCTGTTGAAGAAATTCCACTAAAGCCAAGCGTTGATGACACATTGGATTATGAATTACCAGATTATGATATTATCGTCGGTAAATCTTCAACCAGTCCTCAATATGGGATTCTGGGAAAGGTAGTTGCAAGTAAGAAGCCGATAGCACTTGATCTGAGCGAGACTAACACGATAAGCCTGTTTGGTGTGCAGGGCGGTGGGAAAAGTTATACAATTGGTACGATCACCGAAATGGTATTAAAGCAATTTAGCAATATCAACGAATTGCCTGCGCCTTTGGCGGGAGTAATCTTCCATTATAGCGAAAGCATGGATTATGAGCCAGAATTTACCTCAATGATCTATCCTAATGACAAACAGGATGAGCTTCTGAAACTGAAAGATGAATTTGGGGCAAATCCGGGCCGCTTGTCAGATGTGGTTATCCTTACTCCACAAGCTAAAGTGAACGAAAGACGTGAGCAATACCCTTCGATTGATGTTTTCCCGATCAGCTTTAATTCAAATGAATTGAATGTTCAGGATTGGATGTTCTTACTGGGAGCCATCGGTAATGATTCAACTTATATCAGGCAATTAAAAGCCATTATGCGAAACATCCGCGATAACATTAGCCTACAAGCTTTACGAACCAATGTAGCCAATTCAATATTGCTCTCAAACACACAGAAAACCCTCGCAGAACAACGCATCCAATTCGCAAGTGAATACATTGAGGACAATTCTTCCATTCGTGATCTGTTGCGTCCTGGAAGATTGATCATTGTTGATTTGCGTGATGAATTCATTGAAAAAGATGAAGCCTTAGGATTATTTGTGGTGATGTTGAACATCTTCTCAGGCATTAAAACCTATGATTCAAAACCATTTAACAAGTTCATTGTTTTCGATGAAGCTCACAAGTACATGGACAACAAAGATTTGACCAGTAGTATTGTTACAGCAATCCGTGAAATGAGGCACAAGGGTGTTTCTATAATGATTGCAAGTCAGGATCCTTTAAGTCTGCCCAATGAGATTATCGAATTGAGTTCCATGGTACTTCTTCACAAGTTCAACAGCCCGCAGTGGGTAAAACACATTCAAAAATCAATTACACAAATGGCCTCGTTGACACCATCCGATTTATCCTCATTGGTGCCCGGAGAAGGTTACCTTTGGGCATCCAAATCAACCGATAAAAGCCTGATGAATCGTCCAGTGAAGATTTTTACCCGACCACGTGTTACCAAGCATGGAGGTGAAACAATAAAAGCAATTTGATAATGGAGGTAAATTCATTTTCTGCCAAAGGGAAAAGGGAAACCAACGAAGACTATATCCTGAAGAGACAGATCTCGCCTGATTGTTCCTTATTTCTCGTAGCTGATGGAATGGGAGGATATTCTTTTGGGGAAATTGCCTCCTCGTTGGCATGTGAATCAATTATAGAATACTTGATTACGAACTATCAGAAATCAGAAATACGACTGTTACTTTCTGATTCTTTGAGTATAACCAATAGAAAGATCAACGAAAAGCGACAAGAGCTTTCAGCTAAAATGGGGACAACCATTGCTGGAGCTCTGATTGAAGGAAGTAAGGCTTTTATTTTCTGGGTAGGAGATGTCCGCATCTATCAATTTCGGAATAATGAGATTCTTTTCCAATCAGAAGACCACTCTCTAATAAACGATATGAAGAAAAAGGGCTATGTATCGGCTAAAGAAATTGCACGGTTCGGGAATATTGTCACTAAGTCACTCACTGGAATTCCAATGGAAGAAGAGTTGGAAATCTCTGAGTTGTCAATACTTCCTGAAGATATCTTAATCCTTTGTACTGATGGCTTTTGGCAAAATGTTAATGTGTCTTCTATCATTAATTTGACAATAGAAGAGATTCAAACTAGAATCAGTACCCAGGAAAATTTAATGGAGGATAATTACTCGTATTTGAAAATATGCTTTTAAAATATTTCAAATATTCAGATGATAGTGGACGTCTTACTTTAGAGAATCTAGGTTTGACAAACTATATTTTTTTCTTGGGTTGAGTTTTTTTTAGCTTTAATTTTTTATTTCTATGGTCACCCCCGTCATCGATTTTGACGTGTAGCTGCCAGATCAATTCCCTCAAAACCAACGATTTCAAAACTCCACTACTTTGCTCAATTAGGTCAAAATGAGGGTTCTTTTCAAAATTTTGACTCAATGTCCGGTGTTCATACAAATAGAACTTCGGTCGTTCCTGAAAATCCGACATCTTCACCGGATGCCGGATCGGGTTTCCATTTTCATCTGTTACAAAAACAAGATGCCCCCTTCCTGCTTTTCGGATATCCACTTGAAACAATCTCAAAGCCTGATCATACATTTCTTTGGAGTTGATAAACTCCATCCGGTTCAATTGCCCAAAAAGATTCTCCAGGTTTTGCTTCAGATCTTTGCTTGAATTGGAAAATCGGAAGTTTAGTTTCTCCGGATTATCATCTTTCGTCAACTGATATTTTTCTTCTAGCCCTTTGATGAAACGCTGTGTCTTTTCCTTTTCGTAATTGTCTTTGATTTTCTTGCCGGTTTCGCAATCAATTCTTGTCGAAACAATATGAAAATGCACCCGCTCCAGATCGGCATGTTTATAAACAATGTAAGGTTGGTTGCCATAGCCCAAATATTTCATCAGGTTGTCGATTTCGGTTCTAATCCCAGCATCACCCAATCGAACCAAATCACCGACTGTTGGATTTACCGATATATGCAGCCCTTTCTTTTGTACCCGAGTGTTGCGATCTTCAATCTCTTTGAAAATCCGGTGACGGGCATTCTTATCGCCCAGGAAAGGATTGATTTCCGGCGTATTCCGGCTGTGGTAAAAAGTAGCTTTGTGCTGAAAGACCTTCCGCTCATTATAAAACAAAGCGTTTTGCGTACTACATGCCTGGTGGATTTTAATAACCATTGATTTGAGGCTTTGGCGGTTCAGTGAAAGAAAATTAGTGTAGCAATTTCTGAAGTAGTATCAGACAGTTTCGCATCATATCAAAAGCTTGTCGGAGCAATTGCCGGTCATTGTCCCCAATATTGTAACCTGCAAAAGAATTCATGCGCTTGGAGAGCTGATTGAGGTTGACCCCGATCTTGTTCAACTCATAATCCAGATTTTTAAGCTGTGCGTTAGCTTCCTCATCCAGCGAAATGACTTTTCGGGTTGACTCATTAAAAACTTTAGACCGGATCAGGTCACTCATGCAGCCATACTTTCCCCTTTTGGTCAGGCTTTGCAACCTGAGCTTCTCATCGCGGGAAACCCGGAAAATTAGCTTGGCATTTCGCTTATCGGTATCTGGCAATTTGGGTCGCATGGCTTGTTTTCTGTTCCTGTTTTCAACGTTTCAAAGAGGGGAATCATTAATAGCCGAGGGGAATGTGGGTTGGCTCATGCCAGACAAGGTGAAAAGGTTTTTGTGCATACAAAAACACATCTTGCATTCCCCTCTTTGAATTAGATTTCCCCTACCTAAGATAGGATTTACGCCTTACATTCAAAAACTCAAAACATATCAATATCAATCAATTAGAATGAATTATAAAATATTACCGGAATTAATTTAAAACTCATTGCATTGACCTCATTTGATGTTTTTTTTCCATCCTGTTAATCGATTGGACAAACCGTTTTGTGTCGTTTTAAATTATGATGGACCTGAGAAGAGGCAAATCACTATAATAACCATATCATTTTTATACCTTATGTTTTTTGAAAATGGTATAATACCTGAAAATCAACTTTCAATTCCTAATTATTTTTAATAGCTTTCCAAGCCCAAAACGTCAACTGACTTTTCTATAACAGAGAATTAGAAATGCTTAACGACCTCATTCAAAATTCGTCCCTACTTATTGCATTATCCGTCTTTTATGGATTATTAACCCGTGTTTGCAAATCAGATTCTTTAAGCTGCAAAATAATCGGTGGTATGTTGTTCGGAACTATCGCAGTTGCTGCGATGAAAATGTCAGTTCATTATAATACCTGGGTTATTTACGACGGCCGGTCTATTGTGTTGACATTGTCCGGGTTGTTTGGCGGGGGAATTACAGGAATCATTTCTGTTCTAATAGCGGGAGCATACCGCATTTATCTAGGAGGAGTAGGCATTTGGGCTGGAACAGCTACCATCATTACCTCTACTTTGGTTGGATTGGCTTTTCGTACGCTGCATCATAATAAACCCGAATTATTAAAAATACCAACACTCTGGGGAATGGGCATTATAGCTCATTTGGCCATGTTGTCTTGCCAGTTATTATTACCATGGCCAACCGGGTTGTCAATCATTGAAAAAATCTGGATTCCGGTTATGTTGGTATTGCCCGCTGGCACCTTACTCATGGGGTTATTATTGACAACTGACAAAAAAAGATTTCTGGCAGAAAAAGAAATCCGGGAAAGCGAAACACTTTACCGGACAACTTTACATAGTATCGGAGATGCCGTTATTACGACTGACCGATTGGGAAAGATTAAGTTTATGAATCCTTTGGCTGAGCAATTGACCGGATGGAAAGAGGCCGATGCAAAAGGCTGCCCGATTGAGCAAGTTTTTAGTATCATCAATGAAGATTCCAGAATGAAAGTAGATAGTCCCGTCCCCCAGATATTGCAGGAGGGAACTATTGTTGGACTAGCCAATCATACTTTACTGATTTCGAAAGAAGGTGTAGAAATTCCAATTGCAGATAGTGGAGCCCCTATTCGGGATGACGATGGAAATGTAATTGGAGTGGTATTGATCTTCAGGGATCAGACAGTTGAGCGAACTATGGTAAGGCAAATGAATAAAAGCCGTGAGAGATTTCGCCGAGCAGTTGAAAATATACCAGACGTAGTTGTGATTTATGATCGAGACTTAAAAATACAATACGTTAACGATGCGATGACTCAAATCAGTCAAAGGCCGGTAAGCGATTTTATTGGGCTAACTGATAATGAAGTATGGGATTGGGAAGTGATAAAGGATTATCAGCCATTATTGTCAGAGACCCTGCGAACTGGAGAAATTCATCGAATCAAATTATTGATTCCTATTCCCAATACCGGGGAAAGACACCTGAACATTACCTGCATACCCCTCATTGATGAAGACGGCTTTGTTTGGGAGATAATGGCCATAGCCAATGATTTTACGAAAAGCAAACTGGCTGAAGATGAATTGATTGAAAGAGAGAGGTTGTTTCACACATTGGCAGATAATTCTCCTGTCGGCATATTTCGAACCAATGCAGATGGACTCACGACCTATGTTAATCCCAAGTGGAGAAGCTTGAGTGGACTTTCTTTTGAGGAAGCACTGGGTGATGGCTGGCTCAAAGCTGTAGTACCTGAAGATGTGGAAATGTTAAAGTTGGAATGGAGTAATGCAACAAAAAACCATACTGGATCAGCTATGGAATATCGTTTTTGCAAGCCTGATGGAACCATCGTATGGGTTACGGGAGAGGCAGCCCCGGAACTAACATCCAACGGACAACTTGCAGGCTATATAGGAACAATAACAGATATTTCCAAACGGAGAATAGCAGAACAATCATTGCGCCAATCTGAAGAAAACTTCAGGCGGTCAATGGATGAATCTCCTTTGGGGATGCGGATTGTATCCAGCAGAGGACAAACACTCTATGTCAATCAGGCTTTACTCACTATATACGGATTCAGCAGTCTGGGAGATTTTATAGAAACCCCGATTGAAAAACGTTATACTTCTGAGAGTTTAAAACAACACCATCTTAGAAGAGAAAAACGAAAGAATGGAGAATATGTTGAACCTGAATATGAAATAGACATTATCCGGCCAGATGGGCAAATCCGACATATCCATGTATTTCGTAAAGTTATAGATTGGGATGGATCTCCCCAGTTTCAGAATATCTACCAGGACTTCACGGATCGGAACAATGCGCAACAGGCACTTAGGAAAAGTGAAGAATCATTAAAGGATTCCCAAAGAATTGCCCAAATGGGCGATTGGGAATTTGATGTTACGAATAAGATATCCAGCTTTTCTGAGAACTGCTATCGTTTATTTGGATTAAAACCGTTCGAAATTGTTCCCACTTACGAAGATTTCCGATGCAGGATTCATCCTGATGATTTGTACTTAATCGATCTCGGTTATACAAAGATTATGTCCCGTAAAAAACCCATTGATATAAAAGTCAGGATCATTCTCCCTGATAGCCAGATCAGGTGGACACTCAACAAAATTATCCCTGAATTTAAAAACGGAGAGCTCACAATGCTTAGGGGAGTCATTTTAGATATCACGGCATCCAAACTCATCCTTGAGTCCCTTAAGAAGAGTGAAAAAGGGTATAAAAACCTTTTCGAAAACCACGCAGCAGTTAAATTGCTTATGAACCCACTGTCCGGTGACATTGTGGATGCAAATTTTGCAGCAGAATCCTTTTTAGGGTATTCAAGAAAGCAACTTAAACAAATGAATATCAAGCAAATTTTCATGTTGTCTGGGGATAAGTTTAACCGTGAATTGGCTATTGCTACAAAAAATAAAAATAAACAAGCAGAATACCACGCTCAATTAGCAGACGGTTCCATCCGCAATGTGGAAGTATTTTCCAGCAAGATTGAGTTTAAAGACGAAGTGTACCTTCATTCAATCATACATGACATTACTGAAAAGAAAAAAGCAGAAGATCATCTTCAACTTCTAAGCCGGTCAACAGATCAAAGCCCGGCGAGTATTGTAATTACTGACCCTCGTGGAATTATCCAATATGTAAATCCAAAATTCACTGAAACTACCGGATACATTGCAGAGGAAGCAATTGGAAGGTTAGCGAATATTCTGAAGTCGGGAGAACACACTAAAGAATTCTATGATAATCTTTGGAAAACCATCCGTAGTGGGAATGAATGGAGAGGAGAATTCAACAACAGAAAGAAAAATGGGGAGCTATTCTGGGAGAGTGCAGTCATCTCATCGATTGTTGATAAGAATGGGAATATCACCCATTTTGTAGAGGCTAAAGAAGATATTACTGAAAAGAAAAAGTTCATTGCTGATTTAAAAACGGCCAAGGAGAAAGCTGAAGAAAGTGATCGTCTGAAGTCAGCATTCCTTGCGAATATGAGCCATGAAATTCGGACACCTTTGAATGCCATTCTGGGCTTTTCCGACATGTTAACCGAGGACCCTGATCTCACGCAGGAAACTAAAGAAAATTAT
This sequence comes from Prolixibacteraceae bacterium, assembly GCA_963677955.2. Classification (GTDB taxonomy): domain Bacteria; phylum Bacteroidota; class Bacteroidia; order Bacteroidales; family Prolixibacteraceae; genus Aquipluma. The sequence continues at coordinate 5,778,549 of CAXXQR010000001.1, forward strand.
TCTTCCATAATAAACATCAATGCAGAGAACTTGCTCCATATTATTGATGATATTCTTGACATTTCCAAATTGGAAACAGGTCAGGTTAAAATCATAAAAAAAACATTCGACCCTATACAAACCTTGAATGAACTTTATACACAGTATCAGCGAAAAATTCTGGAGACTGGGAAAGAAAATATTACAATCAAATTAAGGATTCCGGATTTTCCTGTTTCAATCTATACTGATCAGCTCAGACTAAATCAAATCCTAAGTAACTTATTGAATAATTCAAGTAAGTTTACCCATGAGGGGGAAATTGAATTTGGCATTATGGATATTTCAGAGGATCGAATAACCTTTTTTGTTTCTGACTCAGGAATTGGAATAGAAAAATCCGTTCAATCAACCATCTTTGAACGTTTCAGACAGGCTAATGATTCAACGACAAGGTTATACGGGGGTGCAGGTCTGGGATTAGCTATTGTGAAAAATCTCGTAGAGCTTATGGATGGAAAAATCTCGCTTGAATCAGAATTAGAAAAAGGAACGATTTTTAAATTTTGGTTGCCTATAAAATAGTCAGGAGAATATGTGTGGGCGGAGGAATTGAATATCGGTAATTAATCCTAAACTCTTGATAGAATTTCTTTTCCAAAAAGAAAGGGAAACCTGCTTTCAGAATTTCCCCTTCCGGTTTTGAAAACGAGACCTGTATCTACTAACTCACCTTTTGCCTTGCACCTTGTTTTTTGGTTTCTGAAGAATCTTGTTTGGCTGTTTCAGATTGCCCCTGCTTTTCCTGCTTAAAATCAGAAAAACCAATTTTCCGGGATGCGGCATCAATCTGAAGCGCGGCAGAAAACTTTTTGTCGTTCTTCCCTATCATCCCGTCCACAGTTACTTTCTGGCCTGATGCCAGCTTTTCCTTTTGCTCCGAAGAAAGGTCGGCCCCTTTGATCTTATCCGGCAGATGAATATAGCTACTCCGCAATGGAATGAGTTCGTTGGTTTTGGAATCAATGCTCAGATAATAATTATCCTTCTTTCCATCCCGACCTGTCAGTTCCACCGTTTTTCCCAAATTTTTGTCATTGAGTAAAGCCCCCTTTTCTTCCTTGGTGAACTTATGCCCCATGTATTCATCCGGGATGTTCAATCGTTGAATTGGATGTATCTTAATCCCTACCGATCCATCCTCATTGCTTTGCAAACGGATTTTGGCCGGAATCCGATAATCCTCTCCATTAATTTTTGCATTGACTGTGTAGAGTTTGTCCGAACGGAAACCATTCAGGAAATCGGTCATTTCCTGTTTTTCCATTTTCTGGATCAGGTCGCGGTTAATACCTACTTTTTCGAGCTTATCAAACGGAATCTGATCCATGCTCATACGTGTTTTCTGTTGTTCCATGATTTTTAATTTTAAACGGTTAATCAACTTCAAATACATGTTTCTCCCTGCGGTTCAGTTCGACTAAACCGCGAAGGATTTTATACTTTTCTTCCGGGTCGCGGATGGCATCCAACCGGAATACTGGAGTCGTTTTGTCGGAGGTGTAAATAATCAGGTTGCCCAATCCAAATAAGCGGTAAATTAAAGGTCGCTCTACCCGATAGTCCTTGATGCGGTAATTTTCTATAAACTCGTGTTTTCTCCGGAATATTCCGGAATAGTATCTGAGCTCTTCAGCGTGGATTTCGTACCGGATACAGTAAACGCGAAGGATTTGATAAGCCATATTCAGCAAAACAAATGCGCCCAGATAATAGGGCAACCGATAAAGATGCACTGCCAGTTTTTCAGGGATGAAGTGGATCAGAAGTTGCTGGTTCAGAATCTCATCCATTAAAATGATAACCGGTACTGCCAGAATAGTTAATAGAAAGGTTTCCAGGTTAATCAATTGGGATGGTCTGCTTTTGAAGTAAACGATATTTTGAATCATGATTTTGGGGATTTTTTAGTCGTTAAAGTTTTTTGTTTGGATTGATTGGTTTGATCCGGTTGATCTGATTCCGATCTTTGAATGGTAATTGACCGGATATCGTTCTGTATTTTGGTGCGGTTGCGTTCCAAAACCTCAGGGATGTTGTCGAACTGGTAAAAGTCTGGGATAGGCACAAAACGCTTTTCTTCCTGTTCCTGAGCTTTCACATTGACATTGATCAGGCAATTGAAGTTTTTCTGGGAGATTGCTTCTCCATAGTTATCGGCTACCTGCCCCACCATATAACCTTGTTGCAGAGTTGCAATCTTCCCTTCCGGCACCAGGAAATCAAGTTGTGTGGAGAATGTGGAGGATTGTACATTCCGGTTGATGTTGACCGATTGCCTTTCCTGAAGGATTTTGCCCATCCGTCCCTGAATAAACCGGGCTGTTTCTCCGGCAGCCTGACCTGAGAAAACATTGCCGATGTTGCTGGTGATGGCATTGGCTTGTTCTTTTCCGTAATCCCGGATCAGTTGGTCGATGGTCTGAACGCCCAGTAAGGTCGAAATCCGGTTACTCCTTGCTGTGGCAATCAAAGTATCCAGTCCCCGGAAGTAAATAGTAGGTAGCTCATCAAAGATCAGAGATGACGGTTGCTGGCTCTTTTTGTTGATCACTTTCAACATCCGGGTGATGTATAGCGATAAAACCGCGCCATACATTTCCACCCGAAGTGGATTGTTAGCCAGGCAAATGATTTTGGGAGATTTATGATTGTTGATGTCCAGTGAAAAATCATCACCAGAGCATATCCAGTAAATTTCCGGACTGATGATCTTGGAAATGGCAATCTTCAGGCTTCCCAGTTGTCCTTCCAACTGCTCACTGGCTCCGCGTTTGTGGGCATTGATAAAAGGATTGATAATGTTGGCCACATCTTTTTCCTGTTCCATCACCGCAAACAGATCATCATAATCCATCTGTAACAATTCAATAGCATGTGGCAAGGTGCAAAACTGACCGTCTTTGTATTTCTTCAGGAACCAGATCACGGCTGCAAAAAAGGAAACCGCAGATTCGGAGAAAAACTCACCCTGTTTGCGTATCCATTCCCTGTTCAGGTTATAGAGTACAGTTCGGGATGATTCAAAGGCGTCAATCGGGCTTTCCATCCACTGCGGTGCCAACGGGTTGCAACGAAAAGACTTTTGGATGTTCTCAAAGTTGATCACATAAAACCGGGCTGATTCCGGCAGTTTTCCGTCCTTTCTGGCTCTCAGAAAATGGTTATAAGTAACCAGCGATAAATCCGGGTACTTAAAATCATAAACGCACATCGAAAACCCCTTTCTCAGGTGCTGCCGGATAAATGGCAGCACAACTGAAAAGGATTTTCCTGAACCGGGAGTTCCGATGACCATTGATGCCCGGAATGGATTGACAATGTTGATCCAGCCTTCCTGCTGTTTGTCTTTATAGAGATACCGTGTCGGCAGGTTCACCGAATATTCATTCTCCCGTAAAACTGACTCCTGCGGAAAGCTTTCGTTCTCCACGTTAAACCGGTCTTTCATCAAATTGACGTTGATCAGCTTGGAGATGTTGTCAAAACCGATATTCAAAAGTACAAATCCAAAGAATGTCAGGCCCAGGTAAACCGCCGGAAACGATTTGAAAACAACCAAACTTCCCCAATATAGTATCAACCCGGCTATTGTTTGTCCGACAATGGTTGAAACCAGCAGTTCCCGGTCTTTATGTGCTTTGGTTCCTACACAGGTAATAGCCAGAAAAATCAAACAAACGACCTTCGATTTATAAACGTTCGCCAGAAATGTCAGGTTTTGCATTTTGGCTACCAGCGGATGAAAGGCAGGAATGTCTATCCCATGCGCCATAAAGTAGCCCGATTGGTTCAGGTACATGGACAAAAACAATAACAGGTAGCTGAAGAACCGAAACCCTTCGTGCAGCTTTTCCAGTTCTCTTCCTTCGGTCATCGACATGGTTTGTAGCTTTTAGCCTTTCAGAACCCTCCTGGTGGGAGGATTCTGAATAGCATGTTTTAAATTTTATTTTGTCTGAGGAATCGCCTGAATTGCGATTTACTTCAGGGATTTGGCTTTGAGTATCTCTTTGTTCTTCAGGCTGAAGCTGAGTTTTCGACCGGTATTACCCAACGCCTTTTCATTGAGTTCAATCTTCAGGATACGCTCGTCTGGAATGGTCATCTTTTCGATCACAAACACTTCCCGAACCGTGACTTCTCCCGGAATACGCTGCACTTTGTTCTGCTGATATTCTGGGAAAACCTGATATTCCTGAACATTGGTCGCTTTGGCTTTTTTCTTATCGGTTATCCAGAAATTGAAGCTTTCCACATCATAAGCCATGTTGGTCTTGTTGTTGATCTGGAGCTCAAAAAAGAGTGCATCGTTTTTCAGACTGATCGAGTTCAGACGAACCTTGATCCCGTCTTTTTCTGCTTTTCGCTTGCGAAACTGAACTTTGTGCTTGTCCAGAACCTGATCGCATAGGTCTTTCAGCAGATAATCAGGCATCATCTTCCCGGAAAAGGTCATGGCTTTTTGCGAATCAAAAGTTTCAATCGGGTACGTGATCGGTACGTCGTTGCCATACTGTAATTCGAAAGAATAAATGTGATCGGCACAAACGACGGTCAAGGAGGTGGGTTTGTCAAAAGGTTGCACAGCTTTCACCCTGATTAGGTTTGATAATTCGGGAACAACTTCGGCCTGGATTATCGAATAATCTCCGGCCTGCACATAGTTGACTTTATCGGGGCAAACCAGATGGCTGGTTTTACTATCGGATATTTTTAAGATATTTTGGGTATTCTGGATATTTTGCGCCCCAATTGAGTTATAGATCAGTGCACAAATCAAAATGATTAAAATGGTTTTCATGGTTATTTGCTTTTGTTGATTAAATAAACGAGGGTATTTTTTTTGATGGTGACTTTTTTGATTCGGATCATCTTTAGCAGAGATTGGGCTGTCCGGTCGGCTGCCTGCATTCCCATATAAGTAAGTGGATTATTGCTTACACCGAACATAGAGGAAGTGTTGGCGCTGCTGCCGACCTCTTTAGCAACTTTTCGGGAGGCGTTGTCGGGAACATACAGGCCGGGAAGTCCATCCAGATCGCAAACAGTAACTTCCACCGGGACAAATTTTTCTCCCACAGGAATTTGCATTACTGCAATTTGCAGTCGTTCGTTGCTGACTTCACAGATTCCATACAGAAATGTGTTGACCGGAATTTTAACCCCATTCAACCAGGCTTCTTCCAGCAATCGCAACTTCACCCTGTTGCCGGTTAATACCGTAGTGGTTTCGTAAACTTCAGCCTCAATAACCGGAATGGCCGTCTCTTTGGGTTTAAATCCGGACTTGCCACCTTTCTCCAGAGTTGAACGTTTGTTCTTTTCGGCTTCCAGCTTCTCATTTTTAGCGGAGGTTTCTTGTAAACGGATGTTCAGGGAATCGTTCTGTTTTGCCAATCTGCTGTTTTGTCGAAAAACTTTGTCCAGTTCTTCGATGCCAGTGGGGGCAATTGCAGCTGATCCTTTCTGATCATTGGAATCCCGTTTGTCTTTCCATGCCTGAATTGAGGCGGCATCTTCATTTTTTGATTTCGTTTCAGTTTGGCTGTTTTCTAAATCTTCCCTGACTTTCTTTTCCTTTTGCCGGATGTGCGCCAGTAAATTGGTGGAGACATCAGCATTCATTTCAGGAACCGGGTCGTTTTGATACAAATTCTTTTTTCTAGAAAGCAACTGTTCTTCGGTCATCCCTTCTTCTTCAACGATTTCGTCTGGTATAGAATCTGGTTCGCCGGTAATGTTGTAATCATGGGTAGAAGTCACCGCTTTTTGCGCGGAATAGTTGTCCATTTTATCGTAAATCACAATGCTCTTATCAGCATCAGGAAGGGTGTAATTGGCACCTTTTGCCACTTGCTGCTCTTTTTGCTTTTGTTCTTCCTTTTCCTTCTTTTCGCCCCCTCCCAGCACATAGAATATCAGGACAATAAAGGGGATTAAAACCAACGGAAGGAATAGCAACGGCTTATTTCTTTTCAGGTATGCTTTCATGTATTTCTTGTTTTAAGATGGTTTCAAACGAGTCAACAGGCATTTCAAATGAGAGGGATTTTTTGCGTTTCAACGTTTTCGCTATATCTGGGTTTCCCTCACTTATCGGTTGAATGGGTTCGTCGGTGATTGCCGGTTTTGGGAAAACAAAGAACGAAATCACATAAATCAGGAACGATGCACCCAGGATGATGGCCCACTTCTTTTTCCGTTTAGCCGGGTCTAGTTTTTGATCCTTCCGGTCCATCCGGTCGATCCACTCCTGAAACCGGATAGCTTCACTGATTCGGGTCACAAGATTTTTAGATTGTTTATTTTCTGTCTTCATAATCGTTGTTTTTAGAATTAAAAGGACTTGCGTTTCATGGTTTCCAAATCTTTATTATCCACTATCAGCCAATCCTCGATCATAAACCCGTGCGGGTTATTGTCTGTCCTGGAGATGTTCCGTAACCGTCCGGAGGTTTCCAGATTTCGGATCGTGATGTTGGATTTGCGGACAATTTTTTGGCGTCCGAAAAACCGGAACTGGTAGGGATAGGCTGAGAAATCGATCTGTACCGAATCGGTTGTCAGGGTCATGCTGATGTCGGAAGCAATGATCTGGTTATAAACGTTGTTTTCCTTGTAGGACTGGTACTGCTTCATGGCCGAACCGTCAGCCAGATACAATGCTTCTTTTGCATTGTTTTCGATGTACTGTTTGTCGGGCTCCATCGTAAAAAATAGTTCGTGAAAGCGCTTCACATGGTCTTTGGCTTCTGAAGGCCGGTTGTCCGTGATATCAGCACGAAGGGCCAATAAAAGGGATTTGCCGTTGTCCAGCACATAGATTTTCTGGCGCGAGCTTTCGACCAGTCCGATTGAACGGGTGAAAACAAAGGTGCTGAATCCGATTAGTAACAGGCTTGCTGCCAGAAGAACATAAACGGAAAAGCGGAATTTGCGTTGTATATCAAAAATCTTGTTCATCTTTTGATTGCTTATTTATTATTGGAGATTCATTATTGAATATTTCCACCGGATTATTTCATGGCGCCCTTGGTGATCATCATCATGGCTGCTGTTTTCACCATCCGTCCCCCACCCGTTCCTGTTCCCGATGCACTGACAATCCAGGAGGCAATTTTGGGTACCATCATCAGGCCCACAATGCCACAAACCGGCACAACCATGTTAGAAACGTAGTAAAGCGATGGTTGGTAGATCAACGAGGCTTTGGTAGCAGCAATCTCAGCATCCAGCACATAAATCAGCACTTCCTGAACCAGGGAAAGGACAATCAGTGCAATAGGCAGATACAGATTTACATTCACAAAGCGGGCAATCCATTGCAGGTAGTTCTCCTGAAAACCATCGAAAATGGAAACGGCAAACACCAGAGGTCCGAAGATGATCAGTAGCACACAAAAGACCGTTCGTAAAAAAGCAATCAGGTAAACCAATGCTTCAAAAAAAGATTCCAAAAGCTGCCGGACACTGTCCATCAGATAGAAGTTGATCTGGTGCTGCAAGGCCCTTCCCGAGACAATATTATAGGTAGTTAAAAGCAGGTTAACGCCTTTGTCCCACAGAGAGGCTTCTTTTTCTTCGTTTTCCTGAAAAGAAGGTAAATCAATTGCCAGTATGGCATTCTGTTTTTCTTCCAGTTTGGCAGCAATAATGTGCTTTTTATCGGCATAAATGGCTTCTGAAAGTTTGGTCAGTCCTTTGGTAGGAACCATTAGCAGTTGAACAAACGGAGCCCAAAAGGTAATCACCAATACCAGCGCAAAAGGCCGGAGTAAGGGTAAAAGAGAGATAGGATTATCAGCAATCAGCTGTTCATAGATGCGTTTGGAGATGTACAGAAAAGCGGCAATACCACCAATGGCTCGGGCCATGTTGACCAACAAATGGGCATTGTCCAGGCCTCCCCGAACCAATACATCCGTAAATTGAAAAAAGCTTTGGGTACTCATTACTTGTAAAAGCATATAATTAAATATTTAAAGATTAATAGCCCCTCCTAACCTCCTCTTCGGGGAGGAATCAGCGGCAAATGATAAGTAGTTAAATCGTCAATTGGCTTTACTCTTTCAGGAAAGCATAAGAATGTGGGACGTTGTTGTTGAATGCCTGTAGGTGCAAAACCTTTCTGTAGGTGTAGTCTGTCTCGCCGATTTGCTTGTTAAGTTCGCGACGGATTTCATCAAAAGCTTCCAGCTTTTTGCCATGGTCGGTCAGAAACAGGTTGACAGAAATAAACCGGGTCAGCAGTTCATCGGCCTCCTTCTGGTAAGTTTGCCGGAGCCATTTGCAGTTAGGTAGTTTATCCATGTTATCGATGCTGATGTACAAACGGATAAAACCGGAGGCAATGCTATACACATCGGGCAACTGGTCAGAATTGGAATCAAAGATTTTCTTTTCAATATCCTTTTGGATTTCCGTATTGTTTTTGATTTGCTCCGTTTCCTCGTGCCTGCTTTTCATCTGCGACTTTTCAAATAACCGTTCAGCAATTTTCAGCAAGTTGACTTTTAACAATCCGACATAACCTTCAGTATCATAGACCGGCTCCGCAATTACTTCCACATAATAGTGCGTTGGCCATGTTCGTATAAAAACATGGGGAACCGGGATTAACCAGCCCTTGAATGCTATAAAGGAAAGCGGATAAGTTCCTTCCATTTCTGGATAAGTGCCATTCCATGACTTGATGTCAATAATCTGGGCTTTCAATTCCTTCCCCGGCATCATTGCTGCCAAAGGAAAGATGAGAATGAAAAGTATTGTTTTCATAGCTTGTCTTGTAATTAGTCGTTTATTGTTAATCATAAAGGGTGTAGTAATAAGCGAACTTTTCGATCTGACCAGTATTGAAGCTGCGTTGGTAAGATGCCCATGCCAGTTTGTTGTAGAGGTAACAGATGGTTCCGTAATGCTTTTTCACTTCGGTGTAGATCCCGTTGATAGTGTCGTACCGCTGTTTGTCGTCCATCATAAACTTGTCATCTTCCACGATGGAATTTAGAATGGTGGTGACCAGCTGGCGACTGTCATCCAGCACCAAATCAAAGGATTCGACAATCACCGCAGCTTGTCGTGTTGTGAAGTTTTCGTCCTGAACCAACAAGGGCAGTTTGGTGGTGTAGATGTAGATGATCTTGTCCAGCATCTCCTTGGTCTGTTTGATGCGCTTGTAATCTTTAATCAGGTAAGAAACCTTTTGAAGGCTTGCCAGCTTCTTTTGATCGATCCCAACCAGTTCTGAGGTTAGTCCCTTGATGTCGCCATTCAGGACTTTGATCAGCACATTGTACCAGTTGATTTCTGACAAAATTCCCTTTTCCTGTTCCCATAAGGTTTCACGCTGGATGCCTGCACCCACATCAGTCACCGGGGCCTGGGCAAAGGTGGTACTTGTTGGTATAAGGTGGAGAATTGCAATGAACAGAATGAACAGAATGATCAAATGCCTTGCTTTTGTTGTCGTGATTTTCATTGTTTTCATTGTTCTTGTTGTTTTCTATGTTGTTTTGTTTCTAAAGTTTTCTTATTCCCCTCCTTCGGAGGGGTTAGGGGAGGCTTTTGTTTTACATGGATTTGAGGATTTCGACAAAGGAGAGATCTTGCCCTTCAAGGAGTTTTTTCTGGATCATTTCCTTTTCGCTTTGTTCAGAGGTGTAGCAGTAGTATTCCGGTTTGCTGACTTCAAGGGCATAAACCTGAGAGTAGCTTCCAAGGCCAATAAAGACTTCTTTCAGTTTTCTTCCGGATGGCAGGTTTTTGTTGATCGAAAGGATCTGATCTTTCTGGAACTCCGAGAGTCCAAGGGTGTCGCTGATGCTCTGGAACTTATTCCGGAATTTGCTCATATCAAGTAAAATTCGGGTATCGGCATTGTTGATGATCGCATCGCGGATCACAGGCGAAGAGATCACATCGTCCACTTCCTGAGTCACCACCATCGCTTCTCCAAAGAATTTTCGGATGGTCTTGTAGAAGTATTTGATGTAGCTGGCCATCTGTGGAGTGGCAATGGCCTTCCATGCTTCTTCGATGCACAGGACCTTTCGAACACCTTTTAACCTCCTCATTTTCTGCAAGAAAATGTCGATGATGATCAGCGTGGCGACTGGGAAGATCGTTGCATGGTCCTTGATGTTATCCAGTTCAAAGACAATAAACGGACAACGAAAAAATACATCAGTGTCCATCTCCTTATTCAGCAGGTAGTCATACTCTCCACCACGATAATATTTGCCCAGGATAAAGAAAAACTCATTGCTATTGAACTGGATGGACTGCTCCTTAACAAGTGCCGGAATGTAGTTTTGGCAATACTCGTAATAACCATTGAAAGACCTTTCAGTTACTTCTTCAGATTCAAAAAAAGCTGTCAACGAATGGGCAATCACATCCTTTTCCATTTCCGAAAGGTTCTCCTTGTAAATGGTATAGATCACCGAAAGAATGGTTTGCTTGCGCTCAATATCCAGTTCGCCTTCCAGTATAAAAGGATTAAAAGAAATCGGGTTTTCATTGGTAAACTCTACCATCATGGCTCCACCCTGGTCTTTGAGTCGTTCGTTCAGGTAGATGGTCAACAGTTCATAGCTTCTCCCAACATCCAGTAAAACAATGTGGCAGTTTCCGCTTTCAGCATATTGCCGCAGCAAATGGTTGGTGAAAAAGGATTTTCCGGAGCCTGACCCGCCAATAATAATCTTGTTACGGTTATGGATCAAATGCTTGTGCACCGGCTCATCCGAAATGTCAATTTTTACCGGGCAACCTTCCAGCCGGTCGGAAAGCCGGATGGTAAAATCCGATTGACTGTTTTTTAACTCACCTTCAAAATTGGTCAGGCAACAAGCCTGTGGAACCTGGGTGATAAAAAGCTCTGTTTCCGGAAGCTGTGTTGAGAAAGGCACACAGGAGAAAAACAACATCGGCAGATCATGGGTGTGCTGATACGGGAAACAGTTCATCATCGAAAAAGCGGAACTGGTTTCGCTTTTGTGTTGCTTCAAATCTTTTAGTGCTGAATCGAAAAGCATCACATTAAAGTGGGTCTTCACTATTTTTTCTCCTGAAGTTTGTACCTGGTCCAGAAAGGATTCAATCAGCCCGGCATTGACTTTGTTCTCGGATGAGAATTTGGATAAACTGAAAATCTTTTTGTAACTACCTTCCAGAAAGCCTTTAATCTCCTGCTGATCGGGAATGTAGATAAACTGGTTGGTGATGTGTGAAAACGGCAGATGATAACTGACCGGATAAACCAGAGATACAGGCAGTCCGGTCTGCGGATGTTCTGAAGCTGGCCTGAGTTCTGCAGGGATGTGGGAATAGTCGCTTAAAGACAATACTTCCACAAACTGGTCCATCACTTTTAGCCGGTCCCGGAAATCGATTCCTCCCAAAGCAGGGTGGTTTTCAGTAAAGTTCAGGCTCAGAAAACGTTCAATCAGCCCCAATGACTTGTCATCTCCAATTGCTTCTTCTCTTGAGATAGGATCGCATCCGATACCATTCTGATTAAAGATAGCCACAACATTACTTCTCAGTTCGTTGATCTTATCATACTGCAATTTTTCCAGGTTGCGCTGCGTCCGGGAAAAGATCAAAGCAGATTCAAGGTAGTTTTTCAGAAGGCCTTTATTTAACAAACTGACGTAAAAACAGCATACGTGTTTCAGGTAATGTCGTCCGTCAAAGTGTTTCAGGTAAGAACTATTCAGACTTTCCTTTGCTCCGGTTGTTTCTGATTCCGATTCCGTTGGATTGAATTCCTTGATCAGGAAGAAATCCTGTTTGTGGATAAAACTTCCGGCTGGCAACAGGTTGATCATCCGCTGAAACGTATCGTGCAGCATATAAAGTTGTTCAGTACTGCATGACAGGACTTCAGGCAATTGAAGCCGAAAACCAATAGTTAAATCCAAGTTGTTGGAAACCTGGACATCCCCGTTAAATCCCATTACGGGAAGGATACTTTCAAGATTTTTGATTTTCATCTTTAAGAAATTTGATGGATTCGTCGTTTGCAGCTAATGAATTGAGGAAGTTTCTTGGCGGTCTGTTTCTTGCCCCATCCTTCTGGACCGTACTTCTTCTGGATGGTATTCAGTCGATAGAGGTAGCCGAAAAAGGCTGGGACCCCGATCAATACCGCAGGAAAAACTCCGGCCAGAATGTAGAGTGCAGAGAACAAAAAGAAGGTGGCAATAATGCCGTACAGCGCCCGGAATACCAAAGGGCCGGAAAGCCCTTTGATATACAACCGGGTATCCACCTTTTTGACTGGATAGCCCTGCATCAGACGAAGAATGCTTTGATCACCACTCCAACCAGAACCAGAAACAGACAGGCACCAAACCAGCCCATGATGGCTTTCTGGGTATCCTGGTCGCCGCTCTGCCATTTAATGTAAACGCGGACACCACCGATCAATCCGACAACCGCTCCAATGGCAATAATCAGGTTCGAGATAGGATCGATATAAGAACTGACTTCGGCTGTGGCCTGGTCAATACCCGCGGCTGATTGCGCCATCGTTTGGTAGATACCAAGGAAAAGGAGTGCAACAAGGGCTTCCACCCGTTTGAAAAAACGTTGAATTTTTGTTTTCATGAAACTTTGAGTTTTTAAGAATGAATAAATGATGTTGAATTATCACTGAAACTGGATGTTCTCCAGGATTTTTGGCAATTGCGGATGATTGGGGTTCGTAAAACATTCGATGGGATAACCATCATCCATCCCAGATTCTTCGTATAAGGAAACTGGTAAGAGAATCGCTTCTGCCAACCGGATTGGGATAAGCTCAGAAGGATAATCCTTCGAGGAAACGGCAATAGGTTGCAAGCCTTCTGAAAGGACTGGAGTAAATTGGTCGTCCTCAAAAAGAGTTTTCCGATTGTTTTTTTTATTGGCAAGCGCAATAAGGACAATTGACATGTACCATAAAATAAGGGTTCCTACAATGAATTGAACGAATTGCCCCCAACTGATTTGATCGATTCCAAACATATTTTTTTAAGTTTTTGGTAGATAAAAAGTGGTGGATATTGAGGGTTTTGGTCAATCCATTCCCTCAAGTCCTTGCCGCAAAGGTGAAGTGCTGGAACCAGATAATTTATCAAGATGAGTTCAGGTGGGGTATTTTATATGGTTAAGCAACCAATTGATAATCAATTGTGTTTTGATGGGTTTTGTACCGTTTTGATACTGATAGGATTTGTTTAGGCTTTAAATCCAATTTCTAAAGAGATGGTTTGATACAATTTGGAGGATGAAAGATTATTCTAAAAGAGAAAGAAAAAACAGTCAAAAAAAGAAAAAGAAAGCCAATCAAGAGCCGGTTGGGGCTGAAATGCAAGATTGTCCCGCTTTCTTTAGGTATACTTTGATAAAAGAGAAAACAAAAATGATTAAAAGAGCGGGACACTTGTCTTGGTCTTGCATTTGTTCCGGAGTTGGGTTGTGGGGAGACTGGCTAAATTAGGCTTGCTTTTTGATTTTGACGTAATTATTAACTGACCAAAATTTTTGAGGGCGGGCGGGCTAAAGGCAAGTGTGGCCCGGAAATGGAATGAAGCTGACGTATGTATTACAATGAGTAGTCAATTTTAAGTAGTCCACTTTTTAGGTGAACAACATCAAATAGAAAGACAATAAAATTAAATCCGTTAACTACGGATTTTTGGGATTAATTAGATTTTCAATTTATAAATAAATATCATTTTACTCTTTCTTTTCTACTTATTATCAATAAATTCGCAACTATAAAAATTTGTATTGGAAAAGTTCGATCAGATTGTTTGAACTTTTATTGCGTTGATGTGAGTAATGGACAAGATCATTCGATTAAAGATAAGACTTAAAACATATGGTATCTGCATTAAATATATTGATTTTTCGTTGTGTTCCTGCGGCGATTATGAAAATGTGAGGACATTGTTCCTTTCTGCTTTTCGGGCTGTTTTTCGGTCTCGATTTCTGTTTCACTTAAAGATGAATATTTTGCAGATACCATTATTTTCAACTAAATGGAGGACAAGTTAGAAGACAAGTTGAGATCTGTTTTTTTTGCAGTTGAGACCAAACAAGAATTAGCCAAAGTCTTAAATGTTAAGTATAAGGATTTGATTTATAACTTACATAAGTTGACGGATGATAAGAAGTATATAGAATTTAGAATAAAGAAAAGAGGTAAAGGAGACCGACTTATAATTGCACCAAATTCTGGCATTAAACATATTCAAAGAAATCTTTCAGAAATTTTATTAGAAATATACCCTGAGAAAAATTGCGTCCATGGCTATGTGAAAGGGAAAGGCATAAGGAGTAATGCCTTAATACATATAAAGAAAAAAATTGTCATTAACATGGATTTAGAAGAATTTTTTCCATCGATAAATTTTGGTCGGGTAAGGGGAGTTTTTAGATCAAAGCCATTTAATTTTAATGATATGATTTCTACAACTTTAGCACAAATATGTTGCTATAAGGGTATATTGCCTCAAGGGGCACCAACTTCTCCAATAATTTCAAATTTCATTTGTCGCAGTCTTGATAATGCAATGCTTAACTTAGCTAGAAGGGGAAAGTTTAATTACACAAGATATGCTGATGATATAACGTTTTCAACAAATATGCTCCCCATACCAAAAGGCATTGGAAACATTTCAAATAATACATTGCTATTGTCAGCCGAACTTGAAGAAATAATTAATTCAAATGGATTCAAAATAAATACTAGTAAAACGAGATTTGCGTATAGCATAAATCGTCAAGAAGTTACTGGACTAATCGTGAATAAATTTCCAAATGTAAAAAGGAATTATGTAAGACATGTACGGGCAATGCTCCATGCTTTGGAAAAGTATGAAGTTAGCAATGCTGCACGAGAACATTTTGAAAAGTATAATTATAAACACAAAAAGGAACTAAACATTGAAGTTTCATATATTTATGAGCTAGCAGGCAAGATTGGATATATAGGCATGATAAAGGGTAAAGGTGATCCGGTTTATATCAAAATGTCCGAAAGGATCAAACGTTTATACCCTAATATTAGACTTCCAATTATCCAGAGAGAAAGTGATCTATCCAAATATCCAATTATTTATACAGAAGGGAAAACAGATTGGAAGCATTTGAAAGCTGCTTTAGAATATTTTAAGTTAAAAGGAGAGTTTCTTGAATTAGAAATTACTTTCAGGAAATATGAAGATCACGTAAAAATAAATAATACGGATTTGATGTCAATATGTGAGAGCTTAACAAAACTAGAGCATCGAAAATCTAAAGCTATATGTCTATTTGATCGGGATGATAAAGCTATTAGGGAAAAGGCAAGTGTAAATGGTACAAATTTCAAATATTGGGGGAATAATGTCTACTCGGCTGTACTTCCAATGCCTAAGCATCGATCATTTGAAGAAATTTGCATTGAACACTATTATACGGATGAGGATATTCAAATAGAAGATAAACACGGACGAAGATTATTTCTAAGTAGTGAATTTGATAAAGAAACAGCTAAACATCTAACAGCAGATTTGGTTTATCCTAGTAAAAATTTTTTGCAAGCCAAATATCCTCGAATTATAGATTTTGTAAACGATCCGAATACAGGTAAAAATAGGGCATTATCCAAAAATTCATTTGCAGATTATATTTTAAATAAAGATACTCTTTTCAAAAACGTTAGTTTTGAAAACTTCCGAGTAATATTTGATTTATTTCAAGAGATTATAAGACATAGTAGCAATTAATACTTTGATGAATTTTAATTAAATATTTGTTTTGTCGGTTTGGATTGAGTTATAAATGCTAAAGACAACCATACCCCGAGCAGTCCCATGAAAAATAATAGTATTTGTAATCAATTGAATTACAATTTTTTTTAGGTTTTAATTGTTGTCCCGTGAGGTCACAAACAGGGAAAATGGAGCGATAAAGCGAGGGAAGCGAATGTGCCGGGGAACATGGGAAATACCTGCCAAGATTATTTTAAACCTAAGAAAACATTAAAAACCTTTAAAAAACGGTGAAGTGTGGACGGGAAGGGAAAAGTCAATCCCAGCCGGAACGGCCAGGGATTGATCTTTGAACCGGACAAGGACACTCTTCCATGCTGAATCGAGGCTTGTTCGCGCCCTGGCGGAGCCACAGCGCGAACAGGCCGCAGAACCAACTAACCAAACATCGGCTAATACCTGATTTTTAGATTTATCCTTGATTGACTTTATCCTAAGCCCTTTTATCCTTGGTATCCCTGTCAAAAGCCACCAGGTTAAACATTTCACGCATCCTGCTACGGATGCGGTTGCCATAAATCCCTTCCAATTCAGAGGCTGAAAGGTTTGTGGTAATGTGAGTCATCATACGTTTGGAGACAAATAAATCGTAACGGTTCAGCAGTATCTCAGCCATCACATTGCATTCGTTGCCGAAGTATTTTGGGGTCTGTTCCAATCCCAGATCATCGAAACAATATACTTTGGGCAAGAAAGGCATATTGGCGTATCTGACAAACGAGCCCTTGCTGTAATGGTTGATCACTGCAAATCCATCTTTCTCAAACTCAAAACTGATCTCCCTGGTCGGTTTAACCAGATATTGGGTTTCTCTTGGGAAAAAGTAACTGACTAGCTGCATGAGGCTTGTTTTTCCACAGCCTATTGGCCCCGTAAGGAGGATTCCCTTTCTCAGGCTGATCCCATGATTTGCAGCATTTTCCTGGTCGCCGATGGCATAAACCAGCAGTTTGTAGATCAGCTCTATATCTGTTGGAACTATCGCAAAGTGGTTCCCGAACATGATTTTGCCCCGTTCTTCCATCCATTGCAGGCTGGTCTGTAAATTGAAATTAAACACTCCGCCGCGGTAATCGGCGATCTGCTCATAAGGGTTCAGAATAATTTTTGTTGACGGTGACGCTAAGTTTGCTGGTCCCGACTTGATTGGGTTCTCGTTCATCTGTTTTAAAGCTTTGGGTGTTGTTCATCCATTTCCGGGCAACGGCCTGCCAGGAAAGTATTTTCATCTGATCCCCGGTCTTCCAGCCTGACGACTGGTAGTGGGTATAAAACTTCTGCGCCTCGCTGCGCGGAAACTGGCTCTGTTCAAAAAATTGTTCGACCTCGAATAAATCCGGAACCGGAGATTTCTCCTCCGGAAGACTTTCTGTATTGGTCGTTCGCAGTCGTTTTTGTTTTTTTTCGTTTTCATCAATATCTAATTTTTGATTTTTTCTGACTGACTTTTCTTCTTGTTTGTTCTTGTTTAAACTGTTTATAAAAGGTGTATCAGTTGCTGTACTGCTTGCTGTATCATTTTTGATACCGGTACTCTCAATTTTTTCGCCAGCGGTATTCCTTGCTGTATCACTTTTGAGATCGCTGGAAATACCGGTATCACTTGCGGTATCAGTTCCGGTATCACTTGCAGTATCATTTTCAATACCGGTATTACTTGCTGTATCGGTTGCAGTATCATTTATGAGATCGCTGGAAGTACCGGTATTCCTTCCTGTATCAGTTCCTGTATTGTTAGCGGTATCAGTTGCAGTATCAAATCTGATACAGGAGACCCGGCTTCCTGAGTGTATATTGGATGAAGGGGTGTACCGGATATAACCCCAATGGGAGAGTTCCTTCATACAACGGGCATAAGTATTAACTGAACCTAAACGGGATATTTCCATTATTTCCGCTCGGCTAATGACAAAATGTTCACCAAACCGGTCAGCATTCCACTGCTGAAACAGGGCAAAATACAGGCTAATATGATAGGAGGACATGCGTTTATCTTCGGTCAGCCGTGCAAAAAATCCGTTCAGGTGTCTGATGTAGTTCATCGTTTCCCGTCGAAACTGAACCGGGGTATATTCTTGTTGCTTTCCAGTATTTTACGGATGTCTTCGGAATCATAGAAAAGAATTCCGCCCATTTTGGTAAACGGAATGGTTCCGTTAATACGCATATTCTGAAGTGTTCCGGGAGAGATCCCCAGCATCTTTCTTACTTCATATGATTTAAGCCACTTTTTTGATGGTTGACCTTGATGCTGGTTAAACAGTTGTTTCAGTTCGGAGAATAATTCGGTTTTGAATTCCCGAAGATCATCGGTGGTAATAATTTCTGAAGGCATAACTTTTAATTTTGAATGGTTCATTTTGAATTCTTCAAAAATCAACTATTCAAAACTTTTTTGTTATCAAGATGACTTCAGGTGGTGATTTTTTATTGTTAATTAAAGTATAATTTTGAACCTAACGAAATCATTTCAGAAAGAAAGGTTTTTAGTGTCTTTTAGGAAGATGTGCATTTAGACATTAACTTTTCCCCTTTGAGGCTTCCACTTCCCACTAAAGTACTTCTGCATACAGTCCCGGTGGAATAATCTCAAATTATCGAGTTCTTCCTCGGAATAAAGATTAATTTTTTCGATTTGCATGGTTTCATCTCCAATCTTATGAAATTGGATAAAGGGACATTCCTTAATTGGTTCACCAAACAAACAGCCTGTAAACGGAACTACCAGATCGGCATACTGGCGGAGTTTTTCAGTATAAAAGTCTGACATTTTGAAAATTTAAGTATTACAAAAAAGAGGCGCGAACCATAACCCAACTGCTTCTAGGTACCGCCAAGCACCCGCATAACAATCAAGAATAGCTCACGCCAAGGCGCGAGCGTCATCTATCATTCTTGTTATGCTTTAAAATTGGCGGTTTTAGAAGCAAGAATAAAAGCTAACGCTTTTATATTTTCAAATCCGCAGAATTCCTATTCTGCTCTGTATTTTCATCTCATAATTAGCACAAATATAGTAAACATCCTGTATCGGACTGTTCAAAGTAATGATTCTTCATTTTCGAATTATTCATTCATTTCATCTAACCGTTGTGTGAGAACAGCCTTTAGAAAATCGAGAAATTTTGTCTGATCTATTTTACGTTCCTGAATTCCAGTAAAATATCGGTAAATATCCTTTGATAAATCAATATTTAAAGCCCAGCCAATAAATTCAACTAAATCTTTAATCGTGGCTTTGCCATGGTTCACAGAGCCTGAGAAATACCAGGCATAAAGATTCTCTGCCAGTTCAATTTTTTTACCAGTCCATTGCAACGGAGATTTTGGTAATGTACTGATCTTTAAATCATCTGTTTCCAACTTTTTTAATTCGTTGGTGATAAAATCTATCAGCATCTCATTGGCTATGATTGTTGAAAAGGTATGATCATGCCAGGTAAAAAACTCTTCATCCATTAAATGGTGGCTTCCCCTTAATTCCAGTGGTATTTCAGAAGTGTTCCGCACAAAAAATTTCTCATCAAGATGTATGAACCCGCACTTGTAGTATTGAGCCATTATCTGATGTTCTTCCATGTATTCGTTGATATGAAACAGTTTTTTCTTAAAATATCTTCTGATGACCTTTGTTTCAGTTTTCTGGCGTTTGCTTTCCAAGTCAAAAACTGCACGATAATACAATAGTTTACAATAAACTGTGGGTTTGATTTTTTTGAAAAAGTAGATTTCCGATTTTTGATCTGAAAAACCAGTTTTTATGACCAATTTCCGTAATTGGACCAATGCAATCTGACATCGTCCAATAGCATATTCCAATTGTTCAGAAAAATCTTCTGAAACATCTTTCATTTTGGATAACTCATTTTCCAAATCCAGGAGGATTTCACCGTATGATGTTTCCATAAAAATTAAACTTGTTAGTTTGGGGCTTATAAAACCCAATTATAATTTTCATCCACCAATGAAATTCTATAACAGTTTAATTTACTATGCTTTAGATAAATTATATGATTATTTGTTGTACATTGTCATATAAATAAACGCTTTTCAATAGAACTTGATGGCAATTAATTATCTACTCTATGATTGTTAGATGATTAAGCCATAACTAATGCACTTCAGCTATCCAGCCAGTTTTTGAAATCGACAACGCGTTCGCGGCTGACAATCACTTCGCTTTCAATATCAGGGCGAAGCTGCAATTTCAACCGGTTGTTGAAATAGGTGTGGATTTTATCGATGGCTTCGGGCCTGACAATGAATTTACGGTTGATCCGGAAAAACATTTTCGGATCGAGCATTTGCTCCAGATCGTCGAGCGAAAAATCGACGGGTAACCTGTTTTTCGCAAAAGTGACCGCCCAGCACATGCTATCATCGAACAGGAAATAGGCAATATCTTCAACGTTTACTTGCTTCAACTGCTCTCCAACCTTAATCAGCAACCGCTTTTTGTACTGGCTGGTTTGTATCAACCGCGAATAAAGCTGTTCGTAAACCTGTTCCGGGTTCTGGATCACATGATTTCGTTGCTTTCTGAATTTTTCTATAGCCAGTTGCAGTTCTTGAAAATCGATGGGTTTCAGCAGATAGTCGATGCTATTCACCTTAAAAGCCTGAATCGCATATTCATCGTAGGCTGTAGTGAAAATCACTGGGATATCGAGCCGTACCTGCCTGAAAAGTTCGAAGCACGAACCATCGGACAACTGGATGTCCATCAGCAACAAATCAGGATGCGGATGGTTTGGGAACCAATCGACACCTTGTTTGACCGATTCAATTATCCCCAACAATTCGATTGCTGGATCATAGCGGCGTATCAGTTTTACCAGATGTTCCGCCGACAGGCTCTCATCTTCAAAGATCAATACTTTTAAGCTCACTTTTCCGAAGTTTAGGTAGTTTTACACTAAAGGTCAATGCTGTTTCTTCCAATTCAATTCCTTTTCCCGAAATCAGTTCATAACGTTTCCGTATGTTTTCAAGCCCAATGCCCGATGAACCAATCAGCTCGCGGCGGTCGAGGTTATTAATTACCCTGATGTATTCAACATCTTCGGTAATGAGCACCACCAAAGGCGATTCTTTCGAGAACCGGTTGTGCTTTACCGCATTCTCGGCAAGCATTTGCAACGAATTTTTGGGAATAAACGTGTATTTACTGGTTTCGTCGCTAATTTCAATGCTAAACCTAATGCTATCGTTGTGCCTAACAGTCATCAGAAAAATATAGGCATTCAGAAAATCCAGTTCCTGCGAAAGGGGAACAATAGTCTCATCCTTCACTTCCAGCACATAGCGGTAAATTTTCGACAATTGGGCAATGTATTGTCCTGCCAGATCGGCATCTTTATGCACCAGCGAGTTTAATACGCTCAAACTGTTAAAGAAAAAATGAGGTTCAATCTGGTGTTTCAGCGCCTCGAATTGAGAACGGATATTTTCTTTTTGCAAACGTTCGGCCATTACTTCGGCTTCTTGCCAGTTTTTAAAATAATAAATGAACGAATGAAATCCTATGATGATTAGAGACATTACAACCATCATCACAGTCAGGTCGCGATCGAGTACCGAATAATCGGCCCACAGTTTCTCCTGATGGGTTAAAACAAAAAAAAGGTTATAGTAAAGCTCTCCATACAAAGCGCTTAGCCCGATAGAATACAAGAATAACACAATACCCAGTATTACAAAACGCACTGTCTGTCCAAAATATTTCCCGGTTATGTGATTGGTACGGCTAGTTATCCAGATTCCCAACTCCCACATAACCAGCCCAAAAACAAGGAAGAAAATATGAAAAAAAATCCCGCGAAGATCGTATTGCCAAAGGCTTGAATATGTCAGGTCGTATAACTTGTAGAAAAAATGGATTCCGTTCAGCACCAAAAAGATGGTCAGGTACTTCAGGACGTGTTCGTTAATGCGGGTTCTTGGTTTCATTTCCTATGAGTCACTGTTAACGGTTGATGTCAGCTTTCTGTAGAGGATTCTTGATCAATGCGGTAATATCCTCCACGTACAGTACCAACCAAACTATAAATTTACACATTGTTGTCTGTTTGTTGTTTTATTTTCGTGAATTAAATCTATAGCCAACGCCCATAGTAAGAGTATGCCTGGCTTCAATAAAATTTTTTATTGGTGTCAAAGCAAAATACATTTGCGTTGTGAAATAATACTTCTTTTTGCCAACTTTTAAATTATAAAGCAAGCCCAACTCTGGTGTGATTTTTTTTGTCACAAGTGTATTTTGATTAAAATCGGTGTTATACAAAGCCAACCTTGAATGATAAACTCTGCCTCCTCCAAGCAAGTAAAAACCATTGTTAAATCTATTGTTGCCAATGGTTTTGCCAATACCCACAGCTTCCAGCCAAATAAATTCACTATAGCTTGATTCTGAGCTTTTAGAAAACATGGAAAGAAATTCGGAATATAAAATTGTTGAAAAACCTCCTTTTATATTTTGTTGATAAACAATATTTATTGGGATTTTATAAATCCGGGGAGGATATCCAATTCCAAGCCCTGTTTTTATCTCAATACTTCTAAACTTTTCAGACTTAAATGTTGGTAAACTATCTTGTGCTTGTAGTTGTATAATGACTAACAGAAAAAATGCTATTAGTATTAAATTTTGCTTTGTCATAATTTCGTTTATTTATTTTTAAAATAAAAATCAAGACCTGTTTCAGCATTTTCAAGGGCCGAAGGAATGTGTCCCCGGTTGGCTAATATCTTGAAATCGTGTTTGCAGTTTGGATAATAAGTAGTTAACCGATAATTCCATTCTATTGCACATATCACAATTGATTCTTCCAGTTCGCCACATCCAATAAAGACCAAGTTGCTTTTTGGCGCGTTTGCTGCTCTTGATTCTTTTTCATATTTGAAAAATATATAATCGTCATACCAAAACGAGGGACTTAACGATAAGTAGTTACTAAACACATTGGGATGTTTGGTAAAAAAATAACCTGTTACTAATCCACCCAGAGAATGTCCAATTAGCACCCTGCTCTTTGCTGTAGTAGCAACATTATAGTCGCTTTCAATTTTTGGAATTAGCTCAAATTCTAAAAATTTTGAATAATTTTCACTGCCACCGCCTCCATCAGAAGTTACGGTTGGTGTGAAATCCCTACTTCTATCATTTTTTGAGCTAATGCCAACAATAATGGCATTTTGCTTATTATATTTTGTACTAAGCTCCTCAGTTATTTTTGCAATTTTTTCTGTCTTTAAATAGAATGCATCACCATCTAAAACATATATAGTTTCATATTTCAAACTTGTATTATAAGTATTTGGCAATACAACCCATATTGTGTAGTCTGTACCAGTATTGGTAGAATGAATAGAAAACTCTTTCACTTGGTCAGGCTCAATGTCAGTTTTACTGCAAGAATTGAGTAAAAAGAGAATTCCAATTGTAAAAAGGATGTCAACAATTTTTATTTGTTTCATATTATTTATGTGTTTATTATTCTTGTATATATCTTTCCGTAGCTACACGCAGGGTGTAATTTAACAAAAGAATTTCCTACGAAAAACTGCTATTTAAAATACTAATTTCCTGTCAACGAAGTGCCAAAACCCGACTTTCCGGGTAGCTTACTGTTGTGTGTAGTGCTTTTT
This sequence comes from Prolixibacteraceae bacterium, assembly GCA_963677955.2. Taxonomy (GTDB): domain Bacteria; phylum Bacteroidota; class Bacteroidia; order Bacteroidales; family Prolixibacteraceae; genus Aquipluma. The sequence continues at coordinate 5,802,044 of CAXXQR010000001.1, forward strand.
TCTTTTAATCTTCTCTAATGATTTTAAATACCTCATTTTTTATATAGACTTCATTTTTTTCGAATGAAATTTTTGTCAGCTTATTTACATTCACTCGTCTATCAATTATTTTTCTCTTATTTGTCCAGACATATATAATTGGTTCCTCAGATAATATTCTTAGTTGTTTTCCATTACTTAATAATCCTTGTCGGTCGTTGTAAGTATAAAAAATATCCTTTGAATTCTCCTTTGCCTGTCCATTGTGACTGTTTATCAAATAAATTGTATCCTGTCTAATTTCCACATCATATATTTCTGTCGCAATAACAGGAACTCCTGATCCATTTATTTGTCGAATTGCTTTTATTTGCCCGCTTTCAGACTTCATAAATACAACCGATATGCCCGCGAAACCAGTTTCATCAAACCATGTCTTATTTGAAACTTTCTCAAAAATATCGCTACCAAAAACTGTAAATATTTGAAAGCTCAATAAAAAAAATGTCGTGATTATCTTTATCATTTTAACTTGTGTTTTTAAATTCAACTATCTGTCTTGAGGCTCACTCAATGCAATACTCACAACTTGTTCGTTTGTCGATGTTTGAGGTGTAGCGCATAATGCTCACTTACGTCTATGCAAATTTTCGATTCGGTTTTACGACAAATATCCATACTGTGAAAACCACTCCAAGGCATCCTCAATGGCCTTATTAACCGGTGTTTGCGGCATATCCAGCTCACGAATGGCCTTGTCCGAAGAATAATAATTGTCGGTACAAAGCAGCCTGGCATTCACCGAGTTCAGTTTAGCTGGTTTTCCTGAAAGGGTTTCGTACAAACTGCCAAGATTTCCAGCTAAACAAATCGCTGCACGAGGTATCCGCACCAGCCTTTGGGGATGTCCGTGCACCAGGCGCACTTTTTCAAAGAATTCGCGATAGCTCAGATTTTCTCCTGCCAGTAGATAACATTCGCCTGCGGTTCCCCTCGAAATAGCATTTACGATACCACGGGCAGTGTCAGCCACATGCACAAAATTTTTCCCTCCTGAGGGATAAGCCATCAATGATTTTTGGTGTGCCATAAGGATAATCTGGCCTGAACTGGGTTTCGCATCATATTTCCCAAGCATAAAGGTTGGGTTTACCACTACTGCCGGAAGCCCGCTTCTGCGGAACTCATCCAAAACCAGGTTTTGCGCCACTTGTTTGCTCATCATGTAACCCGATTTCCCTTTCAGACTAAAGGACGAATCTTCTGTTCCAGGCTCCTCTTTGGACCCGGGATCGAAGGCGTTCGCCGAACTCACAAAAATGAACCGTTCCACATTTCGCCTTATGGCCTCATCCAAAATCAGGTGAGTAGCATCTACGTTGATTCTTTTATAAGCTTCATAGTTTGTTGGCCATTGGCTGGTATTGGCCGCTGCATGGACTACGACTTCGCAACCTGCAAAAGCTTTTCTGACATCTGCCTGATTTGTAATTTCACCCTTAAACAGTTCTACATCAACCTTCTTAAGTGAGAGCAGGTTGCTGCTTTCGCGTACCATCCCACGCACTTCATATCCCGATTGGAGCAACTCACGAACCAGGTTACTTGCCAGCAAACCGTTTGCTCCGGTAACTAATACCTTCATTCTCTTTTTATTTTACTGAAGTTCACGACGGATAACTCTTGTACTGAGCGAAAGCCTTATTCCAGAAGGGATCAGGCTCATCAGGAAAACATTAATCCGGTTTAGGTAGCCAGGAATGATGACCGCTTTCCCCCGGATCAGGTTATGGATGGAAATCTGGGCAATTGACGAAGCTGGAATTAATGCCAAACGGGCCAATGCTCCCTGTTTGAGGATACGTTTAACGACATCAGGATTGGTCATGATTGGCCCTGGATTGACCACACTGACCCGGATGTTGGTGTTTCTTAATTCGGCTTTCAACCCACGGGTAAAGTGGTAAATAAACGCTTTCGATGCCGGGTAAATGGTTTTGTATGGTAGCGGTGCAAATGCAGCCATGCTCGACACATTCAGGATGTAAGCTTTCCTGTGCATTTTTAGTTCTGGTATCAAGAGCCTTACCAGTAACGAAGTTGCACGGATATTCAATTGGATCAACTGGTCTATGTAATCGGTTGGAGTAGTTTCAAACGAGCGGGTGCCACCAATACCTGCATTGTTAATCAGTACATTGACCGAAAAATTGGCAATTACCCAGGCCGCCAGCCGTTCAACCTGATCCTTGTCCGTCAAATCAATTTCATAGTAGCAAACTGCAACCTGATACCTTTCGGTTAGTTGGGCACATAGTTCCGGAAGGTTTTCACCGGGCAACGAGACCAGTATCAAATTCATTTTTCGTCGGGCACATTCAATGGCCAGTTCTTTCCCAAGCCCCGTGCTGGCGCCTGTAATCATTGCGTACAAATTATTCCTTGTTTTCATATGTCTGAATGTTTTATAGTCTTAATAATCAGCTAAATATTCGAATACTACATTTCTTGTTTTCATTGTTTTTTAAACTTTCTAATAGTGAAGTATGAGAGGTGATAAGCAAAAAATGCAAACGGAATTCCCAGTATAAAACCTCCAATGGCTAAAGTCAGCAGGACTTTGGGACTATTCATGAAAATTTGTTCGAAGACGTTGAAGGATAATCCTTCAGAAAATCCGAAAGGAAGCCTACATCCTGTAATCTGTTTGCCGATCAGAAAATTTAACCCAAAGAAGAAGGGCGCAGTAATTGGATTGATATTAAACACCCCGATCCCGGCAGCCAGTTTGTTCCATTTAAAGAACGAAGCGATCGTAACAGCAATAATGGCTTTTACCCCCACCAATGGCATCATACCGATAAAGATCCCCAGCGAATAGCCACTTGCGATTTGATGTGGGTCGCCATCAATTTTCCTGATTAGCTGGGCGGCATTCAATTTACTTGCCAGCCATCGATAAGCAACTGAAATACTCATAACCGTTCAGCTATTTTCTTCACGTTCACTACGCAGTTTTCCATTTCGTTGAATACAAACGGATCGGTAACCCAACGGGGCAAAAAAGGCTTAGTCTTCGAGAACATGTAGTAGCGGATACGGGTGTGGTTGTCGTCGGTTGATACAAATTCCCAACGGCCTTCGAAATGCGAGAGTCTTCGGTACTTTTCGTCTTCAGGCAATTAATTGGGCTGGCCTGAAATGTCGATGGTAATGTTATGGCTTGCCGAATTGAGATTCATTTCATTCCGGGTAACCAGATCGAATTTCAAGGCAGGCAGAAAATTAAACCGCGAATAGGCATACCATTCCGAATCCGAATTTTCGTGTAAAACTTTGTATTCGTCAGCCATCGACAACCATTCGGTCCCGTACTTTTCGCTTCGGATAATTTGGGCCAATTGCCTGGGAGTAGAATTTACCTGAATTTCGGCATAAAGTTCGCGGGCTTTCCGTCCAGGTTCAGCTTCCATCCAACGCTGATAAATAAATACACCGTCATCGTGTTTGCGTAGTTCCCAGTTGTTGACTTTATCGGAAGTTTTAGTCGTAGATACACTAAAATCAGCAGGATCTTCAACTTCGAAATTCTTGAGATCAATATCAATTGCAGTTTCAACAGATATTTCGGTCAACTCATTTTTGTTCTCCTTTTCGGTATGCCCATGCCCGAAATGGCCCAACATCAGGATTAATAAAATAATCATGGCTTTTCTGTTTTTGTTTTCTGAAAAATTGTTTCTACAAAGCAACCCACAAATCAAACGGCAATCAAGCAAGGAGGAATGAACTGTCGATCTAGCATGTTGAGTTGTTGATTTGTATATTTGAATTGTTTGTAGGTATTTCAAGGTGGATTAAGTTCACCTTCTTATATTGAGGGTTCTAAAATGCCGTTCAGTTTCCCGACCAAGAGTTTCATATCCTTTGATATTTTTGAATCAACAATCCTTGCGTAAATCTGAGTTGTCTTTAACGAGGTGTGCCCAAGCATTTTTGATACCGTCTCAATAGGGACACCATTCGATAAGGTTACAGAGGTTGCAAAAGTATGCCTCGCAACGTGCATCGACAGATTCTTATTTATACCACAAATTCCAGCCAGTTCTTTTAAATATTCATTCATCTTTTGATTTGAATGTACCGGAAGTAGTTTACCGCGGTTTCGGTTCTCCGGAAAGTTTTTGTATTTTCGCAATATGGCTTTGGCTTGTGGTAATACGGGAACCCTGCACCGAATATCTGTTTTAGTCCGGTCAATGATGATCCATTCTCCACCATCGTTTCCTTGATGGATATGGGTATTGTTCAACTTTTTTAGTTCAGCATAGCCCAATCCTGTGTAACATGCAAATATGAATATGTCGCGGACGGCCTCCATTCTTAATGTACTGATTTCCTTATTTCTGATTTGCTCCATCTCTTGGCTTGTCAGGTAATCGCAGTGAGTCTCATTGCGTGAAACTTTGAATGAACCGTAGGGATTGTTTGAAATCTGGTTCATGGCTATGCCTGTGTTCAGAGCTTTTTTTAGATGTTTATGGTAAGTTAAAGCCGTATTTGGTTTTAATTGATATTCTGTTTTCAGGAAAATATCAAAAGAGTTCAGGAAACTGTAATCAACCAATGAAAGGCCAATATCATTCCGTCTAAATTTTTTTCTCAAAAATTCAAGCAATCTCCCCCTGGTTGTCTTGTAATGCTTTAATGTTCCTTCAGAATAATCATTTCCAACACGGGCATCTATGCCTTTAATAATAATATCCAGAATTTCCAGTACACCTTTTTCATCACTTACTCCCAGCAATTTATCTTTCACATTTAAGGTAGAAAAAGGTTCTCCTTTTGATTCCAGTTGGCTATAAACATCCTGTACCCTGTTGCCGATTTTATTCAGCCGGTTATTCAGGATTTTGGCTTCTTCAGATCTCCCTACAAATTGCTGCCGCGCATCATCCCATGATTCAGGACAAATAAAGATGCTTGAAGATAATTCAAACCGTTGGTTGTTCATCGTGCACCGTAGATAAATGGGGCATTTCCCATCAGCACGGGATTTCGTTTTCTTTAGAGAAAAATTTACTGTTACTCTCATAATTGGACTCATTTTTTAGTTTAAAAAATGGTCTCGTTTTCATGCTTAAAACTAACCTGTCTGGGTCTCATTTCCAAGCATTAAAACGAACCAAAATAAATCAAAATGAATTAATTATCAGAATCTTACACCGATTATCGAGACCTATTTGGAGTTTTCGGAGAATAGGTCTCGATATAGTCTCGTTTATTTTGCGAATTGGTGCATATTTTGACACTTTGCGGAAAATAAAAAAGCGCTTAAACCTTTGATTTAAGCGCTTTTAGTGTCAATTGATGTCTTAATGTGTGACCCAGCTGGGATTCGAACCCAGGACCCCATCCTTAAAAGGGATGTGCTCTACCTGCTGAGCTACTGAGTCATCCTTATGTGCCTTACCTTTCTGATAAGGCGCTGCAAAGGTATAAGCTATTTTCTTTTTTGCAAACCAGTTTGTCTTTTAATCGGCAAAGTGTGTAAGATTTTATAAACAAACGATTGTTAGTTTTCTCATTTTAAGCCGGAAAATAACTTAATTTTGTGTCTTTAAATTTTAAAAATCGCTCTGTGAGAAATAAAGTTGTCGTTATTACAGGTGCTTCTTCAGGAATTGGACGCGCTTTAGCCATAGAATTTGCTGGGAAAGGGGCCAAACTTTCGCTGGGTGCCCGCCGCACAGAATTGTTGGAAGAATTGAAATTAGAACTTCCACAAACCGAAATTCTGATTTCGAAAACAGACGTAAGCGAAGAGAGTGATTGCCGTAATTTGATTGAAAATACAGTCAGCCATTTCGGGCAGATTGATGTGTTGATTAATAATGCAGGAATTTCAATGCGAGCCTTGTTCGAAGATCTCGACCTGAAAGTGATCCGACAACTAATGGATGTAAATTTCTACGGAACAGTATACTGCAGTAAATACGCCTTACCACATTTATTAAAATCGAAAGGTAGTCTGGTTGGTGTTATTTCAATCGCTGGCTATGTCGGACTTCCCGGACGAACTGGATATTCGGCTTCCAAATTTGCGATTCGGGGATTTTTAGATACGCTGCGCATTGAAAACCTAAAAAAGGGATTGCATGTTTTGGTTGCTGCTCCCGGATTTACGGCTTCTGAAGTTCGAAAAGTTGCATTGTCAAACGACGGAACGCAACAGGGCGAAACGCCCCGCGACGAAAGCAAAATGATGACGGCAGAAGAATGTGCCCGGCACATCGTAAAAGCTGTAGAAAAGCGGAAAAGAGAATTAATTCTGACCTTTACTGAGGGGAAGCTCACCGTATTTCTTGGTAAATTCTGGCCGTCGTTACTCGATAAGCTCACCTACAATCACATGGCCAAGGAACCTAATTCTCCATTTAAATAAATAAATGACTGAATCTTAAAGTTTTGAAAAGAACAGTTAATGGCTCAATTGTCGAATAATGACGAAGTGCAACAAAATAAGATTCGTTTAAGCATCAACCAAGTACTCAAAATATAACCAATGATTGTTACTGAAACCAAAATAAGGGTTTATTACCAGGATACCGACCAAATGGGTGTTGTCTACTATGGAAATTATGCCCGCTATTACGAAATCGGGCGTACTGAAATGATTCGTGATCTGGGCTTTACATACAAGCAACTTGAAGCGCTCAAAATTTTGCTTCCGGCAAGGAGCCTGAAAATAAACTATCACAAATCAGCATATTACGACGATTTGCTCACCATCCGGACCATTGTTGACACAATCCCAAGAGTGAAATTTCCGATCAAAACCGAAATTTACAACGACAAAGGAGAATTAATTAATTCAGGAGAAACTGTTTTGGTATTCTTTAGTGCAGAGAAAAATAAGCCGGTAGCGGCACCCAAATTCTTCATCGACAAATTGACCGCTTTATTTGGGAACTCTTAACTGAAAGACATTTAGGATAAACCGAGACTACGTTTTACGACCACCAAAACTGTTATTAAAACAAAAAGTACGATAACTGCCCCTGCAGTTTTGTTAATCCACCAAAGTATCCGCAGGTTTATTTTATGCCTGAACAAACTCACGATTCCTGAAAGCGAAAACCACCAGGCCGTAGCTCCGACAAAAACCCCGAGAATTACAAAAAACGAATTATATGGATGTTCAAGACTATTTGCCACTCCTGAACTGGCAAATACTGCAAGGAATACAAAAACCGTGAGCGGGTTCGAAAACGTAACCAGGAAACTGGATAAAATATCCTGAATGTGTGTGTTTCCTTTTAAGCGATTTCTCCTCAAATCAGTAACCGGATTTTTAAAAAAGATGTGAATTCCCAACGCCAAAACCACAATTGCACCGATAACCTGAAAGAAAAATTCATTCTCGCGAATAAAATTAATCACAAACGTGAGACTGAATCCGGCAATAATGGCATAAAGAGTGTCGGAAAGCGCGGCCCCCATTCCTGACAACAGACCTGCCATACGACTTTTATTTACTGTGCGTTGAATGACCAGCACCCCAATTGGCCCCAGTGGTATGGAAACCATCAGTCCGATAACTATTCCTTTAATAAGTAACGATAAAAACATAAGGCAAAAATAAATGATTTTATCAGTAAACCACAACATCTTTAAATTCCGGTAAAATATTGCCGTTCGGCGAAACTTTTAAACGTAAATTCGTATTTTTAGAACGCTTAACTGAACCAATAAATCATTACTGAAAATGGAAGAACTGGCTGTTGGAACACGTGTTGATCATCCGCGCTACGGAGAAGGTATTGTGAGTAAAAACAAAATAACTTCGTACGAAATTTTCTTCGAGCGGGGTGGAAAAATTGAAATCAGCAAACGAAGCGAAGATCTGGATGTACTGGAATCGCCTGAAGAAAAACCCCGGAATTCACTGACTTTACCTGAAATTGAGAAAGTCCTTCGGTACGTACTGGAAGATCAGAGTGCACTTCAGGAAATAGTACCTTTAGGCGATAAATGGATGGGTGGCAATATGTTTCTGCAACCGGCAAATCTTTCGCTAAAACCAAAAGAAATTCCCATCGAGGCTTTCTTTCATAAAATTGTAATGGTGCGCGACAGACTTCGCGTTCTGGAACAAAACATTAACAGCCACACAGGTTTGTCTGATGAAGATAAAATAAACCTGCAACAGTACATCACGCGAATTTACGGCTCACTTACGACTTTTAATATTCTCTTTGCCGACAAGGATCATTATTTTGTTGGCGCTAAATCTTAACTATCATGAAGAAAGCATTATTTATTTTCACAGCGGTTATAATCAGTTTATCAGCTATGGCACAGGATTTCAAACTTAAAGTATGGCCCAATGGGGCTCCGGATAGTAATGGCATGACTAAACCGGAAGAATTATTCGAAGGCAAACGTGTGCGAAATGTTTCGGAAGCTGAAATATATGTGTATTTGCCCAAAATCGGTATCAATACCGGTGCCGCAGTAGTTATTTGTCCTGGTGGCGGATATATGATTGAAGCTATGGACCACGAAGGTTACGACATGGCTGAATGGCTCGCAACCCAAGGCGTTGCCGGAATTGTGCTGAAATATCGTCTGCCCTACGGGCACGATCAGATTCCGCTTGAAGATGCCCAGAGAGCGCTTCGCATTGTTCGCCAGCATGCCGCCGAATGGGGAATTAATCCGGCTAAAGTGGGCATAGCTGGTTCATCTGCCGGAGGACATTTGGCTTCAACGGCAGGAACAAAATTCGATCTCGGGAAAACTGACTCGAACGATCCGATTGAAAAATTTAGCTGTCGCCCCGATTTCATGTTGTTGCTTTACCCGGTTATTACGTTCAGGGAAGAATTCGGACACATGGGCTCGCGCGTAAACCTTATCGGAGAAGGAAATAATTGGAAAATGGTTGAAAAATACTCGAACGAATTACAGGTGACCGCACAAACGCCACCCACATTTTTGGTTCTGGCCGACGACGATGGCGGCGTTCCGCCACGCAATTCAATTGAGTTCTACTTAGCCCTGAAGAAATATAAAATTCCGGCCGAAATGCACATTTTCCGGGATGGCGGACACGGTTTCGGGATGAACAAAAAGAACATTCCGGTTGATCAGTGGCCCAATCTGTTTGCCCAATGGATGAAGGCTCAGGGAATAACCAAATAACATTTACAATTGGACAATTTACTATTTTCAATCACACGGATCAATCGACAAATAGTAAATGGTAAATAATTAATTCGTCAACTAATTTATGTATTCAAATACGCTTCCGGTAAATGTGTTGAAATTTTGTCCGCGCTGCGGTTCTGCGCATTTTCCGGCCACCGGCGAGCGATCGTTCACATGCAGCGATTGCTCGTTTAATTATTATGCAAACACATCCGCGGCAGTTGCGGTTTTGCTTTTCAACGAAAAGGGCGAACTGTTGTTTACGCGGCGCGCCATTGAACCTCATTTCGGAAGGCTCGATTTGCCCGGAGGTTTTATCGATCCGATGGAAACAGCAGAACAAGCTGCCATTCGTGAAATTCAGGAAGAACTGGGTATTTCAATCCATTCGTTGCAGTATTTCTGTTCGTTTCCAAACGAGTATGTTTTCTCCGGATTCTCAGTTTTCACTCTCGATCTGACATTTTTGGCCAAAACCGAAGGTTTGACTGAAATGATTGCCATGGACGACATTTCGTCATTCGAATTTCACAAACCAAAGGAATTGGACCTGGAAGAATTACCTTCCATTTCAATGAAAAACATTATTAAAGAGCTTATTAAACGTGAAGGAACTTATTAAAACCAGAATTGATTCACTGCGGAAGAACATGCAGGTTTCAGGAATTGATGCCTATATTATTTATGGAACTGATCCGCACTTAAGCGAATATTTGCCTGAACACTGGCAAACGCGTTCGTATATTTCCGGATTTACCGGCTCTGCCGGGATGGTAATTGTTACTCAGCAAAAGGCTGCCCTCTGGACCGATTCACGGTATTTTCTTCAGGCAGAAAATGAGCTTTCGGGTACAGGAATTGAACTGGTAAAGTTGCGGGTTCCGGGTTTTCCCGACCCGGTAGAATGGATTAAATTAAACCTGAAAGCGGGAGAAACCGCCGGAACTGACGAATGGTGCACCTCAGTCAGCCAATTCAGGCAAATGAAAAACAGCCTCGAACTTTCAGGAATTAACTGGAAAACATGCGGCGACTTGCTGAATGATTTTTGGACTACCCGCCCTCCCCTCCCCGACCTGCCGGTTTACGAGCACGAACTTCAGTTTGCCTGCATCAGCCGAAGTGAAAAAATTGAAACCATTCGCGGAGAATTGCAAAAATCAGGAGCAACGATGCAGGTAATAACGGCATTGGACGACCTTGCCTGGACATTGAACCTGCGCGGAAGTGATGTGGAATGCAATCCGGTTTTTATGGCGTATGGCTGTATTACAAACAACGAAACTATCCTGTTTGTCGATTCCAAAAAGATTTCTCCGGAATTAAAGTTAAAACTTGAATCTGAACGAATTCAAATTCAGGAATATTCAGCAATAACCGACTATTTGAAGCAAATTTCCACTTCGGAAAAAATATTAATTGACGTAGAACGCACCAGTCAGGCAATCCTAAAAAGCATTCCTGAAAATTGTGAGGTGATCGAGGGATTATCGGTTCCGTGTCGTTTGAAGGCATTGAAATCCGATGCAGAAATCGCCCACATCCGGAATGCCATGCGAAAAGACGGAGTTGCCATGGTTGAATTTCTTTTCTGGCTCGAAAACAACCTGGGGAAAGTACCTGTAACCGAATACACTGTTGCTGAAAAACTTATTGAATTCAGAGCCACTCAGCCGGGCTATAAGGGCATCAGCTTTTTCCCGATTGTTGGCTACAAAGAACATGGCGCAATCGTTCATTTTCACGTTTCAGCCGACAATGCGTTACCGGTTGAAAAAGACGGATTCCTTCTGTTCGATTCAGGCGGTCAGTACCTCGATGGAACCACAGACATTACACGAACAGTAGCGCTATCTGAATTATCAACTCAGCAAAAAACCGATTTTACGCTCGTTTTGAAAGGCATGATTTCGCTAACTCTGGCCAAATTTCCGGAGAATACACGCGGCTATCATCTCGACATTTTGGCGCGAAAAGATATGTGGAAACACGGACTAAATTACGGACATGGAACGGGACATGGCGTTGGCTATTTCCTGAATGTGCACGAAGGACCAATGAGTATTCGCCAGGAGTTTAACGATCGTGTAATTGAAGCTGGCATGGTGCTATCGAACGAACCTGCTTTATACCGGTTGGGTGAATATGGTTTGCGAACTGAAAACATGATTGTTTGCTGCAAATTGGAGTCGACCGAATTCGGAAGTTTTCTCGGGTTCGACACACTAACACTTTGCCCTATTGACACGAAATGCATTAACAAAAGCCTTTTAAATCAGGAGGAAATTGACTGGCTGAATAACTACCACAAGCAGGTTTTCGACGAATTGAACCCGATGATGGATGCTGAATTAAAGAATTATTTAAAGTCGTTGACGCAACCGATATAATTAAGATTACCTAAAAAACAAAAAGCCGTTCCGGATCAAGTATCCGGAACGGCTTTTTCAGTTATTTGAATTCGTTTATTTCACGTAATCTGCATTCAGCAAAAAATCGAGTGATTGTTTTACACCATCAATCGGGTTGGTATTGAACTCTTCCACTTCAACAATGTAATGTTTCATACCGGCTTTTTCAGCATTTTCGAAAATCGGTTTGAAATTCATTTTTGCATCAGGTCCGCCCAATTCTTTCACGTCTTTCACGTGCCACAATTCGAAACGACCGGGGTAAGCATTAAAATAGTCAACCGGATTTTTACCACCTTCGGTAATCCAGTATAAATCCATTTCGAACATCACTTTGGCCGGATCGGTATTTTTAAGCATATAATCGTAAATAGTTTGTCCGTCAACGTCGCCAAATTCATGGCTATGGTTATGGTATCCGAAGCGAATACCGGCTGCATTACATTTTTCGCCAACAGCATTGAAATAATCGCAGTAGCGTTGAACGCCTGCAATACTTTCGTAACCAACTTTGTCCATAAATGGCTGAACGATGAATTTAACACCTGCAGCCTGATGTGCAGCAATACAAGTGTCCCACCAGGCCATTGTTGCATCCCAGTTTGCTGAATCGGGAACTGCCTGACCACAATGCGATGAGAAAAAATTCAACCCGTTGGCATCGCACAAAGCTTTAAAGTCGGCAGGTTCCATGCCGTAGAATTTACCATCAGAATAACCGGCAGCTTCAACGAGTTTATAACCCATTGCGCCCACTTTTTCAACGGTACCTTTTGGATCAGTTTTCATACTGTCGCGAACCGAATACAATTGAAGACCAACTTCTTTCTGTGGTTTTGGAGGGGTACATGAAACCATTGTTCCGGCAACGAAAATGGCCAGAGCAACAAAACTTAACGACTTTTTGAGATTTAATTTCAAATTCATGATTTACAAATTAGTTGATTTAGATTGATAATGTGAGTATTGAATTTTCATTTCGAGCAAAATTAATTTAAAAATATGAAAGTTAAACTGATTCGGGAATATTGTTTTTGTATTCCATACAAATTCAACTATAGTTCATTTTCTGAATAATCCCAGTCTAAAATGCTGGCTATTACCGGCAAAACATGGGCGGCCATTTTGCACTGACCCTTGTAATTAGGGTGTGTATCCGAACCTAAATCTTTTTCAGGATCCATCAAATAAGTTGGAATGCCTACAAAATACACGCTTTTATTTCGGTAATTATTCCTGAAATTATCGACCATTTCTTTCACGTACGAATAACAAGGTTCGTCAATCATTGGGCCAACAATGCAAAAAACCGGAATTGTACCATACTGCTTTTGGACCTCGTTTATCAGTTTCGCATAACCATCCTGAAATTGCTTTTTATCCGGAAAAGGTTGAGTACTGAAATCATTCGTGCCCAAATTAATGACAACTACATCAGGCTTCCAAAGGCTGAAATCCCAGATCGGCTGTTCCTTCTCGTCGAAAACACGGTTAAAGCGATTGGGCATGGCAATGGCCGAAGCTTTTTCCGTATCGCCGTAATTACGAACTGCTCCTTGTCCCGAATGTGCCGTAATGTGATAATCGGCATGAAAAGCTCTGGACATGATGGGCGCATAACTTTGGTAGTTATTTTCGGTCGATGGCTTCCAGTGCTCACTTTTCGACAAGCCTTCGGTGCCATATCCGCAGGTTATCGAATTTCCGATAAACTCGATTTTCCGCCCCAGAATCTCGTTCCACGCAAGCATTTCCCCATTTTCCGGAAGCAAAATGCCTTTGAAAGTTCCAATTCCCTGGTTGCCTTCTGTGCGTTTGAAAATTTGAATTTTATGAATCTTTTGTTCGAGTCCTGAAGCAATATTTAGGATAGTGTCACTTAGAACTTCTATCGTTTTTGCAGGCTGATTGTCAACCAGGACATTGTAATAATTGTGGCCCGTATCGCTCATTTTCAGCGAACAGCCATTTCCCCTGAAACTGAATTGGATGTAAATACCAGACCAATCGAACCGAACTTCTTCCGGATTGGAAAAATCGAAACGACCTACATACCTGATGTTGCTGTTGCTGGCCGGAATGACTTTGGCTTGTACAAATCCTGACACGAAAAGAGTCAGGAATAGGAAAATTAAAACTATTTTTTTCATAGATCGGCTTTTGATTTAGGGTTCAAAAAAAGCATCAACTCCGGGGTAATGGTACTTTTCGCGGGCTTCGGTTTCCGGAACTAAAAAGTACCTGATTTCGGCTTCAGCACATATTTTTCCTGAAGAATTAATCAGGCGGGCATTGATATTTGCCATGCGTTTGTTTTGTTCGGTCAAATTGGCTCGAACGGTTATTTCGCCCTGATCGATGTACAGCGGTTGGCGAAACCTGACTTTCATTTCGGCAGTCAGGCCGACTGTCCCACATTTAACATACACCACCCAACCGGCAATTTCGTCGAGCAGAGTCGATTGAATTCCACCATGCACCACTTTCGGGTAGCTTTGCAAAACCGGACGCGGATTCCAGGACGAAACCAGTTCGTCGCCATCTTCCCAAAATTCGAGATGAAGTCCAAAGTCGTTGTAAGGTGAGCATCCGAAGCATTGGTAAACTTCAGGATCGTCGTTCAGATGAATGTTTTTGATTTTTCTCATGAGCTACAAAAATAGAAAACGTGGCAAATGTTTCCACAATTTAGCCACTTCTTTAACTAAATTTATTCAGTTTTATTGAACAAAACACAATCAGACTGTTCAGTTTCAGTAAAAAACCTTTCAATATTGGCTTAAATAGCCGGAATAGCAGCAATTTATTTCAAAATAATTGACAATTAATTTCATTTTATCTAGATTAGGCTGTTCAAAAAACAGAAAAAATGATCCAATCGTCTGAACTTATCTTAAATGCTGACGGAAGCATTTTCCATTTGCACCTCAAACCTGAACAACTGGCCGACCGCATTATCCTCGTGGGAGACCCGGGGCGCGTCGAAATGATTGGAAAACTTTTAACAGATGTTGAATTTCAGATACAAAATCGGGAATTCGTTTCTACAACCGGGAAATATAACAACCAGCGGATAACCGTGGTTTCTACCGGAATTGGTACCGACAACATCGATATTGTGGTCAATGAGTTGGATGCATTGGCCAACATTAATTTAAAAACCCGTGAAATCAATCCGGAACACCGCACACTCCATATGGTGCGAATCGGAACTTCAGGCGGGCTTCAGGATTATTTGCATGTAAATTCGTTTGTAATTTCGGAGAAAGCCATTGGATTTGACGGGTTGCTGAATTATTACGCTAACCGAAATTCGGTTTCGGATCTGCGTTTTGAAGAGGCGTTTTGCAGTCACACCAATTGGGGTAAACAACTGACTTCGCCCTATGTGATTGATTGTTCAGAAAAATTGCTTGCCAAAATTCATAGCGGCGAAACCGTAAAAGGTGTCACCATTTCGGCGCCCGGATTTTATGGTCCGCAGGGAAGAGTGCTTCGGTTGCCCCTGGCCGATCCATTACTGAATGAAAAAATTGAATCGTTTAGTTTCGAAGGTCGCAAAATCACCAATTTTGAAATGGAATGTTCTGCCATTTACGGCTTGTCGAAATTGCTTGGACACGAAGCATTGACCATTTGCCTGATTATTGCCAACCGTATAAAAAAAGATGCCAGCGCCAATTATCACGAATCGATGGAAACATTGATCGAACTTGTACTTGACCGATTAACAAGCTAACCAAATCGAAAAATATGGATGAGCAAAAGCTGAAATCGTTGATAAATCTTCTGGACGACCCTGACGAATCGGTGTTTAGCTTTGTTTTTGACGAAATAATCAAAGAAGATGTTGGGTTGGTCGACCGGCTTGAACATATTTGGGAAACCAGCCTCGATGATTTGGTTCAAAAAAGAATTGAGCTCATTATCCAGCAATTGCAACTGCGTGATACCAAAGAGAGAATTAAAAACTGGGCTAACCAGCAAATACTCGACTTGTTTGAAGGCGCTTTCTTAATTGCCCGGTATCAATATCCCGAACTCAAGTTAAAATCGGTACAAACCCAGCTCGAAAAAATCAGGAAAGATATCTGGCTCGAATTTCAAAGTTCGCTTACATCGCTTGAAAAAATCACCATCCTCAACCATGTTTTTTACAGCCGGTACAAATTCAGAATTGATAAAACGGAAGCCGACACGCCACAATCGTGCTACATTAACCGTGTTTTGGATACTCGCGTGGGAAATCCGGTTTCACTGGCCATTTTATACACCCTCATTGGCCGCGCATTAAATTTGCCGTTGCATTACATCGATTTCGATAAAAATCCGTTGGTTGGCTACTTCGACAAAGATTTGGCCCAATTGGTACACGGCGAAAAAAGTAAAAATAAAATACTTTTTTACATCAATCCTTCGAATAAAGGCGCAATCATCGGGCCCAAAGAGGTTGAATACATTCAGCAAACCAACGATTCAATCGAACCTGCTTACCTCACAGAACCTTGTCCCGACCGCACCATTATTAAACGCCTGATTGAAAAACTAGCTTTAGCTTACACCCAACAGGGCAGCAGCGAAAAATTTTATTACCTGAACGAAATTGCCGATATGTTGTAGATTACCGGTTTTCCTGAATAAACCGCAGTTGTTTTTCAAGCATCGCAATTTTGTGCATCCGGTAACCCGAAAGCATGGCCACTTCAACTGGTTTCGAATAAATGTATTCAACTTCCATCGGTCTCCCGAAATCGTAGTCCAGCTTCATACTGGTGGCATATGGCTTCATTTTATCAGTCATGGTCAACATCTGCTGAGCCAGCGCTTCGTTTAAACTAACTCCGCAGGCGTTGGCGCCGCGAATCACTTCGAGCATCATTTCTTTCACCAATTGTCGCGAGTGAACATTGTTCATAATGCGATCGGTTGTTGTATTTAAAACCACTGAAAGTCCATTGTACGGGATGTTCCAAACCAGTTTCTGCCATCGCGCCCGATTTAAATCGTCAGTAAATTCTGAAAGGACACCTGCATTTTTGAAATCGCCGACCACCTTTTTCAATATTTCGTTATCGGGAACATTGAACGAACCTACAACCAACTTTCCAAAATCGAGATGCTGAATATGCCCCGGACCAATTTTATTTGAGCAAATGAAAGCCAATCCTCCTGAAATTGCCACACCAGGCAACTGAGCCGAAAGATCTTCTTCGAGTCCAAGTCCGTTTTGGAGCAAAATAACCACTGAATTCTCATGCAAAACAGGAGCAATTAATTCGGACAATGCGTGATTGGCAGTCGTTTTCAGGCAAACCAAAACTACGTCGCAGGCAGGCATTTCAGAAGCAGAATGATAAGCATTTATTTTTGGGAGATGAAAATCTCCTGACACAGATTCGACCAGCAATCCATGTTGTTTCACGTACTGAAAATCACTTCTGAAAAGAAAATGAACATCATTTCCGGCATTGGCCAGCTTTCCTCCATAAAAACCGCCCAGGGCGCCGGTTCCAATTATTCCGTATCGTAACGACATATCCGCATTTATTTAAAATATTGAATCAAATTTAGACACAAAGCTTCAGGTGTAAGCAGAATAAAGCAGACAGGCAATAAATCATAACAAAAAAGTTACACGGTAGCATTCCGCAATTCAGCTTCAGATCTCAACAAACCATTCTTTCAATTTGTTATTGAAGTAGTTACTATCAAGAAACCAAGTTCCATTCAGGAGAGATTTTAAAATTACGAGAGATATGAATGTACTGATAACAATTTTGATTGCTGTAATTGCACTGATGATTTCAGTGCTTATTTTGGCTGCTTTTTTAAAGAAAGACTATTCGGTTGTGCGCGAAATTACAGTCACAGTTCCAAAGCAGGAAGTTTTTGATTATTTAAAGTTCCTGAAAAACCAGGACAATTTTAGTAAATGGGCTCTGATGGATCCCAATATGAAAAAATCGTTTAGTGGTACCGATGGAACCGTCGGGTTTATTTCAGCCTGGGAAAGCGACGACAAAAATGTTGGAAAAGGCGAACAGGAAATCAGGAAAATAGTTGCCGGCGAACGAATCGAATACGAACTGCGCTTTATCAAACCGTTTGCAGGTGTTGCCAATGCCTTTCTGACCGTCGAATCGCTGACTGATAATTTAACCAAGATCAGGTGGGGATTCGACAGCAAAATGAACTATCCGATGAACCTGATGCTGTTGTTTCTGAAAATGGACAAAATGATTGGAAACGACTTCGAAACTGGACTTATTAAACTAAAAAGTATCCTCGAAAAAGCATAATATCAAATTTTTACTACCATTTTGAATATTTTTCATAGCCCGAATTAACAAAACAGCATTTCAATCTGTTTAGTAGACAGAAATATACGGATATGGAAAATGTAGCTTTTGTGATAGAAAGAACTTTTCATGCACCGGCAGCCGCTGTTTGGAAAGCCATTACCGATAAAGAAGAAATGAAAAAATGGTATTTCAGCCTTCAGGAATTTCAGCCTGAGGTGGGGTTCAAATTTCAATTCTTATCGGGACCTGACGAAAACCGACAATATTTGCACCTTTGCGAAATAACGGAAGTTATTGCAGACACGAAAATCGCATACAGTTGGAGATATGACGGCTACGAAGGGAATACACTGGTTTCATTTGAGCTTTTTCCGGATGGGAATGTCACGAAATTGAAATTAACACATTCTGGATTAAAATCATTTCCAGCAGATAATCCTGATTTTGATGAGTCGAGTTTTGCCGAAGGCTGGACCTGGATAATTGGCACTTCGCTCAAAGAATATCTGTCGAAAATTGTTAAAATTTAAATCACCACATACAATTGGAGTGAAATACAAAAAAAACGTCTTGTGGTTGGTTTGCAGAAACAAAAACACTTAACTTTTAAAACATAAATTATGAAAATTGCTGCAATTATTGTTCGTGTTTTAATGGGGCTCATGTTCGCCTTTGCATCGATTGTTGTCCTTTTTAATTTGGTGCCACAACCCGAAATGACTGGCGATATTAAAACGTTTAATGATGGACTTATGGCCTCGAAATATTTGATGACAACCATCAAATTGTTTGAGCTCGTGTGTGCCATTTCATTTCTTTCCGGACGGTTTGTAGCTCTGGCAACCGTTGTTATTTTTCCAATAAACCTGAATATTTTGCTTTATCACGCATTTCTCGATCCGCAGGGATTATCCGTTGCTATCCCGCTTATGATCGGAAACCTATTTCTGGCTTATTATTACCGCGATAGGTACAAACCATTTCTGGCTGCAAAATAGATTACTTACGAATGAACACTACGGCGATAATCGATTAACAATTCAGGAATATTTTGAAACAGCCGAAAATATTCCTGAATTGTTAAATACTCATTTTGACGATCATTCAATGGCTGAATTGATTACTTTTAGCTCTGCAAAACCATCAGAAAATGAAAACACTTTTCTTCATCGTGATTCTGGGGCTGATTGTAAATCCCGGTGTTAAAGCCCAAAACCTGAAAATTGATCGACCAGACTCGTCCGGTACAGAGCAAATTACTCCGAAAAAATATCAGTTCCCAAACAACCTAAAATTCCAGAATCCTTTAGCTGAAAATCAACTGAAGTTGCAGCGACCCGAAATGAAGGGTCTGAACAGAATGCCACAGCTTAATTTCATGCAGCAGACCAAGCCGCAAGTTATTGCCACACAACCTGATCGTATGCCAGTTATTGTTCCGGAATACAGGTCGAAAATGCCGGTTTACAAACCCGATCCATCCGTTCAGTATTTCCTGAAAATCAAAAAGATTGGAAGTGTTGATCCTGACAAAGAATCAAAATGAGCTGGTCTATCGCCCCTAAGTATTTTGATTATTATTATTAAAAGCCCAACCACTTTTCTAATTCCTGAAATTGACGGGATAAAATTTGTATCGGATAAAAATATCTGATATCTTGGCTATTCATAATTTGCAATTGTATACGAATAACCTAATCCCAATTTAAACCATTTATCATGAAACGATTTGCTTTTTCAGCACTGGCCTTTTTTCTGGTCACGGCGCTTTCGTCAATCAGTCTTTTTGCCGAAGTTAAATTACCATCCATTTTTTGTGACAATATGGTTTTGCAACAGCAAACCGAAGCTGCTATATGGGGAAAAGCCGACAAAAATGCATCGGTAAAAATCACCACATCATGGAACAGCAAGAGTTATAGCACAAAATCCTCAGCCGAAGGCAACTGGAAAGTAAAAGTGGCCACTCCCAAAGCAGGCGGTCCGTTCGAAATAACCATCAGCGACGGCAAAACGCTACACCTGAAAAATATTTTGATTGGTGAAGTTTGGGTTTGCTCCGGACAATCGAACATGGAAATGCCTTTAAAAGGATTTCGGAATCAGCCGATTATTGGTTCTGCTGACGCCATTGCGACATCGACAAATCCAAACATTCGATTGTTCACAGTTAAAAAAGTAACCAGCCTCGAACCTCTCGACGATTTTACCGGCGACTGGAAATTGTGCGAGCCGGAAAATGTTGCTGAATTCAGCGCCACCGCTTATTTCTTTGGTAAAATGCTAAACGCTGCACTGCATGTTCCCATCGGACTAATAAACACCAGTTGGGGCGGAACACGTATTGAACCATGGATCAGCGAAATGGGCTGTAAAAATTTCGACTGGGTAAAGCTTCCGGAGAAAAAACCGGTTGACAACCTCTCGCAACAAACGCCAACGGTGCTGTTTAACGCTATGATAAACCCGATTGTGGGCTACGGAATAAAGGGCGCCATTTGGTACCAGGGCGAATCGAACCGGAATGAACCCAATGAATACCAGAAACTGATGCCGGGCTTGATCGAAAACTGGCGCTCCTTATGGGGAATCGGTGATTTTCCGTTCTATTACATGCAGATTGCGCCATTCGACTACGGGCCAACGGGATTAAATTCGGCCTATTTGCGCGAAGCTCAACTCAAAGCGTCAACGGCGATTGCAAACACCGGCATGGCCTGCATTATGGATGTTGGCGAAAAGGACTGTATTCATCCGTCGCACAAGGAAACAGGCTCAAAGCGCCTGGCTTTGCTGGCTCTTTCCGAAACTTATGGATTGAGAGGAATTTCGGCTAAAAGTCCAGTATTAAAAGATATGAAAGTTGCCGAAAGTGTGGTTAAATTGACCTTTGACAATGCGCCAAACGGACTGACTTCTTTCGGAAATGATTTATCGTGTTTTGAACTTGCAGGCTCGAACAAGCGATTTTTTCCGGCCAAAGCATTCATTACCAATACCGGGATAACACTTTTTTCGCCACAAGTTACTGAACCTGTTGCGGTTCGTTACGCGTTCAAGGATTTTATTGTAGGCGACTTGTTTGGAACCGATGGATTACCGGTTTCTTCGTTCAGAACCGATGACTGGGATTTTGAGAAATAACCAATTAGATAAATAAACCAATTAAACGAATTTTATATGAACAACAAATTATCGCGCCGGAAATTTCTGGGCACCGCAGCAACAGCCGCTGCGTTATCAGCGATTCCGTTTAGTTACGGATTCAAAAGTTTTACTTCAGGATTAATGAATGCCAAACCAAATTCGAAATTTGGCGGCGTACAGATTGGCGCTATAACATACAGTTGGCGCAGCATGCCCGAAAGCCCTCAGGATGTTATCAACTATTGCATTCAGGCCGGAATAAGCGATTTGGAATTGATGGGAAATGTTGCCGAAGACTATCTTGGGCTTCCGCCCTCTCCTCCCCGCCCGCCGCGCGATGCGAAACAATCGGATGACGACAAGGCTGCTTACCAGAAAGCTGCTGCCGATGCAACCGAAGCTCAACGCAAATGGCGTTTGGCGCTTGACATGCAGAAGTATAAAGACCTGCGAAAAATGTTTAACCAGGCCGGAATCAATATCCACATCATCAAGTTTTCGCCAGCCAGCTGGACCGACGAAGAAATTGATTACGCTTTCAATGCAGCCAAAGCTATCGGTGCCAAAGGGGTGACCAACGAGATTGGCGAAGAGGCCTGTAAACGACTGGCCCCGTTTGCCGAAAAGCACAAAATGTACGCTATTTTTCACCAGCACATGCAACCAGCCGAACCTGGGTTTAGCTTTGAAAAGTTCCTCGCCATTTCGCCTTCGATTATGCTGAATTTTGATGCCGGCCACTATTTTGGTTCTACCGGGAAGCATCCCAACGAGATTATCAAAAAGCTGCACAACCGCATTGTGAGCATTCACCTGAAAGATAAAACCGGACCACGATCGACGCCGCCAAATACCAACCAGGTTTGGGGAAAAGGTGAAATGCCGATTGCTGATCTTTTGCTGCTCCTGAAAAAAGAAAAATGGCCGATTTATGTTGACGTTGAACTGGAATATGAAGTTCCGGCCGATTCGGATGCAGTGAAAGAAGTAGCCAAATGCGTGGAATACGCGAAAAAAATTCTGATCTGATACTTAAAATTTATTGTCGTATATTTTAATTGTTACTCACCCCAAGTCCGCTAGCGGACTTCTCCCCTCTCTACGTGTAGAGAGGGGCAGAGCATCGCAGATGCGACGGGGTGAGTCAAGAAAAGTGAACAAAACAAATACAACATTATTTCATTCACTCAACTTAGATTAAAAAGAATACTATTTGAGTTGGATTTTATCAATATTAGACTCGCCTCAAGCCCAATAAATTGAGATTTTCCCCTCTACAAGTAGAGAGGGGCGGGAGCATCGATGATGCGACGGGGTGAGTTAGGAGTAAAATAACTTGCTAAATAAAATTTAAACAGGCTCTTGTTCTCAGAATAAATGAACAGAGAAGCGCTTCGGAATTATTTTTCCGGAGCGTTTCTGTTTAGGCTAATTGTTGTGTCAGGAACCTTTTGAGGCAGAGTTATGGGCATCTCTTAATTAAGCGAGACCCCGAAATAAATTCGGGGTGACGGTGATTGGGATTTGACAAAATCGGGCTAGCGCAACACTAGCTTCGTAAGGCTTTTACCTTCGAAACCAATAGAGTTATGCCCATTCCAAAAATGCCGATTAACGCAAACGAATAACGTAACCCGAATGCTTCGGAAATATGACCAATCAATGGAGGCCCCATGAGAAAGCCCAAAAAACCTACACTTGAGACCGTTGCAATCGCTATTCCCGGAGGTATAGTGGCATGACGTCCGGCCGCGCTGTAAACCGTCGGCACAATGCTCGAAACACCCAACCCAACCATCATAAATGCCAAGGTACTCGATACCAGGTAAGGCAGAAATACTGCAGTAAATAAGCCTGTTGAAATCAAGACTCCGCAAATCTGCATCAGCAATTTGCGCCCGATTTTTGAAATCAAATAATCGGCAAAGAACCGCCCCGTCGCCATCATAATCATAAATGAGGTGTAGCCGAGAATGACCAGCGAAGGCGGCGCGTTAACAATATCTTTAAAATAAATGCCGCTCCAGTCGAACATGATTCCTTCGCTGGCCATACTGCAAAAAGCAATAATACCCAACTGAAGCAAATCATGGTCAGGTTTGGTAAATAATTTTCGTTTGGGTTCGGCCAGTCGATCTGCCAAAGAAGTTTGCACCAAAAACGAATGGTTAGTCCAAATGATAACCCAAACCACCAAAAGAATTGCAACAAAATGCCAGTAAACCGACATCTTCAGATTAATCATTAAAAGTCCGATCAATGCACCGGTAAATCCGGCAAGACTCCAACCACCGTGAAAAGAAGACATGATCGGGCGTCCAAAAATTCGTTCGGTGAGTACTCCCTGTGTGTTGATGGCTATGTTGCACATGTTTCCGAAAACACCAAAAATAAACAAGGCTATAGCAAGCTGCCATCCTTCATGAACCAAACCGATGTTGCTCAGGCAAATGGTATAACCCGGCAGGGCAAACAGGAGAACTTTTTTGCTGCTGTATTTGGTAACCAGGCGGCCTGAAATGGGCATCATCAGGAATATACCCACCGGTAACGCAAACAATATAGTTCCGAAAAGTGCATCATTCAAATGCAAAGCGGTTTTTATATCAGGAATGCGGCTGGCCCACGACGAAAAGCATAAGCCGAGGCTAAAATAAATGAGCGCCACAGCAATCCGGATGCGATTTTTACTGTGAGTTGGATTGGCTTCAGCGGTACTATTTAATGTGTAATCCGACATGTATAATTCAAATTAAGAACCAGAGGGCATTAAATCTGAAACAGTTTAATTACGACTAACTCCGGCGCTGTTTGTAAACAGATGCCAAAAGTATACAACTTGTCCGGATCGATTATAACCCCATGGAGCTCTGACATCAGATTTATCAATCATTTTAAATATTGTCGACTTGTGCGTAGTGTTAACGAGGGCAGAAGAGATAGCCAATATCTACCGATAATTGTATTCTGCGGTTCCTGAAATCAACAATTCGAACTGTGAAGATCTGCCTGAAAGGTGTTTTTCGAGTCGTAAACTTTCGTTCATCGGTCAAATTCAACTATTCGTATGGAATATCTGCAACTTCATAAAATTGCAATACCGCAAAAA
This sequence comes from Prolixibacteraceae bacterium, assembly GCA_963677955.2. Lineage (GTDB taxonomy): Bacteria > Bacteroidota > Bacteroidia > Bacteroidales > Prolixibacteraceae > Aquipluma. The sequence goes on from CAXXQR010000001.1 coordinate 5,826,205, forward strand.
TGATTTCCAGTTTATATATCATAAATTTATTAACCAAATAATTATTGACAACCTTTAAAACCACTATGTTATGGACAACAAGATTAATTTTTCGATTCCGGATGAGGTTATTGCTGATGTAACCTCCAAACTCAACGACATTGTAACCCAGTTAAAACCTTATCTGATTGCCCTTACTCCCCAGGAGCGTCACGACCTTCCCAAAATGAGCGATGGTACTCTTCCGTTTGTTCAGAAATGTCTGAGCTATTGCGAGTCGAACCCTGAATTTGCACCTGCATTTATCGACTTCAAAGAATTAGATTCCGACATGAAAGTTTACGAACAACTGCTGCCGGTTTATCGCACAGTGCTTCAACTCGAAAACAAGCTGAACGATACTTCAATGGAAACAGGGGCCGAAAGTTATGTGAGCGCTTTAGGCTATTACAACACAGTTAAGCTGGCTGCAAAACTTGATGCTCCGGGCGCCAAGGCGATTTACGAAGATTTGGCCAAACGCTTTGCCCGCGATAGCAAGGCTACGCCCACTTCGGCAGCCAACTAAATTTTACAACTCCGGTAAAGAGGCAGTCTCAAAAGTCATTGATCCCGTCATCCTGAACTTGTTTCAGGATCCCAACGCATTGTACATCAGATCCCGAAACAAATTCGGGATGACTAAGTTCGCGAGGATTTTGACTTTTGAAACAGCCTCATTTTTTTTGGACCCTGCTCAAAGTGAAAGCGTTTCGGCAAAAAGATCCAACGATCTCGCAAAAAGCAGGAAATTGGACTCTCCGAGTGGCAAATTTGGCACTCCAAGTGAGAAATTTTCCGCTCTGAGTGCCAAATTTGGTTCTCAGAACGCGAAGATTCTCACTCGGAAAACCTCGCTTCCCGCTCCGAGCCGAAAAGTTTCGTCTTTTAGAAGGTTAAGATAGGCTCGGGGCGTCGAAATTGGGGATGTAGGCTTCCCATTTTTAGTACACTTTAAAAGTAGACAATTCTTTTCTAGTTGAACAATCCCTTTGAAGGGCTCCGTTTCGCTTCGGCTACGCCTTCGCTTCACTACACTACACCCTTCAAAGGGATTGGAGCCTTCGTTCATAAGTTCCCGGTACTTTCGGGGAGATATACCGCCCAGAGCATCATGAGGCCTGTGGTTGTTGTAATCATCCACAAATTCTTGGGAAACCTCCCTTACTTCATCAATGTTGTCGAACAAATAAGCATCCAACACTGACTCGCGGTAGGTTTTATTGAATCGCTCGATGTACGCATTTTGAGTGGGCTTTCCAGGCTGTATGTACTGAAACCTTATCTCGTTCATTTCGCTCCATTTTTGTGCTATTTTGGCCACAAACTCAGGGCCATTGTCCATGCGGATGTTTTCGGGTTTTCCGCACCTGTTAACCAAGTGCTTCAGCACCCAAATAACCCGGCTGCTCTTTAATGAATAGTCTGTTTCAATGAACAAAACTTCGCGGTTATAATCGTCTATCACATTGAACGACCTAAATTTTACCCCATTACTCAAAGCATCGCTTACAAAATCAATACTCCATGTATGGGTGAACTTTCCCGGAACCTGAAGCGGTTCTTTTACCCTTGCAGGCAACCGTTTCTTTACTTTGCGACGCAAGGGCATGCCCATTTGCTTATAAATGCGGTGAAGCTTTTTATGGTTCACATTATTGCCCGCATTGCGCAAACGGTGATAACACTTCCAGAATCCTTCCCTGGGGTGTGCTTTGGCCAATTGTTCAAGTTGTTCCATAAGATAGTGGTCGGTTTTAACCGATACATAGTTCAAACTGCTCCTGCTAAGCTGCAACAAACGACACGCCTTGCTCATGTCTTTGGGTCGATCCTGGCGAACAGCTCCAATAACTATTCGCTTTTCGCAAGGCTTTAAGGCTTTTTTTCGATAATGTATTTGGCAACATCAAGTTCCATGGCAAGGTTAGCGTACATGCGCTTTAAACGGGAATTTTCTTCTTCCAATTCTTTGATTCGCTTCATCTCGCTGGCATCCATACCGCCATAGCGCTGCCGCCATTTGTAGAGGCTGGCTCGGCTAACTCCATGCTCCCGTGTTAGCTCTTCAACACTTTTACCGTTATCAAACTCTTTTAAAATACCCGAAATCTGGATCGGGCTAAATGTGCTTTTTTTCATCTTGTTACGTTTTTCAAAAGTTATACATTTTTGTCTACTTTTAAAACGTACTGTTTTTGGGGGAGCTTACAGGGATATGAGAGGCAAACAGGCTGATAGAAAACGAGGGATTGGTTCTTTCGGAAACGCGAACCGCTGCCAGTGTTGCTCGAATTTATCGGGCGAAGGATAAAAACGGGGATTTGGTGGAAGATGGAGTTGCTGATGATTAAATTGGCGAATGCCAACCTCTGGAAAATGATCGGTGAGGCGTGGATGAATTGGAATTCACGAACCTCAGAATTAAAGGCCAGTTCCCCAAACGGCAGCTCTAGTAAATTGAGAATAAGTCGATATGTTTAGATTGTTTATCTTATTTAAAGTAACGATTGGTTCTGTTGCTAAATCTTCAAATTCTATGAGCAAATCATTAATGTCAGCCCAAAGATCACAGAAGTCTATTGGGGCTTCTCCTGGACTCCAAAAACCACCATCAATTCCAATAGTATTGAAAAAGAAATCAAGTTCTTGTCTGCTAACATCTGATGTTTTTATTAAATTAGAGGTAGCCCCACTTGCTAATCTCAACATAAGGATTGATCTAGCGATAATAGCTAAAGCATCTGGTAATCCATTTGCGTCAGTCGCAAGATCGTTTGACTTTTCAAATATTATATGATTTGTGTCGTTTGTAAAGATCCGTTTTAAAGCTGCATCAATAGGCATCCCCGCATTCTCAAATGTCTTATTAATCATATCTTCTTTGCTTAAGGAAATACCAGATTGATTAATAATAAAATGAATCTTATCAAGTAATAGTTTAAAAAGATATTTATCAAGAAGTAAAAAACGATTTGGCGAGTTTGGTTCTAATATTTTCCAGAAAGAATTAATTTTTTCAATTTTGATTGATAAATTAGAGAAATTGAAACCTCTATTTAAGCTTGGCCTGTAACTGAAATGGTTTCTTGCATCTCTATCTTTTTGAAATTTATCTATGTCAATGCTCCATTCTTTCAACCAATTTTTTAGAAACATAGCACTATTCTCAATCGAATTGCTATTTGGAATGTATTGTAACCATTCATTAAAGCTTCTCCCGTAATAAAAAAAACAGCCTAAAACATCGCTTTGATTGGTACTATTAATCCAACAATTTAAAGCTTCCCAAATGAATTTATGTGTTGTGTTTTTATCTGCAAGATTTGGATTTCCTTGGATTTGATCGTTATTGTCTATACTAAAATGGTGAGAATTAAATATTCCAATTCCTTCCGTAGATAGGAAAGAAGAAGATGCTCTTAGTTCTGCATAATATGCTAAGTGAATTGACATCGGAATATCACAGTTCAAGAACGAATGAATTGATGCACTCAAGTAACTCCATCCATCAAAACAATGTAAAATTGAAGATGATGCTAAATAAGCTTTCACTTCCTCTGGTGAAAATGTGCTAATGCCGTTAAAATGGTTTTTTACAGTATCGTAAGTCGCAGACTTTAAGGGATTCCCATCAGGTAAAAACTCATGATTAACTAAATGATTATTTTTCACATTCAGGAATCCATTCTTTACAGCTTCGGAAGAGGCACTGTCAATAAAATCTTGTAGTGTCATAACAATTATTTTGAGTCTAATTGTTTGGCATACCTTAATACCAATTTTTCATCAGATTCCAGAAATTTAGACAAAATATCTTTCCAGAATTCAGAATAACCTCCACTGCCGCGGTATTTCATTTGTCTTACTTTTTCTACTTCTGACTTGAAAACTGATGATGGTGTTCTCCAATCAACTTTAGCAGCTTGAATCGAGAAATTCTCAATTAATTGTATTAGCAATGGATTTCTTCCAAATAATTCTAAGGCGATTTTAATGCTTTCAGTTGAAATAGATTTCTCATCTAATTCTCCGTTCCATTCATTTTGATTAAAATCAATATCAGAATAAGTTGCAGCAATATAGAAAAAATCATTCGCAAACATTAATAATCCTCTTACGCCCTGATCACGAGAAAGAAATGAGTTTTTACTGGTAAAAGCATGATCCAATTCACTTTTCTCGACTGCAAATAATTGTGGATCCTGTTTTTCCTCTCTAATTTTTTCTGCCCATTCATACTTGCATTCCCTAACTGCATTTTCAATTTTCTTCCACAATAAAATTAAAAATGCTGCTTGCTGGGCACGATTCCAGTTTATGATTTTATTAGTACCTTCAATACTGCCACTCAAGAATCCTCCCTTTTTCTTAAAAAATGAATTCACTAAAGCGCGGATAAATGCAGCTTGACTCATCGTCTCTCCACCTGCCTCCCCCAACATATTAATCCTGTTTCTCCAAGGACTTTCATTATATGTCCATAATGCCTCAACTAACTCCTGAGATCTGGTTTCTCGATATGCTAACAATCCATCTTTAGTATTCTCTAACCATTCCTGAGTTCGAAGTAAGGGATATAAATCAAACCCAAGACTAGTGTTTATTTTTACCGGTTTAATGTTGATTGTGTAAAATAAATATGCCTGCCAGGCACGATCCAAATCATTAAACAATACAACCGGCAATTCATAATTTCCACTTAATGATTGGTATTCATCAAAAGCCCAAAGACGATGTTGTCCATCAATGATTTCTAATGGTTTAAGATCAGGATTCCAATTCGAATCATCAAAAATATGATCTGGTATAACTAGTTTTGGAAAAGGTAATTTTTTGCCATTTGAATCAATTTCTATGATCTTAATTTCATCTTCTTGTCTAAGTTTTTTATTGTTTCTTTCTGCTCCAGCGTGTATTACATTTGCAATAATTGCTGTTGGAAGTAACCCCGGCATTTTTAATCTGGAGTTCTCTGGATTTTTACGATCTTGAACAGAAAGAGTCGACCAAGGGAATCCACCCTCTATATAGTGTCTAATCTCATTTATTCTTTCGTCGTTTGGTTTTCTTTGCACATTTTTATCATCTTGTTGAGGTGCTCGTCTGTGCACATCAGATAATTTCTTAAGCAAGCGAGCATCAATACTAAGCATGAAAAACTTGGGTTGCGGTCTTTTTCTTAATTCATCATCAAACGAAACATTATCCCAGTCATTCATCCATTGATTCACTTCCAGCATCGGTATTTCTTTATAAATCTTAAGCTGCTCAAACTTAAAACGATCTCCATCACTGAGTCCCTCTCCGCTTATCCATTTTGAAAATTGCGTATTAGTTAATCCAAGCAACAATATAAAATCATGATTGACACAGGCATTAATAAAATTCCTTTGTGAGGAAATTTCTTCATGCGAATAACCAATACGCTGAAGCCTTTCAGATAAAAGTTCTTTTAAGAGTAATCCAACGTTCCCATTCTCGAATAGAGCGGAAAAATCAAATGGAACATTTTTCTCTCGTCGATAGTTTTCTAAAGATGCTCCAGAAACAACTAGCGCACTTCTAATATTAGTAGCCTCTTTACCACCTTCCCCCTCAATAATGAAAACACCACCCATTTGCCCTTTCCGAGAATATTTCTCAGCAAACTTCTTGATAATACTAATATGCGTAGTTAATGCTGCGATAAGAGCAAATTGCTTAATCTGTTTAGGGTATTTTTTTATTTCTTCCCAATAATTGGGTAAAGGTTCATGAAGACTATTTACTCCTAAAAATGATTTAAGAATCGGAGCGTTAATATCATTTTGATCTTCAAGATTTGGGTTTATTTTTCCACTAATAATTAATTCAATGATCTTTACTGCATCATACTTTGTCCATGATGTTTTTAACTTAGCTTCATTGATTGTTCCCATAATTATTTTCTTCTAAAGAGTAATGTATATTCTTTTACATCTTGGTTTCTAACATCACTTCGTCCCATTTTACTGTGAACATGATCTTTAACTTTGACCCAAGAAGTATATTTATTAGAAAAAACTTTATTCGCAATAAGAATTATTTCATCCAACGTAATCATTCCTGTGTCGCTGTAGCTCAATACCAAATGAGAGTTTTTAAGCCTAACTCCTTCAAATAAGTTTTCAAAAGCTTTACTCACAGTGGTTTTTTTACAGAATGGAGATTGATGTCTATCTTCACGATATCTACCTTTATATTCTACTTTAGGATAATCATATTTGACTAATGTCTCTAGTACATGATAAAACCTTGAATAATGAACTGACTGGTATGGGGGATCAGCATAAACGATTGAATTATCTTCAATAATCCGCAAACAATCCAAATAATCTAAAGATGTTACCTTAAATTCTTGAGAATTATAATTAGGAATAGAGATAAGTTCTATAAATTTCTTTTCAAAATATGGCCAGATGTCCCTTTCTCTATAACTTAAGATATCAGTCATTGAGGAGTTCGTTAAAGGATCTCTGTACTGTGCATAATGACCTGTACTTTGAGAAGTATATGACATTGCAAAAATCAACGATGATAATATCACATAGTATTCTGGTTTTCCGATATATTCTTCCGCGACTGCCCTTAAAGAGTCAATCCATACACATTGATCGAAAGACCAATATGTCCCTGAATAATACTTTGTAAATAAATGAAACCCAATTTCAAAATCTTTATTGATTAGCTTTTGTTGTTCTTTTTCAATTAATGCAAAATCAACTAGATTAAATGTGTTCTTATAATTGAAAACTAATTCCGGATACTTTGAATATAATTGTTTTGTCAATTTTACCGCCTTATCTTCAACTTCATCTAAAAATGACAATTTGATATGTCCAAAATCTGAAAGATATGTTTTTGCAAGTATTCCGGAATAGATCTGGATATCATTTGCATGGATATTAAACTTATAATTTAATGAACCAGCAACAATCGATGAACCTGAAAATAAATCACAAAGCCATTTACTCTCCACATCCAACTCAATAATTGATTCTTCTATAAAATCGATGATTTCTCTTTTAGAACCCATATATTTGAGCAGATGAGGCAGTTTAGCTTTTGTAATATTTTCGTTGGAAATTACCATAGTAAAGAATGTCGTATGTAATATTTTGTCCCTAAAAGTAGGGATAAACTAGCTTAAATTTTTATAGAAAATTAAATAATTATTGTTTGAAAAAACAACTCTAAAAAAAAATGGAATCCCTCGTACATTTCGAATCTACTTATTTCAAATTCTTCAGGTTTTTGTAACCCAGCAGCGGGCTGCATTTGGGTAATGACCATTTGGTTGAGTTGCCTAACGCCTTTAGGTTAATACAAGGAAGGATAAGTCCGAATATTTGGCGAGCACTCTTTTAAAATAACACAAAAGCGGCTGAACTCCGGATTTTCATCCTTTATTAAGCTTCTTTCATCAAAAACGCCTTTTTTAATTATTCCCAAAATATAAATGTGTTTTGCAATGCATGTTTCAATGCCTAAAATAGCTATACACATAATAATTATTGAAAATAAATTGTATCTTGAAAACGATTTTGAATAGGTGCAAATGGAAAAGACTAATTCTTCTTTAACCAAATCTTTGCGCGAACAGGCCGAAGACATTCTGAAATCGAGACTCCCAATGACAGGTATGCCTCTTTCCGAGGCTGAAACCCTAAAACTGATCCGCGAACTGCAGATTACCCAAATAGAACTGGAACTACAAAATCAAGAGCTCTTGCGGAACAAAAGACAGAATTTGATCTCCCAAAACGGGGCAAACAAAATTTTGGATTTAATTGATTTTGAAGAAGTAAATAAGCTACTTGAAGGATTCAACAAATCGACAGGATTCGTAACCGCAATTTTGGATTTGGAAGGCCATGTACTATCAAAATCAGGTTGGCGCCAAATATGTACCGAATTCCACCGGATCAATCCCCAGACTTCAAAAAATTGCAGCATCAGCGATACAGTGTTAGCAAATGAATTGGGCAATGGCGAGAAATATCATTTCTACCAATGTTTAAATGGATTGGTTGACGTTGCCGTGCCCATTGTTATAAATGGAGAACATATCGCCAACCTGTTTTCCGGCCAGTTCTTTTTTGATGAACCCGATCGTTCTTTTTTTAAAAAACAAGCCAGCTCACACAACTTTGATGAGCAGAAATATTTAAAAGCGCTCGAAAACGTTCCGATCGTTTCGAAAGAGAAGGTAAAAGTTGCTATGGACTTTTTACTGGATATGACTCAACTGATCAGCGACATCACATTTCAGAAATTGGAACAGGTACAGCTAAACGATGCGTTGATAAAAAGCGAAGAGCGCTCACGAAATGCCCTTGATCATATGCTGGAGGGTTGCCAGATTATTGGTTTCGATTGGAAATATATTTACTTGAATCATAGCGCCGAGGTGCACAATCGACGCCCTAACAAGGAATTGATCGGTCAGCGCTATCAGGATATGTGGCCGGGAATTGAAAAAACAGGCGTGTTCCGGATTATTAAACAAGTACTCGATACAAGGGTTTCCAGTCATTTAGAAAACGAGTTTGTCTTTCCGGATGGTTCGATTGGCTGGTTCGATCTGAGCATTCAACCTGTTCCCGAAGGCGTATTTATTTTATCCATTGACATTACAGAGCGCAAACGAAAAGAAGAGCAGCTCTACGAAAGTGAAGTTAGATTCAGTAAACTTTATGAGGAAGGTCCATTTGGCATGGCTCTGGTTGATGCCAGTTTCGGGTTTAAAAAAGTGAATCCTACTTATTCTGCTATAATGGGATATACTGAAAAGGAGCTTCAGAACATGACCTTTGAGGATATTACTCATCCCGACGACAGATCCATTGATCGTCCCAATGTTCTGAAACTTATTCGTAAGGAAACCACATCCTATAAAACTGAAAAACGCTATATCCGAAAAGATGGACAGACGATCTGGGGATCGCTTACGGTAACAGCCAACTACTCCGATGACGGAAGTTTTCTGTATAACCTGGCGATTGTTGAAGACATAACCCGGAGAAAACTGGCAGAAGATGAAATAAAACGTTTGAATGAACGAATTTCTACGGCAACCCATGCATCGCAGGTTGGTATTTGGGAATGGGATGTTCAGAACGACGTGTTAATGTGGGATGACCAAATGTATGCCTTATATGGCCTGAAAAAAGAAGAGTTTACCGGTGCTTACACAGCGTGGATTAATGGTCTTCACCCGAATGACCGGGAATTTTGCCAGAATGAAGTTAATTCTGCTTTACTTGGTAAAAAGGAATATGACATAGAATTTAGGGTGGTATGGCCCGATGGAACAATTCACTATCAAAAAGCAAAAGGTGAGGTATTCCGAAATGAAATGGGCGCACCAGTGCGGATGATTGGAATAAATTACGACATAACAGAGCAGAAGAAAGCAGATGTTTCGTTAAAGGAGAGCGAAGATTACTTCAGAAATATATTTGAATATTCAACTGTTGGCAAATCCATAACCGAATCCAACGGTAAACTCAGAACGAATAAAATGTTCAGAGATATTACCGGATATTCCGGAGGAGAACTCGTTGAACTGAGCTGGCAAAAAATTACTCATCCTGATGATATCCGGAACGACCAGGAAATGATCAACTCAATTATTTCAGGCGAATTCACTTCCCGCCGTTGGGAAAAAAGGTATATTCACAAGCAAGGGCACATTGTTTGGGTAGATATCAGCACCTTGTTGCAGCGCGATACTGAAGGCAACCCCAAATATTTTATTACGACGATTCAAGATATCACACAGCGTAAAAAAGTTCAGGAATCACTCCGTACAAGCGAAGAAAAACTCCGGGCTATTTACAATGTGCTTCCATTTGGTATTTCTTTAATCGAAAATAATCGCTCAATTGCTCAAATGAATCCGGTTTTAGAAAAAATAATAAAGTTAAGTCATTCTGAAGTAACCGAAGGAAAACACAAGCTAAGAAAATATCTCAGGGGTGATGGCTCTGAAATGCCACTTTCAGAAATGGCAAGCGCCCGTGCCATTGAAGAGAATAAAGTCATTCAGGATGTGGAAACCGGAATCCAAACCGAAGATGGCTCTGTTTTTTGGACCAGTGTAAGTGCGGCGCCATTAAATGTTGAAGGACTGAGCGCAGTAGTAATTACGCAGGATATTAATGCCCGCAAACATGCCGAGGAAGCCTTGAAAATAAGCGAGGCCCGGTTCCGCAATCTGTTCGAAAGTGCCGTAATTGGTATATACCGTACTACTCCGGATGGAAAAATACTGATGGCCAATCCAACACTAATTAAGATGCTGGGATTTGGATCGTTCGAAGAATTGGCCATGCGTAACCTCAAAGAAGAAGGTTTCGAAACGAAATCGCTAAGAGACGATTTTAGAAACCGTATTGAAGAAAACGGAAGCTTGACGGCTTATGAATCGGTATGGAAAACCGCAAACGGCAGTTCGGTATATGTAAGTGAAAACGCGAAAGCAATATACAACAGCACTGGCCAGGTTATGTATTACGAAGGTACCATTGAAGATATTACTGAGCGAAAAAGAGTTGAAAGAGCTCTTCGTGAAAGTGAAGAGATTTACCGAAAAGCGTTTAAGACCAGCCCCGATTCAGTCAATATTAACCGACTTGAAGATGGCATGTACATATCTGTTAACCGGGGATTTCTGGAAATAATGGAATACACAGAGGCAGAGGTAATAGGAAAAAAGTCTCTTGAAATTAATATCTGGAAAAACCCTGAAGATAGGAAACTACTCGTTAAAGAATTGAAATCGAAGGGCTTTGTCTCTAATCTTGAAGCAAAATTTTGTACAAAAAGTGGCAAGGAAATCGACGGACTCATGTCTGCTGCAATTATTGAAATTGACGGTGGCACGCATATCATAAATATAACGAGAGACATTACCATTCGAAAGCAGATAGAGCAAGCCCTTCGCTACAATGAAGCTCTTTTGCAGGAAGTTGGTCGTATCGCCCATGTTGGTGGGTGGGATTTCGACCCGGCTACCGGTCTTTCTACCTGTACCGAGGAAGTTGCACGCATACACGATCTCGATCCAAAAACACCGGCTTCGGTTGTGTTGAGTATCAATTATTACACTGAACAATCAAGACCTGTTATAGAAAAGGCATTTCGTGAGGCGGCAGAATTGGCTAAACCGTATGATCTGGAGTTGGAAATTATTACCGCACAAAAGAATCACAAATGGATTAGAACTATAGGCCGTCCAATTGTTGTCGATGGAAAAGTTGTAAAACTCCAAGGTTCAATGCAGGATATTACCAAACGAAAACTTGCAGAACAGGCACTTCGCGAAAGTGAAGAAAAATTCCGTGGTTTATTGGAAAGCATGCCTCTGCCTGTCACCTATGTGAGCAATTCCGGAGAAATCATTTTTAGAAATAACCGCTTTCTGGAAGTCATCGGATACAACTCTGAAGACGTTCCTACGGTCGAAAAATGGTGGCTGTGTGCATATCCGGAAGAGCATTACAGGAATTGGGCGATTCAACAATGGTCAGGCGTGGTTCAGAGAGCTTCACAACAAGGCGCCGATATTGAATCGGAAGAATATCGGATTACCTGTAAAGATGGACTGGAGCGTATATTTATTGTTTCAGGTATTATTATCGAAGACAATTTACTGATCACATTTATTGATATTACAGACCGCAAGAAAGCTGAGGAACAAGTTATCAAGTTGAATGAAACCCTGGAACAACGCGTTGAAGATCGTACCGCTCAATTGAAGGAAGCAAACCAGGAACTGGAAGCGTTTTCGTATTCAGTTTCGCATGACTTAAGAGCTCCGCTGCGGCACATTAACGGATTTGTTGATTTGTTGGTTGATAAGTACCAGGAATCACTTCCCGACAAAGCACAGCACTACTTAAAGACAATTGTAGATTCCTCAAGACAAATGGGGCAACTCATCGACGATTTACTTGAATTTTCAAGAACAGGAAGAAAGGAAATACTTCAGGTAAAACTCAATTTGAATGCAATGGTTGAAAAATCGCTCGAGTTGCTGGCTAAAGATACTGAAGGCCGCAATATTAAGTGGGAAATATCATCTTTACCACTGATAACAGGCGATCACGCCTTATTACAGCAAGTTTGGGTCAACCTGTTGAGCAACGCCATAAAATTTACGAAAGCAAAAGAGCAGGCAATCATAAAGGTTGGATACAAAAAAGAGCTGAAAGAGCATGTATTTTTTGTGCGCGACAATGGCGCAGGTTTCGACATGAAATATGTACACAAGTTATTTGGAGTATTTCAGCGGCTTCATTCGAAAACTGAATTCGAAGGAACTGGTATTGGCCTCGCCAACGTCCGACGAATAATCCTTAAACATGGAGGACGAATTTGGGCCGAATCGCAAATTAATCAGGGCGCTACATTTTATTTTACCATACCCAACACCAAAATATAAACCAATGATCCAACTACGAAAAATTTTATTGGTAGAGGACAATCCAAACGACATTGAATTAACCCTCGAAGCTTTATCTGAATGTAATCTGGCCAATCGCGTCGTTGTTCTAAACGATGGAGTCCAGGCTATCGAATATCTTCAATACCAAGGAGAATATAAAGATCGTGAACGCGAAAACCCTGCTGTAATTCTTTTGGATATTAAAATGCCCCGAATGGATGGCATTGAAGTTCTTCAGGAAATAAAAAGTAATGCTTATCTGAAAGCAATACCTGTTGTAATGCTCACTTCATCGCGCGAAGAACCGATTTAATCAAATGTTACAATCTAGGAGTTAATGCATACATTGTAAAGCCTGTTAATTTCAAAGATTTTTTTGACACCGTTAAAAATGTTGGTGTATTTTGGGCCGTTCTTAACGAACTTCCAAATAACGAAGAAAATAAGCATGACTGAAAATAGTGAAATGCCAATTCTGCTTCATGTTCTGTCGCTCGAAGATTCAGAGATAGATTTTGAAATCATCAGCGAAAAGCTGATTAATGCCGGATATGAGCTCAATATCAAAAGAGTTGATACGGAAAGCGAATTTATCACGCATATCCGGAACAATTTATACGATCTGATACTGGCAGATTATAGTTTGCCAGGGTTCGATGCTTTTGAGGCTCTAAAACTTGCAAACCAATATTGTCCTGATATTCCGTTCATTTGTGTATCGGGTTCTGTCGGGGAAATTATGGCCATCGAACTCCTCAAAAACGGAGCGGTTGACTATGTACTGAAAGATAGACTGGAAAGGCTTCCGTTTGCAGTAAAACGAGCTATCGAGGAAGCCAAAGAAAAGCATAATCTAAAAAAAGCAGAAGAAGCGCTTCGAAAAAGCGAAGAACGACTTAGAGACATTCTCTTCAGTTCAGCAGACTGGGTGTGGGAAGTCGATGAAAATGGGAGATATACATACAGTTCACAAAAGGGCATTGAACTTTTCGAAGCATCACAGGAGGAAATAATCGGCAAAACACCATTCGACTTTATGCCGGAAGACGAAGCAAACAGGGTAGCCTCCATCATTACTGAAATTGCCGCAAAAAAAGAACCTATAATAGATCTGGAAAACTGGAATATAGGCAAAGATGGAGAAATGATTTGCTTGCTTACCAACGGACTTCCTATTCTTAATGACGAAGGAAAACTAATCGGATACAGAGGGATTGACAAAAACATTACAGAGCGAAAAAAAGCTGAGCAGGAATTAATCAAAGCTAAAGAAAATGCTGAAGCAAGTAACAGGCTTAAAACTGCATTTCTGAATAATATTTCTCATGAAATACGAACTCCACTGAACGGCATTCTGGGCTTTGCTCAAATATTAACCGATTCAACTTTTTCGGACCTAAAAAAAGAAGGTTATTACCGGATGCTTAACGAAAGTTGCGATCGTCTCTTAAATACAGTGACCAACATTATGGACATTTCGTTGTTAACTTCCGGCAACCTGAAAGTAACAAAAACGGAAGTTGATTTGTACAATTTGATTGATTTGGTGAGCGATAAATTCAGCATGACCTGTGAGCAAAAAAACATTAAAATTGCCAAGCTGGAAATTCCTGAAGTAACCAAACAAAAGATTTTTACAGACGATGTTCTTTTAGGTAAAATACTTTATCAATTAATTGATAACGCAGTAAAATTCACATCGCAGGGTACCATAGCGATTGGTTGTTTACCGGTAAAAAACGAGCTCCATTTTTTTGTTAAAGATTCGGGAATTGGCATTTCGGAGGAATATAAAAGCCGGATCTTTTTCAATTTTGAGCAGGAAGATTTTGCAAGCACACGAAAATACGAAGGAACCGGAGTTGGACTTTCCATTGTCAACAAATTGGTTGAATTGCTTGGCGGAAAAATATGGCTTGAGTCGGAAAAAGAGAAAGGATCAACATTTTATTTCTCCATTCCAAACAAATAAAATGTTCTCACAAATTGAATTGAATTCAAACCGAATTAATTCATTTTGCTTCCTGCCACAACGGTATAAAAATCTTCCGGATTAAAATATTGTTGAGCAAGTTTCATCAATTCTTCCGAGGTAATATTGCGCAAAACATGCAGATAATCGTCGTAAAACGAATAATTGAGATCGAAATCGTTTATTGCTTTAAAACTTGCGGCCAGGGCAAATGGCCCGTCGAAATCGCGCAGGAACTCACCAAGCAGATAGCTTTTAACGGTATCCAGTTCATTCTCAGAAACCAGTTCAGTTTGAAGCCGACACATTTCAAATGCAATTTCATTCAGAGTTGGTTCAATATATTCGTTGCCAACTTCAGTCGAAATAATCATGTAGCTGGCATTTTTTAGTGTTAAAATATAACTGCCAATTCCATACGTGTAGCCTTTTTCTTCACGGATATTCATCATAAGGCGTGAACCAAAATAACCGCCCAAAATAATCGACAAAATGGATAATCCGTGAAAATCGGGATGCGATTTTGGCACCCAGAAGTTGCCCATCCGAACCGCCGATTGAATTCCATTTGCCTTTTCGACAAAGTGTTTTTTCTGCGAATCGGGATGTACGTCGTAAACCGGAACAGGAACAGGGTTGCGCTGCCAATCGGAACCGCCAAAGTGCTTATCGAGTAATTCCAGAACCGATTCATCCACTTTTCCGGCCACCAGAATGCGGCAGTTTCCGGAGTAATAATGATTTTTATAAAACTCTACCAAACTTTCACGGCTAATTTGATCGAAATCCTCAAGTTTGTTGTTTATCGCGTACGGATGTTCATTACCAAACAAAACCTGTGTAAATTTCTTCTGGCAAAGCGTTCGTACTTTTTCATTTTCGAGCAAAAATTTCTGCTTATTTTTAGCGATCAGCACATCAAGTTCGTGCTCCGGAAAAATGGAATGTTTGATCAAATCCTCGGTTACTTCCAGAATTTCAGGCAAATAACGACCAAGACTGATTATATTTACAAACCCCTGATTCTGATCGGCAGTGAGTTGAATGTAAGCGCCATAAAAGTCAAACCTTTCAGCAATTTCAGCAGCGTTATAATTTTCACTTCCTTCCTCAAGCATCGAATTGCACAAACTTGCCACCAGATTCATGGATTGAAACCAGGTCCCTGCTTCGAAAATGAAATCAATTTTAACGACATCCTGTGTTCCGGCGTTAACGAAATGAACAGGAATCCCATTCGATAGCAGTCGCTTTTCGGCCTGAACAATATCAATGTGCTCGATTGGATTTACAGTGGGTTGTATTTGACGATTCAACATGTTTTACTTTTTAGCAATGTAATTTAAGATGGAACAGTTTTCAGGCCTGAAAATGGTTTGCGACACATCCTGAATTTGCTGTGTGGTTACCGCCCGGTAACTTTCAATTTGCGTATTGATCAGATCGGCATCCTGCAGAATTTCATTGGTAGCCAGATTCATCGCTTTGGTCAGGTAATTCAGTTCGCCATAAACGATATTGGCCTCCACCTTATTTTTTACTTTTTCGAGCTCATACTCCGAAACACGCTCCTGTTTCATCCGATCGAGTTCGCGATCAATCACCTTCCGGGCTGTTTCAAGAGAAACGCCATCGCTTGGTTTCGCAGTCACCACAAATAATCCGGGCTCGTAATCGCCCGAAAGGTAGCTATCGAGTTCCGTAAATATTTTTTCTTTTTGAACAAGGTTGACGTACATGCGCGACGAGTTTCCGTTTGAAAGTACATCGGAAATCAGATCGGTGGCATAATAATTCGGTGCAAGCCTGTCCGACATGTGCCAGGCCATATAAATTGTATCATTGGGTACATCGCGTTCAACACTCAACTCCCGCAATGCGGTTTGTTCAGGCTCCTGAGGAATATTCCGGGGCTTGACAGCACGGTTCGGAATCGGTCCAAACCAGCGTTCGGCAAGTTTCATTATTTCATCAAGTTTCACATCTCCGGAAACAACAAGTACAGCATTATCAGGCGCGTAATGCGAATAAAAAAAATCCTTAACCTGAGCCATCGTTGCCTTTTCAATGTGACTGATTTCGCGGCCAATCGTTGGCCACTGGTATGGATGTACTTTATAGGTAAGCTGTCGCAATAGTGGCCACACGTCGCCATAAGGTTTATTCAGGTAGCGTTGCTTGAACTCTTCGATCACCACATTGCGCTGAACTTCGAGGCTTGTTTCCGAGAAAGCCAGTTCAAGCATCCGGTCAGATTCGAGCCAGAATCCGGTTTCAATGTTGTTTTTTGGCAGTGTGAGGTAGTAATTCGTCAGATCGTTTGAAGTAAACGCATTGTCGTCACCACCTGCCTTTTGCAACGGTTCGTCAAACGCCGGTATATTCTTTGATCCGCCAAACATCAAATGTTCAAACAAGTGAGCAAAACCTGTGTGATCCGGGTGCTCGTCACGCGAGCCAACATTGTAACAAATATCCATTGCAACCATAGGCGTGGTTTTGTCCTGATGAACAATTACGGTCAAGCCGTTTGCAAGTTTAGCGCGTTCAAAATGTATCATAAAAATTTTTCAAGTTCAAAGTTTCAAGTTCAAAGCTCTGTGCGTGAGTTCAATGAAAGGCAATACTTTGTTAATTCAGTCCTCCCGTCCTCTCAAAAATCAAATTCAGTGGTGTTCATGCGTACTTTGGCTTTCTGGTATTCCTGAATCAGATTGTCCATTATGGTTTCAACTGGCAATACTTCGTTTATGATGGATGCAACCTGGCCAATTTCCAGTTCGCCTTCCGCCAGATCACCTTCAAACATTCCCTTTTTTGCGCGACCACGCCCTAGTGTAACTCTCAGTAAATCCGCAGAAGCGCCTTCAAGTTCCATTTTATTCACAGTCTGGAAGAATTCATTTTTGATTAACCTCACAGGCCCCACTTTTTTCAGTGCTAGTTTGGTGTCACCCTCGTTTAATCCGATGACCAGCTTTTTGAAATCAGGATGCGCCGATGATTCCTCGGAAATGGCAAAGCGTGAACCAATTTGCACACCGTCGGCTCCAAGTGAAATGGCGGCCAACATTGCCTCGCCGGTTCCAATCCCGCCCGCGGCAAGTAATGGCAGCGAAGTGACACGCCTAACTGCCGGGATCAAAGTCATGGTTGTAGTTTCTTCGCGACCGTTGTGGCCACCTGCTTCAAAACCCTCTGCAACAACAGCGTCAACTCCGGCTTCTTCGCATTTCAGGGCAAAAGCAGAACTGGCGATCACATGCGCCACAATTATTCCCCGCTCCTTCAGCCAGGCCGTATATTTTTTCGGACTTCCGGCCGAGGTAAAAACCACAGGAACTTTCTCATCAGCAATAATGTTCATGATGGTTTCCAATTCAGGATAAAAAAGCGGAACATTCACGCCAAACGGATTTCGAGTGGCCAATTTGGTTTTTTGAATATGCTCACGAAGTGTTTCAGGATGCATGGACCCTGCACCGATTAAACCAAGACCTCCGTTATTACTCACTGCTGAAGCCAGTCTCCAGCCACTGCACCACACCATTCCGGCCTGAATGATCGGATATTTAATGCCGAAAAGTTTACAAATACGGTTTTCCATGTCAAAAACTTAGTACTGAAATTCGTTGCAAAGGTAGAAAATTCGATGAGTGAATCACTGAAGAAATATAGAAGTGAAAGGCTGGAAAATTTGAAAAATGTAGCTTTTGAAAATTCTATCAGGCTTCCTCAACAATTACTTTCCCAAGCTCGGTACTTAGCTGAACCAGCGAAATTTTGTGAATCAATTCACCCTGAACCGCAAGCGAAATGCTCCCTTTTTCTTCCGAAACAACAATGGCGAGCGCATCGGTGGTTTCAGAAATTCCAATTGCGGCACGATGACGAAGGCCAAAACCAGGATCCAAATCCTGACGTTCGGTAAGCGGAAGAATGCAGCGGGCGGCAGCAATACGGTTGCCCAGAATAACAACGGCACCATCGTGCAAAGGCGTATTTTTAAAGAAAATGGTTTCGAGTAATGCCGATGAAATGCGCGAATTTATCTTTTCGCCTGACCGGACAATGTCTTTCAATTCTGAACGGTTGGGAATGACGATCAATGCACCGGTTTTCGATCGGGCAAGATTATCGCAGGCTCTGATAATTTCTTTGATCTGAATATTTGAAGCCGATTTAAGTTTTTCGGAGGCAAAAAGTTTGTCGAGTCCAAAACTCCGGTTTAGTTGATAATTGGTTCCGATAAGCAATAGAAACCGCCGGATTTCCTGCTGAAAAACCACAATCAACGCCAATACCCCCACCCCAATAAATTGCCCCATTAAAGTTCCAAGCAACTCAAGATTCAGGGCTTTAACCAGCAGCCAGGAAACATAAACCAGGAAAAATCCGATGGAAATGCTGAATGCCACGGTTCCTTTAATGATACGGTAAATCTGGTAAAGCAAAAAAGCAACCAGAAGAATATCAATTACGTCGAGAACCCGTATGGTGATAAACAAATTCATAAGTCAAATTCAAAAACTGAACTCCTGAATTGGAGCTTCAAAATACTTTTTTTATACCGAAGTGGAACGAATCATTTCCATGATCCGAATGGCTTCTGCGGCTTCGCGCACATCGTGAACGCGCAAAATATCAGCGCCTCCCATCAGCGCCAGCGTATTAACTACGGATGTTCCGTTCAGCGCTTCGTCAGGATTTGCACCCAGTAAACTATAAATCATTGATTTTCGGGAAATACCGACCAAAAGTGGCAACTGAAACACTTTGAACGAATCAAGTCGGTTCAGTAATTCATAATTATGCTCCAACGTCTTCCCAAATCCAAAGCCCGGATCAATAATCACATCTTTAACACCCGCTTTGGTCAGCTTTTTAACCCGGTCGGTAAAAAACAACGAAATGTCGCGAATAATATCTTCGTATTCGGGATTTTCCTGCATCTTCAGCGGAGTACCCTGCATGTGCATTAAAATGTACGGAACACCGAGTTTACCGATGGTATCGAACATGTGAACATCGAAATTACCACCCGTCACATCGTTCACCATGCAAGGCCCGCATTCTTCTATTACTTTCAACGCAACCCAGGACCGGTATGTATCGATGGAAACAAAAGCATTTGGAAAATTTTTCCTGACCGCCTTAACTGCCGGCAAAAGCCTGTCAATTTCGTCTTTAGTAGACAACCCTTCTGTTCCGGGCTTAGTTGTAACTGCACCTATATCAATCACTGTACCGCCATGTTCGAGAATTTCCTCTGCACGTTTGATAATTTTTTTCTCTGTTTTATACTTTCCACCATCAAAAAATGAATCGGGAGTTACATTTAGAATGCCCATTACTACAGGTTTCGCAAGATCGAGAATTCGTCCGTTGAGGTTAATGGTATTCTTACGTTTCAGGAACTTAGTTGCAGTAGTTGTGATTAACATACAGTAAAAATTAAACCGCTCAAACTTATGTGTCTTACAAAAGTAAAATAAAATGTCGTTAAAATACACATTAAATTAATACTTTTATGCCTCTAAAAATTACGATAATCATGGATAAAACCAGCCAGCAATACGATCATGTAATCGACATTTGTCGGGATATTTTCACAAAAAAAATGAAAGATTACGGCATATCGTGGCGAATTTTACGGCCCAGTTCAATGACCGACCAAATCTACATTAAAGCACAGCGAATCAGGAGTATTGAACAAAAAGGTGTAAGCAAAATTGACGAGGGTGTAAGATCCGAATATATTGGCGTTATAAATTATTGTATAATGGCCATTATTCAACTCGAAAAGGGAACTTCGGAATCGGACGACCTCACAGAAGATGAAACACTGAATTTGTACCTCAGTCATTTTACTGAAGCCAAAGACCTGATGATGGCTAAAAACCACGATTACGACGAGGCCTGGCGCAACATGCGAATGAGCTCGTTTACCGACCTGATTTTGATGAAACTAAAACGCACTAAACAGATTGAGGATAATCAGGGCAAAACATTAATCTCCGAAGGAATTGAGGCAAATTACCTCGACATGATCAATTATGCCGTTTTTGCGTTAATTAAGATTGAATTCTAAAAATTACTTCATGTTTAAACATATTGCACGAGTTTTACTTGGCCTAACGTTCGTATTTTCAGGTTTTGTAAAAGGCATCGACCCCTGGGGTTCTGCCTATAAATTCACCGATTATTTTAATGCTTTTCAAATGCCCTGGCTGACCAATCTGGCCTTTGCTTTGGGAATTATTTTGGCTGCTGTTGAGTTTTTTCTGGGCCTTGCATTCATTTTTAATTTTTTCATTCGCATTACCAGTTGGTTCATGATGGCTTTCATGCTATTTTTCACCGGACTTACTTTTGTTTTGGCGCTCACCAATCCGGTAACCGATTGCGGCTGCTTTGGCGACGCGCTGGTCATCACAAACTGGCAAACTTTTTATAAGAACATTGTGCTTTTGGCACTGGCTAGTATTGTTTTTTTCCAGCGTAAAAATTTCAAAAGTAAAAACGGTCCAATTCTGTCCATAGCTTTCACAGCCATGACTTTCGTGGTTTATTGTTACCTGGTTGATTATTCGTACAATCATTTGCCAATTATCGATTTCAGCCCATATAAAGTAGGCGTCAATATTCCAGATGCCATGAAAGTTCCCGACGGTGCGCCAAAAGCCATTTACAAGAACAGCTTTATCTATAAAAACAAACAAACCGGTAAGACCAGGGAATTTGCAGAAACCGAAATTCCATGGAAAGACACTTTAACCTGGGAATATGTTGAGTCGAAAGACCCAATTTTAGTTCAGAGAGGCTATACGCCACCCATTCACGATTTCAGGATTGAAACTCCCGATGGCGAAGACATCAAAGATTTTTTCCTGTACGATGATAATTATACGTTTTTGGCAATCGCATCTAATTTATCGAAGTCGAATAAAGAAGGCATGGTTAAAATAGCACAACTGGCGGCTGCAGCAAAAAGTAAGGGATACACATTCATTTTGCTTACGTCAACGGCACCCGACGAATTTGAAACTTACAAAAACGAATTTGGGGCAGATTTCGATTTTTTCAATACCGATGAAATTACGTTAAAAACGGTTGTTCGTTCAAATCCAGGACTTTTGATTCTGAAAAAAGGAACAATCCTGAAAAAAATGCATTTTAACGATGTTCCTAAACCCGAAGATCTGGATGCCACTCTTGAATTCTTATAATAAAACGCCGATTTTACCGTTCGGATTAAAAGCCGAATCCAAAGTTATATGCGCAAACTAATTTTCCTGATTTCTATACTCGCTTTTGTAATTCCGACGGCATTTGGCCAGATTGGAGGTGAAAACACATACGATTTTCTAAATTTAACCAATTCTGCACGAATGGCTGCTTTGGGAGGAAACCAGATTGCGCTGAACGACTCAACCGATTTGAATGTTTCTTACAACAATCCGTCACTGCTTCACGAATCGATGCGAAACATGTTGGTCATGAATTATGTCGATTATTTTGCGGGCGTAAATTATGGTTATGCAGCATATTCGTTTGGCACACCACTTCCCGGAAATTTTGCGGTCGGCATGCATTACATCAACTACGGAAAATTTATAGAAGCCTTGCCCAACGGAGAAAAAACCGGAGCGACATTTAATGCAGCAGAATATGCACTGAATATCATCTGGTCTTATGAATACGGTCGGCTAAAATATGGTGTAAACCTGAAGCCTATTCTTTCGTCGTTCGAAAGCTACCAATCCGTTGGTTTTGCTGCCGATTTGGGTGTCAGTTTGGTTAGCAAGAGTGGCTTTGCTGTAACATCGCTTGTTGCCCGAAACATTGGTACTCAAATTACAACCTATTACGATGGAGCGGATCGCGAATCCATTCCGTTCGATTTGCAATTTGGATTTTCGCAAAGGTTGCAACATGCTCCCATTCGTTTTGCGGCAACGCTGCAGCACCTTCAAAAATGGGATCTGGCACAGCCTGTTGAAGACAACACAGGAACAACTACAACTTATAAAGAAGATAATTTCACGAAAAAATTCATGCGCCATGCTGTGCTCGGAGTTGAATTGCTTCCCTCACCAAACTTCACCATTCGTGCCGGATACAATTACCAGATCAGGCAGGAAATGCGCCTGGAAGAAAAGATGTCGACAGTTGGTTTCTCGTGGGGATTTGGCTTCAGGATTTCCAGATTTCATATCAATTACGGTTCTGCCCGTTACCATCTGGCCGGAGCCAGCAACCTGATTTCTGTCGCCATCAATTTGAGTGATGGGTTCAGGAGAAGTGAATAAAGGTTAATTAACTTCCAGATTAGTCGTAAGAATTCAGTTTTCAGCATTTTGTCACGGTCAACTTTCTCTGATAAAAATCAAAGGATAAACGGAATATCCTGTGTTTCTTTGTGAATATTCAAAAAGCATCATCATGACTTTCATTTCAAACGACAAAATTTTCAGCCTAAAGTGGTTTAAAGACTACAGTTTAATTGTAATTGGATCTTTTATTCTGGCTGTTGGATTTGTGTATTTTATATCGCCCCACCGCATTGTTCCAGGCGGCGTATACGGAATCGCCATCGTTGTTCACTACATGACACAAGGTATGTTTTCGTTTTGGCCTGAAGGAATTCCAATCGGGTTGTTTGGACTTGTACTCAACATTCCGTTAACTATTGCCGGGATTAAAATACTGGGACCTCGCTTTGGCGTAAAAACAATTGTTGGCTTTGTTCTTTCGTCGGTTTTTATGGATGTAATTACTTACCTGCGCGTTGACGGAGACGCGCCGCTGGTACCCGATGTATTACTCTCCTGCGTATTTGGTGGTGTGTTGATCGGCTTCGGACTGGGTTTAATTTTCAAATCGCGGGCGACTTCCGGAGGTTCTGATATTATTGCCATGATTATTGCAAAATACACGCACATGCAACTTGGCCAGTTGATGATTTATGTTGATTCAACCATCGTTTTGCTCAGCCTTGTAGCTTTTAAAGACTGGCAAATTCCGCTTTATTCGTGGGTGGTTATTTACATAACAGGCCGGGCGATCGACCTGGTTCTGGAAGGAAGCGATTACAACAAAGCACTGCTCATTATTTCTGAAAAACACGAAGAAATCAGGCATAAAATATTGGTCGATCTCGAGCGTGGCGGTACCTATTTGAAAGGAACGGGCATGTTCACAGGTCAGGAAAAACAAATTATTTATACGGTTGCCAGCCGCCGCGAAGTGGCTATCCTGGAAGAATTCATCAGCACGATTGATCCCGATGCATTCATTACCGTGATGGACACTCACGAAATTTTGGGTGAAGGTTTTCAGTCGCTCAAACTTAAGGTTTCCGAATAAAAAATGAATGTAGTTGTTTCATATCTTCGGAGTTCCCATTTATTGAGCAACCTTATTTAGTTCATCGTTCCTGGCAATTGATTTCTTAATTTTTTAATCCTCAAATTCAGACTATAGTTAAGTATTTTATAAATTTGGAGTACCCTTTTGAAAGCTACTTTCTGGCCATGAAACAACTTTTCCTAGTTATTGTAATTTTCTGCATTATTCACTTCGATTCGTCCGCTCAAAAAGTGGGTTTGGTTTTGAGTGGAGGCGGCGCCAAAGGATTGGCTCACATAGCAGTGATCAGAGCGTTGGAGGAAAATGGAATTCCGATTGATTACATAGCCGGAACCTCAATGGGCGCAATTGTGGCAGGATTTTATGCGGCCGGCTATTCGCCCGACGAAATGGAAGAGCTTTTTAAGTCTGATCAATTCAAATTTTGGTCGACTGGCCAAATTCAGGAAGAATACAGGTATTTCTACCGAAAGCTGGAAGATGATCCGTCGTGGCTCGAACTCGATTTGATGAAAAAAGCCGACCGCATAAAAATTATGCCACCGACCAATCTCATTCCTGAAGAACAGATGGACTTTGCATTTATGGAGCTTTTTTCGTCGGTAACGGCTGTTTGCAGGGGAGATTTCAACAATCTTTTTGTGCCATTTTTTTGTGTGGCCACCGACGTCTATAACAATCGCGAAGTTTTACTGAGGCAGGGTGACGTTGGCGAAGCTATCCGGGGCTCGATGACTTTTCCTCTCTATTTCAAACCGATTGAAATTGACGGTTCGCTGGTTTTTGACGGTGGAATTGTCAATAATTTTCCGGTTCAGGACATGAAGGAACAATTCAGTCCCGATATTATTATCGGCCATAACGTTTCAAACAATCCTGAAAAACCCGATCCCGATAACGTGATGGCCCAAATCGAAAACATGATCATGCAGAAAACGGAGTATAAAGTTGATCCGAAAGACGGCATTTTCATGGAAACGACCTTCAACAATGTTAGCCTTCTCGATTTTAAAAAGATTGACCAGATTGAAGAAGCAGGCTATGAAACGGTTTCAGCCAAACTCGACAGCATTAAAACCAGGATAAAACGGCGCGTTCAACCCGAAGAACTTCAGGAAAAAAGGAGACAGTTCAATATGAAAAAGCCGCCACTGAATTTCCAAAATGTACAGGTTGAAGGAGTTTCAGATGCCATGCAGCGAAAATTCATCATTCAAAGCATCAAACACAAATCAAACATCATTGATTTGAAGGAACTCAAAAAAGAATATTTTAAGCTTGTAGCCGACAATCAGATCAGGTCGCTTCGTCCGGTTTCGCACTACAATCCGGCAACTGGCTATTTCGACCTGAATTTGCTGGTAAAGCAAAACAACCCGATGCTTGTAAAATTTGGAGGCAACATTTCCACACGGCCTATCAATCAGGGCTTTTTAAGCGGCGATTACCGTATCTTCAGGAACCGTTCGTATACACTCAGTACAAACATGTATTTCGGGCGATTTTACAGCTCATTTAAAGCTGGTGCGCGAATCGATTTCCCGACTACTCTGCCGTTGTACCTGGCCGGATATTTTACATTTAATCGCTGGGATTACTATTCCACAACCACCGAGTTTGTGTTTGAAGATGTCCGTCCGCCATACATTATTCAAAATGAAAATAATTTCAGGATGGAAGCTGGGTTTCCTTTAAACACCTGGGGTAAATTAACTTTTGGAGGATCCTATTCGCGGGCAAAAGACGAATACTACCTAATCGAGTCGATAAAAGTTTCGGATACACCGGATTATACAAATTTTGAAGCAGTAACCGGAACAGTAAATTTGCTCACCAACACGTTCAACGACAAACAATATCCAACTGAAGGAAAATCGACTTGCTTGTCGCTGAATTACATTTCAGGAAATGAAAAAAATATTCCCGGAAGTTCGTCGAATAATGCATCGAGCCAAATGTATAAACATAATTTTTATCTCCTGAAGGGAAGTTACGACCGCTATTTCCGCCTTAACAATCGCGTATCTTTTGGTTTGATGGCCGAAGGCGTTTACAGCAATAAAAACACATTTAGCAATTATGTGGCAACTGTTCTTTCAGCACCATCGTTCAATCCAATTCCACACAGCAAAACCATTTTCCTGAATAATTTCCATGCGAATAAATACCTGGCTTCAGGCATAAAAGGCATTTACAAATTCTCGGATGGTCTGCATTTGCGGGCGGAAGTTTATGGATTCTCGCCGGTTAACGACATTGTTGAAGCCGAAAATTTTATGGCGAGGTACAATACAAACACATTCTCAACCATCCATTTTATGGGTACGGGGGCAATTGTTTTTCAGTCGGCTCTTGGACCGGTGAGTATTTCAGTGAATTATTACGACAAAAGCCAGACTAAAGTATTTGCCATGCTGAATTTCGGGTACATTTTATTTAACCGAAAAGGATATTAGGAACATCAAAAAAAATTTAAGGGCCCACGAAGGAAGAAAATACCCTCCAAAGCTTTGGTTAAATAAAATTCACAGCAGGAAAACGGAATAGAAATCCAATTCAAAATGTATTTTTGTCATCCGGATTTAAACCCTTATAAATCGAAAACATGTTAAAAGTTAATGAATATTTTGGCGGAACAGTAAAATCGATTGCGCTTGAGAATGCTGAAGGAGTAGCCACAATTGGTGTTATGGAAGAAGGTGAATACGAATTTGGTACGGCAACCATTGAACACATGACCATCACAAGTGGAATTTTAGACGTATTGTTGCCCAGCGAAGAAGTTTGGACAACCTACCTAAAAGGTGAAACATTTACAGTGGCCAAAGATGTAAAATTCAAGGTAAAAGCTAACGGACAGGTTGCCTATTATTGTCTGTACGTTTAATTACTGAAGGATAGATCTTTTGAAAGGAGAATAGAGCAAACTCCTTTCGACTGCTTCCATCTCTCCACTCATGCCCTTTGCCCCTTTCCCTCAGCTAAAGGTATGGCGTCAATATTTCTTCCATGGCATCGATCCAGGCGGGTGAATCATTCAGACTTTCAATCATTTGTAAATTTTCCCCTCCATTTTTCTTAAACATTTCCTTGTATTCCCAACCAATTTCAACAGTTGTTTCCAGGCAATCGGCCACAAAAGCAGGCGCTGCAACCAGAACATTTTTGTTGCCTTGTTTAGCTCTGGAAATCAGATTTTTATCAGTAAAAGGCGTCATCCAGTTGTTCGACAAGCGCGACTGAAATGAAACAGAATACTGACTTTTTTTCAACCCAATCCGATCAGCCAGTTCACGAGTTGTTTGGTAGCAGGTTGCTTTGTAACAAAACTTACCGAACCCAGGCAACTCGTTTTCGCAGTTACACGTTTCAATCGATTCTTCAGGATGATTTTTTTCCAGATGACGATTGGGTAATCCGTGATATGAAAAAATAATATGGTCGAACTTCTCAGGGTCATACGATTGAATCCGTTTGGCAAAAGCGTCGAGAAATGCCGGATGATCGTAAAACTGATTGATGGCTTTTATTTCAGGAATGGTATTCCAGTTTCTAACTTTATCGATAACAGCCTGAATAGCGGTGCCATTGGTGGAAGACGCATATTGCGGAAACATCGGGAAAATAACGAGCGTATCGTAATTTCCTTTTTGAATAGCAGAAAGAGCTTTTCCAATTGACGGATTTCCATAACGCATGGCCATAAAAACATCGGCTTTTCCGGTGACTTTCGATTGCAGATCTTCTAAAACTCTTTCGGAAAAATAGAGCAAAGGCGAACCTTTTTCGGTCCACAAACGCTCGTAGAGTTTGGTAGATTTTGGCGCCCGGAACGGCACAATAATCAGGTTTACCAGAATTTTCTGCAAAACAAGCGGAATATCAATAACCCGGCGGTCGTTTAAGAATTCGGTTAAGTAACGGCGAACTGCCTTTACTTTCGGTTCATCCGGAGTCCCGACATTAATCAGAAGTACTGCTGTCTTTTTTATCATCACATGTTTATTATTTTTCCCGACAAAGTTGTTGAATCAAGATAACAATTCATTCAACAAATTGATCACATTCCCATAAGAAAACTGCAATTTAAGAATGGAGCATGCCATTCATTGCTTCTCTTCGGAGAACTGAGACAGAAAACTCTTCGCTACTTCAGGTTCATACTCACTTTTATTCCTGCCGATCGAAATTTGCCGTTTTCAAATCCGGCAACCGCTTCAATATTCACTAGCAGAAATATATTGTTGATTCCGTAGCCTGTTTCCACATAATTTTTCAGGTCAGGAGTACTTAGAAAATTGACAAACAAATTCTCGGAAATCGAGGTGTTTTTAACGATGGGCAATTGTTTCAGGATAAACCGTCGTGTTTGCCAGTTGGCATGCGATTCTAAAAACTGACTAGTCGTTGAATATTCGTAAAATGGCAATAGCCTGAAACTATTTTCGTACGACGAGAACATGAATCCGGTTGGCCGGGTATTGAAATGCTGAAAATCTTCAAAATAAACCATTTTTGCGTTCAGAAATTTTCCGGCGGCAACACGATACGAAAAATGGTCGTCGATTCCAAAATTAATTTTCTGTCGTATGCCCAAACGCAAAAAATCGAAATTCGCATCGCTGTTAAATACATCAGCGAAACTTTTCCGGTAGATCAGCGAAAAGGTTGGAAATTTACTTCCAGCATAAACTTTTGTATGATTGCGAATGCGATAACGATTGTGCGGTGTATATTCCAACGCAACACGGCCAATAAAAGACCTATGATCTTCAAGTTGTTCAGGAATTAAGGTATTGTTTTCAGGAATGTTGGGCATTATTTCCCGGTCTTTGTAATCGATAAATGAATAGCTCGTATGATTCGTCAATGCTGAATTTTGATTATAACCCAGGCCAACACTGAGATTTAGCCCGTTGACCAAATCGCGACTGCTATTTACCTGAATAAAATCACGTCTGTAATAACGCTTGTAATTTCGTTCCATCCAAAGCGTGTACAAATCGTTGGTAATGGCCGACAATGGTGAGCTATCATTGAAATCGGGCGTGGACGATCCTACAGCGACCGAAATCCAACTGTTTGTCAAACCATTGAGCCTTTGCTGGAAAGAAAATGTTGCATCGATTTTTTGGCGGGCAAAGGCGTATGCAAAATGCGGTTCGACTCGAAAAAGATGACCAGAGCTGTCGGCTCTGAAATAACTGAACGGCAATTCAAGTCGAAATCCGTCAACTGAGTTAAAGGCCAGCGAAGTCGGATCAATCAGTTTAGGAATGGAAAATCGTTCATATTTCCGGATCGAATCGGTTGAATAATCGTAAGTTTTCCCGAAGATCAAATGTTTGAGCTTAAATTTCCGCTTCGAATCGCGCACAGAGTCCTGGTATTCGGGTTTCGCCGAAACCGTTAGAAATGAGTCTTTTTTAGCAAAGCTGGTCTTTTCCATTTCCGTCAGTGGAATTGGCCTCAGGCTCGTCCAATATGCCGAGTCGTTGTTTACTTGTTTCTGGCTCACCTGAAAAGACGACTTAATTTCGAGTGGTTCAGGAGGACTGTTCCGGCGCGTTTCCTGTTCAATCAAGCGGTTTAGTTTCACCGTTTCGTGATTGCTCAATTCAGGTTTTTCCATCAAATCTTCTATGCGACTTTGTGCTTTGGTTTTGACTTTTTCGTTTTCCTTATTTGCAGAATTCTCAGCATTAATTTTCTCAACAAACTGCTGATCGGCCAATTGCTGTTCTTTCATTTTATTCAGAAACGAATGATCGAGTGCCGGATTCAATGTGGTTTTGTAGTCGCTGATTGACGCCACATACCTGAATTTCATTTTAAAACCCATTCCCGAAAAATCCATATCGAAATCGAGGCTCACTGGCATCCAGGTGTTCGTATTCACTTCGGCATAAACCTGATGGACATTCACATTGGTCATTGGCATGTGCATTTTGAGTGCAGCAGAATGGATGTTCCAGAATCCGTCGGCAATATAAATGTATCCGGTAAACACATCGTTCCCATCGGTTTTCGGAATCACACGAATTTTATTAATGGTACGCCCCTGATCCTCGAAAACTCCATCGAGGACAAACCGGTAAGTCTTTAGCGCATTTTTTCCAACAGGCGAAACTACTCCGTATTTTTCGGCATCGTACAAATTATTGGTAATCATGCCCATGGGCGAAGTGTTGTTATCTTTTCCTGAAGAGCGCATCGCCAATACCTTCTGCTTGAGATGGTCGGGCAATTCGAATTCGATCTGGCTTACCGTTTCCATTACAAAAGGTTCGTTGAGATTTTTAACTTCGTTCTTGTCCATCATCCATTTCGCCATCGAAGGAACTTTATCAAAAACTCCGGAGCCTTTCAGATACACTTTACACGAATACTTGGAGACCTGCTTTTGATAATACGGCGCCATGGCAATCGCACGCCGCATGATGTAATAGGCAGGATCTTCGCCCGACGCCAAAACTTTTATCTCCGGAATATGGTAACTCTGAGTGATTAGTTTGACATTAAATTCCTGAAAGCTTTTGCCGATCACAAATTCGGCCGTTTGAGTTTCGTAACCCAAATACTGAAACAAAACTTTGTGTTTTCCCGCCGGAAGTTTCAATTCATAATTTCCATCGATGTTTGAAGTCGTTCCGGTTGAGATTTCAGGAACATAAATGGTTGCAAACGAAACGGCTTCGCCACGTTCATCGGTGATACGGCCGCGAATCCCCTGTGCTGAAGCCGATAAAATTAAAGTAACGGAGAAAATTAAAAGAATAGAAATTCGAAAATTCATGCGAAATTAGATTTTGGCACTTTGTCACCAAAATTAAAGGATTTACAGGATTATTTTATTCCAAAATATGTTAAAGAAAATTAAGTTCTGTTACAGCGACCTGAATTAATTCCTTTTAAAATGTGGTAATTCCATTGGTATTTCGAACGAAATTTCCACAACGCCCTTAAACTCGCCATCCTGCATCCATGGCGTTTGGTGGATCATTTTCCGGATGCCGTTTTTCTCGATGGTATATGAATTTGGAAGTGGCTCTGCCAGCATTTTCAGTAGTAAAGTTCGTGCAGGTTCGGGATGACAATCAATCAGGCTTCTACCAATCAGAGTTTCTCCACCATCTTTGTCGAACATTTTCTTCGACCGTTCATTCATGTAAACCACAATCCCTTCGCTATCGCAAACGGTTATGGCACCTTTAAACTCATCCGTCCAGTTCATTCAATCAAGTAGTATTAAATTACCACATAGACACATAGAACACACAGATTTTATTGGTTGTAATTTTCCCACTGTCATTTGTTGTTCCTGAAATATTGTACCAAAATCACTAAATTTTCTACTGTGACCTATGTGCCTATTGTGGTTCAAGAAAAATTATGCTTTGTGGTGCTGATAAAATCTCACCCAGTCTATTTCAAACTGGTGAGGTAAATTTCCTGATGGTTCAGAAACGACTATCGAGGCAGCGTTCAAATGAAGCGTATGCGAAGGCACATGCAAATTAATGCTAAGGATTTCCCTTTCGTTAATTTTCCATACCAGCGAGCTGGCAGTCCACTCCAACCTAAAAATATAAAACTCGCCGGCTTTCAATCCCGAAATGCTTTCACAATTAGCTTTAGTTCCATTTTCCGTTCCGGTCAGTGTCCCAACACGATTTGTGGCACCCATTTCCACCAGATTGATTTGTGGAGAACTCTCCTCGCCCAATAAATAAATGGCGTCAACAATAGTTGTCGACGGATTATATTTCACTTTCGCTTCCAAAATTCCATGATTCCACCAGTTGCCGCCAGCTGTTGATACAATGCCGGAAGTATAATCAAATTCGTGCTCAACAAAACCGAGAGGCATTTGCCAAACCATTCCTTTTGCTTTTTCTCTCCTGACTTCAATTTTCAGCGATTTGCCGGTAACCGAAATATTTTTCCCGTCGGTAATAGCCTGTAGGTCGCCAATCTGCGAAAAATTTTGTCCCAGGGTTTTGCTTGCCCAATGCGACTGAGTGCTCCATTTATTCGGATCAAGCTTGCCTGATTCAAAATTATCTTCAAAAACAAGCTCCCATTTCTGAAAAAAATCAAAAGCATTCGAATTTTTATATTTTTGGTAATTCGTCAGTTCGGGCATTTTCTGCATTTCAGCTAAACGCTTTTCTTTGCCTGCTTCATCCGTTTTTTCCCATTTCTGTTTGTCTTCCAAATAAGCAACCCGGACCTTAAATTCTGCGGAAGCTGTGATTTGCTGAAGTTCTTCGAGGCGCTTTCGTTCGGGAGAATCCTTCATTTGCAAGTAATTGCGATAGGCCGGAGACTTTCCGAAACGCTGAAAAAACAGAAGGTCCGCTGAATTTTTCAGGTTTTGAAATTCCGTAAATTGCTTGTATTCATTACTCGAAGAATCTTTTGTCTTCGTTTTATCAAACGAAGCACTTTCAACAGTTTCCTTTAATTTCCTGAATTTTTCAGGCAAATCGGACGCTTTGACCTTTTCGTATCTTTTTAAATCCTCCAATTTTTCGGTGGCATAGAACTTCCGAAGTTTGCTGTTTTTCTCTAATCGGATCAGTTCCTTCTGTTGCGCTTCTTCCTTGCTTCCTCTCAGCGACAAGCCCTGAAGTTCCTTCTTTTTCTGTTTAAAAGTTGGTGAGTTTACCAATAAATCGAGCTCATGGTATTCCTTCAGTTCCTTTGACTTTTCAAATTCGCGGAACATTTGGTAATCAGCAAGTAAAGCTTTATGAGCATTTTCCAATTTAGTGGTTGATTTAATCAATCCGAAAGTGCTGGCAACAAACAATTTAAACGACATAATCGGTTTTTTTGGATCTGTATTTCTAGGTTTTAAAAATAGCAAATAAAACAAACATCCTTACTTTTTTCATGCTTCGGTTGAAAAACGTTAAATTCAACATTAAATTATATGCAATATGCATTCAAAATCAATTTTATATGCGTTGTTTTTCTGAAAGATATGCCAGAACTTGTAATTTTAGGCTCAATTCTTTTCTATATTTTTGATTGAATAAAAACCAGTCCATGAAAAATTTCGGGAAACTAATTTTTACGCTTTTTCTGTCGATCAATTTCAATATTTCTTTCGCGCAGAATTTTCTGGAAACTGAAATAAAACCGGAAAAAACGTATATTCTGCTGGCACATCCAACGGTTCAGAACCTCGAAACCATTGAATTTCTCCTGAAAAAGAATATTTTGAAAATTCCCGATGTCGATTTCGTTGGCATTTATTCTGCAGCCGAAACTTATGATTACACCAAATCTGAGAATCTGATTCACAAACCCGGAATGCAAAAATTTCACCTTCAGAAAATTACGGGAGAAGCAGATACTTCCAAAATCTTCAGGATTAATGAATGGACTCCCGTTTTTAAGAAGCTTTTCAATCACTCAGTCGGCATCTTCTTCTTCGGCGGACCTGATATTCAGCCTGAAATCTACAGGGAGAAAAATGAGTATTCAGATGTTACTGATCCGAACCGACATTTGTTTGAAGCCAGTTTTCTATTTCACCTTTTGGGAGGCAGACAAAATGAAAAGTTTACACCCTTCCTGCGTCAAAAGCCCGAATATTTTGTCACAGGATTTTGTCTGGGATTGCAAACCATGAATGTGGCTACTGGCGGGACTTTGATTCAGGATATACCGGCGGAAAAATACGGCGCCAAAACCGCCCAGGAAACTGTGAAGCTGAAAAAAGAACAGATGCATCGCAATTACTGGCAAGAAATTTCGAATGACTCTTTGTTAATGGGTATCAATTTTCACCACATTCAATTTACTGCCTCGCCTTTTTTTCTGAAAAGAGTGAAAGCCAGGAAAGATTACATTCCATTGGTTTTAAGTTCGCATCACCAATCGATTGACGATCTCGGCAAAGACCTGATTGTTACGGCAACTTCGATGGACGGCGAGATTATTGAAGGTATTCAGCACCGTTTGTTTCCGAACGTTTTTGCGGTACAGTTTCATCCCGAAGTTCCGGCTTTGTACAGCGAAGGCAAAAAGCTAAAATTTACCCCTGAAGATTTGCCAAAGTCATATTACGAAATCATCGGCGGTGATAGTCGCGAGTTTCACCTCAAATATTGGGAAACCATTTCGAAAGCGCTAAAAGCTTCAATCCACGCGGCAAAAATTAAATAGCGAAATTGCGGTGTATCAACTGTGGTCATTCTTTTCGCGTCATTACATTGTCGTTCGCTGCGCATCATTAAAAGCTATCGATTGTGTGTCATCGAAAACAAATACTGAATATTGAATGACCATTAATGACCACCAATGACTTAATTTGTGCCGTTTTCAGTTTTTCAATCCGTCAGTCCTTCAATCTGTATCAGATAAAGTTCTATTTTTGCAGCGTCAAAAAAGAATAAAGTTGGGATAATGAGTAATCAGAAAGAAATACGCCGCAGAAGAACCTTTGCCATTGTGAGTCACCCTGATGCCGGGAAAACAACATTAACTGAAAAGCTTTTGCTGTTCGGGGGTGCAATCCGTGTGGCCGGCGCTGTAAAAAGCAACAAAATTAAGAAAGGTGCAACTTCCGATTTTATGGAAATTGAACGTCAGCGTGGTATTTCGGTGGCTACTTCGGTTATGGGTTTCGAGTACGACGGCTACAAAGTCAATATTCTGGATACTCCCGGTCACCAGGACTTTCAGGAAGATACATTCCGGACACTAACCGCTGTTGACAGCGTAATTATTGTAATTGACGCAGCCAAAGGAGTTGAGCCCCAAACCGAAAAATTAATGAACGTTTGCCGGATGCGCAAAACACCAGTTATCGTTTTCATTAATAAGCTCGACCGCCCAACTCAGGATACTTTCGAATTGCTCGACGACATTGAACGCCAGTTGCAAATTCGCATCAATCCGTTAAGCTGGCCAATTAACAACGGACCAGATTTCAAAGGCGTTTATAATATATATAACAAAAGCCTGAACTTGTTTAAAGCCAGTGTTCAGGAAATTGAACCGGGAATTTCGTTTTCAGACATCAATAGTCCGGAACTTGAAAAACACATTCGCGCTGATGCACAAAAACTGCGCGACGACCTGGAACTGGTTTACGGCGTTTATCCTGAATTCAATCACGACGAATACCTGGCCGGCGATCTGGCTCCTGTGTTTTTCGGAAGTGCGCTCTACAACTTTGGCGTTCAGGAATTACTCGACGCTTTTGTAAAAATTGCGCCATGGCCACGCACCAGCCAAACCGAAGAACGAGAAATCGATCCTGAAGACGAAAAATTCAGCGGATTCGTTTTTAAGATTCATGCCAACATCGATCCCAATCACCGCAGCCGCATTGCTTTTGTAAAAGTTTGCTCCGGAAAATTTGAGCGAAACAACATGTATAAAAATGTACGCCTGAATAAAACTTTCCGGATATCGGCACCAACAGCATTCATGGCTTCACAAAAAGAAATCATTGAGGAAGCCTATCCCGGAGACATAATCGGGGTTCCGGATACCGGAAATTTCATTATCGGCGATACGCTCACCGAAGGAGAAGATATCCATTTCAAAGGTTTGCCCAGCTTCTCTCCGGAAATGTTCCGCTTTGTCGAAAATGCAGACCCCATGCGTACCAAACAGCTCAACAAAGGAATCGACCAGTTAATGGATGAGGGTGTGGCACAGTTGTTTACAAGCCAATTTAATGGTCGGAGAATTATTGGAACTGTTGGACAACTTCAGTTCGAAGTGATTCAATACCGTTTGGAACACGAGTACAACGCCAAGTGTCGGTTCGAACCATTACAGATGTACAAAGCCTGCTGGATCAAAAGCGATAACCCGAAAGCGTTAACTGAATTTAAAAATCGCAAACACCAGAAAATGGCTACCGACAAACGCGGTCGCGACGTATTTATGGCCGATTCTCAGTTTATTCTCGACATGGCTCAAAGTGAGTTTAAAGATATTCGTTTCCATTTTACTTCAGAATTTTAGGGAAACCCAAAGATCAATTAAGAGACAATTTTTATATTTTCAATTTGATGTATTATCAAATGTAAATAACTGAGTGATACTGAACAATCTGTGTGTCTGACTGGCAGGTGGAATTCAACACATTAACACATTGATTGTCATTCCAGAACACAGATTTTCGGAACAGAAACTACCTCCTTGAACCACCCGAAAACACAATAAATTTGGAGTTCGGTTTAAGTTCACTAAATTTACTTTTATTAGAAATCTTTCCGATAATTCCCTTCCTTTTCAAATGGATATTGCAGCGTTTGAAAAGAATGCTTTCATCGGATAAATTTTACATTAAAACCTAAATTTATGAATGAGGATTCTAAAAGTCTCGATCAACTTCTGGCTAAGTTGGATGACCTAACAAAGAGACAAGAATTATTTTCAAAACAGATTAATGAAATCCGAAACGAAATTCAACGTCTAAAAAGTTCTTCAGACGTAAAAGTTACCGCAAAACAAGAGGAACCAATCCCTAACTATATCAAAGAAAAATATCAGGTTAAAGAACTCACCGAAGAAACTGAGAACCAACCAGTAAATCTTCCGGATATTAATCAGAAGCAACACACAAAGGATGTAACAGCCAAATTCCAGCAGCCTGTTAAAATCAAAAAAGACCTTGAGAAATTTATCGGGGAAAATTTACTCAGCAAAATCGGAATCATAATAACTGTAGTTGGTGTGGCCATCGGAGTAAAATACTCCATCGAACATCAGTTAATCAGCCCATTAACACGTATAATTCTTGGTTATCTTTCCGGAGCAATACTTTTGGGATTTGGAATTAAACTAAAGAAAAAGTACACAAACTACAGTGCAGTTTTGGTTAGCGGAGCTCTGGCCATTTTGTATTTTATCACGTATGCCGCATATAGTTTTTATCAGTTGCTGCCTCAAGTCCTGTCGTTTGGCATTATGGTGGTTGTCACTGTATTTGCCGTTTATCTGGCCATGAACTATAACAAGCAAATTATTGCCCACTTCGGTCTTGTCGGTGCTTATGCAGTTCCTTTTCTGCTGAGTGAGAATTCAGGAAATGTAACTATTCTTTACACCTACATGTCCATTATCAACGCTGGTATTTTAACCATCTCATTTATTAAATACTGGAAGCCGCTTTATTATTCGTCTTTCCTGCTTACATGGCTCATGTATTTTGTTTGGTATCAACTCTCGTACGATAGTGCGGAACTTTTTGAACCGGCATTAACCTTTCTTTCAATCTTCTTCGCTATTTTTTACATCAGTTTTCTGGCTTATAAACTTCGCAAAAACCGAAATTTCGAACGCGAAGATATCATCCTGGTATTGTCAAATGCCTTCATTTTTTATGGACTGGGCTATTCAATTTTAGCAGACCACGAAACCGGAAAACAACTTCTGGGACTTTTTACAATTGGCAACGCAGCCATTCATTTTCTGGCAGCAATTCTAATTTACAGACAAAAATTTAGTGATAAAAATCTCTTCTACCTCATTCTGGGAATAGTTTTAGTATTTGTAACCATTGCGATTCCGGTTCAGCTTAATGGCAATTGGGTAACTCTTCTTTGGGCAGGCGAGGCAGCTTTACTTTTTGGAATTGGCAGAACCAGGCGTACAGGCATTTACGAAAGCCTATCCTATCCAGTCATGCTTTTAGCATTTCTAAGTTTAATTCAGGATTGGGGAACCGGACCGTATTTAAGTCAACCACAGGCAGATATTACACCATTATTGAATATTCATTTCCTGACTTCAATGCTATTTCTGGCCGCTTTTGGATTTGTCCTTTACCTGTTCCAAAATAAAAAATACGTTTCGGCTTTGAACCTGCACAAGGATATTTGGAGTATAATTTCAACAGCTATTCCGGCTATATTTCTCTTCTCACTTTATTTTTCTTTCAGGATGGAAATTGCTTCTTTTTTTCAGCAACAATTTTCCCATTCCGGAACAGAACTTTCACCTGATGGACAGTTAATAAATAAAACCTCATTCAACACTGACCTTTTGAAATTCAAAATACTCTGGATTAATAATTACTCCATTTTATTCCTGAGTTTGTTATCGATAATTAATATCCGGAAATTGAAAAATAAAAATCTGGGATTCGTTAACCTGGGATTCAACGTTTGGGTTGTTGTCGTCTTTTTAATTCAGGATTTATATATCCTCGGTCAATTGCGTGAAATCTATTTAGCTGACTCTTCAAAAGAAATAATTTATATCGGAATCAGGTATATTTCGCTGGCTTTTGTAGCGCTGATGATTTTTACCTGTTATCACTACATCAAACAGGGATTTCTGAAGAACGATTTTAAGTTCGTCTTTGATTTATTTCTTTATACATCGATTCTTTGGATTGCCAGCAGCGAACTGATACACTGGATGGATCTTTTGGGGTCGTCAGATTCATACAAACTCGGGTTGAGTATTCTTTGGGGCGTTTACGCCATGCTAATCATTTCGTTAGGTATCTGGAAAAAGAAAAAATATCTCCGCATTGGAGCTATCGCTTTATTTGCCGGAACGCTGATTAAACTCTTTTTCTACGACTTAACTTATCTCGACACCATTTCCAAAACCATTGTTTTTGTATCACTCGGATTACTTTTGCTATTTGCTTCATTTCTTTACAACAAGTACAAAATACTTATCTCCTGATCGAATTTCAAACAAGAATTTTTCAGTTTTCAAAATACATTTACAATTCAACACGTCGGATTCTGAAGCCAATTGTTTCGTCAGGATTAATTACTTTTCATTTCAGTTTGTCGGCGCAACAGGTGTGTTTATCGAAAAAATGAGATTACTTAACCAAGTATCACTATTTTAGACTCGATTTTATATCTTTGTTGACCCAAAATTTAGACACTACGAATGAAGATTGCATTAATCGGTTATGGAAAAATGGGGAAAGAGATTGAAAAAATTGCTCTTGACCGCGGACACGAAATTGTATTAAAAATTGACATTTCCAATCCTGAAGAACTTACCATCACAAACCTTCAAAAAGCAGATGTTGCTATAGAGTTTACTATACCAGCATCGGCAATAGCCAATTACAAAATGTGTTTCGAAGCCGGCATTCCGGTTGTGAGCGGAACTACAGGATGGCTCGAAAAATTGCCTGAGGTACACCAACTTTGCAAAGATTTGAATGGAACATTTTTTTATGCCTCAAATTTCAGTTTAGGAGTTAATATTTTCTTTGCCCTGAATAAAAAGCTGGCCGAACTCATGGCTAACCGAAGCGAGTACAAAACCGAAATGAAGGAAATTCACCATACCCAGAAATTGGATGCCCCAAGCGGCACAGCCATCACTTTGGCCGAGGGAATTATCGAGAACCTTCCGGAGAAAAAAAGATGGGTCAATCACTCAACCACAAATACCGAAGAACTTGGCATTATTTCGGAACGTGAAGGGATGGTTCCCGGAACGCACATCATTAATTATGACTCGGAGGTTGATTATATTGAAATTACCCATTGTGCCAAAAGCCGCAAAGGATTCGCGTTTGGTGCCGTTTTGGCTGCCGAATTCAGCTTCGGGAAAAAGGGAATTTTGTCGATGAACGATTTGCTTAATATTTAACAAGACAATAAAATGAAAGAAATTCTTTCCAATAAATGGTTTAAATTTATTTTGGTTGGCCTGATTTATATCCTCTGGGTAGTCTGGATCGAAAGCTACATCTGGCTCATCGGATTGGCTGTAATTTTCGATATTTATGTTTCGAAAAAAGTACACTGGGCTTTCTGGAAAAAGAAAAACCCACCGGACGGTAAACAAACCAAAGTAGTTGAATGGGTCGATGCAATTATTTTTGCAGTTATTGCAGCCACTTTTATCCGTATGTTTTTTATTGAGGCATACACCATTCCCACTTCGTCGATGGAAAAATCGATGCTCGTTGGAGACTACCTGTTTGTAAGTAAGACCGCTTATGGCCCAAAACTTCCCAACACACCGCTGTCTTTTCCTTTTGTGCACCATACCATGCCATTTTCAACGACCATGAAATCGTATGTTGAATGGATCCAAAACCCATACAAACGAATTGCAGGTTTCGGAAAAGTAAAAAATAACGATGTGGTGGTTTTCAATTTTCCTGAAGGTGACACAGTTGCTTTGAAAGTTCAGAATCAGAGTTATTACCAACTTGTCAGGAGTTATGGCCGCGACCGGGTTTGGCGCGAGAAGGAAACGTTTGGCGACATTGTTGCCCGTCCTGTTGATAAAAGGGAAAATTATATCAAACGGTGCGTCGGAATTCCCGGCGATGTTATTGAAATTAAAGATGATCAGCTCTATGTGAACGGAAAAGAACAGGAACATTTTCCGGGCATGCAATGGGAAAACATTGTGACTACCGACGGAACAGGCATAAACAAACGCGTTCTCGATCAGCTACATATTGCTGAAGACGACCGCCATGTGATTTCGAACACGCAATACTTATTCCCGTTAACTGCTGATGATGAAAATAAGCTTAAAGCGATGAAAAATGTGAAATCGGTTGTACGAACCAATGTTGCAGCCGGAAACTGGGACCAGAACATTTTCCCTTTTAGCAAAGATTACCCCTGGAATGTTGACAATTTCGGACCATTGGAAATTCCAAAGAAGGGCGAAACCGTACAACTCACCATGAAAAATCTTCCAATATACCAACGAATCATCGACTTGTATGAAGAAAACGATCTTCAGGTAAAAGACAGCACGATTTACATAAACGGATCTCAAACAAACAGTTACACCTTTAAAATGGATTACTACTGGATGATGGGTGACAACCGTCACAATTCGGCTGACTCACGTTACTGGGGTTTTGTTCCGGAAGATCATGTCGTCGGAAAAGCTGTGTTCATCTGGCTTTCGCTCGACAAAGACCAGCCAATCTATAACAAAATCCGCTGGAAACGGTTGTTCTCGTTTGTACGCTAATCTTATAGAATAAATAATTCCAGAAAGGCCATCTCAAAATAAAATTTGAGATGGCCTTTCTGTATATTGAATTTTACTGCTACGACCCAACAGAATAAATAAAAAAGTCGATTCGAATCCGTTTGTCGAAAAACCAGCCATTGTTACCGAAAAAAGTATGAGTATAGCGAACACATTCATATTTTGGCTATCAAAAAAATATGAATGAAATTCTTTCCAATAAATGGTTTAAATTTATTTTGGTTGGCCTGATTTATATCCTTTGGGTAATTTGGATTGAGAGCTATATCTGGCTGATTGGACTAGCAGTAATTTTTGATATATATGTTTCAAAAAAAGTACACTGGGCTTTCTGGAAAAAGAAAAATCCTCCGGATGGTAAGCAAACAAAAGTAGTTGAATGGGTTGACGCAATAATCTTCGCTGTTATTGCTGCCACTTTTATCCGCATGTTTTTTATTGAAGCATACACCATCCCAACTTCGTCAATGGAAAAATCGATGCTCGTTGGAGACTACCTGTTTGTAAGTAAGACCGCTTATGGCCCAAAACTTCCCAACACACCGCTGTCTTTTCCTTTTGTGCACCATACCATGCCATTTTCAACGACCATGAAATCGTATGTTGAATGGATTCACAATCCATACAAACGTATTGCAGGTTTCGGAAAAGTAAAAAATAACGATGTCGTGGTTTTCAATTTTCCTGAAGGCGACACGGTTGCCCTAAAAATACAAAATGATGAAAGCTATTACCAACTTGTTCGGAGCTATGGCCGCGACCGGGTTTGGCGCGAAAAGGAAACCTTTGGCGACATTGTTGCCCGTCCGGTAGACAAACGCGAAAATTTAATCAAACGATGTGTTGCAATTCCCGGTGATGTAATTGAACTGAAAGACGACCAGCTTTATGTGAACGGAAAAGAGCAGAAAGATTTTCCGGGCATGCAGTGGGAAAACATTGTGACTACCGACGGAACAGGCATAAACAAACGCGTTCTCGATCAGCTACATATTGCTGAAGACGACCGCCATGTGATTTCGAACACGCAATACTTATTCCCGTTAACTGCTGATGATGAAAATAAGCTTAAAGCGATGAAAAATGTGAAATCGGTTGTACGAACCAATGTTGCAGCCGGAAACTGGGACCAGAACATTTTCCCTTTTAGCAAAGATTACCCCTGGAATGTTGACAATTTCGGACCATTGGAAATTCCAAAGAAGGGCGAAACCGTACAACTCACCATGAAAAATCTTCCAATATACCAACGAATCATCGACTTGTATGAAGAAAACGATCTTCAGGTAAAAGACAGCACGATTTACATAAACGGATCTCAAACAAACAGTTACACCTTTAAAATGGATTACTACTGGATGATGGGTGACAACCGTCACAATTCGGCTGACTCACGTTACTGGGGTTTTGTTCCGGAAGATCATGTCGTTGGAAAAGCCGTATTCATCTGGCTTTCGTTAGATAAAGACCAGCCAATCTATAACAAAATCCGCTGGCGCCGTCTGTTCACAGTTGTTAAATAAAAAATCAGGTTCAATTTTCATCGAACGTTTCTAAAATATTTGTCCTGTAAATAAAAGGGAAAGCAAACAAAAAGGATGGCAATTTTGTCATCTTTTTTGTTTGCTGAAGTTTACGAAACAATTAAATCGTAGTGGGTTCAACGAACCTATAAGACTAATCGTTTGACAATCTTCGGGTTTTTGGTTAATATTGTGGAAATTAATTGAAAAAGATGTCGGGTAAAGTCATATTATTTCTGATTCTTTTGGTTCTGATTATGGTATTTACCTTTCAGAATTACGTGGTCATCAATATCAAATTTATTGTCTGGGAAATTCAAAATGTACCACTTGTTGTTGTACTTCTTGCAGGACTTGTTTTTGGCTTTTTACTGGCTTCCATCATGCAACTTCCCCGCATTATGAAACTGAAACGGGAACTGAAACGCGTGGTACGCGAACTCGAAAAAACCGAAGAAATTGTTGCCTCGAAAGATGAAGATTTGACCGATGAAGGGGTGAGCATGGGAAGCGATTACCAGGGTGGTTTTTTTAGCGAAAAATAATGAAACTAGATTCCGGAATCCTGCTCAGTACGGCCTATTTTGCGCCCATTCAATACTTCTCGAAATTGCGCGTTTATCCCGAAGTTTTTATCGAACAGCACGAAAACTTTATCAAGCAAACTTACCGCAACCGCGCAGTAATTCTGGCAGCGAACGGACCTGTTCCGCTAATTGTTCCCGTTGAAAAAGGACGTGGAAAGAAAATTAAAATCAAAGATTTGCGGATTGCATACGACGAAGAATGGCAGCGAAATCAGTGGAGAACCATTTTCTCGGCTTACAACTCCTCTCCGTTTTTCGAATATTTCGCTGACGACATCGAACCATTTTTCAGAAAGAAATATGCATTTTTGTTCGACTTCAACCAGCAAATTACGGAAATGATCAAGGAAACTCTGGAAATACCCACTTGCATAAAACTGACTGAAGATTTTGAACAGGTTCCTGAAAACTGCCTGAATTTCAGGGAACAAATCAGTCCGAAAACGCACCGCACTGCGAATGATCCAAATTACAAAGCTCAATCCTACACGCAGGTATTTTCCGAAAAATTTGGATTCGTTCCAGACCTGAGTATTCTGGATTTGCTTTTCAACGAAGGACCTTCAGCAAACCAATTACTTCAGGATTCCTTCCGGGAATGACAAGAGACGACAAAAAACAAAAATACTCCCGCGTAGAGGCGCAAGAGTATTTTTTAGACAATTAATCGAAACTTAGTCAATAATCATTTCAGCAAGCACAGGCAAGTGATCTGATGGATAATACAACCCATAAGAATCTGTTAAGACACCCTGCCGCAACACTTTCACCTTATTGTTCACGAAAATATAATCAATGGTCCGAGGCATAAGTTTCACATCAAAACCACCACTTGTTCCGTCGGGTCCATAAGGTTTTTCGACCGATATATCTCTCGAATCTTTTAGTTCGCCGAGTATTAACTGAACCGGAACCGTTTCTTTGGTCAGGTTTAAATCGCCGGTCAAAATCAGTGGCAAATTTTCGGTATTGATTTCCTTGATTGATTTTAAAATCAGCTTAGCCG
This sequence comes from Prolixibacteraceae bacterium, assembly GCA_963677955.2. Taxonomy (GTDB): domain Bacteria; phylum Bacteroidota; class Bacteroidia; order Bacteroidales; family Prolixibacteraceae; genus Aquipluma. The sequence goes on from CAXXQR010000001.1 coordinate 5,870,135, forward strand.
ATTCTTCACGGGCCGTCCGTCCCCGGTGATCAAAATGCGTATCGAAAACAAAGAATACCTTTCCACTCAAATTATCTTTCAATTTTATCCAGGTCACAGTGCGGTTACACACCGCATCCCAGCCAAGGCCTGGCTTTTCGGGAGTTTGGCTTAACCAGAACATGCCATCTTTGATTTTTGAGAAACGCGATTTTTTATAGAAAATCAACATGTGCTCACCCAAACGTTTCCCGTCATCGCGGCCAACACCAACATGGTCAAAATCGGGGAAACTCGCCGCCAAATCGTCCAGTTGTTCAGGTAAAGCTTCCTGAACATTAAAAATATCGGCCTGATGAAATTTCAATAAACCGGCCACTTTATCCTTCCGGAGCGGCCAGGCATTCACTCCGTCATCCGGTGTGTTCATCCGGATATTGTAGGTAATGATATTGAAACTTCTGGTGTTTGTATCTTTCTTGTTCGCAGCAGAAACAATTAGTGAACTCATTAATAGACAGATCAAAATGCCTGAAAGTAATTTAAATGATTTCATATAAAATTTTTTAATTCGTTGGTTAGTTTTAACAGAATGAAATAACTACCCTGCTTTTATAAATTGCAGGATAGTTATTCATTTTTTTAGTTGGTTTAAATATTTCAAACAGAGGATTTACGCAACTACCAGCCTGTATTCTGTCCCAAATTTGGATTGGTAATCAGGTCGGTTTGTGGAATCGGGTACAGATACATTTTATCTTCCCATTTACGTTTGATGTTGTTCATCCAGGTCAGCTCGCCCGAAGTACCATTTTTCAGCAGTTGCGAATTTGTTTTTCCGCTGACAGTTGCTGAAACATCAACATAAGTGACTCCTGAAACGGCTGGAGATGGCTTTGTTCCCTGATAAAATGCCACATCCAAGATTCCATCTTCATTCAAATCCATGGGAGTAACCAGTTCTGGCACATAAAATCCGTTCCATTCCTGATTCATCAACTCACCATGTTTCCATCGGCGAACATCGGCGAACCTGAATCCTTCCAGGCTTAACTCAATTCCACGTTCCCTCCTGACTTCCAAAATAACCGGATCAGAGATATCAGGAAAATAAACTGATTTCAGGTAATTGTCAACCACGGTTGGCTTGGTTGTGAGCCCAGCTGTGATTCCGCCACGGGTGCGTAATACACCAATCGTTGCATCCCAGTCGGCATCAGTTAATGTCCCAAGTTCTGCTTTTGCTTCGGCATAATTCAGCAAAACTTCAGCATAACGAAACTCAGAAATTGAATTGATATTCAGGTCACGGGTGTCATAATACATGTCGTCGAGCGTCCATTTTATAGGCTGATACCCGGTAAACGTGTAGGAGAAAAGTGGTGGAGCAGGAACCTGAGTACCGCCGCTGGTTCGCTTGTAATCACCCAAACGAATCGTCTGTTTCAGCCTTAAGTCGCGATTTTTAACCTCATCTTTAAAAAGCATGGTTTGGTAACCAGAATTATTTGTAAACGGAGTTCCATCAAGGTTGAGATACGTATTTATAAAAGTTCGAGTAAAACTGGCTTTATCACCATATGTACCGCTGGTCCAGTACCAGTTTGCATCGTTCAGGACTGATAAAGTCAGGTCGCAAATTGCGGCAAGCATTACTTCGCTGGCAACTGGTGTTGAACTCGTGAAAACGGTCCGGTACGATTTTCCGGGACCACCAGAAGTGTAAATGGAATAACCGCCATTGTCCATTACATCTTTTGCAGCTGTAGCGGCCAAATTGAGCATTGTTGCAGCCGAGCCCTGCAGATTCAATTCGGTATGATATTTCCTGAATGTACCTTCAAACAGGCAAATCCTTGACTTCAGGGCATAAGCCACATATTTGGTAACAGTACTCCGTGATGCATCGCTGGTCGATTTTATGTTTGCGCATGCATAATCAATGTCGGCAATAATCGAATCCATTACAAGTGTGCGAGGATCACGTGCACCAAATAAAACAGGATCGGCCACATCCAAAGGTTTTCCTACCCATGGAACGTCTCCGAACATTTTTACCTTTTCGTAATAAAAATATGCCCTGAAGAATTTAGCAATTCCGGTGTAGTTTTTCCTGACATCAAGCGGAACATTTTGGTCATTATTATTGAGAATGAAATAATTTATATTTCGAAGATCGGTCCACGACCATCCTGTACCAAGGGTTGCTGCAAAAGCACCTTCCTGTACAAAAGTTGGTACCGATTTAACTGCCAGATAATCCGACATTGCATCCAGATTGGTTGATTTACCCGGCAATATGGAATAGAAAGAATTGACATACAATTGCAATCCACTTTCGCTGCCAAAAACAGATGACTTTGATGCTGTTGATACCGGGATTTGCTCCAGATCACAGCGTATAAAAAGGAGGCTTAACAGAAGAACCCACAAATATTGTTTTTTCATAACTGTAGTTTTTAAATAATAAGTTTAAAATGTTACGCTTAATCCGAACGACACGCTTTTCATCATCGGATAGTTATAACCATCACCTGCATTGCTTGATGTAAATAGCTGGTCAGAAGGTCCGGTGTTTTCAACATCGATATGTCCTTTTCCGACAAGTTTATAGAGAGGTGACCACGTCCAGAGGTTTTCTCCGGAGAAATAAACTTTTACATTTTCAGCACTTATTTTCGAAATCAGCTTCTTCGGAAGATTATATCCAAATTGCACGTTCTTCATTCTGCAGTAAGCTACATTCTGCAGGTATCTTGTTTGAGCCACACCCAATTCCCGTGTTGTGGCATTCGATGCAGCACGCGACATTGTTCTGGGGAAATACGCATCAGTGTTATCCGGAGTCCACATGTTTCCAAGCTGATAAACCGGAATATTGTTGTAAGGTCTGTTATATTGCCCCCAGAAGACTTCGGCTTCGGTACTTGGATACCAATCTTGTTTTCCAACTCCCTGGAAGAAAGCTGTAAAGAAGAAATTATTCCAGTCGGCACCGAGTGTAATTCCATAATTGTATCGAGGCGCATTGTTTCCAATGATTGAACGGTCACCGGGATCAGAAACACGGTTGGTTCCAATGTTGATAAACCCGTCGTGGTTTTTGTCGAGCAGCTTAATGTCTCCGGGGTACCAAATATTGGTTGGCGAAGCCCTCATTTGCGGACTTTGTTTGGCATGCGAATCAATATCAGCCTGATCAACAAAGAATCCTTCGGTGGTATAGCCCCAGATTTCACCAATTGTTTGTCCTTCGTAATAATCGGAAAGTAATTTATCCGGATTATTGTACCTGGTAATTTTAGACTGGTTATCGGCCAAGGTCAGGCGAATGTTATAATTCAAAGGTTTGGATGCAATTTTAACTTTGTCTCTCCAGGTTACCGACAATTCCCATCCTTTGGTCTGAAGGTCAGCATAGTTTCCTTTGGGTGGCGTGGCGCCAAAAACAGCGGGTAAAGTTAAACCAATGGTAAACATGTCGGTCGTATTTCGCACATAGGCATCACCAACAAAACTTAATCGGTCGTCAAACATGCCGAAGTCAAGTCCGAAATCAGTTGTAGTCGATGTTTCCCAGGTAATTCCGTCGGGAAGAACACTTGGACGACTGGTGTATTGTGGTTTTACACCATTCAGGATATACGAAGCCTGCGAAATTGAGAATTGTTCCTGATACACATACGAATTGATATTTCCGTTTCCAAGTGACCCGTACGATGCACGTATTTTCACGTTGGAAATCAGTTTTGGAGAAACATTCCAGAATGCTTCTTTCGAAAGTCTCCAACCTCCTGAAACTGATGGGAAGAAAGCATATCGCTGATCAGCCGGAAATTTGGAAGAACCATCGTAACGGGCATTTACTTCGAAAAGATATCTGTCTTTATACGAATAATTTAATCTTGAAAATCCTCCGAGGATATTCCATTTTTCATATCCGCCTCCCGTTACAATTGACTGACCTAACGCTAAGTTAAGATCGGAAGCATCTTCATAAATAATACCATTTCGTTGAGCCAGTATTCTCTTGTAATTTGATTCTTCATAGTTGTAACCAATCATGAATTTCAAATAATGTGCATCGTTGAAAGTATTTTCGTATTCAGAATAAATGTTTACGGCAAGGTATTGAGTCTGGCTCTGATCAAACTTCAGGTCGTTGGTGGTCGTACCAACATAGGCAGTTACACCGGGTTTATTGCTGTACGGTACCTGCACCCTTTTCTGCATAATATTATTGCTTGTATTCCTGAAAGTTAAATCGCCTTTTACCCTGAGTTTGTCGTTGTAGAAAGACGAACTAAATCCGGAGGTATTTTTAAACACACTTTTCTTGTTGTCAATTCCATTCTTACCGTAGTAAAAATCACCAACTCCATAAACGGCAACCATCGTAAGGGTTCCGTCCGGGTTTAACAATGTTCCGTTCGGGTGACCTTCATCAGCAATATTTCTCCAAATTCCACTACCCTCACCAACGTTCATCGGGTTGTGATAAAACATTTCGGAGTAATCAGTATTGTTTTCAACTTTTAACCACGGAAAAACCTGGATAGTTCCTTTTGCCCGGAAGTTCTTCATGTTGTAATCATCGGTGTTGTAACGAAATAACCCGTTTTGTGTCATGTACCTGCCCGACAAAAGATAGGTCGCTTTTTCGCCACTTCCTGAAACAGAAACATTATTGTCGCTGGCTCCGGTATTTTTCTTGTACAGCAGACCATAAAAATCGGTACTTCCATAGTAAACATATTCACCAGTAACCGGATCAATTTCAACCGTGTTATACGGCTGCCCGGAATCAACCCTGCGCTTGAATTCATCGAGATAAGCCTGCGACACCTTGAGGGTTTTGTTAATATTCTGTGGGAAAGAACCGTCACCATTTTGGAAGGCCTCAGTAAACATTTTCACCCAGGTGTATCCGTCGGTTACATAATTGGGAACTGCAATCGGTTGTTTTATGGCGTAATTTGATGAGAATGTTACCGTTGTTTTTCCCTTTTCAGGATTTTTAGTTGTGATTAAGACCACACCAAAAGCTCCCCTCGCACCATAAATTGATGCGGATGCTGCATCTTTCAACATAGAAACACTCGCAATATCATTCGGATTCAGCAAACTTGGGTCACCTTCAACTCCGTCAATCAAAATCAAAGCACTTCCACCCTGCCCGATTGAAGTTGTACCCCTGATGTTATAGGTCGGTGCCTGATTCGGCTTTCCGTCCAAAAGCCTGATATTCAGGTTTGGCATAACCCCTTGAAGTCCCTGCGTAACGTTGGTTATGGTGCGGTTTTCAAAAACATCGCTGGTTACCTGATCGACCGCGCCTGTAAGATTGGCTTTCTTTTGAACACCATATCCAACAGCAACAACTTCTTCAATACCAACAGTTTCTTCCTCCATTACCACATTAAGGCTTGTTTTGCCAACTATGGAAACTTCCTGAGACCTCATTCCGACAAATGAGAACCCCAATGTTTTGGCATCATCTGTCAACTGAAGTGTGAAGGCTCCGTTTGAATCGGTAATTGTACCGGCAGTGGTACCTTTTACCACTACAGAAACTCCTGGTATTGGAGATCCCGAAGAATCAGTGACAACACCTTTGATTTCTTTCTTTTGCTGTTGTTGATCCGCCGGAGATGAAGTATCATTCTTCTCCTTCAGAATGATCTGTCGGTCACGAATTTCGTAGGAAACATTCGTTTGATCACAGAAGCTTTTTAGAACATCTTCAAACTTTGCATCGGTAAAATCGGCAGTTACAGTTTCCGAAAAATCGAAGATTCTATCCTTGTACAAAAAAATGTAATCGGTCTTCTCTTCGAGAATCTGAAGCACATCGCGAATATCAGTTTTATCAAAACGAACCGACAACCGGACCTGTGAAAAACTGTTACCAAAGGTAACACACACGATAAACAGTAGAATAGCAGTTAGTTTCATCTTTCTGATTTGTAATCTCATCTCATCCCCGTACGGGAACAAGACTTCTCGTTTTTTTTTCATAAGTTTGAATCGTTAAATGAATCGTTACTAAAAAATTTAACACTCTGAGAGCCGGGCAGTGCTGGAACACTTTCCGGTTCTTTTATTTTAATATTTCGTAATAATCTTCTCCTTTTTTAAGAATTTTTACTGAAGCAGTGCGGGCAATTCGTTCAATCACTTCGTTCCTGTCTTCTTTTAGCTCAAGCTTTCCTGAAATTTTTAAAGAGCCCATCATTGGGTCATCGTACTGAAACTGAATGTTATAATATCGCTCCAGTTTTTTTGTTATCCGGTTCAGGTCAACTGTTTCAAATTTCATAATGCCTTGTGTCCAAAGTACATGATCCTCAATATCAACCGACCGCACCTGCATCTCACTGGTACGTTTGTCAAACGAAGCCAGTTGCCCCGGAATCAATTCTGTCCCACGGTCGAACAATCCTGAGTTGTCCTGATTAATAATCAGTTTACCTTCTGTTAAAACCGTTTCAATCCGGCCATCAGCAGGATAAGCCGAAATATTAAATTTTGTACCGAGATCCTTTATATGCAAATCGTTTACCTGAACGACAAATGGATGCTTCGGGTCATGTTTGACTTCAAAATAGGCTTCTCCAAGCAACATGACCTCGCGGGGGCCACCGGTAAAACTTTCCGGATAAGCCAACCGGCTACCTGCATTCAGAATTACCTTTGTTCCGTCGGGAAGCACCAATTCCGAAGTTCTTCCGTAGGGAATGATCAATTGATTGAGTGCCTGGCTATTTCTATAATTTGCATTTGCAGCATCCAAAGTATCTTTGTTAATAACCAGCACGCCATTCTTTTGGTATTTAATTACCGGTCGCTGGTCGCCAAGAATTACGCTTTCACCATTTGGTCTAATCAGTTGTGCCTGATCGGATGGAATCCGTTCCTGAGAATTAAATGCCTGAAATGCAGGATTAAACTGTGTGGGTCGATAAAAAATTAAAGCTCCTATCGAGAAAAAAAGCGCTGCCACAGCAGCATATTTGGCTAAATTGGCTAAGATTCGTTTTGTTTTTCCCGACTTCTGCTTTTCCTCAATTTGCTTTAAAACCCTCGAAAACAGTATGATTTTTTCTTCTTCTGAAAGTGATTCAGCTTCGGTTCGAAATTGAAGTAAGATTTTGCGTGCCAGGATAATATTTTTTGATTCGCCCGGATGTTGAATTCTGTAGTTTTGCCAAAACAATTTCAGTTCATTGTTTGGCTCGAACACCCAATTAATAAAGGAAATATCTTCCAGGTATTTGCTTAGGTTATCCATTTGATTGGTTAGATTATATACTAAAAGGCAATCAACTATCTAAACATGGACAGATTTTTGAAAGTTTTTTTTCAAAAATCTGAAATAAAATCACATTCGATTTAATATCAAGCATTTCGCGAACCGATTTTAACGCCCGATAAATTTGTTTACGCACTGATTCGATGGAAATTCCGAGAATAACGGCAATCTCAGGATAAGCCATTGCCTCGTTGAAACGCAGATAAATTGCTTCTTTCTGCTTTCCCGGTAATTGGTTCAGAGCGTTAATAATCCGTTGCCTCGCTTCTTCATCCTGCTCCTGTTCAATGATCTTGTACTCGGCGCTAAATTCAAGTTCATCAAATTTTTCAGACAGTTTTTCACCACCTTCAAAACGACGTTTTGCTTTCAATCTCTTGAACAGGTTTCTTTTCAGAGCCAAAATCAAGTAATATTTTAAGTTCTCGGGAGTAGTTTTGTTTTTTTCGCGCTTCAGGTATAAATCGAGAAAGACCTCCTGAATGGCATCTTTAAGTGAATCCCGGTCGTTGCATAGCTTTCCGCCATATTGAAACAACCGGTCGATATGAAGATTGTAAAAAATGGCAAAAGCCTCTTTATCGCCTTCCTGAAAGCGCAACCAAGTCAATTGCCAGTATTCCATTTCATGTCCATACGTAACTAAATCCATGTTCTCTGTCAATTGGATTAGGATAAATCGAGATCGAAATTAGGATAAAAAAAATTTCAAACAGGCAAAAATTGATTAAAATTTGATTTCACTTTAGCCACTTTCCGGGTATTAACAGACGTGCAGATTTGGTTTCGAATTTGGTCTGCATTCGTAAAACAGAGTTAATTCTATCGCTATATTTTTAATTATCAGGTTTTAAAAATTAAATCAAGCCTTGCTTCCGGAAAAACAAGGCTTGAAGACTAATTCGATTTATCGACAGTGAAAGTCAATTGCTGTTGTCCTTTCAATCCCAGATTATTGAATAACAGAACAATCCGGGTGATTCCTCCCGGCCAATATCTTTTGAGCCCGTCGTCGGTAACTGCGTTAAACTCAATTTTGGGCGAAAGAACTTTGGAATTAAAATTCATGTTCATTCTAAATCCATCGCCTTCCAGTTGTAGTTTTCCCGGGCCGACTTCGGTTACTTTACAACAGGTCACAAAATTCAACGTCGTTGGCTCTTCTGAAATTTTATTCAGCACAAAATTATCCTGAACAGTAAATTTCTTTCCCCGTTCCAGAATATAGGTTCGCTCCCATTTTTTTACGTTCGAGGTTTCGGGATATGCTGCAGCAATGTCAGTTGAAAATACGGCCTTCTTCGAGTCGGCATTAAAAGTTGTATTTATTGCCTTAAATGCAGCTCCGGGCGATTGATCCTGCCCGTTGATTTTTGGCAAATTGTGATACTGCGACTGCATGGTCCAGATTTCGTATCGTCGGCTGCTAAATGTTTTTGCAGTATATGTCTCGCGCCCAATATCGACCAGGCATGGCTCGCCATTGTAATACAGAACACACGATCCGGCGTCATTGTGGTTGTGACTTTCGGCATTATAGCCACCTTTGGCAGCAAAGAAAAATCCGTCAACAGATCCCGCTTTATCGCGTGCTCCGGCAACTTCAGTTTGAGGAAGCCAAAAGTCGCTGATTAAAGCTTCTTCGGCAGGTGCATGTTGTATTTCATTCAATTTAACCAATTGAAAAATCTGTTCGTCAACTTTTCCACTCAATGGTTCGTTGCCCCAGTTTGTTTCTTTGGCCAGATAAGCGCCAAATTTTTCCATAACCGGATCGCCGATATCTTTTCCAAATGCATAAATTATCTCCGGACGACTGCCCGTTTTTGCATCGGCGTCGGCAAAATTGATGAAATACGGATAATGAATATAGGCCTTGTAAATGTAGTCGCCCATATTTTTGATCAACTGATTATCGAAGACATTAAACTTCCCGTTGGTTGCCATTTTCAGCAAATCCAAACATTGGTAAAGCGACGCTCCTGCTCTTCCCCAGTAGGAAGGACCTTCGTCGCAACCACCATCATCAGGGTATTGATTGACAAAAACATCGAGTGAGCGAATTACTTTTTGAACACCAGCCAACTTTTTGGCCTGATCGTCTTCCAAAATTAAAATTGCGGTCAGAATATTGTGATTGGTCCATGGATTCCAGTTGTTTACAGAACGCCCGCCATTTAATCCCTGCCACCAGAAATCGTTGCGTTCGTAATATGGAATAACCGCTTTTTTCATGATCTCATCTTTAAGCCGTTTGGCAATAAGCGGATGTATTTTGTCGAAATCGTCTTTAAACAGGAACCACGTCCAGGAAAGAATGTTGGTTATTTCGCCCACGCCAAGATCGATGACTGGCTCATCGGCATCGGGCAATCCATTTGGTGCTTTTTGCGCCGGAAGGTGCGCCGACCAGCCCCACCAGGTTTGTTCGCTGTAATACCAGACTCCATTCACAATCTGATCCATAAAACGACCTTTCCCTTCAATCAGTTCGCCCATAACAAGGGCCATCAAAGCATTTCTGGGAGCGCCATAAACTTCCTGCCGGCGATCTCCTGAGCGGATAATCTCGAGATAATCCGTTGCCTTTACAACCGGCCAGTCGTAATTCAATTTTTGTTCGGCTTCCTGAATATATTGCTTCTTTAAATTCTCCGGAATGTTATTCCAGAAATTACGATCGTGGTAGGATGGAACGCTAATTTCAGCGAAATTTTTAATCAGGACGTTGGCCAGACCAATTTTGCTGCTCTCGTTTTGAAGAATATCACGTTTTTCCGAAGAAAAACCGTTGAACACAAAAAGGTACAACAGAAAAAACAGTGCAATTCGTTTCATATATTTTGGTTTAGTAGATTAACTATTTATTCTCCGGAAAGCCCGATCTTTAAAGATCCTCTTCCATTTTCGAGGGTCCAGGCTGGAATTCTGATTTCAATACGCTTTAAGCCTTTGATCTGCCTGTCGAGCTCTAAGGGTGACGGATCGAGCGAAATAACAGAAACAGATAATTCAGGATTTGAAAGGTTTTCGAGCTTCAGAACTTTGCCATCCTGCTTTAGAATAGCTCCACCTTTTACGATTTCTACCTCTGCCGTCGTCATCATTTGCCAGGTAATTAGCTTGGTTTCAGGAGTGGTTTCGAGCTGGTCTTCAATAATTAAAGAAGTGGGGCTGTCTTTCACAAAAGTTCGTTTAACGCTTTTCATATTTGGCCCGTAAACTGCAGTGAGATCAAACGACACCTCCGGTTTTTCACCACCTTTAAAATCGATCATCGGAGCAAAACCATCATTCACAAATAGCTTATCATTTACTGAAACAGTACTGTGCCCAAAGTTATTTTTTGTTAGCAAAGTCCAGCGTTGACAATCCTGACACGAATTCCACAAATCGAAACCCGTAATTTCAAGATCGTTGTAATCCTGATTTCCGGGATCGATCACCCAACGCACGCCATTCAGCTCAAACACAAAAGACCCGGCATCCATGTTTCCATGACTCGAAGTTGCTTTGCCGCCTTTTCCTCCAAAATAATACTGATGCGGATCGTTTTCTTCACCTTTGAAAATCACAATGGGATTCGGACCATCACCATTCCAGGCTGCGGGCATTTTTTCATCACCTTTTTCCACAAACTGCGCCAACCAGACGAGTCCTGCTCCATCGTTTCTGGCCAATTTCCCCATTTCCGATGCGGGCATCAAAAATCTGTCCTTCTCGAAGAATGCTTTATTTCCCGTTTTCGAAGCAAACCAGGCTAAAATCACATCGCCGTTTTCACTTCTTTGGTCACCACAATCGGCATAATTGAAATACCACCCCGATGGCGCATTCGACAAGGTTCTGAAAACAGCACTTTTCTTAAAAGCCGGGTAATCGGCCAAACCAAAATCGGTTCCAAAAGCACTTTCGAGCATGGCCGAAGTCATAACGGAGAATCCTGTACCATAGCCCCAATACGTTGAGCCTTCAGGATAAACACCATTTGGTGCATATTCCTGAAGGGCATACGGCATTCCGTCGAGCGACCGGCTAATCGTTTTGGCAGCCAGCTCCGGATCCTTTTCGGCAATCGCAATCGACGCAGCAATCATTCCGCCGTTGCAAACCTGATTCCAGTTGTTTGTTCCTTTAATCCATCCCATTCCCTTTTCGCTGTAACTAGGTTTTATGCCCTTCTCAATCAGTGCAGTTTTGGCTAACTCAATGGTTGATTTGGGCAGTTTGCCAGCGGTCCAGTCGAGCGCGATGGCAACCGCCATCGACATTTCTGCCACATCCAGGAAATGCGAAGGATTCCAATCGGAAAAGTTGCAAACAGCCACAACTTCATCGTTTATCCGTTTCAGGACTTTGGGGTCTTTTTCAATCCGGTAAACCATTCCAAGCATATTTACGCGGTAAAGCATTTCTCTCGAAACTCCCAATAATCGGCGTCCTTCCAGTTTTCGTTCCAGAAATGGCTGTGCCTGAATTTCTTCTGCGTTTAGCTGTATTGCCTTGTACATGTTTTGTACCACAGGATCTGTCTTTAATTTTTGCTTCAGATTTTTTTCAATTTCAGAATTCAATACAAGTCTCGGCTGAGTTTTCAGGAGTTTTGATTTAAGGTAGTTTACCGAGATTGGATTTTGTAATTTTTGTGGCTCGTCATTCGCGGCCAACGATGCAATCGATGGCACAACTAAAAATACGCACAAAAAGAATGCAATTAAATTTGATTTAGGCTTCATGTCAATTAGGTTTAAAGTTGGATCTGCTCACAAAGGTAACAAAGCCGTAATTCATCCTGCAATCGTGACTCCAATTTTTTGAGACATACAATGCAACACCAAATTGCTCAAAAACAATCCTGAAATTTCTTTGTTTTAACAATAAAAAGAAATGAAAAAAGCAATTCCGATTTCATGGTTCGACAATAGTACACTGAAACATTTGCGCTTTTCTTTTTCATTCTTTTTAATGCCGGTTTTTTTGTTTGCTTTAAGCCAGGCCGACACAGTTAACTGGCCCAAAACGATTCTCGCATTCATCATTCTTCACCTTTTTGTTTTCCCTTCGAGCAATGGATATAACAGCTATCAGGACCGCGACGAAACACCAATTGGCGGGCTGAAACATCCTCCGAAAGTTTCCGAAAACCTCTTTTATGCCACGCTTCTGTTCGACATTTTAGCTATTCTGTCCGGCTTGCTCATTTCAGTATATTTTTCAGCATTCGTTTCTGTTTTTATCCTGATGTCGCGCGCTTACAGTTACCGCAAAGTGCGGCTAAAGAAGTTTCCGATCATCGGCTTTCTAACGGTTTTTATTTTTCAGGGGGCTTTTGTTTTCCTCATGGCTTCAGTGGCCATTGCACCTTTTCATCCTGAAATTTACTTCACAACCAACAACGTAATTTGCCTGGCAATATCCAGTCTTTTTATTGGAAGCATATATCCGCTCACGCAGATTTACCAACACGAAGCCGACAAAAACGACGGTGTTATCAGCATCAGTTACAAATTGGGCTACATCGGAACATTCATTTTTTCCGGAGTATTATTTTCTGTCGCCGTTCTTTTCCTGATTTACTATTTCGAAATCAAACATCAACAGGCTCCACTCGTTTTGTTTTTAATCCTGATGATTCCGGTGGTCGCCAAATTGTCGGTTTGGTTTAATCGGGTGCGAAAAGATACTTCGCATGCAAATTTCGAAAATACAATGACCATGAACCTGCTCACTTCCAGTTGCATGAACCTGTATTTTTTTGTCCTGACAATCAATAATTACTATCCCTGGTTTTAGCCATGAGCAAAATTATTTCCATCGGAACCGCTGTACCTCAATACGGCACGCCACAGAAAACCATACTCGATTTTATGCGCAAGGCCTATCAGGACGATACAGCATCGCGAAAACTTAATATTTTATTCAGCCACAGCGGAATAAATTCAAGGTATTCCGTAATTCCTGACTTTAGGTCTGAACATGGAAAGCCAAGGCTCTTTATCGAAAACCAGAGCTTACCGACAATTGACGACCGTATGAAAGTTTACAAGGAAAGCGCAGTTCTCTTAGCACTGAGTGCCATTCAAAATTCACTCAGAAAACTCGGAACCTCTGTTGAAGAATTCGGCATAACACATCTGATTACGGTAACCTGCACCGGTCTGTACGCTCCGGGGCTTGATGCTGAAATTATGGAACAGCTTGATTTACCCAAAGATATTTTTCACACTTCGATTAATTTCATGGGCTGCAATGCTGCATTTCCGGCACTAAAGCTTGGCGATACCATTGCCCGTTCAGATGAAAATGCCCGCGTACTCATTGTTTGCGTCGAACTTTGCACGTTGCATTTTCAGCCCAAAAACAATCACGACAATTTGTTATCGAACACCATTTTTGGCGACGGAGCAGCTGCCGTTCTTTTGGTACCCGATACGAATGCCCGCTACCAAAATCATTCAGGCCTGAAAATACAGGGATTTCATTCTGAATTGCTTACCCGGGGAAAAGATTTGATGGCCTGGAACATTACAGCAACCAATTTTGAAATGATTTTGGATGCGAAAGTTCCTGATTTTATTGGCGAGGAAGTTGAAGGAATAGTCACGAATGCCGGTCAAAAGCTCAATTTCAGGTCCGAGGAAATTGGTAAATGGGCAGTGCATCCGGGAGGAAAAAAAATTCTGGACGTGGTAAAAAAGCAAATGAACCTGGAGGTTTCCGATTTACAACAATCCTATAAAGTTTTGGCCGATTACGGTAACATGTCGTCGCCAACCATTTTGTTTGTTCTAAACGAATTGCTGCAATCGGGTTTAAACTCTGACGAACCCATTTTTGCTATTGGGTTTGGCCCCGGAATTGGAATTGAAACCGCACTTCTACGCTATGCCAAATAAATTCAAATACCGTTCATTCCAATCCGAAATGCTCGACGAAACTGATATTCCGGTTCCGATGCTGTTTCAAAATCTGCAGGAACTCGATTTTATAAACCGGGCGCTTGGCGGTCACCGCATTTCACTTCAGGGAATCAAAAAACTGGTAACCGATAAAACCAAACAGTATCATTTGGCCGACTTGGGTTGTGGCAGCGGCGACCTGGTGAAATACACCGCAGATTGGGCCCGGAGAAATGGATTTACGGTTCGGTTTACAGGTGTCGATAAAAATCCGGATGCCATCCGTTTTCTGAAAACTCATTGTCAGGATTATCCTGAAATTGATGGACTTGCAAGTGATTACAAGGATTTCCTGCATTCAGACCATTCAATCGATATCATTCACAGTTCGTTGTTTTTCCACCACCTGAACAACGAAGATCTGGCCGGATTACTTAGCCACATGAAAAACCATGCTGAGGTTGGCTTTGTAATTAACGATCTGCACAGGCACTGGCTTTCATATTACGGCGTTTACCTGATCACACATTTGCTAAACGGATCGAAATTGTCGAAAAATGATGGTCCAATTTCAATTTTACGTGCGTTTAAAGCCAGAGAACTTCGCGCATTTTTGCAAGAAGCTGGGATAGAAAAGTATTCGCTGACCTGGAAATGGGCTTTCCGCTATTTGGTCGTTGGCAAAAGTGACACTATTCCCGAACATGGCAAATTCATCTGAAACAAGCAATGTCACTGATGTCCTGATTGTGGGCGCAGGACCGGCTGGCCTGATGATGGCCTGTCAACTGGCATTTCAGGGCATTCCGTTTCGAATTATCGATAAAAGGGCCGAGCCAACAAATTATTCCGGAGCGCTCATTGTTCACGCCCGAAGTCTGGAGATTTTCAGACAGATGGGAATTGCTCAAAAAGCCATTCAAAAAGGAATTGTCGCCAGCGAAATTAAAATCGGCTTTAACGAGGAAAAATCGTTTGTCATTCCGATCAAGAATTTGGGTGACAAACTCACCGAATTTCCATTCATGCTTTTGCTCGAACAATCTGAAACAGAGAAACTTTTGGCTAAATTTATTCAGGAACGCGGAATTCATGTTGAACGCAAAACAGAACTTATTGAGATTCAACAAAATTCAGGAGAAGTAATTTCAGTGTTAAAATCGGAAACCAAAGAGGAAAAAATTCGATCGAAATACCTGGTTGGAGCCGATGGCGCACACAGCATCGTCAGGAAACAACTGCAAATTCCGTTCTCCGGAAAATTGCATTCATCGCATTTGTTTGTCACCGATTGCACAGCCGAAACGGACATGCCGAATGACCAGATTTGCTTTTCGTTTATGCATTTGGCCACAACAGGTGTTTTCCCGTTGAAAAATAGCCGTTGGCGAATTGATGGCGCCCTTACCGGAAAGGGAAATGCCAAACCAAGTTTCGGGGAAATTCAACAAGGTTTCCAGGAAAGAACCGGACTTCCTGTTCAACTGAAAAAAGCAGAATGGTTTTCGGTTTTCCAAACCAACAGCCGCGTTGCTGAACGATACCGAAAAGACCGATGCTTTTTAGTGGGCGATGCAGCACATATTCACAGCCCTGTTGGTGCGCAGGGCATGAATACCGGCATGCAGGATTCGGCTAACCTCGCATGGAAACTCGCGCTTGTAATCCGGGAAAATGCCGCAGAGAAAATTCTGGAAACCTACGAATCGGAACGGAAAAGTATCGCGCAAAATATTGTCAGGCACACCGATTGGGTATTCGATTTTGTCAGCAGTCAAAAATTTTTAATCCGCAATTTTCGGCTTAGGGTGCTACCGTTTTCCCTGAAACTGACTTTACCACTTTTACAGCAAAATAAATATCTGAGACTATCCTTTTTCCGGAGACTTTCGGGCATTGCCGTTCATTACCGAAAAAGTAGCCTCTCAGAAAAGTCGTCTTTCGGTATATTTCCGAAAAGCGCTCCGAAACCCGGGGATCGCCTACCGTTTCTTACCTATTTTGAATCAGGAAAAACCGTTAACATTCAGGACGAAATTGCTGGCATAAAATTTCATCTCCTGATTTTTTCCAGAGAAAGAATTCCCGAAGAAATCATTCATTTTTCTGAAGAATACACCAAACTTATTTCCAGTGAAATCATTTTCTTTTCAGCAGAAACAACAGGTTTGTTTGAGCAATTCGGAATCAAAGATTTCGGGCTTTACCTCGTTCGGCCTGATGGCTATGTAGCCTTGCGATCGGTTAAGCCAGAAAGAACTCTATTGGAAAACTATTTTCAAAAATGGAGATGAAATCCTTTGCTTTTTCATTGGGGATACCAAGTTGACGATTGCCTGAATCGCAACAATGATATTCAAGAAACTCCTCATTTAATTATTAGTCTCATTGCGTTTCAGGAGCCTTTCGGCAACGAACAAATCTATCTGAAAACTCGCTGAAACAGGGTTTCCAATATCAGGTTCACAGGTACGCCTGTAACTCAATCGACCTATATGGTTAAATTCGATTGGCTCAATAAGTGGTCTGAATTTCAGGATAGACTATGGAAAGCAAAAATCAGATTTTTATCCAACCGTTTGTTTCAGCGCTTTTAAAAATGGCTTCAATCGCTTTCATATTGTTTGCCGCGTCTGACAAATCGGTCGGAACGGGACTGTTATCCAAAATCGACTGAGCAAAAGCTTCACCCTGAAGCGTGTATTGATCGACAGCCTCAACAGCAATTTCTTCGGAACCGATTTTGGTTCTAAGCCATATTTTGCTCGAAGCATCTTTCGGGGCATTCACCGGAATTTCGATTTCGATGTGTCCGTTGGTTCCAAGAATATTTACACGTTGATGCGGCATTAACTGTGTAGAGCACGTGAAAGTCGAAATTTTACCATTGCCAAAGTCCATTATAGCTGTAGTTAGCCGGTCGGTTTTCCATTCCGGATCGCGGTCGATACATGAAACCACACGTTTGGGCTCCGATTCGAACAAAAAGCGTGGAAACGAAACACAGTAGCAACCAATGTCCATCAGTGCGCCACCAGCTACATCTGCATTGTTGCGAATGTTTTTCGGATCGATGTTGAAATACGAAAAGAACGACTGAACGGCTTTGATATCGCCAAGGACGCCTTCAGCAATCAGCACTTTTGCTTTTTGCCACTGTGGATGAAACCGGTACATAAACGCTTCCATCACCTTCAGGTTGGGATATTTTTTTGCCTCCTCAACCAGTTTTTCTGCCTCAGCAGCCGAAGCGCCAATTGGCTTTTCGCACAATACATGTTTGCCAGCCTGCATAGCTTTGATGGTCCATTCAACATGCAAATTGTTGGGCAGCGGAATATAAACCGCATCAATTTCCCGATCGTTCAACAATTCTTCGTACGAGCCGTAAGCTTTGCCAATGTCTAACAATTTTGCCGTTGCCGCAGCCTGTTCCTGATTTCGTGAACAAATGGCATTGACGCTTCCGTTCGAACATTTTTGCAAAGCCGGTATAACTTTTTCGCGACCAATTTTGGCGGTGCTTAGGATTCCCCAGCGAATTTTCTTTTCCATTGCGATTTTGTTAGTTCATTCCCGGATAAATTTTCCAGAGCGATTTATTAGTGTTGCGTTATAAGTCGAACAAATTCAATTGATTACAGAGATCTTTGATTTCATCGTTCTTTGAAAAGTTTGTAAGTAGCTCATTTAGTGGTGTTTTGTCAAATGTCGACACGCTTATTATTTGTGTAATTTCGTAGAGAGATAGGTCTGATTTGAGTTGTTTTTTGGCATAGGCAATTAACAAGTAAGTACAAACCGCAATCCAGACTTGAGTTTTTACAGCATTAGCTGATGTTCCCCAGAATGTCTTGATTCGCAAATGCTGCTTGATCCATTTGAAGAACAACTCAATTTGCCAGCGATGTTTGTAAAGCAAAGCAATGGTCAGGGCATCAACTTCAAAGTTGTTGGTTATAAAAACCAGAGTCCGCCTGTTGTCAGCATCATAAAACTTGATCCTGCGAAGATAAATGGGGTATAATCTTGAACTTTTATATCCTGTTAGTTTTATGGTTTGATCGCATCGAAGTCCTGTTGTCTTTTCTACCTTGGAAGAATAAAGCCGCCTGAAACTCAGGTTATTTTTTGCTCTTGTTACGAAAAATGCTCCTGAAAGCGTGATCTTATAAAAACGGGCAAAGTCGATGTAGCCTTTGTCCATCACATAAAAAGCACCATTTTCAAATTCGAGCATATCCAGCACATTGACATCATGCTTCTTCCCATCGCTTATATGGATGAAAACCGGGATATCGGTCTTCAAATCAAGTAAAGTGTGAAGTTTTACTGCACCTTTTGCTTTTCGGAACTTCGCCCATCTGAACACAGAAAGGCACAAGTCAATGGTGGTTGAATCCAGCGCAAAAACAGGATTGTCCAGCTCAAGGTCAAAATCATTGTCCCGGCAATAAAGAGGCCTAACCAGTTCGATCAGATAGTTAGCAAAGTCTGCATAAATGCGCCAGTCTCTGTTTTCATTGGCTCTTGTCAAAGTCGAATGCGAAACCACTTTCTTGATACCCAGATGATAAACCTTGTTCTGATGAGCATTTAAACAGGTGATGATGTCGCGGATACTTTCCCGATGAGTCAATTGACCAAAAATCATGGCCAGAAATTGGTTCCAACAGCTAAAGTCCTGGACTTTATAATCCCCATTGTAACGGGAAACACACTTGTCGAATTCATATCGGCAAACAAAAGACACCAATTGAGCAAATACAAACTTTCCTTTATTCACGGTTTTTCTTTCGAAACTACCATGAATTGAAATCAAAAAATCAAAGAACGTCTATATCTTATTGAATTTTATTTAGTTACAACGATTAATTTAAAAACAACGCAACACTAATGTAGCATGTTTTAAAAAGTTGATTGGTCTGTTATTAATGAATCGATTAATATATTGAACGATTGTCAAAGCAGTGATCTTTGATAAGATTCTGGTTTTAAATCCGATAAATGTTTTGGCATAGTTTCTTCTGATTAAAAACTGATCACATAACTGGCTGTAAAGAGTTTCAATCCTTTTCCTGGATTTCCGGAAGATATATGGATACTTCTTATTGCCTGATTGATTGGTCCTGATCGGAGTTTCCAGTTTGACATTAGCTGAGTGGAACAAATCCAATTGCTGGCGGGCGTCAATATATCCTTTGTCTGCCAGCAAAGTACAATCAGACAGACTAACTTTTACATCCTTCAAATAGTTAACATCGTGAACATTGGCTTTAGTCAGGTCAATTGAGGTAAATACTCCGTCAAAGGTACAAATGCCATGTAATTTGTACCCAAAGTAATACTGGTTTTGTGAAGCACAAAACCCTTTGGCCGGAGAAGTAGAAAAATCTTCTTTGCAAATCTTCAACCTTGATGCCCTGGCATTTCGGCAAATCTCAAGGGGCATGGAGTCAATAACAAACACATCCTCATTTTCACAGAAAGTACCACTTAACTGTTTGCGAACCAGTTCTGTCTGATCAAAGAGTGATTTCTTGCGCCGGTTGTATTGTGAACGATCTATTAACCGGGGAAATTCGCTTACATATTCTCCCTTCAACTTTTTAAAAAGCAGATTTTCACTGTCTATAGATAGGTATTCACTGGTCAGATTAAGACTAATGACCTCTAAATCTGAAAACTTAGGTTTCTTCCCAACCCGGGGAAAGTTTCCTGATTGGTCAACATTATTCTGCAATATGGATTTTAATACTTCCAAAATTTTGTCGAAATTCGTTTTAATATCGTGCATGGGCTGTTTTAATATTTTTGTTTCGCAACTTTAAAATACTAAATTTCAGCTTAATGCACGATTATTTATCTAATTATTAGTTTCACACAACGGGTTTTTATTAATCTCTTGCTATAAGAGTCAGGATGGCTTTGTCTCATTATTCCAACTTAATTTTTAAAATCACACATTATCAAAAATTATGCGGCCAAAGAACTGAATGTTTTAAACGTTATAGATTCTGAATCTTTAATCTGATTCTTTCTAATGATATTTACTATTTTAATTCCTGCCAGGGTTCGCTGTGCAGATTCAAAGTCTTTAAAGCCTGTGTTGATTGCCAATCTTCTTTTAACATTGCGATGATCCTGCTCTACAATGTTATTCAGATACTCGTACTGTCGCCATTTCACATTCTTAAAATTTCGCTTGGTCAACAAAAAATCCATGGTATTCCCATATTTATCCAATGCCCTGTATAGGTAACGATCTTTACCTCCGACTTTGATGTGAGCCTCGTCCATCCTCCAACTATTACGGATTTGCCGTTTCCTTCAATGCATGTTCGCTTCAATCATTGGAGCAAATTTATAAACCCATCTTTGAATAGTAAAATGATCGGCTTTTATTCCTCTTTTTGAAAGCAGTTTTGGGATAACTCCCGAATTTGCACCTCAGTATATGCGTTTTTTGCGTTTTTCGGCAGGAACAAAAAACAAAAAAAAACTCCTGTAAATGTGATATTTACAGGAGTTTGCTTCGATGTGCTTCTTGAAAAAGTGGAGCTGGCGGGAACGGAACCATTCAGCTAATCCATTATTAATAAAGCATTTAATTTTTCAAAAACTTGCAGCCTCCCGAATTGCCAACTCGAAAACGTACTGTTTTGAGTATCAGGTTGCTTCCATTTACATTGTAAAAGTAGTGATTTATCTCTTTTAATTTCTGTATCAATGTTGGCTAGGTTTCTTAAACAAAATGGCGAACCCATTCTAAGAGAGCCTGAACCAAAGAATTTCCTGAATTAAAGGATGATGAAGTTGAAAAAATTGAAAATTCTTTTCAGGAAATTCTTGAAATTTGATGACCAAAGATTTTATAAAGCGAAAGACCTTTATCGAAAAATAAAGGTCTTTCGTGACCCCACTGTTTTAACTTATCTTTATTTCGAGCAGATTATAAACTTTATAAAAAGACCCAATTCTAAAATATATATCGACTGATATTCAATTTATTACAATACAAAATTCGATTGAAAATAATTCAACTTTAAAAAAAAGGCATATTACTGAAAAATAGTTGGTAAAAAGCTCTGGAAAGCCTGCCACAATTGACAATACAGAAAGTTTGATGAAATTGGTTTCATCAAACTTTTTATGTTTATGAAAAAATCAAAAAAAAGAGTTGCTGGGCCTGTGGTTATACCGATGTAATTCGTTGGGGAAGACAAAAAGGGAAGCAGCGTTTTAAGTGTAAAAGATGTAGATATTATTTACCGATAACCGTCCAGAGCAACGCGTGCAAAACAGGTTTGTATGGTTTCGTAAATGGGTGATTGAACGCCAGACCTACCAGACATTAAGTCGCGACAGTGGCTTAAGCAGGAATACCCCTCAGCGGACATTTTACCAGTTGTTGGAGAAAGCTCCGAGGATCAAAATAATCAAGCGCCAGGGAGTTAATTTCCGGATCGATGCCACTTATTTTGCCAATTTTTTTGTGTGATATGCTATCAGGACGATCATGACGATTATACCCAGTTGCTCCGCTTTACAGACGGGGAGCATTATGAAGAGATCCGGGAAGATCTTGCCAATCTGGTCAAGCTTGGAATACAGATTGAAAGCATTACCACTGATGGTCATAAAAGTTCTTTAAAAGCTATTCGCAAGTCAGTTCCTGATGCCATTTTGCAGCGCTGTCTGGTTCATATTCAGCGCATGTGCCTTTTGTGGCTGACCAGTTATCCCAAACATGCAGCAGGGCAGCAGTTGCGCAAACTGGTGCTGCAGATTCTTAAAATCGAAACGGAAAATGAACATATTTACTGGACAAGAGAGTTTTTCCGATGGTATGACACCCATAAAGATTATTTAAATGAGAAAACGTATAATGCAGAAACCGGGAGATACTGGTACACCCATAAACTACTCAGGCGTTCTTATATAACCATCAAACGGGCTTTGCCTAATATGTTCCATTACCTGTCAAATCCGAATATACCAAAGACAACTAATGGTATAGAAGAATACTTCAGTCATTTAAAAAATCACTTGGATGTTCACCGGGGATTAACGGTAAAACATCGGATCAACTTCATCAAATGGTACATCTACTTTAACAATCAAAAATGAGTTTTCTTAGCCATGAGGCATTCCAGTAATACAAAAAAAGGCAGCCAAAACTGACTGCCATTGTATTACTGTAAATGCATTAATCTTATTGCTCGCAGGTTGGTCTCCACCAGAGCCTGTTTCCCCTTAGATTAACAAGGGTAGTTTACAAATTATTTTCCAAAAAATCACCAACCATTTTTCAGTACATTACCAATCGGAATAAAGTCATAAAAAAAGGGTGCTTTCAAGGCACCCTTTTTTGTTATCTCATATCCACGATTTCAATTCCCTTGTGTTTCTTTGGATCGAAAACAAAATCTGAATCCGGCGGATTACCATCAGTTTTAAACTGATTTACAGTTACTTTATAGGTATTTCCGTCTTTGCCAGTCATGTTTGCATTACGAATCATCATTTGTTGTTTGTCGATCATGATCCTGATTTTCTGGATATCACCATCCGGTTTTTGAGGAGTCAGATCAATGTTATATACTGGTATACCGGCATCCACCGCTTCATTCACAAACTTATAATTGAAGCCGCGTTCATAAATGGTAAAAATTTTCGATGGATCCATCAAATCTTCAGTATCCTCATCAAGATTCGAAATATTTACTTCGTTTGAATTCACCATAAATGTCCAGATTGTTTTGCCATCGCAGGTTATCTGCAGACCCATTTGCGGAATATTCAATTTGTATTTTTTGCCTTTCATCACAATGGTTCCATCACTTTTTTCCTGAACGTTCGCTGATGGATTGTTCATTTCGAAAGAAAATTTAGCTTCGATGGAGGCACGCGATTGAGTCGTTTTAGTGACTTTTTCAAGGATTTCCTTCGCTTTGGCGTCCTGCTGAGAATATCCTTTAGCAGCAAAAACCAAAAGAAGTGTGGTAAAGAGTAATTGTTTCATTTTTGTAATTATTATCTGTTCTATTTAAATCCATTCAATAACTGTTCCAAAGAATATTCATCCTGAATTAAAACCTGACGGGCTTTACTTCCTTCGCTTGGACCAACAATTCCGGCAGCTTCGAGTTGATCCATTAAGCGGCCGGCCCGGTTATAACCAATTGAAAACTTACGCTGAATCATGGAAGTAGAACCAACCTGGTTCGCTACGATTAAACGTGCAGCGTCATCAAACATTTCGTCTCTGTTTTTCAAATCAACTTCAGCCAGTCCTCCTTCGGTATCACCTACATAATCAGGCAAAAGTAACGCCGTAGGATATCCTTTTTGCTGTGCAATAAATTCGCAGATTCGTTCAACTTCAGGAGTGTCAACAAAGGCACACTGAACGCGGGTCATGGTGCTGCCGTTCGAAACTAACATGTCACCCTTTCCAATTAGTTGATTGGCACCGGGAGTATCCAAAATGGTTCTTGAGTCAATCATTGAAGCCACTTTGAAGGCAATTCGAGTCGGGAAGTTGGCTTTAATTACACCTGTAATAATGTTTATCGACGGTCGTTGTGTGGCAATAATCATGTGAATTCCGACCGCACGCGCCAACTGGGCAATACGGGCTATCGGCAACTCAACCTCTTTGCCGGCAGTCATAATCAAATCGGCAAACTCATCAACCACCACCACGATGTACGGTAAAAACCGATGTCCTTTTTCAGGATTCAATCGCCGGCCAATGAATTTTGTATTGTACTCTATAATATTACGTACGTGTGCTTTTTTCAGGAGATCGTAGCGGGCATCCATTTCAATATTTACCGAATTCAGCGTATTTTTCACTTTCTGAATGTCGGTAATAATTGCATCTTCCTCGTCGGGCATTTTGGCCAGAAAATGCTTTTCGAGCGAAGAGTATAAATTAAGTTCAACCTTTTTCGGATCGACCAAAACAAATTTTAGCTGCGATGGATGTTTCTTATAAAGTAATGATGTAATGATTGCATTCAGCCCGACTGATTTTCCCTGACCGGTTGCTCCTGCAACCAGAATGTGTGGCATTTTCGCCAGATCAACCATAAAGGTTTCATTCGAAATGGTTTTTCCCAACGCAATTGGCAGTTCAAATGTTGACTCCTGAAACTTTTTGGAGCCAATGATCGAACGCATTGACACAATTTCGGGTTTCTGATTTGGAACTTCAATACCTATGGTTCCGCGTCCCGGAATTGGTGCAATAATTCGGATGCCCAATGCAGAAAGGCTCAGCGCAATATCGTCTTCGAGATTTTTAATCTTGGCAATGCGGATCCCGGGTGCAGGTACAATTTCGTACAAAGTAATGGTTGGCCCGATGGTTGCCCTGATTTTGGTAATCTCAATCTTGTAATGACGAAGCGTTTCAACAATTTTGTTCTTGTTCGAAATCAGTTCTTCGTTGCTCACTTCCGCATTTCCTGAAGCATGATCGTCAAGCAAATCTATAGTTGGATATTTATACGAAGACAAATCCAAAGTTGGATCGTAATCTTCCATCTCAGGGATTACCTCCTCATCAACCAGATCATCAACAATTTTTGTAGCTACCTGCAATTCTGGCTCCTTAGTTTTTTCATTCGGTTTTTCTGGAATTGATTCTTCGTCAAAAAGCATGTCTTCAATGCTCAACTCCACACCTTTTTTTGTAACTGTATTTTCAATTTCAAAATCATCGTCACTTTCAGGCTCTACTGCATGATCAGGAGAATCCGGATCGAAAATCGCTTCAATTTTGTCGTCTTCAGTAATTATTTTTGAAATAGCCGGGTTTTCCAGCTCCAATGCGGCAGCTTCGGCAGCAGCTGTGGTTGACAGTTCGGCGGCGGCCGCTTTTGCAGCTTCAGCTTTCTCGCGCCTGAGAGCAATTATGCCGGTAAGCCATGGTAAAAATTGTTTGAACGTTAAAATCAGGAGGAGAAATAAGGAAAACAAAAGAATTAAAGATGTTCCGATTGTTCCTAAAAATGATGAAGAGAGTCCTGAATAAAATTTGCCGTAATAACCGCCAATGTTCAAAAAATCGTCGGTTCCGGTCTGTAAGCTGATTAATCCCAAAGCGATTGAAAACCAAATCATCCAAACCGCAGAATACAAGAGCGTCTTAAAAAAACCAATCTTTTTATAGCCCAACAGATTCAAACCAGCGACACAAAAAACGACGACAAAGAAAAAGGAAGGAAATCCAAATCCGAGATTGATGAATTGTTCACTTAAAAATGCTCCGCCCTTTCCGGCTATGTTCTTTACCTGAACTGATGGATCAAGAAATTCGCCCATCGATAAACTAAGCTTGCTTTGATCGGCGGCCCCTGAAAATGCATAGGAAATGAATGCAACGGTCAAATATCCGCTAAACAAAACTAAAAATAATCCAAGCGTATATTTGAACTTATTACTCTTAAAAAAACGCACTATTCCCAATGTTTTCGATTGTTTGGGCGCCTTTACCGGTTTCTTTATCTTTTTTGCCATTCGCTGTATAATTCGTGCGCAAAGTTAACGATTTAAACTATCATATATTTTATCATTCAGCCAAACATTCGGATATTTCACAAATTGAAATCGAAATTTTTAACGCAAAAGTTTATTCTGCCTGAAAAATGGGTGGCTGTTTAATAGCATCATTTCGAAGTTGCCATTCCGGCATTCATCATGATTAGAATTCGAACCTTTTTTTAAGTTTGTTCGGCTCAGATTTCCGCGACTTATTGCAGAAAAGGAGTCGGTTTTGTTGAAATTTAGTTTACTTAACGAAATATCGAAACGTAAAACTTGGTTCACAAATTAAGGATTAACTGCTGAATTATTAAAGTACAGTTCTATTTTTTGATTTTGAATATGAAAAAGATTGCGGTTGTGGCATTGGGCGGAAACGCTTTGTTGCGCGAAAACGAAGATGGAACCATCGAACAACAGGAAGCAAATACCACGGAAACGCTGGAAAATTTAATTTTCCTGCTCAACGAAGGCTTTGAACTTGTTATTACGCATGGAAACGGGCCACAGGTTGGAAACATTTTAATGCGCAACGATGCTGGCCAACAAATGTATGGAATTGCACCTATGCCACTGGACATCTGCGTGGCCGATTCGCAAGGCGGAATTGGGTATATGATTGAACGTATGATCAGAAATGTTCTGCAAAAACATGGCATCAACAAGAATGTTATCACCATGGTTTCCATGACCTTAATTGATCCGGATGATCCGGCGTTTAAAAATCCGACCAAGGGAATTGGCAAAATTTATTCGCATGACGAGGCGCAGAGACTTCAGGAAGAAAAAGGCTGGATTTTTAAACCATCGGCAAAAACAAACGGTGGCTGGCGAAGAATGGTTTCGTCTCCTCAGCCAATTGATTTAATAAATAAGGGAATTATTGAAAGTCTGGTCAGGTCTGGAAATATTGTCATTGCCGCAGGCGGAGGTGGAATACCGGTTTATTTTGATGAAAACAATGATTTACGGACTCTGGACGCTGTGGTTGATAAAGATCTGGCATCAGCACTATTGGCTTCTAAAATCAATGCTGACGTACTTTATATACTAACCGACGTGTCGTTTATTTACAAGGATTTCGGGTTGCCCACCCAGGAAAAACTAGAATTTTTGGATTATGCTGACACCGTAAGATATCTGGAAGCCGGAACTTTTTCGGAAGGCACAATGGCTCCTAAAATAAAAGCCTGTCTGTATTTTATAAAAAACGGCGGAACCAAAAGTGTAATTACTGAAGCAAAAAAACTGGAAGACAAATCGTACGGCTCGAAAATCACACTAAACTATGAATGAAGCTATTAAAGTATGATTAACAACAATTATTGATTGCTTAATGATTAATATTGACGAGAAAATTAATTTTAGAACGAAATTTTATCAAATAGAACAAACATGGAAATCAATTTAAAGAACAGAAATTTTTTAAAACTACTTGACTATAAACCCGAAGAAATACTCTTTTTGCTCGATCTGGCAACCAAACTTAAAAAATCAAAAGTGAATGGTTTGGAAGAACAAATGCTGTTTGGAAAAAACGTTGCACTGATTTTTGAAAAGGCTTCGACACGAACCCGATGTGCTTTTGAAGTGGCAGCCTTCGATCAGGGTGCGCATGCCACTTATCTGGGACCAACCGGATCGCAAATTGGTAACAAAGAATCGATAAAAGATACCGCACGTGTATTGGGAAGAATGTACGATGGCATTGAATACCGTGGATATGGCCAACATATTGTTGAGGAACTGGCAAAATATTCAGGAGTACCGGTATGGAATGGATTAACCAACGAATTTCATCCGACACAGATTTTGGCCGATTTTCTGACTATGAAAGAACATTCTACCAAGCCGCTTTCAGAAATTAAATTCTGCTATTTGGGCGACGCCCGAAACAATATGGGAAATTCTCTGATGGTTGGTGCTGCTAAACTTGGCATGGATTATAGGGCCGCAGCGCCTGCCGGATGTCAGCCAACCGATGAATTGCAGCAAATCTGTCGTGAAATCGCGCAAACATCGGGAGCCAAAATTCTGATCACTGAAGATATTGCCACAGCTGTAAAAGATTGCGACTTTTTGTATACCGATGTTTGGGTTTCGATGGGAGAACCCGATTCTGTTTGGGCCGAACGAATTAAGCTGCTTTTACCCTACCAGGTCAATCAACGTGTTATGCATCTCACTGGCAATCCGGAAGTGAAATTTTTGCATTGTTTGCCCGCTTTTCACAACCGTGAAACCAAAGTTGGAGAAGAAATTTATCAAAAATATGGTCTCGATGGACTTGAAGTGACAGAAGATGTTTTCGAAAGTCCGGCGTCAATTGTGTTTGATCAGGCAGAAAATCGACTGCATACCATTAAAGCTGTAATGGTGGCAACAATTGGATAAACACTTTTACTGTGAACAGCAAGGCGGTTGAAACCAACATTTTGAGTGGTTTTAATCGCCTTGCTGTTTCGACTATTTTTTTGATGTATTGCCGGAATTACTTTTTTAAACTAGCCATTGATCGATAAATCTATTTCCAAATCTCGTATATTTGTCAGCACAATACAGCACAGTAAAAACCTAAACTAAAATCTATGAGCACAAAAAAGTTGATCGCTGGAATTCTACTTTCTTTCATTATTTCCGGAAGTCTTATGGCACAACCCGGTTATCAGCCCACTGAAAAAAATCTTCAGAACCGCGAATGGTTTCAGGATGCAAAATTTGGATTATTTATCCATTGGGGATTGTATTGCCAAATGGCAGGTGGTGGCGATCAGGGAATTGCCGAATGGATTATGAACCAAAAGCGAATCCCGATTGTACAATACGAAAAACTGACCAATTTTTTCAATCCTATAGCCTTTAACCCCGCCGAGTGGGTTGCCATGGTTAAAAAAGCCGGCATGAAATACATTACCATTACCAGCAAACATCACGAAGGCTTTGCCATGTTCGACTCGAAAGTGAGCGATTACAATGTGGTGAAACGAACTCCATACGGAAAAGACATCATTCGAATGCTAAAGGAAGAGTGCGATAAACAAGGTATCAAACTGTTTTTTTACTATTCGCAGCTCGACTGGCATCATCCGGATTATTATCCGAGAGGCAATACCGGACAAGGCTTTACCGGTCGGCCGGAACATGGTGACTGGAACAAGTACATAGATTACATGAATGCACAACTGAGCGAATTGCTCACAAATTACGGCGAAGTTGGCGGAATATGGTTCGACGGAATGTGGGACAAATGGGACGCTCCATGGCGCCTCGACGAAACTTATGCTTTGATTCACAAATTACAGCCCGGCGCATTAATTGGAAGCAATCACCACAAATTTCCATTCTCCGGCGAAGATTTCCAAATGTACGAGCGTGATTTGCCCGGTGAAAATTCAATGGGATTCAATCATACCGGTGAAGTTTCTGATTTACCACTTGAAATGTGCGAAACCATGAATGGATCGTGGGGATTCAATCTGGCCGACAACCACTACAAATCAGTGAAACAACTGTTGCAGACCTTAATAAAAGCTTCGGGGTACGGAGCTAATTTTCTGCTGAATACAGGTCCAATGCCAAATGGTAAAATTCAGCCCGAAAATGTGGATACACTGATGGCCATGGGCAAATGGCTAAATAAATATGGTGAAACCATTTACGGTACGCGAAAAGGTCCTGTTCGACCAGCAAGTTGGGGAGCGTCGACGCAGAAGGATGGTAAAGTCTGGTTGCACGTACTTAACTTTGGCGACGAAAACCTTTACATTGGGAAATTGCCGAAAAAATTGAAATCGGCTAAATTTTACGACGACCAATCTGTGGTTAAATTTAAAGAAACTGAATACGGAGTAATTTTAAACATTCCGGAAGGTAAGAAAAAGCCGATTGACACAATTATCCAATTGGAAATGTAAATTTACGACATACTCATTTTTAAAGCTGCCCCTAAAAAGGCAGCTTTTTGTTTCTGTATGATACTCAAAAACTTCAGTAAATTCAGACGAAATCATCTTTTACTTTATATACATATCTAAATATTTTATCTAATATTTTTAATATATTCGGAGGCTTTTGAAAAATTTAAAATTCGAAAAAATTAAAAAACAAATCATCAAAGGCATTGTTAAGTATTGTGAATTATTAAATACTGGAATGCTTTAAATATCAAAAAACCAAGAATATGTTTGATCTGGATTTAATCTCTAAAAATTACAAGGAATTAAGTGCGAAGATTGAAAAAGCGAAAAAGCACTTAAACAGGCCCTTAAGTCTGTCAGAAAAAATCCTCTACGCTCATCTGTACAAGGACCAGCCTTTACAAGATTTCAAGCGAGGGATAGATTATGTTGATTTTGCACCCGATCGGGTAGCCATGCAGGATGCAACTGCACAAATGGCCTTATTGCAATTCATGAATTCGGGAAAAAGTAAGACGGCAGTGCCTTCAACAGTACATTGCGACCACCTGATTCAGGCCAGCAAAAACGGATTGGCCGATTTAAATGACGCCGTCAAAATCAACAAGGAAGTTTATGATTTTCTCGAATCAGTTTCAAACAAATACGGGATTGGTTTTTGGAAACCCGGTGCTGGAATCATTCACCAGGTTGTGTTGGAAAATTACGCATTTCCGGGAGGAATGATGATTGGTACCGACTCGCATACGGTTAATGCCGGAGGTTTGGGAATGGTGGCCATTGGAGTTGGTGGCGCCGACGCTGTCGATGTAATGGCCGGAATGGCCTGGGAATTGAAATTTCCTAAATTAATTGGGGTTAAACTAACCGGAAAATTGAACGGCTGGACTGCTCCAAAAGATATTATCCTGAAAGTCGCCGGAATTCTTACAGTGAAAGGTGGAACAGGCGCCATTATTGAATATTTTGGCGAAGGAGCACAATCGATTTCATGTACCGGAAAAGGTACCATTTGCAACATGGGTGCTGAGGTGGGCGCAACAACGTCAACCTTTGGGTACGACGAATCGATGGAACGCTATCTGCGCGCAACAGGCCGGGCTGAAGTTGCCGATTTGGCAAATGGAGTGAAAGAACATTTAAATGCCGATCCTGAAGTTTATGCTAATCCTGAAAAATATTTCGATCAACTAATCGAAATCAATCTGGATGAACTTGAACCTTACATCAATGGTCCGTTTACGCCCGACCGCGCAACTCCGATTTCTGAAATGGCCAAAGTGGCCAAAGAAAACGGTTGGCCAACAAAAATAGAAGTGGGTTTAATCGGTTCATGTACAAATTCGTCATACGAAGATATTTCTCGGGCAGCTTCGCTTGCCGAACAAGCGGTTGCTAAAAACCTGAAATCGAAAGCAGAATTTACAATCACCCCAGGTTCAGAACAGGTTCGCTATACGATCGAACGCGATGGTTTCATCGACACATTCCATAAAATCGGAGCCAGTGTTTTTGCAAACGCCTGTGGTCCATGTATTGGCCAGTGGTCTCGTCCCGGAGCCGAAAAAGGCGAAAAAAATACGATTATACACTCATTCAACCGTAACTTTTCGAAACGTGCCGACGGAAACCCCAACACTCATGCGTTTGTGGCTTCTCCTGAAGTGGTTACTGCCATGGCAATCGCCGGAGATTTAACATTCAATCCGTTGACTGATTATTTGACGAACGAAAAGGGCGAAAAAGTCAAGCTTGAGATCCCGACAGGAATGGAACTTCCGTCGAAAGGGTTTGCGGTTGAGGATGCCGGTTATCAGGCACCCGCAGAAAATGGATCGTCAGTAACGGTTAAAGTTGATCCGGCTTCATCGCGCTTGCAATTGCTTTACCCATTTGAAGCTTGGAATGGTAAAAACCTGACCGGAGCTAAACTCTTGATTAAAGCCAAAGGGAAATGTACAACCGACCATATTTCGATGGCTGGCCCATGGCTTCGTTTCCGGGGACACCTCGATAACATTTCGAACAATATGTTGATTGGTGCAGTCAATGCTTTTAACGAACAAACCAACAAGGTTAAAAATCAGTTAACTGGCGAATATGCTGAAGTTCCCGCTGTTCAAAGAGCTTATAAAGCTGCCGGAGTTCCAACAATTGTGGTTGGCGATCAGAATTACGGAGAAGGTTCGTCGCGCGAGCATGCAGCTATGGAACCACGCCATTTGGGTGTAAAAGCTGTGATTGTAAAATCGTTTGCACGAATTCATGAAACAAACCTGAAAAAGCAGGGAATGCTCGGATTGACTTTTGCAGATGAAGCTGACTACGACAAAATTCAGGAAGAAGACACCTTTAATTTTGTTGATTTACAAGCATTTGCTCCTGGCAAACAATTGACACTCGAAATCGTGCATGCTGACGGAAAATCAGAAAATATCCTATTAAACCATACGTACAATGAGCAACAGATAGAATGGTTCAAAGCCGGCTCGGCTCTTGATTTAATCCGTAAGCAAAACCAATAAATAATTCACCCAGTAATGAAAGAAAAAATAAAAGTTTTAAATCCAGTCGTTGAATTGGACGGAGATGAAATGACCCGGGTAATCTGGTCATTTATTAAGGAAAAATTGATTTTTCCCTATCTGGATGTCGATATTAAGTATTTCGACTTGGGAATGGAACACCGCGATTTAACTGACGATCAGGTGACTATAGATGCCGCAAACGCCATCAAGAAATATGGTGTGGGTATCAAGTGTGCAACAATTACTCCGGACGAAGCACGTGTAAAAGAATTCGGCCTGAAAAAAATGTGGAAATCGCCCAATGGAACCATCCGGAATATTCTGGACGGAACAGTTTTCCGCGAACCAATTATCATGGCCAATGTACCTAGATTAGTTCCTGGTTGGAAACAACCAATCTGCATCGGGCGTCATGCTTTTGGCGACCAGTACCGTGCAACAGATTTTGTAACCAAAGGAAAAGGCAAACTCACCATAACGTTTACACCTGAAGATGGCGGCGAAACAATCTCGCACGAAGTGTACGATTTTGGTGGCGATGGCGTAGCCATGGCGATGTACAATACCGACGAATCAATCACCGGATTTGCACGAGCCTGTATGAATCAGGCGCTCACGAAAAAATGGCCCTTGTATTTATCAACAAAAAATACCATCCTGAAAAAATACGACGGACGATTTAAAGATATTTTTCAGAAAATATTCGACACTGAGTTTAAGGAAGCTTTTGATGCTGCCGGAATTACCTACGAGCACCGTCTGATCGACGATATGGTAGCTGCCTGTATGAAATGGGAAGGTGGATACGTTTGGGCTTGTAAAAACTACGATGGCGATGTTCAGTCTGATACAGTGGCTCAAGGTTTTGGATCACTCGGTTTAATGACATCAACACTCATTACTCCGGACGGAAAAACAATGGAAGCCGAAGCTGCACATGGAACTGTTACCCGTCATTACCGTATGCATCAGCAAGGCAAACCAACATCGACAAACCCAATAGCATCCATTTATGCCTGGACTCGTGGATTGGCTTTCAGGGGAAAACTGGATGACAATCAGGCTTTGATTGACTTCGCTGAAGCGCTTGAAAGAACTTGCGTTGAAACTGTGGAAAGTGGAAAAATGACCAAAGATTTAGCGTTAATTGTTTATGGCGATGATCTCAAAACTGAACACTATTTGACTACTGAAGGTTTTCTGGATGCCATCGACACCAATCTTCAGCAAAAACTAAATTAATAAAGCTGTAAATGAGCCAAAATATTCAGTTCGTTAATGAAGAATTAATAGTTCCAGATCAGCCGATAATTCCGTTTATTGAAGGTGATGGAATTGGAAAAGACATTACCGGTCCAAGTCAGCGGGTGATTAATGCAGCCGTTTATGCCGCGTATGGCAAATCAAAGAAGTTAATCTGGAAAGAAGTTCTTGCAGGTAAAAAGGCTTTTGAATTAACCGGCAATTATTTACCCGACGAAACACTGGAAGCATTCCAGAAATATTTAGTCGGCATAAAAGGTCCTCTTGAAACACCTGTTGGAGAAGGAATTCGTTCGTTGAATGTGGCCCTTCGTCAAACGCTTGATCTGTATGCTTGCATGCGACCGATCAGGTGGTTTAAAGGTGTCCCCTCGCCTATCCGGTATCCGGAACTTGTTGACATGCATATCTTCAGGGAAAATACAGAAGATATTTACGCCGGCATTGAATTTATGACCGGAACTGATAAAGCGAATCAGTTTCGCGACTTTTTGATCAACGAAATGGGTGTTGACAAAATCCGGTTTCCGGAGAGCAGTTCATTTGGCGTAAAACCTGTTTCAAAAGAAGGTTCTGAGCGCTTAATTAAAGCCGCCATTCAATATGCCGTTCACCGGAATTTGCCATCGGTTACGATTGTACACAAGGGAAATATTATGAAATTTACCGAGGGTGCTTTCAAAAACTGGGGTTACGATTTGGCTGAACGAGAATTCGGAGGCTACACATTTACCTGGCGACAGTACCAGGAAATTGAAAGAAGATTGGGCAAGGAAGAAGCAAAAGCCTCACTCGAATCTGCCAAGGCCGGGGGAAAAGTGATAGTAAAAGACGTGATTACTGATGCCTTTCTACAAGAAAGTTTATTGCATCCATTCGATCATTCAGTCATAGCCACATTAAACCTGAATGGCGATTATATCTCTGATCAACTGGCAGCGATGGTCGGTGGCATCGGAATATCACCCGGGGCAAACATCAATTACCTCAGCGGTTATGCCATATTCGAAGCAACTCACGGAACAGCGCCAAACATTGTTGGGACTGGAAAAGCAAATCCGGGTTCTTTAATTCTTTCAGGTGCAATGTTACTCGAATATCTTGGTTGGGACGAGGCGGCAGAACATATTTACGATGCCATGGAACACACTTTCTCGAAGCGCAAAGTAACTTCCGACCTGTTTAGCCAGATGGAAGGTGCAACTTTATTGACTACTTCGGAGTTTGCAGATGAAATAATTAGAAATATTCACTAAATTGTGGAAGTTATTGTACAGAAAAAACTAAAGACTAACATATGGAATATATTAAAAATCGATTTTACGAAAAAGCCAGCAAATGCATGGCTGAATTTCAGAGCTTAAGAAAAGATTACGGCGACGTTGTTCTGGGACAGGTAACGATAGATCAGGTGCTTTCAGGAATGAAGGGAATTCCTGCCTTATTAACTGAAACATCGAAGCTTGATGCCAACGAAGGAATCCGGTTCAGAGGTTTTTCATTACCTGAACTTCAGCAGAAACTTCCAAAATTGGATGAAGACGGCGAACCTCTTCCTGAAGGTTTGTTTTATTTGATGATGATTGGTGAAATACCAGAAAAGGAAGACGTAATAAACATTTCAAAAGATTGGGCAACTCGTTCCAACGTGCCTCAATACGTTTTTGACGTAATCGATGCATTGCCTAAAAATAGTCGTCCGATGACTCAGTTTAGTACAGCCATTATTGCAATGGCCTACGATTCTGTCTTCCAGAAAGCATACCGTGCAGGCGTTAACAAGAAATTCTACTGGGATTTCATGTATGAGGACGTAATGACTTTGATTGCTCGCTTACCGCGTGTCGCCGCTTATATCTATCGCAGGATGTATCACAACGGACATCACATCGAACCGAACCCGAATCTCGATTGGGCAGGCAATCTGGCACACATGATGGGGCATGATTCATTGGAAGTAAAGCGGCTGCTACGTCTTTACATGGTCATTCATGCCGACCACGAAGGAGGAAATGTTTCTGCTCACGCAACTCATCTGGTGGGTTCTGCACTAAGCAATGCCTACTATTCGTTCGGAGCCGGGATGGTTGGATTAGCAGGTCCGTTACACGGTTTTGCCAATCAGGAAGTAATGAGCTGGATTCAGGAAATGATTGAACAGATCGGCAACGATGAACCTTCTGATGGAGAAATTGCTGATTATATTGAAAAAACGTTACGTCAGGGAAGGGTTGTCCCGGGTTACGGACATGCCGTTCTTCGCATTACCGATCCTCGTTTCACTGTTCAGCAGCAATTTGCTCAAAAATACATTACAAAAGACAAGCTAATTAATACTGTAAATGCTATTTACAGGGTTGCCCCTCCAATTTTGGATGCCACTGGAAAAATCAAAAATCCATGGCCAAATGTGGATGCCATGAGTGGAGCTCTGTTACACCATTACGGAATTACTGAATCAAATTTCTATACGGTATTATTTGGAGTTTCCCGTTCTTTGGGTGTACTTTCGTCTTTGGTTTTCGATCGTCTGTACGGACTTCCAATCGAGCGTCCGTCCTCACAGACTCTTAGTTGGTTTATTAACAAAGCGGGCATTCCAGACGCCGATAAAGCTTGCAAATAACTTTAAAACAAAATATTGCATAAGAGGTTGTCATAAAATGGCAACCTTTTTTTATTGCCCTCTAAAGTTTGGCTTAAATCGAGGGAGTTTCTTCTTCAGCTGGTTTCGGAACCCTGTCGGTAATCTTTTGCGTCTGATCGGCATAATCACGAAATAAGATTTCTAAATAAGGTCCTAAATAAGATTTCTTATCTACTTCAAGTCTGGCTACCAATTCATTGCATAAGTATACACTTGTATTATTTTCAATATCTTTGAAGACCCTGAACAATTCACTTTCAAATTGCTTCCGCTCATTTTCGTCAAATGACTTCGACATAGCCATAATGTAGAGTTCGAGTTTCTGCGCAAAAGCTAAACCATAATCAGGCAATATTTTAATTGACTTGTTGCAATTCTCAATTGCAGAAGTTAAAAAGTCTTTGGTTCCGTATCGATCGTACATATCACTAAATGCAATGGCCGCATTAACGTATGTTGTTTCCAGAAGTATTAGTTTCTCTTCATATTCCCTTATTAACGCGATCATTTTCTCTATTCGCTGCGGATAGTTGCTGTAATAATAACAGCGCATGATTGTGTCGATGAGGTAAACTTTCTTTCGTTCGTTTATCGTAATACTTTCGTCGTCCAGGTAACTCTTCAGATCATCAACAACCGGCTCGTCAACCTTATTGTTCTTTTTAGTAATGTTTTCGATCTTAAAATCAAGCAGGCTGTCAATTACGCTCGAAAAATAATGTGTGCTAATGCTCTTTATTTGTTCTTTATTTTCCAGATTCAACTGCTTTACTTTTTCGTCAACCATAGTCTGAATGTAGGCTTTGGCATATTTATTTGCCAGGAAACCCAATCCCGAGACAAGCGCTGCAACAATAACCAACCACCAGTTTAGAATCTCGCGCAAAGATTTTTGAATTTTATTATCCAGAATATTTTCGAAGTCTCTATTTGGAATTCGCGTGTAGGAACCTTCCTGTATTTCACCTTTAAGTTTATGAACCTGAGCTTTTAAACTATCGTTGGTTTGCTCAGTAGGGCTAGAAGATTGTTTCGCATTTTGTGCCTTCAGGTTTGAAAAACCAATTGTGGTATAACTTAAAATGAATACCACAATCACGAAGAACCTCAGTTTTGTTTTCATAGTGTTGGATATCAAGTTTCAGAAAATAATACACAAAGCATTAATTGCTAAAACATTCCATCACTTTAAAAAGTTTAACCTGTAGTTAAAAGCACCAATCACAAAATGGGGAATTTTCCATACGCAAAAAAATAACCTCGATTTCAATTTTAAAACGATCTATCGTTTAACCACTTTAATATTTTCGATCGATTTTTCTGAATACACTCGAAAAATATAAATTCCCGAACGAAGTGATTCCAAATCTAAAAATCAAATTTCTGTGGATTTTTTCCACATATTCCACGTAGATTCCACACTTTATTCGATCAATTCTGCACTACTTCGCTTGCCATCATAAATTTATAAACCTGATTTTAAATCATTTAAATTAAAAACAGAACAGTTTGCAAACTTTGGTCGGCCATTTGCGACAAGATAGTCAATAACTAAATTATAAACGTCAAACCATGAAAACTATAATCACAATATCGGCGACGATTGCGGTGCTTAGCTTGACGGCACCACGAACTGCGAAAGCCAATAGAATTCAAATCAGGTATGGAATCATTCAGGATAAGGAAGTAAAATACCAGGAAATAACTGTAGCCGAAATTCCCGACGTAGTTACAAAGACTCTTGAAAAAGATTATTCAGGATATGCCACGGAAAAAGTATTTAAAGGCGACGATGGAACATACAAAATTATTGTCGCCAAAGATAAAGTGAAAGAAATATTAGTTTTTAATAATAAGGGTGAAGTGATTAAAGTTGAAGTACCTGAATCTCAAAAATTGCATCTCTAAACTTATATACGACACATTGGTGGAAGTGAATTATTCAAGGTATTTGAATAAATGTTGAGGTTGAATGTCCATGACCTCTGTCAAAAAAATTGACAGAGGTTTTTTTCGTAAACAATTTCGCAAAAAAAAAACTTATACTATTTCAGGATGGATAACGTTTAATGAAAATCAGAACATCCATTATTTTAGGCAAATGACAAATTTACTGATAGTTGACGATGATGTAACTTTTACACTGATGGTGAAGAAATTGCTTGAGAAACATAGATATCAAGTTACCACAGTTTTTTCTCCGGAAGAAGTAAAACAAATCATTCGAAAAGAATTCTACGATGTGGTTTTGACCGATCTGCGTATGCCCGGTTTGAGTGGTTTGGATTTGATCAAACTAATTAAGCAGGAGTCGCCAGATACTCAAATTATAATGATGACTGGTTACGCCGACATCACAACAGCAATCCAGTCGATCAAACAAGGAGCATTTAATTACATTCCAAAGCCTTTTCAACCTGAAGAATTATTGAACCTGATTCGCGAGGCACTTGAATACGGCAAAAAAAACAGGAAGGTGAGAATTCGGAAAGAAGAGCCAAAAACCAATAATTTTTTGGAAGGAATTAGCAAAGAATCGAACAAACTTAAGGAATATATCCGGCTGGTGGCACCAACCAGATTTTCTGTTCTAATAACAGGAGAAAGCGGCACCGGAAAAGAGTATGTCGCCCGTTCTATTCACGATCAAAGTCCACTGGCCGACAAGCCTTTTGTGGCCGTAGATTGTGGTGCAATTCCGAAAGAACTGGTTGCGAGTGAATTTTTCGGGCATATCAAAGGATCATTTACCGGTGCAATTTCCGATAAAACCGGCCATTTTGAAGCAGCAAACGGTGGCACTTTGTTTCTTGACGAAGTTGGAATTTATCGTATGCCACACAAATTCAATTGTTACGAACCTTGCAGGAACGCTTGATAAAACCAGTAGGAAGCAGCCGTGAGATCCCTGTAAATGTTCGAATTATTGCCGCTACAAATGAAAATCTGAGGCAGGCGCAGGAATTGGGTAATTTCCGTGAAGATTTGTATCACAGGTTAAACGAGTTCGAAATAAAAGTGCCATCGCTGAGAGACCGACGTGATGATATTCTGCTTTTTGCCCGTCATTTTCTGAAGCAGGCCAATGCTGATCTTAAAAAGTC
The DNA here is from genome assembly GCA_963677955.2 of Prolixibacteraceae bacterium. Taxonomy (GTDB): domain Bacteria; phylum Bacteroidota; class Bacteroidia; order Bacteroidales; family Prolixibacteraceae; genus Aquipluma. The sequence continues at coordinate 5,909,337 of CAXXQR010000001.1, forward strand.
GGTACTCGGCTTTGAACCAGAAGTAGAAGCCGTATTTTTTGATTACAACTGGCCGGGAAACCTCAGGGAGATGAAGAATGTAATTAAACGAGCCACATTGCTTACTGTTCGAAACACAATCAGCTTGCACGAAATTCCCTCAGATTTTTTTCAGAAGAAAACTCAGACCGATAGATTCAAGTTATTCAACGAGACAAACGAAAGCGATTTGATACAGAAAGTTCTTGACGTGGTGGATTACAACAAAAGTAAAGCCGCTCGTATGCTTAAAATCGATCGTAAAACTTTGTATAATAAGCTTAAACAGTACAATATTGAGGTTCCTGATAAGTAGTTTAGCGATAAACAGGCTAAAGTCAGGCCACCTCAATGTTTTCTTCCTCCTGAATGTTTTTCAAAATATTCTCGATCTTTTTAAGCGCTGATTTACCGAGATACAAATAGTATTGCTGGTCGACCTTGTCGAAATCTTTGCGTTCGAGTTCAGCCAAAAGTTCAACAATGTCAGTTGCCTTGAGTTGCCTGAAAAGCGTAAGCATTTTGTGCGACAATTCGGAAACTGCATACAGGTTCTCTTCCTGAATGGCCTGTCTGAAAAGCAATGTATTTTGCTGTCCCGATTTCACAAACGAGACCAATATCTGCTTCAAACTATCGGGATCGCCAGCCGCAAACGCCGCAAATTGATCAAGGTTGTAACCGTTTTTTTGCTCCTTTTCTATCGAATCAGTTTTTCCAACTTCAGGAGCGGCAAGTTTTTGACCCGAAATTATATTGATCAATGTCTTCGGCTCGAATGGTTTTTGAATGAATACTGAAAAACCAGACAGCTTGCTTTGCGAATCGTCGGCTCCGGAAATTGCTATCGAAGTAATCGGTCCTTCATTTTTCTCCTGAATTTGTTTCAGCACTTCTACCCCATTCATTTTGGGCATCTGAATATCGGTAATCAGCAAATCGGCACAACCTTTTTTAAAAGCTGCAATTCCCTTTTGCGGATCGCTAAAAAAGCGGACTTCAGCACCGGCAGATTTCAAAATCATTGTAATCATTTCAAGCAAAGTCTGATCGTCGTCAATCAGCCATATTCGCTTTCCGGCAAGACTTATTTCCGGAGTTAAATTTTTCCCGTTAAAAACTTTAGGAGATTCGTCCAATATCGACTCATCCTTTTCGAGCGGCAATAAAACTGTAAAATGTGTCCCCTCGCCGGGCTTGCTTTCCAGATTTATGGTTCCATGCAGCAAAGTCACAATTTTTTGAGTAATTGTTAATCCAAGTCCGGTGCCTTCGTATTGCTTTTTATCGGCCGAAACCCTTGTAAATTCATCAAATATCCGCTTAATATTGTCTTCCGAAATTCCGATTCCGGTATCAGTCACATCCAATTGTATCCAGTCGGTTTTTTCGGAAGGTCCGGCAGAAGTAACTTTTACAGAAACGTTCCCTTGTTCGGTAAATTTGAGCGCATTTGAAATCAGATTCCCAAGAATCTGGGTAATCCGCACCGGATCGCTCTGATAATTAGTGTTATCCGGCATATCTATTTCGAGGCGCAAATCAATGTTACGTTCCTGAGCCAGAGGACGAAAACCTTCGACAATATCTTCAACCAAATGACTCAGGTTAAAAGCAATCCGTTCAATCTTCAGTTTCCCTGTTTCGAGTCTGGCCAAATCAAGCAGGTCGTTTATCAATTTCAAAATATGCCGCGATGCACGATCGATATTGTGTAGATACTTCTGATGACGCAACGAAACCTCATCGTCGTCATCCTCCATTAGCGCAGTAAAGCCAATAATCGAATTCAACGGCGATTTTAAATCATGTGTGAGGCTAAGCATAAATTGCTCTTTGCTTTTCAGCAGCGACTCAGAATAAGCTTTCGCTTCTTCCAGATTTTGCCGGTAATGCTGACTTTTCGTAATGTCTCTCAGTATATTAACCAGAAAGAAGACAATGGCCACCAATGCAAAACTGCCAACCAAAATAATAAGCATCGTCGCTTTTTCGACTCTATTCTGCTGGTCTCTCACCTTTTGAAATGAACTATAAAGGTCCTCTTTCTCGATATCAGATAACATTTGACGCAACTGAGCCGAAATTATACGATCATTTACAAGCACTTCTTGTTCTTTCTGTTTTAATCGAGTTTCAACCACAACACTTTCGTCGCGTATTTCGGTCATTATCGACGTAATATAGCCTGCAATCGAATCGGCAGGGTTGGTTTTATTGAGCAAACTGTCGATTTTAACCGACTGTGAAGCTACCACGTGCAAGCTGGAATCGTTCTTCTTCTGCGAACTAAAAACATCGGCTAACCTGGCGAAAAACTTTTTCTTTTTCTGCTTAATATATATCGAATCGCGATTATTGATAATCTTTTTGACCACCTCCGAATAATGATCGATGGTATCCTTAACCGCCGGAATCTTTTTTAATCCTTCCTGGTATCGTGTTGTCGACGAGTTCGTTTTCTTAATTTCATACAGCTCCTTCAGGTTCCGCTGCTTCACTTTCAGCAACTTTTTAATGCTGTCGGTGTGCATTTGCTGAATTGGGTTGTTCATCATTAACGCCAGCGTATCAATCTGCAAACTGATGGTATTCATCAGGTCAAGGTAATCGTTGTAATGTTTGGCCTGACCGGTTTGCGAATAGTTTCGCTCCAACCCTTCGGCCTGGTAAAGATTTGTAAGGATAGTATTTACATAAACAAATTTGTTGTTTGCAGGATTGAAATCAACTCTGCTTCCCGAGTACTGGAGTATTTCGGAATATATGACCCAAATAATTAGCGAGGCCAATACGACCAGGGTCATATAGCCAAGAAATACCTTTACCTTAACTGAGTCGAAAATATTATTCATGTTACGGACCTATTTCAGAATAGCATAACGCTGAAAAGTGATACGAAGTTATAAACGAAATCCCTAAACCAGATTTTTTTTCGAATTTTAATGATACAGTCTTATCCTACTGAATTTCAAAAACCCTTTCAGGATTTGTTTAAGTCAGTTACTAAATTCAACGAAAGCACTACTTATCAATTATTTATGCACATTTAACTTACAATCTTAATGTTAAACGCGCCATTTCCAGTTGCTCCATAAATCCGAAGCCAGATGGGCAGATACATTTCAGTTCCCCGGGCAGAACTGATGTCACCAAGATCCAGAATATTTTTGTCAAACCATCCAAATGATTTCAGGAGTTCCCTGACTGTTGATTTCGCACCGGCATCGTTTCCACTCATAAAGATGTTGTGATCGCCGCCATTGATCATTGCCGGATTAACCATAAGGCCACACCAAAGGGTATTTAATGTTTTCACCACTTTACTCTCCGGAAAGTTTTTTTGAATTTCTTCGCCCAGCGAACTGGTATTTGCAACCGAAAGGATCGGCGGCATTCCACTGCTCGAGTCGAGTGGATTCGATAAATCAATAATAATTTTACCGCTTAGATTTTCCTTTCCGGCCAGCTTTAAAGCAGCCAGTGATGCCATTCCTGAAGTACAGTTAAATACAATTTCTCCAAATTCAGCAGCTTCGGCAAAAGTTCCTGAACTGGCATTTTCACCATGTTTGCTCGCAAATGCCAGCCCTTTTTCGTTTGCTGCTGACCTCGATCCCATTTTGACTGAATGTCCAATTTTAACTAATTTTGAACCAATGGTATCTCCAACCATTCCGGTTCCCAATACGGCAATTTTCATAATGTCAACTTTTTAGTTATTAAACTCTTTTCGATTTTAAAATAACCGGCACGAAGAATCGTACAAATTGTACAGGGTGCAAATTCAGGCCTTGAAATCAGTTTTTTGCCGAAAATCGTGTTACAATGATTCTCTGGCGTAACTTTACAAAACACTTAATTCACCTACAAAGTTTTATAAATGAGGAATAAAGGTAGTATCTTCAGGAATAATCAGGTACTTCCCCGACAATTGTATCGAAAAAGTTTCCGTAAGTTATCGGTGTTTATATGGTTAATTTGTAGCACAAATTCAACTTGCGGGAATTACTTTCGTTTCGGATTATTTATATTTGTGACTGGCAATGAGGTCTGCCATTAACCGCCTGCTTAACTTTTCAGGCTGATGACATCTACCAAATGGTTATGAACTAATTCAAAAATTTATGCTCAAATCTATTCTGTTTGTTGGTTTTGGTGGATTCATCGGCACAGTGGCCCGTTTCCTTATTTCGCGCTATTTTCAGGAAAATGTAGCTTCGGTTTTCCCGTGGAGCACCTTTGTAGTCAATATTATTGGAAGTTTGATTATCGGAATTGTTTTCGGAATTTCGGAAAAAGGCAATTTTCTGAGTCCTGAAATCCGCCTGTTTTTGACCGTCGGCTTTTGCGGCGGTTTCACAACGTTCTCATCGCTGGCAAACGATGCATTTATGTTGTTAAAACAACAGGAGTGGATTCGCTTTGCACTATACACTTCATTCAGCTTTTTTATTGGTTTGGTAGCTGTTTACGCCGGAAGGCTCATCATTAAATCCATTTGAAAATGAAAAACAACAGTCAGGCAGCGATTTTACGTATTTACATAAGTTCTACCGATCGGATTGAGCAAACACCTCTTTCAGAATTTATTGTATTTATGGCTAAAAAAGAAGGCATTGCGGGAGCAACCGTTCTGAAAGGAGTTTTGGGTTACGGCGCCAGTTCTGTGATTCATTCATATAAGTTCTGGGAAGTGAGCGATAAATTACCGGAAGTAGTAGAACTGGTAGATGACGAAGAGAATATAAATACATTTTACGAAAAGATATTGCCACACCTTCAGGAAATGAAATACGGTTGTTTGGTTACCCGAAGTAAAACCGACATTCTACTGAACAAGCACGGCAAAAAGAGATTGATGGATTTATGATTAATAATTGACTTGTGAAATACATAACTCGAACGGTTTGGGTTCTTTCGCTCATTAGCCTGTTTACCGACACAGCCAGCGAAATGCTTTACCCCGTGATGCCGGTGTTTCTAAAAAGCATAGGATTCTCGGTGGTTTTAATTGGTGTTCTGGAAGGAATTGCCGAAGCCACAGCCGGGTTATGCAAAGGTTACTTTGGAAAACTTTCGGACAACTCCGGAAAACGGGCGCCATTCATTCAACTGGGTTATTCGTTGAGCGCCATTTCAAAGCCCTTGATGGTGTTGTTTCTTTATCCTGTTTGGATATTTTTCGCACGCACACTCGACCGTTTCGGGAAAGGGTTGCGAACCGGAGCCCGCGATGCCATGCTTTCAGCCGAAGCGACACCGCAAACCAAGGGAAAAGTTTTCGGTTTTCATCGCTCTGCCGATACGTTTGGAGCTGTTCTTGGGCCGGCTGTCGCTCTGTTATACCTATATTTCAGGCCAAACGATTATAAAACTTTGTTCCTAATTGCAGTCTTACCCGGATTAGCGGCAGTTGCTTCCACCTTTCTGGTGAAAGACAAAAAGCAAATCAGACCTGTTTCAAAACTTTCAACGCCTTTCTTTTCATTCCTGAAATATTGGAAAAAGAGTCCGCCGACTTACAGGCAAGTTGTTGCCGGATTACTGGTTTTTGCTCTTTTCAATAGTTCCGACATGTTGCTCCTCCTGAAAGTTAAACAATCGGGAATGGCTGACACAGGAGTAATTGGTCTTTACATTTTTTACAATTTAATTTACGCACTCGCTTCTTATCCGATGGGAATAATTGCCGATAAATTCAGGATGAAAACGGTGTTCACCATCGGATTGGTCTTATTTGCCGTGGTCTATTCGGGTATGGCATTCACCAGCAATTTAACGGTTTACCTTTTCCTGTTTTTTCTTTACGGACTGTATTCTGCGGCTACCGAAGGAATTGCCAAGGCCTGGATTAGTAATATTACCGATCCGAAAGATACAGCCACCGCAATAGGCTCATTTGCCGGTTATCAAAGTCTGGCAGCGTTGTTTGCCAGTTCATTCGCAGGACTAATCTGGTATAATTTTGGAGCCGAAGCTGCATTTATTTCAACTTCTGTTGTTACCGTTTTGGTTATTTTCTACTTCTTGATCCTCGTTAAGTAAAGATTACAGTTGATTAGAAACCGTAAGAATTGATTAATTTCAGGCACTCAAACATTAAATAAAATTCATGTTTCAAACTATTCGGGTTATCGGGTTTGATGCCGACGACACACTATGGGTAAATGAGCCTTTTTATCAGGATGTTGAGAAAATATTCTGCAAAATTTTGAGACCTTACCAAACAGAAGAAATTACCTCGGCTGAATTATTAAAAACTGAAATTCAGAATTTGGAAATTTATGGCTACGGCGCCAAAGGTTTTATCTTGTCGATGCTTGAAACCGCCATTCGCGAAACGAATTATGCAGTGAAATCTTCGGAAATAGAACAAATTATTGAAACCGGAAAATCGCTCCTGACCATGCCCATTCAATTGCTCGAAGGTGTTGAGGACGTATTGGAAAAACTTCAGGGAAAATACAAGTTAATTCTGGCCACGAAAGGTGATTTGCTCGATCAGGAACAAAAACTCAGACGATCGGGATTAATCCGTTATTTTCATCACATCGAAATTATGAGTGACAAGCAGGAGGACAATTACCTAAAGCTCCTCTCCCATTTGGATATTGAACCCAGCGAATTTTTGATGATTGGTAATTCGGTTAAATCCGATATTCTTCCGGTTCTAAATATTGGAGCAAAAGCCATTCATATCCCTTACGAAGTGATGTGGCTGCACGAAAAAGATCACGAATCAACCGATAACCAAGATTTTCATACGATCTCCTCCTTATCCGAAATTTTAAATCTACTCTAAATGCCTAAAAAACCTTAAAACCATGAACGAACAAGTATACAAACTCGCTAAAATGATTGATCATTCCATTCTTCATCCAACACTAACCGACGAAGATTTGCGACGCGAATGCGAAGTAGCGAAAAAATACGACGTGGCGTCGGTTTGTGTGAAGCCCTACGCCGTGAAGCAAGCGGCAACAATATTGAACGGAAGTTCGGTGCTGGTTGGCTGTGTTATTGGTTTTCCAGCCGGAAATTCTGCCATTCCGGTTAAGGTTTTTGAGGCAGAAACTGCCTGCAATGACGGAGCAGTTGAAATTGATATGGTTATCAACATCGGAAAAGCTTTGCAAGGCGATTGGGAGTACATTTCGAATGAAATTAAATCTGTAACCGACGTTTGCCATGAACACGGCGCCATTGTGAAAGTAATTTTTGAGACCGATTTTGTAACCAAAGAATCTGACATTGTTACTCTTTGCCGGATTTGTACTGAAGTTGGCGCTGATTATGTGAAAACTTCCTCCGGATTTGGATTTGTAAAACAAGCCAGTGGCGATTACAATTACAAGGGTGCGACCATTCCGGTTCTTGAACTCATGAAAAAAAGTGTTGGCCCGAATGTAAAAGTTAAAGCCGCCGGTGGAGTTAGAACACTCGATCAGCTAATTGCGGTAAAAGATGCCGGATGTTCCAGGTGTGGCGCAACGGCTACATCTGTTATTTTGGAAGATGCGATGAAGCGTTTTGGTAACTAAAATCAGTAAGGGCCTGACTTTGAGTCAAACCCTTACTATGCATCGATAGCACCGACTTTGCGGCACTTTCCATTTTACTGAAAACCAGGACTGAGTGCTATTTTTCTTCAACATACAGTTGAGCAGCTTCAACTTTTACCACCACAACTTCAGTTCCTTTGTCAATCATTCCCACAAGCGCCATGGCGTCGTAATTTTTGCCTGCAATGCTAATTTTTCCTGCGGGACGCAAAGTTGTGACAGCGATTCCTTTTTGACCTTTCAGCTTGAGCAATTCAGGATCGACACCCAAATAACCATCTTCACTTTTCATAACTTCGTGAAGCGAAAGGTGCGAAAACTGCCCGGTTTGTGCCGTAAACATCTTCTGGCTGAGGTAAATCGCCAGTCCAATTCCGGCAATTGAGCCGCCAAAAACAGTGACCAGCGCAATTAGCATGTCATTCATTTTTACGTGCTCAAACGTGAAATTTACATTCTTAACCAGACTCAGCACCAATCCCGAAAATGCCAGTGTAATTCCTGAAATTCCCGTAATTCCGAAGCCCGGAACAACAAATATTTCAAGAGCAATCAGGATTAAACCAATAATAAAAATTAGTATTTCCCAATTAGCAGCTAATCCTTCAAGATATAATGGCGAAAAATACAGAACCGCTGCAGTAACCGCCACCGCAAAAGGAAATCCAATTCCCGGAGTCTGCATTTCGAAATAAATTCCCCCTAAAATCATCATTATCAGGATTCCGGAGACGATAGGATTCACCATAAAGCCAATGAACTGTTCAAGAGCCGTTGGTCTATACTCAACAACTTTCGCGTGGTCCATACCATTCAGTTTCAGTACTTCCTCTACCGTTTCGCAGATGCCTTCGCAATAACCATTTTTCTGTGCTTCGAGTGGTGTGAATGTGAGAATTTTTCCAGTATCAATCACTCCGGGAATATAAACGCGCTCGTCAACCATGGCTTCTGCGATCAGCGGGTCACGCCTCCATTTGTAGGTGGTGTCCTGTCCGCTGATAATCGTATCTTTTCCGTGAGCTTCTGCTGTTGCACGCATGGTTGCCCGCATGTATGACTGGTATTTATCCGGCATTTTTTCACCGGTTTGGTTCACAACAGTTGCTGCCCCCAGCGAGGCACCACTGCGCATATAAATACGATCGCAGGCAATGGAAATAAGCGCACCAGCCGATGCAGCGTTGTTATCGACAAAAACCACTACCGGAATTTTACTGTGCAGAATTCGGGTGCGGATAGAATCAGCATCGACCACAGTTCCGCCGTACGTATTCATGTGAATCAGGAAAAGATCAGCTTTCAGGCTGTCGGCTTCAGCAAAGGCCTGTTTGGTCTTCCGCCAGATCGCCGGTGCAATATTTTCCATGATATTGAATTCGTAAACCAGCTTTTGCTTGGCAGCCGATTCAGTTTTAGCTGGAATTGAATCCTGGCAAAAGCTATCGTTTGAAACCAATAAAAAAGTAATTATGAACGCAAAAAATAGTCTGTATTTCATGATGATTCGCATTTATTGTTTGTCTTCATTCTGCGGAACTTTCTCCAGTTTATCCAGGTTGTATCCGCGCTTTCTGGCTTTGCCCAAAAGCATTTCATAAGTTTCTCTATCCATTTTGGGTGTACGGCTCAAAATCCAGAAATACTTCGGCGACGAACTTCCAATCATGACGTACTGGTAATTTTTATCCAGTTCAAGCACGTAATAATCGGCATAAAATATCCAAAAGAACGAAACTTTGAGTTTGCCGGGTTCTGCATTGTTCGGAATTTTCGCCTTTCCTTCGGCTACCGAAAGCTTACCATCCAATGTATTTTTGTATCCCTGGTTGATCACCCTGATTTTTCCATCTTCACGCATGCTGTAAGTCGCTGTCACACCAACCAAATCCTTCTCAAACGAATGCGGGAAACGTGCAATTTCGTACCACGTTCCAAGATAGCGGTTTAAATCAAGTTCCTTAACTGTGCTTTTATCGATCATTTGACTGCTGGTATTTGAGCAACTGCAAAGCATCAAAACAATGAAAATAAATATCGTCGCATTTTTCAGCATGAGTTATTTTTGCTTTGGTTTCTTCAAATTTACTGAATAATTGAGACCTAATCTTTTTATTCCAGCGAATTTTCAATTTATATGTTTGATAAACTTTTGAAAAGTATAAATTTGCTTTTCCTGAAATCAATTAACACAACAGCCTTATGCTCGACAATAAGATTATCGAAATTCAAAATCTTCAGAAAAAATATGGCCAGAAACTAGTTCTGAATGGAATTAACATGGAAATTTCTTCGGGACAAATTGTTGGATACATTGGGCCAAACGGAGCAGGAAAATCGACTACAGTAAAAATTCTCTGCGGGTTAATCAGCGACTTTCAGGGATCGGTGAGCATTTTTGGCGAAGACCTGCGCACAAAAACACATGAAATAAAGAAACGCATCGGTTACATTCCGGAGAATGCAGCGTTGTATGAGTCGCTGACACCCATGGAATTCATGGAATTTATTGGGCAAATACGGGGAATGGAAACTGCTCAAACCCGTGACAAAGCTGAGAAGCTGATGAATATTTTTGAAATGAAACCGAACCTGAATCAGCGGATTGCAACCTTTTCGAAAGGGATGCGCCAAAAGGTTCTGATTTGTTCGGCGTTGATTCATAATCCGGATTTGATTTTCATGGACGAACCACTTTCAGGACTCGATGCCAATTCGGTGATCATGGTCAAAGAAATGCTGACGCATCTGGCGCGCGAAGGGAAAACCGTTTTTTACAGTTCGCACATTATGGATGTGGTGGAAAAAATATCGGATCGCATTGTGCTGATTGATCAGGGAAAAGTGATTGCCGACGGCACTTTTGATGAATTGAGCAGCCTTTCGAACGATGCCAACCTCGAAAAGATGTTCACCCGTTTGACCGGAAATACCAATCACGGAGAGAAAGCCGAAGCTTTTATTCATGCCTTCGAAAATTAGCGCCATGATTAAATTTCTACTTTCGCTTTTTGTTCCGTTTCGCTGGTTTATCGAAAAAACAGGGGCCGATTACGAGCAATTCATTCAAATATTGCGACTGAAACTAACCATCGACAACCGGCGCATGCGCGGTCTTGGTGGCAATGCCAAAAATTCGATGGAAAACATGTTGATTAAACAATCGGCTACTCAGTTGATTATGGGAGTGTTATTTATGTCATTTTTGCTCATTATTCAATCGCCATTTACGTTTTACTACTTTTCGCACACCATTACCATGGTTATGATGGCCATGATGATTATTTCGGAATTCTCCACCGTTTTGTTCGACACAGCCGACAACAGCATTATGCAGCCGCTTCCCATAAAAGGAAACACCGTAAGCCTGGCACGAAATGCACATGTTTTCCTGTATCTTTCGTTAATGGCGTTCAGCATTTCAATTTTCACGGTTGTGCTCGCCATTTTTAAATTTGGCATCGTTTCAGGATTAACTTTTGTGGTTACCATTTTCCTGAACGTGCTGTTCACGCTGTTTCTGGCAAACATTCTGTACCTGGGAATTATGCGACTAGCGAGTGGCGAGAAACTGAAAAACCTGCTCATGTATTTTCAGGTGGTTATTGCCATATTTTTTATGGCAGCTTATCAGTTTGGCCTGAATATGGTCGATAAATCGGTGATTAAAGATATGGTTGTGCCCATTCACTGGTACACTTTCCTTGTTCCTCCGGCATTTTTTTCAGGCCTGAACGACGCATTTTCTTCCCTGAATTTTGATGCGCAACATTTGATATTTATTACAGAAGCTATAGTCCTGCCGGTAATTGCCGTTTTCCTTACCGGAAAATACCTGACTCCCATTTTTAACCGCAAACTGATGGATCTGGAACAAGGCGATCGGGTTTCGAAAATAAAGATTGAAACTGGCAAAAAAAGTTTGTGGTACAGAATAATGTCATCGATTTTAGTAAGGGGGATTGAAGAAAAAGCCGCATTTAACCTGATGTGGAAAATGACCGGACGGGAACGGCTTTTCAAACAAACACTTTTGCCCGCTTTTGGCTATGTTCTTATCATGATTATTCTTCCACTGGTCAGCAAAAAATTTAGCTACAGCGAATTAATTCAGAGCGACAAATATCTTCTCGTTTTGTATGCTTTCATGTTTATTTCTGTCATTCTCCCCGTAGCCATGAGCACCGGAAACAACAGGCACGCTGCCTGGATTTTTAAAACCATTCCGCTCGGAACGCCAGCCAACTTTTTTAAAGGCTCAATCAAAGCAGCTTTCGTCCGGTTTTTTCTCCCGTTTTATTTGGCGCTAAGCCTTATTATTTCAGTAATGTGGGGCATTCATGTTTTGCCTGATGTGCTTATCGTACTCCTTGTTATTTATCTTTTCACATCGCTGGCCCATTTTATGCAAACGCCTGACTTTCCATTTACCATGGAAAAGTTAGCGCCACAGGGAACCAGCAGGGCATTTAAAGTTATGGGCGTGATATTGCTGGCTGTCGCACTTGGATTTCTTCACAAATTCCTGTTAGGTTGGTTCACTTTTGCAAACCTGATGCTGATTCCGATATACTTAGGCAGCATTTTATACCTGGACCGAATTTACGTTTACCGGAAAATTACCTGGAAAGAAGTGGATCGGGTTAATGAATACTCCTGAAATGAAGGTCTTTCAATTGCAAAGCAATCAGCACATCCGGATAATCATACTGATTATTGCAATACTGACCGTGTCATTATTTCCGCACGACCTGCTTTTTGACGAAACGAAAGTCGTTTGCATTCACTACTATTTATTCGGGTTTCAGTGCCCACTTTGCGGCATGACACGCGCGGTTTACCAGTTTACACACCTCCAATTTGCATCGGCCATAAATTACAATGCAGTTGTTGCTTTGCTCCCCGTTTATTTCGTAGCTGATATTCTTTCGCTCTTTATCCGGAAAAGCTGGCTGCTAACTTTAAGAAAAATTGTTTTTGTGTTGATTTTAATTGGATTGCTTTTACTCTACCTTTTCAGAATTGCAATGCACTTGGGTTGGATTTAACACAGCGTCACCCTGAATTTATTTCAGGGTCTCATCCATGATGAGATGCCGAAACAAGTTCGGCATGACTTTACCTACCGCAAATCAATCCAAACACTAAATTTGCCCCATCATTTTAATTTCCAGATATTTATTGATTAGGTTTGCCGAAAGATCTTCGGGTTTGGTAAGAACCGACAAAATACCGTTTTTCTTAAACTCCCTGACAATGAGCTTCTTTTCGTAAACAAATTTTTCGGCAATGGTTTTGGTGTAAACTTCCTCGAGCGTTTGTGCCGGTTCTTTTGAAAAAGCCTTTAGTTCTGTATTTTCAAAAATAACAACCAGCAAAAGATGATTCCTTATTAAATGTTTAAAGTAGTTCAGTTGGCGCTGTAACGAAGTAATCGTCTCGAAATTGGTGTACAGAATCAGTAAACTGCGGTGCGTAACATTCCGGCGTACAAAAGCGCTTAAATAGGCATAATCCGATTCCAGGTGCGCCGTTTTCTGACTGTAAAGCAATTCCAGAATTTTGGCAATTGTTTTGTTTCCCCGTTCAGCTCTCAGAAAAGTATCAACCTTTTGGTTAAAAGTTATCAAACCGGCTTTGTCGTATTTCAAAAGTGCCGTATTTGATAAAATCAGCGAACTGTTTATGGCATAATCGAGCAAAGTCATGCCGCCAAAAGGCATTTGCATCGCCCTGCCCATATCGATTACATTGAAAATTTGCTGCGAACGTTCCTCCTGATATTGGTTAACCATTAGTTTTGAACGTCGGGCAGTGGCATTCCAGTTGATCGTTCGGTAATTGTCGCCAACCACATAATCTTTAATCTGATCGAACTCGGAAAATGAGCCAGCCCGCCTGATTCGCTTAATTCCAGCGTCGACCAACTGATTGGAAATGGCCAGAAATTCATATTTCCGCATTTGCAAAAAAGAAGGATAAACCGGAACTTTTGTATCCTGATTGCCAAATTTAATCCGTCTGCACCACAAACCAACCGGAGACGAAATATAGGCATTTGTATAACCGAAAAAATACTCGCCGCGTTCTTTCGGAACCAACGAATATTCAACTTGCTTTTCTTCCTGTGATTTTAAATCCAACTTAATCCTGAAATCGCGAATTTGAAACTGGGCCGGAATTTCGTCTATAATTTCAACATGAAGTTTAAAAAAATGGTTGTTCTTAATGGAAATGAGCACTTTATTTTCGTCGCCATTCGAAAGCTTTTCAGGAATGATTCGGCGCAACAAAAGCAGTTGACGATTTGTGGCAAAAAGCAGAATTGCGTCAAAAATCAGGAAAACGAGAAAAAAGAGTAGCAGAATTTTAGCGACCAGAAAAAGCGGATCGAAAAATTGCCCCAAAACCAACAGGAAAATAATGCTGCTGCTTATGACATATAACCGAAGCTGCGTATATGTTTCTTTTAAAATCTTCACATGAAATAAATTAGCGGGGAACCGGTACTGAATTGAGAATTTCTGAAATGATTTGGGCTTCCGAAATTCCCTCCATTTCCTTTTCAGGAGTTAAATAAATGCGGTGAATCAAAACCGGAACCATTACGGCTTTTATGTCTTCAGGAATGACAAAATCGCGTCCCTGAATGGCGGCAAAAGCCTTGCAAGCCTTTAAAATATTGATGGAAGCGCGCGGCGAAGCGCCCAGATAAAGCGAAGCATGTTTACGGGTTTTGTGAACGATTTCGGCAATATATTGCAGCAAATTGTCTTCAATGTGAACCTGTTGTATTAATTTCTGAAATTCAACAAGTTCATTTGCTGAAATAACCGAAACAACTCCTTCTGTTTCTTTTCCCCCTTTTCGCAGATTGGCATTCTGCAAAATCACAAATTCATCAGAAACAGATGGATAGTCAACCACAATTTTAAACAAAAACCGATCGAGCTGTGCTTCGGGTAACCGGTATGTTCCTTCGTGTTCAAGAGGGTTCTGTGTTGCGAAAATCAGAAACGGAGCTTCCATCTGGTAGGTTTTCCCGTCGACAGTAACCTGCTTTTCTTCCATAACTTCAAACAAAGCCGACTGCGTTTTGGCGGGAGCCCGGTTAATTTCGTCAATCAGCACAATGTTCGAAAAAACCGGCCCGGCATTGAATTCAAATTTTGAACTTCCGGCATTAAAAACAGTCGTTCCGGTAACATCCGAAGGCATTAAATCGGGTGTAAACTGAATGCGCGAAAACTTGGTGGAAATGAGTTTCGAAAGCAATTTGGCTGTAAGTGTCTTGGCAATTCCGGGCACACCTTCGAGCAAAACATGGCCATCGGCAAGCAAGGCAACAATCATTAATTCAATCATTTGTTCCTGACCAACAATTACTTTTGACATTTCCGTCTTAATCGCATCAACTTTATCGCGAACGACATTCAGGCCAATGCGATCTTCAAAATATTCCTGATTTTCCATATTTTAGTTTATAAACATTGTTTGTAAAACGTATCTATTCTGCGTTTAAATTCCATTAATCCATAATCGGTAACCTTTTCAGCCTTTTCGTAATATACCACCGAATCCAGAATCTGCTTAACCAATTCTCCTGAAACTCCTGATTTTTCGGCAACCAAAGCCACACTATCCTTTGAGCCCGAAATACTGCTCAAAAAATAGCGTTCGCGCAAAAACTCCCTGAAATAAACCGTTATCTTTTTCGCTAAATCGGCATTGTTTCGCTGTCCGAAGTATAAACTTCCAACCGTCTTAACGAACTGAAGCGAGCGGTTTTCAGTAGACTTAACAATCGGAATGATGCGCTGGCGGCGTTTCGATTCAATAAACATATACAACAACAAGCTTAGCAACAAAAGATAATAAGCCAGTTGCAGCGCGGGTTGCGAAAGAATGTACCGAACAGGCGACGTGTTGACAAATCGGTCGGGTTTGTAATAATTGTCCCAAACCGTTTTCCTGACGGGCAAATAGGATAAGGCTTTTGCTGCATAATCCGTATTTCCGTACAAAAGATTGAAATTGGTAAAAACCAACGGTTGCGTATGAATGTAGATTTTCCCCAACCCATATTTCATGCAAATAAAATTCGTTTTTCTGTGACGGCTTTCGCCCAGTTTCAGCGTATTCAACGTATCGAAAGCAGAGAAATAAACCAGTGGCATACGCTTAATAAAATAATATCCTGAATCGCTGCGAAGTTCTGGATTCGAGAGGAATAAAACTTCTTTAGTATTTTTCAGGAATGAAGTATCGATAACCGACGATGACAAATCAAATTTCAGTGAATCGGAAAAGAAATGACCAAATTTTACAGCGGAAACAAAAAAGCTGTTTCCACGTGCGACGAATTTTAATAAAGCCTCAATGTCATAAGGATCGGGGTTAAATTCTGTTGTGATTGAAAGAACATTTCGGGACTCGACATTCGCTGAATCTAAAGTTGTATAAAAGTTTTCGTAAGTATTTTCAATGGTTTGTTCCGGAAATATTGATTTGAACATTTCGTTGAGAACGAAGCAACTGTATGGCGATTTGCCTTGAATATTGTAATTCTCTGTCCAGTCGACCGGTTTGGGAGAGTAATGTTCCAGGGCAATCAGCGCAACGAAGAGCAGCACCGGAACGATCAAATATATGCGGTTAGTCCTGAACATCGATAGCAGTATAAAATGATTGGAATCGCTCATTGAATTTTTCAAATTGCTCTTCGGCAATTTCAGCATCGCCATACCAAACGTGATTGTAAATGGAAGTAATGGCGTAAAACCGTGATCTCAACTCAACGCTTTTCAAATCGTTCAAATAGTCAATATTGGTTTTTTCTTTTGAAAAGTGAATGTATTCTTTTGCGCGCAACAAACCGATTACCTTCAGATAAAGCAACCGAACGGCCTGTCGGAATTGCTTTTCTGCTACAAGCTTTCGAATCAGCTCATCAAGGTTTTCATTTTCGGGATTGGTTTTCGAAATTAAAAATTCAGGAGCCTCAACTTCTCTTTCAGCATAAAAAATCCGGTAAATCCTTGTTTTGGTAATAACGATAAATAAAAAGAAAAGAACCAGCACAATGAACAACGCTTTCAGAACCCAGGGAAGAATGGCCGAAATTTTTTCCAGCTTATCGAGCCAATTTTTAATATATTCAATTAGTTGATCGAAAAAATTGGTTTTTAGGGGTGGCAGTGAGTAATTAAATTCTTTCTGACTTTTAAATGACTCAACGAAATCGGGGGAAGGAAGCCTGACTTCAACATGTGACGAATCGGCAACAGAAAAATCTGATGCAAAAACTGTTATCCCGCAAAACCACGGGATAACAGTTAAAAATAGAAACAGGATTGTTCGAACGAAACGACTACTCATTCTTGTTTATTTGTTCAATCTTCTCAAGCAGCGATGGTTTTTCAACTTTCTCAACCACATCGAAATAGATAAAAGCAGTAAGTACTATTGGAATGACGCTTAAAACCTGCGTGAGCAACTGAGTTATCGAATTCACGATATAATAGCTAACCGGCAAGTTCAGACCTGCGTTTGCACCGTGTTTCATATTCATAAGCATTGACTTAAAGCCAAACAACATGCTGGGGATCGAAACGAGAACCATTAAAATATAAAGGATAATGGTTATGATAAAAAGAGACCCAAGAGTTGGCCAGAAGTTTTTATTTATCAGCGAAAGACTTCGACTAAAAGATTCACCAAAACCTTTTCCTTCAAATATCATGATGCAGAAAATAATACTTAATCCAACGCCCATATATATTCCCGGAATTATGCATAAAACCATTCCTACAACCACAACAATTCCAACGACAATCAATGCCGGTAAAACTCTAAAAAAGTGACTTTTAACTTGCTCCCAAACGTCGCTAATTTCAAAACCATCGGGCCCATTTGAAATATAAAGCTTGATATAACCATAAACAGTTGCCAGAAGCGCAGTGGTTGAAACAAGCGAAATAATCATCGCAATTGAAATGAAGCCAAAAAGTGGGCCCATAACCGAAATAAAGGCGAACGGGTCGGGTTTGGCATTCTGCACGATTGCCTGAGAAAGTTCCTGTGCTTTTAATGAATAAATGGTCACCGAAATAGCTGACAAAAGAAGAAATGGAACCACAAAGTAAAGAATAGCCATTCCAAGCTTTTTATACTCCTGAATTATAAAATTAAAGGTTGCATTAAAGTGATCGCCAAAGTCGCGTTCCTTTTTGAAATTAATTGGTTTGTTTTTCATTTGATTGTTTTTTTTAACAAGTTGATTGGATAGATATAGAAATAAAAAATGATTGAAACGAGCGAGAATAAAATTATGCCGAACCGCACAAAATAAGGGGCTTGCGTATATCGGGTTATAAAACTTTCCAGAAACCCGGCTATAACAAATACCGGAACCAAACCTATCACCAACTTCGAACCACGTATTGCACCTTTCCTGAAAGAATCGAGCCGAGAAAAAGTCCCAGGGAAAATAATGCTGTTCCCGATTACAATTCCTGCTCCGCCAGCAACCGTAATGGCAAAAATCTCATAAGTACCATGAACCCAAATGGTGGCAATTGAGTCGAGCAAAAAACCTTGTCCGGCTAAAAAAGCATGAAAAGTGCCCAGCATAACTCCATTTCGCATAATCATAAATGCACTGCCAACCGGCGTCAGCAGACCCATAACAAAAGCTATAAACGAAACCCGAATGTTGTTCAACGTAATTCCCAGAAACATGTCAATCTGGTTCATACTTTTGTAAACAGCCAGCGGATCGCCTTTCTGAATGTTCGAGAGCGACATATTTACATAACTGTCGCCCATGATTATGCGTGTAAAACCATTGTCGTACATGGTCGACAAAATTCCAATTAAAACAGAGACCAGTAGAATGAGAAAAGAGACACATATTTCCTTCCTTGACGCATAAACCAGCAACGGAAATTCCGAAGTCCAAAAAATTTTGATTCGATTTTTACTCACAGGTTTATTTTGGGAAAGAATTCCGTGAGCCTTTTGGGTAAGTTGATTGAGGTAACTGGTTGTTTTTGCTTCCGGGAAATAGGTCCGCGAATACGCCAAATCATCGGTAAGGTTTATAAACATATCGCTCACCACATCAGGATTAGCCTGACTTTTATGCTCAAGCAGAGATTCAAAAGCTTCCCATTTTTTGATGTTCCTGTGCAAAAATTGAATCTCGTTCATGGTGGAATTAAAAAGGTAATAAATTTGTGCAATTTAATAAACTAAATAAAAATTAGTACTTATTTTACAAAATAACTCAACACAAAATAATGGATACTCTAAAAATAGATTCTTCTCAAAATATAGACATTGAACAACCCATTGCAAGCATCGGCGAACGGATTGCTGCCACCATGCTCGATACGCTTTTTATTGCCATTTTCATGGCGGTTACCGGGTTCATTGCTGGCAGTCTGAATACTCCAAAGATGCTGATAATCGCTTATATTCCCGTGGCTCTATACAGTATTTTAAGTGAATTATTCATGAACGGACAAAGCTGGGGGAAAAAGATACTGAAGATTAAAGTGGTGAAAATCGATGGAACTTCGGTCACCTTTATGAGCTACTTTTTGAGGTGGATAATCCGCATGGTTGAAGTTTTATTTACACTTGGCTCGGTAGCAACCATCACGATAATTTTAAATCAAAAAGGTCAGCGACTGGGTGACATTGCTGCAAACACAACTGTCATCAGGGTGCGACCTAAAAGCATGAAAGAAACCATTTATACCGAAGTTCCTGAAAATTATTCCATTGTTTATCCTGAAGTCTCACAACTGTCGACCAACGATTTGTATATCATTAAAGAAGTTCTTGAATTGCTGCGGCTTCCGGAGCGAACCGCCCGAATATTTACAGTGGCCAGAAAAACGCAGGAAGCCATCGAAAAAAAGATGAACATCAAATCCAGCCAAAAACCGCAGTTATTTTTCGAAACAATCCTGCGCGACTACAATTTCCTGAATAACAAATAAAAGGTTTTCTGTAAATGGCGAAGTTTTCAGACCCCACTTAAAAACGTAATTGAAAATCACGGCGCTCAAACTTCGCATAACCCTTTCGTTTTTTTTCTACCTTTACGGCTCGAAAAAATACAAATTCATGGAATTAAATTTACTTACAGCTATATCTCCAATCGATGGCCGTTATCGTTCAAAAGTCGAAAATCTTCAACTCTATTTTTCAGAGTTTGCGCTAATAAAATACCGCGTTCTCGTTGAAGTAGAATACTTTATTGCCTTGTGCGAATTACCTTTGCCACAGCTTTCTGCTTTCGATAAAAGCCTATTCTCGTCACTTCGGGAAATTGTGACCAATTTTTCAGTTGATGATGCCCAACGGATTAAAAACATTGAAAAAGTTACGAACCACGACGTAAAAGCTGTTGAGTATTTCCTGAAAGAGGAATTCGACAAATTGAATATTCAGGCCTTTAAAGAGTTTATTCATTTTGGACTGACTTCGCAAGACATTAATAACACTGCTGTTCCAAAGTCAATTCACGATGCACTCGATAACGAATACTATCCGTCGATTAACGATTTGGTTGATAAGCTCGACGAATTGGCCAGCGAATGGAAAAACATTCCGATGCTGGCCAAAACGCATGGGCAACCCGCTTCTCCGACCAATTTAGGCAAGGAAATCCGTGTGTTTTCAGAACGTATCAAAGAACAACTTGAGCAGTTGAAAGGTATTTCATGCGATTCCAAATTTGGCGGGGCAACTGGCAATTTCAATGCCCATCACATCGCTTATCCCGAAATTAGCTGGAAAGCTTTTGGAAACCATTTTCTGAAGAAATACCTTGGTTTGAAGCGCACACAATACACCACGCAGATTGCCAATTACGACAATCATGCGGCTATCTTCGATGCCATGAAACGCATCAACAACGTCATTATGGATTTGAACCGCGACATGTGGACCTATGTTTCGATGGAATATTTCAAGCAAAAAATTAAAGCTGGTGAAGTCGGTTCGTCTGCCATGCCGCACAAGGTAAATCCAATCGACTTCGAAAACTCGGAAGGGAACATTGGAATGGCCAACGCCATATTCGAACATCTGGCAGCAAAATTACCGGTTTCGCGTTTGCAGCGCGATTTAACCGACTCAACTGTTTTACGCAACATTGGGGTGCCTTTTGCGCACACACTCATTTCGGTAAACTCAACTTTGCGCGGTCTCGACAAATTGCTAATCAATACTGAGGCAATAAACGCCGACCTGGAAAAGAACTGGCCGGTTGTTGCCGAAGCCATTCAAACGATCCTGCGACGTGAGGGTTATCCAAATCCGTACGAGGCTCTTCGCAACCTTACCCGCGTAAATCGGAAGATCGATCAGGAAGTTATTCATGAGTTTATCGACTCACTCGAAATAACCAATTCGCTAAAAGCCGAACTGAAAAAGATTACTCCTCAGAACTACACAGGCGTTTTTTAGTTACACAATAAAAATCTATCCTGAAGAGTTTTACAAGTCATTATTTATACTGAACATTCACATCCGATGAAGGATTTTTTTAAGATTTTAAAACGATTTATTCCTCCCTATAAGAAGCAACTAACTTTAAACTTTCTGTTCAATCTGCTCTCAGCATTGTTTACTGTCTTTTCTGTAGCCATGATGATTCCGATTCTTGACATCATCTTCGATCAGACAAAAGATGTGAAAGATTTGATGCCCTGGGCCATGAATCTTGATGCACTTAAACACAATCTGGCATATTATATTACTTCAATAAAAGATGCTCACGGCCCTGGACTTGCATTGCTGTTTATCGGACTATTCGTTATTATCGCCACTTTACTAAAAGTTGGTTTTGCCTATCTGGCAGCTTATGAAGCGGTCTATATTCGGAACGGTGTCGTTAAAGATATCAGGGAACAAATTTATACCCGGATGCTCAGGTTGGCGCTTCCGTTTTTCTCCGACGAGCGCAAAGGAGATATTATTTCGCGCATAACCGGCGATGTAACCGAAGTTGAAAATTCAATCATGTCGTCACTCGATATGTTCCTAAAAAATCCAATTATCATTCTGGTCTTACTTGCTTCCATGTTGGTAATGAGCCCCAGTATGACTTTGTTTATATTTCTGGTTTTACCGGTTGCCGGTTTTGTAATTGGGCGTGTCGGTAAATCGCTTAAAAAAGTCTCACGCGAAGGGCAGGACAAAATGGGCGTAATTCTCACGGTTGTAGAAGAAACACTTAGCGGACTACGGATTATAAAAGCATTCAATGCCGAAAAGAAAATGGACGTCAGGTTCAATTCCGAACTATACGATTACCGCAAAATTATGAACCGGTTGATGCGTCGGCGCGAACTTGCTCATCCATTGAGCGAATTACTTGGAACCATCGTCATTATCATCGTGGTATGGTATGGCGGAACCTTGATTCTGGACAATAACAGCGAGTTAACCGGCACAGAGTTCATAGCTTATCTGGCTATTTTTTATCAGATTATAAATCCGGCAAAAGCCTTTACCACAGCGCTGTACAGCATCCAAAAAGGCTTGGCTTCCATGGACAGGATCGACAAAATATTGCTAGCCGACGTGACCATTCAAGAAGCCGGCAATGCTCAAAAAATTGAGACATTCAAAAATGTTATTCAATACCGGAAAGTGACTTTTGCTTACGACGAAAAAATTGTCCTGAATAACATTTCGCTTGAAATTCCACGCGGAAAAACAATCGCTTTGGTTGGTCAGTCAGGCAGCGGTAAAACTACGTTTGTCGATTTACTTCCAAGGTTCTATGATGTCATAAGTGGACAGATTTTGATTGACGGACAGGACATTCGGGATCTTAAAATACACGATTTGCGCAACCTGATGGGAAATGTGAATCAGGAAGCAATACTTTTTAACGACAGCATATACAACAACATAGCATTTGGCGTCGATCAGGCCAGCATGCCCGAAGTTATTGCAGCCGCCAAAGTAGCCAATGCGCACGATTTTATCATCGAAACCGAAAATGGCTACGACACCATGATTGGCGACCGAGGCAGCAAACTCTCTGGTGGCCAACGGCAACGGCTAAGCATTGCACGTGCAATTCTCAAAAACCCACCAATCCTGATCCTCGACGAAGCCACTTCCGCCCTGGATACTGAATCGGAAAGACTTGTTCAGGATGCTTTGGAAAAGTTGATGCAAAACCGCACCTCAATTGTAATCGCCCACAGGCTTTCGACGGTCAGAAATGCCGATTTAATTTGTGTTTTTCACGAAGGCGAAATCGTTGAGCAGGGTACACACGACGAACTCATACAACTCGATGGTCGCTACAAACGACTGCACAGCATGCAAATGTTTTAAATACTGGGACATAAAGTAAGTGAAGAGCCTACCCGTTTGGCAGATTTCAGGTTTATAAAAAAAATGAAATCCTTTTCAATATTTTATTACATTTACCGCGTCTGAAAAAACGGATATCGAATAGGATTGGCGCGGATTACAGCAGTATTTAAGAATTTCAGTTTTACACTGAAATCAGCTTACCTGAAACCCAGAGTTTAATCAAAACCAAAATCAGTTTTTTTCAGTTTTAATTGAAAGGTAAAACGTCGGAAATTGACGTTAAAATTGATTAGTTGTAAACAATTAACTTTTCCTTAATGAGAAAATGGCGTATTGAAGATTCTGCTGAACTCTACAACATCAATGGTTGGGGGATCAACTTTTTTTCCATCAACGAAAAAGGTCATGTCACCGTTACTCCAAATAAAAACGGAGTAAAAGTTGACCTTAAAGAATTGGTTGAAGAACTTCAGGTTCGGGATGTTTCGGCTCCAATGCTGATTCGTTTTCCTGACATTTTGGATAACCGGATTGAAAAAATGGCAAGTTGCTTTAAAGTGGCAGCCGAAGAGTACAATTACAACGCGCAAAACTTTATCATATACCCGATTAAAGTCAACCAGATGCGCCCGGTTGTTGAAGAAATTGTTGGTCACGGTAAAAAATTTAACATTGGGTTGGAGGCCGGATCCAAGCCTGAGTTGCACGCAGTAATTGCCATTAATACCGATAATGATTCGCTCATAATATGCAACGGATACAAAGATGAGGATTATATTGAACTGGCGCTTCTGGCCCAGAAAATGGGAAGACGCATTTATCTGGTTGTTGAAAAACTGAACGAATTAAAACTGATTATTAGGATTGCGCATCGCCTTAAAATTAAGCCAAACATAGGTATTCGCATCAAACTTTCGAGCTCCGGAAGTGGTAAATGGGAAGATTCAGGAGGTGATGCAAGTAAGTTCGGTTTAACTTCAAGTGAATTACTCGAAGCTCTTGATTATCTGGAAAGAAACAAAATGCAGGATTGCCTGAAACTGGTACATTTTCACATCGGAAGTCAGGTTACCAAAATACGCCGGATCAAACTGGCCATGCGCGAAGCTTCGCAATTCTATGTGCAACTCCACATGAAAGGATTTAACGTTCAGTTTGTCGACATTGGCGGCGGCTTGGGCGTTGATTATGATGGCACACGTTCGTCGAGCAGTGAGAGCAGTGTGAATTACAGCATTCAGGAATATGTGAACGACGCCATCGCAACTATGGTTGATGCCAGTGATAAAAATGACATCCCACATCCAAACATCATTACCGAATCGGGCCGCTCACTGACTGCTCATCACTCAGTGCTGATTTTTGAGGTTCTTGAAACCGCCTCTGTTCCTACCATGAAAGAGGACGAAGAACCTAAGGAAGATGACCACGAACTGGTTAAAGAATTGTTTTCGTTGTGGGATATGGTCAATCAGCCAAGGATGCTTGAAACCTGGCACGATGCGCAGCAAATCCGTGAGGAAGCGCTTGATTTGTTTAGTCTCGGCATGCTTGACCTTAAAACCCGCGCTCAAATTGAACGTCTTTTTTGGTCAATAGCGAAAGAAATTCACCAGATGACCAGCGAACTGAAACATGTTCCAGAGGAATTGACTTACCTTCCGAAAATGTTGTCGGACAAATATTTCTGCAATTTCTCGTTGTTCCAGTCACTGCCCGATTCATGGGCAATCGATCAGATTTTCCCGATTATTCCCATTCAGCGGCTTGACGAAAAACCGGAACGCTCGGCAACCATTCAGGATATTACCTGCGATTCGGATGGAAAAATTGACAATTTCATCTCCACACGAAATTTCTCGTATTATCTGCCGGTTCATGCGTTGAAAGCCAAAGAACCTTATTACATTGGAGTATTTTTAGTGGGTGCTTACCAGGAAATTTTGGGCGACCTTCACAATTTGTTTGGCGACACCAATGCCGTTCACGTCTCGGTTGACGACAAAGGATATAGCATCGATCAAATCATTGATGGAGAAACAGTTGCCGAAGTGCTCGACTACGTGCAGTACAATGCAAAAAAACTTGTTCGTACTGTTGAAACGTGGGTAACTTCATCCGTTAAATCCGGAATTATTTCGGCTGAAGAAGGAAAGGAATTCTTATCAAATTATCGTTCGGGATTATACGGGTATACGTATTTGGAGTAAAATTTATCTACTTATATATTACTGAAATGCAAATACTTATCAGGAAGTATTTGCATTTTTTATTTAGCCAGAACTTACTAAAATTTATCGGCTCATCAGTCGCTTTTTCAATTCCTGCATCACTTTTTTGCGAATCTCAGCCTCGGTTTGGTACAATTTGATAATTTGCTGCGGTGTAAGAACTTTGCGAAATTCGTGGTAATATTTTTCGCGGATATCTATCAACTGACGAGCTGTTTCGAGTTGATTTACAATCATCTGGTCAGCTTCTTCTTCCGACAAACTATCGGCATCAACCCTCATCAATCGGGCCATTTGTCGAAAGTCAATTCCAGTTATTTCACGGTCATATTTCAGGTAAATGGGCCGAAATCGTTCAAAAGTCTCCTGATTGAGATTCATACTTTTCCTTATTTCGCGCAGCTTTGCCTGAGCAATCCGCTCCTGGAGCAAAGGAAAACGATTTGGATTTTGAGCTGTTGCCAACTGGTTAACCAGCAAACATGTAACAAAAAGGAGGATTGAAAATATTTTTTTCATGATTTTAAATATTATTCTGTTATTGAGGAACCTCTTCCATGAATGGATCGGTTTTAATCATGGCGGCCATTTGCAGCAAATCATCATCTGATAAACCGGCCAGCAAATCACTTAAATCTTCTTCGCGATTCTCTTTTGAAGCTGTTGTTTGTTCCTCCGGTTTTACATCGGGGACTGCAGCAATTTGAGGGATTTTTGCTTTTTCAGGCTTAATTTCCTGAATAGGTATTTCTACCGACTGATTCTGCTCTGCAACAACCGGCACGACTACTGCTTTTTCGGGAGCTGTAAAATAATAGCCGAGAACGGCAAGGCCGCCGAGCGATGCAGCTACCGCAACCGACTGCCATAAAATCCTGATTTTTCGCTGGACTACCGACTGTCTTTTAGCCTCTTCCAGCGTTTTCGCCGAAATCCCGTCAAAAAATCCCTCGGGAACTTTATATGGCATCTTTTTCCCAAATTCCTGAAATTCAGTGCCTCTTTTCATTTCTTCAATGTTTTTCATTTTATTTCTCAGGCATTTTCAATCAAATATTGCTTTATCTTTTCGCTGGCATAATGGTAATTTGTTTTCAGCGTATTGACTGAAGAATTCACAATTTGCCCTATTTCCTCGTAACTCAGTTCGTCGTAATAGCGCAAATTAAATACGATTCGCTGTTTCTCCGGTAGCTGCAAAATAGCCTGCTGAAATTTAATCAGCATAACTTCGCTATTTTCCGAGTCACTAACCGCCAGGTCGCCTGCAAGCTTTTCAGTAATTGAAGCAGCGTTTTTCAGCCACCTTTTATTACGCCTGAAATGTCGGATGCACTCGTTGGTTGCAATACGGTAGAGCCATGTAAAAATTCGGCTTTCGCCTTTAAAAGAACCAGAAAACCGATACACATTTATAAATGTTTCCTGCAAAATATCTTCGGCATCTTCGTGCGAAACGACTAACCTCCTGATATGCCAGTAAACCGGCTCCTTAAAGGCATCCATCAGTTGCAGAAATGCCCTCTCTTTTGAATTCGGGTCTTTCAGCATGGCAATGATATTTGCGTCGGCCGTTTCGTTCATAAATGTGATTCAGTAAAACCTATTTGAGTCTTTGATGCAAGTAATTGCCGAAAGTTAAATTCAATTGCCGTTTTTTTTCTTGCATTTGCTCGTACTTACAATGTATTCGAAGTAAGTGATTTCAGGAAAATGAAAAAAGTTTACTCCCGAATTTAACTTTTATTCAAAAACTGCTTCTTAAGGTTATATGTTTTAAAATTCTTAAAAATTTTGCCTTATGAAACGATTAAAAATGTTATTCAGCGTTGGAGTAATCCTGATTTTAACTGCATCGTGCCAAAAGAACGAAGTTGGGTCGGCTTTAGATGAAATTGCGCTTAGTCAACAGGAAACACAGGCCGACGAACTTTTAAACGACATCGATTTATTGGTTGACGAAGCGATTGATCTAAAATCCGGTCAGCTAAAATCTGCAACAATTGGCGGAACAGTTTACCTAAACGATTGCCCGGTAATTACTATAAATACCGAGATTTCCCCTGAAGTTTTAACCATCGATTTTGGTGCTTCGTGCACCGGTGAAGACGGAAAAGTGCGTTCAGGAAAAATCATTGTGACTTCGGAATCTTTTAAAACATTTCCGTCCGTTCGCGAAAAAACATTCGACAATTACTATGTCGACGGAAAGAAAATTGATGGCAATATCCTGAAAACCATTACAAAAGATCAGGAAAACAACATTCGAACTGCCGAACTTCAGGAAAATATTACAATTACGTTTCCTGATGGCGAAGGAACAGCCACGCGAGTTGCCAACCTGACACGCCAATATCAGCGCGGTGCTGTTGGAACCCGGCTCGATAACGAAGTTGTAAGTTGGGGGACGGTAGAATTTACAAGGATTTCAGGCGTAAAAGTGACCAAAACTATTTCGGCCGATACTCCGCTCGTTTTCAAAATTTCGTGCCATCATTTGGTAAGTGGCGTAGTCTCCATAACAACAAGCGCCAACCGAAATTGGACGATCGATTACGGCGATGGCGAATGCGATAACAAAGCTACATTAACCATTGGCGACAAAACCAAAGAAATCAGGATTCGGTAATTTTTTATAATCTGGTAAAGAGAATCCAGAAAGTTATTGATGTTGTCATCCTGAATTTAGTTCAGGGTCTCACCGCATTGTTGGTCAGATCCCGAAATGAATTCGGGATGACCGTGTTTTTTAGGTTTATAACTTCTGGTAGAGTCTCTTTTTTATTGTCCCGAAATTATTCCAATCTCTTTATCCAATTGATTATGAAAAAGTCAGCTAATTCCCTTTTTTGATATGCCTTTTTCATTCAGATTTTTTCACTTCAGGAATATATTTTCGTTAGGTTGTAAAAAAGTAATTGCTATATTTGCCCTCGCAAAACGGATACGGGTGTAGCTCAGTTGGTAGAGCACTGGTCTCCAAAACCAGGTGTCGGGCGTTCGAGTCGCTCCTCCCGTGCAAAAGCTGCTCAAACCGGGCAGCTTTTTTGTTTATCGGAAAGTCTTTTGGTATCTTTCAACACAAATTAAACGGCTATGACTGTCGATCTTTTTATACCTTGCTTCATCGATCAGATTTATCCTGACACTGCTTTCAATGTGGTTAAAATACTTCGGAAGGCTGGACTGGAAGTGAATTACAATCCGGAACAAACCTGCTGCGGACAACCTTCGTTTAACAGTGGTTATTGGGACGAAACCAAAACACTGGCAAAGAAATTTATCAGCGATTTTCCGAACGACCGGCACATTGTCAGTCCGTCGGCTTCGTGCACGGGTTTTGTAAAAAACTACTATCCCGATTTGTTTAAAAACGGACAACCCGAATTTGAAGATTATTTGCGCCTGAATCGCAATATTTTTGAGCTGACAGATTATTTGGTCAATCATCTGAAATTTACTGATTTTGGTGCAGAGTTTCCACACAAGGTTTGCTATCACGATGCCTGTACCGCTTTACGCGAATATGGAATCCGCAAGGAACCGCGCCTGTTGCTCTCAAAGGTGAAAGGACTGGAACTGGTTGAAATGGAAGATACAGAAACCTGTTGCGGGTTTGGAGGAACATTTTCAGCAAAATTCACTGCAATCTCAACGGCAATGACCGAACAAAAAGTTGCGAATGCGCTAAAAACAGGTGCCGAATACATCATTTCAACAGAATCATCCTGCATTATGAATCTGGAAGGATACATTCTGAAAAACAAATTGCCCATCAAACCCATTCACATTGCCGATATTCTGGCGTCGGGATGGGAATAAAATCTCTTGAGATGCTGAAACAAGTTCAGCATGACGCTTCGATGAGCGTTGAAACGCGAAACTTGTAACCCGTAACACGAAACACATTATGGCCGAAATAGGAAAATTAAATCATTTGTATGTAGTTAAAGAGGTGGATTTTGGAATTTACCTCGATGGCGGCGATCTTGGCGAAATTCTGATGCCCAAACGCTATGTTCCGGAAGGGACTCAGCCTGAAGATACGATTGAGGCTTATATTTATCTCGATTCGGAAGACCGGTTGGTGGCAACTACTGAAAAACCGTTGGCCATGGTTGATGAATTTGCTTTGCTCGAAGTGGTGGCCGTAACACAAGTTGGAGCATTCATGAACTGGGGTTTACCTAAAGATTTGTTTGTGCCTTTCCGCGAACAGCGTCAACCCATGGAAGAAGGTAAAAAATACCTTGTTTTCGTTTATCTCGATGCCAACACCAAGCGTATCGCAGCTTCTTCTAAAATTGAACAATTTCTGGATAATATTCCGGTTGATTACGATGAAAATGAAGAAGTTGACCTGATCGTCGTGAACGAAACAGACCTTGGGTTCAATGCCATTATCGACAACAGCCATTTGGGAATAATTTATAAAAACGAGGTCTTCCAGACTTTAAACGCTGGAGATAAAGTTCAGGGATACATCAAAAAAATCAGGAGCGACGGCAAAATTGATCTTCGTCTGGATAAAGTGGGTTATGAAAAAATCGCCTCTTTTGTCGACCGGATTATTGCTGAACTGCAAAAGAACAATGGATTTTTACCGTTAACCGACAAAAGCACTCCTGAAGAAATTTACAAGACATTCAAAATCAGTAAGAAAAACTTCAAATCTGCGATTGGGGCCCTGTACAAAAAAAGATTCATTGCGCTGGAAGAAAGCGGGATCAGATTAAATAAATTATGAAGAAATCTTTAGTCAGCGGATGATTTAATGTCATCCGCTGATTAAGCTATATTGAATATGCAGCCACGAATCATAACCATACCCTCCAAAAAGCTGGTTGGGCAAAAGCTCCGGATGTCAGCGATCAACGACCGCACTTTTGAACTTTGGCAGTCGTTTATGCCTGCACGAAATGAAATTCCGAATGTTATCAACAAGTTTTTATATTCGGTTCAGGTGTTCGATTCGGAAAAATATTTCGATCAGTTTTCTCCTGAAGCAGAATATGATAAATGGGCAGCAGTGGAAGTCCCGGAGTTTGTGAAACCGCCAACAGGAATGGAAACTTTGGTTATTCCGGAAGGATTGTACGCAGTTTTTGACTACAAAGGCCCGGCCAATGCAGCCCTTTCCTTTTTTCAATATATTTTTGAGACATGGATTCCATCGTCGGAATTTGCTGTGGATAATCGCCCGCATTTTGCTTTGATGGGCGAAAAATACCGAGGTAACAGCCCCGAATCAGAAGAAGAAATCTGGGTACCGGTGAAAAGAAAGTGATAAGTCTCAGTAATAAGTTAACAGAAAATCAGTTTTTCAATTCTTAACTTTAGGTACTTCGAACTTTTTTTAAACTGAAATTAGATTAAGAAACAATAAACAAGGTTAGGGAATTTGAAGTATGCAACTAATCCCGAAACTTGTAACTCGCAACCCGTAACACAGAAAATGAAAGTTTGTATTGCTGAAAAGCCCAGCGTGGCGAAAGAACTAGCGCAGATTATTGGCGCCAAGATCCGCCATGACGGCTATTTCGAAGGAAACGGCTACCAGGTAACCTGGACGTTTGGTCATTTATGCACGCTGAAAGAGCCCAACGATTATACTGAACAATGGAAATCGTGGAATTTGCGGTCACTTCCCATGATTCCACAAAAATTTGGCATCAAACTGATTGAAGACGATGGCGTAAAAAAGCAATTTGCAACTATCGAAAAATTAATGTCCGAGGCCGAAGTGGTCATCAACTGCGGTGATGCCGGCCAGGAAGGAGAATTGATTCAACGCTGGGTCATGTCGAAAGCCAAATGTACCGCACCCGTAAAACGGTTGTGGATTTCATCACTGACAGAAGAAGCAATACGGGAAGGTTTTCAGAAATTACAAGAAGGTAAAAAATTCGATAATTTATATGCTGCCGGGAGTGCCCGTGCCATTGGAGACTGGCTTTTGGGCATGAATGCCACGCGCCTTTACACACTAAAATATGGACAGAATCGGCAGGTTTTGTCCATCGGAAGAGTACAAACCCCTACCCTCGCCATCATTGTAAACCGTCAAAAAGAAATCGACGCGTTTAAGCCGGAACCTTATTTCGAAATCAAAACCATCTACCGCGAAGCCACGTTTTCCGCTGCCTCAGGACGGTTTCAGAGTCGCGAAGATGCTGCACAGGTTCTCGAAGAAATCAGTCATTTCGACTTAGAAATTGGCAAAATAGAAACAAGAAACAGCACAGAGCAACCATTGCGATTGTTCGACCTGACTTCGCTTCAGGTGGATTGCAACCGCAAATTCAATATGGGTGCAGAAGACACGCTGCGCACGATCCAATCGCTTTACGAGAAGAAACTGACCACTTATCCGCGTGTGGATACCACTTATCTTTCTGAAGATATTTACCCCAAAGTTCCGGGTATCCTGAAAAACCTGAAGGGCTACGAAACGCTGACGGCTCCACTCCTTCAGGAGAAAAAAATACGAAAATCAACAAAGGTTTTCGACGATAAAAAAATTACCGATCACCACGCCATCATCCCAACCGGACAACATCGCGTCGATTTAAACCAGACGGAAAAGCAAGTTTTTGACATGGTTGCCAAACGGTTTATTTCGGTATTTTATCCCGATTGTAAGATCGCAAACACTACCGTTGAAGCTAAGGTAGGTCCGCACGATTTTAAGGCAACCGGCAAGCAAATTCTGGAACCGGGTTGGCGGGCTGTTTACATGAATGAAAATAAACCGGTTCAGAATGATGAAAATATCCTGCCCATTTTTGTGACCGGCGAACGCGGGCCGCACGAACCGGGACTTCTCGAAAAATATACGCAGCCGCCCAAATACCTGACTGAAGCTACTTTACTTCGCGCCATGGAAACGGCAGGAAAAAGTGTGGACGACGAAGAACTTCGGGAATTGATGAAAGACAATGGCATTGGTCGCCCATCAACCCGCGCCAACATTATTGAAACACTTTTCCGGAGAAAATATGTAAAAAAAGAAGGCAAGCGTTTAGTTGCCACGCCAACCGGAATCGACCTGATTGATACCATCGAAAATGAACTGCTGAAATCAGCCGAGCTAACCGGCCAATGGGAAAAGAAGCTGCGCATGATTGAACTCGGGCAATACGACGTTTCGCTCTTTATGGACGAAATGAAACAAATGGTAACCGAAGTGGTCGATCAGGTAAAACGCTCGCCGCGAAAGGAAATTTCACTGGCACCTGAAGAACCAACTGTTCCGGAGAAAAAGGAGAAGGCAGAGCCATCCGAACCCAAAGAGACTACCTGCCCGTCCTGCAAAAAAGGTATTTTGATGAAAGGCAAAAATGCGTGGGGCTGCTCGGCTTGGAAAGACGGCTGCAGGTTTGTGATTCCGTTCGAGTTTATGAGCAAAAAGCTTACTGACGCTCAAATAAAACGTTTGGCTGAAAAAGGAAAGACCACGCTGATCAAGGGTTTCAAGCATGAGAATGAAGCAGTGGATGGTTTTCTGGAATTAACTGATGATTTCAAAATCATTCTTTCAGAAGCCGAACCCGAAAAACTGGTTTGTCCGTCGTGTAAAATTGGCGAGATTGTGAAAGGAAACACCGCGTGGGGCTGCAGCAATTTCAGAGGCGGCTGCAAACTGCGCATTCCATTTGAACTTCGGGGCAAAACACTTTCTGAAAGCCAGGTTTCACAACTGGTTTTAAAGGGTCAGACGCGGCCATTCGCAATCGAAAATGGCAATTTAAAAACTTCCGGATTTTTTAGATTTGACGAAGGTTTTAGCGTAAGATTTCAGGAAAAATAAACCCGAAATAAAGTCACGAAGCCGCAAAAAAGTTCTTTGCGGCTTCGCGACTTTGCATTTAAATTATTGAACTATTTCAAACTCATATTTTCCGGCTTCCAGATTTTGAACAAGCGGTTGATCACTATTTTCGGAAATCACTTTCCCATCCAAGCTTACTTTTTTGCCTGAAAGTTTCAACGTTGCTGTGCTATTTGCCGGAATCACCAGATTGTAAACTACCGTGTTTTCTGTTCGCTTCCACGACGATAGAATTTCGCCATAAGGCCCGTCATGACTTGCAGAGAACGAATCCAATCCTTTCACAAAATGTGGTTCGAGCAAAATATTTTTAAAGCCTGGCTGACTGGCATCAGGTTTCATTCCGCCCAAAGCTTTGTAGTACCACGCTCCTATTTCGCCAAACATGATGTGGTTTTTCGAAATGTCGCGACTGGCATCCAGCGGCCAGTTTTCATACAATGTTGTGGCGCCATTTACAATCCAGTTGCCCCACGATGGAAAGTCTTCCTGTGCAGCCACTTCGTAAGCCAAATCGGCATAACCATTTTCGCTCAGCGCATTTAAAAGCGTCTTGGTTCCAAGCAATCCAACATCCAAATGTTTATTGTCGGCAATCACTCGATTGGCAAGGTTTTCAGCCACTTTAGCTTTCATATTTTCCGGAACAATTCCCCAGAAAAGCGGTGCACTTAGTTCGGTTTGAAATCCTGAGCCATAAATGCCTGTTTCGGTATTCAAATACTTGGAATTGATGGCATTGGCAATCTTTTCAGACAATTCAGAATAGGTTTTATAATCGTCATCCTTGCCCAACAATTTGGCAGCATTTGCCAAGATCTTTGCATCAACAAAGTAATAAATCGACGAAGTCAGTTCTTTTGGAGCTTTCGATTTCACCGGAACCCAGTCGCCCAATCCCCAGTCGGTAATTCCCTCAGGACTTATCGAAGTTATGTGATCGACATAGCGTTTGATATTTTCATAACAATCGGCCAGCAATTTCGAATCGCCATAAAACAAGTAAACATTCCATGGAATAATCGCAATTGTACTCGTCCAGTCGGGCCCGTTTGCCCAAGTGTAACCCCAGCCGCCGGTTGGAATAATGGCAGGTAAAACACCGTCAGGCTGCTGTTCGTCGCAATGATCGGCCAACCACTTTTCGTAAACCGTAATTCCATCGAAATTATACAACCCGGTTTCGCTGGCAATGTGTGCATCGCCTGTCCAGCCATTCTTTTCGCGTTGCGGGCAATCGGTTGGGTAACCCTGCAAGTTCGACAGATACGAATTGTTGGTGGCCCACCAGATTTTATTCAAGGTGTTATTCGAGCTTTCAACTTTTCCAATGGCCGGCACGTCGCTATGCATAAAAATTCCGGTCAAATTCTCAATTTCTATCGGGTGATCACTGGTAACTTCCACATACTGAAATCCTTTGTAACTGAAGTGCGGAACAAATGTTTCGACACCTTCGCCGTTCAGAATGTAAATATCGGTCTGGAAAGGATCGGTATCGTCTGTCGGGCGATAATGCACGTCGATGTTCGATTGGTTTACTTCGCCTTCTTTACCAAGCAATTCGCCATGTTTCAGGCGCACTGTCGTTCCTTTTTCGCCTTTAATGCTAATCCGGGTAACTCCTGAAATGTTCCGGCCCAAGTCGAAAACATACTTCTGATCACTGATTTTGTTGATGCTAGCTGGTTTTATTTCTTCTTCGTAGCGAATAGGGCGCATGGTCTGTGCCACAATATTTTCTGACGGAGCTTTTACCTGAATTGAGTTTACCCAATGGGAATCATCAAATTCCGGACTGTCCCAACCTTTCTGTGCAAGGCGATCATCCTGATGCTCTGCCGTATAAATGCTGTTAAAGGTAACCGGGCTAAGCGATGTTTTCCAGTCGGTTCCTGAAGCAATGGTTTCCACTTTGCCGTCTTCATAAGTTATCCGGAGATTCAGGCAGAATTTTGGGCGTGCGCGCCAGGGCGCTTTGTCGAAATTCCAAACCGCGGTTGATTGATGGTTGTACCAGCCATTTCCGAGCAGTACGCCAATCGCATTATTTCCCGACTTAATTTGCGAGGTCACATCGTAAGTCACATACAAAGTACGCCTGTCAAAGCGCGTGTACATCGGGTCTAACCGGTGATCGCCAACGCGATTTCCGTTCAGGTAAAGTTCATACAAACCGGCAACAGCAACATAAACGCGAGCGCTTTTCACTTTTCCTGAAGGTTGAAATGGTTTCCTGAAATACGGCGCAGGCTTTAAATTGATGTCTTCAGAATCCGAAATCCATTCACCTTTCCAGTTGCCCATTTGCATCATTCCGGTTTCAAAAGATGCCACTTTTGAAAGTTCACTTTTTCGGTTGTCCTGATTCCAAATCGTCACGGTCCAGTAATATTTGGTAAATGGCTGAAGCTCTTTTCCGGAATAAGTAACCAACATCTTATCGCCCGAAGTCTTCTCAGAATCCCACATTTCGCCTTTTCCGTTAGCTACTTTAGCTGAATCGGTTCCAACAAATATCCGATAAGCAGTTTGATGTGCGCCCTGCCGGTTATCCTGCATTTGCCAGTGCAATCGCGGAGTTGCAGCATCAATGCCAATCGGATTTTCGAGGTACTCACATTCAGGGTTAACGGGTTGAGTTTGTTTGTCTGGTTTTTGGCATGCGATTAATGCAAGCAGCAAAAGAAAATAAAATGGAATAGATTTCATGAAATTTAGGTTTAATTCTGGGTATAGATTGAATGGTTTCAAAGATAGCCAAACAGCAATTATTATTTAACTTTATACTCAATTTATCACTAAAATTTTCGCAACAATGGCACATTTAGAAATAGAAAGATTGATATCAACTATCGAAGAACTCGTTCCTGTTTATATGGCAATTCCTGAAGACTTTGCCATTTCGGGGGGAAATGCTTCACTCTGCATAATCAGCGAAGATGGAAATATTTACGGAAAAATATTTGGAAACGATAAACTTAAGGGCAGGGAAACCTACAAAATTGCGTGGACAAAAGCCAGCCAGGTTTGGATAACCGGTTACGATACTTTCGAGTACGAAAAAATGGTATTCAACGGCGAAATTGATTATCACACGTTTGGGATAAGAATGCCTGATTTTGTAGGATACAAAGGTGGCCAGTCTGCAATACTTCAGGATGGAACAAAATTAGCGATTGGGTTTAGCGGCTTTAAGGGAACCACCGATTTGAAGATCGTTTTAAGAGCAGTTGAAATACTAAACAAATAACCAATTTTTAAAAATGTGTACAAACCTTTAAACTAAAAACAAATGGAAAAACTAATTGCTTGCTGCGGCTTAAATTGTGCTGGCTGCGAAGCCAGGATTGCAACAATTTCCGACAATGATGAATTACGTGCTCAAACCGCTGAGAAATGGAAAGTGAATTATGGTGCTGATATAACTCCTGAAATGATTAATTGCACCGGTTGCCGGGAAGAAGGAGTAAAATTTGCGCACTGCGCCGAATGTGAAATCAGAAATTGTGTGAATTCTAAAGGCTTTGAAACCTGCGCCAATTGTGAAAAACTAGAGAATTGCGACATTACCAAAAGTCTGCACCAATATGTTCCGGAAGCACTTCTAAATTTGAAATCGCTGAATTAATTTACAATTCCAGGAATATGACTGATCTACTAGTGTCCCGATATTGGATCAGTCATTAAGCTAAAATTTAACACGTTCCTGGAGTTCCTTTTACGATAAACGACGTTCCAACAAAACCACATTCTCAACATGATGTGTATGCGGAAACATATCAACTGGCTGAATGCGGGTAACTTTGTACTGTTCGTCCATGAGAGCCAAATCACGGGCCTGTGTTGCCGGATTACAACTCACGTAAACCACCTTTTCAGGAGCAGCTTCCAGAATAGTTTTCACCACCTCCTCGTCCATTCCGGCGCGAGGCGGATCGGTTATTATTACATCCGGACGACCATGTTTGGCAATAAATTCAGGCGTCAGAATTTTTTTCATGTCTCCGGAAAAGAAACTGGTATTTTCAATACCGTTTATCTCAGAGTTGATATGCGCGTCTTCAATGGCTTCCGGAACGTATTCTATACCAACAACTTTCCGAACATTTCGCGCCACAAAATTGGCAATGGTTCCGGTTCCAGTGTATAAATCGTAAACCACTTCACTGCCTTTCAAATCTGCAAATTCACGGGCTACCTTGTACAATTCGTAAGCCTGTTCGGAGTTGGTCTGGTAGAAACTCTTCGGCCCGATCTTGAATTTCAGGCCTTCCATTTCTTCGAAAATGTGGTCTTTCCCTTTGTAAACCAAAATTTCCTGATCGGTTATTGTGTCGTTGCCTTTTTCGTTTATTACATACATCAACGACGTGATTTGTGGAAATTTATCCGCTATAGCTTCAAGCAATTTTTCGCGGTTTTCCCGCTCCTCACGGTAAAACGAAACAATAAGCATAACATCGCCGGTAGTTGATGTCCGGATGATGATATTCCGGAGCAAACCTGCCTGTATTTTACGATCGAAATATTCGAGCCCGTTTTCGTTGGCATAGTGGTTTATGAAATTCCGGATTTCATTTGAAGGTTCGCCCTGCAACCAACATTTGTTGATGTCGATAATTTTATCGAATAAACCCGGAACATGGAAACCCAGGGCATTCATTTTTATATATTCCAGATCAGTTCCAATTTCTTCTGAAGTTAACCAACGCTTGTTTGAAAAACCAAATTCCAGTTTATTCCGGTAGTCTGTTGTTTTTTTAGAGCCCAAAATCGGTGTTATCTCCGGAAGTTCAATTCGCCCAATTCGGCGCAACTGGTCGGCAATTTGTTTTTGTTTGTAGAAAAGTTGTTTTTCATAGGGAAGATACTGCCATTTACAACCACCGCAAACTTCGAAATGTTCGCAGAACGCCGGAACGCGGTCGGGAGATTCGGTGATGACTCTTGTTACCCGCGCTTCCATGTATTTTGTGCGCTTCTTTGTGACTTGCAAATCGACCACATCACCCGGAATGACATGCGTAGTAAATACAACAATATCATTTACACGCGCAATTGCTTTTCCCTCAGCACCAATATCGGTGATGGTCACTCCTTCCAAAAACGGCTTATTTTTCCGGCCTCTTCCCATTTTTTAAAATTTTCAGCAAAAGTAATGAAATCAGAACAAGAAGATGATATCAAAATTGCAATCACAGGAATTGTTTTTGAAACAAAGGCCTAAAGTAAATTCGGATGTATTTCACATCGACCTTAATGTAATAAAAACAAAGAGACTGTCTGTTTTGCCTGAAAATAGCTATCTTCGGTCTAATTAACCGCAAATAAAAACCAAACTCACGCATGATGAAACAATCTTTCCTACTATTAATCTGCATGTTAACAATCAATGCATTGGCTCAGGAATCTGTTGGCATTTTTAACTTCAACAAAGACATTGGTTCACCAAAACTCGCAGGTTCTGCATCGTACGACCCCGATTCACAAACCTATTCATTGACCGGTTCCGGATACAACATTTGGTTCGAACGCGACGAATTTCATTACCTGTACAACAAATTAAAGGGCGATTTTATCCTGACAGCCAATTTCGCATTTGAAGGAAAAGGGACCAATGCTCATCGGAAAATTGGTTGGATGGTTCGTGCTTCAGAAGACGAAAATGCAGTTCATTCTTCAGCGGTTTTGCATGGCGACGGATTGACTGTTTTGCAGTGGCGTGCTTTGCGTGGCGCTTTTATGCGCGATCCGGAAGATGAAATAAGGGGCGCCAAACCCAACTATACCATTCTTCAGCTCGAACGATCAGGCAAAACAATTATCCTGAGGGCTGCTCATCCCGGCGAACCACTTCAGGTGATCGGAAGTCAGGAAATGGAAGGTCTTCCGGATGAAATGCTGGCCGGATTGTTTATTTGCTCGCACGATCCGGAAGTGGTTGAAACGGCAAAAATCTGGAATGTTCGTATCGACAAACCTGTCCCTGATTCCTACAATCCAAACAAAGAAGGTTATCTGGGTTGTCGCATGGAAACAATGAATGTATTCGACGGCAAACGCAAGGTGATTATGGAAAAGGACGGCCGTTTTGAAGCTCCAAACTGGATGCCGGATGGCAAGAAATTGCTATTCAATATGGACGGAAACATCTGGAAAATTCCGACAGAAGGCGGTGAACCTGAAAAATTGAATACCGGAGACATCAATCACAACAACAATGACCATGTGATTTCGTTCGATGGGAAAATGCTTGGTATAAGCAGCCACCGCAACGGGTTAGCTGGCGGAGGTTCTACCGTTTATGTATTACCTCTCGAAGGCGGCGAACCGAAACTCATTACCGAAGAAACTCCCTCCTATCTGCATGGCTGGTCGGCTGACAATAAAGAAGTGGTTTATGTGGCACAGCGCAACGGAATTAATATTTACAACATTTATAAAAAGCCGATTAAAGGCGGAAAAGAAGTTGCACTTACTGACAATAAACCCGGGGAACATGTTGATGGCTGCGAATATTCACCAGATGGAAAATACATTTATTACAACGGCAGCCAGTCGGGCACCATGCAATTGTGGCGCACGAAACCGGACGGAAGTGAAAAAGAACAGCTAACGTTTGATCAATACAACAACTGGTTTCCGCACATTTCTCCGGATGGAAAATGGATCGCCTACATTTCGTTTGAGCCTGATATTGAATTCAATTCACACCCGGGGTATAAACGTGTAACCCTGAAATTAATGCCTGCTTCAGGAGGCGCACCAAAAGTGATTGCCTATTTGTATGGAGGACAGGGCACCATCAATACTCCATCGTGGTCGCCCGACAGTAAACACATTGCCTTTGTAAGCAATTCAGGAAAGAAATAATTGTGAACGAATATAAATTGTAATAAAAGTCGGTCCGGAAGATTCTGAACCGATTTTTTATTTAGGCACATTTTTTCTGATTGTGAGTTCAAAAATTATTTCTGATACGCACCAAAAAACTATCCGTTTCTGATCCTGATGAGGTATAAAAAAGATATGTTTGCAGTCGTATTCAGGAAGCATTTATTATCCATTCAGCAATGATTTTAAGCCATGGCACGCATAAAGAAAAGGTACATTTTTTCGGGTGTGTTTTTAGTTATTATTTTTCTCATTCTGTTCTTTCTATCGGCAATTACTAAAAACTGGTTGGTAAAAAACAGCGAAAAACTCATTGGCCGAAAACTCGAAATCGGCGAGCTGCATTTTAATTACGCTAAAGTTGCCGTACAAGTCGAAAATCTGGCTTTGTACGAAGACAATAAAACCGACAAATTCCTTTCTTTCAATGAGCTGTACGTCGATTTCGATCCATGGAACTTGTTGTCCGACGAGTATTCATTTTCAAAAATCAAGCTTGTAAATCCGGTGGTTCAAGTGATTCAGGATGGTGAAAAATTTAATTTCGACAGCCTGATTCCGAAGGAAGACAGCGCTGCTGTTAAAGATACAACACAAGCCAAACCGTTGAAATTTACCATCCGGAATATCAGTCTGATTGATGGAAAGTTAGAATACAACGACCTCCTGAAAAAGAATCAGATGGAAATGAAAAACCTGAATTTAAATCTACCCTTAATTGCCTGGAACAATGATCAGTCGGAAATGGGTGTGGATTTTCAAATGGGTGAAAAAGGTCATGTAACCATTCAGGCAGTTGTTGATAATCTGAAGAAAAAATACCAGATCAATCTCACAACCGAAAATGTCGATTTGCATCCGGCTACCAATTATCTCACTGACTATTTCGACATACAGTCGTTAAACGGGTTTCTGTCGTCGAACCTGAAAATAATCGGCGACATGAATGAAGTCATTAACATTTCATTAAACGGGAATGGCTCCATTTCAGATTTTTCAGCACTCGACGGGCAGTCCGAAAATATCCTTTCGTCGCCCAAACTATCGGTTTCTATTAAAGATATCAACCTGAAGACCTTTCATTTTGGCTTCGGAAAAATTGAAATCAATGAACCTCATGTGCTTTTTGTCCGCAACAAGGAAATGACCAACTTCGAACGGTTTCTGCAACCTTATTTCCGGAGCGATACAGCCAGTTCGGTAACGGTTTCCAGTTCTCCGGAAAAATCTTCGGTAACATACAGCATCGATACCCTGAAAATAAGCAATGGATTCATTTCAATAGCTGACCATACGCTTAACCGTGCTTTTTCGTATGAGCTAAACGACCTGAATATGACCATGGCCGGATTAACTGAAAGTGCCGATCGTATTCCGGTTGAATTCAGCACCAAACTAAATGGAAGGGGAATTCTGTCAGGTAAAACCATTTGGAGCATGACGGACCCGATGAACCTGGAAATGGACGCTAAAATTAAACGTATGGAACTGCTGAGTTTCTCACCCTATTCCGAATATTACATCGCATCGCCGATTACGCAAGGTTGGTTAACATACGATTTGGGCCTGAAAATGTCGAAAACCAGTCTCTCAAACGGTAACAAAGTAAAGGTCGACGAACTTGAATTTGGCAAACGCACCAAAGATACTACGGCGATGAAAGTTCCGGTCAGACTGGGTCTTTACCTGATGAAAGATGCGAATGATGTGATAAAATTTGACATTCCGGTGTCGGGAAATCCTTCGGAACCCAAATTTAAACTGGGCAAAATCATCTGGAAAACATTCCTTGGCCTGATGGCAAAAACTGCCGCATCACCATTTAAAGCACTTTCGTCGCTGGCAGGCTCAAACCCTGAAGCGCTTGAAAAACTACCGTTCGCATTCGGACAGGATTCACTTACCCAATCGCAGCGTGGCATTCTAACCAAATTGGCCACCATTTCCAAAAAGAAACCAAAGTTAATTCTGGAATTTACCCAAAGCACCGATCCTGAAAAAGAAAAAAGTACAATCGCTGTTCGGTTTGCGAAATCCGATTTCGTTGGCACACTTGCTTCAGATTCAATTGGTTCGAAAGCAAATGTCGAAAGCTTAAAAGATAACGATCCAAACCTGCTGGAATTTGTCCGGAAAACTGTTCCTGAAGTAGATTCACTTGGACTTGAAACCGCTTGTTCGCGTTTGATCGACAAAGGACGAGTCGACGCCCGATATCAGGAAATTCTACAAGAAAGAAACCGACTGGTTAACGATTTTCTAACTAAAGATCAAGGAATCCCAACTGAATCCGTTCAGGTTGAAACTGCCGATTTAAAAAACCTTCCGCAGGAATTACGCATCCCTCAATTTAAAATCGAAGTTTCGGTTAAATAAAAAGATATCCGTCAACGATTCGAGTCACCCTGAACTTGTTTCAGGGTCTGGATTCAACATATCTTTTTGAAACGAGGATGCTGAAACAAGTTCAGCATGACCATTCCTGATTCCGGATGTTTCTTCTATCTTTGCACCCTCAAAATATTGTTTATGATTTCGGTTGATCAATTGGTGGTTAGTTTTGGCGGGTTCGAATTATTTAAAGGAATTACACTGCTGGTAAGTCCCAAAGACCGGATTGGCCTGGTAGGTAAAAACGGAGCAGGAAAATCGACTCTGCTGAAAATTCTCGCCGGATACCAGCAACCCAGTTCTGGTGTTGTTTCTGTTCCGTCGGATGTTCGGCTGG
Organism: Prolixibacteraceae bacterium; assembly: GCA_963677955.2. Taxonomy (GTDB): domain Bacteria; phylum Bacteroidota; class Bacteroidia; order Bacteroidales; family Prolixibacteraceae; genus Aquipluma. Next base: position 5,951,958 of record CAXXQR010000001.1, read on the forward strand.
GATATTTGCCACAGCACATGGAGGTTTTCGACGGAAAGACGGTTTTTGAGGAAGCGGTGACATCTTTCGAAGAAATACTTGCCCTTGAAAAGCGAATTGAGGAAATCAACCACGAAATTGCTACCCGAACAGATTACGAATCTGCTGAATATCACCGCTTACTAGATCATGTCACCGAATTCAATGACCGGTTTCACATGTTGGGAGGCAACAATTTTGAAGCTGAAGTTGAACGGACTTTAATCGGGCTCGGATTTAAGCGAACCGATTTTACGCGACAAACTTCCGAATTCAGCGGCGGCTGGCGCATGCGAATTGAACTTGCCAAAATCCTGCTCAAGAGACCCGACGTATTTTTGCTCGATGAGCCAACCAACCACTTGGATATTGAATCAATTCAATGGCTTGAAGATTTTTTACGGACATACAACGGAGCTGTAGTGCTGGTTTCTCACGATCGGGCTTTTCTCGACGCCATTACCAACCGCACCATTGAAATTACGCTGGGCCGAACATACGATTTCAAAGCGAATTACTCAAAGTACCTTATTCTCCGGAAAGAGTTGAAGGAACAACAAATGGCGGCTTACGTCAATCAGCAAAAAATGATTGCCGATACGGAAGAATTCATCGCCCGTTTTCGGTACCAGGCCACCAAAGCCATTCAGGTTCAATCGCGCATTAAAGCTTTGGAAAGACTCGAACGGCTTGAAGTTGATGACGAAGATAATTCCGCGCTTCGCATTAAATTTCCACCTGCTTTGCGCTCCGGAACAGTGGTTGCTGAAATCAGGGAACTGACCAAAAATTACGGAAAACTCAATGTCCTGAAAGAAATTGATCTGACGATTGAGCGCGGCGAAAAGGTGGCCTTTGTAGGAAAAAACGGCGAAGGAAAAACGACATTGGCACGAATCATCATGAACGAATTGGAATATGAAGGAGAAATGAAGCTTGGGCACAATGTAAAGATTGGTTATTATGCCCAGAATCAGGCTCATTTACTCGATCCTGAACTAACCGTTTTCGATACCATTGACCGCATTGCAGTTGGCGAAATCCGGACAAAAATCCGAAATATACTTGGCGGATTCATGTTTTCAGGCGACGATGTAGACAAAAAGGTGAAAGTGCTTTCCGGAGGGGAACGTTCACGCCTGGCTATGGTGAAGCTGATGCTCGAACCAGTGAACCTGCTCGTACTTGATGAGCCTACCAACCATTTGGATATGCGATCAAAAGAAATTCTGAAACAGGCGCTGGTTGATTACGACGGAACCATTATCGTTGTATCGCACGACCGTGAATTTTTAGACGGACTTGTGAATTGCGTATATGAATTCAGGGACAAAAAAGTAAAACAGCATTTGGGCGGAATTTATGAATTCCTTCAGCGCCGGAAACTCGAATCGATGAAGGAACTGGAACGAAAAGACAATACTGCAAGTCAGGAAGTAAAAACGGTAAAAGTTGAAGAAGTTGAAAAAGTTAGCTTTGAAGAACGTAAGGAAATCAACCGAAACATTAGCCGGCTTGAAAAAACAATAGAAAAGAACGAACAGGACATTTCAGCATTGGAACAAAAAATTGCCGAAATGGACCGGACTCTTGAAAATGCAGATGGTTCTGATCCCGAAATTTTCAGAAAATACGAACGCCTGAAAAAAGAATTGGAACAGAGAATGTACGAATGGGAACTTCTGCACGAGGAATTGGAAGAACTAAGTGCGAAGAAAACCTGGTAAAAGTGTTGCGTGTTCCGCCTTCGTGTTTCGGGGACAGCCCGTAACGCGTAACTTGCGACACGAAACGATAAATGAAAACTCAATAATAAATCGCAAATGTTTAAACGAGAAGACAAACCTGCCGATGACCTGGTTTTTGGAATTCGAGCCGTCATTGAAGCCATTCAGGCTGGAAAAGAAATCGACAAAGTCCTGATCAAAAAAGGTTTGGTTGGCGATTTGTTTAAAGAGTTATTCGATCTCATTCGCATTCGCCAGATCGCATTTCAGTATGTTCCCATTGAAAAGATCAACCGCATTTCGCGAAAGAATCACCAGGGCGTGCTGGCATTTGTTTCCCCGGTGGCCTTGCAACGAATCGAAGACATTATTCCGTCGATCTATGAAGCCGGAGAAACTCCATTTGTTTTGGTTCTTGATCAGGTAACCGATGTGCGTAACTTTGGAGCCATCGTTCGCTCGGCCGAGTGTGCCGGTGTAAATGCCATTGTCATTCCCGATAAAGGATCGGCACGCATCAATGCCGACGCGGTGAAAACTTCGGCTGGTGCATTGCATCTGGTTCCGGTTTGTCGTACGCGCAGTTTAAAAGAAACGGTTTCGTTCCTGAAAGAATCCGGATTGAAACTGGTTGCTGCGACTGAGAAAGCAAAATCCATTTATACCAATACCGACCTTACGGGTCCGATTGCATTTATCATGGGTTCCGAAGATACGGGTATTGACCAGCGTTTACTTGCTTTAGCCGACGAGGAAGTGAAAATCCCGATTCATGGTAAGATTGAATCTCTCAACGTTTCAGTTGCCGCTGGATTACTTGTTTATGAAGTGATCAGGCAAAGAAGTAAAGAATAGTTGTCCTGCTTAGTCTCCATAAAATGGAGACTGAAGAAACAATGCTATACCATTCATCCTGAACTTGTTTCAGGATCTCATCCGCAAAAAGATGCCGAAACAAGTTCGGCATGACGCTGTACATGTACTTTTGCTTTTCAGATTTCAGCTACTTGATTTTTAAGAATTTATTAATCCTCAAAACTTTCCGGCTTAGGGAAGATAATGTTACCTTTGCGGCCTCAAAATTACACGATATAAAATACTTGAATAATGATTACGGTTTCAAATTTGGCCATTCAGTTCGGAAAAAAACCCTTGTTTTCGGATGTTAATTTAAAGTTCACACCAGGCAATTGCTATGGTGTTATTGGTGCAAACGGAGCAGGAAAATCTACTTTTCTGCGCCTGATTTCCGGAGATTTGGAAGCTACCCGCGGATCTATCCTGATGGGACCGGGCGAACGGCTTTCGGTGTTGAACCAGAACCACCATGCTTTTGACGAGCACACCGTTTTAGACACGGTTTTGATGGGGCACAGCGAGTTAATCCGCATCATGAAGGAAAAAGATGCGCTTTATGCCAAACCTGATTTTTCTGAAGAAGATGGTTTGCTGGCAGCGAAACTGGAAGACGATTTTGCAACCATGAACGGCTGGAACGCCGAAAGCGATGCTGCTGGTCTGCTCAGTGGACTGGGCATTAAAGAGGACATGCACTACTCGATGATGAAAGATTTGAATGGCAAGGAAAAAGTGCGTGTGCTGCTGGCTCAGGCTCTTTTCGGAAATCCTGACAACTTGTTACTTGATGAGCCGACCAATGACCTTGACCTTGAAACCGTACTTTGGCTCGAAAATTACTTGTCGAATTGCCAGAACACCGTGATCGTTGTTTCACATGACCGACATTTCCTCGATAATGTTTGTACTGACGTGGTTGACATTGACTTTGGTAAAATCCGTGCTTTCTCCGGAAACTATACTTTCTGGTACGAATCGAGCCAGTTGGCCTTACGCCAGGCAGCCAATGCCAATAAGAAAGCCGAAGAAAAGAAAAAAGAACTTCAGGAATTTATTCAGCGGTTTAGCGCCAATGTGGCTAAATCGAAGCAAACAACCAGCCGAAAGAAAATGATTGAGAAGCTGAAGATCGAAGAAATCGAGCCTTCGACACGCCGCTATCCCGGAATTATTTTTCAGCAGGAACGTGCTACCGGCGACCGCGTGCTGACGGTTGACAATCTGTCGTATGTTCAGGATGGTGAAGTTTTGTTTAATGATATTTCGTTTACCATTGAGCGTGGCGATAAAGTTGTTTTTCTGGCCAAAGAAAACCGCGCAGTTACTGCATTTTTCAAAATTATTACCGGTGAACTGAAACCGACAACCGGAACTTTCGATTGGGGTGTTACCATAACTACAGCCTATTTACCCTCAGACAATACTGAATTCTTCACCAAAGACCAGACACTTTACGAATGGCTGGGTAATTATTCTAACGATACCAGCGAGAATTTCCTGCGTCAGTATTTGGGAAAGATGTTGTTTTCGGGCGACGATCTTCAAAAGAGTGCCAAAGTACTTTCAGGAGGTGAAAAGATGCGCTGCATGATTGCCAAAATGATGCTGGCCCATCCCAATACAGTGATTTTGGATCATCCGACCAACCATTTGGATATGGAGTCGATTCAAGCGTTTAACAACAACATGAAAACCTATCCCGGACAGGTTTTGATGGCAGGACATGACCACGAATTTATCGAGTCAGTTTGTTCGCGTGTAATCGACCTGACGGCCAAAGGAACCATTGATAAGTACATGGACTTTGAAGATTACCTGACTGACGAAAAGGTGAAAGCTTTGAGGGAAGAGAAATACAACTAATTAAATAATAGGCAAGTTAGTCAGGGTGTCCCTTGGAGTGAAACACTGACTAATTATCAATTTTAAATCCAATCCGGCGCCGTTCTGATTGGATTTCTTTGTTTGCAATTAACTCATCGAGATAGCTAAAAACCAATTCGATATTTTTATCCTGATTCTGAAGCTTTTGTTTGATTTCATCAACTTCCAGTCTCAGAGTTGTTGTATCTGCTAGCATTTGCCTGACTTTGGTGAAAATTCGCATAATCTGAATGTTGACATTAATGGCTCTGTCGCTTGATAAAATTCCCGATAACATGGCAACCCCTTGCTCGGTAAAAGCAAACGGTAAAGTCCGTGTTCCGCCCCAACTTGATATTCCAAATTGGAATTTCAAGTTACCGAACTCTTGCTTATTGAGTTGAAACATAAAGTCTTCGGGAAACCTTTTCATATTGCGTTTTACCGATTTATTTAGATTGCCGGTAGTAACTCCATACAATTCAGCCAAATCTCTGTCAAGCATTACTTTTTGACCTCTGATCTGGTAGATTTTACTAAAAATCTGTTCGTCGGGCACGGTTAATAAAGCACTTTGGGGTAGCATATCCTGAAATTTTAGGGTGAAATATAAACTACATATGGTTGTGCATACAATTTACAAAATAATGGCCTCATTTTTTTAGCTGTCAGCCAAATTTTTCACCTCGTCAGACAATATATTTTTCCATCGGTACTGGTGAAAATAATTTTGCTTCCTGAAATAACCGGTGTCGAAAATATACCTCCCAGTTCTTCTTCCACTTCCAGAAACTGCTCGTTCGATTGAATGATGGAGTAAATATCGTCACGGTATGAATCGTCAGGTTTAAAATATTTGGAACGGGCCAGAATGTATGCGTTGGTAGCAAAAGTCCACAATTTCGTTCCGGTTTCGAGGCTGATCCCGTGAAGTTTTCCCATGGTGGTTCCCACATACAACATGCTGTCGCTGTATGCATTGTGGCCAAAAACCAGGAACTCCATCGGTTTGTTCCAAAACTCAGTTCCGGTTTCCGGATCTGCAGCAATAAGGCGACGTTCGTCGGCTGTACCAATGTACAATACTGAATCGTGAACCCTATTGCAGAGCCCCCACCCCTTCGAAAACGATTTATTCCAGTGGCAATATCCTTTTTCCTGATCGATGGCATACACATTAAAATCGCGGGCCCCAATGAAAACCAAACCGCCAAAAACAGCGGGTGATCCTTGCACTTCTCCTTTTGGGAAATACCGTTGCCCAACTGTTTTAAATTTCCAAATCAGTTCCCCATTAGCAAGATTCAAAGCATAAACGAAACCGTCAAAGGAGCCGAAAAATACTTTATCTCCTGAAATTGCAGCCGTTGTGTGTACAATATTTCCGGAATGAAATTTCCAGAGTAGTTTGCCATTTGAAGAATTTATAGCATAAAAATTCCCGTCGCCGGCACCAAAATAAACCGCGCCGTTATGCAAAACCGGCGAAGAATGAAAATAATCGGCAAAATCGTATTTGCGTTCTCCTCCAGTCCTGAAAGTCCAGATTAATTCTCCGGATTCTTTGTATAGTGCGTAGACTAATCCATCTCCACCGTTCAGAATTATTTTATCCGAATCGCAACAAATTGAGGAACGAATTTCTCCTTTCGTCTGAAAGCTCCAATTTTCCCGACCAGTTTTTAAGTTTAAAACATGCAGAATGCTATCGTTCCCTCCTACATAGATTGTACTATCTTCGATTACTGGCGACGAGTAAATAGGCAAACCGGTACTGTATGTCCAATACAAATGGGGCAATTCATTAAAATCTGGCACAATCACCGGTTTTTGCGCCAGTGAATTACGATTAAAGAAAATACAGCACAACATCAAAATAATATTCGCTTTCCAAACCAAATTAGTCAAAGATTTTTGAAGCATAATGTCGAAACTTTATCAATCAAAATTCAAGGCTAATTTATGTTTTTATTTAGCTGAAACAGACAAATCTGTCAAACTAAGTTTCGTTCGGCACCAAAACAAAATTTAATTCCGGCAATTCATTCAACCCAATTCATTGTTGCAAAAAAGCTTTTCCATTTCACGAAATAGGTTATTTTTGATGTCGGGTGTTACCAACCCGAAACCTAACACTTAAAGAATGAAACAACCACCTAGACCAATTCAGGTAAAACGTAGTTCGCAAACATACATTCTTATTACCTCATTTTTGGCTTTGTTTGCCATTGTTGGTTTCGCTTATTACGGACTACCGTTTTTCTACGATTTCATGACCAAAGAATTTGGCTGGTCACGGGCAGTAGTTACTTCCGGAAACGCTGTTGGCAAATTGCTGGTTGCTCCCTTGTTCGGTTTTTTAGCTGGTTGGCTAATCGATCGCTACGGTCCCCGCTCACTGATGATGACCGGTGCTTTGCTGGGCGGAATTGCACTGATTGGATTAAGTATGATTCATTCGTTGCCTTTGTTTTACCTATTTTATGTCTTCAATGCCCTGGGATATGTTTTTGGCGGTCCACTGCCTTCACAAGTCTTAATTTCCAGATGGTTCGACAAAAACCGTGGAAAAGCAATGGGAATTGCTTACCTGGGAATTGGAACCGGCGGCGCCATTGTGCCGCTTGTATCTGCCGGACTGGAGAAAAATATGGGATGGCATCTGGCGCTGGCATCCGTTGGAATTCTGGTAATTCTGATTGCATTTCCAATGGCATTTTTCATTAAAGATCCGGTTATCGGTAGTTCCGAAAAAGCTAAAGCAGAACAGATGGTACCCATTAAAAGTATCCTGAAAAACCGAAATTTTTATCTGTTGGCTTTTGGCAGCATGTGCTCCATTGGGGCTGTCGGCGGTGTGGCTCAACACCTGAAACTCTATCTTCGCGATCTGGATTTCAGTCAGGGACAAGCTGCCCAGGTTATGTCGTTCGTTTTACTTTCGAGTTTAGCCGGGCGTGTGCTGATGGGTTTTCTGGCCGACCTGATCAACCGAAAATATGTAATGATCCTTATTTATCTAATTGTTGCTTCAGCTATTCCACTATTGCTTCTTCCTGATTTTGCAGGCCGTATTTACATTTTTGCTGTTATTTTTGGAATCGGTTTGGGCGGCGATTATATGATCATTCCACTGATGGCCGGCGATTTGTTTGGAGTGAGGGCCCTGGGACGCACCATGGGAATAATTTTGGTAGCTGATGGAATCGCAGAAGCAGTTTTTCCAATGCTGGTGGGTGCGTTTTACGATGCATCCAAAAGTTATTTAACGGGCTTCATGGTTCTGATAGGTTTGGCAACACTGGGAGCGATTATTGTATCTCTTTTGCCGAAAAACCGGATTGAAACAACATAAATACATTGAACTGATAAACACGTCAAATGATAATTAACAACCGATTAAAACCTGAAGATTTAAAAGAAAAGCTGAACGCCTTCTGGAAACTTTCAGGAGAAAAAATACTAAAAATTGAATCGGAATACGACTCGACTCAGGGGGCACCCGTATTCACGGTGAATGGCAAGTATTCAACCCGTGGATGGACGGAATGGACACAGGGGTTTCAGTTTGGTTCGGCTATTTTGCAATTTGATGCTACCGACGATGAGCAATTCCTGAAGATTGGCCGCGAAAATACCGTGAATAAAATGGCGCCACACGTCAGCCACATTGGAGTCCACGATCATGGATTTAACAATGTAAGCACGTTCGGCAACCTGCACCGGCTGATGCGCGAAGGCAAGATTCAGCAAAATGACTGGGAAATGAATTTTTACGAATTGGCTCTGAAAGCTTCGGGGGCAGTGCAGGCAAGTCGCTGGAGCAAAGCGCCAACAGGAGGATTTATTTATTCGTTTAACGGGCCGCAATCGCTATTCGTTGATACCATTCGTTCGTGCAGGGTTTTAATGTTGGCACACAAGCTTGGGCATTTTTTGCCTGCCGAAAACGATATCCGGATTTCGTTGCTCGAAAGAGCGGTCGATCACCTGATTTCAACGGCAAAATATTCCGTTTATTACGGCGAAGGGCGCGACAGTTACGACGAGTGGGGTCGTACGGCTCACGAGGCAGTTTTCAATCCGAACGACGGAAATTTCCGTTGTCCTAATTCGCAACAGGGCTACACCGGGTTTTCGACCTGGACACGCGGATTGGCCTGGGCCATGCTTGGATTTACGGAAGAACTTGAATTTGTGGAGACACTCTCGGAGAATGAGTTTTCAGGAACAACACCTAAAAATATATTGATTGAAATTTTGCTGAAAGCAGCGAAAGCGACCTGTGATTTCTATATTGCCAACACAGCAACCGATGGAATTCCGTATTGGGACACCGGCGCTCCGGGTTTGGTTAATCTGGAAAATTACCTGGAAAGGCCTGCTGATCCGTTCAACGAATTTGAGCCTGTTGACAGTTCGGCAGCAGCAATTGGTGCGCAGGGATTGTTACGGCTGGGAAATTATCTGAAATTGAAAGGTGAAATTTCCCAAAGCGAAAAGTATCTTCAGGCTGGATTAACAGTGGCTTCCCGTTTACTCGAAAGCCCATATCTTTCAAGCGATCCGGATCATCAGGGCATTTTACTGCACTCGGTTTACCACCGGCCAAACGGCTGGGATCACATTCCTGAAGGGTTTAAAATACCGTGTAACGAATCTTCCATGTGGGGCGATTACCACATGCGGGAGTTGGCCCTGTATTTATCGTGCATCATTTCAGGAGAAAAACAGTACACATTCTTTAACGGACTGCTATAAATTATGGCCAATACAATAACCGATCTGTCGAAACTGTGTGTGCACACACTCACAACCAAACCGTGGACGATTGAAGAGTGCGTGAAAAATTATTCTGCGGCTGGAATTCACGGAATTACGGTTTGGCGAAATGTTCTGGAAAATAAGAACCTTCAGGAAACAAAAACGCTTTTGGATGATCATGGGATGGAAGTCGTGTCGCTGGCCAGAGGTGGATTTTTCCCATCTATCGAACCGAATGAACGTGAAGCTGCCATTCAGGATAATTTGTTTGCCATTGAGCAGGCTGCTGCCATTGGTGCACCATCAATTGTATTGGTTTGCGGAGCCGATGGCCGTCAGTCGCTCGAAAAATCGAGGGAGCAAATTGCTGAGGGAATTATCAGGATTTTACCTGCTGCAAAAAGTGCGGGAATAAAATTGTCCATCGAGCCTTTGCACCCGATGTATGCAGGCGACCGCTCCGCCATCAATACGTTGAAGCAAGCCAACGACATGACTGAAATGATTAATTCGGCGTTTGTAGGCGTGGCAGTAGACGTTTACCATTTGTGGTGGGACGCAACTTTGCATGAAGAAATCAGGCGGTGTGGGGAGCACAATCACCTGTTCGCGTTTCATGTTTGCGACTGGAATGTGCCAACTGTTGATTTTCTGAACGACCGCGGGTTGATGGGCGATGGCTGCATCAATGTTCCTGAAATCAGGAGCTGGGTTGAAGAAACTGGCTTTTCAGGCTACAATGAAGTGGAGATTTTTTCGGATAAATACTGGGCGACGGATCAGTTAGAATACCTCGAAAAGATAAAATCAGCTTATCTGACAAAGACATAAGGTGTCATTTATTGTCATTAAAGTCATTGGTAGTCATTCTGACAAGATCGTGTAGCGAATAATTCTCAATGAATAGAAAATATCCTGAAGCAAAAAACCTGAAACCTGGAATTTGAAACTTAAAACTTGAAACTAAAGCATATGAGCACAAATTTAACCATACACAAAGTCGGAATCATTATGAACGGCGTAACAGGTCGCATGGGAACCAACCAACACCTGATGCGGTCAATCGTCGAAATTATCAGGCAGGGAGGCACACAAGTTGGCCCTTCAGAATTCATTATGCCCGACCCCATTCTGGTTGGCCGCAACGAAGTTAAACTCCGGAAACTATGCGCCATGTCCGGCATTCAAAAAATGACCACCAGCCTGGAAGAAGTGATGCAGGATCCGTACTATCAAATTTATTTCGATGCGCAAACCACCGGGCGCCGCGCCGAAGCTGTAAAAATGGCTGCGAAAGCCGGAAAGCATGTGTACTGCGAAAAACCAATCACAGTTGATACAGCAACCGCTTTGGAACTTTACCACATTTGCGAAAAGGCAGGCGTGAAACACGGAGTTGTTCAGGATAAATTGTGGCTGCCTGGGTTATTAAAACTCAAACGCCTGATGGAGAATGATTTCTTCGGAAAAATTCTATCGGTTCGGGGAGAATTTGGTTACTGGGTTTTCGAAGGTTTTAACGTACCGGCGCAACGCCCAAGCTGGAATTACCGTAAGGAAGACGACGGCGGAATTATTGTCGACATGCTGTGTCACTGGCGATATGTTTTGGATAATTTGTTTGGCCCTGTAAAAGGCGTATTTTGTTTGGGCGCAACGCACATTCCTGAACGCGTTGACGAGCAAGGAAAGGTTTATAAATGCACGGCCGACGATGCTGCGTATGCAACTTTCGAACTGGAAGGTGGCGTCATTGCGCATTTCAACTCGAGCTGGGTGACACGTGTTCGCCGCGATGATTTACTGACCTTACATGTCGACGGAACCAAAGGATCGGCCGTTGCCGGATTGCGCGAATGCTGGACGCAACATTACGGCAACACGCCAAAGCCTGTCTGGAACCCGGATATTCCGAATCCGATTAATTTCTACGAAGGCTGGTCGAAAGTTCCTGAGCAGGAATATTTCGACAATGCATTTAAAGCCGAATGGGAATTGTTCCTGAAACATGTGGTGAAAGACGAGCCATTCCGATGGACACTACTTGAAGGAGCCAAAGGCGTTCAATTGGCTGAGAAAGGTCTTGAAAGCTGGGCCAAACGAAGCTGGGTTGAAGTACCTGAATTGTAATTACCAGTGGTCAGTCGCAATAAACAGTGGTACAAATTGCGGAAATGAATGATTTACGAGTAACCCACAACATTTATACTTAATAAAAATCAAAAAAAATGTCGAAAATAGCACTTATAACCGGCGGTACGCGTGGAATCGGATTCGGCATTGCCCTTGAACTGGCCAAAGCCGGTTTTGATCTGGCCCTGAATGGAATCCGCGAAGAAAAAGCTGTAATTTCCGTACTCGAAGAACTGAGAACGCTTGGCATTCAGGTCGACTATTTCCGGGGAGATGTGGCGAAAAAAGACGATCGTGAGCAAATGACCAAAGCAGTTCTTGAGCGATTCGGAAAGATAAATGTTTTGGTTAATAACGCCGGAATTGCTCCGCGTGAACGCAAAGATATTCTGGAAGCCAGTGAGGAAATTTTTGATGAAGTAATTCAAACCAATTTACGCGGCCCCTATTTTTTAACTCAACTGGTTGCGGGGTCTATGATTAAAAGCAAGATGCAAATACCCGATGACTTTTTCTGCATCATAAATGTATCGTCGGTTTCGGCCACCATAGCTTCGGTAAATCGCGGAGAATACTGCATTTCGAAGGCCGGAATTGCCATGGCCACGAAGCTCTGGGCAGCCCGTCTCGGCGAGTTTGATATTCCGGTTTATGAAATTCAGCCGGGCGTAATTCAAACTGATATGACTACAGGTGTTCAGGAAAAATACGACAAGTTATTCCGGGAAGGAATGGCTGTTCAGAAAAGATGGGGGCAACCTTCGGATATTGGCAAAGTCGCGGCTGCGATGGCTTCCGGAAGTCTGCCCTACTCCACTGGTCAAGTGGTTTTAGTCGATGGAGGAATGACCATCCAGCGGTTGTAATTCAACGACTACAATTGGATTTCAGAATTTCAGTGATTTATTTGCTTTTTGCCCTGATTAACAAACTGAGAAATCCGCATAAGCAGCAAATCACCCTTGATGGGCTTACTTAGATAATCGTTGCATCCTGCTTCCAGAGCTTTCTTTTCATCAACATGATTTGAGTAGGTTGTCTGGCCAATGATTCCGATTTCCGGATGATTTTTGCGTATTAATTTTATGGTCTGGTAGTCGATTGCAGCCGGCATACTTAGATCGTACAAAACCAGTTTAATATCATTCTGAGAACAAATTCCGACAGCTTTTTCAGCGTTGCTGATATGAATCAAAACATAATCAGTTTCAGAAAGTATCTCCTTGATGTACATGGCATTGAACTCGTCACTTTCAACCAACAAAATCTGGGCATTTTGTCGATAATCCGGTATCTCCGTTACTTTTTCAACATGCTTTACAATAGGTTGCACAACTTCTGATTCGAATGGCATAGTAAAGTAAAACGTACTTCCCTTTTCAAGTTCCGAGTCGAGCCAGACTTTTCCTCCCATTAAATCGACCAAACCCATTACAATGGACAAGCCCAAACCAGTTCCGCCGTACAATTGAGCCGAACGATGCCCTCCCCGGCTAAATCGCCTGAAAATTTCGGAATATTGTTCTTTTGGAATACCAATGCCGGTATCGGAAACATGAAAAGTAATTACATTTTGTTCGTACACCGAGAATCCGAATTCAATTTTTCCGGAACGGGTAAACTTAAACGCGTTTTCAATCAGGTTAACCAAAACCTGCTTCAATTTTTCACGATCGGCAATTATCGAAAGCGCCTTAAGATTTCGGTCGGCTTTTATGCTGAATTTCAGACTGGATGAGTTGTATCGGCTCTTCGCTTTCCGGAATATTTCCTCAATTTCGTCACAAAGCAGATTCAGCTTGAATTCTTCAGGCTTTAACAAAATCTGTCCTGAATCAATTCGCGAGATATCCAGAATATTTCCCAGGATTTCCAGTAAATCATTGCCCTTTTGCTTGATAATGTTTACATACTTAATCAGTTTTTCCTCGTCGCCACTGTCTTCAGGCAACAGATCGGCAAAGCCCAAAATCGCGTTCAACGGCGTGCGTATTTCATGGCTAATATTTTGCAAAAACGCGGTCTTTAAACGGTCACTTTCTTCTGCTTTTTCTTTCGCTGCAATCAGTTCACCCTCAAATATTTTACGGTCGGTTATATCCCTGACAATACCTTGAACCCGATCATCGGAAATCAGTTTACCACTGATTTCAACAGGAATTACCCGACCATCCTTTCGAACCAGCATACGTTCACTCAACAGGTTATTTCCCGAAACCATTGCAAGTAATTTAACCGGAGCACTCGCCAGATCTTCCTTTAAAATCACATCTTTAACATTCAGTTTCAGGATTTCATCGCGCGAATATCCCAACATCTGGCAACCATTTTCATTGACCTCAATATAATTACCTGAACGGTCGCTAATAAAAATTCCATCGGATGCCTGTTCAAACAATGACCTGAATTTATATTCGTTTTCCTCCGCCTTTTCACGCTCCTGAATAAGTTCCTGCTGCGTTTGTTTCAAGGCCGAAATATCAACACAAACGGCCAAAACACCGTTTAGCACGGCAGCCTCGTCATACAACGGGTAAAATGTTAATATGGCTGAAAAATATTTTCCCGACTTCCGGCGTAAAACAATTTCGGTTCTCAAACCCTGATCAACTTTACCGAAATCGCTTTTGAAAGTCTCTAAAAGTTTAAGCTTATAGGGCAGCCGAAAAATTCTCAGAGGCTTTCCGATCACTTCTCCGGCCAAATACTCGAACATAAGCTCGGCGCCAGGACTAAAACTTACAATATTAAAGTCTTTTGATAAATCGATCGTGATAAAAGCAACGTCAATAGCAGCATTATATACAGACAAAAGCTTTTGTTCATTTTCACTCAGAACTTTTTCAATAATTTTCCGTTCCTGAATTTCATTGTTCAGGCTTGTATTTATCCGGGTTAATTCGTTGGTTCGTTCTTTAACTCGTTGGTCAAGTTCCTGGTTCAAACGCGACAATTCCGCGAACATGTAGATATTCTCGAGTCGTTCTGCAGCCAGTTTTATAATCTGGAGAAAAAGTCCGGCAAGTTCATAAAACCTTATTTCGTCTTTATTATCATCCAAAAAAACGAAATATCTCGTCGCAGTACTTTTCGATTGACAGGGAATTATCAATGCAGATGAAGCAATAAAATTGTGGCTAAGTATATTCGCAGAGAAACCAAAAGCGGCAAAATCATTTGTATCAAGAACTAATGATCCTTCTTCAGCGATTAACTTTTTACCCAATTGGGGAATCGAAATCTGAATTTCAGACTTCTGTAGCTCACCAAATGATGCATAAAATCCTTCCAGTTTATTTCCGGATGACGTTTGCTGATAACAACTGCAAAACGGAATATTTTTTAAAATCGATATCCTTTCCAAAATCTGTTCGATAAGCGAATCAGAATCTTCGGCTTTGTATATGGTTTCGGCAGCCAATCTGAAAAGCAGGGTATTTTCAACCTTGTCAGATAAAGCTGCATTTTCGGCAGCAAGTATCTTGATAATTGAATTTAAATCGTTCAGATCAGGCTGCATAGTGGTGATTTTTAATAAATTCATAAACAGTGGCATACAATTGATCCGGAACATCAAATTGTATAAAATGTCCGGCATCAGCAATAGCAACCAACCTGCTTCCTGGTATTTCCATATTAAGTTTCAGGCTAATGTCGGCACGCAAATATATATCAGAATCGCCACGAACAATTAGCACTGGTGTTTTAACCTGTTTCAATTCGTCTGAAATTTCGAGTAAACTACTGTTGTCGAGACAACTTGCGAAATGCAGGAACGCTTTTCTGCCCAATTTAGTTCGCATTGGCTTGAAAAAATAATTCATTAATTCCGTAGTTACCCTTTCCTTATAAAACACTCCCCGCTGCACAATTAATTTAAACATACCCAGATCGAGCGTTGCCATGGCCAATTGACGTATAATTGGCGTGCGCATAGCCACTATGGGTTGAACCGGCCAAAAATCGTATGCCACGGAATTTACAAATGTACTTGTTATTACCGATTCAGGAAATCTGACCGTAAAAATTTGGGCCAAACCGCCACCGACATCGTGTCCAATTATGTGAAATTTATCGATTTTCAGATGTTTGGTGAATTCGAAAATAAGATTGGCCTGATATTTAATGGAATAATCAACATCAATTGGTTTATCCGAATCGCCGCAACCAAGCAAGTCAACGGCAATAACATCGAATTCATTTTTAAGAGAATAGAAAAGTTCAGCCCAGATAAATGAGTAGGTAGTGATTCCATGCACCAAGATAATAGTTTCACCTATTCCTTCTCGGTAATAAATATATGGAGTGGCCTGAAACAGTGCATTTTTGAGGATTAGCCAGTGCTTTCATTTTGCAGAAATTTTATGCAGCCGTAAAACTTTCAACCAAACAAATCAGCAATGGTGTTAAAACTAAGAAAAAGTTTTTACTAATGGCAATCAACTTATGTATTCATTTAAAATCTTTCCTATACTCCGAAGGGGTTTTCTTCATGATGTCTTTGAAGTAATGATTAAAATTTGCCAGATTGTTATAACCACACTCAAAGCAAATCTGGGTAATTTGCTTATCGGTTTCGGCCAGAAGTTTTGCAGCTATACCAATGCGCACATTCTTCACATAGTCCATAAAAGTCTGGTTAGTCTTCTTTTTAAAGTACCGGCAAAATGATCCGGGTTCCATGCAAACCAGCGAAGAAGCTTCTTTGAGCTTTATTCCTTCATGAATATTCTGGAAAACGTATTCATATACTTTATTGATCTGATCGGTGTCTTTTTCGTGAATATTAGGTTGCGCAGAAGGAAGGGCAAGGTACTCCCGATCGTCAATTTGCAACAGCAGATTAAATACTTTAAGTAATTCAATGTACAATTCGAGTCCCGATAAATTGGTCATCTTCTGTAGGTTTGCCGCCACTTTATCCGCTTTTTTCCCTTTGAAAAAAATTCCGGTACCTGCTTCTTTGAGCAAAGTTGCAACGCTCTCCAGTTCAGGAACGTTAAAAAAATCGGAGCTGATGATATTTTCGTAGAAGTGAGTCACAATGCATTCCGGCTCCTGATCGGGCTCTGTTTCCTGAACTTCCCAACAATGGTAAATGTTCGGCCCCAGCAAAACCAAATCGCCCTTTGTATAACTTGAAATGTGATTTCCGACAATCCGTCGTCCCGATCCCGAGACAATTAGGTTGAGTTCAAAATTTTTGTGCGAATGAATTTTATTGGATCTGGAATCCATAGTAAGCCTTCTAGTAATGAAAGTCCGTTTGTACGGAACATTTATTTTTTCATAGATAAACTCCATATTCGCCTTTTTTAACTTCAACATTCAAATATAATAGTTTATTCAAATATTCGTGTTAAAATTCTATGCAAACCAAACAAAATAACAGAAGTAATTATTTCGCCAATCCATTTCCTTTGGTATAAGTAAAATTGATTAATGAGATTTTATCAAAGCATATCACACAATGTATATATTATTTATACCTAAGCTATCATGAAACTAAGTCTAAAAGGCATTATTCCCCCGGTTGTAACACCACTTATCAATCATAAAGAACTTGATGTAAAAGGATTGGAAAATCTAATCGAACATTTGATTTCAGGAGGTGTGCATGGATTGTTTATGCTTGGAACAACCGGCGAAGCGACCAGTATTAGCTACGAACTTCGCAAAGAATTGATTAAGAGAACCAGCGAATTTGTCAATCACCGGATTCCTGTTGTCGTTGGAATAACCGATACTTCAATTGAAGGATCTCTCGAAATTGCAGATTATACGGCAAAAGTTGGATTAGATGGTGTCGTAATTGCCCCACCCTACTATTTGCCTATCTCGCAGGATGAAATGAAAGAATACCTCGAAGTTTTGGTTCCTCAGTTGAGTTTGCCCTTTTTAATGTATGATATGCCCGGATGCACCAAATTGCACATGTCGCTACCAACCATAAAAAAAGCAAAAGAACTGGGCGCCATCGGTGTGAAAGACAGTTCCGGCGACATGACTTACCTGTATTCTTTAATTCAGGAGTTTAAGGATTCGCCCGATTTTTCAATTATTGCGGGCACCGAATTATTTTTGCCTGAAACAATTCTGTACGGGGGCCACGGTGCTGTTGCCGGCGGTGCGAACCTGTTTCCCAAATTATTTGTAGATTTATACAATGCTTCTCTGAAAAAGGATTTTTCCGAAATTGAACGACTTCGCGAAAAACTGATTCGGATTGACGACTTGATCTATAACATTGGAAAGCAATCTTCGAAATACATAAAAGGTATAAAATGTGCCTTGTCGGTTATGAATATTTGCGAAGATTATGTAGCTATGCCAATTCGCAGGTACGGAAAAGAAGAGAGACAGAAAATCGAAAAAAACGTCAGGGAATTAAATCAAATTATGTATTGAATATAAACTAACTAAACCCAATTAAACGACAAAAATGAAGCTACCAATTCTTGATCTCATTGTTTTTATTGTTTTAACTTTTGGTAACGTAATTTTTGGTGCCAGCTTCTTCTTTAAAAACAAAACAACATCACAATTCACTTCCGGCGGAGGAAAATTGCCCGCATGGGTCGTCGGAATGTCCATATTTGCCACATTTGTTAGCAGCATTAGCTTTTTGGCCCTTCCCGGAAAAGCATATATGTCGAACTGGAATGCTTTTGTATTCAGCCTTTCCATTCCGGTGGCATCCATTCTGGCAGTTAAATTTTTTATTCCGTTGTATCGGGGAATCGGAAGTATTTCGGCCTACAATTATCTCGAAATCCGCTTTGGCACCTGGGCCCGGATTTACGCATCAAGCTGTTATATTTTAACTCAGCTCATGCGAACCGGCGCCATTTTGTTGCTATTGGCTTTACCATTAAATGCATTGTTTGGCTGGGATGTAAAAACCATCATTATTGTTACCGGTATTGCCGTAACCGTTTATTCCATGCTTGGGGGTATTCAGGCGGTTATCTGGACCGATGCCATCCAGGGAATCATACTGATTATTGGAGCCATTGTTTGTGCGTTGGTATTAACTTTTTCAATGCCTGAAGGACCTGGTCAGGTTTTTCAGATTGCTGCGGCCAACCACAAATTTAGTCTCGGTAGCTTCGGTGCCAGCCTGTCGGATTCGACTTTCTGGGTTGTGCTTATTTATGGTCTTTTTATTAACCTTCAGAATTATGGAATCGACCAAAACTATGTGCAGCGCTACATGACCACCAGTACCGAAAAAGAAGCAAAATCATCTGCCTTATTTGGATCATTGCTTTATGTACCTGTCTCAGTAGTGTTTTTCTACATCGGAACAGCACTTTATGCTTATTACACTGCTCGTCCGGATTTGTTGCCTGCCGATCTCCAGGTTCCGGGTGCCGGCGATAAAGTTTTCCCGCATTTCATTGTAAATGGACTTCCGGTTGGCGTTACAGGTTTGCTTATCGCTGCTATTTTTGCAGCAGGCATGAGTACCGTTGCAACTAGCATAAACAGCACGGCCACAATTGTGTTATCCGATTACTACAAGCGATATTTCAACAAAGATGCCAGCGAAAAATCTTCAATGAAGACACTGTATAGCTCTTCATTGGTATTTGGCGCATTGGGAATAATTATCGCTTTGGCTTTGGTTGGCGTTGAAAGCGTACTGGATGCCTGGTGGGGATTGGCCTCTATTTTCAGTGGTGGTATGCTCGGATTATTTTTGTTGGGCTACATGTCGAAAAAAGTCAGGAATATTGACGCAGCAATTGGTGTGATCATTGGTGCGCTGATTATTATATGGATGAGCCTGTCGCCAATTTATTTTACTGAAGGTGATTTACTGGCTTTCCGAAGTCCATTCCATACAAACTTGACTATCGTATTTGGAACACTAGCTATTTCTCTAATCGGATTCCTGCTTGCAAAATTATTTTCAGGAAAAAAAGTTCAGGCCTAGTCTGGTTCAGGGATATTCTTAATTTCCAATTCTAATCTGCAACATAATTGTATAAAAATGAAATCAATCCTCATATCCATTTTCTTGATTTTGCCCGGAATTATACTCGCTTCGAATCCGTTTAGGGGTGATAAAAGCATAAAAAAAGCCGAATACATTTACCAACCGAGCGATGTCGATTTTCCGAGTTGCCATGCCTCGACCATCGTTGAAACCGGAAATGGATTTTTAGCTGCCTGGTTTGGCGGAACAGAAGAACGTGCTCCGGATGTCTGCATTTATGTTGCTTCCAACATCAACGGGAAATGGGCCAAACCGGTAAAAGTAGCCGACGGCATCGAAAATGGCAAACAATATCCATGCTGGAATCCCGTACTTTTTAGGAAAGACAACGATGATATCGTGCTTTATTATAAGGTTGGTCCCGATCCGCGCAGTTGGTGGGGTTTGTACAAAATTTCGAAAGACAATGGAGAAACATGGTCGGCCGAAACCAGAATTCCGGATAATTTGCTCGGCCCTATAAAAGACAAGCCAGTTCGCTTGCCCGACGGAACAATTCTGTACCCAACAAGTGTTGAAACCGCTGCCAAGTGGACCATTTACATGGAAACCTCCGATCAGGATTTAAAAAACTGGAAGAATATTGAGATCGACAACAACAAATTCGATTGCATTCAGCCAACCGTTTTATTTCATCCAGAAGGCAAGCTTCAGTTGTTGTGCCGAAGCAAAAACAAGGCAATTAACGAATCATGGTCGTTAGATCAGGGCCAAACATGGTCGGCAGTTCAACCAACAAATTTGCCCAACAACAACTCCGGAATCGATGCGGTAACCTTATCGGACGGACGACAATTGCTGGTTTTTAACCCGGTTACGAAAGGACGGAATATACTTGGAGTTGCCATATCGAAAGACGGCAAAAACTGGGAAGCGGCTGCATTGCTCGAAAATGATCCTGATTCCAAAGCCGAATATTCTTATCCGGCCGTTATTCAGGCCAAAGATGGGTCGGTTCAAATCGTTTATACATGGAACCGCAAACTTATCAAACATGTTGTTCTTGACCTTTCGAAACTGAAAAACAAAGCTATCACAAACGGGAAATGGCCCGAAAAATAATCCTATAGTCGAAAATTTACGTTCAACTTCACGCACACAAAACACGAAAGATGAGAAATATCCGGATAATTTCAGCATTGATTTTACTTACAGCTTTCGGTGCTGTTGCCCAAACAAGGGATGCGAAACAGGCAATTGTCAGTGAAGAAATCATATTTCCATTGCAGAATGAACATACGCATGGAAGCAGCATCGTTTCGTTACCGAATGGCGATTTGCTGGCGGCATGGTTTCAGGGAAACGGTGAGCGGCATGCCGACGATGTCCGGATTATGGGCGCCCGTCTGAAAAAAGGCGCAAAAGCATGGACGACTCCATTCCTGATGGCCGACACCAAAGGCCTCCCCGATTGCAACCCGGTACTTTTCCTGAATCAAAAAGGCAAGCTTTTCCTGTTTTGGATTGCTGTTCAGGCCAACGAATGGCAGGATGCAATTTTGAGATTCCGCACTTCGGTAAATTTCTCAGGAAACGAAGCGCCAATTTGGAACTGGCAGGATAATATTTTACTAAAGCCTGATGACAGTTTTGCTGCCGAAGTGGAAAAACGCTTTAAAGAATTACCTGAAAACGAAGCAGGATGGGCTGCTTACGCGCCTCAATACGACGATATGATAAAAGCTGCCAGTAAAGATTTGCTAAAGCGCAGCATTGGCTGGATGACGAGAATACACCCGGTAACGTTGGCCAGTGGACGGATTTTACTGCCACTTTATTCCGACGGGCTAAATTTCTCATTGGTTGCGATTTCCGACGATGATGGCGAAACCTGGCGAGCCAGTCTGCCCATTGTTGGTCGTGGCCCGATTCAACCGGCCTTGGCTGTGAAAAAGAATGGCGACATTGTGGCTTACATGCGCGACAGCGGCGATTCGCCAACTCGCGTTCAGGTCAGCACCTCGACCGACAACGGCGAATCGTGGAGCGCGGCGCTGAAATCGGATATTCCGAACGAAGCCAGCGTTGAAGTTTGTGTGCTGAAAGACGGACGATGGGCGATGGTAAACAACGACCTCAACGGCGGCCGCTACCAACTTTCAATAGCCATTTCGAATGACGAGGGGGCGAGCTGGAAATGGAAGGATTTGGTTGAATATGATCCAACTAAAAAGGGAGGATTTTCGTATCCATGCCTGATTCAGACCAGCGACGGATTGTTGAATCTAACCTATTCGTATTCGCCCGGCGATCGCAAAGAATCTATAAAACATGTAGTAATTGATCCGGATAAAATTGCCACCAAAACCTGGGCCGAAAAGCTTGGATATCCTTCAGGAAAAACGGTTTTACTCTTACACATGGACGACGCCGGTATGTGCCCTGAAGCCAATACTGCTGTTGAAAACTACATCGGCAACAAACAAATTAATTCCACGGCTGTGATGATTCCCTGCCCAAATGCCAAAGACATGATTGATTGGGCAAAAAAACATCCGTCGGCCGATATCGGTTTGCACCTGACACTAACCAGCGAATGGCAGACTTACCGCTGGGGCCCGGTTTCAAATCCAAAAAAAGTTGCCAGTTTAATTGATCCGGATGGAAAATTCTGGCACGAAGTTCCGGATGTAGTCATGCATGCTTCAGCCAAAGATGTTGAAACCGAAATCCGGGCACAAATTGAACAAAGCCTGAAATGGGGCTACAAACCAAGCCACATCGACACCCACATGGGCACTTTATATGGGTCGCCCGAATATATTGAAGTTTTCCTGAAAACCGCTCAGGATTATCACCTTCCGGCCAACGCCATCGATGTAAGCGATCCCGAAGTGTTGAACCAATTCAGGAAAGCGGGATATCCGATTACCGATGAAGTAGTTAAAATGATGGCAACATACAACTTGCCCAAACTCGATAATTTCACGAGCGTTCCGGAAGGAAAAACCTACGAAGCCAAACGCGATAACTTTTTTGCACTCGTAAAATCGCTAAAACCCGGACTGACCGAGATCATTTTCCATCCTTCTGTATTGTCCGAAAATCTGAAAACAATTACTCATTCATGGCAACAGCGTGTATGGGAATCTGAACTATTTGCCGACCCGGTCGTTCAGAAATTCATGCAGGATGAGGGAATCATTCTCACAGACTGGACAGAAATCATGAAACGGTTCGAAGGGAAAAAATAATGGATGCAACGAGCAGGCTGACTTCTATCGATGTTTTCAGAGGGCTGACCATTGCAGTGATGATTTTGGTCAATTACCCCGGTTCGTACGAAAACACCTATTCCTTTCTCGAACATTCGCACTGGAATGGAATTGCACCTGCCGATTTTATATTTCCGTTTTTCATCTTCATAGTTGGAGTTTCCATTGCGCTTTCGTATTCGAAACAAATTTCCGCCGGAATATCGAAGAAAAAGATTGTTCGCAAAATTTTCATCCGAACAATAAAAATTTATCTGATCGGCCTTTTCCTGCATTATTTGCCCGATCTTGATTTCAGCAGAATCGATTTGTTTGGCGTTCTGCAACGCATATCAATCGTATTTCTGGCCTGCTCACTGCTGTTTATATACACTAACTGGAAAACTCAACTCTATATTTTCGCCGGAATACTTTTGGCGTATTGGATTGCACTTTCGTTCATTCCAACAGGCCAATATCCGGCCGGAACAATGGAGCCCGGTAACAATTTTGCGGCTTGGTTCGACCGATTATTTTTCTCTGCTGAAATGATGGGTAAACACGGATGGAATTCAGAAGGATTGTTCAGCACATTTCCGGCCATTGCAAGCGGAATATCAGGAATGCTGGCCGGTCGCAGGTTAATTTCAGGAAAAACCGATGAAAACAAACTGCTCGGAATTGTTGCTGTCGGCTTTTTGTGCATCGTTGCCGGCGCCATCTGGGACTGGCAATTTCCGATCAATAAAAAAATCTGGACAAGTTCCTATGTACTTTACACTTCAGGATGGGCGGCTATAACGATGGCACTTTCGGTTTGGCTGATCGATTTAAAAAACTATAAAAACAACTTTGTGGCCCGGATCGGTGTTATTTTCGGTACCAATGCCATTGCCGTTTATGTGATGGCCGATGTATTTCAAACGTTTTACCAGTACTCGAATATTCACGATTTTGTTTATCTTAGTCTGATTGGTTTCGGAACAACAGCGCAATTTGCCTCGATGATTTGGGCCCTTATTTCCGTGGGTTCATGTTTTTTGTTTGGCTATTTGCTTTATCTCCGGAAAATTTTCATCAAGTTGTAATCCAACATTTTGAATGAAAGCGAAGTTCCTGATATTACCGGCTGTTCTGTCTGCGCTTTTCTCCTGTAAGCCAGCCGGAAAAACTACGGGCAAATTCAGCGGAAAAGCCGGCGAAGTCAAACTCATTCAACTTGATCCGGAACACGGTCATGCCGTTGCCACACAAAGCCAGCACTTAAATCAGCTCGATACCACGGTTTATGTGTACGCGCCCGATTCGTCGTCAATTTCCGAATACCTGCAGCGCATCAAATCCATCAATGCTTCCGGAGAAAATCGTTTAAAATGGCGCGAAGACGTGTATTACGGAAGCGACTTTCTCGAACAAATGGTTCAGGAGCAAAAAGGAAACGTGGTGGTTTTGGCCGGGAATAACCGCAAAAAAATTGACTACATCGAACAGGCGGTGAATGCCGGAATGAATGTTTTTGCCGACAAACCGATGGTGATCGACAAAGCCGGATTCGACCGCCTGAAAAATGCTTACGAACTTGCAGAAAAAAAGAAAATCCTGATGTTCGATATGATGACCGAGCGCTACAACATGATGAATAAAATCCAGCGTTCGCTCATGCAAGACACCATTCTGTTTGGCAAACTGAAACAAGGTTCTCCGGATCATCCTGCCATTTTGGAATCAAGCGTTCATCATTTTTATCGGGGCGGAAAAGGAAGCCGGCCAGCCTGGTATTTCGACGTAAAGCAACAAGGCGAAGGCATTGCCGATGTAACCACGCACCTTATCGACCTCACTTTCTGGAAAGCTTTTCCCGACCAGATAATTGATTACGCAAAAGATATTAAGGTGATTTCGGCTACACACAGTCCTGTTTATTTCACCAATTCCGAATTTTCCAAAGCCACTTCTCTTCCTGAAATTCCTGAATCACTTTCTCCATACCTGAAAGATTCGCTGCTCGAAGTCTTTGCCAACGGATCGATCGATTATCAGGCGAAAGGAGTTTATACACGCGTAAAAGTCGATTGGCAAGCTGTTATGCCTGAAGGTGGAAACGACTTACGGTCGGCGTATGCCGAAGGAACCAAAGCCACAATTTTCATTTCTCAGGAATATGGGCAAAAACAACCGGCGCTATTCATTCAGAAAGCTGAAAATATTTCTGATCACGAATTTCAAATGCACCTGACTCGTGTCCTTGGTCGCCTTTTACTGGGTTATCCCGGGCTTTCAATATCGGTCAACGACGGACAGCCTGCAGAAATTCATATTCCCGAAGAACTGTTATCGGGACACGATCCAACATTTCAGATTTTTTTGAGCTATCTTGTGAGTGGCGAGCTTCCAAAATGGGAAGTACCCAATACGCTCGCCAAATATTACATTACAACCACTGCACTCGAAATGGCCAGTGCAACAAAATAACCTAAACCAAATAAACCATGACAAGCAGACGAAAATTCATCGCACAAACAGCTACAGGTACTGCTGCTCTTGTTGTTGGCGGCGCTTTACCAGGTTTTAGCGCCCGAAGTTACAACCGGATTATCGGAGCCGGTGAACGAATTCGCGTAGCGGTAATGGGTGTTAATTCCCGCGGATATTCCCTCGCTCAAAACTATGCACGTCAGGAAAATTGCGAAGTTTTGCACATTTGTGATGTAGATTCGAGAGCGCTTGACAAATGCGCTGCGAATGTTGAAAAAATAACCGGAAAGCGCCCAACAGGTTTTGGTGATTTCCGCAAATCGCTTGAAAGTAAAGACACCGATGTAATGGTGATTGCTACACCCGACCACTGGCACGCACCAGCCGCTCTTTTAGCCCTGAAAGCCGGCAAAAACGTGTATGTTGAAAAACCCTGTAGTCACAATCCGGCTGAAGGTGAAATTCTGCTTCAGGGTGCAGCAAAATACGGGAAAGTAGTGCAAATGGGAAACCAGCGCCGCTCCTACCCCAATGTAATTACTGCTATTCAGGAATTGAGAAATGGCGCCATTGGACGCGCGTATCTTGGCAAAGGCTGGTACACAAACAACCGTGGCCCGATTGGAATTGGTAAAGAAGTTGCCGTACCGAAATGGCTGGACTGGGATTTATGGCAGGGACCGGCACCTCGAAAGGCTTATAAAGACAACATCGTGCATTACAACTGGCACTGGCGCTGGCACTGGGGAACCGGCGAAGCCTTGAATAACGGTACCCACATGGTCGATTTGCTGCGCTGGGGACTGGACGCTGACTATCCGACTAAAGTTGATTCTGCGGGCGGGCGATACCGCTACAAAGACGACTGGGAAACGCCTGACACCCAGATCATTAATTTCGAATTTGCCAACAACACAGCCATGACCTGGGAAGGGCGTAGTTGCAATGGAAAAACAATCGAAGGAATTACAGTAGGCGCCTTGTTTTACGGCGAAGAAGGAAGCTTGCTGATTGATGGAAATGCCTACACCATCTTCGATTTACAAAGCAAAGTGGTAAAAGAAGTGAAAGATGATTTCAAGGTTGATTCACGAAACCTGGCCAGCCCGGGCGACAACCTCGATGCACTGCACATTCAGAATTTCTTTGCGGCCATTAAATCCGGAGAAAAATTGCACTCCGACATTGATTCGGGGCACAAAAGTACATTGCTGGTTCAGTTGGGAAATATCTCGCAACGAGTTGGCCGAACGCTGGACATTGACCAAAGCAACGGCCACATTTTGCACGACCCGGATGCCATGAAACTCTGGGAACGCAGCTACGAAAAAGGCTGGGAAATGGTATTGTAAGCTGGAATACTCCAAATGCAAAACCAATCAAATAAGCCTGTCATCCCGAATTTATTTCGGGATTTCCTATTAAGTGTCAGGATACTGAAACACCGCCTGCCAAGTCTGCGTGCAGGAAGTTAAGGATGGCGTGCCGTAGCAGTTCAAGGCTATCAATAAAAATTCAATAAGGAAACTAAGTAATTAAACCTATATAATGTCTTATTTTTCCCGGACTCACCCCATGTCCGCAAGCGGACGTCCCCCCTCTCTACAAGTAGAGAGGGGCAAAGCGAGCGCTGCGAGCTTGGGGTGAGTCAACGAAATACAACATTAATTCATTCTTTTAACTTATTCAAGAATATACAATCACAATAAATCATGTTACCACTCGAAACACTACTAAAACTCAAACGCTGGAACACACCCACCATTTACAACGGATGGGAACAAATTACAAGCAAACCAAGAACTTCAGGATTTAACCTTGAAGAAACCAAAGATTTTATGCCTGAATTTGGACCAATGATTGGCTATGCGGTTACTGTAAAGATAAAGCCATCGGAACCGGCTTCCAATCCAAATGCCTGGACCGAATACAAAAACTATATCGCCTCCATTCCCGGACCAAAAATTATTGTGATGCAGGATTTGGACAAGCCTTTGGTTTATGGCTCGTTGTGGGGCGAAGTGAGCGCCAATACACACCGGACACTGGGTTGCGTCGGCGTAATTGTAGATGGCGCCATCCGCGATCTGGATGAAATGAAAAGCGCAGGCTTCAAAGCTTTGGCCAGGCGCCTATGTGTGGGGCATGCCTATGCTGCGCCACTCAGTTGGGGTGAGCCGGTCGAAGTTTTTGGTACCAAAGTAAATTCAGGAGATTTGATTCATGCCGACAAACATGGCTTTTTGATTATTCCGGAGGAAGACCAGCCACGAATACTTGATGCGGCACTTTTTATGGACAATAACGAGTGTAACACTGTCATCAGCGCTGCACTGAATTACAATAAAGTTGACGAACAAATTAAAGCTGCCGAAAGAACGAATGCCGCATCGCAAGTCTTTGGAAAAGCTGCTGCGGAAGCTTTTGGCAAGGAAGGAGAATGGAAATAATGATTGGGAAAGATTTCAGAGATGCATTGCGTTCAGGAAAAACGGTTTACGGAACGCTCATTTCATCGGGTTCGCCCAGGCAATTTGATGTTGCTCAAACGCTCGGCCTCGATTTCGTCTTTTTGTGCAACGAACATGTTTTATACAATCCGGATACCCTGGGATGGATGTGCCGCGCATACAAAGCGGCTGGAATAAATCCGGTGGTTCGCATTCTGGAACCCGATCCGTATCTGGCCACGCAAGCTTTGGATGCAGGTGCAGGTGCGATTTTGGTTCCTTATGTCGAAAATCTTGAAGATGTATACGAGTTGGTTGGCGCCGTAAAATACCGTCCGCTAAAAGGCAAAAAACTCCGGAAAATTCTTTCAGGAGAAGAAAAGCCTGACGCCGAACTGGAGGCATACCTGAAAAAGCACAACCAAAACAATACGCTGCTGCTCAACATCGAGAGTCCGACGGGCGAACAAAATATGGAACAATTTCTGTCGATTCCGTCGGTGGATGGCCCCGGAGTTGACGGCATTGTGCTTGGACCTCACGATTTGTCCACTTCGTTTGATATGCCTGAAAAATACAGAAGTCCCGAATTTATCGATCTGAGTTGCGGGATCATCAAAAAAGCGAGAGCGTTGGGTGCGGCTGCCGGTGGTCACAACGGTTCACGCGGAAGTCTCGATTTACAAATGGAATGGGCCAAAGCCGGGGCGAACATTATTCTGCACAGTTCCGACATGTTTTTGTTTGCCGACAAGTTGCAGGAAGACTTGAACAAGATCCGCGGGATTAAGGGCGAAAAAACGAATACCCGAAATGGAGGCGGAAATATTTAATCGCAAAACACAATTATCCTGAATCACAAAACAATAAACATGAGCGACCGAAGATCATTTATAAAGACTGCTGGTATTGGCACAGCACTTTCAACGTTGTCTTTTTCTGCTCTAGGAAAGGTTGGCAGTCAATTTATTCCAACAAATTCTTCGGAAGAAAAGCAAATCCGGATTGGCATCATCGGTGCTGAAAATTCGCATACCATCGGCTACGGAAAAATTTTCAACATCGACAAAAAGTTTCCGGGTGTCGAGCTCAGCTATGTGTGTGGCGAAACCGACGAATTTGCCCGAAATGCCAGTGAAAAAGGAAAGATTCCAAACATTGTAAAAGATCCGTCGGAAATGCTGGGAAAAATTGATGCGCTGATTGTTGATCACCGTCATCCGAAGTTTCATTTGAAAGCGGCTGAACCCTTTGTAAAAGCTGGCATTCCCACATTTATCGACAAACCGTTTTGCTACCGCGTTGATGAAGGCAAAGATTTTCTGAAAATGGCCGAAAACCTGAAAATTCCGGTTACATCGTTTAGTTCCATTGCACAGGCGAACTCAACTTTCGACATGAAAAAGCAAATCGACGAAATGGGTGAAATCAGCCACATCATCATGTCGGGGCCGGCTGATCTGGATTCGCCGTACGGCGGAATTTTCTTTTACGGTGTGCATCTGGTAGAACCGATGATGTACACGTTTGGCGACAATGTTAGAATAGTCAGGATAACCAGGAGCGGCAAGAACGCCACAGCTAGCTTAATTTTTGGAGACAATCGGATTGCCACACTGATCTTCAGGCATCTGTCGTACGGATGGAAAACGTTTGTGGAGAACAAAGAAGGAACCGTTGAAATCCAGTCGCGGGTAACGGAAAGTGATCCGCCAAGGAATGATGCCGATATGGTGAAAATGTTCTGGACTGGCGAAGAACCTCGCAGTCATGCAAGTATTTTGAAAGGAATAGCCATTCTGGAAGCACTTGAACGGTCGTCAGGCAGCGACAAATGGGAAGAGGTAGCAACGTAAACACCCGAAGAACGGAGTATGGAGAAGGGAGAAAGGAAAAAGGGATTCGCATCTTGTAACTCGCAACTTTAATTGTAAATTGTAAATGAAGAAATCGTAAATCCAACTTTCATGAACCGAAAACTAAACGTTTTAATCGCACTGATACTCATGATGAATATTTCAAATGCTCAGACACATCTGGAAGGCTTGCTGTATCTGGATAAAAAACCGGTTTCAGTAGAAATCAAGGACGGAACAATTATCAGCATAAGACCCATTGAAAAGCTTTCCGACGAGAATCACCCGGTTTACATTGCACCTGGATTAATCGATATTCAGATAAACGGGTACATGGGTGTCGATTTTTCGGATCAAAATCTAACGACAGAAGGTGTTCGAAAAACGGTTAAAGCGCTTTGGGCGCATGGAATTACGAGCTTTTTACCCACGCTGATTACGGCAGATCACGACCATTTGATGAACAGTTTTGCCGCTTTGGCTAAAGCTATGGAAGATCAGGAAATCGCTCAATCTATTCCCGGAATTCATTTGGAAGGACCATACATTTCTCCTGAAGCAGGTTTTCGCGGAGCCCATCTCGAAAAATACATCCGCAAACCTGACTGGAACGAATTTCAGGAATTTCAGAAAGCGGCCAATCAACATATAAAAATCATCACTGTCGCTCCTGAAATTGAAGGTGCGGTATCTTTTATCCAAAAGTGTACCCAATCCGGAGTGTTGGTTTCGCTGGGGCATCACAACGGGAATTCAGCAGAGATTAAAGCTGCGGCGGATGCCGGAGCGCGCTTGTCAACTCATTTGGGAAATGGCTGCGCCAACATGATCAACCGACACGACAACCCACTCTGGCCTCAACTGGCCGACGATCGTCTTTCGGCAAGCATTATTGCTGACGGTTTTCACCTGAATCCGGACGAAGTTCAATGTTTCTACAAAATGAAAGGAACCGATCGAACCATTTTAATTTCCGACGCACTCGATTTGGCCGGACTCGAACCGGGCGAATACATTCGTGGTGAAAGAACGGTACTGCTGACTCCAAATGTGGTGAAATTTCCGGCAGAGAATGTTTTAGCCGGTGCCGCGTCGCCAATTTCCGTAGGTGTTGCAAATATGATACGCTTCACCCAATGTAGCCTTGCCGATGCCATACAAATGGCCAGTACAAATCCGGCAAAATTAGTCGGATTAAGCAAAGTTGGCGAACTAAAACCGGGAAACCGAGCCGATATTATCCTCTTTACAATTGGTGAAAAAGACCTGAATATTGAAAAAACATATATGGCCGGAAAACTTGTTTATCAGGCCAAATAATAAGACTACAAATATCAAATCGTATGCAAGAAGTCAAAAAAAATAAAATTCTGGTTGCTCTAAGCGCCATTGGTCCCGGCTTGTTCCTCATTGGCTACAACATTGGCACCGGCAGCGTGACCACCATGGCAAAAACCGGCGCAGAGCATGGCATGAGCTTATTCTGGGCGCTGGTTCTTTCGTGCATTTTTACGTTTGTCCTGATGGTCGCTTACGGGAAAGTAACTTTGGTAACCGGAAAAACTGCGCTATACAATATCCGGCACGAATTCAAAAACGGCTGGATTTTATCGCTTTACATTTTGCTGGCGCTGATTATTGGTGAATTGCTGGCACTTATCGGCGTAATGGGAATTGTTGCCGATCTGGTTCAGGAAGCCATCCGAATGATTTTCAACGGGAAAGTTGTTGAAACATTCTGGATTATCTTATTCTTTGTGATTGCCCTTTATTTTTTGCTCTGGTTTGGCCGGTACAGCGCTTTCGAAAAAGTACTTACGTTTTTTGTTGTCCTGATGGGAATTTCGTTCTTCGTCGTGTTTGTGATGGTCAAACCCAGTTTTTCAGCCATTGCCTCCGGAATGATTCCGGGAATACCAGACACTCCCGGCGCATTCGGACTCGTGGCTGCTATCGCCGGAACAACATGCTCTGCTGCGGTTTTTATCATGCGCAGCACGGTAGTTGCTGAAAAAGGATGGACAGTAGATGACCTGAAAATGGAAAAACGTGACTCGGCTGTTTCCGCGTCTATGATGCTCTTTCTGAGTGCAATTATTATGGCTGTGTCGGCCGGAACACTGCACCTAATGGGAATGAAGCTCGATAACACGGTGGAAATGATCAGTTTGTTTGAGCCAATTGGTGGAAAAATTGCCGCTTTTATTTTAATTCTTGGAATTGTCGGCGCAGGTCTATCCACCGTTTTTCCCATTGTTTTAATTGCACCCTGGCTGATTGCCGATTATTCCGGAAAACCGCGAAACATCCACTCAACATCATCACGAATCTTAATTTTGCTGGCCTTTGTTTTTGCATTCGGAACAGTTTTCCTGAAGCAAAGGCCACCGGCTTTAATGATATTTTCTCAGGCTTTTCAGGCCTGTATTTTACCGGCGGTTGCCATACCTATTCTTATTTTGATCAATCGTGCCGGATTAATGGGAAATCACAAAGCCACACTGAAAGAAAATATAGGAATCTGGGCAGTCATTCTGTTTTCATTTCTAACCAGCTATTATGCCATTGTCGAACTATTTTAAGCAAGTATATTATGTTACAACCAACAAAATCATTTAAAAAAGATCTGCTGCAAGTCCGGATTTATGAAACTTCTGTAGAAATGGGACAGGCAGCCGCTGAATTTGTAGAACAAAAACTTCAGGAAGCCATTCAGCAGAAAGGTTCGGCCAACCTGATTCTGGCCACCGGCGCTTCACAGTTTTCATTTTTGGAAGCCTTGAAATCAAAAAACATTGCGTGGGATAAAATTACAGTGTTTCACCTCGATGAATACAAAGGTTTATCCGATCAGCATCCGGCCAGTTTCAGGAAATACCTGAAAGAACGAATTTTGAATCAGGTAAAACCGGGTAAAGTTTACCTCGTTAATGGCGATGCTGAAAATTTGGCAGAAACCATTTCTGAATACGAACGATTGCTGGCCACGCATCCGGTTGATGTGGCTTGCATTGGCATCGGTGAAAACGGGCACATTGCCTTTAACGATCCGGCAGTGGCCGATTTTAACGATCCGCACCTCGTTAAAGTAGTTCAACTCGACAAAGCTTGTCGACGCCAGCAATTGGGAGAAGGCTGGTTCCCAACACTGAATGATGTGCCCAAAGAAGCTGTCACGTTGACGATCACAGCCATTCTCAATTGCAAAACAATCAGTTGCGTTGTTCCTGACGAAAGAAAAGCGAAGGCTGTTAACAATACCCTGAATGGCAAAATTTCGACCAAATGTCCGGCCTCTATTCTAAGAAAACATCAGGATACCGTGTTGTTTTTGGATCAACCGGCTGCAGGAAAATGACAGTCCATCAGGTTAGGCGAGCTTTCAAAAAGAAAAGGGAGCAATTGAAAACCTGAATAGAATTCGGATTGAAAAGAAACTATAACTAATTTGCAAGGCCTAAAGCCTCTCCCTGGGGAGGTTGGTGAGCTTAAAACTTTACTAAACCAATATAAAACCATGATGAACCTAAATTTCAAAAAATCCGCTATTGGCGCGGCTTTCCTTCTGGCTTTAATGGCCTGTCAGCCCAATTGCGGCAAAAAAACAAACCTCGGTTATGTCGATCCTCAAATCGGGAACGTTGGATTTTTGCTGGTGCCAACCCGCCCCACGGTGCAACTGCCCAACCAAATGATCCGCATGTATCCCATTCGTGCCGATTACCTCGACGATCAGATCAGCTCTTTTCCGTTGTCGGTAATTTCGCACCGAAATGGCGAGTTGTTCGGTATTTTACCCGGCACTGGCGACAGAACTACCGGCACCTGGAAGGAAAAGCAAACCTGGGATACCGATCTCGAAATTACCCGTCCATTCTATTATTCAACTTACTTTGTCGACGAGGATATAAAAACCGAATTTACAACCGGAAATAAAGCGGCCATTTTCAGGTTTACGTTTCCTGAAAACAGCGATAAAACCATGCGCCTGAAAATCAATCAGCGGGGGCATTGGGAAGTTTTGTCGAATAATGCCATTGCCGGGCAGGAAGAATTTTTCGGGATGAAAGCCTTTGTTTATGGCGAGTTTAATCAGGATGGAAAACCGGAATTAAAAGTTGAAATGGTGGCCGGGCGCGGAAACCGAACCAAAGAAGAGCAAGTTGCATGGGTCAATTTCGCAAAAGATCAGAAATCGACCGTTGAATTTAAATACGCCATTTCGTACATCAGTCCGGAACAGGCAAAAGCCAACCTGGAACACGAAATATCGGGCTGGGATTTTGACGGCCTGAAAAAATCCGGTGAAGAAATTTGGAACAAAGCGATGAACCAAATTCAGGTAAAAGGTGGAACTGAAGCGCAACTCCGCACATTTTACACGTCGCTTTACCGCACCAAAGAACGCATGGTTAACATCAATGAGTATGGCAACTATTACAGCAACTACGACCATCAGGTGCACACCACCGACCGCGATTTTTACATCGACGACTGGGCGTGGGATACTTATCTGGCGCATCATCCGTTGCGCATGATTTTACATCCGGAGCAGGAAGCTGATATGTTGCAATCGTACGTCGGAATGTACGAACAAGGCGGCTGGATGCCACAGTTTCCATTGCTTTACATGGACAATCCTGCCATGAACGGATTTCATTCCACAGTTGTTTTTCTGGATGCCTGGCGAAAAGGAATTCACAATTTCGATTCGATAAAAGCGTATGAAGGAATTCTGAAAAACGGCCGCGAAGCTACTTTACTTCCGTGGCGAAACGGACCGCAGTGCGAACTCGATACGTTCTATCGCGAAAAAGGCTTCTACCCTGCCCTGATGCCCGACGAAACTGAAACGGTAAAGGCTGTTCACGATTTTGAAAAGAGACAAAGCGTGGCTGTTACACTTGGTGCAAGTTACGACGACTGGGCACTTTCGGAAATGGCCAAAGAGCTAAACCATCCGGATGATCAGGCTTATTTCAGGAAACAGGCTGCCAATTACCGCAATTTATACCGACCGGAGAAAAAAATGTTTTGGCCGAAAAATGCCAACGGCGAGTGGATCGAAATTGATCCGAAATTTGACGGTGGCATGGGCGGACGCGATTATTACGACGAAAACAATGCCTACACGTATCAGTGGCAGGCTCAGGAAGATATTCACGGGTTGATTGACCTGATGGGCGGTCGCGAACAATTTACAGCCAATCTCGATCAGCTTTTCCGCGAACCGCTGGACCGTTCGAAATACCAGTTTTGGGCCAAATTTCCGGATGCAACTGGCATGGTTGGCCAATATTCGATGGGCAACGAACCGAGTTTCCATATTCCGTATTTGTACAATTACTCCGGAGCGCCATGGAAAACCCAAAAGCATGTTCGCTTTTTGCTCGATGTATGGTTTAAAGACAACATTTTCGGTATTCCCGGCGATGAAGATGGCGGTGGCATGACTGCTTTCGTAGTGTTCTCATCGATGGGATTTTACCCGGTCACGCCCGGATTACCTATTTACAACATTGGCAGTCCTGTATTTCAGGAAGTAAGCATCAAGCTTGAAAACGGCAAGACTTTCCGCGTGGTTTGTCACAACTATGCGAAGGAAAACAAATATGTGCAGTCGGCTAAGTTGAATGGTGAAGTATTGAATAAACCGTGGTTTACACACACCGACCTGATGAACGGCGCCACCCTCGAACTGGAAATGGGGCCGCTACCCAACAAAAGCTGGGGTGCTGCTCCGGAAGATGCGCCTCCGTCGGCTCTCAGCGAATAAAAGATAATGTCATCGGATGAGAAAATATTTTGGGAGCATTCTTTTGCTTTTTGTGCTTTTGGCCTGTAAACAATCCACTCCGGAAAGACTGACCGATTGGGTGAATCCGTTTATTGGAACCGACGAAGACGGACATACTTTTCCGGGTGCAGTGATGCCTTTCGGGATGGTGCAATTAAGTCCGGATAACGGCGACCACGGCTACAACTGGTGTAGCGGATACCATTACAGCAGCAGCCATATAGTGGGTTTCAGCCACACGCATTACAGTGGAACCGGCGCCGAGGATTTGTGCGACATTTCGGTTTTTCCGCTGGTAAATACTAAGCCAACTCCCAAATCCGTAAAAAGCGTATTTTCTCATTCCGATGAAGTCGCACACCCCGGTTATTATTCGGTGTTGCTCAAAACGTTTAACATTCAGGCCGAATTAACAGCCACCATGCATTGCGGGATGCACCGCTATACTTTTTTGCTACAAAGGAGAGGCGCATGTCAGACAAAACGGGAAATGGAAAATTATTAAAGTTGGGAAACAATAGATTAACAGACTTTTTCAGCAAAAGACCAGAAGAAATATTTTCCTTATCTAACAGGTAGATTATGATCTGTCAGCGAATAAAAATTAGCAACAAACTCCAGCGTGTGCATTTTAGAATTCAGCTCCAATAATCGAAATCCGTTGGCCGACAAATCAAGAGTTGCTTCAAAATGCTCCACCATTAAAGCTTTTGCCTTTTGATGAATGGTTTCAGAAAAGTCAGAATTTCGATCAAATCCCGGGATTTTTGAAACAATCTTCCGCATCACATCAAGTTCTTCAACCAGGCGATATTCCGGATAAGTCGTGTCTTTATCGATAACCGACTCAGTAGAATTAAATACCTGTGTAGCAAATATGCCTAACAAAGTGTCTATTTCCGAATCGTCTTCGTCCACCGGATAAAAACCGTTTAAAGTTTCAAAAAGCGCTTCTCTGAATTCGGTTTTAAACGCATTAAAAACGCCTCGGTCCTTTTCAACTGCTCCTGAATATGCTCCATTTTTTTCCCATTGTCAGAAAATTCCATGACCGTTCTCCATTTGATTTACATGTACATATTAACACCAAATGTAGGAAAAAGATCAAACAAGAGTCCCGAAAGATCACACAACCAGATAATTATTCTGCCATTTTTCAATTGAAAGACAAACGTGCCGCTATTTTCGCTTTGCCTCTGCCAGTTCCGAGTTTTTTATACTCCACTCTTTACAGGCGGTATAGGCAAATTCTGCATATTTCGGGATATTCTCGAAATCGCTTAACAAACGATCTTCAATCAAATCGTGCAAGTCGCTGGCTTTTTGGCCTGCCCTAAACTTCAATTTATTTACCAAAATTTCGAGTTCACTAATTTCTTTGGCTGTCATCTTTGTTCGTTTTTTTAGATTTTGAATTTTCATTTATAAAACCGCCAATCAAAGACATTGCCACACTCACAAACAACTGAAAATGAAAATGCACTTCAAGCAAATACTACATTTAGGTAGGCTATTTTCAGATTAAAACTGCAAAAATGTAGGAATTTACCTGGGGAAAGCTGGAATTCCTTATAAACCCATAGCGGCTGAACTCCGGATTCACTCCATCATTCAGCCGCTTTTATTAAAGGCAAAGAGGCCTTCTCAAAATTCCGAATCTGTTATACAATGCGTTGAGATCCTGAAACAAGTTCAGGATGACTGAACTTGAAACTTTGAGATAGAATCTCTATCTTCAACTAATCATCGTCATCGTCATCTTTTCCGGCATATTTTTTCGGATAGGCTTCCTTGCCTTTCATGGCAAACCACAAAATGCGGTTAAACAAATCGTCGTTTCCAGCATCTACATGTTCAAACTGCGGCTCCATACTTTTCAGTGCATAATGCAATGCTTTCCCTTTCAGTTGTGAAGTTGCTCCATTCATTTCGTCAAGCGGAATCTGGTTTGGCACCGACAAATACGGTGTTAAATTTGGCTTGTAGTCGAAACAATCAAACATTGGAATAGCTGTTGCATCGCTGATGTTCATTGGCGGAATTCCCAAAATCTGTTCAATGGTGCGAACCATGTCAACCTGATTGTAATTGGTATGCATCGTTACATCACGTTTCGAATAAGGGCTGGCCACCAATCCCACCGTGCGATAAGACGAAACATGGTCCCATCCGGCCTGCGAATCGTCTTCAGTTACAAATACCACGGTATTGTTCCAGAACCGGCTGTGCGAAAGGGCTTCAATAATTTGCCCAAGCGCCAGGTCGTTATCGGCAACCTGTGCGCGCGGCGTTGGAAGCGCCGGATTTGTGCCACCGGTGTGATCGTTCGGAAGCGCCATCACCATCAGTTCAGGCAATTGGTCGCCGTCCATGGTTTCGTATTTCTTTAGCTCATCGATAAATACTTTGGCACGCAGAATATCCGGAATTTTATGGCTGTCGTACGATGGATATTCCTGGCTCAAGATTGGTTCAACCGGAGCAATGGTCGTGTGGTTCTTAAACTTGAAAATCTCACCGTTTTTGAACTTGTTGTAAATGGATGTCCAGCTTTCTTTCGGATCGGCAAATTCAGGAACCGAAGCTTCGCCATAAATCCTGACACTTTTGCCGTGTTTCAAAGCATTTCCCCAGATAAAACCGGTTGGCGCGTATACCAATGCATCTTCCTGAACATGCGGATAACTGCGAAACCACGACCGCACGTTTTTTTCAATGTAATCGGTCACAATCGCCATATCTGTCCACTGGTGGCCTTCAGCCGAGCACTTTCCGGAGGCATGGAAATTATCCATCAGGTGAAATTCGTTCACCAGTTTGTGCATGTTCGGCGTCACCGATTCGCCAAATGTACACAACTCCGGATCGCCATCACCCTTGGCCACATCGCCCAGAACCTGGTCGTATGTTCTGTTTTCCTTGATGATGTACAAGACATGCTTAAACACCGAAGGTTCGCCAACGCGCGCTGGAACCGGAACCGGCGCCATATTTTTTCGGGGCATCTTTGCGGTCAGCGCCAAACGGAATAGCTGATTGCTCTCAACCACCTTTTTCGTGTAATCTTCGAGCTGTTTGGTATCCGGAACCGGGATAATCGAAACTGACGCCATCATCCGGTGCGAATTGTAGGATTTCCGTCCGGTTTCCTGCGAAACGGTCGCAATACGAGCACCTTCGGCTTCGATATTAGCCACATAAAGTTCACTGTTTTTATACACACAAACGGCTCCCGGATAAGCACCTGTCGGAATAAAACCTCTTATGCGACTCGCTTTGGCCTCCGATGACGAACAAGCCAGTTGCCCAAGATGAACCACAGCCACCGCATTGTCCATTCCATTGGCTACATATAGCGTTTTTCCATCTCCTGAAATTCCCAGTCCATTCGGCGAATCTCCGAAAAAGGGATTTTTTTCCTGAAGCAACCTAACCGAAATTTCTTCGTTCACGACATCGGTCGCACTTTTAATCACCGAAATCATGTCGCTGTTGGCATTGGCCACATATACAAATTGCCCGTCAGGACTCACCACGATATCCGTTGGATGCAGACCAACCTTAATTTCCTTAATCAGTTTTCCTGAAACCGGATCGAAAACAGAAACGGTACCTTCACGGGTTGCGCCTGTTTCGGGATCAACTTTGGCGCTTCCCCAGGGAACACCGGCTACATTCACATCGGCATGATCTGGAACACCGCCGGCCCAATTGGTTACATACAACTTTCCGTTGGCTTCAGCAATTCCAAACGGCGCCACGCCAGTCGGAACTGACCAAATTGTTTGTCCGGAATTTACATCCAGCTTTTCGAGGGTATTGTTGCCATTTAACGTCACAAACAACACAGGTTTCCCTGATTCTTCACGAACCAGCACTTCGTTGGGCAAAGCCAATTCGGCCGGAGCAACAGCGCTAAATGGGAATGTGTTCGAAACAGTGATTTTCTTACCGTCCCAGCCCGCCTTAAACACAAAAGATTTTCCACTTTTCGAAGCACTCCAGTAGAGTTCATAACCGTCACCCAATTTCCTCCAGGTAATCCCCGAAAATGTATTGTTAACATTTCCGCTTTCCGGATAGGATTTCAACACAAAGCGGTCTGCAATTTTTTTTGTTTCCGGATTAATGATGACTACCGAATAGCGGCCTTCAACAGCCACCCATTTGCCATCGGGCGAAACAGAACAATCCATCGCGTGATTTTCCTGCGTATTGTCGCCAAAATAAATTTGCGTACCGGCAGGATTAATTGTACGATTGAAAGGCATCAACACCGGCAGAACATTGCCGGCCAAAGTCGAATTTTCATAGGAAGTCCGGTATTTTTGCTGGTCCTTCACTGTGCGTTTCGATTGCGCACTACCCTGAAGAAAATTCAGGATTAAGACCACAGCTAAAATAAAAGTAAACGATTTTCTCATCACTAATCTGGTATAATTGGTTTATTCTATCCAAAGTAATTAAAACAATTCAGCAAAAACAATGATTGCATCGGGCCAATATAATTCATTTTTGTAACAGAACAGTTACAGTTTTCTCCGGAATAATCTGCACGGGGCCCATCAATCCGGATGGCGGCAAAGGTTTAAAACCAAATTCCCGCGGAATTGTTGTCGAAATATCTTTACTTCCAAAACGTGAAACCAGATTTTCAGGAACAGGAGGTGGTTTTTTCATCCCCGATATCCGGTTAATCAGTGTATTGGTTACCAAAATAACAAGATTATTTTCCCCAGATTTAAG
The DNA here is from genome assembly GCA_963677955.2 of Prolixibacteraceae bacterium. Taxonomy (GTDB): domain Bacteria; phylum Bacteroidota; class Bacteroidia; order Bacteroidales; family Prolixibacteraceae; genus Aquipluma. The sequence continues at coordinate 5,991,841 of CAXXQR010000001.1, forward strand.
CGGTTTGGATATTTCAGGCTTTTGCCCACGCATCCATACCGTTCCAACATTCCGGCCGTTCAAAATTACTTCAGCCACGTTCCCAACTTTGCCCAAATCGAGATAGATGTCAAGGTCTTTGTTTACATATTCAGGAGGAAGTCGAAAGTTTATTTCGTACCGACCGGTGCCGCTGAAATTCATGGTCTGCGGGTCGTCCGTCCACGATTTCAGGAAATCCAGTTGCCTGATAACGGCTGGGAAATCAACTCCGCTCAACTCCATTTTCCATTTTCCTGAGATATCGAAAATAGCCGGAATTCCGTCAACGATTGTACTTATTTCATTTTCAGATTTACCGGAATGAACGTTAGTCTGATAGGTTCCGTTGTGCTTTGTTGTCGCTTTAATTTCGCTTTTGGTGGCTTCAGTTATGTCATCGAAGTCAGTTCTGCTGACATAAGATTCAGGTTCGCCGGATTCGAATTCGAGAAACATCGATTCGTAAGGCTCCAGTTTTAACGAAACCTGAACTCCATTGGTTGTTTCGCTGAAATTAAAGACTGGCGTAATTTCGCCGGTATACGGATTCCATTTACGAATCAGCTTGTTTTTCACGCGAAAAGTTACCGGAATATTGCTCTCCTTATCCTGAATATTCGAAACAAAATACAAATCGTTGCCGTTGAGTTTTCGGTGAATAAACGTAAGTCCGTCATTTTTTCGCAAACCCTCAGCAGCAAAGTCAATCCCGAAATCCGGCGCAATAATACCGCGAATGGTTTCCAGAAACGGGTCGAGCGAACTGCTGCGTTTGTCCCACCAAATGCTGCGGTCAATTACATTTTTAATCTGGTAACTCCTCCCCTTTCCATACACATTTGCAAGTACTCCCTCTGCCGGTTTCGGTTCGTTCAGCCCGTAAGGATTAGTCGGTTTTGCAGCACCAGGTTTGGGTTTCCGAAAGATTTTATTCGTTAAATCCTGTACCATTTTATCCGATTCTTTGTAATCCTGAAAACCTGTAGATTTTTCAGGAAGCCGCTCCAAAGCGATAACCTTGCCGCCACTATCGACATATTTTTCAATGAATTGAAGTGTTTTCAGCGGAATAGTTTCAACGTTCGGAAGAATCAGTACTTTGTATTCCATGCTGCGGATTTTTATTTTTCCGTCCTCAATTTTTGCCAGATTTTGCAAAGCATCATCGTTAATCAGATCAAAATCATATCCGTTGGAGATAAGCAGTTCACCCAGGTCGCCCCAATCGAATTCACGCGTCCATTTGCGCGGGTTCAGCACATTCATGGCCCATTGGTTGGCAAGCGGCGAATACAAAGCAATGTCGGCAGAAAATTCTCCCTGCCGCAGCAGATATGAGCAACGGGCAATATATTCAGCCAATTTTGGATAATATTTCCACCACACATTTTGCGGCTGGGTGTATGATGCAAAACCGATTGAACGTGATGGAGAAACATCTCTTTCCGGGGAAAAACTAAATCCGTGGTTGTAGAATTTGGTAGTGCCTTTGAGCAGATACCCATCGCTGGCAATTTTCATTTCTTCCAGTGTCGCCCGATAGCGCTCCCAGTGAATGAATGTGTAAACTTCAGCGGAAACAATTTTTCGGCCATACAAATGTGCACCTGACTCTACATATTTTTTGGGCCCGATACGGGTGTCGAACCAGTCGGCGGCATCCTTTTCTCCGGCGGTAACTTCCATCTCCGGAATATGCGTCATGCCTGAAGCCTCAAGATTATCGGTATTAAATCCGTAGGCCTGAATCCGGCCTTTGATGTGGTGAGCCTCACACCAGCCCAGAAACGTTTTGAAGAAGACATTCAGACCGGTGTGGTGCAAAAAATCGTTCACATCGAACCTTATTTTTGGCGAAATATCACCAACCTGCCACCAGATTGCCGGCAAATACGGTGTTAAATCGTAGCCCTTTTCTTTCCTGAATTCGTCGAGTAATCCGGTCGACCAGTTGATGCCACTGGCCAGATTGGCCAACTCAAAACTATCCACAAACAGCGACTCTACCGTTTTCCCAAATTCGTTGCCAAACGCCGCGTAAAATTTACCTCCAAGGTAATCGCAATAGCTTTCCATAGCGCTTTTGCTGAAGTGATCAACCGCATTGCTAATGCCGTTTTTCTTGAGCCAGAAAGCCATCAACCGCCACTCTCCTTCAGGAACTTTCCAGGTAATTTTATTTCCTGAAACCAGATTGGTCAGGTTTACCAGCGATTTTTCGCTGATTTTTCCATTCTTTTCGATCCGCCCGGCCATAACGGCTATAAGGGTTTCGGAACCATTCAGTTTGGGTTCGAAATGTTCCCACGAACGTTTGGTGCGCATCAAGCTGTCAGGCAGATTTCCGGAAAAAGTCTGATTTCCGGACAGAACCATCGAAGTGGGCACCATATCTTTACTTTTGTCTTCTTCCCTCACCCAATCACCGCCGATGATCCAGCCCGGGCCGCCAAAGTTCAGCGAAACTTCCATTCCCAACCGTTTGGCTTCCTGAACAGTATATTTCAGCATATCTATAAATTCGTCGGACAAATACGGAATATTCCCCTTTTCGTACACCGGCTCCATGGTGATTTGTTCCACACCCTGAATTCCGTGACTGTGCATCTCTTCCAGTTCATGGGTTATTTCCTCTTTTGACACGGGGTTTCCCGGCCACCACCAGCGCGTGTGCGGCCAGCAATCGGCCGGCGGATTCGCAAAATTCTTTCGGATCGAATCGGTATAAAAGCTTTTGCTGTTCTGAGATACGGCAACAAAACCGGACAATAGAAGTAGAATAAGAAGTAATCGAATTGGATTCATTTAGTCAGGTTTAGCAAAATGGCACATTGTATTCAAAATAAAATCAATTTTTCAAGAAATACTTCTGTTATTTTATTCATTTCTTATAGATAATTAGCCTAAACCAGTTCATGAAATTGCCATTCGGGAAAAATCAGTTAAAAAACCATAAAGAATAGACAAAAACCCATCTAAATCGTTCAATTGGTTTAAATATTTTTGTTACTGAAGCTACACACTACCAACTACAATCAAATAAACCGGTTATGGAAAAATCATCTACGTACCGCAAGCTCATCCAGAAAAAGAAAATACATCATTTCGGAATTCTTCTGGTTCTGGTATTTCTAAGTTTTACTGCATTTTCGCAACCTGCGCAACAACCTCGTAATGGCAAACTTTTACGCGGCGAAAAATGGCAGCCGTTTTCATATCCGGCAAAAGCCGATTTTTATGTGGCCACTAATGGCAACGATTCCTGGTCGGGAACACTCGCCGAACCCAATGCCACAAAAACCGACGGACCATTTCTAACTCCTGAGCGGGCACAAAAAGCAGTGCGCGAACTAAAATCGAAAGTTTATTTACCTAAAGATGCGCCAGTTGAAAAACGCTGGATTGGGTCGCCGCACCCGCTTGGTAGCGGGAGGGATATTTTGGTTTACATCAGGCAAGGACAGTATTACCTGAAAAATTCATTAGTATTTACTCCTGAAGACGGTGGAGAGCGTGTGGAAACCAATCTGCCAACCGGTGCATTCGAATACCATAAACTGAAAGATTACTACGTTACCTGGGCAGCTTATCCGGGCGAAAAACCAGTTATTTCAGGAGAAATTCCGGTTAAAGGTTGGAAGAAATCCGGCAATGTTTGGGTTGCGCCGTTTGATGCGGATACCGCAGCCATGCTTATTGTTAACGGCAAACGACAAACGCTAGCTCGCACGCCAAACAAAGGCTATTTTGTACCTCCTGCCATTTCAAAAACAACCAGCGAAATGGTATTCAGCAAAAAACAGTTAAAAAATATGGGTGACTTAAAGGGAAACCGTGTGGTGATGTTGCTGCGCTGGCACACCGGCATCAATTCGTTCGTGAAAGTGGATGAAGAAACAGGTATTGCCACATTTAAAAATCCTGAAGAAGGTGTGGTAATTGTTCCGCCACGCTATTACGTCGAAAACCTGAAAGCTTTGCTTGATACCACCGGCGAATGGTTTTTCGATCGCAATGCAAAAAAGATCAGCTACATTCCTGCGGATGGAATCAGCGATCCCAACCGGGCTGCGACCGGAGTTGCCAACATTAGCCAGCTTGCGGAAGTTCGTGGTTCACTGGAAAAGCCCGTCAGGAACCTGCGCTTTTACGGGTTAGCTTTTGAAGGCGCTACCGCCGGGAAAAGTGCCATAAGTTATGAATTTGCCCATGCCTGCGAATTTGCCGACGGACAGGTTCGCTCGTGCCAGGGAACGGGCATTTCGGTAAAAGAAGGTTGCTACCAGACACGCATTCAGAACAATACTTTCGAAACGATTGACAACGGTGGAATTTATGTAAACGGCCCTGGCAAACCGCGAGATGGCCGTGAAATTACCCGTGAAACAACTATTTCGTACAACAAATTATCTGATGTGGGTGGCCTGAACATTTATGCCAATTACACGCTAATGACCACCATTTCGCACAATTACATCACCAAAACCCGCGGCCGTTACGGAATTGATGTGGGCGGCTGGTCCAATCAGGAAGAAGCAATTGATGGTGGCTACACTGTTGAATACAATCATTTGGACGATGTGCAGATGGACGCCGACGATTCGGGCGCCATTAAAACGGCAGGACTTACCTTCAATTCGGTTGTCCGAAACAATCTGATTCATAATGTTCATGCCGGATTTTTCAACGACAACGTCGCTTTTTGGTTCGACAATATGTCGTCGGGCTGGACATCTGAAAATAACATTTACTACAATCTCGAACAGGGTGAATGGAAACTCTGCGCCGCCTTGCCTGAAGACAACATTTACCGCAACAATTTCAAGATTGAAGCTCCCCAAAGCGCTCCGGAAACCATTATCGACGGCAATCCTGAATTTGAATTCAGCAACCTGAAAATTGATGCAGCTTCGAAATCGGTATCAGGAACTATTGTTGCCGGAAGCGTTATACATCTTTCAGCCGATGTTTTTAATCGTGGCGCCTCCGGAATTGCGCCTGTAGACTTGTATCTCGACGGCAAAATAGCCGAAACAAAGCCGTTTCCGGTCATCAAAAACAACAGCCGAAAAATTGATTTCGACATCCGGATTTACGACAAAGGCGAACATCAACTGGCCATTGGCACTGCTCCGTATCAGACCATCAATGTAGATGGATTGAAACCTTCGGTAGTATTCGAGGATTTCAAACTATCGGAAACACGGCTTCTTTCCGGAGAAAAACTGAAAGCGACTGCAACAGCGAAAAACCTGAGTTCAATACCTCAAAAAATGAATGCTTCGCTTTATATCGATCAGGCCAAATCCGGCGATCAGACCATAGAATTACCCGGCAATGAATCCCGTGAAATCAGTTTTGAAATTGAACCAGCGAATGGCAAGCACATGCTAAGAATTGAAAACAGCGCTGAAAAAAGCATTTCCGTATTCGAAGGAGCAAATCTGGATATTTCGAATATGGAAGTTTACCAATATTGCTCGGCCAAGGCAAAACCCTACGAAATCGAGGCCGATCCCAAGGCAAACCGGTTTAAAATTACGGCCAGTGGCTCCGACTTTTTTCATGCTGAAGATTCGTATGCCGCAGCCTATGTGAAAGGAATTAAAGGCGACTTTGTGGCCACAGTTAAAATCAATCAATTCGGAAATCGTACGCACGAATGGTTCCGTTCAGGACTGTTTGTGCGGAACGATATTTCGCAAAGTTTCGATGTTCAGCCCGGAAGCAAGGGTTCTGTTCTGGTTTTCTCATCACCCGGTCGCGCCGGAATTGAATACGACGAATTTGCCAACGGATGCATGCACAAAGCCAGTAGCCAGAATCTTCCGGAGAATTCGCACACGCCTATTTTCCTGAAATTGGTGCGCCACGGCAATAGTTTCAGCGGTTACGTGAGTCTCGACGGGAAAAATTGGATCGTTGAACGGCACACACCCGATATTCCCGGAATTGCCGATGCCGTAGATCTGGGTCTGGCTGCAGGAAGTCCGGACAAACAACAATATTGGGTGGAATTCACCGACTGGAAAATTGAAGTTGCGAAATAGAAATGATAAATGGGGAAAGCTAAACAAACATGATTTACATTAAAAATATCTTTTTAATCACACTTGGATTTCTTCTGGTCTTTATTAATCCGGTAGCCGCTTCTAATCTTGCTGCCAGTGTTGCTTCCGTAAACATAACACCGCCGCTATCGATGAAATACACGCTGGGCGGATATGGTGAGCGCGAAAACAAACCCGCCGAAGGTATTCACGATTCAATTTGGGCGAAAGCTCTGGTTGTAAAAAAGGAAAACACCAAATATGCGATTGTAACCCTCGATTTGCTGGGCTTGCCGACCAATGTAAAAGTTGATTTACTCAAGCGAATTTCGAAAGAAGGCTGGACCGAATCTAACCTCATGCTGCTGCCCAGTCATTCACACGGTAGTTTGGAAATAGCAGCTTTGAACTCAAAAAACAAGCTCAACATTCCCCAGATTGGAATTTTTCAGCCTCAACTTCTTGAATTTCTCCTGAATAAGCTTGAAGAATTGATTAAAACTGCTGATCAGAATTACCAGCCGGTAAAAATCGGAACAGCCAGCCGGATAATTGATAGCATGAACCGAAACCGTCGTGGTGATCCGGATGTGGATCGGGAAATGACGGTTACCCGCATTGACCTTATAAACGGTGAACCCTTGGCTGTTTTGGTTAACTGGACTGCTCACCCAACATTTCTGGGAGGGAAGGACATGTTGGTATCAGCCGAATGGCCCGGATATTTGCAAACTGACCTGCAAAATTTGATTGGTAACAACGTGACAACCATGTACTACAATGGCGCCGAAGGCGATCAGTCGCCTGTTTTAAACAGCTCCGGAAATGGATATGAAAAAATTCAGGAGTATGGCAAAAACGTTGCGGACAAAGCTTTTGCAATCTATCGGGAAATTAAGCCAAAGAAAATAAATGACTTCAATTACCAGTTTAAAACCATTGTGTTACCCGAACATCAGGCCCATCCTGCATTTATGAAAACGGGCGGAGATGAATATGGGCTGGACGAAAAATCGGTGAAGGTGGTCATGAATATGCTTGCTCCGGTTAAAGTAGGGATCAGCGCTGTTCGGATCGGCGAACTGGTTATTGCAGGCGTTCCCGGTGAAATGACTGCTGAACTTGGTTTGAAAGTTAAAAATACACTCAAAAGCTATGGCGCAAAATATGTAACTATCGGCGGACTGGCCAACGAATGGATCAGCTACATTCTTACCAAAGATCAGTACATTAAAGGTGAAGGTTATGAGTCGAGCGTGAGTTTTTTCGGTCCTGATTTGGGCGAACTTATTTCAACCGAAGAAATTAAAACAGCCATTCCATTAGTTAAAAAATAACATCAACACTATCTGTTAACCAACTGAATATGAACAAATCAATTTTAAATTTCAGGATAATTGTTTCAACCATTTTTCTGTTTGCGTCGGGCATTTTAGCTGCACAAACTATCGATTTCAGTAAAGCGGGAATTCTTGCTTCTGAAAATATTCATTCACCGGTTCGCGAAACGGCTATCCGGATGCTGCAGGAAGAGGTGGCCAGCCGGACCGGCGTAAAACTTTCGATCCTGAATTCGGTTGGGAAAAATGAACTGATCATTCTGGCAAAAGCAAGTGATGAGCAGGTTGCCGGCTTGAAAGTACCCAAACGAACTGGCGAAAACCTGCCCGAAAACAAACCCGAAGGCTTTCGTGTGGTCACTGAATTGGTAAACGGGAAGCCTGTACTTTGGCTGATTGGCGACGACGAGCGCGGAGTTATTTTTTCCATCGGGCAATTCCTGAGAACAGCCGAACTCAACAAAAACAAAATACGCTTCAATAAAAAGGACGAACTGGCCAGTTCACCTGCTTATCCCATTCGCGGGCACCAAATAGGCTACCGGAATACGGCCAATTCATGGGATTCGTGGACTCCGGAACAATACGAAAAATACATTCGCGAACTGGCGATTTTCGGCACCAATGCGATTGAAAACATTCCGTTTCAGGATGGACCGCTTGGACCGGTCATGAAATTTTCGCGTGAGGAAATGAACCTAAAAATCAGCGAAATCTGCAACAAATACGATCTGGACTACTGGGTTTGGACACCGGCAGATGTGGACTTGTCTGATCCTGAGAAATTTGCTGCAGAGGTTAAAAAGCATGCTGATTATTACAAAGTCACCCCGCGACTTGATGGTGTGTTCTTTCCCGGCGGCGATCCCGGCGACAATCATCCGAAATATGTATTGCCTTTCCTGAAAGCTGTTGCTGCGGAACTAAAAAAGTACCATCCGAAAGCGGGAGTTTGGATTTCATTGCAAGGTTTTAGTGATGAGCAGGTCGATTATTTCTACGATTATCTGGAGCAAAATCAACCCGATTGGTTGGCAGGTGTGGTAACTGGTCCGAGCAGCCCCGATCTGGCCGAAACCCGCTTTCGCCTTCCGAAGAAATACAAACACCGCCACTATCCCGATTTAACCCATACAGTGCGCTGTCAGTATCCTGTTGAAAATTGGGATCAGGTCTACGCACTTACCGAAGGTCGCGAAGTTTGCAATCCACAGCCATTTTATTATGCCAAAATCCATAACCGTTTTGCGCCATTTACCGATGGATTTATTTCGTATTCCGACGGCTCGCACGACGATGTGAACAAGGTGGTTTGGAGCCAAATGGGCTGGAATCCGGAAAAACCTGTTCAGGACGTCCTTGAGGAATATTCGCGGTTCTTTTTTGGACCATCGGTTGCAAAAGCGGGGGCGGATGGCATTCTGGGTCTCGAACGCAATTGGGTTGGCCCGATTGAAGAAAACGGCGGAATAGAAACCACTTTCGCTTTCTGGCAAAATCTTGAACAAAAACATCCGGAATTACAGGAAAACTGGCGCTGGCAGCAATTGGCCATGCGTGCCTATTACGACACGTATGATCGTCGGCGGAAAATTTACGAGGAAGATCTTGAAAAACAGGCCAACCAAATTCTGGCCGAGGCTCCTGAAATTGGCTCAGAAAAAGCCATGAATGAGGCTCTGGAAGTTGTTAACAAAGCCGATCAGCAGCGGGTTTCTCCTGAATTGAGGCAAAAAGTATTCGATTATTGCGAAGCTTTGTGGAAATCGATTGGGGCACAAACCAGCGTTAAAAAATACAATGCCAGCGGTGCTGAGCGTGGCGCTATTCTCGATTTTATTGACTATCCGCTGAACAACCGCTGGTGGCTGGCCGACGAGTTTGAAAAAATAAGCAAAATGCCAACCGAAAAAGAGAAACTTGATCGACTGGAAATCATTCGCACCTGGGAAAATCCCGGTTCAGGAAGTTACTACGACAATGTTTCGGACATTTCAAAAGGACCGCGTGTAAAAACAAGAACCGACGATGGTACCGACGTAGCCTGGTGGGATAGCGGATTAAGCCGAAAACGACTCTCAACGCAGTTGTTCCAGAATTTTCCGGTGCTCGAATATCACGATCTCGATCCAAATGGGCGTTATGTCATTCGGATTGCCGGATATGGCGATGCACTGCTTCGGGTTGACGGGGAACGCATTGAACCAACAGTTTACAACAAAGGATTGGAAGAGTTCAAGGAATTTCACCTGACACACAAATATGTGGCTGACGGACAGATCAAAGTGACTTTTGATCAACCCGAAGAATCGCAACTGAATTGGCGCCAGCAATCGAAAGTTTGCGATATCTGGTTGCTGGAGAAGTAGTGAATTAATAAACAGAGAAACAGTCACCCTGAATTTATTTCAGGGTCTGATGTACAATGCGTAGAGATCCTGAAACCCCGTCTGAAAAACGAGCGGGCAGGGAGTTCAGGATGACTGTACTTGAAACTTTTGAGACTACCTCAAACATACAATAATGAAAACCCTCTACCCTCTTTTTGGCATTGTTACCGTTTTAAACACACCGTTTAGAGCAGATCTTTCCATCGACTTTCCGTCGCTGCGAAAGAATGTGCAAAATGCGATACAAGCTGGGGTTGCCGGGTTTTTGGTGCCTGCCATGGCTTCGGAAGTTTATAAACTTTCAGCAGTTGAGCGCATTCAACTGGTTCAAGTGGTTTTGGAAGAGGTCAACGGAAAAGTTCCGGTAATTGCCGGTGCAGGCGAAGCCGATTTAAACCGAAGCAAAAAACTACTAAAAGCCTACATCGATCTGGGATGCCGCAATGTACTTCTTCAGATTCCGTTTCAGAATGATCAGCAATTCAAGGCTCATTTTCTGGAACTGGCCGAAATGAATGTGGACATGATCATGCTGCAGGATTGGGATGCAGCTGGATACGGTTTGCCGGATGATTTGATCTGCGAATTGTTTGAAACCGTTGAAGCTTTTCGATGCCTGAAAGTGGAAACTGTTCCGGCCGGAATTAAATATTCAAGAATACTTGAGCTTACCAAAGGCTGCCTGAATGTGAGCGGTGGATGGGCTGTTTCGCAAATGATTGAAGGGCTTCAACGCGGTGTGCATGCGTTTATGCCCACCGGGATGCACCGTATTTATACTGAAATTTACAAACTTTGGATGGATGGGAAGGAAGCTGAAGCCTCTTCGCTCTTTCAACAAATAGTACCGGTATTGGCCTTTTCCAATCAACACCTCGATATTTCCATTCACTTTTTCAAACGACTGCTATACAGGCAAGGCATTTACTCTACTGTGCGTGTCCGTGAACCCATTTTGCCATTTGATTCAGTCCATCAAAAAATAGCGGATGAATGGATTGATTTTGTAATTAAAACAGAGAATGACCGAAAATAGTAACAGGTGTGAAAAATGAAAAACAGAATAAAAATATTTCGAATGAATCCTTCCGGATCAGGAATTGTTTTGCTGATTTTATTTTTGTTGGCCGGAAGAAATTCATCAGCCCAGAAAATTCAGGAGATTAACATCGGCAAATATTATCAGGAAATAAAGACTGACATTCAATTGCCGAAGCAGGCTGAATCCAATGTCATCCGGTTATTCCGGATAAACGACAATCCCGTTGCCGTAACTTCAAACGGTGTTTTTACCTTCAAAAGCAAAAAATGGTCGGTCGAAACTTTTGAATCGGGATGGAAAACTGCAGTTACCGATTCAAAGGGCGAAATCTGGCTGGCATCAGTCCGGGAAATACAAAGAGAGGGATTTTCGAATAAAATTAAGCTACCTGAATCAGCAAAGAACGATACCATTTTATGTCTTCTATGGGAAGACGACCGCACGCTTCAGGTGGGAACAAACAATGGATTATTAACATATAACGGAGCATGGAACAACATTCCGTTTACCAAAGGCAAAAGAGTGAATGCAATGGCCAATGATTCGAAAAATGATCTTTGGGTTGCCACGAACGATGGATTGCTGCGTCGAATAAATGGAAAATGGCTGAATCTGGATGACCATCTGATGGCGGATGGTTTGAATCGGTTGTATTATTCTCTTGAAAGTAAAAACGATAAGAATGAGGTACTGTTTGGAGGACAATATTCCATTGGTTGTATAGCAGAAAATGGCAAGAACTGGCTTAAAAGTGGCGACGACGGGTTACCATACGGCCCGGCAAATTCAATTCACTCTTCAGGGGAAACCTTGTGGTTGGGAACCAATCAGGGGGCCATAAAAAAAGATAAGAACTGGCATTATTACAACGGGAAACGCTGGCTGCCGAACAACAAAGTGAACGACATTTTGCCTATCGATGCTCATACCGTCTGGATTGCCACGCCGGAAGGAATCAGTCAGATTCAGGAAGTAGAAATGACATTGGAACAGAAAGCAGCTACCTTCGAAGAAAGAATTAAAAAACGGCATGATCATTATGGTCTGGTTAGTCCTTCGATATTGGATATTCCGGGCGATTTAACAACGAGCCGCACCATTAACAACGACAACGACGGACTTTGGACATCTATATACCTTGCTGCAGAATGTTTCCGGTATGCAGTCACGAAAGATCCTGAAGCCAGGGAAAATGCAATCAGATCTTATGAAGCACTAGAGAAGCTCGAAACGGTAACCGGAATACCCGGACTTCCAGCCCGAACATTTGCTGCCGCTAGCGACAAAGTACTTCAATCACGATCACCACATCCTAAAAAATGGCATCCTTCTCCCGACAGAAAATGGCAATGGATGGACGACTGCAGTTCTGATGAAATTGCCGGACACCTGTTTGCTATACCGCTCTTTTATGATTTGGTGGCTGAAGGCGAATTGAAAGAACGATCGAAGAAACTGGTTAGCCGAATTATGACTCACATTGTTGAAAATAACTTTCAGCTCATTGATTTTGATGGAGAACCCACAAAATGGGCCATTTGGAATCCTGACTCACTAAATATTATTCCGGGAAGATGGTACGAACGCGGATTGAATTCGCTGCAAATGCTGTCATTTCTGAAAACAGCCCTCTATGTAACTGGTGATCAGAAATTCGAAAAGGCTTATCACTATTTGGTCGGGAAACATCATTACGCAGAAAACGTCATTCAGGCAAAAATGTACGAACCGTTTGAAAACAGCTACTCCGACGACATTCTGATGTATCTCCCCTATTACAATCTGTTTCGTTACACCAATGGCGATTCGTTAAGTTCGCAATACACCAAAAGCATAGAAAGAAGCTGGGCAATAGCTCGTCCAGATCGGAACCCACTTTGGAATATCATTACCAGTGCAGCTTTGAAAAAGAATTGCGACTTACAGTATGCGCTTGAAGAACTTCAAAAACTACCCATGGATATGATTTCGTGGAGCATGAGAAATAGTCATCGCTGGGATTTGCCCAGTGATCAGATCAATGGTAGGGGTAAAGTTGTGCAATCGGTTAAACCAATTCCAATTGCTGAAGGTGTAATTTCGAAATGGAACACCAATACCCATCAATACGATACCGGTAACGATGGCGCAAATGAAGATGATGGCGCCTACTTTTTGCTGCCCTATTGGATGGGACGATATCTCGGCTTTTTTATCGAAAAATAAAACTCACAAACAACAAATTGATCCAATTTGAAAAACTGAACTCATGCAAACAAAAGTACTTTCAGTACTGATTTTATTTCTATTTCACTCAGGGTTCGCCTGGAGTGCAGGTAAAAATCAGAGACATACCTCAAATTCAAAAGATTCATTGGTGCTCCAAAACATTTTCCCGTTTCAGCAGCAGCATTGCCATGGCAGTTCAATTGTTGAACTACCCAACAAAGACTTGCTGGTAGCCTGGTTTCAGGGAAGCGGGGAACGAACGGCTGACGATGTTGCCATTAAAGGAGCCAGATACAATCACCGTACTCACCAGTGGGGGAAACCGTTTGTTATGGCCGATGTGCCCGGATTTCCGGATATTAATCCCGTTCTGTTTATCGACAGCAAATCAAGGCTCTGGCTTACATGGTATACCGTAATGGCTTACCAATGGAGCACTTCGCTTATCAAATACCGCATCAGTAATGATTACATGCAAAAGGAAGGTGCTCCGGTTTGGAAATGGCAGGATGTGTTGCATGTAAAACCCGACGGACAGCCAACTGAAGGAATTGGAGAAAACGACGCCTTCGTAAAAACACTGAATAAAAAATTTGATGATTATTTCGACTATCTCGTTAAAAATGGAGATGTACAGACGGATGGCAAGAATGGCATTCCGAAAGAAAAGCTGGAAATGGCTCGCAAATTTTACCTCGATATTGCTAAAGGAAAAAATTTGATCAGTGATGGAACTGATTTGAATGAAGAAGGCGAAAAAGTAAAAAAGCAACTGGGATATCCTTTAATGCGAAGGATTGGCTGGCAAACCCGAAACAAACCTGTTTTTATTGGTGGACGAATGCTTCTTCCGCTTTATTCCGACGGATTAAATCTCTCATTAATTGCAATAACCGACGATCTGGGCGAAACATGGAAATTTAGTGAACCGATTTTGGGTGGAGGAGCCATTCAACCGACAATTGCCTTAAACAAAGACGGTTCAATCACCATATTGATGCGCGACAATGGCCCGGCACCTAAAAGACTGATGAAAAGTGTTTCGAAAGACGGAGGTTTGACCTGGAGTTCAGTGGTGGATACCGATATCCCGAACCCCGGAACTGCGGCTGACGTAGTTATGCTCAAAAGTGGCAATTGGGCTTTGGTGCACAACGACATTGAAGAAGGTCGTTACCGCATGTCGGTATGGCTTTCAGAAGATGAAGGCAAGACCTGGCCTTTCAGGAAAACAATCGTGAACGGCGAACCGAACGGCGCAGTAAGAGGCCATTATCCTGCCATTATTCAGGGTCAGGATGGAATGATTCACATTTCATATACCAACCAGATTGCTGGTAGGAAAGGAGAATCAGACTTGAAAAATATCGTTCATGGTGTTTTTTCCGAAGATTGGTTAAAACATTAAACGAATTCGAATTGTGAATCATGAACTTATCCGCTGCGCAATTTTTTCCACTGGCTTCTTCTCCTGTGTCTTTTTATTGAAAGCAAGCACATCAATTTTTCCTAGTATTCTTATTGGCTTATATTGCGGCAAGCTATATTTCAACTTGATTGTTTTTGGGTACTTTTTCAGGAATTCCAACCATCACATTCGGTTACATGGTTCGACTGACAATTCATCCGACCGTTTTCATTGATCCACTTAAACAGAAATATTGCTATATTTAACAGTTTTAAATCCTAAATCAATTTTATGAAGACAAAATTATTTCTAATTGCAGCAATTGGCATCGTTTTAAGTATGACTTCGTGTCAGCCAAAACCGGCCACAGAAACAAAAGCTGTACCTAAAGCTACAATTGATGACTTTATCGGTCAATGGACCATTGATGTACAGGGCGGCGGCGTTAGCTGGCTCGAAGTTCGCCAGGAAGAAGGTTACATCGACGCCGATCTGCTCTGGATTGGCGGAAGTGTTTCACCGGTTTCCGGAGTATTTATGGACAACAACAATCATTTGATTGTTACCCGGATTGACAATGTTGTTCGCACAAAAGATGAAAAAGGCGAACCGCTTCGCACGCATCAGCTTGTAAACTGGCTGGAAGTTTCAAAAGACGGCGATAAAATTGCTGGATTCCTTTTCAGACCACATCGCGATGGAATCGGAATTGATTCAACGGCATTCTCCGGAACAAAACTGGCGCCGCCTCCACCCGCTCCGGACATGAGCAGCCTGAAATTCGGCGACCCAATTACTTTATTTAACGGCAAAGATCTGACTGGCTGGAAATTAATTGACGAAACCCAGAAAAACGGGTTCTCGGTTAAAGACGGAATTCTGGTTACCGATCCTGCACAGGTTGAAGGTCAACCTCACATTAGCTACGGAAATTTACGCACCGATCAGACCTTCGAAGATTTCAACCTGAAACTGGAAGTTAATATACCTGAAGGCAGTAACAGCGGCGTTTACCTGCGAGGCATGTACGAAATTCAGGTGCTTGATTCATACAAGAAACCACTCGATTCGCACAACATGGGCGCACTTTACAGTCGCATAACTCCATCGGTCAGTGCTGAAAAACCAGCAGGAACATGGCAAACACTCGATATAACTTTGTGCGACCGCCACGTAACTGTTATCCTGAATGGCACCAAAATAATCGACAATCAACCGATTTACGGACCAACCGGCGGCGCTATGCAATCGGATGTGAATTCGCCAGGACCGATTTATTTACAAGGCGACCATGGCAAAGTTGAATACAGAAACATCGTGCTGACCCCTATTCTGAAATAATATTTTCAGAAATTACAAAAATAAAAATCCCTGATTTTGTTTCTTCTAAAGATTCAAAATCAGGGATTTTGGTTTGTTATTTACTCATCGAAGGCGGAGCATCGCCTGACTTGCTTCCCCATTTCTTATTAGGCTCGGGGCCCATCACAAAACTTAAGGTACCGCCGTCGGTAATTTCTTTTTGGCTGATCCAGGTCCGGTCAAAGGGTTTTCCATTCAGACTGGCCGACTGGATGTATTTGTTTTTGTGCGAATTATTTTTAGCCTCGACCACAAATGTTTTTCCACCACTTAGGTTCAGTGTCACTTTGCCAAACAGCGGGCTGCCAATGGCATAAGTTGGGCTTCCGGGCGTAACGGGATAAATACCCATGGCGCTCAAAACATACCACGATGAAAGTGAGCCCATGTCTTCATTTCCACAGATTCCGCCGGGACCGCTTCGGTAAAGCTCTTCGGTTACCTGACGGGCGCGCTGCTGTGTTTTCCAGGGTTCGCCGGCATAATTATACAGGTACGAAACATGGTGCGAAGGTTGGTTTCCCTGAACATACTGACCGATTGTGCCAACAACTCCCACATATTTCGGCGGCGTAATGGTCGGACTCATTTCGAAAAAAGTATCCAGTTTAGCCACAAATGCCTTGTCGCTTCCAAACAGATTGATCAATCCCTGCACATCGTGCTGAACCGACCAGATGTATTGCCAGGCATTCGACTCGGTGTAATGTCGGTTTGGGCGGCGGCCAACCAGCAGCGGATCGAAATATTTGTAATACGAATGTCCGTCTTCGGTTGCCACCTCCTGCTCACGGCCATTCAAAGGTTCAAGCCAGCTTCCATCCGCTTTTTTCGGATACATAAACTGTACAGCCGGATTCCAGAGGTTTTTGTAATTGTTCGCCCGCTTCAGAAACAAATTGTAATCGTCCTTTTTGCCCAATGCGTTCGCCAGTTGTGCAATACACCAGTCGTCGTATGCAAGTTCGAGCGTATTAGGCACCGATTCAGTTACTTTGTCAACAGGCGTGTAACCCAAATTCATGTAATATTTCAGGCCCGAACGTCCGGAAGTGATCGGCACGGGTGGTTTTGGTTCTTCGAGCGCTTTCTTGCGCATGGCTTCATAAATAAACGGCACATCGTAATCGCGGTAACCTTTCATGTAAGCATCAACAATTACCGGAATAAGGTGATCACCAACCATCGATTCGCCAAAAACATTCAGGAAATGTTGCGCCGGAAGCCAGCCATATTCTTTGGTTTTATCCACAATCGATTTAATGAAATCGTTGACATGTTCAGGAGCAATTAAGGTTAGCAGCGGATGCTGCGAGCGATAAGTGTCCCAGCACGAAAACGATCCATAAAAGTCGTAGTTCTTGGCTACATGGATTTTCTGATCAGGGCCGATATACTTTCCGTCAACATCCTCCGAAATGTACTGAGCCAAAAGCGAATGATACATGGCCGTGTAAAAAATCTGCTTCTGATCGTTTGTCGCGCCATCCACCGAAATCCGTTTCAATTCCTGATTCCAGGTTTCGCGGGCATTCCGGTGCACTCGATCAAAATCCCAGTCTGGGATTTCTGCATCCAGATTTTTTCGGGCCCCGTCGACACTGGTGTACGAAATACCGACCTTTACCAAAATCTGTTCGTTTTTCTTTGTCTTGAAATATACGAAAGCGCCAATATTAACGCCCTTTTCTGCATTCTTGTAAGGGAAAATACTACCTGAAGATTCCGGAGTTTTATAACCTGCATCAAACGTGCCGTAATAGGCAAATGGCTTGCTGAACCTGGCCACAAAATAAACTTTTCCGAGACCTGCATTTTTGGTTCCTTCAATAACCGAATCGTTTAAAATTTTCAAGTCAGAAAGGCCGTCATTTTCATTTCCGATTTGGTGACCAAGATCCAAAATAATTTTCGATGTATTCGATTCCGGAAAAGTATAGCGGTGGAAACCTGCCCGCCGGGTAGCGGTAAGTTCCGCCTTTACGTTGTAATCCTTCAGGAAAACCGAATAATAACCAGCCGAAGCTGTTTCTCCGGAGTGATCGAAACGCGAACGGTAACCTTTGTCGGGATCATCAAGCGGTCCGGGAACAATCTGAAGCTTGTCGCCGACCGTTGGCATCAGCAGTACTTCGCCGCCGTTCACCATTCCAACGCCACTCCAGTGTGTGTGACTAAAACCCATGATCGAATTTTCGGAATAGATGTACCCGGCACAATACGTCCAGCCCTGCGTATTGATATCGGGGCTTAGATGCACCATGGCAAATGGAAGTGACGCACCGGGAAATGTGTGTCCAAAGAAATCGGTTCCAATGAGTGGATCAACAGATTCAACCGGTTCGGCGGTCTGTGCTTCAGCACGATTGGAAAGACCGGAAATTAAAAAAAGGTTTATCGCCAGAATGAGGCTTAATTTTCGATACATGGTTTTCAGTATTTTATTGCATAAAAGGCGTAAAGACGCAAAATTCAAGTTCATTATTTCTCCTGAACTAATTAAAACGGGAATCTTCGCGACGTAGAAACTGGTGCAGGTTTTAACTATTGCTATTTTTTCTGATCCAGATTGCGGTAATATAAATTCCTGGCTTCGATTTTCATTCCCGGATTGTGCCCCTGAATGGCAAAATGTCCGTATTTGTATTCAGTGTCGTCGTAAGTCATTACCGATTTACCGTTGATCCAGAATTGAATATGGTTGCCAACCATTTTTATCCGGTAATCGAACCATTCGCCATCTTTGGTTAGCAGCTCTGTTGCTTTGCCTGTTGGCGTTCCCGGCTTCCAGAGCCAGCCTGTGTATGCATCCTGATTGTGACAAATCTGCGCTTCGTAGCCACGCGGAAAACCATCGATGTTATCTTCCGGGGGATTTGCCCTGAAATAAACTCCGCTATTGCTTTTCGAACCCGGATCAGACGATATCCGGAAGGTTCCTTTGAGCTCGAAATCGGAACAGGCGGCGTCCGTATAAATGTGTCCCATTCCGCCAATTCCTACCAAAACGCCATCCTGAACCGACCATGTAGCTTTTCCGTGAACAGTCCAACCAGTCAGGTCTTTACCATTAAACAGGCTGATCCATTTCGATTTGGCCTGACTTGTTTCTGAAAGAGCGATAAGCAACAGAACGATTACGGCAATTGATAATTTTTTCATGATTTATTGATTTAATTGTTTCAATTCAGGATTAATAGAGCCAGATATACAGGAACAAAGTGATCACTGAAAGCAGCCCTAAATGTAACCGCCAATCTGTAATTCCTTCGAAGCGGGTAATTTTATGACTAAAATTAATGGTCGTTTTGACCAGCTTTTCAGGAGCGGTTTTTTCGGTAAAAGCCGAAACTGTAAAAAGCACTGCGGTAATCAGTATTTCTGTCCAAAGTCCGCGGTATCCAAAGTTGAGGGTTAGTTTATGATGCAAAAATGGAAACCAGCTTTGACCGGTAGCAGGTCCAACTAACTGATCGATAACAAAAATAGTTGCCAGAACAATGCCAACCAAAACTGAAACAGCCGCACCTTTCAAGGTCACTTTTTTGCTTACAATTCCGAAGAAAATTGCCGGAAAGACCGGAATAACCAGGTAAGCCGTAATGGTTTGAAGGTATTTGTAGAGTCCTTCTTCATTTTTATAGACCAGATAAGCGGCTCCTATTCCAAAGAAAGTCACCAGCAAAATAATATACCGTCCCAATTGAACCTGCTTCTTTTCTGAAATATCGGGTTTAAATTCAACAAAGAAGTCGCGAACAATCAGCGTTGAAACTGAATTTAACACGGCAATCAACGAAGTTACCAAAGCCGCCATCAGCGAAGCCAGCATCAAGCCACGCAGACCGCTTGGCAATAATTTATTCAGGAGCAAAACAAAAGTTTGCTTGGTTTCTTCGCCCTGAAGTTCGCCGGGGAACAACGCAAAAGCAATTACGCCTGGCAACGCAAAAATGAAAATTGGCGTAAGTTTCAGCAAAACCGCAAACATGGAACCCCAACGGGCATTTTTCAGATCGGGAGCGGCCAACACGCGCTGAACGTTTACCTGATCGATTCCCCAGTAAAAAATTCCGGCGTAAAAAGCTGTAGCCAATATTCCCCAGAACGGATAAACCGGGTCGTCATAAGGCTTTCCAATCGTCATCATATCCGGAACTTTAGCCATCAGGCCGTCCCAGCCGCCCACTTTGTCCAAACCAATGAAAAGCATAATGGAAGCACCCGCAATCATTATGACTACCTGAATGACATCGGAATAGGCAACTGCCGTAAAACCACCAATGATGGTAAAAGCTGCGACAATAATTCCAATGTAAAAAACGGTCGTCATCACGTTCCATCCCAAAATGCTGTTTAAAACCAGAGCACCTGCAAACAGCGTGAACGCGAGTTTCGTCATGATACTGATAATCAGCATCAATCCCGAAAAGAACGTCCGTGCACGCCGGTTATAACGCAATTCCAAAAATTCAGGAATGGTATAAATTTTATTTTTCATGTAGTACGGAAACAGGATGGCACAGCCAAAACCCAGTGTAATGGCACAAGTTAGTTCAACCGATCCTGCCGAAAGTCCGTAGCGGTATGAATCTCCGGAAAGGCCCACCAAGTGCTCGGCGCCAATGTTTGTGGCAAACAACGAGGCTCCGACGACCGGCCATTTGATTGATCGTCCGCCAAGAAAGAAATTTGAACTGTTTTGCCCGGCTTTTTTACGGTAAGCCATGAATAATCCGAATGAAAGGCTTCCTCCCATTACCAAAGTTAAAACAATCCAGTCGAGGCCGGTTAGTGATAGATTCATGCAGCAGATAGTTTATAAATTCCAAATTTCAGGTTCCAAATTTCAAGTTGTGGGTTCTGGAAATTCGTTATTGATTATTTTTCAAAATTGAATTGTCACATTTTCGATAATTTATTCAGTCGTTCAATACTTTGCACCATGGCCCGCACCGTGTGATAATTGATTTTCCAGGAATGCCCCATGTGAGTCCAGATAGGCTCGCCCCTGCGCGACAACAACGGGTACCACTCGCCTACTCCTTTGTTGATAACTTTATCGAACACAAAATGATGCACATTTTTGTAGGCTTCCCAATATTTCCGGTCGCCAAACAAAATGACGGCGTCCAACAATCCGATCAGTACCTCGGCTTGTTGCCAGAATTCCTTTTCCTTGTCGTACACACCTCCGGAATGAGGTCCTTCTACAAACACGCCGCCAAATTCGGTATCGATTCCGTTATCAACAGTGTGATCGTAAATGATTTTGAAAAGTTCCAAATATGTTTTCGGATCGATTTTCAGAATTTCGAGTGCATGAAGCAAAAGCCAGCCAAACTCGGCATTGTGGCCGTAGCAAGTATTGTCGGTGGCATTTCCTTTTTGACCTTCTTCCGAAAAACGGTCCCAGCCCCAAATAATATCGAATTTGATTTGTGGTGCGACTGTCCAGTCTTTGTAAAACTGCGGAATGCCCGTTTTGTAAACCGGGTGAATGATGCGATTGATCAGCAAATCAATATCTTCAAGCAATTTGCGCCGATGAACATCTTTTCCGGAGCATTCATAAAGCGTGGTAAATGCTTCCATCAAATGCATGTGAACATCGAGCGTTTTGCGATCTCCACCTGCACTTCCGGGCCCGCAAAGCGTCCAGTCGCGCTGAAACATTTCCCAATAACCGCCATACATCGAATCGACACAGTATTTTTGAATCAAATCGAATACTTTTTCGGCATATTCAATTCCCCGCGAATCGCCTGTTGCCAGCGTGTATTCACTGAGTGAATAAATTGCAAAACTGTGTCCGTATATAATTTTCTGGTCGATTTTCACATTTCCTTTCCGATCCATCATCCAGAAAAAACCTCCGAATTCGTTATCCCACATTTTATCGATCAGGAAATCAACTCCATGCTTTGCCATGGCGGCCAGTTTGCCATTACCATAACCAGCGCGGTGTGCCGAAGCCAGCGTGTACAAACAACGCGTTTGTGCAATCAGCGATTTTTCATCTTCGCCGGTGTCTTTTCCGTCCTTATCAAAATGGGTTATATAACCGCCATTCACTTCGTCAATCATACGGCTGGTCCAGAATGGAAGCAATTCATTGTTGAGATGATTGGCTGCTTCGTCTTTTAGTGCAAGTACTTCTCTAATATTCATCAAAGTAGATTTACAATTTTTTGAGTTACAATTTACGATTATTTGTTTCGAATTGCGATATCCTCCCTCAGATTCGCTTCACCACTCAGGGATCACTAAAGTAAACAAACTACTCTTTTTCAAGCTATTTTCCTGAAAGCTCCTGATAAATGGCCAGTAAAAAGTCGCGGTTATCGGCTGTCAGATAGTGCATTTCTCCGCCCATTCGGTTAAATGTTTTGCAATAGCGCAGGTAATAAGCCGGATTATCCATGGGTGGTTCGCCATTTTTCTGCCAGTCCCAATCCGATTTGGCCAAATCGACAATCAGCATAAAGTGATTATCGATGTGCTTATTTTCCTGAAGGAAAAGATTTTGCGACATCGACAAAGACTTTTCAAAAATCATGGGCGACATTACGGCCGAGCCAATCGACATGTAAACGCCGTCTTCGAGACTGTAGACGCTATTGGCGAAACTCAGGAAATCGTTCAGGGCTACACGCCCCAATGCCGCGCCGTGATTCATCGGATGATTGTAAATAATGTCGTGTCCAATCATCGGGTGACCGGTAAACGGAATGCCCAATTCGTATGCCCGCGCCTGTGCCGAATACTTTTTGAACGGATGCGGAATCGACATAAAACCGGGATTTAACTGATATTTATGTACGACTCCGGCCAAATCGATTGCTGCTGCGGCCAATTCAGGATTGGTCTTCATAGTTGCAGTTGCGGCGTCATATAGTTTGTCAATTTCCGGAATATCCAATCCTTCCCTGAAAATCATTTTTCCGACTGATTCTCCATATCCCAAACCTTCGTAAGCCCCAACAATCAGAGCCAGATTGATGTAAAATCCGGTATGGTCCCAAATTCCAAATTGTCCCAGGTCAACATTTTCACGAACATCTTCGCTCGATTTTCCCTGAAAAGCAAATTCCCAGTCGTGAATAATTCCGGCGCCATTGGTCGAAAGATGGGTAACCCAACCTTCTTCCATCAATGCGATCAAGGTTGGCGACATGCCATTTTTAATGGTATGGGCGCCAAACGTGAGCATCACCGATCGCTTTTCCTGGCGTGCGAAACGAATGCGATCGGCCGTCTTTTTGATCAGTTTTTCACCCAATTCTGAAAGATGCGCCGGTTTTTGTGTAACCGGAACGTTGTCCTTCTCAATGTACACCTTGTTCTTTCGATCGGCCAACTTCTTAACAGCCAGCAGGTCCCGATTCAATTTAGGATATGGCATTTTTCGGAAATTAAATATTCAACATTTTAAGCAACAACGGATATTGCGAGAAATCAGGAATGATTACATCGGCACCGGCTTTTATCAACCGGGTGCGTTTGCTCTGGTTCAGGCCAAATCGTTTTAATTCGTGACTGGCTATTCCGACAGTGATTCCGCCCCGTTTGTGTGTTTCACGCATTTCAACCGGGCCGTCGCCAAAGGTTACAACTGCCCCAAAAGCCGATTCGCCGATTGATTCCAAAATGCGATCCAGCACAATTTTCTTGGCTTCCTTGGTAATGTCGCCAACTGCACCGTAAATACGACCTTCAAACAAATGATCGTAACCCATAATACGGGCTTCGTTTTTCACATCTTCCTCGTCGGTTCCACTGGCCAGATATAGTTTTATTCCGGCGTCATACAATTTCTGAAGGAATGGCACTGCATTTTTCAACGAAAAATCTTCAACAGAAAGTTCTCCGCGCGACAACTTCTTTTCGCGCTCTTTCACCATTTTCAGCAGCTCTTCGTTGTAAATTTGCTTGTAACCAAATTCGTCGAGCATCTTATCTTCAGGCACACACCCAAATTCACGGATCAGGTCGAGCAAGCCTTTCATTTGAACGAGCGTCTGAATTCCGGTGGTTCGGTCAATAAACTCATTGACCCGAGTCTGGACTTTTTGGAACAAAGCTTCGTCGGCATCCAGGTATCTGTCTCCTAGAACAGCTTTCATCATCATGGGCGACATAATCAGTTCCCAACCTTCGCGCAGCGTTGAAATGGTTCCATCGTGGTCAAAAATGGCATGTTTAACCTGAAGATCTTCAGGCCAGTTATTGATGATTTCAATTTCAGAATCGGACAAATAACAGGCTTGCCGAATATCTTCAGCCAGTTCAGGAGCATAAATGTAATCGGGATCTTCGCCAATGTGTAAAATTTCTTCCGGAGAAGCCGTTCCCGTTTGAAACAATTTCTGAATGGTAACACCGGCCACAAACGAACCGATTTCAGCCGCAATCTCCATCGAATATCCAGCAGCCAATGCCGAGGCTGAACCAGCCAGGAAACTGTCGCCGGCGCCAACTGAATCGATCTTCGAAATAATCATCAACCCAAAAATATTGGAGACACCCTGCTCGTTCACGATGAGCGAACCACGGCTTCCACGGGTAATAAACAGCGGCTTCTGATATCTTTTGAAAAGCTTATTTGCCGCATCAAGCACTTCTGAATAAAGTACAATTTCTTCCGGATCTTTGTTAATTCCACACAAATGAACAGCCTCGTGATCGTTCATTTTCCGGTACGAGCCAGTGAAAAAATCGCTGTAATTGCGACTATCCGTAATAAATATTTTGTCGGGAAATTTTGCGATTACTTTTACCAGACCATTTCGGAAATATTCCGTATGAATGCCCGATGGAACCTGTTGGTTGATGATAATGACATCAACTTTAGCGGCTTCTTCCGAAAGCTTTTCCAATAATAGATCGGCTGTTTTATTGGTCAACTGGTTGAAATTCCCGAAATCAATCCGGTTTTGTTCCTGATCGGCAATGTACGGTTTGGTGTAAACATGTGTCGACCAGTTTCCATCCTGAATTAAAATATTCGTCGTGTCAATGCCAGTCCTTTTCATGATATTAACCATCTCGCTGCCAAACGGATCGGGTCCGATTACGCCGAATGCGCGAATGTCTTTAACTCCCATTGCGGCAAGATTGCTGGTCACGTTTCCGGCGCCGCCCAACGAATATTTTTGCTGACGAATGGCCCGCGTCATAAGTCCTGTCTCAATTGACAATTCACTCTTCGATTCATCGATGAACCAGTAAGCATCCAGGCAGAAATCGCCAAGAACGGCTATTTTCACCGAGCTGACATCGTTAAGAATTTGTTTTAGTTGGTCTCTCTTCATGTTATTTTATTTATTGTTTTTATTCGGATTATTCATGGATGGTGGTGCATCTTCCGGAGCGCTTCCCCATTTTTTATTTGGAGCGGACCCGATCTCAAAAATTAGTTTGCCCCCATTTTCAATGACTGAGTGATCGAACCATGGACGGTTTAAAGGTTGGCCATTCAATGTTGCCGATTGAATGAATTTATTCGCTTTTGAGTTGTTCCTGGTTTCGATAACGAACTCACCAGCTTTGTTAAATGATTTATCCAGATGAATGGTTACTTTGCTGAATTCCGGACTTCCAATCACCCATACATTCTGTCCTGGAGCCACCGGATAAAAACCCATCGAGCTCAATACATACCAGGCCGACATTTGTCCCATATCTTCGTTGCCACACAATCCATCAGGACCATCGTGATACAATTCGTCCATTACCCGGCGAACCATGTTCTGTGTTTTCCAGGGCGCTCCAGCATAATTGAATAAATAAGCGGTGTGATGACTTGGCTCATTTCCATGGGCATACTGGCCAATCAAACCGGTTGCATCAGATACAGTTTCTTTGATTTCGGAACTAATATTAAACAGAGAATCCAGTCGTTCTACAAAGCGTTGTCGTCCACCTTCAATATCGATCAAACCCTGAACGTCCTGCGGAACGAACCAGGTGTACTGCCAGGCGTTGGCTTCGGTATAATGCCGGTCGTCGCCATGACCTATAAACGTTGGATCAAAAGGAGTTAACCATTTTCCATCGATATCTCTTGGCCGGGCAAAACCCGTTGAAGCATCAACTACATTTTTGTAGTTCGACGCCCTTTTCATAAAAATTTCGTAATCGGCTGTTTTGCCAAGCGCCTTCGCCAGTTG
Organism: Prolixibacteraceae bacterium; assembly: GCA_963677955.2. Taxonomy (GTDB): domain Bacteria; phylum Bacteroidota; class Bacteroidia; order Bacteroidales; family Prolixibacteraceae; genus Aquipluma. The sequence continues at coordinate 6,017,834 of CAXXQR010000001.1, forward strand.
AGCGATGCACCAGTCGTTGTAGGCATATTCGAGTGTTCTCGAAACCGATTCACGTACTTTATTGTATGGCAAATACCCGTATTGCAAATAATAGCTCAGGCCTATTCGTCCGCGTGATTTATGATCCGCAGGCGGAGTTTCCATGGCATTTTTCCTAACCGCTTCGTAGGCTTTCTCCACATCGTAATTGCGAATCCCTTTTTGGTAAGCATCCAGAATCACGTCCACCGGATGATCGCCAATCATATCGTTCGTATAACTGTTCCCAAACTGTTGCGGGGTTGGCATCCAGCCGCCCTGTTCATATTGTGCAATCATGGTATTCACAGCGTCGTTACTTCGTTCCGGATCAATCAATGTCAGAAGCGGCATCTCTGCCCTGAACGTATCCCACAGTGAAAAATCGCTGCGGTACGTAAATCCTTTTGCTGTGTGAACCAGTTTATCCAAACCCATATATTTTCCATCTACATCGCTGAATGTGGCCGGGAAAAGTAGCGAATGGTATAAAGCCGTGTAGAAAGTGGCCAATTTGTGTTTGTTGTACTCATCACCATCGGCCATATTCGGCGCCACGTCGATTTTACTGAGTTCTTTATTCCAGATTTTTTCCGCATTTTCTTTCACCCGGTCAAAATTCCAGTCAGTAATTTCAGTGTCCAGATTCAGTTTGGCCTGCTCAATGCTGGTGTATGAAATACCAACTTTTACTTCGACAGTTTCGTTTTCAGAAGTTGTATAATCTACATAGGCACCACTCTGTATTCCCGAATCTTCTTTCGATCCGGATTTGATATCTTTCTCATTCCAGGTTCCGAAAGAACGGAATGGCTTGCTAAATCTGGCATAGAAATAGACATCCTTCCCTTTTACAAAGCCCATAGTAGAACGATGTCCGGAGATTTCTGTATTACTGAGAATTTTAACCTCGGTGCCAGTACAACGACTACCGATGCCATGTCCCATGTCAATCAGGATATGCGCTGCATCCGATTTTGGAAAGGTATACTTGTGCAATCCGGCACGTTCCGAGACAGTTAGCTCAGCCTTAATTTTGTAGTCCCTCAGGATAACCGAATAGTAGCCAGGCGACGCCCATTCTTCCTGATGCGAAAACCGCGACCGGTATCCTTCATCCGGATTTTCCTTGCTGCCGGGCACAACTTTAAGCTCACCCGTAGTTGGCATCAGCAAAATATCGCCCCAATCGCCGGCGCCCATCCCACTCCTGTGTAAATGACTGAATCCCATTACAGAACTATCGCTGTAATGATATCCGGAACACCAGTCCCAGCCTTTAATATCGGTATCAGGACTTAGTTGCACCATTCCTCCCGGAAGCGCTGCTCCTGGAAATGTATGTCCGTGATAATCTGTTCCGAGGAAAGGATTAACAAAATTGCCAGGCCCAGCTTTTGCTGATGCAATTCCGACATTACCAGCAAATACAAATACCAACAGTAATTTGTACGGTATGCATTTAAAATTCCTTTTCATCTTTTTTATATTAGTTTAGTTGCATTTTATCCTATTTATCCTGCGATGGAAACATATAAATGGCAGCGTCTCCCGGATCCAGTTCCATCGAATTTTCGTAAGAACTTGCCGGAACAACAGAACCATCTTTCAAAACTTTCCTGACAGTTTCATCACCGGAAATCGTAAGATTCATGCTGTTCAGAAAATCTTTATTAACGACTACCAGAAATGAATTTTCGCCTTTTTCCAACACAGATACCAGAGCCGGAGCGCCATTGGTCTCCAAAACTTTAATGGCTTTAGGTAAGCTGGTCAGTCGGACCGTTCCCGATGGTATCTTTCCTAAGCCGGTATGTCGCACACTGACAACCTTTGAGCCCAGAAATACACCGGAAAGGTTTTTGATTTCTTCGCTCATTTGCTTCACCCGATCGTAAACCACACTTCGTTTACCGGCAACACTTATCGGTGCACCACGCTGATCTTCTCCTGATGGCGAATTCACTGAAGTGGCCGACCAATAGGTAAAATACTGAATGCCTTGCGCACCGTAAGCTAAATCGCTGTATACCTGAAGCCGCATTGCTGCAAGTGTTTGAGGAGTAACATGATCGTTATCGTAATTCGTAGTGAGTGCAAAAGCCCAGAAAGGCTTATCTGCTTTTTGTGATTCAGCAGAAATAAGTTCCAGATTTTCGTACCACGATTTGGACAGGTGATCTTTCATCACCGGATAATAATCGAACGATACAAACTGTACCGGGATCTGACGGAGATATTCCTGCACATATTCTTTGTAACTTTTTGTTCCCAACTGGCTCGAATCGGCAAAATTCGGGAACATATTGACGTAACAAAAATGCTTGTTATCGACCGATTGTATTTTTTTTGCCCAATCAGCCAATTCAGGAAAAAGGTGAATATTCGGTTCGTCCACCAGGTGATAACCTGCAACAGCCGGATGATTCATCAGGAGTTTTACGGTTTCTTCCGGCTCCTTTTTCAACTCAGGGCACGAAACCACCAGTTTAACTCCCGCCTTATCTGCAACATCAAGAGCTTTTTTAACTTCTCCAATGCTGGAAAAGAAACTAAGTGAGTAGTTTATTCCGGCATACTTCATTTCCTGATAACGTTCAACCGAAGTTTCGGACGAAGGAATGCTGTACCATGCCAAAACCGGAATAGATCCGTTTGATTCCAATCTGATTTGCGAATAAGCACTTATCAGGAAAACCGATAAAAATAATATCAGCAGAAATGGCTTTCTCATGGTTATTTGTTGGTTTATTCTCAATTAATTTCTGTAATCTGTTTAAAATCAGATCAAATTCTAAAACAATTTCAAGATCGTACCATAGTTATTCTTGTTCGACACCTTCAAATAATTGGATGAACCGGTCGAAGCTAAAATCAAAACTTGTTCATATTCGGCTGATCACCAAGAATAAGCTTCAACACTCCACCCTTCATTATTTCGTCGTAATTCAACCAGCTTCTATTCATCTCTGTGCCGTTCAGAATAGCTTTTTGTATGTAAATGTCTTTCTCCGATTTTTTTATATTCTCAATCTTAAACGAACTTCCATTCGTTAACTGAATGCTGACTTCATCAAAAATCGGAGGCAATATCCAATAGGCAGGTTCTCCAATAAGTTTTGGATAAAATCCCATTGAGGCCAGAACAAACCAGGCCGACATGGTTCCGGCATCATCGTCCATTTCTTCAATGTATCCGTCCGGCGTATTTTTAAAAACTTTACCGATGTATGGAGTTTCCCATTTTTTATGCGTTCCGTAAAAATTTACCGTAGGCTGAAGCAAAATCTCACGTACCAGTTTCTGCGATTTCCAGGGCTGACCAAGTTCGTAATACAAAAAAGGCACATGAATATCGGGCTGATTTCCAATGTTAAACAAATGATTTTCAAAAAAATAGTCAAGTTGCGATAGTGTTTTTTCTTTGCTTCCGATGGACTGAATGACCCAATTAAAATCGAACGGAACAAACCACCGGTATTGCCAAAGTGTACCTTCGTACAAGCCATCGCCATGCATGATGTCCGATTTATCCGTAATATCCCTGAATTTCGCATTCCAAACATCCACAAAGCTGTATGCTTTTTGCCGAAATTGTTCCTGAAGATCTTTCTCACCGGCGTCTCCTGCAATTTCCGATAAAGCCCACCAGTCATAACAGGTTTCCAGCATTTTATCCGGAGAATTAACCGCAAGATTCTGCGCCTCCAGCTCCATTTTCGGCAAAATTTCTATCAGCGATTCTTTTAGCAGATTTTTGCGTTGCGCATCAAGCAAGACGGGAATTGTATGTTCATTCCGGATTTGTATAAACGATTCGTTGTCTGTCGGATTATCCGACTTTCCCTGCTCGTACAATTGAAACATTGAACTCATCATATCCGTGTATCGAGCCGGATCAACAATCGAAAGCAAAGGCAACTTGGTGCGAAAAGTATCCCACAGCGACCATCCGGAGTAATAACTTCCATTTTCCGACTGATACACTTTACCATCACTTCCGCCAAAAGCGCCTGAGTGTCCCGCTATGTTGAACGGAGTTTGTGATGCATGATACAAATGCGTATAAAACAGGGTTTTCAGCGTGTCGTTCGACGTTTTTACCTGCACTCTGTCGCAATAGCTTTGCCACAAATCCTGGGCTTCACGTTTCAACTGCGCAAAAGTTTTCCCGCTTGTTTCGGCCTGAAGATTTTCTTCTGCATCCTGAATGCTAACCGATGAAAGCGCAATTTTCAGCACCATTTCGGCCTTGTGTCCGGAGCCAAACGTAAGATTCATTATGCCGGCAGAATCAGTAACAAGAGTCGATTCAGTGCCAAGATCGAGATAATAGTAAAACTTGTACTTACCTAATTCACAGTTTTCCTTGCACTGAATCCATCCCTTCAGGATATGATTATCTACCAGATCATGCTGTTCATCAACGAATTCAGAATAGGTACTCCTGAAATTAAAGCGAAGACCAACTTCTTTTGCATCAGGAAAAACAAACCGGTACATTCCGCTTGTTCGTCCGGCAGTTGCCTCGCAAAGTATTCCGTTTTTCAGCCTGACCGAATAATATCCAGCCTTAGCCTGCTCCGATGTTTTGTCCATTTCCGCAAATGTTTCAGCCACATTCAGGAATGGGAAAATGCGCAAATTGCCCCCCACCCCTTTGCAACCAACTCCGGAAGCTCTGTTTTGAGAAAAGCCCAGAAATTGAGTAGCATTGAAATCATACCCGCAGTGACTTCCCGGCTTCGTATCCGGTCCGGGTTTGATCATTCCGAACGGAACATTTGCCGAAGGGTCGGTTTGACCATGATCGCCACCGGTACAAATAAACGGATCGATAAAATCGGAATACTTCGAATTTTGCTGCTCAGGCGCCCTGTTACAGGCCAAGAGAGAACACAGCAACAAAATATATAAATGCCTGATATTCATTTTAAAACTTTTACGATTTCAGTCCTGAAATCATGGAATTACCAATGTTTTAGTTCTTTCTCACGTAAAGCGAAACCCAAAGAATATAAAGCATACAAGCGCCAATCACAGAAACACTCGACAGTGCACCAAAAGTTGTACTTACAAATCCCATAACCAGCGGTATAACTGCACCTCCGGAAACTGCCATAATGAGTAATCCTGAAATTTCATTGGCGCGATCGGGCATTTTTTCAAGAGCAAGCGAAAAGATAATCGGGAACATATTTCCCGTACCCAATCCGACAATGAATATGAATGCAAAAGCGATGGCGTTTGAAGGAGACAGTAAAATTCCCAGGATACCGGCCAGCGATAATATCGAGATCAACAACAAAAATAGCCGTGGTTTAATCCAGTTAAGGATTATCGCTCCCAGAAAACGCGAGATTGTTTCACCAGCAAAAAACATACTGATTCCAATCACCGCTGCTTCAAGAGTTATACTATATTTTGCAATTAAAACGTTGGCAATATTTGTATTAATAGCCACTTCAGCTCCAACAATCAGAAAAATAGACAAGGCCATAAAAGCAACAAAACGATTCTTCAACAGGCCAAAACAGGAAGAAAAGGTTGCCGGCTTACGATCAGGTTTTGATTCAACAATCGGTGTCATTGACAGCCACAATGCTGCTAATAATGAAGTGATTCCATAAACAGCAAATACCAATTTCCAGTTCCCGAAACTGTTTGCCATAAATGCAGCAATCAGTGGTCCGGAGAAAGAAATAATGGCCTTTACAAACTGCGAAGTACTCATGTAACTGGCCAACTTTTCGGATGGAGTAACATCCTGAAGCAACGGATTTGCCGACACCTGAATGATGGTATTTCCAATTCCGAGCAAAATAAATGAGGCAAACATCATGGCAAATGAATAGTGAATAAACGGCAAGCCCAAGCCAATTGCCTGAATCACCATACCCACATTCAACATGTTCCGTTTGCCGTATTTATCCTGTAAAACACCGGCTGGAACTGATAGCACGAAGAACCATAGCAAGACCATCATAGGCAGGAACTGAGCAATAAAATCGGTCAGTTGAAAATCCTGTTTGACAAAGCCTGTGGCCACTCCGATAATATCAATAAAACCCATTACAATGAATGACAGAAATACCGGAAGTATCTTCCGCATTTCAATTTTAGTTGTGTTCACGTTTGTTTTTTTTAGTTATGTTATTGATTAAGTTCCTTATAAACTTCAACATTTCAAACCCAGGTCACCCTGAACTCGTTTCAGGGTCTGACCAATGAGGAGATACTGAAACAAGTTCAGCATGACTTCGACAGAAGGTAATTGACTCTACATAAGCTATTTATTCTTCCAAAAGATTGACTTCTTTAATAGTTCCGTTCTTTTGGCTCACCCGAAGCGTTTTAATTTCACATGGACGGAAACTGCCCGACCATTTTTTGTTTAAAAATCGCAGATCAAGTGTAGCAGCAGTCTTTTCTCCCGAAGTTTCCACACATCGAATGATGGTGTCCTCACCATTTTCAGATTTTTTGACTGCCGAAACAATGACGTTAGGAACATCTATAGATAAGAATGATCCTGATTTAGGAAGTTTTCCGCCATGAATTCCCTGATATATTGACACCGGTTGCGCTACAAATTCTTCAGCAAGCCTTACAACTCCGGCTTCTTTCCATGTATCGTTATGCGGAACAAGCAACATTCTGAACGTCTGAATGCCCTGATCCATCCATAGATGCTCCGCATTCGGATCGAGTACTTTAGGCCGGTGATGCGCAAAAGGAGCCGATCGGGCCACCGACAGCCGCACATCGCTTCCAGGCACACTATAGCCATACTTGGCATCATTAATCAGCGTAAAACCAAACGGCTGGCCATCGCGCTTTCCACTCACATCAATCCAGCGCTGACCCGGATCTTCTTCCCCATCATTAACGCGAACAATATGCCCATAAGAAGTTTCGTAAGTTGCAACAGGCGATTCAAGGTCAACCGGGAACGAGAATTTCAACATCTTGTGTCGTTCGTGCCAGTCAAGCGTCACCCGCGCTTCCAAATTTCGTGATCCGGCGTAAAGCATCCAATCAATGGTAAGCGTTGAAACACCATAGGTACTAACTGTTCGAATGGTTGCCCTAAGCGGACCATTTTCAAGAACCTTGATGCTTGCATTTCCAAAGGCGCCAATTTCGTCGTCAAACGCAACAACATCGTGACTCCAGGTGTCGCTCTTATCGTCGATTATTACAGCGCGTCCTCCGGTTTCACCTCCGGCAAAAAGCTTTTTACCGGTCTGCTTGTCAACAATTCCAATTAAACCTGAACTTGAAATACTTACTTTAATAAATTCATTTTCAAGGCTATTTTCATCAGCCATTGCTACTGATTTTAATTCCGGAGGTTCGGCATCATGCAGACGAATTTGCCGATACCCCATTGCTGGAATAGGCGTCTGAACGATCAGCTTTTTACGGCTACCGGTCTCTGTCGACCCGCCGGTCCATTGGTGAGGCAGTGCTTTACCTGTCTCGTCATCCACGCGCGACGATTTGTGATATTGACTTCCCCAATTAAAATCATATTCAATATTTCCTGAAATCTCCCATGCATTCGGATTGAAAACCACTAAATACTGCGATTCCGGATCTTCGGCCGCAATCTGCCATTCGAGCTTTTGGACGGCCAGGTACGTCGCCTGATGTGCTGTATCGAGTGCAAATCCATACCCTTCGCGGGCGGTTTGCGAGTGCTCATACAACGAAGTGCCGGCCATACTATCGTGAAACTGCAGGAAAAGCACACGCTGCCAGGCTGTGGTCAACTCCTTTTTGGGGTAATTTGCACCCCATGCAATCGCCCCTATTCCGGCAATTTTCTCGGCGGTAACCAATGCAGATTCCGATTGTCGGTTACCTTTTTTAATTTCAGATTCAGCGGTATAACAACCCACAGAATGGTGCTGAAGATCGTCATTTACGACAGGGAACTTCAAATTCTTATCGGCTCGCATTTCTTTGAAATAGCGGTCAACGGTGCTATAAAAAATCGCCGGTGCACCTTTTTCGGTCTTTAGCTCATTGATTGACTTAATGTTCTCTTTTGTAGCTCCTCCACCATGATCTCCGGCTCCGTAATACGCCATAAAACTCTTCATGGGCTCCGCCGGAAATTTTTCCAGAATTTGCTGGATCCGATTGCGAACGGGTCCTGAATCATTGTAACTTAATGGTATTCGGTAAGTCAAAACGCGCGTGCCGTCTGGCCCTTCCCACCAGAATAAGTCTGCCGGTAATTTTTTTTCGTTTGGTTGCGGACGCATAAAAACATAGTCTTCCATGCCCTGCTGTTTGATGATCTGCGGAAGATTTCCAGTGTGTCCAAACGAATCAGGATTGTAAGCCACAGTGGCCTTTTGACCCAAAAGTTGCTGAAACGTATGCTGGCCATACAAACCCTGTCGCACCATAGCTTCTCCTGAAGGAATATTCACATCCGGTTCAACCCACCAGCCACCAACGATATTCCATCGCCCTTCTTTCACGCGCTTACGAATTTCGGTAATCATTTCAGGATCATTTTCGGCAACCCAGAAATAAAACTGCGCAGAGCTTGCGGTAAAGCAGAAGTCCGGGGTTTCGTTCATCCGGTCGAGTGCTGAGCGAAACGTACTGTGCACCACTGAGACTCCTTCGGACCAGGGCCAAAGCCAAACCGGGTCAATATGCGCCTGACCGATCATGTGAAACCGAAATTGAGACGCATCGGCCGGCCACGGTTTAACATCCTGTAATTCGTCGGCAGCCATAAGTTTTGAAACCGGAGCAAAAGCCAGAAAAGCTGCTCCTGAGGCAGTTCTGTTCAAAAAAGTCCGGCGGGATATTTCCCTTTTTTCTGAGACTTGAATTTTTGTACTCATTTTTTGTTGATTTAGTTGTGTTTAGTTAGTCAGTTATCTATCATTTGAAAAAGTTATCTACATATCTCAACTTCCAAAGAAATGATTCTCAACCATCATGCAAAGTACATGATAAACAGGCAAATGCAATTCCTGAACAAAAGCTGTCCTACGCCCGGGGACATTAATCAGAATGTCGCAAAACGGTTTCATTTTACCACCTGTTTCACCAGTCAAACCTATGATCGTCATTTTCTTTGCTTTCGCGGTAATCAGAGCATCAATCACATTTTGCGAATTTCCCGAGCTACTGATCCCAAGAATAACATCGCCCCGGTTGCCATAACCCATTACCTGCTGGGCAAAAATCAGGCTGGCATCCGTGTCGTTGGCAACGGCTGTTATGAGTGCACTGTGAGCTGTTAACGAGATCGCAGGTAGCGCCTGCTGCAGCTTTCCGGCCAAATACGTTCCACGTTCACCGGCAATTTCAGCCAATTCATTTTTCATTGCTTCTGCAACTGGCCGCATGTTTTCAAAGCCTTTCATCAGTTCGCCAACAATGTGATCAGAATCTGAGCAGCTTCCACCATTACCGCAAACCAAGACTTTCCGGCCCCGTTCATAGCAGTTTATCAGCGTATCTGAAGCTTTGTTAATTTCAGACTTTAACGGTTCCAGTTCCGGATAACGGTCGATCAGTGTATCTAAAATTTGATTGTTTTCCACTATTTTTAATTTTAAAATTCATACATGGCTACGCATAAGGCGGCATAATCGCCAATCGAATCGCCCAGTTCAGCAGGTTTAATCTGGCAAACTTCTAAAGCAGAAGGAATAGCCTCTCGCTTTAATATCTCTTCAATTAATGGTTTAAACAGCATTTCATTACGTGCATATATACTGCCAATTACAATGCATTCAGGATTTAAAATATCGATAAGAAGAGAAAGGCCTGCACCCAAATAATCAGCCGAGATTCGGACGATTTCCATGGCCGCCAAATCGCCAGCCTGAGCCGCCAAAAAGACAGATTTTGCATCAATTTCTTTCAATTTTTCCGGAGTTGGGCAAAAACCAACAAACTCTCCATTTTTCAGTCTTCCGGAGATAATTGTTTTAGCCAATTGGGCAATTCCACCACCACTGCAAAACCCTTCGAAAGAACCCGCTTTACCGAAACCAATAGGACCATCCGGGGCTAAACGAATGTGACCGACTTCGCCACCCAAATCGTTTGTTCCGGCATACAATTGTCCGTTTAAAATCAGACCAGCCCCCATGCCGGTTCCGAAAGTCAGGAAAATCATGTTTTGAGTTCCTTTTCCGGCGCCCATCATCCACTCGGCCAGAGCGCAGGCGTTGGCATCGTTCTGTACCGCAGTTCGAACACCATATTTTTTGCTGAAGATCTCGGTAATTGGAACATTGTCCCAACCCGGAAGATTTGGCGGCGAATAAATCATTCCTTTCTTCGAATCCAATGGGCCGCCACAGCTAATGCCGATTCGCTTCAATTTACCGTCGGGAAACTCTTTCAGGATTTTATTAATATGTAGCTGGAATTCTTCGAGAATTGCTTCATATCCGCGCTCTACCCTGGTTTCGAAAAAGACTTTTCGTTTGATTGAAAAAGTGGAATCGCCAAGAACAACCGCACATTTGGTTCCGCCGATATCCAAACCTAAAAAAAGGTCATCTTTAGAATACTCTATATCAGTCATTTACATCAGTTGATTTCGTTACTAAATCGATTTAGCTAAAATATAAAAAATTTACGAACCACAGGATTTTCGGACAATAAATTCAGTGTTTAAAGTGACTTTTTGAAATTTACGTGTTGTGCTGGGGTGAGTGATCTCATTCATAAGAACATGGACAGCTTTTTTTCCAATTTCCTTGAGCGGCTGACCTATAACAGTCACCGGACTGACACAGATTTTATACGCATCGGCATTATCGAAACTAACAAGTGCAATATCTTCAGGAATTTTTAGGCCAAGCGACGAAATGCATTCTATTCCCATTACTCCCAGCTTGCTGGTAGAAAACAAAATTGCATCTGCTTTAAGGTCAGATCGGGTTCCTAGTAGTTCTTCAATTGCTTTTATTACATCCGTATTGTCGTGCGAAAATGGCAGAACCTTGATCAAATTTTCATCCACAGGAATCGACGCATCAACCAAAGCCTTTTTATAGCCTTCTGTTCGATCTTTCATATTGACCAGATTCATATTTAAGGTAATGTTGGCAATCTTCTTTCTTCCAAGCTTTAGCAAATGATTTGTAGCCTTATAAGCGCCTTCAAAATTGTCAACAACAATGTAATTGGTCTCAATTTCAGGAAAATAGCGGTCGATTAGCACAAAGGGTGTAGACCCTTTCGAAAGTGCCAGGATTTGATCTTCACTGTTAATTGGCGGAGAAATGATAAAACCATCAACCTGGCTTTGGAGAAGCATGGAAATTTGCTGTCCCGAATTCTCCGGATTCTCGTCGGAACTGCAAAATATAATGCGATAGCCGTGCAACCGTGCTTCCTGCTCGATTTCACGACCCAGTTTTCCAAAGAAAGGGTTTGCGATATCCGCAATAATCAAACCTATGGTTTTCGTTCTTCCGGTTCTCAGTCCCTGTGCAATGCGGTTGGGTTGATAATTGAGTTCTTTGGCAGCTTCCTTTACTCTTTCACAAACTTCATCACTAATTCTGAATTCTTTTCCCCTTCCGTTTAGAACAAAAGATACAAGCGTTTTTGAAACACCCAAATGTTTCGCGATGTCGTTCAGAGATGTTCTTTTCATAATTTAATTCCTCATTCTTCTGACTATTTCAAAAGTAAATATTGAATATTTAGACTTCTTTAACCTGAATTACAAATTCAACATACTGATTGAAAATGAGCGGCCAAAAATAATAGAAACCAGATGTAATCCAATCAATTAATTGATTTTATTGTTCTCTTATCAGGTCAAAAAGATTTTAGAATATACTTTAAGGCATCTTCTCCGGACAGCTTAACATCCGGTTCAACGCCAATTTTTTCAAGACTTCTGCCATCACAGGTAAAATAATCTGCTACCGGAAGAACAAGCTCATATTCATTGTTAATTATAAATTTTTCAGAAAGTAATAATGCACCAGCCGTTTTCTGACCGACAATGGTAGCAATACTTTCATTCTTCAATGTATAAACCAGTGCTTCAAATACTTTTGAAGTTTTCGAATCAGTCAGCACATAAACCTTGCCCTTAAATGTTTTGCTTCGTGGAATTATCTTCAAGTTTTCCCCCGTTCCTTTAGAAAGATCACCATTCGTATAATTTGCTCCGGAAAAATTCTCAAACACCTTCTGACACTCCTGCAATCCCGGAGGCCTGTGATTGGCATCGAACCACTTACGTGTCAAATAAACTCCGACATCAAGCTTTTTGCTGGAAATATAATTGACCAATTCTTTTGCTACAAAAGGATTATTCCGGTAATTTCCGCGCAAATCGATTATAAGTTTCGAATAGCCTCTTTTATCAATTACTGAAGCTAAACTATCCATTTCACTTTTTGTTGAAGGCAATGTATTTGGTTCCAACAAAGCGGCTTGTGCCGTCAACTCACGGACAGAAGCCTTGTTTTTTGCACGTTTTAAATTCTCTGTTGAATTGAACTTACTGATTGTAAATGGAGAAAACGGCAACTTCTTCGAGAGCCAAAAAAATGACGCAGCCAGTTCGTAGTCATCGGCAATTTTGGGTTTCAATTCGCTGATCTTTTCTTTAAAATCCAGCCATTCACTTGATTTTAACCACGATGCATAGCAAAGATATTTTTCAGCTACAGAAAAGGCCGAGTTGATTATTGATGGATAATTCTTTAAAGGTTTGTTATCCGGAACTTTTATTCCTATCAACCCATGAGATTTATTTTTCGTATCAGTATACCGGCCTTTGAAGGAGTTACCTGATATTGAAGCCGAAAACGGATATTGTTTGTCGAAGTAATTAAACGTTCCGATTAACGTCAGACTATCCCCTTTGCGACTCGCTTTTCCGTCGATGAAAACGATTTCTGCATGCCGCAATTTTCCGGCAGTTTTTGCAAGAGTATATGTGAAAGTTCCGGCAATGTCTTTAAGTGCATTTTTTCTGGTATAAGCTTCAAAAGTCCCGTTCGACGCATTCAGGTCAATCGTCAATAAAATCTCATCGTTATGCTCGTTTTCTATTTCCCAGAATGATTGTGAAACCGCACTTAACGATTGAAGAACAATTAAGAATATAATCAGATTTTTAAGCATATTCTCTTACAAAAAACTCATTAACTAACTATTTACAAACCATTTACATTTAAGCTACGGGATGATCTACAATTTCCTCATGAGTTCGGTCCCAGTATAGTTTTTTGCCTTCACGATAAGCCCGGGTGGCCATTATAGTTCCTATCGAATGCCAGAATCCGGTATGAATGTTTCCGTTTGTATTTTGGTTTCTGGCGCGCATGCAATCCACCCAATTGTCGAGGTGCGGTTTGCTGTCGTCGCTCTGGCTCACAGGTGGGAGTTTTCCACCCCAGTTATCCGCAGTAACCACCTCAGCTTTTCCGCTTTTCACGGCTTCCTTCAGGCCTTCATAAAAATCAAATCCCGCCGGAAGATGCTGGTGTTCGGCCACAAAAAACCAACGCGGGCTACCTTCACCTCCGTGAGCGAATAAAGTCCCGTCTTTCCCGCGAATACAGGTGTAATCGCCAAATTGGCTGGCATAATTTGAGGTGTACGAATACATGAATTTTGCATCATCGTAAGTGGCCAGCGACTGAAAAGTATCCGGATTTTGCCTGATATCTGGCCAGCCAAAAATTCCGCCATTGGCCACCATTGAATCCGGAATTGCAGTGTCGGTATAAAAATGCACTAACCCGATGGCATGACTCATCCATTGCGAAGTAATTCCACCGGAATAATCACGGAAGATTCTGAATTCAAAGTATTTCCATGGATTGAATGGTTCGTAAGGTTTACCCAGCAGCCAGCGGTTCCAGTCGGTATCTTCTTCACGAATGGAAGCCACATCCTGATCGTTTGGATCGTGCCAGCGCGGACCGTTATCGTTCCAGACCTGTTCAATTTTCGTAATCTGGCCTAATCGTCCGGAGCGAATCATATCGCGCACTTTTATCTGAACCGGATCGCTAACCCATTGTGATCCCATTTGAACTACCTGTTTCGACTTGAGTACCGCTTGTCGGGCCAGTTTTGCATCAGCCACATCAATGGCCATTGGCTTTTCGCAGTAACAATCTTTTCCGGCACCGACTACTTCAGCCAGTATTTTGGCATGTTGAAAGTCGCCCGTGGCAATCATTACGGCATCCAGCTCGGGCATGGCCAACAGGTCTTCAGAATATTTGAACTGCTTAACATCGTTGCCAAACAATTCCTTGCAGCGTGCTGCTGTTTTTTCACGGTTATTTTTCCAGATGTCGCAGACTGCAACCACTCCAAGGTTCTTTTCTTTTGCCGACATGTGCACCATATTCTGGTGTCCGCGACTTCGGCCTCCGCAACCTAAAAAAGCAATGTTAATGCGATCGTTGGCACCTACTACACGATTGTACGAAGCAGCGCTCATTGAAGATGCACTTGAGACAACAGCCATTCCGGCTATACCGGCGGCAGTTTTACCAATGAAATTTCTTCGAGATAATTCTTCTTTTGCCATAGTGTTTATTGTTTAGGTTTGTATTTAATCAGTCATTTATTGTCATTTTTAGTCATTCGGTTATCATTCTTTGTGCATCACTACTTAATGACCATGAATGACAACTTAATGACAATCTATCTCCGTTTTAAAACCACGTTCCGCACATTTTCAACTCGTTCTATTTCTGAAACAGCATCATCGCTGGAACTTCCTGTTTTTCAACTCCCGGGCCTGAATACTTTAACTGCAGGAACATGCCACCACCCGCCTGGAAATAGTCCAAATGAATCGCATGTTTGCCTTCGGTCAATTGCACCTTTCCGGGTTTCTCGGAATCAGCGCCATGCGGTCCGTCGTTGTCGATCACCAGTTTCCCATCGATAAACAGCCTTGTTCCGTCGTTCGACAACAGATAAAATTCATATTCACCTGCCGTTTTGATCAGTAACTTCCCGTCAAACTGAAGGGCAAATTCATCTTTGACCGGATGAATCCGATCCAATCCAAACTGATATACGACTCCCAATTTTGCACACTTAAGTCCTGAAAATTCAGGCAATTTAGTCCATACACCTTCATAATACCTATAAGTCAATCCATTCTGCTTCGGATCAACAAAATCAATGAAATTCGATTTGACAAAGCTTGGCGGATAATTGTCCTGATAAACTTTTGCTTTCACAACCGTTGGCTTTGTAACCGCCAAAGGTTGCGTATAGAGCATCGAATTCTGATCAGGATCGGAATTGTCGGTCGTGTACCTGAGTTGCGTATCCGGCGTGTTTGATGTGATTTTCACCCAAACGGTATCCTGAATTTGCGCCAGCGTGTCGGCCGGATAAATCACAGGCGTTGCAAGAACAGGATTTTTCAGATTAACTGCTGCACCTTTCGATTCAAACTGGTAATCGCCTGATTCTACTTCGAAGACTGAAAACGGACCTTCATTCTTTAGAAACTTCACATGGTGATTTTTTTTGACCGACTTTCCGCTCTCGGTAATATTATTGTCGTTGCCCCAGACATAAACAGTTGCCGATGTGTTGGCCGGAACGAAAACATTCAGGATAAAATCGTTGCCATCCAGTTTCCAGTTCGACTGTACATCGCCGTAAGGCGTGGGATAATTTGTATTTGCATACGAAAGACTGCGCACCGGATAAGGCTTAATTATCGAATGTTTAAATCCGGGAGCCTTCGGATCGGGCGAGATTCCGCCAAGGGATTGATAAAGCCACGCGCAAACGCTTCCGAACATCGGATGACTATGCGAAGCGTCTCCCTGCCAGGTTTCCCAAATAGTCGTCGCACCTTTTCCGATCATATAACCAAAGCTCGGAAAATCGCGCTGATTCATCAGTGTATAAGCCAGATCCACTCGTCCGAGATCGGTCAGAACATCGAGCAAAAGCGGGGTTGCCAGAATTCCCGTATCAAAATGATCCTGATGGCTGTCGATGTTCTTCACCAGATTTTGAAATACCGGCTCCGTGTTCGATGCTTCAGCTATACCGAAGCCCAGGGGGAAAATATTTGCTCCCTGACGGCCAATGGAATATTCCGACATTTCAGAATTAAAATAAGTTTTGTTGATTGCAGCTTTTGCCTGACCACCCAGATTCGTGAAATAATCCTTGTCGGAATTATTTCCGAGCACTTCGGAAACCTGAGTCATCAGGCTGCAGCAATAATAGTAATAGCAACTGTTCACAAAATTTTCCGGAAGATCGACAAGCGTTGGCGGCACCCATTCGCCCAGACCCTGATTCACCAGAATTCCATCTTTATTGAGCTGGCTTTTCAGGAATTCAATCCAATGTTTCATACCCGAATAATGCTCTTCCAGAATTTGCTTGTCACCGTAATATTCGTACATGTACCACGGAATAATGACATACGCCGATCCCCAGGCGGTTCCTCCTCCCCCATCCTGATACGGGGTGGTATTCGGCACATAACCGGTTTCGTGATTTTGAGCGTCGCTGATATCGTTTAGCCATTTGGTGTAGAACTGAGACATATCGAAATTATAAATAGCCGATTTGGCCGAAATCTGGCCATCGCCGGTATAGCCACGGCGTTCCCGGTGCGGGCAGTCACTCGGTATCCCACCGTGTACATTGCCTAATTGTGTGTTTTGGTAGATCTCCAGAATGCGATTCAGCAGCGGATTTGAACATTCAAACGTACCTGCCCTTTGAATATCTGTATTTACAACACATCCAATCAGATTATCAGCAGTCAGCGCGACGGACGAGCCAATCACATCAACATACCGGAAAGCATGCCAGGTGAATCGCGGCTCCCAAACTTCAGAACTGTCACCCCTCAAAATGTAAGTATCAGTTTGACTATATGTTGGGCCCAATTCTTCAGTAAAACGCAGCTTTATTTCGGTTCCTTGCACTCCTGAAATTTTTAACCTGGCCCACCCGGAAATCATCTGCCCCAAATCGAACCGGTAAGTTTTTTCATCGGTTTGGGTCACAGAAACAGGCTTAATCGTTCGGGTAATTCGGTCAACGGGCTCAACCTGAGCTTTCAGAACTCCTGTTGGCGGACGAACAATTGCAGCATCCTGCCATTTTGAATCGTCAAAACCGCCTTCAGCCCAGCCTTTTTGTTCCAGACGTGCATCATAAATTTCGCCGGAATGGAGTCCATTGTAAAGAATCGGACTTTGGGATGTTTTCCAACGCTCATCACTGGTAATTGTTTCCTTACTACCATCTTCAAATTCAAGTTCAAACTGAGCAATCAAACGCGGTGTATCGTACCACAGCATCGTATCTTTTGGTCGGTCAGCCTGAATGTACCAGCCGTTTCCGAGAATCACACCCAAGGCGTTCGCGCCTTGATTCAGGAGTGAAGCAATATCGAAAGTCTCGTACAAAACGCGTGTACGCATGTTTCCGATGTTTGGCTCGGCCCATTTTTCAACCTTCCGGCGGTCGTAATTGGTTTGTTTGGGCGACAAAACATGATCGCCAACCTTTTTCCCATTGATATACAATTCGTAATAACCCAATCCACTGATGTAAACGCGGGCTTTGGTAATCTTTTTCGAAATATTGATTTCCTTTCTGAAAAGCGGCGCCGGAAGTTTCCATTTTCCTGAACTTAACTTTTCCGGCGCGCCAATACATTGCGCTTTCCAGTCTTCCGGACTCATCAAAGCCATTTCCCAGTGCGCCATGTCACTCCATGCCGAAACCTGATTTTCTTCGTCCCAGATTTGTACATCCCAACTAACTTTCATTCCTGAAGTCAGTGGCTTTCCTTTGTAGGCAATCTGAATCGACTGATCGGATTCAATTTTTCCGGAGTCCCATAAATCCGGAGTATTCTTCAGGAGCAACGAATCGCTGGTGGCCACCCGAATACGGTAAGCCGTTTGCCGGGCGCCGCGAACATCCTTTTTCATTTTCCACGACAGGCGTGGAGCAGGAACATCCAATCCAATCGGGTTTGTCAGGTATTCAACTCGAAGATCAATGGCTTCAGGTTGAACCTTGGTTTTAGAACAGGAAATTATTGCCAGAATGAATAACAAGTATGACAAGCGCCAGATTTTCATAGATGCATCAGGTTAATAGCTATTTTTAAAATGTTTTCAATATCTCTAAACTCGTCACCCCGAACTTATTTGGGGTCTCTCGAATCTTGAGATCCTGAAATAAATTCAGGATGACGGGAAGTTGTCAATGCAAATTCAAATACTTCAGCACGGCTTCGTCTCCCTGCAGTGCATCAGCCGGAATGGGATAATCCTTGCTGAAAACCAGCAGATCTTCTTTGGGCAAAATTTTCACAAAACTTTCATCGAAACCATAATCATAGGGCAATCTGCCTGATTTTAATTTTAGACAGCGAGCCATAAAATTGTACATGGGAAAACGCTTAGAAGGGCCATAATCATGTTTATCAGCTGGAAGATGCACATTTTCAATCCTGTTCTCGGCGTCAAAAGCAGCATACACTTTCTGAATATAAGGAAATTCCACATAAGGCGTATGTCTTGTCCAATCACTTCCATCGGAAATAATAAGCATTGGCCGCGGAGCGCAGCAGGCAGCTATTTCCACATTGTTTGTCTGGTTCCCGTCCACATTGTGAACCGGCATTCCGGCTTCGCAGGTGCAACCACCAAAGAAATACGATGAAACCTGAACCACCGGCACCGAAACCTTAATTCGCGGATCGATCGCAGTGATGAAAAAAGTTTGCGTGGCACCACCCGAAGCACCGGTAATTCCGATACGTGTGGAATCCACATCCTGACGGGAAATCAGGTAGTCAAGCACGCGCTTGCTGTTCCAGGTCTGCAAAAGCATGGCAATCGGAATGTTGTGCGTCACCTGTTGACATTCGCCATAACCAACCATGTCCCAGGCCACTACAATAGCGCCCATCCGGGCGAGGCATGCACAGCGATACTGTACTTCGGCGCTCATCCTTCGATCCTCCCAGTGTCCGTGCGGGCTCAAAATGGCGGGACATTTATCCGCGTTTTCAGTTGGGCGGTACAAATTTCCGGTAATGTAAAATCCCGGGAAGCTTTCGATTGCGATGTTTTCAACAATATAACCATCCATTATCCGGGTATTCCGGATAATCGGATGGAAATCGTTGCTAACTCTCGGCATCTGGTCAAATTTCAACCCTTTAATTATACCTTTCCGAATACGATCGGCGCGTTTTTCCCAATCTGCAGCAGTCGTCCATTCCAGGGCCCATTTTTTCATGGTTTTATTGGCTTCATCTTCTGTCCAGTCTGTTTGGTAAATTTTGGCCTGAGAAAATCCGCTATATCTCAGAAGAACAAAGGCAAACATCAGCAATACAAATTTCATTCGATTCATAGCTTCTTTATTTTTTGTTTTACTTCCATACTTCAAAAGCCAACATAACTAATACTCTTGACTTCAAATCATCTCATTGCTGAAATGCGAAAAAAATCGTCAAATTCAATTAATTTTCTATTATTCCCAAATAACGCGCTTCCCAATAAGGCCAAAGCCAGAAAACAGGCTCGCGCTCCATGTGCAGGTTTCCCTGAACGGCTGCCCACGGATTTTTGTCCCAGCGCACTGTTGCCCGAATTTCAGGCGGCGGAAGTTCCGAAACTTCAACATCTTCAAGAATCGGGTTTCGCACAATTGCAACGTCTTCACGCAATCGGTGATCGATGTACCAGTCCACCAAATCGAGAGGCGTATTTTTCAGAAATTCAACAGTTTGTTTCACGTTAACTTTTTTGCCAGTGGCAAATGTATACGCCAGATTATTTATCAGGTTTTCTCCTGAAGGCTGATTCACCATCCATTCGTCCATTATTTTCCGATAGAATTCATTCAGCTTCGGATCAGTTTCATATTTCAGCAAAATCGGGAAAAGGTAGCCTTCCATCGTTCGGTCGAAATAAATTTGCCAGGCCGGATTTTTTGAGTTCAGGCGCGACATATTATCGAGATAACCTTCCTTGTCAATCAGCATTCGGTATGCCTTTTCATATTTCTCATCGCCGATCAGGTGAAATGTGAGCTTCAGGTAGGCCAGCATTTCCATCGAATTTATGCTTTGTTCCGAGGCCCAGTCCGGGTCACGATTCAACTGATCAGGCGACCATACGGCCCAGTGCGTGTGTGTTCCGTCGATGTCAGCAAAATTGTAATTGTGCTTCATCACATAATCCATAATCCGTTTTACATGATCACGTACAAGCACTTTTTCGCTGTCGGATGCAGCCAATTCATAATAATAAAAATAGCTCATCATGTGTCCGTCCATCTCGTCGCTGCTGGTATCGCCTTTCCACAACCATTTTCCGTCGGCAGATTTGTGCCATCGCTCCTCAACCGGTTTGTAACGCGGATCCTGGACAAGTTCTTCCGCAACCTCCTGCGGTGTATACGATCGGTTTCCATCGTGCACTCTGTCGCCCCAGCTTACGGGAACAATCGAGCGGGCAAAAAAGCCATCGGTGCCTGTCACCGTCTGCAATTCTTTCAGGAAATGAAAGGCTTTTTGGGCTTTCAGGCGGGCATCCTCCGATTTGGTTGCTGCATACCTGAAACTTTCCATAGCCAGGTATCCTCCAGTGTATTCACCGTCATTATCATCATCAGAAGGAAGCCATTTGGAAGTGTCTCCGGGAACTTCCAAATCAATAATTCCGCAAGTCCAGGGTGCACGGATATGCCTCCGCATCAGCTGGCTGTAAAAATTCTTTTCTTTATCCTGAAGAGTCATTGGTGTTCTTTTGATCTCACTTACACCATTATCCGTTGCCACCCAGGCATTCCCATTGGCATCAAAAGCGATGTCAGTCACTTTATCGCTGGTCAGCCACCGGCGGCTGAAAAGCAGCGAATGCGAACCATCTTTGGCAAACCTCACAACACCAACTTCGGTACCAACCCACATTTGTCCATCAGGAGCCTGAGCGATGGAGCTAACGTAAATATTTGGAATTCCCTCTTTAGGCGTGATGTTTCGAAGTAAATGATTGTCATCGCGAACCGAGACGCCACCCATAACTCCGGCCCATATTTTTCCTGAAGGATCAACAGAAAGGGCTCTGGCATAACAACTAATTAGTTCAGAAGTATTTTGAAACAATGTCGAATTTCCATCCTTGCATTTGTAGAGACCAGCGTCGGTTGCCACCCACAAATTTCCCTTGTCGTCTGTCATGGCATCGCGCACTGAACGGGCAATTTTATAATCCTGTTCGGCCCATTTACCGTTATCGGAATGCCAAATTCCATTCGGTCCCAATGCATAGTTTCCATCGCCATCTTTGCAAATCACCGAAATCGGCGGATTCACACCCTCTTCCTTTGAAAGTTGATTGTTGCTGAACCGATAAATCCCGTTCCAGGTTCCCAGCAGAACATCGCCTTTTGAATTCACCACAACAGAATAAGCCGGACCGCGGTCATCTCCGGAAATAACAGGTTCCCAATCGCGGGTGCCGGATTTCTTCTTAAATACTCCGGAAGTCGTTGCAATCCATACATTCGAATCGTGATCGACAGCAATACTCCGAACCTGATTGTCCTCCGGGTTATCACTGATTTTAAAAGCGTCCTGCGTTTCCTGAATAAACGGCACATCCTGATACGTTTTCATCAGAAGCGGTTGTTTGGACTTTTTTTGTTCCTGGGAACAAGAGTTTAAGCTGAACAGGAACAAGCCGACCAAAATCAGTATCTGAAAGCGGAATAATATGGGGTTTAGTTTTCTCATTATTAATTTATTTCATTTTAGCATTTATAGCAATTGCGCCGAAAGAGCTGTCTCGCTTTAATCAACCTTTCCCGTCGGCGCTATGTTTTTGTCACGCTTTTTCCCCGGCTTAAAAGCCGGGGCTACCAACATGTCGTCCCTACCGGACTTTTTATTCCGGTTTTAAACCGGAACACCCAGAGCTTCAACCTTCATAATCGGGCCACTCTGAAGGCTCCAGTTTAAACTCCGAAAAGTTCGCTTCAAAACTTGATTTGAGCGGACTACAGGCATACACACCGACGTGTGGCTCAGCAACTGGTTTGTGTATATGAAACATTCGCATCTGCTGGTATTTCGTTCCGTTAAGCGAAAATTCGATGTAAAAATCCTGACCTTTCCGGCTGAAGCGGTACCAAACCTCATTGGTTTCCGCTGGGATATCGGTTGTTGCCCAATCGGAATACCCCAAATTTGTGACCACTGAGCCGAGTCGTGAGATGGTTTCATTTTCAGCTTCAACCGAGGCTTTCATCCAGTTTTCGGTATCCTGATAAAGCAAAATTCCGCATTGATCGTACATTCCGTTGGCTTTAAATTCCGTTTTCACCGAGAACGTGAAATCGCCTTCAACCGCCTTCAGAAACGCATGTCCGTTATCGTTTCGGAAACCGTAGTAAGTTCGTTGCCACAAATCGGTTTGCGGATCGGTCACAATCGTCAGCCGATCGTCTTCCAGCGAAAATTCCGATGGCGGGTTTAGCCAGTTGAATTCGTTCAGATTGAGTTTATTTTCCATGGGTTGTGCTAAATCTCTTTTTTAATCTGTTTTCTCTTTTGCACCGGAAAGATTGAATTCAATTTGTTCATCCTTCTCTCACCGGCGCATATTCTATCTGTCATCTTTTCCCCGGCTTTCAAGCCGAGGCTACCAAACTGTTGTCCCTACGGGACTTTGAAATCCATTTCAAAATCCAGCGTACTGCCATTTTCAATTTCGTCGTATGTAACGTACAATCGATTTAATGGCACTCCGTTCAGTTTTGCCGAACGGATATAAATATTTTCTTTCGATACATTCTTTGCATTGATGGTGAATGTTTTACCATTAGGCAGATGCATTTCAACCTTTTCAAACTGCGGACTTCCAAAATAGTAGCAGCCATCCACCGGATTAACCGGATAAATGCCCATAGCACTGAACACATACCAGGCAGACATTTGTCCACAGTCTTCGTTTCCAGACAAACCTGCCGGCGAATCCAGGTAAAGTGTGTTGATGATCTTGTTGGTGTAGAATTGTGTTTTCTCAGGTTTATCGACAAAATCGTACAGGTAAGCAAAATTATGGTCGGGTTCATTCCCCTGCGAATACTGGCCAACCAAGCCGGTCACATCTTCGGCATCTTCGCCAAGCAATTCCGAAGTTTGCGTAAACAAACTGTCGAGCATCAGTTCAAACTGAGTTTTGCCACCCATCAGCTCAATCAGTCCGGGAATGTCGTGTGGAACGAAAAACGAATATTGCCAGGTATCTCCTTCCACGCAATGCGGATTACCATATTCGGCAAATCGCGGATGAAAAGGTTCGTACCAGCTTCCATCACTGTTCTTTCCGCGCATTAAATGATAAGCGGGATCATACAGATTTTTGTAATACTGCGACCGATCCATGTATTTCTGATAATCGGCCATCTTGCCCAACATCTTAGCAACTTGCGCGATACACCAATCATCATAGCAGTATTCCAACGTTTTCGAAACAGTACCGTATTTTTCCTTGTCAACCGGAACAAACTGGTACTGACGATAAAAACCAAGTCCTTTCCGATTGGTTTCGGAAACTTCCAACAGAGATTTATACATTTCCTCCAAATCGTATTTCCCAACTTTCTTCGACAAGGCGTCAGCCATTAAAACGGCAGCGTGATAGCCAATCATTGATCCGCCTTCGTTGCCCGAAATTTCCCAATAGGGCAATTCGCCGGTTTGCTGGTATTTGGCCATCATCGAATGAATAATGTCAACTTCAATTTCAGGCTGCATAAGCAATAGCAAAGGATTTTCAGCCCGGAAAGTATCCCACAGCGACAACAAGGTGTATTGCGTGTAACCCACTGCTTTATCCCGAACCTGATTGAAATTTTTGTATGAACCATCTATATCTGAATAACGATACGGAGCCAGATAACTGTGATACAGTGCAGTATAAAAAATTGTCCTTTTCACAGAATCGTCAGTAGTGACCTGAACTTTTGAAAGCTCATCGTTCCATTTTTTTCGGGTGGCTTCGCGCATTTCGTCAAAGTTCCAGCCAAAACGGTCCGCTGTTTTCAGGTTTGCCAGCGCATTGTCTTCGCTCACAGAGGAGATGGCCACTTTAAGCACTAACTCCTGACTTTCATTTCCGTCGAACGAAAAAGCAGCATCAACATTAATTCCCTGAGCCAGGGTGTCGCCCGCTGTTTTTGCAGCATTAAAAAACTGATGTTGTTTCATTTTCCGTGAAAACCGCATGGCGAAATACACGCGCTGCACATTGGCTTTTCCGGTGGAAAAACGGTATCCGGTAACCAAATCCGGAGTGCGATAACGTACCAACGCATCGGTTGTCCGATCGCTGTTGGTGAAGCCCAGATTGAGCACCACACATTGCACAGCGGTCTCTTTATTGAAATGATACCGGTGCGTGGCAGCCACTTCGCCGGTAGTCAATTCTACATCAATATTGTCATCCTTCAGATTGACTGCATAATAGCCGGGGGAGGCTTTTTCGGAACTGTGTGAAAAATGCGACCGGTATTCCAGCAGAAAATGCTTGTCGAACGGCCCCGGATGGCCGTCGCGGTTGATAAATCCGTTTGGATCGAGGCCACGCTCTGCGATGATTTTGTTGACTGTGGAATCGCTCTGTGTAAAGTATTTTTTCTCGATGGGTTTGATCGTCGGCATCACCGAGATATCGCAGTAATCGCCGACGCCGGTTCCACTGAGGTGTGTGTGCGAAAAGCCAACAATTGTACTGTCGCTGTAACGATAACCGCTGGCGTACATCCAGCCCTGTCCACCGTTATCGGGACTGACCTGCATCATTCCAAACGGATAGGCAGCGCCCGGAAACATATTACCGAACCCCACTCCCATTTTGCCGCCCGTTCCGATAAAAGGATTGACATACGAGGCAAAATCCTGCTTTTTGACTTCAGTATGACAGGCAGTTAAGAGCAATATGGCGATAACAGCAAACTTCATAGTTCCGATTTAAATTCATAATCTCCGGAAGGAACATGCACGACAAAATATCCATCCTTAAAGCCTTTATCTGTCGCACCTTTAATTTGGCTGACCGGCTTTCCACTTTCGGTCAATTCTCCGTCTTTTTTGCCCGGAATGTAAATATCAGCAGAGGTATTGAAAGGTACACTCACATTCAATGTAAAGAGTCCCGCCTGGCGTTTCCATTCGGAAGAAATTATTCCTTTAATTGTTTCGATCCGGGATTTCGCAGAATTGAGGCTATCCAGAAGTTCCGGCTTCACTATAAATGAAGCATACGCAGGACTCTTTTCATCCAACTGAATACCGGCAATGTATCTGTAAAACCAGGCGTCGATACTTCCCATCATCACATGGTTTTTCGATTGCTTCAAGGTCCAGAATTCGCAAACCGTGGTGTAGCGGCGCATCATGTCGGCCCAGCTCGGCGCCGTTTTCTGGTTGATGATTCCCCAGGCCACATCGGCGCGGCCAAGTTGCGCCAGCGCCTCGGGCATATATTTGGTTCCCAGAACACCGGTGGTCAGATGTGTATTATTTTTCACCACAATGTCTTTTACCAGGTTATCCAGCACACGCGACTTCAGGGTTTCAGGAACAATCCCGAGAAACAGCGGAAAAGCATTCGCCATCTGGCTGCCATCCTCGTAATTGGCCGTTTCCTTATTCAGGAATTTGGCATTGTATTTTTCCCGAATGGCATCAGCAAGTTTGCTGAAATGTTCCTGATCGGCAGTGTTTCCATGTATTCCGGCTATTTGGGACATGATTTCGGAATTCCAGAAATAGTAAGCCGTGGGCACCGATTTCGGGTCACCTTCTTTCCAGTCTTTCATCCTGCTTCCCCAGTCGCCAATCCATCCTGAAGGCAAAATCAGATCGGTCGCCAGGTTGTCGAGGAAACTCATGTAGCGCTTCATCGCCGAATAGTGTTCAGCAAGAATGCGTTTATCGCCGTAATTAAGGTAATATTTCCACGCCATGACCAGGTATGTGCTGCTCCACTCAATGCCATCGTCTTTGATATACGGCCGTGGCGAAATAATCGGAATATCGCCTGTTTTTGCATCCTGATTTTCGCGAATGCCGTGGAACCAGTTTTGATAAAACAACGCCATGTTGAAATTAAACATTGCTTCGTCGGCTGTGACCTGCGCATCGCCAAACCAGCCCAGCCGCTCATCGCGTTGCGGACAGTCCATCGGATAGCCCAGCATGTTGCTTTTTTGAGACCAAACTGTCGCACGATGTATTTTATCAACCAACTGATTATCGCATTCGAAACTACCCGCGGGCTGGTTGTCCGAATAAACCGCGTGACCTTCCACATCCAATAGGTTCAGTGGGCCATTCTGAGCCGTGATTTCCAAGTATTTGAATCCAAAGAAAGAAAAATGTGTTTCATACGTTTCAACGCTGTCTCCCTTCAAAATATACTCGGCCGTGGCTTTTGCGTGCTCATTGCTCGTAATATCAACCGTTCCGTCGGTATGAACATCTTCGGCAAATCTTAATTTCAGGATGGTATTTTTAGTACCTTTTGTTTTGATACTGACCCAACCGGAAAAATTCTGGCCCATGTCGAACACTTTCGTATTTTCCAGCGAAACCGGAATTTCCTTGGGTTTAAATACTTCGTGCTCCTTGATGGCCGGCATGGTTTCAGAAACAAGTTCCGCTTTTGGTTTTTCAAAAACGGTCACGGGTTTCCAGTCCGAATCATCGTAACCGACATTCGTCCAACCGGCATGATCCAGATTGGCGTCATAAACCTCTCCGTCGTAAACGCAATCGTAGATGATTGGCCCCGGAGCCCAGCGCCAGTTTTTATTCGTTAAAATCCATTGAGTAGAACCATCGTTGTATGTCACCAGAATTTGTGCAATGGCCTTTTTGTAGCCAAACCACTGCATCCGGTAATCGTTCCACCACTTTTTATACGGATTATACCAGCCATTCCCGAGTTGAAACCCGAGCGCATTTTTGCCCTGTTTCAGTAATTCCGTTACGTTGTAAGTGTCGTACAAAATGTATTTGTGATAAGGCGTTTTGGCCGGAGCCAAAACATGATCGCCCACCCGTTTCCCGTTGATAAAAAGCTCGTAATAACCAAGTCCGGTAACGTATGC
The DNA here is from genome assembly GCA_963677955.2 of Prolixibacteraceae bacterium. Lineage (GTDB taxonomy): Bacteria > Bacteroidota > Bacteroidia > Bacteroidales > Prolixibacteraceae > Aquipluma. The sequence continues at coordinate 6,045,035 of CAXXQR010000001.1, forward strand.
GCGGGCCGACTTTATTTTTTTCGTCAATTCAACTTCGTGTCGTAGCAGCAGCGAACGGCCGTTATGCACAATACTGTCTTTTCCCGAAAACTGCTCTTTCACATCTTTGTAGAAGACTTGCGCCGGAAGCTTCACCGTTGCAGGGCCGTTTCCAATCCAGGCTGCCTGCCAGTCGTCGGGCGACGACAAAGCGGTTTCAAATTTTGCAACAGGGCTTTCGTATTTATTCCCGCTTTCGTCCCAAATAATGACTTTCCAGAAATAAGTGCTGTGCGAACGAATATCGTCTTTGGGGTATTCGTGCTGAATCGTTTCGCCGGACATGATTTTCCCGGAATCCCATAAATCGGGTTGCCCGTTATTCAAACGATATTCGGAGGTGGCAAGCATGATTTCGTAAGCAGATTGTGAATGACCTCTTCCTGAAGAAGACACAATCCAAGAAAACCGCGGATGTTTTGAATTAACGTTGATCGGATTTTCAGCGTATTCGACCAGCATTTTTTCAAATTTAATAGGCGAAGTGTTCGTGGAATTGCAACTTACAAATAACAAGCAGCCCACTGCGCCGATTAAAAACCGGCGCACCCAAAGGGAATTATATGTTGTTTTTCTATTCATTCAATTTATTTCCGGCGTGGTTGAAAATAGAAATGTCCGTCTTCGGCACCCAGTAAAAGTTCAGGCACGCCGTCGTGGTTCCAGTCCACTACAGTAGGGCTGGTATCGTGCCCAGTCAGCTTTATTTTCATCAGGTTACCGCGATTTCGGAAGATTACCTGTCCATTCTTCTCTCCCACATTTTCATACCAGATGGCGTTTTCGCTGTTTGCCAGCAAATCCACATCGCCGTCGTTATCCCAGTCGACCATGCAAAGTTTTCGGCGGCCGCTGTGGCCGGCTTCTCCGTCATTCAGACGTAAAAGTTTCGCTTCTCCTGACGAATCTGCCTCCGCAAAAATTCGCTTTCCCGGATGAAGCAGCAATTCGCCTCTTTTCCGGAAGCGCTCGTAAAATGCGAGATAACCTTCCTGATCAAGCATAACCAGATCAGCCAAACCATCTTTGTTCCAATCAACTACCAGCGGTGTGGTGCGCCATTGAGTGACCAGTTCATCTTTGCCCGGATTCCACCAGTTCCAGGCTGGTTTTGGAGGTGTTTTGCCTTCCCAATCCACCTTTACCGGTTGCATGGCGGCCAGTTTCGGATGCGTTTTAGTTCCAATATTTTTGAACCATTCCACTTTCCCCCAGATCGAATTGGCCACAATATCTTTCAGTCCGTCGCCGTCCCAATCGGACACAGAAAAAGTTGTGTAGCCCCATTTTTCTTCGGCTGGTCCCTGAATAGAACCATTCTTCCCAGCCATGAAACGAATAGGTTTTCCGTCAGCTTCAAGTAAAACCGGGCGATTCCACTTGGGTGGATTTCCACCGTCCAGATTCTCAATAAAGCCAATCTGACCAGCCGTGTTTCCACATAGCAAATCTTCGTCGCCATCGCCATCCCAATCGACACTGACCGGTGTAACCAACGCCCCAAATTTCAGGTCGGCAGCTTCCTGCAGAAAATAAACCGGCGACTTAAAAACCGCCATGTGATCTTTTACTTTCCCAGTGTTTTCAATTAAGGCAACGCGGCCGTCTTCATCACCCACCACCAAATCCATGTCGCCATCGCCATCCCAGTCAACCGCATTCGGAACTTCCATCTCCACATTCATGTGAATCAGACCATTTTCATTAGTCAGCAAACGTCCTTCTGCAAATTCAGGGTTCTCACGTGTTCCCACATTTTCGAACCATGTGAATTTGTCGGTAAAATCGCCGCAAATCAGGTCTAAATCACCATCACCGTCAAAATCGCACATATTGGGCGAAGGGCAACCGAACACGTCAATTGTCTTTCCGGCAGCCTCCAATTTTCCTTTTAACCGATATTCTCCATTCACATTTTCAACTAAGAAAACATTACCATGAAGCGGTCCATTTGTCCATCTTCCTGAGTTATCGAATGCATTATCCCAACCATAATCGGCCCAATCATCCAGCCCAACGATCAAATCCTGATCGCCATCGTTATCAAAATCAACGTATCTCCATTGGCTGGATCGCATCCGTTTTGAGAAAGCGAATATTTCCTTCGCCGGAAAAATTCCGACCGGATCAGAAAGCTGTTTATTCCTGAAATTCAAATATTCTATTCCCGGCCCCAAAACTTTGGATTCGTTGTTCACATACGAGACGTGAATATCTTTTACACGCTCTCCAATCCTGACGGGCGCTTTAAATACCGGAAATTTTTCTCCTGAAGAATTTTCAAAAAAGTAAAGGCCGTTGTATGGGAACCCTCCACTGGAAACAACCATATCCATGTCACCATCCCCGTCATAATCCATCGGAAGAGGATACGGCCAAAGCCCGACACCCAAATCAACCGGTAGCCCGGGATTCTGAAACTGCAACCGAACCACGCCTTCCAAATCATGGGAAGTATGCTGCTGCGCTTCCACCAGTTTCTGCATCAGGCAAAAACAAGCTGCGAGCATTAACAGATTTCGGGTTAGAATTAGTTTCATAGTACCTGAATTTAACGGATCAATACATCTTAGGTCGAGCCGGACCGTCATAAGGTTTAGCCCCTTGCTCTCCTTTTCCTGAAGGCGGAACAGAAATCAGCTTCGGATCGTCTGTTTCCGGAGCCTGAATAAAGCCATGAAAGCGAGCCATCCAGTAATTGCACAAGAATTCGGATGGGTTCCTGATTGAATTTCCGCCGGAACCACCATCCATCGAAGTACTGCGGGCTCCCATGGTAGTTTCGCGCGGAGAAAAGGTACGAATTGCTCCAGCATAAGAAGTGTAACCGTCCTCCATGTACAAATCGTCGCGCGACGAATTATTGAAACTATAGTCAATGCAATCCAGCGGCTCCTCCCGCATATTCTTCGCGGCTTGCCCAATTTCACAGTCGTTTCCGGTAGTCGCCCCATAAACAAAGTTAAAGAACGGGTTGTGTTCCATTCTGAGGACCTCCCAGGTACGAGCCAAACTGCGCAGGTAAACCGATTTTAATTTTGGATCGGTGGTGTAACGAAGCAACGTATAATAGCTTTCGAGAGCCAGATCGTCATCCCATGGAGCCAAAACTTCAGGAGGAAAAATGTTTTTCTGGCGCAAGGTGTTTTTAGCATAACCCCAGCTAACCAACTGATTGTATGACTCGTTATATTTTTTATCGCCTGTAACCGACAAAGCCGTTTGTGTGTATGCGAGTATTTCCAAACCATTAACTCCCCGATCGTTGTATCCGTATGGCCGTAATAAATACTCCGGATTCCAACGACCCCAGCGGGTTGGTTTACCATCCATGTCGATTAATTGCCATCCGTTTTTGATGATGTACGACGCAATCCGGTCGAGATGCTCTTTGGCCATTTCCTTGTCTTTTCCTTCAGCAATCAAATCGTAAAACAATGAAACTGCATAAAAATGGGCCGTCACTTCGTCGCTTGAAGTATCGCCTTTCCAGAACCATTTCCCATCTTTTGTGGGATACCATTTTGCGGGCAAACCGCCCGATCCCTGTGTACTTCGTTCATCTTTGTCAGCAGTAGTCGACCAGATGGAACGAGCGAAAAATCCATCAATTGGCGTAATTCGTTCGAGCCAAATCATGGCCTTAAACGATTCGATGGCTTCTTTTTTTGCTTCCGGATCACCGGTCACCAAATATTTATAACACATGGCCGCCAAATATGGCGCAGTATGTCCGCCATCGTTGTCGCTTACTTCCCTCACCCATTCGCCATCCTTTTTGTACAACGAATGAAGAAATCCAAGCCGCTTAAGTCCCCATTCGTTAATAAAACGTTCGTAGTAAGCTGCCTTTTTCTCCAGAGTGAACGGTTCATATTTGATGATGCCAATGCCTTTATTGGTTGCAACATAAACAACGTTCTGTCCCACTGCGATGCCATTCACCTTATTGTCAGGCAACCAGCGCTGTCCGGCAAAATAATGCCAGTCTTCAGGCAACATGCGAACAGCCCCTCGGTCGGTTCCAATCCAGATATCGTTTGCAAATCCCTGGGCAAGGCAGGTCGTACTTTCAACCGGAAGACCATTTATTCCTTTTAGAGTTGACATTGCTGCCCCACGTAAAACAGCAAGTCCTTTATCGGTACTGACGAACAACCGGCTTCCCATGCAAAGCATATCGGTTGTATTATTTGACGGAAGCTGACCCCAGTCGATAAAATCCTGGTTTACTTCCAGCCCGTCGAACGAAACTAACCTACCAGGCTGAAGCACAAAAAGTGTCCCGCTGTATGAACCAATCCGGCGGATTGGCCCCAACCTCACAGGATCGGCATGTATTTGCGAACCGTCTTCCATAAGCATGGTGACATCGCTGGAATAATAGCCACCTTCAGGCTTTGTGGAAACAAATTTGTCGTTTTCAAGACGGTAAATATCTTCTTTGGTAGCCGCATGTACAATTCCCTGATTCACGCACAAATCCACATATTCCTGATTATCTAATTTTTCCCAGACTTTGTTTTTCATCCTAAAAATGCCAACCGAAGACAGTGCCCACAAATCGCCGTTGGCAGAGACAATCCGCGTTATTCCGGTTGGCGCGTTTTTGTCCAGATTTAAATTGCCATTTTCAATGGTGTAGATTCTCCCGTCCATCAGGGCATAACATTGATCACCAACCACCGCCACGCCTTCAACAGCTTTCTCTGTTGGAATTTTTTCTGAAACTTCCTGCAGATAAACCTCATCCTTTTGAGGTGTCCACAATTGTTGTGTGGTGTGAAAAATATTTTGAGCCACAAGTGTGCCCGATATAATACTCAACAGAAGAGCTAAAGATGTCGATTTCAAATAAGTTTTCATAGTATCAGGTTTATCGTTTTTCAACTAGTGTTATGTTAGCTTGGCTTTATCAATTCCCGGTCACCCCTAATTAATTTTGGGATCTCATCCTATTTTGAGATGCCGAAACAAGTTCCGCACGACGGTCTGTCAAAAGCTCATCAACATAACACTCGTTCATATTCATTTCTTAAGGCAAACTCAATTCTGTCAGAAACAAGAATTCAGTCTACTATAATTATCCCGCAGACGGGATTCATTCTATTCCTTATTACCAGAGGGTTCACCTCTGTCCAGCAATATTTTGCTACTAACAGGGCTATTTCTTCAATACAAACGAATCAGGGTAGGTACAATCCAGTACTTTCTTTCCGCCTCGTTCCCTGATCCAGGTTTCAAATTTGCGTTGTCCTTCTTTCAGAACAATGACTCGCCCTCCGGCCATCGGGTCTTCCGCGCTGCGCATGATTTTGCTAACCCGACCATAGGCCAGGGCAACGCCGAACCATGTACCAATATAATCGTTGATGTGGTCGTGACCACAAAATGTTCCCATCACATCGCCATTTTCGAGCATGGCAGCAAACATACCTGTATTGATTTGAGGGCTGCATTCATCTTCGTTCTTCACACCAAAAACACCGGCGGCCTTGTTGTTCCAGGCATCAGTATATTCCGGAAAAGGAATATGGAAGAAAGCTAACGCGGGCAGTGGTTTTCCGTTGTTGGCTGCTGTATATTTTGAACTGTTTTTCCGGTACCATTCAATCTGCGAAAAACCAAACCAACCGTAGCCATCAACCGTTGGTTGCAAGGTGCTGTAATCGTTCGAATCCATGCAATACAAAAGCGCTTCAGGCTTTTCCCCGGAACCGAATACCGGCAAAATGAAATTCGAATTTCCGGTTATCGTTCCTTTGTCGTCATTCAGGCAAAACGGTAGAGTTTTTAAAAATGCAGCAAGCTTTTCTCTGGAGAAATTATGCTCCGATTCGTGATTTCCAAAAACCACGGCCCAAGGAATGCTGGCTTTGCTAAAAATATCGGCCAGTTGACGGAATGCTTCCTGAGGATTGTCCTGCGTCACAATATCGCCAGTCAAAATAACCAGATTGGGTTTTTCAATTGCCAATACTTCAGGAATAGTTTCGTAGACATTCAAATTGTCTTTGTCGATTAGATCAATATGCGTGTCAGTAAACTGAACGATCTTAAAATCGCCTTCCGGAGTAAATTTTAGTTTATCGCTATTTTGTGCCTGAGCTACAAAAACCAAAAGGAAGAAAATAACAGAGCTGTAGCAGAATTTCGTCATGATTTATTTTTTAATCGTAAATGAATCAATCACTTTGTCATTGGAGTCAACCGCTGTATAACTCAATTTATTTCCTTCAATTTTCATATACTGATAAAAGCTGACTTCCTGCGCGCGTACTGCAGCATAAGGTTCGTCTGCCATGGTTCTTATTCCGTTGGGTATTGCAATTGAAATGGCATAAATAGTTCCGTCGTTAAACGATTTAACCACTTTTCCATCTTTCATCGGATTCGACCGCATGTAGTAATGAATGTGTCCACTCATAACCATATCCACATGGTATTTATCGAACAGCGGACCCCAGGCTTTTTGGATATCGAAATAGGGTTCTTCCCAATTATACGGCGGAAAATGGAACATCGCGAATTTCCAGGTAGCATCGGTATTGGCCAACTGATCTTCAATCCACTTGGTCTGCACGTCAATCGGCGAAGTGCAGTCGATCATCAGAAACAAAGCATTTTTATACCTGAATGCATACGTTTGTTCTGTTGGAACCCCAACCGGGCCATTTTTCGGATAGCTAAACATTTCCAGATACATCCAGGCGCCAAGCCCACTGCGGTTATCGTGATTTCCGGGTACGCACATTAATGGCTTTTTGGAAATTACATTTTTCGGGAACTCAAACAAATCGTCCCACTGGTCGCGCTGCAACCCATCACTAACCAAATCGCCGACAATGGAATAAAAAGCAACATCGGGATGAACCTTTTCTGCTGTATTAATCAACTTGCCAAATTCCGGAGAATGGTGTGTGTCGCCAAACCAAACGAAAGAAAAGGAGTCGTCGGTTGACGAGGTCGAAAATGTATAATTTTCCTTCCAGTTTTTATCCGGAGAAATTTGATACTCATAGGTTGTTGCGGGTTGCAAATTCCGGAGTTGTACCGTAAACCGGTTGATGTATCGGTCGTTCATCAAATCGCGGTCTTCCATTCTAAACTTTTCGGCCTGAACAGAATCCAACTGATTGGTTCCTTTAACCCTAAAAATTACTTTTCCTGAAGTCACTGTCGTGTCAGTTCTCCACTGAATATCAATTCCTGAAGTCGGATCGGAACTCCAGGTAAGCATAGCCTGATCAGGCGTTGAAGACGACGGATAAGCCGTTTTCCGGAATGCGCCAATCAGGTGCGATTCAGAACTTCGGCCTCTGATTGTGGTTAAAAGCTTCTGTCCCACCATTTCAGCCGGAACATCCATCAACACCAGTTCGTCCCAGTCGTGGTATGTAAAAGCGCCGTCCTTGAGCTCTCCGACGTATTGATTTTCAGGGAAAAAATTAGTTAAAACCAACTGATCGTTTGGATTTTGAGGCGCTACCGACACAAAATAGTGCAGTGAGTAACCAGCAAAGCCATTTACACCCAATCCAACCCTTCCGGCATCAAACGATTTTTGCCAGACTTCGTAGGTCACCTGTTCATTTTTCATGGTTTTATCGGTCTTGATAAATCCACTTTTTTCCAACCAAAACGGCAAAATTTTCTGTTCGGAACTTCGCATTACCGAAACTACAACCGGCACATTCACGTCGAACATCCAGTGTTTGGTAGACAGTACTTCCTTTTCCTGATCTGAAAACAGGGCCATGACCTGATCATTTGTCAGTGAGGTCAACTGTTTCTCGTCCGTGGTCTGGTAAAGTCGTGTAATGGTGCGATCCATTACCTCTTTTACTGTTTCTTCCGGCGCATTTTGGGTACACGAATTGATTGTTGCTGTGAGCAGTAAAACGAGAAAAACGAACAAGTTTGAAAATTTAGATTGTTGCATAGTAATTATTTAGATTTTCCATTTTTAAGATTTGGATGCGATTTCCAGCTTGCATCGGGTCCAAAACGGGTATGATATTGAGTGTGATTTAATTTGTTGTATTCGGGATAATGGGAAATAAGCCGATTGGTGACCAGGAAAAAAGTACAGGAAATGACTATTGCAAGTACAGCTTTTACCCACAATCTCCGGAAAATAGAATGGTAATTTTGTTCCTCCGATATGTCGAATTCTTCAGTTTCACGAGGTAAAAGCAGCACCAGAACAGTTGCAAGAATGGCATTTACAAAAATCACCCATTCGGTGAGCAAGCGACTGGAATGCCAACCGGTTAAAGCCCTTTCGAAATTTGCAACCACCATAATCCAAAGCAATATCAGGAAAATGAGCTGCCCTTTGGCCAATGCTTTTTCAGGAATAATGGGCAAAGGCGAGCGATAATGCCTGACGACAATCACTACGCAGGCGATGGCAAGCAACCCCCAGGTAATGTTAAACCAACCGAATGGTGTGGTGTGCAAAAAATCTATTCCCGGAAGGCGTCCTAAGTAAGGCAAATCCCATAAAGCAGCGCTTGTTTCCGTTGAACCGTCTGCCTGGGTCACAACCGTTTTCCAGACTTCGGGATTTAACTGATCGCCCCACTCCTCAACATTTTTTACCACATTAAAATAGGTCAGCCCGACGAGAATAAACAAAACAGCAAATGCCCGGGTCCATCGCCCTTTTCCTCTATGGTTTGAAAGTGAATCTTCGTGAATTTTTATTCGGGTGGCCAAAAATCCGAGAGCGACCGCAATGGCGATTCCGTTTACAAAACCGTAGCTTTGTTCCAGGAAACTGTGCCAGTTTTGTCCTTGCCACCTTGACCAAAGTGAAGTGATTGAATTAAACTCATCGCTGCCGGGCAATATTCCCTTATATTCGAGAATACGGGGATTTCCGAACGACATCATCAGTTGTTTCACCCATTGCATTCCGGCAAAACCAAAACCGCCAATGGTCCCGCTGATGACTGAAGCAACAGCAACCGGCCGTAACTGGTGTCGCCACATCCAAATGGAAGTTGCAATAAAAACTCCGGTAATTCCGGCCCAGTCATCCGATCGCGGCGGGGTCATGCGAAGCCCGCCATATTGAGCAAAAAATAAACTGCCTAAAACCGGAAAAACTAAAAACGACAGAAGCCAGCCGCTTCCCATCCAGGCCAGCAATGACGAACCATTCCTGAATTTTCCGAAAAGTAAAAAATAGGCTGCCAAACCAAGCACCAGTCCGATAAACCAACCCACGTGCTGCGGATAATCGCCAAACCATTGCGGCCAATTGTTGAGTAAATTCGAAGCTTCATAGGCACGTTGTCCGTTTTCAGGATTAATGTACGATGGGTCGCCCTGAAGGTAAGTTAATGCTGATGCAAAACCGTTTTCAATTCCTGCCAGACGCATACAGAACTGTATTAGCCATCCTGAAAATGCCCCGATTAAAGCAAAAGCCGGAAGATAAAAACGATTGTTCTCTCCCTTCCGGTTGTATAAATCGTACACCCAAACACCGATGAGCGCGAAAAAGGCAGGCAAGTAATCGGCGTCGAACCAGTAGAGCGGATTTTTGTGCCGAAACCAGGTTCCATCGAAATTAGCGCCTTCCTGTAACAATCGGGCAACCGGATCTTCAATCAGATCGAGCACCAGCCAGGAACCGTATAAAAACAGAAGAGGTTTAAAAATCGAGACCAATTGTTCTTTTTTGGCCACCGCAGCAAAGGAAGTTCCGGCGCCTCCTAATCCAGCCCACATAAAGCCAATATAAAATGTGGCTAAATAACCGTAGGCTTGTGAAATAGTATGACCGCTTTCGGTATACGATAGCACCTGCATGTAGGATTGAGTGGCTCCAAAACCCCAGCCCAATGCACCAAAAAATACAAAATATGGAATTCGTTGTCGCCAGTCTTCGCGACCAGATAAAAGCGCTGCGGTAATTGCAGCAAGACTTCCGGCAAATGCAGCGCCATATTCATGGCCAAAATCGCCGCGAATACCCCATCCAATGGATAGCGATATTCCGATCAGGAGAATGCTCCCCCAGCGTAATCCGGGAATGTTCTTTACTGATTTCATTCAGGCTTAGGTATAATTTTAAGTTTGATCTGCTTTCCAGTGAGGCAAATACAGATCAGGTAAAATCATAGAAAATTGAAGCCGGAAGGTTAACAAAGGCATGTGTCCGATCAAAAAGATCAGATCACATGCCTATCACCAAAACCTAACCAACACAAAAAGAACTTTAAATGTCTTTATTTCATCGCATTGGGCGAATGCCCATGTTAATTTTCATTTTAAACATTTTGACAAAAGGCCCCGGCACAAGATATATGTGCAACTTTAAAATTATTTATCGACGGGAGCGCTAATGACATTCAAATACCGGCCAATCCAGTAAGGAAGTAACCAAATATCGCCAGCGCTGTTTTCCGACCGGCCTGCCCCACCTGAATCCAAATCGAAACGGTTGGAATTATGCCTTGAAATCCGAAGCTCAGCGGGAGACAGAACTTCTGTTATCGTTTGATTCCTGAAATTTGCAGGCATAAATTCGATATCTTTTCGCTGACTGTTTTTAACCGTCCAGTTCACCAAATCGAGTGGATATTTTTGAAGATACCAAATGGCGTTATCCAGATCGATATCGTTTGTCTCGGCAATGGCTGTCATAATGTTCCACAGGCCTTCCTTCTCCGGACGTTCAATTTCCCAATGGTCAATGATCGCTTTTTTGTAATCAGCCTTCAACGTGTCATTCAGAGCGTAGCGGTAAAGTCCCCAATATCCGCAGTAGTACATTTCGTCGTCAGAATGATTCCATTGGTCCGACAACTCTTTACTTAACTCATCGGCATTATCAGGAGCCATTCCTATCGATTTCATCGGACGCATCAGATTTGTGAGGAAACCATGTTCCTTCATCAGGTTCAGAATGGCATCTTTATACTTTTCCTTTTTGGTAAAATGATATGCCGTTTGCAACATGGCCGTAATGTTTGAAGACGTAATCTTCCGGTCTCCAACATTTTCGGGACGTGCATTTACATATTCCGGATTCCAGCGCCCCCAGGTGGTTGGCTGGCCATTCCAGTCGATCATGTAGTAGTTATTTTTCAGGATGTGCGACGCTAAGGTATCGATCAACATCACGGCTTTATCATGAATTTCAGGAACATCAACCAATTCGGCAATAGCTCCAAAAGCAAAGAAATGACCAATAGCCTCATCGCTGCTGGTGGTCGATTTCCAGTCCCATTCCGGATCAGGTGCCTGTCTCCATGGAGAATCGTTTTTATTGTACCCGGTTCGTTCGAATGACCGTGAAGGGAAACCTGAATTAAGACCATTAACGGTATATAACCTTTCCATGGCGTCGAGTGATTCGCGCACATTCTGTAAAGCTTCGTCGGATTTGGTTACTGCATACCGGAATGTTTCACCCGCCAGATACATTGAAGTCCACAAGCCATCGTTATCCGAATTTTCCATCGTTCCGGTAGTTACATCACCATTTTTCATGTTCGAAACAGTGGCATTAAAACCAACACGGATGTGACGTTCGCGAACCTGCTTTTCGTAATACATAGCCTTATCGTACAAGGTCATTTCCTTGAAACAAATTTGACCCAGGCCACGGTTTGTCAGGACAAGGACTGAATTTTCAGGACCTTTCGCTATACTAACTACTGTATCTGAAGGAATCCATCGTTCGGAAGCGTAGTAATCGAATTTGCCATCGTCGCGAAGTTTCATGGCACCCCAGGTCGATCCGAACCAAAGTTTGCCGTCAATATTTTTTATCGTTGTCAAATCGGTCCATGGCATTTTTTTCTGCACATCGCCAATCTGCTTTTGTGTTTTCAAATCCAAATTAAAATAACCATCAGTGGTGCCAACCACCAAATTTCCTGAAGAAACTTCCATACAAGTCAGGTTATCTCCGCTGTAAATTTTAGCAATCTCCTTTTTTTCAGGAGAAAAGGAATAAATAGATCCGTTGCCCAATATCAGGAATGTATTACTTGCGGAATCGTATTTTATATCTTTTACGTCTTCTCCGGAAAGTGAACCCTCCCAAAGACTTTCTGAATTTTTCAGTAGTTCAAGTTTTTTCCCGTCCGAAATCAGGAAGGCAAAATCCTTTCCTCCTGAAAAAATACGGGCGCCGGGCATGTTGTGTCTCGAAAATAATTTTGCGGCCCAGGCGTTGCTTAACACCGCCTGATTATCGATGTAAACAAACTGGTTGTCGTAAATTCCGATTCCGGCGATTTTTTTATCCGAAGTTGGCCTGTCCTGAAAGTCGGGAACAATCGTTCCGGGAAAAAGGAATTGGCTGGCGCGGGTGCGCATCAATCCGGTTGAAGCATAAATTTGAATGTATCCGTTCCGGTCGGAAGCCACATTCAACAGTTTAGCATCTTTGTTTTCGTTCAAATATTTAATGCTGTAATCCTGAACAAAAGGTTTATCCTGATACAAAGGTGTTTTTGCATTTTCATGTTTTGAAGAGCATGAGACCAATGCCAAAGCAAATATAAGGACTACCAATTGTTGTATTTTTTGATTCATTTGAAATTGTTTAGTTGATGAACTTTATGATTGAAAAAGAGTGTTTAGATTATTTATTTCAACGGTTTTGTCTAAAAAATCCACGTTTCCCGGAATAGTTTCGCAATAACGTCTGATTTTCGCGGACCTGAATTTCAGAAAAAAAAGTGCCACCTCCATCAGGTGGTGGCACTTTTAAATTGAGTTTAATTGGTATAAATTTATTATTGAAGTAACCACATTTTAGAGTACTGATCATCGACAGTAGGTGATAGTGTTGCAACTCCTGTGTCGTAAGCATCTTTATTTTGTCCAGCTTCATTTGAGGGATATCTGTAGCGCAATGGGAAATCGTAAGTTCCCAGGTATCCGTTGCTGAAAATATTCGGCAATTTCGTCCGGCGCAAATCCAAATAAGTCTCAACGGTCACTGTAAACAATGCCAACCATTTTTGTGTGGCAATTTGGTTTAACTGCCCTGCTTTATCTGAAGGCAAAGCAACGCTTGGTTGAGCTAAATAAGTAGTGATGCTGGCATCAGAAACGCCCCAGCGTTTCATTGACTGAGTTATACCAGCACGGTAGTAAGTATCAGCGCTTCCGGTAATCAAACCTTTAGCTGCAGCTTCAGCCAGAATAAACTGAACTTCATCACTGTTCATCAGTGTAGCTTTCAAAAGGTCATGCTTATTTTGTCTGAGAAGTGTAGAGAACTTAGAAACCTTGAAGTTTCCAGTTGCACCGCCTAATGCTGTGTTGTAGTGACCATTCCCGTTTTTCCAATCACCTGGCATACCTGCAACAAATCCAACATACACTTTATCCTTGTCCAAAATATTTGCTGCCTGAGCTGCAATATCAGCGTTACTCATATCAATGTATTCCCATTTAGAGGTATAGGTAAACCCATTTGGATCAGTAGTATCGAAGCTAACACCATTTTTTGCCTGATCGCTGGTCCAGGGTTGTTCTACCGGTGCACACCATATTGTCAAACGCGGGTCATTCAAATTTGTCAGAATATCAACAAGAGTTTTTGAAGGTCTTCTTTTGTCAAAATCATCAGGAGCAACCCAGTTTAATGTTCCACCTTTCCATGAGTTGTCAGCAGTAGTGCCAACGAATGGTATTGCAGCATTGTCAGCCACGCTTGCCATTAAATTACCGGAATTACCGGACAATGCTGTTAATTGAGAACCGGCATCGGAAAGCTTATTTGAAGCTCTCATCACTAAGCGCAGACGAAGAGAATTGGCAAATTTTACCCATTTCGCTTTGTCTCCTGCATACATCAGGTCATAAGTTGTTGAAATTGGTTCAGTTCCTTCATTAATTAATGTAGTTGCATTTGTTAACTCAGTAAGTAAACCAGCATAAATATCAGATTGTTTATCATATTTAGGATAAAGAATACCTTCGCGTCCTTTTAAGGCTTCAGAATAATAAACATCGCCATAGAGATCTGTCATGTACGAAAACAATAATACTCTGAAAATTGTGAAAATTCCTTCGTGAACTTTAGAATCGCGACCTTCAGTCAACTTAATTGAAGCATCGATAAACTTAATGATATCCATTGCATCATACATATTATCAGAAGGTTGCTTAAACCCACTGTAATAATTATCACCACCTTGATAGTTCCGCTCCATGTACTGAACAGCTCCGGGTAATTTGCTTTCAGAATATCCCTGTTTGTCGTAAAATAGAGTCGTTTTCTTGATTATGGACGACAGGAGGAACTGGTCATTCAGTGATTCTACAGCATCTTTCTGCTGTAATATATCATATTCCCGCAAAGCATCTTTACTACAGGATGATACCAACCCCACGATTAAGAGTAATACAAATATCTTAGTCATATATGGTTTCATAATTGTCAATTTTTTATAAATGAATAACATTAGAAATTAAATCCAAGCTTGAACCCAATTGAACGAATTCCTGGTAAGGTTGCCCTTAAGATACCCTGGTTCGTTCCAACACCTGAGAAAGCAGATTCAGGATCTTCATTTCGGCCATTCGCATTCCACTGAAATACGTTTCTTCCAACCAATGAAAGATATACACCATTCAGCATGTATTTTTGAGTTACAGAATTGGGAACGGTGTAAGTCAAAGACACTTCCCTTAATTTAAAGTTTGTAGCATCGAAAGTACGGGTTGATGCAAAGCTCCAGATACAATCGCCAAAGCTGTTATATGCGAACTGATAGAAAGTATTGTTTGGATCTGCACCGTTTACGATATAATCAGCATCAGTAGCTGTTGAAGGATCACCTTCAAAATCAGGTCTTAAGAATACGCCCTTTGCGTAACCTGCATCACTAAAGTCTGCCCGTTGCCCATCGTTATTCTTATTGATGGCTTCGTATGAACTGGAACCGGCTGCAGGCCAAGGCAAGCCACCGTGGGCGGCATCACGTCCACCTTGCCACAATGGGTTATTTGGTCCCGAACCAAGACTGGCAATGGAACGACCATTGGAGTCCATGTATTGCTGGTTAACTGATTCATATTTACCGCCAACTCGTAAGCTACCAACCATGTTGAGCGCGAAATTCTTGTACTTTATTGTAGTATTTAAACCGATAATATAGTCGGGATTAAAATTTCCCAATTTTTCGCGATCGCCATCTGCTCCATTCTGGAATTCACCAGCTTCACTATCCAGCAGATACATACCTGCATACTTGCCAGTCTTTACTTTCGCGATTGGATTTTGCTCATATATGTTTCCGATTACCTCGCCTTCAGCAATTCTAATTTTTGTCTTTCCATCATAGTCAGCCCAAACATAGCCATTGGGAGCAAACTTATCAGACAATCTTGTGATAGTTGCTCTGTAATGTGTGAAAGTTGCCGAAACATCCCATCTCCAATCTTTCTTTTGAACCGGAGTTACGGTAAGACCAAATTCCAATCCTTTATTCCGAACGTCGCCAATATTGGTTAACATACCTGGGAATCCAGTTCCTTTCACCGTTGGAATATTGTCAATCTGATCAACCTGATCCTTTACAAAATAAGTGAAATCGAAAAGCACACGTTTGTTGAACATCCACAAATCCAAACCAGCTTCCTTTGTTATTGAATGCGTTGGCTTTATATTCGGGTCAACCAGCGTTGCTGAAATGTTGGCAGTTTTTACTGAACCCCAGTCAGATGCTTCAAAAGTATATGTATCTACATTTCTCCTTACTTTCAAACCGTTTCCGACGTCGGCCCAACCAAGTCGAAACTTCAACAAGTCAATCGATTTAGGAAGTTCAAATGATTGTGACGCAACCCAGCTTGCTGAAACTGAAGGATAGAAATAATTGATTTTTTCTTCAGCAAGAACGCCTTTCCAGTCGTTACGACCAGTAATGTCAACAAAGAATTGGTTGTCGTAGCTTAAACTAGCCATACCATATACACTATAAGTTTTGTCTGTATCCCAACGATATCCAAAATTATCGTCTCCAAGGTCACCAAGTTTCAGGGTACCTGCTTTGGCGTTTGCAAGTGTAAACAATTTTGGTACCGCTAAATCATCAGCAATAATATCAGAACTGAAATTTTTATAGTAATTGTAGTTTACACCACCAGAAGCGCTCAACCCAAACTTTCCAAACGTATTGTTGTAGGTCAGAATAGCGTCGGAATTATAACTGTTTGTAGTATTCTGTGATGGATTAAATTGTCCGTTTGCGTCACTCTTACCACCCCAGGATTTACGAAGTTCATAATTTTCAGTAACACTTTCCATACCTGTGCGGAACATACCCGACAGTGTTTTTGAAAATTGCCAATCCAATTGCATTTTTCCAAAGAAATTATTCCGTGTAAACCGGTGAATATTTTCATACGTAATGAACCATGGATTATCCTGTGCAACACCCTTGCTTTCAGGATCTTTCATAATGGCGCCATTCTGAAGAATACCTTCGAAGCCAGTAAGCCAGTAATTATGCATGTCGCTTAGCGGCTGAAGATTGGCAGGCATATTGAATAACAATGCGTTAAGTACACTGTTCGATCCAGTCACATTCGCCTTATTCGGAGAAAACGTTGTAATATAATTTGAGTTAACTGTAATCTTTACTTTATCAGTCAATTTATACTCCGAATTAAAAGTTACCGAATTTTGACTGGTTTTTGTGTTTGGCATCACACCTTCATTACCCATGTTCGAAAATGAAACACGGAATGATCCTTTGTCGTAATTTCCATTCACGCTAACATTATTTGTATTGGTACCTCCATTTTGAAGATATTGCTCCATTGGATTAGCGCCACCGGCAGTCATCGGGCCTTCTTCCCATTTTTGAGTTTTTACATTCCAAAAACGTCCGCTATAACTTCCGTCAAGTTTTGGACCCCATGTGTCAGTATTGTCGTACTGCCATTCAAAAGCACGTTCACCCTGACCAAATTCGGTTTGTCCCTGAAGAAACTGGTATGGTTGTTCAACAGTATAGGAACTTGATACACTCACGCCAATACCTTTCTTGCCACCTTTACCTGATTTGGTAGTGATCATTATAACTCCGTTACCACCATCGGCCCCATACAATGCACCGGCGCTTCCGCCTTTAAGAACTGTGACAGATTCAATGTCTTCAGGATTTAATTGCGATAAGATATTCCCGAAGTCAACACCATCTTTTGCTGTAAAAGTCTGGCTTCCTACAGGAACACCATCAATTACATACAATGGTTGTCCTTTTTTAGAAACGTCACGATCACCCATTGTTGGCATGGCGGTAGTACCACGAATATTTACCAATACCGAAGAAGTAGGATCGCTACTTAAGCTGGTTAAATTAACACCGCTCACTTTACCATCAAGCGATTTCATCACATTGGTATTTCCGGCTTTTACCAAATCATCTGCTTTAACTTCACTAACTGAATAAGCAAGAGATTTTTTCTCCTTTGAAATACCCAAAGCAGTTACCACGACCTCGTCGACTCCGATACTTACGGAAGCCAAAGCAACATTTATAACTGGTTTACCGTTTACAACAACTTCCTGGCTTTGCATTCCAACGAACGAAAAAACCAGAGTTGACTGAGCGCTTGGAACAGAGATGTTGTAATTTCCATCGAAATCGGTAATTACACCTGTGGTGGTGCCCTTAACCGCTACGGTAGCTCCGGGAAGTGCTTCACCATCAGAGCTCTTTACAACACCACTCACTTTCAGCTGGGCAATTGCATTGCTTGATAGAAAAGCAAACATTGCCAGAAGGAGCATTTGTAAAACTTTCTTTTTCATAAAACGACTAGTTTAATTTATTAATAAAGAATCAATTCTCAGTAGACACCTCCTTAAAATGGAAGTTTGATTTAAGATTACTCGACACTACAAATATTGAGAATAAAAAAAACCAAAGCTTGTGGAATTTTATTCTCATTACAACATATATTAACTTGTTTAATTTAACTAAATCGATTCAGTAAATTTTACACGTTAATATATGATCACAATTAAGTTAATATTTTATTAAAAAATGTTAAAATGGACACGAATCGCTAGTATTAACAAGCAACTCAGAAAAAAGTTATGTGAATTAAAATCTATTGTGAGCACCACTTAATTCTCCATGCAAATGAATTGCAATAAAAGCCAGAAAAAGTATTACTGAAACAATCACTACAAAATAGAGAACACCACTTATTTTCTGTATATCAATACTTTGAAACTCGAATGAACGAGGCGTATATTTTACAACCAGAAAGAGAATCACTGCAAAATTCATTACATAAAGCAAATGATTCGACATGAAAGTTCCGGAGAAAGCACCGGTAATACTGAAACTGAACAGGATATAAAAGCCAAAATAAATCAGAAAAAGTTTGAAAACATCCGCGCGACCATATCCGACCCCACTTTTTCTTTGAAGATACCAGCTAAACAAAAAAAGCAAAATCAACACGACTAAAGCTGTAATACTTCCTGAAAAGGTAACTCGCGACAGCGTTTCGGCATTTTCAGGAATTTTAAACAAAATATCGTAGAAAGCTGAGTTCTGAAAAACCAAAAATGGTACAAAAATAATAACCAATGCGGCTGCAACCTTGTTTTCCCAGGATTCAGGAGCTGAACTCGCTTCGGGCCACTTTGAAGTAAATACGCCGTAAGCCAGAGAGACGCCTCCCCAAAATCCAATGTTGTATTCCATCACATTCCACATGTTAAAATTGATTTCGAGAACATTACCCAAAATCTGCAGAAAATTTCCAAAGGCAAACCCAAAACCCGCGCCAAGCGTTGTAAAAAGAGCTACCCGCAAGGCAGAGTTAAACTTATTCCGAGCCATATACCACAGCATAGCCAAGCCTGCACCCAAACAAATCGCCCAGGCTTCCGAACGAGGCGGAGTCATTAAAAAGTCAAGCTGATCGATTAAAAAGCTATGGACAAGAATTCCGCCGGCAATCATTTCCGCCAGTAATCCGGCCCATTTAACTTTCTTTTCTTCGGAAGATTCAAGTGTAAGTCCCAGCAAACCGCCACCGAGCAAGCCGAATAACCCGCCAATCACAAACAGCATCTCCAAACCATACGCGGCATTCAGGAAATCGGTACTATGCCCGTAACCAACAACAATTCCATAACTAATTATTCCGCCAGCTCCCCATCCAAGAGCAGAACTTAGTGCAATTAAAAGCGCTTTATTGTACCAGTCTTTTCTTCCGGAGACCAAAACCAAAGCGAGAGCTCCGATTCCGCCGGCCCAGGCTGCGCCAGGCTCATGTCCAAACTGTCCCCGGATAGCCCAGGCTGTTCCCAGGGTAAGGCCTACAACTAAAATATTGATCCACATTCTTGTTTTCATAAGTCTATCAAAATATCAGGTTAATCAATGTTTAAGTTTCCATCTTTTGGCTGCATATCTACAAAAGTCTTCTTCCCGTTATCTTTTCGCTTAATTTTAAACTCGTCAAAAATTCCTCCATTTGCCATGACTGACTGATAATGCATCTCATTCTTATCAATACTGATGACCTGAAACAACTGAAGCTTTTCTCCACTTTTTTCAGGCCATGCTTTTTTCTCAAATGAAGATAATTTAGGCCCGCTTACAGAAACGACATAAACAATGGATGGTTTCTTGACCGCCGGGTTATCAGAAACGCGGCCACGCCCATAAGAATGATCATGCCCGGTAAGCACAAGGTCGACTTGATACTTTTCCAAAATTGGCTGAAAATGTTTTCGCAATTGCGGATTGTCTCTCCGGGTACTTGTAGAGTAAAAAGGCAGATGGGTGGTTAAAACAACCCATTCCTTTGTATTCCTGCTCAAAATAGAATCGAGCCACATTTTTTGTGACATGAGTGCAGCACCATCTTCATCTTCAAGTTCCGAATTCACTGCCGAATCTATTGATATTAGCTTCAAATGTGGATAATCGATATAAAAACAAGTCCCGTCTAATCCCGCAGGTCCATTGGTGGGCTGTGTAAACTGGGCATTCCAGTGAGTTCCGAGTACAGTATCGTCATAATCATGATTTCCGGGGGTCAACACTTGCGGTACCGATGAAAAAATGAATGATCCCGCATCGAACCACTCATACCATTCGTAATCGCGTCCGACCCGGTTAATAATATCTCCGGCGTAAAGCATAAAACGACTGTCGGGACAAAACTTGTATGCATTCCGAACTACACGAGACCACTCGGACCTTAGCCCAACTTGGGGATCGCCAAAATAAATAAACGAGTATTTCTCTTCGTCGTTTGCGGGTACCTGAAACTCAAACCACTCGCTCCAGTTGGTTTTGTCGCCCACGCGGTACACATATTTTCCATCTGGCTGCAACCCTTTCAGTACAACTGAGTGCTGATTCGCCCATACTTCTGGCTCTTCCGGGTATGAATAACTGAATGTTCTGGTTTCGGCTTTAACTACAGTGCTAATCTCCGGATTAATTCGAAAACCTGATGACGGCTGTATCTCACAAAATCCTTCTTTTACTGAAGTATTTGTTCTCCAGGTAACCGCAACGGATGTTGAAGGGTCTGAACCTGGCACATTTAAAATAACACGATCTGGCAACGACGACGGGAGATTAATTTGTGCAAAACTGAAAACAGGTAACAAAAGAAAAAACGTAATCGACTGGAAGATAGAGATTAGTCGGTTTAGATTTTTAAGCATAACAAAAAGCTCTTTGGAATTAGGTAAATTATTTCAATAAAGAAATACCAAAACAAACACACGATCTTCCGGAATTTTATTCATTTTGCATTAATTTTTAACTCCAGCATTCAAATATTTACACAGAACCTCCCAAACAATGAGAAATAACTGGCAAAACAACTGCTTCTAAATTATTTTATTTTAAATCCTTACAACAGTCAATTATTTAAAGTGTAAATACAACAACTATTTTGATCGGGTTAATATTCTATGCGATTTGATTAAAAAAGGAGAAGTTCCCATTTTTGAATTAGCGTTCCTTTGTTTAGTGCTCATAAATTAACCTGAACAGATGAATTGCATAGCCTGCAAATACTTTTTCGTTTTTGTTCTTCTTCTTTGGGCAACCTCTTGTCATAAAGAGAACAAAACTCTAAAGAAATCAGAAATAAACGCAAAGGGTCAGCCTGTATATAAGGATGTCCCCTATCTTCAGGAATACAGTGTTCGATACTATATTTCCAGCAATCAAAAAACCGACCTGAAGGAAATATCGTCGAACCGCGATGGTATTATTGAAATTTTAGCCGGCAATAAATTATGGGTTCCCGACAACGGAAGTTTTTACTACCCCGGAAAATTCACTTCTGAAATTGCCTACGGTTCAATGCAGAAAAAAATAATTAAAGCAATTTCTACTTACCACAATCAAACAGTTTATCTCGACGATAAACAAATTTTCAGCAATGCCTGGGCAGGTAAAATACAGATCGATCACGGATTAGCTAAAGCATCTGCCTTTGCAGGAGGAAAAGATTTTCATTTCCTGGTTTCCGACGGAACTAATTTGGTGTATCTCGACCAATCCGGAAAAAAACTTTGGACCGGTAATTATAAAGGAGTAAAGCAAATTAGATATAACGAATCCAACAATTGCTTTTTATTGGTCACTCCCGAATCGGTAGCTGAGTTTATACCGGGGGAAACGATTAAAGAGATTTACAAAGGCTCAAGGGTTACCTGTGCGATATTTCAAGATAATACGGCCAAAGTAGTTGTCGGAACGTCTGTCGGTTATTTGCTTCTTCCTGAAAAGCAACTGTTAAATAAGTTACCGTGCAACAACATCACCACCATTCAGGAAATAGACAGTACACTTTGGTTTGGCTCTGCCAATGGCGCATTCAGACTAAATAAAGATGGAAAATTCAGCTATTTTGCCGGCGAACGCTGGTTGCCCGGAAATCAGGTAATTTCAATTCAGAAAGGCCCCGATAATTCAGTTTTAATACTGACAAACAAAGGGCTGGGACAAATATTTGCCAAAGACATGACTTTGGAAGACAAGGCCGTGTTTTACGAAAAACAAGTTCGGCAAAAGAATATCCGGTATGGTTTGAACTGTAGTTCAGTCAAGCTCACTGAAAGCTATTCTTCCGGAGAAACAGCAAACCAACCCAGCGACAACCTTTGGACTGGAATGTATTTGGCCAGCCAGTTGTTCCGCTACAAAGTAACAGGAACGGCCGAAGCGCTTGAAAATGCCCGCGAATCGTTTGATGCCATGGAGCGATTGTATACCGTCACCGGAATAAAAGGACTTTTTGCCCGAAGTTTTGAACGGGATTTTAAAGTTGAAAACTCTAAAGCAGTTGGCTGGCAAGAAAAAGAACTGTTAAGTGGAAGTCCGGCAACCTTGTGGCTTCCGGCCGCCGATCATCCAAACTGGACATGGCGGTCGACGGCCAGCAGCGACCAGACCGTTGGGCAAATCTTTGGCCTAACCACTGTTCTGGAGCTTTCGGACGACAGTATTATGAAACAACGTGCCCTTACCATGCTCGACAACCTGATGAGTTACATTGTGGATAACAATTTGTATATCATCGACGTGGACGGCGAGCCAACGCTTTGGGGAAAATGGAATCCTGACTACGTGAATCACTTCCCGAAAAATGTAGGCGACCGAAAAATCTGCTCGTCAAATATTATTGCCATGCTCCAAACAGCCTATCACTTTACCAAAAAGGAAAAGTTTAAAGACAAAGCGTTCGAGTTGATGAACAAATTTGGATACTTTGATAATCTGATGCGCCCCATGGAAGAAATCGGGAAAGCCGAAGATGGTGCTGATCTTTGGAGCAAAAGTCTTTCGGAAGAATGGAACCACTCCGACGATGAAATGTATTTTCTGGCTTACTGGGGATTGTACCCGTACGCTTTTAACGACACGCTTAAATCCGATTTCGAAAAAACCATAAAGGATCACTGGAACATGGAACGTCCGGAGCAAAACGCTTTGTGGAATTTCACCTATGCCATGACCGGCGCCAAAGAATTCGATCTGGAACAATCCATTGGTTTCCTGAAGAATTATCCGATGGATCTGCGCAATTGGGCTGTTCAGAATTCGCAACGAAAAGATATCGAACGCATTCCTGAAAATTTCAGAGGACAGACCACCAAAGAATTGCTTCCGCTTGGCGAACTTCCGCTTTATCGCCACAACGGACAAATTTTTAATCTCAATTCGGATGGCGACGGAAAAGCATTGATCAGCGCTGGCGATGTCTGGCTGCTTCCCTACTGGATGGGGCGTTATCTGGGGGTGATTTCGGCTCCTGAAAAATTTAAAAACTAAGAAATAACAAATACACATGAAAAAAACATTATTTGCACTTGTAGCATTTCTGCTCGTTGCGACGCTTTCCAAAGCGCAGGAAAAATATGCTGTTGGCCTGTTTCACTATAATCTGCAATACGTGGCCGGAGATTACAAAATTGAAAGTCGGATTATCAAGCAGTCTGTTTACCCAACGTTGCAGTTTTTCGAAAAAAATCCACAGTTCAAATCAGACTTTGAAATTCAGGGCTATGCCATTCAGGTTTTCGCTGAAGAATATCCGGAGGTATTGGCCTTGCTTAAAAAATTGGTTAACCGAGGTCAGATAGAGCTGGTCATTGCTCATTACTCCGATCAGTTTTTCATCGGCTATCCGGCTTACGACATAAAAAAGTCCATTGAAATAAATGATGAGATACTTGCCAAATACGGGATTAAACGTTCACGCGTATTTTTCGGTCAAGAACTTCAGTGGACACCGGCAGAAGCGAGCTTCCTGAAAGGAAAATACGACCTGGTAGTAACCAGTTCTGATCCGCACAGCTATTACCGCGACAGAACCCTTCCTTTGGTGAATGTTCGTTATGGCAACGATCAGATTCTGGGTTTAATTGATGGCGAAAAAAATCTGGATGGACTCAGCTGGACTTACGCATTTCTCGACGACGGTGAAGAATTTAATACACTCGACTACAAAAGTGATTTTTACCCTGTTCCGGCGCAGTTAAAGGAGAATGTTGACAATTATAAAAAATTACTATCCGAAGGATACAAGTTTGTGACCATATCCGAACTGGCCGACAAAATCAAAAATCTGAAAGGCTACAAAATTCCCGATTATCCTTTCGTTCCTGAAGGAACCTGGAACATGTCGGTTTGTGGTCCGTTTATGTGGATGGGTCGCCAGCGTAGCGGTGTTGAAACCGATGGAATCACACGTGCTCTTTCGTACCAGTTACGCAGTGATGTGCTTATGGTTCAGCGCCTGATTGAATATGCCGATTCAAAGGGGATTGATGTGACTGAACAGAAAAAATTGCTCGAAGAAGCATGGAAGCATCTGCTGCTCTCTGAAGTTTCCGATGCAAGCGGATGGGATCCATGGTTGGTTGAAGTTCAGTATACTGCTAACGAAGTGGCTGATGCAAAATTGGTTATCAGGAAAATTATGGCCAAACTGAAAAGTGTAATTCCGTTGGATGAAAATAAAACTTATCGTGTCGATACCAAAACCGGAAAAGTTACTCCTGAAGTTTCAGAAAAGGAAAATCCGGAAACATCCAGTTATCTGCCAATTCCACTGGCAATAAGGGCAGAGAAATCTATTACTTCAGTAAAAAAAATAAACGATAATCTGTACCGCCTCGACATTACCTGCAAACGCCCGGCCGAGGGAGCTGTTGAAATCACCTTTGACACTCCTGCCAGCGGACTGTATTATTCAGCCGGCGCCGGCGAAGATATTTCGGTTGAAATTCCAACAGACCTTAAACACGATCCGGCCTTTGCATTGTCGAACGGGTTCATTTATTTAAACAATGGCTATAGCATTGTTAAAGATTGCTCGGTTGAACATTTGGCTGCAACCTGGAAAATGAAGGAACAAAAACTGGTTTTCAGGGAAGAACTTGCCGAAAACAATCCTGAAATGAAAATGCGCTTTTATATAGTAAAAGGCGATAAAAATAATGGATTGGAACTCGGGAATGCCCTCAATACCTGGCCTACTTTCAGAATCTACAAAAAAGACAATCAACTGAAATACGAAAAAGTAATGCCGGAATTTATGTAAGTTTACGATGGACCGAAATCCCATAAATCAAACTGGTGATAACTAAATATCAAATATTCAAGGACGTTAATCTGGAAGTGCTAAAATTTTTTGGCACCTGGAACTCAGGCGATTTTGAAAAATACCTTCAAAAGATATCTGTTGACGTCGATCGCGAATCTATTGAAAGAATATTGGTTGACTTAAGAAAAGTCAAATTTGACATGACAACGAATGTGCTTGGCGTCATTGTCAAATTAAGGGAAGAATATATTCAGAAAAAATATACCATCGTTCATCTTGTTGAAGATCCGATCGTAACAGCTCAATCGCATCTTTACCAGGAAAAATTGAAGGAAAAAGCGCTCAAATACAACTATTGCTCAACAATAGAATATGCTGTTCAATTGCTGGGACTGGAATATACAAGATCGGAAATGGAGAATATTATTGAAAATTTAGAAAAACAGGTTGAATAAATAGTCAGGATGAAATTCATACCAACACTCGCATTTTTACTATTCTTAACTAATTTTTTGCTCGCTGGCGAGTACTCAATTTTGGAATTCGGAGCCGTCTCCGACACTTCTGTGCTTAGCACCGCTGCAATCCAGAAAACCATTGACAAATGCAACTTCTCGGGCGGTGGTAAAGTCATTGTACCTGCCGGAAATTATAAATCCGGAACACTTTACCTGAAAGACAATGTGACCATCTATCTTGAAAAAGGAGCGACACTCTACGGAAGTCCGTTTCTGAAAGATTATCCGGAAAATGATCCTGATTTCACTTTTTTCAGGAAAGGAAGCCTGAAACGTGCACTCATTTATGCCGAGAAACGCACCAATATTGCTCTTGAAGGCGAAGGAACCATCGACGGACAGGGCGCAAAATTCTGGATTCCAGAAGGCTCAAAATTAGATTCATACGCTGTGCGTCCATATTTGATTTGGCTGATTCAATGCACCAATGTGCGAACGGAAGGACTGCACCTGCGCAACTCCGGTTTGTGGATGCAGCATTACCTGGCCTGCGATAACGTTTATATCCACAACATTGATGTATTTAACCACAGCAATAAAAACAATGATTTAATGGACATCGACGGCTGCCACGACGTCAGGATTTCGGATTGCATTGGTGACTCCGACGACGATGGTATCACGATGAAAAGTACTTCAGGACGAGCTAACGAAAACATCACCATTACAAATTGTGTGATTAGCAGTCATTGCAATGCCCTGAAAATGGGGACAGAATCAAGTAACGGTTTCAAAAATATTGTCGTTTCAAATATTGTGATTCGCCCTTCGAAAGTGACCGATCATTCCATTGAGGGTACGCCGCGCGGCCACACCGGTATCGCACTCGAATCGGTTGATGGCGGCATATTGGATGGCGTGGTAATTTCCAACATCAGAATTGACGGACCTCTTTGCCCGATTTTCATCCGGCTTGGTAAACGCAACCGCCCCTATTTCAACGGACAGAAATTTGACAAACCCGGTGTTTTGCAGAACATTTCAATCAGCAATGTAATTGCA
Organism: Prolixibacteraceae bacterium; assembly: GCA_963677955.2. Taxonomy (GTDB): domain Bacteria; phylum Bacteroidota; class Bacteroidia; order Bacteroidales; family Prolixibacteraceae; genus Aquipluma. The sequence goes on from CAXXQR010000001.1 coordinate 6,071,689, forward strand.
ACAGGCGCTCAAAAGAATGGGTGCTCCATTACCGGATCTCCCGGTCAGGAAGTTGAAAATGTGAGTCTAAGCCACATTCGCATTGAATTTGAAGGCGGTGGAACAAAAGAAAATTATCTCAGACAGGTTCCTGAAAAAGAAAAAGCATATCCTGAATACGATATGTTCGACGATCTGCCAGCTTACGGTTTTTACATCCGGCATGCAAGAAACATAAGCTTTTCTGATGTGCAACTTATTACAAAAAGTAAAGACATGCGTCCGGCGCTCCATCTGGATGATGTAAAAGACTCGGAATTTGACAAATTAAAAATAAGTGGTTCACCAAACAGCGAATGCTCGATCAGTACCGAGAATTCTTCAGGAATTCGGATCAGCAACAGCCAAATTTCAGGCTCTTCAACAAGTTTCCTGAACTTGAAAGGAACCAATAATTCAGGAATAATTTTGACCGGCAACATTGTTTCAAATGCCGGAAAGCTTTTTTCTCCTGAAAGTGTAAAAGGCGTTGTGACAGAATTTGGAAACATAAAATAATTGAATAAAAACCGTTCTATGAGAAGACAATTTACATTTTTCGCTTCAGCGTTACTGCTTTTTCTGGTTGCATGCGCGAAACCGGATAAATTTGAAAATACGCTTGCAAAATTTCACGACGCAAAAGCCAATTATATTTTGGTAGCAGCACATCGCGGCGGACACAATGGTCATCCGGAAAACTCGCTTTCGGCCTATCAGCATGCCATTGAAGCAGGAGTTGATATCGGAGAATTAGACGTTCGCGTAACGACCGACAGCGTGGTTTTCCTGATGCACGACGGAAAAGTTGACCGGACCACAAACGGCACAGGAGTGGCTGAAGATTTTACCTGGGATGAATTGCAGAAACTTCAGCTAAAAATGCCCGACGGAACGATCACCGACGAAAAAATTCCAACTTTCGAAGATGTTTTGAAACTGGTAAAAGGAAAAATGATGATTGATATCGACATCAAGACCAGTCGTTTAAAACCGGTTATTGATGCTGTACGAAGAACCGGGACTGAAAATCAGGTCGTTTATTTCGACGATGATTACGAATCGCTGCAAACCGTGAGAGCAATGCAAGCTGAAGCCATGTTAATGCCAAGGGCTCACAATTATCAGGAAGCCGATTCTGCAACAGTTCGTTTTCATCCGCAGGCGGTTCACATTGATGACTCATTTTATTCGCCGGAATTGACGCAAATGCTGCGCGACCGAAATGCGCGTGTTTGGATCAACGCATTGGGTAAACCCGATGAAATGATTCGAAATGGCAACATCGACGAAGCCATGTCTGAGTTACTAACCAATCGTGCGAATATGATTCAGACCGACGAGCCCGAAAAAATTCTGGAATATTTGAGAGCAAAAGGCTTACATGATTGAGACCCTCCAACTTTCCCAAAGTGAGGAGCGTTTATAACCTAAACTACTAAACTATGACCAACAGACGTGATTTTCTCCGGAACACTGCAATCGGAACCGGGGCGCTGGTTTCAGGATTTGCCAGTCAGGCAGCGGAATCGCCGCTTTTCGGCAATAATTTGGGAAAGCAAAATGAAAAGCAACAATTCAACATGAGCGGATACGCCGCGCCCAAACTCGAAACCGTCCGGATCGGGTTTGTTGGTCTGGGAAACCGTGGTCCCGGAGCCGTTGAGCGTATGTCGTATATTGAAGGCGTTGAAATTAAAGCGCTGTGCGATGTAATTCCTGACAGAGTTGAAAAATGTCAGAAAATTCTTGAAAAACAAGGTTTGCCCCGTGCAAAAAATTACTCCGGAACAAAGGATATCTGGAAAGAAATGTGCCAGAATCCGGAGATCGATCTGATTTACATTACCACGCCATGGGCATGGCACACACCGATGGCTGTTTATGCCATGGAAAATGGCAAACATGCAGTCTCGGAAGTTCCCGCCGCCAAAACTCTTGACGAATGCTGGCAGTTGGTTGAAACCTGTGAACGCACCCAAAAGCACTTCATGATGCTCGAAAACTGTTGCTACGACTTTTTCGAGCTACTCACGCTAAACATGGCCCGGCAGGGATTTTTCGGTGAAATTGTACATTGCGAAGGCGCGTATTTGCACGACTTGCTCGAAGGAAATTTCAGCAAAACCAAATACAGCGATATGTGGCGGTTGCGCGAAAACATGCAGCGAAACGGCAACCTCTACCCCACACATGGCTTAGGCCCTGTTTGCCAAATCCTGAATATCAACCGGGGCGACCAGATGGAATACCTGACATCCATGTCGTCGAACGATTTCCAAATGGCTACTATGGCCAACGAACTGGCTGCTAAAGACGATTTCTACAAGGAATTTGCCGGACATAAATACCGCGGAAATATGAACACAACCTTTGTCCGGACGTTCAAAGGTAAAACCATCATGATTCAGCACGATGTCACCAGTCCCCGCCCCTACTCGCGCATACATCAGGTCAGCGGAACCAAAGGGATGGCAGTCAAATATCCTGAACCGGGAAGAATTTCAACCAGTCACGAATGGATGAAGGAAGACGAGATGAAAGAACTTCAGGAAAAATACACACCTGAAATTGTGCGCAAAATTGGCGAAATGGCTAAGAAAATAGGCGGTCACGGCGGTATGGATTTCATGATGGACTGGCGGCTAATCGATTGTCTGCGAAATGGCTTGCCACTTGATGAAAATGTATACGATGCAGCACTTTGGAGTTCCATTGCTCCTCTCAGCGAGCAATCGTTAAACAACCGATCCAACTCGGTTGACGTGCCCGATTTTACACGCGGATCGTGGAAAACAAATGCTCCGGTTGAGTTAACTTTGAAAGGCGGCGGAACAACCGAAGTGAGAGTTTCGAAGGGATGAGTCGATCAAAACAGATGGCGCCGTAATTCCGAATTTATTTCGGAATCTGACCGTTTTTTTTAGAAGATCCTGAAACCCCGCCTGACAAGTGAGCGGGCAGGGAGTTCAGAATGACTGCATGAGTTACATTTATTGTAAGTTGGACGAATTAAACTATCTAATTGCGAATTAAAATGAGCTACCGAAAACCATTTTTTCTACTCATAATCCTGACCAGCTTTATCGCTTCTGGATTTTCCCAAACGCTCAATTTTTCAAAGGCCTCCATCTTATTTCCCGACCAGAAAAATACCCAATTGGCCAAGGCCGTTCAGGTATTGCAGGAAGAAATTCAGAAGAAAAGTGGTCTGCAACTGGCCGTAACCGGACGAATGGCCAAAACAGCAAATCCCGTCGTTGCCTTTGGAATTGAAGGCCAACTGGAAAAATTTCCACCTGGTTTTTCAATCGCATTAAACAATCTTCCCGCAACCGGAAAAGATGGTTTCAAAATCGTTCAGGTTAATCCCCAAACCATTTTGATAGCCGGACACGATGAACGCGGAGCTCTTTATGGAGTGGGTAACCTGTTGCGAAAATCCGAATTGCGCACCAACCAAGTACTGGTTCCGGCCGATCTGAAAGTTTCGTCAACACCCAAGTATCCGATCCGCGGGCACCAATTGGGTTACCGGCCCAAAACGAATGCTTACGATGCCTGGACAGTTGCCCAATACGATCGTTACATCCGGGACCTGGCTATTTTCGGAGTAAACAGCATCGAAATTATGCCTCCACGTACCGACGACGATTTCACCGGAGTCAACATGAAACTTCCGGCCATAAAAATGATCGCTGAACAATCCCGAATTTGCAAGGAATACGGACTGGATGTGTGGATGTGGTACCCGAACATGGCCAGCGATTATTCTTCGCCCGATTCCATAAAAAAAGAACTTGACGAACGCGAACATGTTTTCAGTGTTCTTCCCAGGCTGGATGCGCTTTTTGTTCCCGGCGGCGATCCGGGCGATCTGGAACCCGACGAACTTTTCGACTGGTTGACCAAAGAGGCTGTCGTTTTGCACAAGTATCATCCAAAAGCCAAAATATGGGTTTCGCCGCAGGTTTTCAAACCAAGTAAAGAGTGGTATTCCAGATTCTTCCAGCATGTAAACAAAAAGTACGACTGGCTTGGCGGAGTGGTCTACGGACCATGGATTAAACTGACACTTGCAGAGGTTCGGAAAATGACTGATCTGTCAATTCCAATCCGCAGATATCCGGATATCACACACAGTTTGAGTTGTCAGTACCCGATTCCGAAATGGGATTTAGCTTATGCCATGACGCTTGGACGCGAGTGCATCAATCCGCGCCCGATGGACGAAAAACATATCGAAAATGTATTTGCGCCTCTGGCCGACGGGAGCATCAGCTATTCCGAAGGAACCAACGACGATGTGAATAAATTTGTCTGGAGTTCGCAGGATTGGGATCCGACGTCTCCAGTTCTGGAAAATCTGCGCGATTACGCCCGCTTTTTCATTGGGCCTGATTATGTTGAAGGAGTAGCCCAGGGTTTGCTGGCACTCGAACGCAACTTCGATGGCCCGCTTCTGTCGAACGAACAAGTTCAGCGAACTTTTCAGCAATGGCAAGACATGGAAAAAACGGCTCCGGAAAGCGTCCTGAGCAATCCCCGTTTCCAGAGTGGCTTGATTCGGGCTTATTTTGATGCCTATACTCAGCGAAGACTGATTTACGAAACTTCGCTCGAACAGCAAACCCGAAACATTCTGGAAGAGGCTCCTAAAATTGGATCTGAGAAAGTGATTTCCGAAGCTCGCCAAACATTAGCGCTTGCCCACCAAAAGCCCGTAGCCGGAGATTTAAAACTACGATGCTACGCCCTGGCCGATTCGCTTTTCCGGAGTTTTGGAGCTCAACTAACCATCGAAAAACATCATGCCATGAGCGGAAGAGGAAACTTTATCGACAACATTGATATTCCGTTGAACGATGCGCTGTGGATTCTGGATCAACTAAATGAAATTAAAAAGCTAAAAAGTGAGCCGGAACGGTTAACCGCCATTTACCAGATGTTACATCGCACTGATCCGGGACCGGGAGGTTTTTACGACAATCTGGGAAGTTCTTCAGGCTGGAAACACGTGGTATTGCCGAAAACATGGGCTGAAGATCCTGGAAGCCTTGAGTCGCCTCGTGTTAGTTTTGGTGTCGGGCTTGTTGGTGAAGAATGGGTTCACGAAATTGTTGCAAAAGGTTTCGAAGGTCAAACTACGCCACTCGCCTGGATGAACCAGGTAACAACGCTATACTCCACCCCGCTCCAAATGCAATACGACAACCTGGACAGTAACGCCGGATACTCTTTGCGCATTGCTTACACCGGTCGATTCCGGTCGGGCATGAAACTGACGGCTGACGGAGTTGTCATTCACGATTACATCCAAATGGGAACAAAGCCTGTTTTCGAATTCAAACTTCCAAAAGAAATTACGCAAGACGGAAAAGTAACCTTCACCTGGATTTGCAACGATGCTGAACGTGGCACGCAGGTGGCCGAAGTATGGCTGATCCGCAACCAATAAACCCGACGACCAACACTAAAAACCTAACCATGAAAAAAGCCACTATTTTCAGTTTTTTAATTGTACTTATTTTCTCCGGAACAAGTAAAGCACAAAAAGTTCTTCCTCCCCCTCCGGTAACATCAGGAGATTGGATTAGACACTGGTTTCTCCTCGGACCAATCCCATTGAAGTTGCCATCCGATCCAGCCGACGAATGGGATCATTTGGTTGGCTTTAAAACCGATTATCTGGTCAAGTTGGGTGGCGAACAAAATCCGAAGGTAAAAGCCGGTGAAACGGTTCGCTTTCCGGGAGGTTCGGCTAAATGGAAATACTATCAATCGCCCGATTCTGTTATCGATCTCGATCAGATAGTTTCAAAAGCCGATCCGGTTTTTGCTTACGCCTATTCCGAAGTCAGTTCCATTTCAGACAAGCTTTGGTTTGTTGCTTTGGGCAGCAACGACGGGGGAAGCCTTTGGGTAAACGGACTGAAAGTCTGGGATTACCCGCAAGCGCGGGGCCTTTCGGTTGACAATGATAAAATTCCTGTTTTCCTGAAAAAAGGCGTAAACACCTTGCTCCTGAAAGTGGAAGAACGTGGAAACAAATGGGGCTTTTGCCTTCGGTTTTTACCTTTTTCGACCAAAAAACTAACGGAAAGCGGCGATTTGTTTTCCATCAGGACTAACTCTGACGGAAAAGCAAAAATTGTATCGGAATTCTCAGAACAGGTTCTTCAGCAACTGGTTAAAAGTCTGACCATCCAGATCAAAAATCCGAAGAACGAAACCATTCTAAATGAAGAAATCAGCTCCGGATTTAGTCACGATCTGAAACTCAATTCATCAGCATATCAAGCCTATCAGGCTCAAATCAAGGTACTCTTTAACGGAGGCGAAGAATTTCAGCAAAAGATGACTTTTGATGCCGGAGAACGAAAGAACTACAAACTCTTTTCCGAGGGGAAATCCGACTATCGGATTGTGCTTGACAAAAATGCCTCCGAATCAGAACAATGGTCGGCAAAAGAATTGCAGCATTGGCTGAAAGAAATCAGCGGAACTGAACTGCCCATTCAGGATTTTGAAAAACCGTACGACGGTCCCAAAATCGTGATTGGTTACAATGAGTTTATCAAATCGAAAACCGGCGCAGATGTGCCAGCCGATCTGGATGAATCATTCAGGTATTGTAATTCCGAACCCGACATCTTCATTTATGGCGGAAAAATGCGAGGCACAATGTACGGCGTGATGGCCTTCCTCGAAAATGAATTCGGATGCAGATTTTACACTCCGGAAGTGAGCGTTATTCCGAAAAAGAACGAATTCGTTTTCAACGGACTCGATCATTCCGAAAAACCAGGCATCCGTGTGCGGAACGACTTTTATTTCGAGGCATTCAATCCCATTTGGGCAGCGCGAAACCGCATGAACGGAACACTGGGCTTTGCTGACTCAAAAAAACAAATCGGAGGAACGGAAAATTACTGGGCCGTTCACACATTTTATCCGCTCATGCCTCCGGAAGAATTTTTTGCAAAACATCCGGAATATTACAGCCTGATTGATGGAAAACGCACGCACGATCATGCTCAATTATGCCTTACAAATCCTAAAGTACTAAAAATAATTACTGAGCGCATAAAAAAGCGCATGCGCGAAAGTCCTGAATATTTGATTTACGATGTTTCGCAAAACGATTGGTACAACCCGTGCCAGTGCGAAAAATGCCAGGCCATTGTGAAACGTGAAGGCAGCGAATCAGGCCTGATGATTTGGTTTGTTAACCAGGTTGCAGAAGATGTTGAAAAAGAATTTCCGGATAAATTTATAGGCACACTGGCTTATCAGTACACCCGAACTCCGCCAAAATCAATCAAGCCGCGGAACAATGTGGTTGTTCGGTTGTGCAGCATAGAGTGTTGCTTTTCGCACGATTTCAAATCCTGTCCCGAGAACAAATCTTTTCTCGACGATCTGCAGAAATGGTCGGCTCTTGCTCCGCACCTGTACATTTGGGATTATGTGGTCAACTTTAGCCATTACGTGATGCCCTATCCGAACTTCAAGGTACTTCAGCCCAACATTCAAACGCTCAGGGAAAACAATGCCATCGGTATTATGGAACAGGCTGCCTACCAAAGCCGTGGCGGCGAATTTGCAGAATTGCGTTGCTATCTGATTTCGCGTCTGCTCTGGAATCCTGACACGGACGTCAACAAAGTAATCGATGATTTTATGTATGGCTATTACGGAAGGTCCGGTCAACTGGTGCGGCAGTATTTTGATCTGCTGCAAAACCGGGTTACGCCTGACACGCACATTCACCTGGGCTTATCGCCTAACGATAAACTTTTTTCGGATGAGTTCGTGAATGAAGCTTGCCGCATTTTCAATCAGGCTAAAAAAGTGGCAGATACTGACGAAATCCTGAAGCGGGTGGAAATGGCCTCGCTACCTATTTTATACCTGAAATGTAAACGAACACCTGTTTTGGCAAAATACGACGGAACTTACGATGATTTTTGCCGCATTGCCGGGCGCGAGGGCGTTACGAATTACGCGGAAGCTGGCGAATCGCAGCGGAAGGCTTTTCATAAAAGTATGGAGAACGCCAAATGAAACCGGTTCTTTTGCCATTCCTGATTTTCATGCTTTTCCTGAAATTAAATGCACAGGAAAGTAGTCCGGTGCTCGACAACGGACAATTAACCCTGAAACTGGATTTAACCCGGGGAGGCGCCATTTGCTGGCTTTCGAAGTCCGGATCTGAACGAAATATTGTCAACATTGCCGACGAAGGCCGCTACATTCAGCAATCGTATTATGCCGGAAAAACACTTGATCGAAAAGCCGACGGTCAGGCGCCCAACTGGTCGCCCTGGTGCTGGAACCCGATTCAGGTAGGCGATGCCTTTCGTAACCGGGCAAAAATTCTGGACTTCAAAAAGGACGGAACAGCAATGTACGTGAAATGCATCCCGATGCAGTGGGATATGAACAACCGTCCGGCTGAAGCGGAAATGGAGCAATGGACGGAGCTCGAAGGCAATGTACTGAAAGTTCGAAACCGACTCACCATCCACCGCACCGACACCATTTACGGCGACAGCATTACCTGCGATCAGGAATTGCCGGCTGTTTATCCCGTTTCGGCATTGAAAAATCTATACACTTACTTGGGCGAAAAACCGTTTAAGAACGCACCTCTTTCCCAGCCGGAAGTAATCAATCTTTCGAGCGGCTTTTGGGGAAGATATCAAAATGTTTCGGAACACTGGATGGCTTTTGTGAATGATAGTCTTTGGGGATTGGCTGTTTACAATCCGCACTGCGATCGCTTTCTGGCAGGCATGTCCGGTGTTCCCGGCAAAGAAGCCAAAGACGGCTCAACTTCGTATATTGCACCGGTAAAAGGAGAAATGCTTTATAAAAACTGCGTTTACGAATACAAGTATTACATCATTGTAGGAATGCTTCCGGAAATCAGGGAAAAAGTTTACAAACTAAATTCAGAAAACCACTAATTCTTTTGGGATGAAAAAAGCAGCTAATTTTATTTTGATTCTTTTAATCGGAGTTTTTTCAGGTTTCCCGATGCAAGCACAATCTCCGGACAAGCCAAAAACCTATGAAGGGAAATACTGCTCCGGAACCGGCGACACCGATTTTCTGCGCCTGATCGACGAATCGTTTGCCTTTTTTCATCCAAATCCAGTTGTTCCCAATGTAACTATGTTGTACAATTCCGATTGGGACACATTCACAGAAGGCGCCGGCTGGGGCGCTTGGTGGATTCAGAATAGCTACGGCTTTTCGTATGCAGCCACACCTTTTCTTCAGGAGCCGTGGGTTTCTGTTTTGCAACGTTCGTGGGATTTATTTTGGGACAATCAGGGCGATGGCAAACGAAAAGGCCTTTGGGGTGACGGAACCCCCAACCAGCTTTCAGAGCTGGTTGCTCCGGATGGAGGCTTGGGCGACACGGCTGCACCGGGAAAAATAATTTACAAGCAAGGCGATGGCGACGTTAAAATGCACGACTGGTTTTACGAAGCCACAGCAGCCTGTTTAGTCATGCAGGCTGAAATTCTGCTTACAAACAGAGATGAAAAAGCTATTGCCCATTACCTGCCGAAAATGGAACGTACCTGTAATTTTATTGAGCGAACCCGCGACCCAAAGAACAACTTGTTTTTGGTTGGTCCGGCCTGCAACCTGCTGGCTCCAAGCTACGGCGGCGTAAAACTTCAGGACGGAACATTTGGGAAGGGCTATCTTGCCGGGCTTTCAATTACTTATCTGGCCGCACTCAATCGCATGGTTGAACTGTATAAACTCAATGAAAATAAAGAAAAATTGGAAGAATATGAACACCGGCAAAAAATAACGCGCGAATCTCTTTTCCAACTTCAAACACCTGACGGCTATTTTGTAAAATCGGTTGAACCTGATGGCACAAAACATGGCGTATTAGGTCAAAATAAGTTCGGCTATTTCGAGGGTGTAGCCAATGCCGATGCTGTTGCGCTGCGGGTTGCCGACGATAAAACAGCCAAAAGCATTTATCAACAGATTAAAGACTATCCGGCTATTCGCCCGTTCGATTTTCTGTTGGCTAACGCACCCGGACTGGATGATACTTACAAAGCCTGGGGCAGAACTTCAGGAAATGGACTGGAAGGATTCTGGAACTTTGGAGACTGGGTAAACGGAGGAGTTTGGGGAACCGTTGAAGGTCGTGCCATCTTGATGTATTACCGCCTAGGCAAATTCGAAGATGTTCGCCGCTCAGCAGTCCGGGCAATGAAATGGGCCAAGGATTTCAGGATGGATGCTCCATGGTCGCAGCAAGGAGAAAATACCAATAATCCTTGGTCCGATTCTGGTAAGCACCATGTTGATGGAATCGCCGTGATGGTGGATAATTTTGCCATTCCGGCCGCAACTATCCGCGGCTTGTTCGATTACGATTATCGTGCCGACCGACTAATTATCAGGCCACGGGTTCCGGGTTCGATAACACAATACACACAACAAGAACCCGTTCGCTTTGGAAACAAAAAACTTTACCTGAGTTGCATAAATGGAGGGCCGAATATCCAATCGGTAAGAGTAAATGGTCGGGATATTAAAATTGATTCGCGCAATGAAATCGCATTGTACTACGAAAAACTTCCGGAGAAAGCACAAATTGAAATAACAACAGAAGGCGGCTGGCCAAAAGAAGTTCCAACAACTCAATATCCATTAATTCTCGAACTTATTTCAGCGGATAAGTTGCAGCCCGCTGCGCTACCCGATTCGTTGGAACTGATGTACACCGAACTTCTGGAACTAAGAAAAAACCAAGGCACTTCATCAACAGACAATTACGAGTTTCTATTTCTGAATGAAGTGATTCAATCGTTCGAAGCTTGCGAAATAAGGCAAAATATGGATCCCGGTCCCGGGTATTTCAGGCCAATTACAGCTGAGCGAAAGGGGAACATTGAAATATTCTACAGACAAGCGGCAATAAGTATGTACACAGGTTATAAAAATCGCATTAAAGTTTCTAAAAAATGAAACAGATGGGAATGAATAAATTTCGGAATCCTCAACTAAAGCTATATAAATTACATATATACTGGTTAAATTGTCTGGTAATTCAATCAATAGAATAATTCTAAAATCTCTAATTTCGTTGGTTTTTTTTATACTTTAGTCAGACCAAAAACTAACCTGCATTCTGCTGATGATGCATAATGTAATACTTAGAATTAGAATACATGGCAGTAATCCTAATTGCAGAAGAAGACGTCACTAAATACCCAAGATTTAGGAATAACATCATCGATATTATTCCTGATTCATTGATTTACTTTGCATCCAACGAACAGCAAACAATTGAAATTACCCATTCGTGCAAACCAGAAGTAATTTTCATAGGCAACTTTCAGACTGAAGACCAGCGACTTGACCTTTGCATGCGCCTAAAAAGGGATTCAATTTCTCAGGTAATTCCTGTAGTTTTCCTAACCGGATCAATTGTTGAAAAACAAATCGGACAAAAAGCATTTGAGTGCGGAGCTGAAGCATTTTTTCAGCTACCGGCAACTGAAGCTGCTTTAAAGTCATTGCTGAAATCAATGTCGGGACCAAAACAATCGCATAGATTGGAAATCTCTGAAGCTGGAAAATTGAGGGATACAGACTCCAAAGATTTATTCAATGCTGAGATTATCAGCAAAAGCGAAAACCTCTACCAGAGTTTGATGAATCATTTACCACAGCGAATTTTCATCAAGGACAGGAACTTGGTTTATGTTTCGTGCAGCGATAATTTTGCAGCAGATTTTGGAAAAACTCCGGAACAAATTATAGGAAGAGACGACTTTGCATTTTTTCCGCCAGAAATGGCCAGAGAATATCAAAAAGGCGATTACAATGTAATTTCTTCAGGAGAAACGAAAGACTTTGTTGAACCATACTCGAAAAATGGCAACAGCTATTGGGCTCATACAATTAAAGTTCCTTACCGCGATAAAAACAACACAATCATTGGCGTTTTGGGAATTTTTGAAGACATTACCGAACGAATCAGGGCCAATGAATTAATTTGCCAAAACGAAGAACAATACAGATTACTGTTCGACAATCTGGTCGCCGGAGTCATGGTTTGCGAAGTAATTACAGATGAAACGGGCCAGGTAGTCGACCACTTTTTTGTAAAAGGCAACCGGGCTTTTGAGAAACTTACCGGAATAAATTCGGAAGAACAGACTGGCAAGAAGAGTAGTGAGATGTCCATAGGCTGGCCTTCTGAAATCTGTAAAAAACTGTACGAAGTCGCATTGACAGGTGTTCCGATTGAGTATGAACGATTCAATGAATCGCTGCAGCGATATTACGAGACACGCGTTTTTTCTCCACGGAGAGGGCAGTTTGCACATGTTTTCACCGACATCACCGACCGAATAGCCGGAGAAATCAAACTAACAAATTTAAACAGGCTTTATTCTGTTATCAGTCAGGTAAATCAGGCAATTGTGCACACAAAAGACCTCGACAAATTTATTCAGGAGGTTTGCCGCATTACCGTTGAATGTGGAAAATTCCGTATGGCCTGGATCGGTTTTATTGATGAACTTGAAGAAATCATCAAATCGAAAGCATTTGCTGGTTTTGAAGACGATTATCTCAAAGTTATCAAACCAATTTCAATTCGTTCTTTGCCTGAAGGACAGGGCCCAACAGGTCGGGCTCTTCGGGAAGGAAAACATTTTGTATGTGGCGATTTCGAAACAGATTCTGCAGTTTCTGTTTGGCGGGAAGAAGCGTTAAAACGCGGATATCGCTCCTCAATTTCGTTACCGCTAAAAACGTTTGGAAAAGTTACCGGAGCATTCACCATTTATGCTTCTGAAACGAATTATTTCGATCAGAAAGAAGTGGATTTACTTACTGAAGTTGTAAACGAAATAAGTTATGCACTGGAGACACACGAACTTGAGCAAAAACACAGGGAAACTCTGTCAGCCCTGATTGAAAGCGAACAGCGCTACCGTTTACTTTTCAACAATAGTTTCGATGCTTTTTTGCTTACCTCTCCTGAAGGTAAAATTCAGAGTGTAAATCCGTCGACCTGCCGTATTTTTGGCCGATCGGAACAGGAACTATACTCCGTTGGCCGCGAGGGAATAATTGATACCAGCGATCCGAGATTGGCTGAGGCAATTGAAACCCGCGATAAAAATGGCTATTTCTATGGCGAACTTACCGGATTAAAAAAAGACGGAACAAAATTCCCGATAGAAATTGCATCGACAATTTTTGCCGATAACAATGGAATCAGGCGGACAAGCATGATCGTTCGCGACATAACTGCGCGCAAACAGGCAGAAGAAGAAATCAGACAAAGTAAAGAACTCTTCCAGACCATGTTTGAACAAGCGCCGATGGGCATTGCCCTGGTCGATTCGTTGTCCGGAAAAATACTTGAAGTGAATGATAAATTTGTCAGCATTACCAATAGGAACAAGACTGAAATAGCAGAAATCGATTGGATGAGTATAACACATCCGGACGATCTTCAGGAAGATTTGAAATATATGGAACAGCTAATTTCAGGGGAAATTCAGGGTTTCAGAATGGACAAGCGGTATATCCGCCCCGACAACTCTTATGTTTGGATTAGAATGACTATTGCCCCTATAAGGGTTAAAAATAGAGAACAGCCCCGCCACCTGAAGATGATTGAAGATATTACGGAGCGTAGAAATTTTGAGGACAAACTTCGGATACTTTCCTGTGCTGTTGATCAAAGTCCGGTATCTATTCTAATTACAGACCTTCAGGGAAATATTGAATACGTAAATCCGAAGTTCACTCAAATTACGGGTTATTCTTCGGAAGATGTGATTGGCCAGAATCCGAGAATTTTAAAATCGGGACACACACTTCCTGAAGAATATCATCATTTGTGGGAAACTATCTTTTCGAAGAACGTATGGCAAGGAGAGTTTCAAAATCTCAGGAAAAATAAAGAAGTCTATTACGAATCGGCTACAATATCGCCAATTACCGATGAAAATGGGAATATTGTGAATTTCCTTGCAGTAAAAGAAGACATTACAGAACGCAAACGTTCGGAGGATCTGATTCAGACATTGAGTGCAGTAGTAAAACAAAGTCCATCGATGATCCTAATTACCGATAAAAAAGGGAAAATAGAATTTATCAACGATGAGTTTGCCAATTTCATACAATACTCTTCTGAAGAAATTATTGGGAAAAACCCGCGAATTTTCAACATCAAACATCACTCGCCCGAATCTTATAATGTAATGTGGGACACCTTGCGTTCAGGAAAAGTTTTTAAAACTGAATTTAAAAACAGAAAGAAAGACGGAACCGAATTTTGGGAAAATGTAATCATCTTCCCGTTAACTGAGGACAATGGCGAAATCAAAAAATACATTTTGCTTAAAGAGAACATTACCGAGAAAAAGCAATTAATCAGCGATTTGATCCTTGCCAAGGAAAAAGCAGAAGAATCGGATGAACTGAAATCGGCATTCCTTGCCAATATGAGCCACGAAATACGGACACCGTTGAACAGTATCATTGGGTTTTCCGATCTGTTGCTTGATCCGTATTTTAACCCGGAACAGCAAATTGAATTCATCCAGATGATCAAAAAGGGTGGAAATAATTTGTTGGGAATAATTGAAAACATTCTGGATATTTCGAGGCTGGAAAAACGACAAGTGAAAATTTCCAAACTTCGTTTTCCGGTTATTAGCTTGATCGAAGACGTTTATAAAGAATTTCTATACAAACAGACCGATAAGACCATTCACCTCAGTCTTTCAAAACCTGAAAACAAAAAAAATATCTACATAGAAAGTGACGAAAGCCGAATCAGGCAAATACTTGTCAACTTCATGAACAATGCCTATAAATTTACAGTAGAAGGAACAATTGAAATTGGTTGCAGAGAAGAAAACAGTGAAGTCCATATCTATGTAAGGGACACAGGAATTGGCATTTCTCCTGAATTCCACAAAAAAGTATTTGAGCGATTTCGCCAGATTGAAACCTCACAAACCAGAAAATATGGAGGAAACGGGTTGGGACTGGCCATATCGAAACAACTGGCTAATTTACTGGGCGGAAGAGTATGGTTGGAATCTGAATCCGGAAAGGGATCAACTTTCTATTTATCACTACCTGTTGCGAAGATGCAAGGCTCCTAAACAAATTTTGCCGCAAATGAAAAGCCCCGAAACATTAACATTCCGGGGCTTTTTTATATTAGCAAACCTACGTCCACAAATTTTCGCCAAAAGACCAACCTTCTCGAACGGCTTCCTTGAGGTAGCCATCCAATTCAGGATGATTGGTAAACTTCATGTTTTCAGCATCATATTCCAGTTTCGTGGCAAATCGCTGCGACACTACGCCAACCTCTATCATTTCAGTTAACTCGGCTGCATAGTCGAAATTTGATCCGGGCAATGTGTTATTCTTAATGGCATCAATCCATTCCTGCTGAGGTTGCTCCTCGCCCACCCTTGGTATTGTTTTGGCCGGTGCGTTCGCTAAAAACGCCTTCATTTCTTCATCCGATACCAGTAAGCGTGGTTCATTTGGCCTTCCGCCCGTAATCAGCGTTTTCTTGTCACCGATCATGACCATTCCTGTCCCAGGTAAGGTATCAATACCCCATTCAGGCCTGATGTCAGGTTTCGAACCGCCTTCGTGCCAGTTTAAAGTAACCGGGGCTTTATCTCCTCTGGCGCCAAACTCAAACTTAACCACCGATTCATCCGGAATAAAACTGTGATCAGGAATTGGATTCGGCACAATTCCTTCGGCAGTAAGTGGCATGCCCAACTGAAGCGCCCAGAACGGAGCATCGATGGTATGACAAGCCCAGTCTCCGAGTAACCCGTTTCCATAGTCGTAAAATCCGCGCCATGCTTTTGGCACATAAACGCTGTTGTATGGCCTTTCGGCAACAGGCCCCTGCCATAAATTCCAGTCAAGATATTCAGGAACAGGCTGTGCAGAAGGAGGATAACTGTCCGGTTTAGTCCAGTAACCACCCGGTTTAAAATCGAAAGGACCAAACCAGGCATGAACTTCAGTAACCTGACCCAAAACACCGGCATCGTACCATTCTTTAATCAAGCGGATTCCGTTGGTAGTGTGTCCCTGATTACCCATCTGCGAAACGATTCCGTAATGTTTAGCAGCTTTTTTCATGGTGCGCAACTGCCATACATTGTGCGCCAGTGGTTTTTCGCAATACACGTGTTTACCCAATTGCATGGCAGCCATAGTCGCGGCAAAATGCACATGGTCGGGTGTCGACACGATGACTGCATCAATCTGGTTGGCCATTTGATCGAACATAACCCTAAAATCCTTGAATCGTTTGGCATTAGGGAATGTTTTAAAGGCATTTTCAGCGCGATTATCGTCAACGTCGCAAATGGCCACAATATTCTCGTTGATTACTTTTTTACCTTCTTCATTTTCCTTGAATAAAGAAGTCCAGTTATCCTGGCCACGACCACCGGCTCCAATAATGGCGATATTTAATTTATCGCTGGCTTTTGTTTTACAACTAATCAGGTTTGGCATGATTAAAATTCCAGCCGCAGTTGCTGAGGCCGATTTCAAAAATGTTCGTCTCGAAAAATCATTCATGGTTTGAAAATTAGATATTAATTAATATTTAGGTTGTTTCTATTTCTTCATTATCAAATAATTACCTGAATTATACTCGTCTGTCCTGATTATCAGTTTCCGTTGATTTTTATCGAAGCTGTAATTCAGTGAGTCCGAAAGTTGCGAACCGTCAAGTTCAACCAACAGAGGTTTTTCTGTCAGGTTTATTTTCAGAATGTGCGGTTTATGAATCCCTTCAAGCGAAATTTTGATCTTCGCCGAATCTTCTTCAACCGTTACTGAAGTTTGACCACTTTTGTCGGGATGATAAACTGTAAACTCATTTTTCCCTTCAGGATAAATCAGAAAAGTCAGGTATCCCTCCGAGCTTTTGTCGCCGATTCCGGTGTACCCTCGCTTAACATCCAACGGAACGATTGCTCCCTCTCGTATATAAACCGGAAATTCGTCGAGCGGAAACTCACGTTCAAAAGTAACAGGTCCTTTCAGAATTTCCTTGTCATTGAAGAAATATCTCCACTTTCCCTCCGGAAGTATAACTTTATTTAACAATTGATCTTTGTAAATGGGCGCCACCAGGAAATCGTCGCCAAACAAATACTGGTATTTTCCGTTTACTGGTCGCTGCAATCGTGTTCCGCCTTTGTGAGCCTTTACAACATACGTGTACATGTATGGAACCAATTCGGTGTGCAGCCACGAAAATTTCCGGATAATTTCGAGTTCTTCGGGAGTACGTTTCCATAAAGCACGTTCGCCATGTCCTCCATTCAGAAATAAACCGCAAAACGTTGAAAACTCAGCCCAGCGAATATACAGGCGCGGCGGAATTACACTTCCGGAGAAACCAGCAACATCGGAACCGACAATGTTATAACCAAGTTTTGCACTTTCCAAAATATTTTGGATAGCCATTTCAATGCCGTCGATTCCATCCATGGCAATATCCGTATTCGATTTGTCTTCGGCAGTGACCTGCCCTGTTGATTCCCATGAGTGTTTCTGATCGCCAACCCAGGTCACCGGCGCTGCATCAATTGGTGCAAATCCTTCAGGATGATACCATCGGTCGATCGCCCGCGACATGGTCACAAATTCAGGATTTTGAGTCAGTCCATGAGCATATTCGTCGCGGTAATAATGATCCATGTAGGTTCTGGTAGTCATCAGGCCTTTGCTGGTCGACTTGTAAAACAGGGGAACCGATCCCAATTCAGTATAAAAAAGAGTTGCTGTTCCGTCCAGTTTCCAGCCATCGATTCCAAGGTCGAAAACTTTTTGCTGCAAACCGCGCCACCATTTCATTGCTTCGGGATTAGTGTAATCAATAAACCCGCCTTTGCCTTTCCACCATTTAATCTGATCGCCTTTTCCGGCCAGATAACCATTTTCTTTGGCTGTATTAAAGCAGGGTTCTGATTCTGAAATCCGCGTGTCTTTACTTTTACTGTCAACCATCGAAGTCATCCACAAAACTACACGATATCCGTTTTTCTGCATCTTTCCGAACCATTCTTCAGGTTTTGGATATAGCAGGGTATCGATCTGAAAATCGTTGTAACGCAGGCTCCACGGACTGTCCAGAATAACTGTCCGGACGGGAATATCGTATTTGGCATAGCCTTCGAGCAACGTGTCGACGCGCTGTGCCGTGTTCGAATCGTCTTCCCAAAGCCAGCATTCGAGCGCCCAGGGTGGAGTGAGCGGCGGATTTCCATGACGCTGCGTGTTAAATGGCACTCCGCGAAACGGGAATTCAAATCCGAAATAAAAAATCAGAAGCAAAACCGCAACAACGATTAGCAAAAAATTAAGTACTTTCTTTCTTTTGAATACCATTTTTCAAAATTAATTAACGAATCATTTCCAGGCCAAATATCAACACCGAGCTGTTCACCAAAGCATGAACCAGCGCGCTATAAAAAACATTTTTCGTTTTAATATACGTGTATCCGTAGGCCCATCCGGCCAAACATGCAAAACCAATGTAAACAATGGCTCCGGAATGATAATGAACCAAACCAAAAAGAACACTGGTAATGGCCAGCGATGTATAAACGCCCATATAGTTTTTCCCTGATTTTTCGATTGCGAAAGCGCCGGCAAAAATCAAAACTGTCATCAGTGCAGGAAACCACTGCATGCCACCTTTCAATGTATAGCCAACAACTAAAGCCAATGGCAGCAACAAAATGAGACCCCATTTCCAGAAAACAAGCCATGTTTTTGCCTGATGAATCCGTTTCCCAAGCATATTTTGCAAAATTCCCCTGAAGAAAAGTTCTTCAAAAATGGCTGTATGCAGAAAGGTCGTCAGAATGGTAAAAAAGATTTTCTGCACTAAATCGATCGAAATATTGTCGTGTCCAACAATCCTGAGAAAATGAACGGAATACCCGATAACGAAAACGGTCAGGTAAAATGCGAGCCAAACCCAGATGGCAGTCCATAGTTTTCGTAGCTTGAATTCCGGATAAAAGCCAACATTCTCCAGTTTTCTGACTATAGAAAAAGAATAAACAGCCACAAGAATAATTACAATCTTGAAAATTGAATCGAAGCCATTTCCCTGAAAAGGCAGTTCTCCTGTAGGTTCTATACTTACTAAAGTTGTTGGCAAAAGGAACAATACAAAAACGGTAAAATCGTACCAGTCAAATTTTGAAACTGAGCGATTTCGGGCAGCAAATGCCAGAACCGGGAAAAATATCAGGAAAGGGAAAATGGCAAGTGTTCCATTAAACGGACTTTCACCGTTTATCAGTACATAAACGAAGTACAAAACAATTAACATTGCCGGAAAAATCACCGTCTTCTTTACATCAAAACCTATCCACGACTCAATTCTATCGGAAACAATGTGACTTCCAACCGAGAAAAAAAGAAAATAAAAAATCATGAAAAAAGGTACTGCGATAAGCAGCGCTGATAATGAGTTTTTAGGACCTGTGTACAAAATAAACAAAACTGTTAAAACGACTGTTGCCACAGTACTTGACACAATCTGCCGACTTAAATTTTTACTCATTCTTATTAAATTCTGATTAATAAATGAATAAGGTAATCCTTATGCAATATTCAATGTATAATTTTAGCGATTAGAAAATGGAAATGATTAAAGAATAGTATCTATTTCTGATATTTTTTTGCCTTAAAAACAAAGCTATGACGGTTTAGCTTTGCATATAAAGGTGAAAATTCAATGTATAAATATTAAAATTCCGTAAGTTTATTTAATTTTATTTAAAGAATTTTAACACTGTCCGTCGAAGCAATTATCCAATAGGACAGTCGACGTGATAAAACGATTCGTGACTTTCAAATTTTTGAATAAGGTGGCTGATGCCATAGGACTTAGGCGAAATTCACTCCCTGTTTTAAAATTGGAGTAAATGCAGAACGGAATCGAGACCGTTCAGGAACAACAAATATTTTGATAGACGTACATACAGATATTCAAATTATTAACCAATTAAATTGTTCTATGAAAAATCTTATCCGCTATTTATCCATTGTTTGCATTATTGGAATAGTGCTCTTCCAGTCGTGCAAGGAAGACGTACCCAGGCCGACTTTCCCAATTTCAGCCTTAATTTTTCACAGTGTTGTAGATAAACAAGTTGCATTTACAGCTTTGACCCACAGCGCCGTTAGCTGGTCGTGGGATTTTGGCGACGGAAAAACCAGCACCGAAGAAAATCCGGTTCATGTTTACGACGAAGGTGGTTATTACATTGCCAAGCTAACAGCAACCGATAATGCCGGCAATACAGCAACCTCGGAGATTAA
Organism: Prolixibacteraceae bacterium; assembly: GCA_963677955.2. GTDB lineage: Bacteria > Bacteroidota > Bacteroidia > Bacteroidales > Prolixibacteraceae > Aquipluma. The sequence goes on from CAXXQR010000001.1 coordinate 6,092,122, forward strand.
ATTAGCCATTGCACTTACTCCTTATGCCTTACTCACAGGCGACCATACTGCCGATGGTTACAATGGTAAAACCTGGAAGCTAACCGCACAACATGGAAACGGCGGCGACTATCTTGCCAATGCCGATGCCGCCCTAACAGTTGTTAAAGGGACTCCCAAACCACTTCCTACCGGAATTTTTGACACCAGCTTTGGAATGGGAGACGTTTACAAAGATGAATTTACATTCTATTTCGACGGAAGTTACAAACACGATGTAAAAGCGGATGGAGCTTCATTTGGAGGAATCGTTTACCAGTTAGTTTTAAACGGGGGTAAAGATGTTATTAATCAGAATGGCAAGGCCTACGGACTTTGTATCGCTAAATACACTCCTGAAGCTAATGCAACTTTCACCTATACCGGAAGTGAGAATTTCACAGTTCCATCAGTTTATGGCGCCGGAGGCGTGGTAACTTATAACAATGTCAGTACTCTTAATTTCTCAGGAACTGAGTTTATCGGGTTTAGGGATTATCAGCGTAAAGTAATTTTAACCAAGATTACCGATAGTTCGATGCAGTTGATCATGTTTATGGCCGCCGATCCGGGAAATTTTCCAAAGAACAGCAACGCTCTGATACTTAGTTTTGAAGTTGTTAACAAGTAGAACAACCTCACTGAAATTAACATTTGAATAAACTTACAGAACGAATTCAATCGAATAATTATGGACTATACATATGATATTAAGAATATTACAAGACACCTGCTTGTCTTTATAATATCTGCCATATTGCTGCTGGGTTACTCCAGTGCAGAGGCTCAACAACGGAACGGACATAAGGTTACCGGTAAAGTTACATCATCTGCTGATGGTACGGCTCTTCCGGGATTAACTATTGTTGTAAAAGGAACTACTCAAGGTGTTCTCACCGATAGCGAAGGAAATTACACCATTGTAGCTCCCGACGGAAATTCAACCCTGGGTTTTTCGTACATCGGTTTTAAATCCGAAGAAATTGAAATCAAAGGACGTTCAACAATCAACGCTGAACTTACACCAAGTACTGAAGCTCTCGATGAAGTTGTCGTTACGGCGCTTGGTATAAAGCGAAACGAAAAATCACTTGGGTATTCAGTCGGAAGAGTTGGCGGCGAAGAACTAACAAGGGTTGCCCAGGAAAATGTGCTGAATTCCATGGCTGGTAAAGTTTCCGGAGTTACCATCAATTCCACTGGGGGAACCGGATCATCCGTTAGTATGGTTATCCGCGGGGCTACCTCATTAAGCACCGACAATCAGCCATTGTTCGTAGTTGACGGAGTTCCAATCGCCAATACTGTGAATAACATTGGTGGTTTTGGTAACGGCAACAGGGTCGATTATGGGAATGCTGTTTCAGACATTAATCCTGAAGACATTGAAAACATATCCATTTTAAAGGGGCCAAGTGCTGCCGCCTTATATGGAACCCGCGCTGGTAATGGCGTTGTACTGATAACCACTAAAAAAGCAAAAGATAACCAGGGTATGAAGGTTTCAGTTACTTCAAATACTGTTTTCGATATCCCTGCCAGATTTCTGAATACTCAGTCACAATTTTCAACCGGGTTTTTCTCCTTTACACCCGACGATGTTGGTGGCGGAGTTCTGCCCAATATCAATGCCAGTGACGGAACTGGGGCCGGTCCTGAAAACGACAAAGGCTACTGGGCTGTTCAATGGGACGCTCCACTTGACGCAAACGGAGTCCCTGTTCCAACAGAAGTTAAATCGTATCCGAACAATGTGCGCGATTTTGTGAATACAGGACTCACCACTACCAATGGAATCGCGATTTCTAACAGTACAAAATCAATGAACTACAGGTTGGGTTATACCAACACGAGCAATAGTGGAATTGTTCCAAACTCCGATTTATTTAAAAATAGCTATACGCTATCGGCATCCTCTAAAGTTTCCGAAAAACTAACTGTAAGCACAGATATTAACTTCAACCATTCTTGGTCGAATAACCGTCCTGCCACTAACGATGGAGCCAATCCATTGCAGTGGGCTTATTCAACCCCAACCAACATCGACATTCACAGACTGGAAAGCTATTGGGTTCCTGGAAGCGAAAGACTTGCTGTCCGGAGAGTTTCTTCAAATCATGAAAATCCGTACTTCTTGGCATACGAGGTAAACAATAGTTTCACTAGAACTCGTGTTTACGGTAACGTTATGGCCAACTGGCAAATCTCTCCTGAAATTAATGTGATGGCTCGCTACTCATTAGACCGAGGTGATGAAATTCGGGAAACAAAAATGGCTCCTGGCTACAGCAAAGAACCTAATAACGGAACTTATGGAATTGCCACATCAACCATGTTTGAAAGAAATACGGACGTTCTGGGCACCTATAAAAAAGAAATTGAAGGCTTTACGATGTCTTTATCTGCAGGAGGTAATATTCTTTATTCAAAAAATACAGACTTTACTAATGCTGCTAAACCTGGAACCGGATTAATTGTACCAAACGTGTTTAAAGTTCAAAACATTAGCGCTTCGTCTCTGTTATATTCCAATTGGTTAAGTCAGCGAAGCATCAACAGTGTTTATGCGCTGGCTAACTTTGGCTATAAAGAAATTGCTTATTTAGACGTAACTGCGCGTAACGATTGGGCTAGTACCTTGCCTAAACAAAACAGGTCATATTTCTACCCTTCTGCATCGCTTAGCCTCATGATTAACGAGATGTTCGATCTGGGACCGAAAGTTGAGATGCTGAAGATAAGAGGTGGCTGGGCACAAGTTGGTAACGACACTTCGCCTTACAGCCTTACTTCTGTATATGAAAATATTGGACAGTGGGGAGATGCTATCAGGTTAAGTAAACCTGGAATATTATTAACTCCTGATCTTAAACCGGAACAGGCCACCTCTCTGGAATATGGACTGGAAGCCAGATTGTTCAACAACCGGTTAAGATTTGAAGGCACCTATTATACAGTTGACAATCGCAACCAAATTTTGGGTAATGTGCCATTGCCTGTTTCATCAGGCGACAGTAAAGTGAAATTAAATACTGGCCTTCTGCAAAGTAAAGGTGTTGAACTGATGCTTGGCTTTACTCCGGTTAAAACTTCAAACTGGAACTGGGATTTAAATCTGAATTTCACAAAAAATCAGACAATAATTAAAGAGCTGGCTGAAGGTGCTAATGTCATTGAATTTTGGGATGCTGCAAAAAGTAAGTCTTTAGGCTATGCCAAGGGTACTGTTGTAACATATTCAGATGGAACAACACACATTGAAGATGGTCTGGTTGGAAATATTTACTCACCTAAAATTGCACGTGTAACTGATAAAAATTCGCCATACTACGGATACCCGCTTATTAACGACGACATAGAAGGTGAATGGATGCCAACTGAGGATAAGTATAAAGTAGGAAACTACAACCCAAAATTTATTGCTGGATTACAAACGCAGCTCCGCTATAAAAATTTCACTTTAAGTATGACTTTTGACTGGAGATGTGGCGGACAATACATATCGCAAACATACCGATATTTCACCGAGAATGTTATGACACAAACATGGCTGGATAATTTGGCAAATCCAAATGGTTTGCCTATTGGTCCTGAGTTACGGAACTGGGTCGTACAAAATGCGGACAAACTGCTCTTTTCTGAAGATTTCCATGCCGTTGGCGGACCAACCAAGGCGTATGGTGGATTTCCGGAATCATACAGCGGAACGACTGTTAATGATGGAACCTTTTCTCCGGGAGTTGTCGGAACTTACGACTCGAACGGAAATTTTATCCTGAAACATGAAAACCTTGGAAATGAAGGAACCACAGTATTTCCTTATATAGCAAGTAATCCCTGGGGATTTGGAAGCGTTTCAATGTTTGATGCTGACTATATAAAAATGAGAGAGATTTCTTTCAATTATCAGTTGCCTAAGAAACTTGCTACGAAACTTGGCGCACAAGATATAAATTTTGCCATTTATAGCAGAAACATCATGATTTGGACAAAAGAATCGGGATTTGGAATTGATCCGGAAAGAGCCTTCCAGGCAGAGTCCAGTTCAGGAAACAGAGGAACTCAATTTATGCAGGGTATCGAAAGATACAATGTTGATCCATGGGCAGTTCCTGTTGGATTTAAAATTGGCCTTACTTTTTAAGAATCTAAAAATTTAAGATCATGACTAAAATAAAAAATAGCTTTATTGTCGTTTTAACTATCGCACTCACTTTAGTTATTTCATGTAAAGACCTGGATCAAATGAATATAAATCCCAACGGGGTCGATCCGGCAAAAGCAGATCCAAACTTGTTAATTGCCACTATTATAACCGGGGTTGCGCAACAGGTGGTTAGCCTTGGCTATGGAGATCTCGCAGGTGTAATGCAACACACACAATACGATGGCTGGTCGGGTGGGCACAACGATTACGACTGGGACAACACCGGTCAAAGCTGGGGTAGTTATTACGACATCCTAAGAAACAACCTGGAATTTTACAACAAAGCGGTTGCTGGTAACCTTGAATTTCACCAGGGAGTTGCTTTAGTAATGAAGGCATACACATTTGGTATGATTACCGACTTATGGGGCGACGCACCATACTCAGCAGCTTTGAAAGCTGAAGAAGGTGGAGAAGCTAATTTCAAACCCGTATTCGATTCTCAAAGAGACATCTATCTTGGTATTCTGGCCGATCTGGCAACTGCCAACGAATTGCTGTCGAAAGATCAAAGCGCATATCTGGGCATCATTTCTTCTCAGGATGTTTTGTATTCAGGAAATGCAATGAAGTGGAGAAAACTTGCTAATTCGCTGGCATTGCGTTATTATATGCGTATTTCGAACAAGGAAGAAGCGATGTCAATTGCCGGAATCAAAAAAATATACGATGATCCGGCAACATATCCGATTATCACAACTTCGGATGATGATGCAAGTGTTGCCTATATCGGGAAATCACCTTCCGATTCGTGGCCAAACAATACTGTTTTCGACAAAAGTACTTCAGGCGGATACATGCGGACAAAAATGTGCTCAACTTTGGTTGAAACGTTGAAATCGTTAAGTGACCCGCGATTGGCAGTTTGGGCAAATAAAGTTGGAATACCGATTGTACTGGAGCCAACCTGGCCTAACAATCAAGACCAAATAATTGACGGGAAACGTCACGTTGCCCAGAACATTGTTGATACTTACATCGCAAATACCCAAACTCCGGTAAATTACGCTACAGATTACATTGGTATTCCGCCTTCACTTGCCACTGCTTCTGTCTACAATTTAAATCCGAACCTCGAACAAGGTGTTTACAATCCTCATTGTTCACAGCTAAACGACATTTACAAAGAAGCTGCAGGTCCGCTTTTAAAATCCCGATTGATGTCGGCAGCCGAGGTTAATTTTATTCTTGCTGAAGCTGCACAAAAAGGTTGGATTTCAGGAAGTGCGCAAACCTTATACAATGCAGGTGTACAACAATCTTTAAATGCCTGGGGAGTTGGAAGTTCGTATAACACTTACATTTCTCATGCTCCTTATGCCGGGTTAACCGAAATAATGCAGCAAAAATGGATTGCAAGCTGGACAGCAGCAGCCGAAGCATGGTTCGACTACAGAAGAACCGGACTCCCGGTTTTACACACTGGCGAAACAGCAAAAAGAGCTGTCTTACCTTTGCGTTTTTACTACCATTACGATTCGGAGATTGCTTTAAATCCGATCAATGCTCAGGCTGCAATTGATGCGCTGGAAGCAACCAGTTACACATCGCCCGACAGTAAAAACAGCGCCTGGTCAAAATCATGGTTGATTCAGGGAACCAACAAACCTTGGTAAACGAAAATTGAATGACAACAAGTTAAGCAGGAACAGATCACAATCTTTCCTGCTTAATTTTAATTTATTATCCATATAAAGTACAATTCAAGTAAATGAAAAAATTAGCACTTATTTTTCTGGTTCTGTTTTATTCAGCGAACATTATTTGGGCAAATCCTCCCAAACCCATTACTCCTGAAACTGCTCTGCAATCTTATCTCCACAACGGCGACAAATCTTTTCACTGGGAGGTTCAGGATAAAATGAAAGGCGATGGATTGATGCTTTACCGCATTGTTTTTACTTCGCAACATTGGCAGAACATTACCTGGAATCACGAACTAACGGTTATGGTTCCTGACAACCTGGAATTCAAGGATGCCTTATTGTTTATTACAGGTGGAAGCGTGAAAGACTCAAAACCAAACATCCACAAATGGGACGAAAGTCTGATAACCTCGCTCAGTGGAATTGCCAAAACCAATAAAACAATTGTAGCCATTATCTGGCAGGTTCCGAATCAACCGCTTTATGGCGACCGCACTGAAGATGCCTTGATTTCATACACCTTGCACAATTATCTCGAAGATCATGACTTTAACTGGCCATTGTTGTTCCCGATGACGAAAAGTGCTATCCGGGCGATGGATGTCGTTCAGCAATTCGGCAAAAAGGAACTGAAGAAGAAAGTAGAACATTTTGTGGTTTCCGGAGCATCAAAGCGTGGCTGGACCACCTGGTTGACCGGAGCAAACGACAAGCGCGTAAAAGCGATTGGCCCAATGGTAATTGACGTGCTGAATATGCCGGTAAACATTGATTACCAAATAAAGGCCTGGGGCGACTACAGCATTGAGATTGAAGATTACGTAAACCTGGGAATAGCGCAAAAACTGGGCACTCCGGGCGGAAACGATCTGGTAAAAATGATTGACCCGTATTCGTACCGCAAAACGCTGACTATGCCGAAAATGCTTTTCATTGGGACCAACGATGCCTACTGGCCTGTTGACGCCGTGAAAAACTACATCGACAGCATTCCTGGCGATAATCACATTACCTATACGCCCAATGCCGGACATGATTTGGGTGATAAAAAAATGGCATTTGCAACATTAAGCGCCTTTTTAGGTACAACTGTAACAAACAGTAAATACCCAATCTGTGATTATTCAATTTCTGAAAAAGATGGCATCGCAACATTAAAGATTAAATCAACTCCTGAACTTTTGGTTGATGCAATTTTATGGAGTGCCGATTCAAAAGACAGGGATTTCAGGGACGAAAAATTTGTTAATAAAAGCCTGAATGCCGCTCATCAGGGTGAAATCACGGTGCAGGTAAAAATACCGGAATCAGGATACAGAGCGTTTTATGTTGATCTTAAATACAAGGCTCCCTTTGGTGCCGATTACACGCAAAGTACACGAATGTTTGTGGCCAACGACAAACAACTGTTGCTAAAGACGAACTAATTTCACTTTTAATAATCCTCAAAAGCAGCTGCCGATAAAAAGGCAGTTGCTTTTTATTTTCTCAAAAAGGCTGAATCCAATGAAGAAATTCGGAAAAATAACAGGAATAACAATCGTTGTGTTAGTCGCTTTGTTTTTCATAAGTACTGCTCCGATTGACAACACGCCTTATTTCGAAGCTGGTTATTACAAAAAAACCTGCTCTTTGATTGATAGTTTAAAAAATAACGCGGTAACGGCAACCGACTCGCTTCAGGCAGGATTTTCGAAAGTGAGCATCACACCGTCATTAAACAACACGGCAGACAATTTTACGGAAGGAAAGTTTGTGCAGGTTCCACTGGCTGGATTCGGCGCCCGAAAAGGCAAACCAGCTACCGGAATACACGACAGCATTTTTATAAAAGCAGTAGCCCTGAAAGTTCACAAGCAAACGATTGTTTTCATCGGAGCCGATCTGCTGATTATGCCTCCAAACATAACCGATTCAGTTATGGTGAAACTTGAGAAAAATGGTATTCGCCGCGACCAGCTTGTGTTCTCAGCCACACACTCCCACTCCAGTCTGGGCGCCTGGGGACCAGGTTTTATTGGCGAACAGTTTGCCGGAAAAGAAAATACAAATATTGAGAAATGGCTTGTTCAGCAAATTTCGAAAGCCGTAGTTTCGGCCATTGCCGATTTACGTCCAGCTAGTATTGGCTCCGGAAGTTTTAATGCTGAAAATTACACACGCAATCGTTTGGTTGGTGAAAAAGGAACCAAAAACAATGATTTTGCCTACATCGTGGTTCAGCAAACCGGACACAGAAAAGCGATAATCGGTTCGTTTGCAGCACACGCAACCACCATGGGTTCAGGAAATATGGAAATCAGTGCCGATTACCCGGGTTACTGGGAGCGAAAAATGGAATCAACATCGACTGATATGGCTGTTTTTTTTGCAGGGTCTGTTGGAAGCCAGAGCCCTGTTGGCGAAGGCAAAGGATTCGACAAACCGAAGTTGATTGGCGAAGCTCTGGCCGATAGTTTGAATTTACATTTATGCCAGACGATCTTGAGCTCAACAACCGAACTTTCAACCGTCTCGCTGAAAATGGAATTGCCGGGCTATAACATGCGGATAAGTTCCGAACGGAATTTGTCGACTGCGTTAACCCAAAAATTAATGCCGGTTCCTGAAAATCCTTATTTACAGGCTATCCGAATTGGTCAATTTGTATGGATTACGGCGCCATGCGATTTTAGCGGCGAATATGCACTTCAGATTAAAAATGCATTGGCGGTCAAAGGTTTTGCAGCAAACGTGTCCAGCTTCAACGGCAGTTATGTGGGTTACATAATCCCGGGCCGCTATTTTTACTTCGACGAATACGAACCCAAAACAATGGGTTGGTTTGGCCCGAACATGGGCGAATACACCATGGATTTAATCAGGCAACTAACCACTATTGTTACTGAACCCGGCAAAAAAATTTAATTCATGATTTTTAGACTGTTAAAATACTTTTTCCTGATTCTTTCAGGATTTATCCTGATTGCTCTGATCGTAGTTCTTTCAACCCCACTTTGGCGACATTGGGTTACTTACCCGAACCTTGAAAAGCAGATCAGCGAATTTCAGAAATTACGAAAAGAACCTCCTGCGCTAACCAGCCTGAAAACGTTCCGCGGTGTCATGCACGCACACAGCTATTTGTCGCACGACAGCGAAGGAACAATTTACGATTTAACCACTGCAGCAAAAGCAGATGGAATCGATTTTATATTCCTGACGGATCACCCGCGCTATGATCTGGATACCATCCCGAAAGGTTACCACGGAAATTACGATGGAGTTCTGATTGAATCGGGCAGTGAAAAACAAGGATTTGATTGCTGGCCGCTCGATTCAACAATTATCAACTGGAAAGAAAACAAAGACACTGTAGCCAAAACCGTTGTAAAAAATGGTGGAATCGTGTTTTATGCACACACCGAAGAACCGCACAACTGGGCCAATCCTGATTTTCAGGGCATGGAAATTTACAATTTTCACACCGATACAAAAGACGAATCGCTCTTTCCAAACGTTATGAACTTCATGGTAAATGGAAATAAATTCCGTCCACTGACCCTCCGTGAGATGTTCGATGAACAAACCACTATTTTGGCCCGCTGGGATTCGCTGAACATGAAACGTAAAATTGTCGGATTTTCAGCCGTCGATACACACGAAAATCAGAATTTCAGGGCGCGGTTTTTAAAAGATGGGCGCGTTCAGTGGGTTGGCCCAAATGCCAAACCGATTGATACAGTCAAGGTTAATTTTTGGAATCGCTGGCTGTTTAGCGAACCCGATCCAGATGGCTGGGTCTTCAAGTGGATGATCGATACCTATCCTTCAGGATTTAACTACATAACCAATTACGTTTTGGCCGACACACTCTCAGTGCAATCGTTAACCGATAACATGAAAAAAGGCCATTTATTTACGGCTTTTAAGAGCCTTGGCGATGCCAAAGGATTCCTCTGTTATTCGGTGAATCAGCAAGACAGCATCAACGCAATTTTGGGTGACTCAATTCGATCAGGAGAAGTAAAAGCGCTAAGGGCAGTTTCTCCGCTTCCCGGAAAATTTAAATTGATTCACGATGGAAAGCTGATTGACAGTACTTCCGGAGAAACGTACGAATATTCGTGGGCTGGTCCTTTCGAAAAAGGTGCCTACCGAATCGAAATTCACATCAAACTTCAGGATAAGGAAGTTCCCTGGCTTTATGCAAACCCGATTTACATTTATTAATTACAACAGTATAAACCAACGAATTATGAAATTCCAATTTTTAACATTATTGTCACTTCTTCTGATTTTTGGATGGAACTCAAGTGCACAAACACTTCGGGCTGGCGCAGCGATGAGAGACATTACTCCCGATCATTTGATCCCGATTTCAGGAGGAATGGGCACGCCGGAAATGCCAACCGGATTTCAGGGAAAATTAACCGTCAGGGCGTTTATTTTGGAAAAAGGACAAACACGCGTGGCCATTGTTAGTGTTGACAATATTGGATGGCCAGCTTACCTGGGCGACCGTTCACGGGCACTTATCAAAGGCATTGCTCCTGAAAACATTCTGATTGCCGCCACTCATGCCCATAGTTGTCCGGATGCTTATGGTTTCGCCGACGAAAAGGGAAATACCGGAGCAGACTTGAAATACCTCGACAATTGCGTCAAACAGATTGCCGATGCAGTGAACGAAGCTGTTTCGAAACTTGAACCAGCGACACTTAAAACTGCGGTTGAAAAAGCTGCGGAAAGAATGGCCTACAATTATTATGCTCCGGCTTTATACGACAGACGTATGGGTGTAATCCAGGCTATTGCAACCTCCGGTAAAAATGCCGGAAAACCTATCGCAACTTTGGTAAACTATGCCACTCATCCTGAAATTCTGGGAACAGGCCGTAAACTGATCAGTCCCGATTTGTGCGGCCCGCTGTACGACCGCATCGAATCGACGGTTGGCGGGATGGCCATCTTCATGAACAGCGCCCAAGGCGGAATGGTGACTGCCGATACCAGAATCGATCCCAAGGTTAATGGAGGAAAGGAGAACAATGACTGGAACGAATGTATCCGCATCGGAAACCTGATGGCTGACGAAGCTTTGCGTATCATTGGAAAAGCTAAGGTGCAGGAAAATCCAACCTTGTACTGTGCATCAAAAACGATTACATTTCCAGTAGATAATAAGGTAATGAGACAAGTTTTTAAATATTCCCCGTTAGTGCCCGAAGCGCTTAAAAAAGGCGATTTCTCAAGCATTTCAACCCGATTGAACTTGTTGGATATTGGGGAAGCTCAGGTTCTAACCATTCCGGGAGAAGCTTTACCAAACATTGGTTTTTACCTGAAACGTAAAATGAATACCACACAACCAATGCTTTTTGGCCTCACAAACGATGCGTTTGGATACATTCTGACCAAGGAAGATTTCAGTGGATTTGACCGCTACGAATATGTCAGCCGAACATCCTTAGGCGAAATGACCAGCACCATTCTGGAGAATGAAAGCCTGAAACTGGTTGCCGAAAGTCCGGCGGCTGACAAATAACCAATTGGGAAAGAAATTCTCGCAAGGCAAAATAAACTAGTGTTGTGTTAAGCAAAAAATGTCGGAATCTATTATTTATAAGCGAGATGCAGAATTAATTTTAGCAGAGCGATAGACGTTTTAAGCTTAACACAGCACCAGGCTACAAGGCAAATGCTCTTCAATCCGGCTTACGTTTCCGGATTAAAACCAAAAATCCAATAAAAAATCAAAATCAGCGAGCTACCTTTTCTTCAGGCACAATGTTTGAAAGGATAGACTAGTATAAATTCTCAACTTCAAAAGATGAAACGAATTTACCTGATTTCCATATTTATTCTGATACTTATTTTGGTTATATCATTTACCAATCAATTAATACTAAATCCTTCGGAAAGCCAAAATCATACCGTAGAACAGCAACAGACAGAAGCTTTTGAGAAGCTAAAAGAGCCTTCTGTAGAAAACGAAATCTACACTACTCGTTCCGGAAAAACAATCGCGATTGAAAATACGCATCCTGTTGGTGCCAGTTTAAGCACCGTAATCATCAGGCCAACCGGATTTGAAACCAATGAACCAATCACACTTACCGATATTGATCCTTTGAATAAGGTTCTTCTGGCCGATCTTGACAAAAACGGATTTGACGAGATTTACCTGATCACTCAAAGCCCGGGCTCCGGATCGTACGGGAAAATTTATGTATTTGCGTCGAATCGTGACAAATGTTTGTCGGAGGTAAGTACCGAAAACATAAATTCAATTGATCGGAAATCTGATTTATTTTCGGGCTACAGGGGCCACGACAGTTACAAGATTGAGGATGATTTTCTAACTTTAGAGTTTCCGGTTTATGCTGAAAATAATTCGAATGCACAGCCAACCGGTGGAACCAGGAAATTAACTTATATGCTGGTATATAGTGAATCCGGATATCAGTTGACACTTAAACCCTAAACCATTGAGCACAAAAACTTTATTTCTCGCGTTTCTTTTGTTCGCAGGCAGTTGTCTCGCAGCTCAGGAAACTGTTCAATCGCTTTCAAAAAGCATTGGTTCTTTTGGTGTGCTTCCTGAAAATACAGCAGAAGTAAACAGAGTAAATTTGCAAAAAGCCATCGATTGGGCGGCGAAAAGTGGAGCTGCACTTTTTGTTGAACCAACCGAAAAACCGTATGAAGTGTCCGGTGGCCTTATTCTCAAAAAGAATGTGTCGCTGATTGGCGCGAATGGGCCTGTTCCGCGTGGCACCAAACATCCGGGGTTAAGACAACCGGTTGGGAGTGTATTGGCCATTCGCGATACTGCACAACCTTTTATTACTGTGGAAAGCAGCACGCAAATTAAAGGTATTCAGTTTTGGTACCCTGAACAAAGCATAAACGATCCGGCAAAAATTATTGCTTATCCGGCCACTATCCAGACTTCAAAAACCTCGAACACGGAAGGAGTTCTTCTTGAAAACCTGACATTTTACGGAGAATACCTGGCCATGGATTTTAATGCATCGCGCGAACATCCCTGCGAATTAATTCAGTTCGAAAATTGCCATGGATATCCATTGGGAGGCGAATTTATCCGGATTGACTACTGTTACGACATTCCGCGCATTTTACATTGCCATGTCAATCCGGCCATACAGCGCCAGTTGGGTGGGCAATATCCCAAAGCTGTGGTCGATGCTGTGGTTTCGAAACAGAAATTCACTTACGCGATCAATCACACCGACAATGCACAAATTATCGACGTTTTTACTTTCGGAAATTACGGCGGAATATGGCTTGGCCCTGAAACTTACGGACAGTTAACCAATTTCAATTTCGACTGTGTAACTGTTGGTATTCATAAGCTAGGCGACAGTTCGAAAAACCGGAACTGGGTGATCGCACAAGGTTCCATCATTGCCAATACCGGCAAAAAACCTGAAGATGTGCATCCGATCATCGTCGAAGGGAAAGGACATACAGCACTGACCAATGTGGAAGCTTTTTCAGGAGGAAATTCTGCCTTGACAAATTTCGGATTGTCGTGGGATTTTATGACTGTTCGTGGAAACGAAAAATGCACCATCAGCATGTTTGGCTGCCGGATGCGCGATTACAAAGCTGATCAACCGATTACGATCCTAAATCCAAATGCAGTTATTCAGGCTGAAGGATGTATCGACAAAATGGAGAACCCGTTTCGTCTGGTTCCATAACTAAAACTGATTATTGCACGCCGAACACTTTTTCAAGACTTTTTTTGAACGACATTGGAATTTGCAGTTAAGCGAGTTTTCGCCATCAACCATTTGAGCCTCGAAAAAGATATGCCGCATTTTTTCATTCGTGTCGCTTAAAGGCTTTTCAAGAATAATTCACTTCCTTTAAAATATTCTTTAGCCTCGTTCGTCTACCCCATTAGAAGCAAAACAGTTGAATTTGCGGGCCGGTATACAGACTCAAAAATTCGTTTCAGGATTTGCTGTATTTCAACCGAAACAATATGACTGGAATTGAGGTTTTAGATCCGGTACCGGATTTTTCGCCGGGAAATTGGACAGAAACAAGCGTGAAGGAAAAACTAAATATATCTGAGGTCGTTCACAATTACGGAAGCCGTTTACAGGGTTTTATCCGGAAACGTGTGCGCACCATTGAGGATGCCGATGATATTCTTCAGGACGTGTATGTCCAGCTTGCCGATGCCGACCGCCTGATGAAACCAATTGACCAAATAGCTGCCTGGTTGTTTACTGTGGCCCGAAACAAAATCACTGATCTGTATCGGAAAAAGAAAACAGAATCGCTGCCGGAAAATAATGACGACGATGACGATGTTTTCGGTCCGGAACTGCGCGACCTGATGTTTGACGAAGGAAGCACCCCCGAAACGGAATATTTGCGCTCGCTGGTTTGGATCGAACTCGACAAGGCGCTGGAAGAACTTCCGGAAGAACAACGACTGGCTTTCGAACTGACCGAAATGAAGGGACTTTCGTTCAAGGAAATTTCGGAGCAAACCGGCGTATCGGTTAATACGCTTCTGTCGCGCAAACGATATGCGGTTTTATACCTGCGAATCAGGCTTCAGGAACTGTACGATGAATTAGTAAACTTTAAAATTTAATACAATGATGACAAGTAAAAAAACATTCAGAAAAAGATGGTATCTATTTTCGCCATTAATTCTGGTCGCATTTGCGGCATTCGGATTCATAACAATGTACTTGTGGAACTGGTTGATGCCTGTTATATTCCACCTACCCATCATCACTTTCTGGCAGGCCATCGGATTAATCGTTCTTTCGCGCCTGCTGATCGGAGGTTTTGGGGGACACAAAAGATGTCATTCAAATTGCAGACGTGACATGCATGAAAAATGGGAAAAGATGACTCCTGAAGAACGCGAACAGTTTAAAGAGCACATTCGCATGCACCGTCCGCCATGGATGCAACGAAATGTAAAGGAGGAGTAAGACGCACAAATTTAAAGTGTATCATGGAATAATTTGCTTTTTAAACCCAAAGGGTTTGAATTTGAATAACCGCCGGTGGTAACCGGCGGTTATGAGCCCAATTAAGCTTGAACCCTGAAAGGGTTCAAGCTGATGATATTGAACCCTTTCAGGGTTCTCCTGCGGTGGTTGCCTTTTCCCCGCACTTCGTACGGGGTTATTCAAATTTAGCCTCTTCGTGGCTGCGAACAAACATCGCCCCGAATTTTCTATCAACATTTGATACCTCCGTCATCCCGTGGTATTCCTTAAATGACTAATTCAATAAATTTACACACTTCCCCATTTTTATTCTGACAAGCTAAACACTTTTGTAGTTTCTTTGTCTATTCTATATCCAAGGATAATTTTAAAATGAGTAGTTCGCGAAAACAGAAAAAAACCGATAAAGTACACAAACCAAGCGTCTTTAGTCTACTGAAACCCTACCGGGGAATGGTTACATTCCTCGTTTTATTTGCCCTCATAAGTAACGGCGTAAATCTGTTGATCCCGCAAATCATCAAACGGGGGATCGATGCCTTCTCTTCCGGAGACTTTGATTTCAGAAAGGTTGTTACTGAATTCCTGATCGCATCGCTGATCATCTTTGTATTTACTTATTTGCAGAGTATCGTTCAGACTTTTGCTTCGGAACGGGTAGCCCGCGATTTGCGCAACCGGCTTTCCGACAAAATTTCGCAGCAAAGCTATGCCTATATCCTGAAGGCCAATCCATCGAAATTACTGACCAACCTTACTTCAGATATCGATTCAATAAAAATGTTTGTATCGATGGCTGTGGTAACCATCTTTTCGTCGTTGTTTATGATTATCGGCACCTGTGTGCTGCTCCTGATGATCAATTACAAACTGGCCGTCCCGATTATTGCAACCATCCCGCTCATTGGCGGAACTTTCTTTATTGTTCTCCGGAAAGTCAGGGTTCTGTTCCGCCGCGGACGCGAAGTGATTGACTGGCTCAATAAAGTCATCAACGAAAGCATCATGGGCTCGGCCATTATTCGGGTGTTAAATGCCCAGCAGACCGAATACCACAAATTCATGGAAGCGAACACTGATTCGCTGAATATTGGGCTGGCGATTCTGCGTTTGTTTGCGGCGCTCATCCCCATTGTCACCTTTGTAGCCAACCTCGGCATGATTACCATTTTGTTGCTTGGCGGCCATTTTGTTATTTCCGGAGACATGTCGCTTGGAGATTTTGCTGCCTTCAACAGTTATCTTTCACTCCTTATTTTTCCAATCCTGATGATTGGATTTATGAGCAATATCATTGCTCAAGCTTCAGCTTCGTATGCCCGTATCAACGATGTTTTAGAAGCTCCGGAAGCTGAAGAAAACGGCTCTGTGAAAGAATCGCTTAACGGCGACATCGAGCTGGCAAACATCGCTCTTTCGTATGGCGACAAGCCTGTACTCAAAGATATTTCGATTTCCATTAAAGGAAAGAGCCGGACAGCGATAATTGGCCCGACAGCCGCCGGGAAAAGCCAGTTACTGAACCTGCTGACGAACCTTGTAAAACCCGATTCAGGAACGATACTTTTTGACGGGCGAAGCATTGACAGCTACGACAAAGAATCGTTTCACAGCCAAATCGGGTTTGTGCTTCAGGACAGCGTGATTTTTAACCTTAGCCTGCGCGAAAATATTGCTTTCAGCGATGTGGTAACCGATCAGTCGCTCGAAAAAGCCATTGCCACAGCCGAGCTCAGAGACTTTATCGATTTGCTTCCGGAGAAATTAAACACCATAGTTTCAGAACGCGGAACCAGTCTTTCAGGAGGACAAAAACAGCGGATAATGCTGGCGCGGGCTTTGGCTATCGACCCGAAAATTTTGCTGCTCGACGATTTCACTGCCCGTGTCGACCGCGAAACGGAGAAAAAGATTTTAAAAAATCTCGAAAAGAATTATCCTGATCTGACCCTGATTTCAATTACCCAAAAGGTGGAATCGGTCAAAAATTTTGAACAAGTTATTTTACTAATGGAAGGCGAAATAATTGCCAAGGGTACACACGCCGAATTGATGGAGACGTGCACCGAATATGTCCAGATATCCAACTCACAAAGAAGCACCAGCCATTATGAACTATAATCTCAACGAAACAGCCGGTGCCGGTGAACAGAAAAAATCGACCCTTGCCGCACTCAAAAAGCTACTCCAGCTCATTCGCGAAGAAAAGCGGGTGATCATTGTTGCGCTGATCATTATTTTCATCAATTCCGGGCTGAGCCTGCTTGGGCCTTACCTGGTTGGGCACACCATCGACACCTACATTCAATCGAAGCAATTTAAAGGTGTTTTGCTTTTCTCCGGAATATTGGTAGCCATGTATTCAGTAGCATTTGTGACCAATTACCTGCAAATGATCCTGATGGGCGGCGTAGGTCAGCGAATGCTGTTTAGTTTAAGGAATGCCGTATTTACAAAGCTTCAGGAATTGCCTGTTGACTTTTTTAACCAGAACAAAACAGGCGATCTGATTTCGCGGATCAACAACGATACCGACAAACTGAACCAGTTCTTTTCCCAATCGCTGATGCAGTTTATTGGTAGTATAATCACGATGGTTGGCGCCGGAATTTTCTTGATCAGCATCAATCCTGAACTTGGACTTACGGCCCTGATTCCGGCCTTGGTGGTGTGGATTTTCACCAAAGCTATCTCACCGTGGGTGAAAGCAAAAAACGCAGCCAACCTGAAAAGTACAGGCGCGCTGAGTGCCGAAATTCAGGAAAGCCTGAACAATTTCAAGGTGATCATTGCATACAACCGGCGCGATTATTTCCGGAAAAAATTTAGCGAAGCCAACCAAGAAAACTATTCCACTGCAGTGGGCGCCGGACTGGCCAACAACATTTTTATGCCGGTTTACGGTCTTTCGGCGAATTTTGGTCAACTCATCGTGATGTCGTTTGGCATTTACCTCATTATGGCCGGTTCGTTTACCATCGGATTGCTCATTAGCTTTTTGTCGTACATCAACAATTTTTACCAGCCGTTGCGGCAATTGGCGGCATTGTGGGCCAACTTCCAGGTGGCCATGGCAGGTTGGGACCGTATTTCGCAAATTCTTTCATTGAGCAGCAACCTTCCGGTTAAGAAGTCAGGCTGCGTAAAACAGGGCGAAGCATATTTGTCGTTCAGGAATGTTTCGTTTACCTATCCCAACGGGAAAGAAGTTTTGCATCAGGTAAATTTTGAACTCGAACGCGGAAAAACATACGCTTTTGTGGGGCCAACCGGCGGCGGAAAAACAACCACCGCATCGTTAATAGCACGATTGTACGACGCAACAAAAGGACTTGTTTTCCTCGATGGCAAAGACATTCGTTCGTACACTCCCGAAGAACGGACGGCTAAAATCGGGTTTATTTTGCAGGAACCGTTCCTGTTTAGCGGAACCATTCGGGATAATATTTTATACGGAAATCCGGACCTGAAAAATTTGTCGAACGAAGAACTGGAGCAGGTGATTAAAGACGCCGGACTGGAAAGCTTACTGGACCGGTTCGATACGGGACTGGATACCAAAGTACAAACGGTTGGCGACGGCATCAGCCTGGGCCAAAAACAACTAATTGCCTTTATGCGCTCCGTACTCCGAAAACCGGAACTGCTGATTTTGGATGAAGCTACCGCCAATATCGACACTATAACCGAACAATTGCTGGAAAGTATTTTGCAGAAATTGCCAGCCACAACGACACGGGTAATCATTGCACACCGATTGAATACCATTGAAAATGCGGATGAAATTTACTTCGTCAACTCCGGAGAAGTGCTTCGCGCCGGTTCGCTCGACGATGCTGTAAATTTATTGCTGCACGGGAAAAGGGAGAGCTGAAAAACAAAACCAGATCAATCAATCGCTTGACTCCGTTAGGTAGTTGCAACCAAAAACTCTTCTCCGCTGGCCGGACTGAGTTGATCTGTTCTGTCGGCAAAGTAGGCTTTGACCAAATCTTTTTTCGAAACAATTTTCGTTTCTGCAAAAGCAACCTTGCTTGCGAGATCAAGCATTTCTTCAGGACTAAAAAAACTTTTAAATGGATTTCCTGACTTTTGCGCACCTTTGACTGAAATCTGAAGCAATTGTATATCTTCCTCTTCAACAAGTTCAATTGGCAAAAGAAATGTCATGGCAAGTATCGAACCCGCTGCTAGTCCGTTAACCTGGCGAAGCAAATCGAGAATGGCATCGTTGGTGAGATACAAACTAACCCCAGTGCAGACAATAACTGCTGGTTTGTTTCTATCAAAACCGGAATGCTCAAGCTTTTCTAACCAGGATGAATCGGTTTCGAAATCAACCGGAACAAATTTCAACCAACTCGGGATGCCAAACCCAAGTTCAGTTAGCCGCCGTTGCTTCCAGGTCTGGGTATCGGGTTGGTCAATTTCAAAAATTTGCATTCCTGAAGCAATCTCAGGTCTGCGCTGGGCAAACGTATCCAGTCCGGCTCCAAGGATTACACATTGACTGATACCAAGTTTGCTTTGCTCAACAATTAAATCTTCGACAAAGCGGGCACGAGTAGCAATTGACACGCGAACACGTCTTGTAAAATCGGGGTCCATATCAGGTCGTTGTTTCCATCCGTCACTGGGAGCGACGAGCTTAAGCCCGATTTCATCTTCAAAAATATGTGGCAACGGATCAAGCTGAACATGTAAAGCTCTCCATAACGCTGTTCTTATTGCAGTATTATCGGGTTCTACAACTTTATTCCTTTGTTCCATGTTCTGTAATTTTAATTGTTACACAAACTTTTCATAACTAACAATCTTATTGCACTCAACTTCAAAGATAAAGCACTTTCTCCGGAATTATTTCCAGCGTAATGGATTCTATCAATTCCAGTTTTAATGAAGTTGCCAGAAAAGTCTGTAACTATTCTCTTTCGTTGTTAATTATATCTTTTTGAATAGGAGAATAATCTGATTTAGATTCCCCATTTACTTGGATCCTCTCAAAAAAGCATTTGATTCCTGTAGCCATATTCATGTCCTCAACATTTTGTATATGAAAATGCAAATGCGGTTCAGAAGAATTGCCTGAATTTCCACAAAGCCCGAGTACATGACCCTGTTTAATTTTTTGTCCCTCTTTAACTGTGATTGAATGCTGTTTGAAATGTCCGAGAAATAAAAACTCATCGTTTTCTGTCTTCATGATAACGCTATTTCCCGGAACATATATTGGATTGAAAACTCCTGGTCTATTATCTTTGACTCCATCAACTACTAACACAATTTCACCATCACAAGGCGCAATAAGTTCTTTCCCAAATGCATAGAAGTCTTCATTTGTCGTGCCGTTTGTTTTAAATGATTTATTGTCGTTATCCGTAATTACGAAATCAAAAGCATTTTTCTGAGCCTCGTTTTCAACGTGATAGTTCAGTTCTTTTGTATCACCACCCCAAACAACCGTCCATTTACCCTTAAAAGGCAAAATCAATTTGGTTTTATTTCTGTCTGGTTTGGGAAGCGAGCTATCCTTGAAAGGTTTTACAAGCAATCCGTTTATTTTAGAATTATTGTCGACTGAGATATTTACAGCAAATAAGGCTCGCTCAAAATTTGTCTTGTACGAAGCATAAGTACCGTTTTCATATTTTATAAATTCTCGCTTTGTAATTTTTCCAGCCTGTGATTTAAGTCCGGATAAAAATGCTTTCGCTTTGTCAAGAGGGAGAGCTTTTTGCATTTCGGGTCCGAACATTGAAAAGATCTCTTCGTAATTGTCTGAGTTGTATAATTTTTCAAAATTTTCAGCGGCAGAAATACTTACAATTTTTTCAGCCTGTCCAAAAGCAAAGAATACGAATGTTGTTAAAATAATGGTTACAAGATATTTGCTCATTGTCTCATTGATTTAAGGTTCGCAAATAAGCAACGAATTCTCAGTATTCGCAATCGAATTATAACCGAATAGTCAGGGTGTGACTTGAAATCACGCCCTGACTAACTATTTGAACTACGCCTTTGTGGCGATCTTAAAACTTTATGCTTTCAGCAAATGTGGTCGTTCGTGGTAAACTTTCAGTATCATTTCGCCAAACAACGTATTGGCCCATGCAAACCATTTGCGTGTAAATTTCGAGGCATCATCTTTCTGAAACGATTCGTGCATAAAACCAGTTCCGGCATGTGTTTTCAGCAACATGTCGATGCAATGTTTAATTTCCGCATCGTCAATACTGGTAATCGCACGCAAAATAATGCTCATCGGCCAGATGGTATCAACGCCGGTGTGCGGTCCACCAACCCCCTCGCCTGCTTTACCCTTATAGAAAAATGGATTGTTTTCCGACAGCACCACTTTCCGGGTGTTCAGATATAATTTGCTGTCAGGTTCAATGGCGCCAAGGTATGGCAGCGAAAGTAAAGATGGCACATTGGCATCGTCCATCAGGTGAAAACTACCGAAACCATTCACTTCAAATGCAATGATCTCGCCAAATGTCGGATGTTCGAAGATTCCGTATTCCTTAAGTCCTTTCTTCACCTGTTCCTGAAGTTCTTTGGCTTTGGCAACAACTGCTTCATCTTTCAATTCAGGAGTCGAAAACATTTCCTGAAGATAACCCAGCACTTCAATGGCAAACATATTGCTCGGAATCAGGTATGGAAACAATGTACAATCGTCGCTGGGGCGGAAGGTCGAAACAATTAATCCGCAAGGTTTCACGGGGTAGCCGTAGCCGTTTAACGGCACGCCATCGGTGGCCCAAGCTGTTGAGCGCTGAAAACTATACGGCCCTTTATCGTGCCAGCGCTGCTGTTCGCGAAACGTTTGCAGCACCAGTTTCATGGCTTCCTTCCATTTGCTATCAAATACACTGGTATCGCCGGTTAATTTCCAGTAACCATGTGCCAACCTCACGGGGTAACACAAACTATCGATTTCCCATTTGCGTTCGTGGATTCCCGGTTTCATTTTGGTCAGGTCGTTTTTCCACTCACTTTCCTTTGTAAAATCTTTGTAAAAGGCATTGGCGTAAGGATCGAGCAAAATACATTTTGTTTGCCGGTTAATAACGCCTTTCACCAGTTCGCCAAGCTTTTTATCTTCTTTCACCAGCGGCAGATAAGGCCAGATTTGAGCTGTACTGTCACGTAGCCACATGGCATCAATATCGCCGGTTATTACATACGTATCAGGTTTGCCGTCAATTATTTCAAAGTCGACTGTTGTGTCCAGTGTATTCGGGAAACAGTTTTCGAAGAGCCAGCCTAATTCAGGATTAGATATGGATGCTTTTACTTTGGTTATTGTTTTTTCAACGGCATCGCTTACAAAATTTCGCTTGGCCAATGTTGGTCGGTTACTTTCGTAGGCAGGCAAAAGATTGGCTGCGATAATTTTTGTTTTTCCTGCTGCCAGGATTCCGGCTCCGGCTAAGGCGCTGGTTTTTATAAACTTTCGACGGTTCGACATCATAAAATATGGTTTTATCGGTTTATATTTGAAGAAGCAAAGGTGCTTCAATCTGTTTTCTTCAGGCAAAAATATCCAATTTTACTCCGGAAAAAGGTTAAAAAAGCAAAAAAAGAAACAGCAATTGCAACCCTTGCCCGAAACCGTTGTCATTGAAATTGAAATCTAACGAATTTGGCTCCGTCGGCATTCATACATCAGGATTTGATTAAAGATAGCATAAAAGGCAGTAACAAAGCGCGCTATCTGCTTTATCAATTGTATTCCAAAGCGATGTTCAACGTGTGTTTCCGCATGATGAACAACCGTGAGGATGCTGAGGACATGTTGCAGGAGGCATTTGTACAGGCTTTCCAGAAACTCGAAACATTCAGGAGCGAAAGCAGTTTTGGAACCTGGCTGAAAACTATAACGGTACACACTTGCATAAACGCCCTGAATAAGCGAAAGGCAGATTTACGCTATTTCGATGAAATGAGCAGGTTTGAAATGGCAGAGGAAGAACCGGAAGAAGCCCTTTTTACAACGAAGCACGTTATTGATGCCATGAATCAGCTTCCCGAAGGTGGACGGATTGTTTTTTCGCTTTACCTGCTCGAAGGGTATGACCACGGCGAAATAGCGCAAATTCTGAATATCACGGAGTCGACCTCGAAATCGCAGTTTATGCGCGCCAAACGAAAAGTTTACGAAATATTGAAACAAACAAAATCACAGGAGATATGAAAACGGACAGATTGGAATCGTTTGTAAATGAAAACAGGCACGAGTTTGATCAGATGGAACCATCCGACAAGGTTTGGAACGCCATAAGCGAAAAGCTTAACGAAGCGCCAAAGCAAAAATTCACGAAAAATATATGGATGAAAGTGGCGGCCATAGCTGTTATTCTGTTGCTAATTCCGGCCATTGTTTACGAGGTAAAGATGATTGAGCTGAACCGAACAGTGAAAGCTGTGCAAGGCGATCCTGAAGTTAAGGAACTGATTGAAGCAGAAGCTTTTTACGCTCAGGAGGTTTCTGGAAAACTGGCCGAAATCCAAAAATGCTACAAAGTACATCCGGAACTTAAACTGGAGATTGAAGGCGATTTGAACGAACTTGAAATGATGTACATCTCGCTAAAAAACGATTTAAAAGACAATATTTCGAACAAAGAAGTAATTGAAGCTATGATTGAAAACAACCGAAACCGGATGAAACTGGTAGACGATGTTCTAAAACAAATAAACTGTTAACCAAGTGGTTATGAATATAAAATTACGTAACACATTCATTCGGCTCTGCATTTCCGGCCTGATGACCCTGAACGGAATGACAGTATTTGCGCAGTTTTCCGAAACACGTGAATTTGTCAAGCGATTTAAAATTCAGCCCGAAACCCGAATCGACCTGACCAATAAATACGGAAAAATTGAGTTAAATACATGGAAAAAAGACTCAGTAGTGATCAGGTTTAAAATGGAGATTAACGAAAAGAAACCAATTAAACCTGAACAGAAACTCGACAATTTGAACTTCGACATCAGCAACAGTCAGCACTATTTGATCGTGAAGACACAGGTAGATAAAAACCGCAGCCAGATTGAAAGCGAATTGCTCAAGTTTAAGGAAACCATTTTGCAAACCGGTGGAAGCATTAAAATAGATTTGGATGTTTGGCTACCCGACGATCACGAACTGAGACTAGAAAATAAGTTTGGCGACATTATTATGGACGACTACCATGGCGAAACTCAAATTATTTTAAGCAACGGCAAACTTCGTTCCGGCGAACTCACGAAGCACGCACAACTTAATTTAAGCTTTGCCGATGCCACTCTTGAAAATCTGCCAACGGCACGAATCACGAGCAATTACAGCGACATCGAGCTCCGGAATTCCGGAGCGGTGCAATTCGAGAGCAAATCGTCGACTATCGAAATTTTGAATTCCGATGAACTGAATATTGATTCTCGAAGAGACAAATTCAGAATCAGGATTGCCAATAAACTAAATGCTACAGGAAATTTCAGTCAATTCAGGGTTTCGGAACTGAAAGACAAAGCCAATGTTAAACTGAATTATGGAGGGCTTGAAATGGAAAAGATTGACGATACGTTTAACAACATTTACCTTGAGGCACGCTCGGCCGATATCAACCTGTATTTCAGTCCTGAAGCGAAATTTAATTACGAAATAACTGAAACAAAAACCGATCTGAAATTGGGGCGTGAACTAAAGGAAGAAGAACATGAAGTGCTCGATTCAAAGGAAAATAAGATCAGGCATTCGGGCTATTTTGGCAAAAAAATGAAAGACGATCAGCTCATCATCAACGCAGTAGGTGGCGAAACCAATGTACTGGCATACTGATGCTGAAGGACTGATGGATTGATGGATTTAAAAAAAAAATCATTTTTTTCAAATCCGTTGCAACTGGTGAAAAAAATTGATGTCTATAAAAATTGAAAAACAGAAAACAATAGTGATGAGGAAGACCCTCAAATACGAAAACAGGAAACAATACAATCGAAAACAAGAATGAAAACAGAAAACCTCAAAGCCATGAAAACAAGCAGATTTAAATTACCCGCAGCAATCGTGCTGCTTTTACTCGGAACCACTTCGTGTGTCGATGAAATTTTTATTGAAGGAAACGGCGTCGTTAAAACAGAAATCCGACAAGCCGAAGGATTCGATGATGTCGCTTCGAGCGGCGATTTCCGCGTGACTGTTTTACCCGGAACTGCCTATTCCGTTGAAGTAAGCGCCGAATCGAACCTGTTGTCGTACATCGAAACTGATGTTGTTGGCAAAACCCTGAAAATCAGAACGCGCGGCATCCATTCGTTGCGGCAAAACGAACCCATCGAAATTAACATTACAACACCGGTTCTGAACGGACTTTCGATCAGCGGTTCTGGATTCATAAAAACCGGCAGCTTCATTAGCGACAATTTTAAAATCGGCGTTTCAGGTTCAGGTGATGTTGATACTAAAATCAGCACCGGGAGCGTAAAAGCCAAGGTTTCAGGTTCCGGAACCATTTATATGGAAGGCGATGCCAACGACAGCGAATTTGTGATCAGCGGTTCAGGAAAAATAAAATCGTACAACCTGGAACAGAAAAACTGTAAAGCTGTTATATCAGGGTCGGGCGATATGTATGTAAATGCCAGCGAAATCATCAACGCAACAATTTCAGGAAGCGGAAGGATTTATTACGTCAATTATCCTGAAATTCACACAAGCATTTCCGGCTCAGGTTCAGTTGTCGACAAGAACTAATGACAAATCCGGAAGGCCGACAGGAATGGCATTTCAGGATATAAAATTCAATTAAACAATTCAAGAAAATACTTCGCACACATGAAACAACTTTTATTTCTGATTAGCTTGCTTTTAATCGCTCCAACCGTTTCTTCACAAGGTCCGCAAAAAGCCGTCGGTATTCGCGGTGGCCTTTCTTCAGGATTTGAATACCGTGTTTTTTCGGATGATTTAACCTCATACAAAGTGTTGTTATCAACTAGAAAGCAAGGTCTTCAGCTTACCGGAATGAAAGAATATCACATTCAGGACGCCTTCGACATTGGCGAACCTATTTCGTTCATTTACGGATTTGGCGCGCATGCCGGCTTCGAAAGCTGGAAAGTTTACGATTATTACGGCACTTACCCATACGATTACACTTACCGAAGGCGTAGCGGCCCTATTGCGGGACTCGATGGTTTGGCTGCAGTTGAATATACCATTCCTGAAATTCCACTTGTGGTTGGGATCGAAGTAAAACCGTACTTCAATTTGTTCGGGCGAAATTTCTTCCAACTTCAACCTTTCGATTTCGCTTTTACGGTGAAATATACTTTCTAAAAACAGAGACTAATGGACAAAGGACCAAGAAACAAACTCAATAAATCTTAAAAAGATAAACTGAAGCATTCCGTTACTTAGGTACTTTGTTACGTAAAGAAAAACAATTAAACAGTTCAAAATGAAAAAATTAGCACTCCTGATTTTATTGGGATTTGGATTTCTATTGTCCGGAGCCCAGGAATACAAAGACAATGATGAAATTTCGACCATCTTTAAAAAAGATAGGAGAAACGGCGGATACGGTGCACTTTCGTTTGGTTATTCGCAAATCGACGGAAAAGATGCGTTCCTGATGGGCGCCCGCGGTGCCTGGGTTATAGACCATTCATTTGCCATCGGACTTGGTGGCTGTGGATTTATTAACGACATCAACTACCACAACCTCCAGAACAGTGATTTAACCAACAATCTGGCTGGTGGTTACGGAGGCATTTACCTCGAACCAATTCTGGCACCAAGGCTTCCGGTTCATATTTCTATCCCTGTTTTATTTGGCATGGGCGGCATTTCGTATATCGAAGACCGAAGTAATTGGGACAACTGGGTTTTTGATGACAACAAGCACGACGTTTTCCTGGTTTTTGAGCCAGCCGTGGAACTCGAATTTAACCTGACCCGTCACATGCGGCTGGCCGGTTCGCTGGGATACCGGTTCACGTCGAAAATTGAGATGGACAACATTAATCCTGATATTCTGGAAGGCACCAACATCGGGCTCATCTTAAAGTTCGGGAAGTTTTAGAAACGCATTTTAAATATATAAAGCCAGAATTTCTATTTCCATGAGATTCTGGCTTTATTGTTTTCTTGCACTTAAAAAGTGCTCAACTAACATGTCAATCTTATCGGTTTAGGTCTCATGTATTGTTTAATCATGATACCGCCATTTAAACCAGTGTCCGCCCCCCTACTCTGGGTTTCTAAATCAACTCTTATCGGAGAGCTTGGACAAGCAGGGCTCTAAATATCAATAATCATCTATGAAACAGAAATATAACATCAAATACAGGATAAAAATACAGGATAAATATATTTATCTGCAGGGCTAAGATGAGATATATAGAATCTATTTTCGACTATAATAATTCTATCTTTGCAAGAGATTAAAAAAAATTCTTTCTCAATTCGTCTTATTTATGCAGAAAGAACTGAATAAGGATTATTTTCTTTGGAAAAGGTTTAAAAACGGGGATAATATAGCGTTTTATCAATTATATGATGAGCATATAGATTCACTTTTCAGATTTGGTATTCAATTTTCCAAAGACGAGAATTTTGTAAAAGACTGTATTCATGATCTTTTCCTCGATATATATAAACGTAAGAATCAATTAGGAGATACCGACTCCATACGATTCTACCTGTTTAGATCACTACGCCGCAAAATTCATAAACAACAATCGAAATCATCCTTTCTTAGTCTGGAAACTGAAGATGAATCAGATCTGATAAACCAAACACCAGCATTTGAAGAAACCCTCATTAATGCTGAAATACAGAAAGAAAATATCGATCTTCTGATCAAGGCAGTTAATCAACTTACGAGGCAACAACAAAGGGCACTGTTTTTAAAATTTGAACAAAACCTGACTTATTCCGAAATAGCTGAGATACTTGGAATCTCTGTGGAATCAGCCAGAACGAATATATACCGTACACTAAAAACCTTGCGGGAAAAAATATCGGAAACAAAAATTTCCATTAATCTTTTGTACTTGTTAATATCAAAATCACATTTCGATTTTCGGTTTTAACTTTTTTTTAAAAAAATTTGATTTTCTTGTCTATGTTTTAATTCCGTATGCCTTTATAAAGCAAAAAGGTATACATTGAGAAAATTAGAAGATATATTAAGCGAAGAGAAATTTTCAGCAGAGCAATTTCAGCACGAAAAGGATGTTAATACTGAAGATATTCATGTCGTAAAACAATTATATTCATTTTTACAAGTTCCTAAAAATAATATAACTCCTTCGGAAAGAGGGAAACTAAAAGTCAGGATAGAGAATTCTGTAAAAAAAGTTAATCGAAGAAGGAATAACCTGCGATGGTTATCTATTGCATCAGTTCTGATCTTTTCGGTTTGGGGTGGAGTCTGGTATTTTCAATTGAGCCGCACATCCGACATTGTTAATTTTGCGAATGCTTTAAAAGAAAATAAAAACGACTCAACAACACGGCTGGTTTTAAACACAGGTCACGAAATCCTCATTCAGACCAAAGATGCTGAAATCAAGTACGACAAAAAGGGTGAAAAGATTAATATTGATTCTAATCGGAAAATTCAGCAAAAAATTGAGCCACTACAGCCTAGTTTTAATACAATATATGTTCCTTACGGGAAAAGAGCCCAAATTACATTGTCCGAAGGCACAAAAGTTTGGCTAAACTCTGGTTCGAAGTTGGTTTATCCCGCTGTTTTTGCCTCAGATAAAAGAGAAGTTTATATTGATGGAGAAGGAATTTTTGAGGTTACTAAAAATTCTGAAAATCCATTTATTGTCAAATCTTCTTCATTCGACATAAGGGTTACCGGCACCGTCTTTAATGTAAGCGCTTATTCCGACGATAAATATTCCTATACTGTGCTGGAAAGCGGCACAATCCAATTGGAGCATCCAACAAAAACTTTTAATCAGAAGGAAAATCGAGTCCTTTTCCCAGGCGATATGGCTATTCTTAATCCCGATGGCGGCGATTTCACTGTTCAGAAAGTTGACCCGATGGATTATTTATCCTGGCGCGATGGATATTATGTTTTTAGGAATGAGCGACTTGACAATATCCTAAAGAAACTTTCCCGCTATTATAATGTCGAAATTTTATTGGAAAACAAACAATTATTGGGAGAAACTTTTTCCGGAAGTCTGGATTTAAAAACCACTCCTGAAGAAGTGCTTAATGTCATTAAAAAAACTAACATATTAAATTACAGAAAGGAGGATGGAGAAAAGATCATAATATTCTGAAGATCGAAAAACCAAATCTGAAGAAAAAAGCCTGCAGATGGTCCTAACACCTGCAAGCTCTCACTCAAATTAACATCGCTATAAGCGATAGTACAAACTAATACTTCAACAAATTTATGAAAAAATGTACCAATTGTGCACATTTCTCTCATGACAGAGATTATCATGCACATTTTTTTAGAGTTATGAAATTAACCGTATTTCTTTTCTTTTTAGGAATAGCGAGCGTTTGGGCCAATCAAACGTATTCTCAAAGTGCAAAACTTTCGCTTCGTTTCGAAAATGGAACTATTCGTCAAGTTTTTTACGAAATTGAGAAACAAAGTGAGTTTATCATTTTTTATAGAGACAGCCAGATTGATTTAGATCGGAAGGTATCTGTAAAAGCCAAACAACTTACTATAGACAAGATTTTATCGGAAATCCTTGAAGGTACTGGATTGACCTATAGTATTTTCGACAGGCAAATAGTAATTGGTCCGGAGAACGAAAAGGTGAAGACTCCGGAAGTTATGAAAACAATAGCCGCACCTGGAGAAAAACCAATATCAGGTATCGTAAAGGATGATGTCGGGATTGGCCTTCCAGGTGTATCAATCTCGATCAAAGGGACATCAAAAGGAACAATAACTGATGAAAATGGTGAATTCAGAATACCAGCTTCAAAAGGAGATACACTCCTTTTTTCATTTATTGGAAAGAATACGGTCGAAAAAATTGTTGATCAAAGGAATATTATTGATGTTGTACTATATAGTGATGATACAGAGCTCGAAGAAGTTCAGGTTGTTGCATTTGGTACCCAAAAAAAGGAAAGTGTTATCGCTTCTATCAATACTGTAAAACCCGCTGAATTAAAACAGCCTGCTTCAAACCTGACTTCTGCATTAGCTGGTAAAATTCCTGGAATTATTTCGTATCAAACAACCGGAGAGCCCGGCAAAGATAATGCTCAGTTTTTTGTCCGTGGAGTAACAACTTTCGGATATAAAACATCTCCTCTTATTCTCATTGATGGTTTTGAAGCCACTGCAAATGACTTGGCTCGAATGGAACCCGACAATATTGAAAGTTTCTCTATCCTGAAAGATGCTTCGGCAACCGTGTTGTATGGAGCCAGAGGTGCAAACGGTATAATCATGGTGGTTACTAAATCTGGTCGTGAAGGTCAGGCAAAAGTAAATATACGACTCGACACTCACGTTGCAACTCCGACCCAAACCAATAAACTTCTGGATGGTGCTGAATATATGAAACTCTACAATCAGGCTCGGATCTCCAGAGATCCTTTACTTGGTGCATATTATAGCGAACAAAAAATTCAATCAACCGCACAGGGACTTGACCCGATGATTTACCCAAACGTAAACTGGTACGATGAACTCTTTGAAAAATCGACCATTAATAAGAAAGTTAATATGGATGTTTCTGGTGGAGGCCAGGTTGCCACTTTCTACGTTGCAGGAAGTTATGAGAATGAAAACGGCCTTTTAAAAGTTGACAAAAGAAATAACTTCAACAACAACATCGATATTAACCGGGTACAGATGAGGAGTAATGTTGTTTTCAAATTAACTCCAACAACAACATTAGATACCAGAATTCAAGGAAATTTTGAACGGTACACCGGTCCATTCCGGTCAGCAACTGACATTTTTGGAATGGTGATGGACTCCAATCCGGTTGACTTTCCTGCCGTTTACAATCCAGACCCCGCGCATGAATTTGCTGATCATATTCTTTTCGGAAATACCTATGTTACCGGATCCTTAAAGGAAAATCCTTACGCTGAGATGGTTCGGGGGTATGAAGACAGGAATGAAAGTTCGATTACAGCAATGGCCACTCTGGCACAGGATCTTAAATTTGTAACCGAAGGATTAAAACTACAGATCAAAGGTTCTGTAAATACATGGAGCAAGTATTCCAGTACAAGGTCTTACTCCCCATTTTATTACGATTTGGAATCGTATAACCAGGTAACCGGAGCATACACTCTTTTTGCTCTAAATCCAACCAGTGGCCAATCTTATTTGGGCGATGTTGATCCCGGACGTGATGCAAGTGCACATTATTACTTTGAAGGTCGCCTGAATTGGGACCGGCAATTTGGAAAACATTCTTTGGGGCTAATGACTGTAGGTATGTTAGAAGAATATTTGCTAACCGGAGGAAACAGTAAATCAATTTATGAAACGCTTCCCGAAAAAAATATGGGTAATTCAGGACGTGCAACCTACGATTACGACAAGCGGTACTTTTTGGAATTTGCCTACGGATACAATGGCTCTGAAAAGTTTAGTGGTGATAGCCGATATGGATTCTTTCCTTCCATTGGCGCAGGATGGCTGGTTTCCAATGAACCATTCTTTACATCGATGAAAGACCTTATCAGTACATTCAAACTTAAATTCACCTTGGGTAAGGTCGGTAACGATGCGATTGCCGAAAGATCAGGCCGTTTCTTTTATCTCTCAGACATTTCTAAAGAAGGAGGAGACTATCGCTGGGGGTCTACATTCATGAACTCATACAAGGGATATTCAATTAACCGCTATGCAAATCCGAATATCACGTGGGAAGTCTCAACAAAATACAACCTGGGTTTTGAATTAAGCTTTTTTGAAGAGGCTCTAAAAATTCAGTGCGACTTCTTTAAAGATAACCGTGACAACATTTACCTAACAAGGCAAAACTTCCCTTCAACAGCAGGTCTTGAGGCAACAATTAGCGGAAATGTTGGTAAGGTTAAATCAAAAGGAATCGACGGTTCTATCGACTACCAACATGTATTTAACAAAGATTTTTGGCTGACAGGTAGGGCTAACTACACGTTCTCTACCAACGAATATGTTGAACTTGATGAAAAAAATTATCCTGATGAATACCTGAAACACAAGGGATATTCAACGAATCAGTGGTGGGGACTTATTGCTGAACGGCTTTTTGTTGATGAGGCAGAGATTGCGAATTCACCTAAACAGGATTTTGGTGAATATATGGCTGGAGACATTAAGTATAAAGATGTTAACGGCGACGGGGTTGTCAATTCAAACGACATGGTTCCATTGGGCTTCCCCACAGTTCCTGAAGTACAGTATGGATTTGGTCTTTCTGCCGGATATAAAGCATTCGACTTTTCATTTTTCTTCCAGGGCAATGCGAGAGTTTCATTTTTTATTGATGCCAGTGATGCCAACGATAATGCGAATAACCACCACGGTATTGCTCCCTTTGCTTCGAGGCGTAATGCATTGGCAATAATAGCTGAAGACCATTGGAGTGAAACAAACCCCGATGTTCATGCTTTTTGGCCTCGTCTGTCAGTTGATCTTATAGCAAACAACAATCAAACATCTTCATGGTGGATGCGGAATGGTGCATTTCTGCGGTTAAAGACCGTTGAAATGGGTTATAATATTCCTAAAAATACCTTTAAAAGAATTGGACTCAAAAGTAGCAGGATTTACTTCAGCTCGGAAAATTTATTTGTAATAAGTCCCTTTAAACTTTGGGATCCTGAGATGGGTCGCAATGGTTTAGGTTATCCGCCTAACCGGAGGTTTAATGTTGGAGTTCAATTATCATTTTAATACTTAAAAAATACAAAAGATGAAAATATTGTATAAAAAACTGATACTATTATTTTGTCTCTTTTCCATATTATCTTCCTGCTCAAAATATCTGGATGTGGTTCCTGACAACACGTTGACATTGGAAGATCTCTTTAAGCAAAAGGAAGAGGCTTGGAATGCACTGGCAAAAGTTTATAGTTATATGCCTCAAGATGATCAAACCCACGGCACATCCTGGACGCTCGGCGATGAATGGCTTGGCCGTCTCGATTTAAATAACAATACAGGCGACCTCCGTGCAATTAGGATCATGAGAGGACTTCAAACAGTTTCTGACCCGGAACTCGGAATCTGGTCAGGAACCCAGGGAGGAAAAAAAATGTACGAAGGAATAAGACAAGCTAATGTTTTCCTTGCTAATATCGACAACGTTCCTGACATGACTGATCAGGAAAAAAGTGAATGGAAAGCACAGGTTAAATTTCTAAAGGGCTATTACAATTTCCTTTTATTACAACGTTATGGTCCAATAGTAATTGTCGACGGCCTGGTTAGCGCCGATGCCACAACTGACCAATTGTTCCTTCCGCGGTCAAAAGTCGAGGACTGCTTCGATTATATTATTAAATTAATGGATGAAGCCATTCCTGAATTGACTGAACGAACAACTCAACTTAATCTTGGTCAGGTTGATCAGGTTGTTGCAAAAGCGATTAAAGCCAGAGTAATGCTTTTCAGAGCAAGTCCTTTTTTCAATGGAAACATGGAATATTTTGGCGACTTTCTGGATCACGATGGTCAACCATTTTTTCCACTGACTTATAACAAGGAAAAATGGAAAGATGCCATTGATGCCATTAATATCGCATTGGATGCCTGCAATGCAAATGGTATTGCGCTTTACACTTATGAAAAAGAGCCTTACACTTTTGACAGAGCTGACTATGCTGCCAATCAGGAAAAATTAAAAAAGCTGTATGATTTAAGAATGGTCATTACAGAACCATGGAACAAAGAGCTTATTTGGGGATATTCGAACATCAAGATTTATGACCAGGGAGAATTGGCCCATTCAACAAATATGCGGTTACCGGAAGGATACGGCGACGGAGTGAAAAACACACCTGAGTATTCGTGGCAGTGGATGGGCGCAACTTACCGGATGGCGGAAGCATACTATACTAAAAATGGAGTTCCAATTGATGAAGATCAAACTTTTAACCTCGATAAAAAATGGGAGATAATTGTAACTCCGGGAGACCAGGACCCTGCATATAATGAGCTTCGCGGAATAATGCAACCCGGTTCGGAAACCATAAATCTTTACATGAACAGGGAACCTCGTTTTTATGCAAATCTTGCTATTACTGGCGGCTACTGGCGGACGCACGGTGTGAAGATTAAAACCATGATGTATGCAGGAAAAGATGGGGGATTTAATTCATCTCAACACACTACCGACTTTTATGAAGCAGGTATTGGAATAAAGAAATTTGTTCATCCGGAGTCAAAATCAGGTGCATGGCAAAGAACAATCAAGTACCCCTATCCTATTATTCGCTTAGCCGATTTGCTTTTGATGAAGGCAGAGGCTTTGAACGAATATTCGGATGCGCCTACTCAGGAAGTTTACGATGCCATTGATCAGGTTCGCGAAAGAGCCGGAATCCCAAAAGTTGAAGTTGTTTGGGCAGATGCAGGAATTGTTAAGAGTGTAGATAAACATAAAACAAAAGAGGGAATGCGTGATATCATCCTTCAGGAAAGAGGTAACGAGTTGGCTTTTGAAGGAAGCAGATTTTGGGATATGTTAAGGTATAAAAGAGCTGCCAGTGAATTTTCAGCTCCTGTTTGGGGATGGACATATACCGGACAAACCGGTGCAGACTTTTTTATTCTTGAAGCAAAACAATCCAGAAAATTCACCATCACCGATTGCCTTTGGCCTATTGATCTAAATGAAATGAATACCAATTCAAAACTCATACAAAATCCGGGTTGGTAATTTCTTTTAATTGATAGTTATTTTTTCGAAACAAATAAAATTATCCGAATGGAAACAACGAAAATATATTTATTCATATTTATATCTTTTTTGCTGATGGCAATTTCGTGCAAAGAAGAGGATAGGCATTTGGCAGCATCTGACGATTCAACTGCCCCAAGTCAGCCAACAAATGTCACCTACAAACCACTATATGGAGGGGCCAGATTTTATTATGAATTACCCAATGATGAGGATTTGTTATCCGTTAATGCGACCTATGTTAATTCCAATAAAAAATCATTTTCTTTTTCATCGTCCTATTTCGTCGACTCGCTTGATGTATTTGGATTTGGAGATACATTGGATTACAAAGTGGATTTGTACGCTGTAGACAGGGCTGGAAATAAGTCGCTTCCGGTAACAGTCACAGTAAAGCCTTTGGAATCTGCTATTACCCGTGTGCTCAAGTCGGCCACTGTTAAGCCTGGCTTCAGTTCGTTTTTTATTGACTGGGAAAATGAACTTGAACAAAGCATAAACGTGTATGCAGACTTCAGCTACACTAAGGATGGAACAAAACACGAATTCACATCAGTATTCTCTTCAAACCTATTAAAAGAACGAAGATTTATTGAGGATCTGTACCTTACTCCGGAAGAGCTTGTCAGCGTGAGTATTCATGTTGAAGATTCTTATGGGAATGCAACAGAGTCTGTAAGCAAAGGAGATCTTTCCTTATTTGTAGATCAAGAGCTACCAAAGGCAGATTGGTTTCTTCCTGCTGCAAACGACTCAGTAGGTGGAATTCCTCAATGTTTCGGTGATGGACTGGAAGGCAGGTTACGCTACGTGATCGATGGAATTATTGATCGGGGAGATAACCTTAATTTCATGCATACTCAATCTAGGGGCCGTACTGGAAAAACTGCAGATGGCAACATGCCATGGAACATTATCATTGACCTTGGAGGCTACTACGAACTTAGCCGTATTGTCACTGTACAGAGACATTCAGGGGGACTCGATAATATCAGCAGAGGCCAGTATTACCAGAGCGAAAACGTTGGAATATACAACATGTATTACTTGGATGAGGACTTAAATGAATGGGTTGCTATTTCGCAGCACCAAATTCCAGTACCGGTAGGACTAAGTGACCTGGAATTCGTAAAAAAAGGAGAAGCTGGTGATATGGCATACATGTACCCTGAAGATCCGAAGTATACCAAAGCTACACGTTGGTTTAGATACGAAGCCCTAAAAGGATTCACGGCTAATTATACACGTGACGACGCGAATTGCCTTTCTGAGTTGACTCTCTTTGGCAAAAAAGTCATAAAATAGGTTTTATTAAATAAAGATATTTATCGTATGAGACATATATTATTATCATTGATCGTTTTTGCGGCTCTTCTATCCTCTTGCGAGGATATGTACACGAACCAGCAAAAATATGAAGGAGAAATTGTATACCCTGCCAGGTTTGATACAATCATTGGTCATATCGGTTTCGAAAGGGTTGAAATTGATCTGATGAAAGCAGGACGTATTCCAAGCAGTAAAATCAAACTTGGGAAAGCTAAAAAAACTGTAATAGAATATGAAAATGAGATCGTAACCATTGATTCTCTGGCTTCATGGGTAAACATTACAGGTCTTACAGCCACAAAGCTTTATCGCTTTAAAGTTTACACCATTGATGAGTACAACAACAAATCAGTACCTCAGGAAATAGCATTGATACCTTACACATCCAGTGATCTTGAAGCCTTGCAGGTTACTGCCCCAAGGGTTATGAAATCCCCTTCCGCTGCAGTAGTCGACTGGCCGAGAGGCATTTCTTCGGTGCTCATGAATTACATAAGTTTGACTTATGAATACACCGACAAGGGTGGCGCTGTAAGAAACGGAGCCAGAGATGCGGACTCCAGATTTTTTATTGGGAATCTTGATGCAGGCCAAACTGTCGCCATTAAAATGAATTACAGAATTGTCCCCAAAATTAATAATCAAACGATTTTGGATACAATCACACTAAATCGCGATTTGAACATTAGCATGCCAACCAGTTCTTCCGAATTCGCCGCAACCGAAAGAAACATACTTGCAGCGAACGGTGTTACCGTTTTCACGGCAGATGGCGTTTCGAGTATTGAAAAATTGGTTTATCCGGTGCATGCCAATTCGCTTCAGGATATATTTTATTTCCCGAATTTAAAAATTCTTGATTTGACCGGAGGTGATCTATTCCAGCTTCCTGAACTAACCTATGACAGAAATGGAGTTACGGATATTGTTGGAGGTGGAGAATTCGTACCATTTCTGCGCAAAGCGGGGAACATTGCTTCAGGAAATACACAGGCACTCAAAGATCTACTTGAATCTGGCATACTTCAAAAGGTTTATTACCGAACTAATTCAATGGGGCTCGATGAACTTTTAAGTCCTTATGTGAAAAGTGGGGTTGTTGAATTGGTTGGAGGGCCGGCTTCAGTTCTGATTCCCAATAAATTTCAACTTGACGGAGTTGTTCAGGACGGCAACTGGCGATGCGATATTACGTATCCTGCAACCGACGCTCCTGCAGGTGAAGGATTGGAAAATGTATATAAAACAGTACTTAAAGCAAAAAATGCAACTTTTGTATTTGCGCTTCCCAAAGAATACGAATTTAATGTTAGTGAGTATAAGTACCTCAAATTTAAGGTATATGCGCCTGCTAAAAGCATCATAAGCGGCACATACGATCCATACCAGCGTATTTGGTTCCGATTCATGAACAGCATGTGGTCATTTGGAGGCAACAGTAGTTTTGGCCAGCAATATTGGGAATATAGTAGAGATGATTTTAGAATTGCTGACAGCAACCTTCAAAAATGGACAGATGTGACTGTTGATCTGTCTTCTGCTTTAGGCAAACACAACCGGGTTATCTTGTTTAATATCGGAGGAGAGCCATCACTCGATTGGCCACCACCAGCAGATATCGTCTATTACTTTGCCAACATTCGGCTCACAAAAGAATAGCAGCGGTTTTAGCAGTTGGGTATAGATCTGAAAACAACCAACTACCCATAATAAGCAGGGCTCAATCTCCATTTGGAGTTGAGCCCTTTTTGTTTTTCAACAGTGTAAATTTTGGAAATGCCGGACCTTGATTTTTTATTCTTTTTTATCAATCCGATTATCTCTATTTTTGCGCCACATTAAAAACAAAAAATGAAGAATAAATCCTGGCTTCCAACTGGCGCAGCCATACTTTCCATGATCTTTTGGAGTTTCTCCTTTGTCTGGATCAAGATCGTTTATGAAGCTTACGGACCGCTCACAACTGTGCTTTTTAGGCTGATCATATCTTCAGGATTAATGCTCATTTTTACCATCACATCACGGAAACTACAAAAAATACAGCCCGGCGACCTGAAAATGTTTTTACTGCTCGCATTCTTCGAACCATTCCTGTATTTTATGGGCGAAAGTTTTGGATTGAAATACGTTTCATCAACAGTCGCATCGGTTATTGTGGCAACCATTCCACTTTTCACGCCAGTTGTTGCCTGGTATTTTTACAAGGAAAAGTTGAGCAAAACTAATTTCTTCGGACTGATAATTACCTTCTTCGGCGTTAGCCTCGTAGTTCTGGATACTTCGTTTAATTTTATGGCCTCGCCGCTCGGTATTTCACTCGAATTTTTTGCAGTGGCCGGTGCAATCGGTTATGCCAGCGTACTGAAAGGAATCTCGCACCGGTACAATACTTTCACCATTATAACTTACCAGAATTTAATTGGTGCAGCTTTGTTTTTACCTTTCTGGCTGGGCTTCGAAATGAAGGAATTTATGCAGGTTACGTTTAATGCCGAAGCTTTTGGCGCGATTATTAAACTGGCTATTTTTGCATCCACCTTCGCGTTTATGCTGTTTACCTACAGCGTGCGAAATATGGGAATCAATAAATCAAACATTTTCATCAATGTAATTCCGGTTTTTGTGGCCATTTTTGCCTACCTTATTTTGGGCGATCAACTTAATTTCCATCAAATGATTGGGATTGCCATTGTGATCTCCGGACTATTTTTAGCTCAAATCAATTGGAAACGAAAAAAGCATGGACCAAATCCCACATATCAGGCCTGAAAAACTCAGGGAATTTACCAATAACAAGCGTCAGGAATTCACAGCACTTTTTAAGCGATTAAAGACGAAAAAGCCTAAAAATCTGGATGACGCATTTCATGAACTTCACAGGGAGGCATTTGAGCAGTTCGATTGTTTAAGTTGCGCCAATTGCTGTTCAACTATAAGTCCGGTTGTAACTGAAAAAGATATCGAGCGGCTGGCCAAACGCATGAAAATGAAACCGGTGGATTTTGTGGTTCAATATTTATACATCGACGAAGATAAAGATTACGTTTTTCAGCAGACCCCCTGCCCTTTCCTGATGCCCGACAACTATTGCATGGTTTATGAAGACCGGCCGAAAGCCTGCCGTGAATACCCGCATACCGATCGAAAACGCATGTACCAGATTCTGAATCTGACCCACAAAAACTGCGAAGTTTGTCCGGTGGTATACTGCATCACTAATGAGCTGGTAAAAAAATTCTGATGTATTTCTTTGGCTTATTCCTCCTGTAAAAAGAATTAATCGAACTGCAACAGTTTGTGCCTATTAATTCCCTTATCTTCCGGCAGAATATTTTACCACTAAAAGCATATTCAGGTTTATGGAAATTGGGAATCACATTATTATTGGAGGCGAAGAATGGTGCGCCTTTGCCGGACTGAACATTCCAGCTATTAAAGCACGTGTAGATTCCGGGGCGAAGACTTCTGCCATCCATGCAAGCAACATTCAGAAATTCAACCGGAAAGGTGAAAAATGGGTCAGTTTCGAAGTACATCCTGTTCAGGAAACACGCAGAATCACCATTCGCTGCGAAGCCAAAGTTGTCGATCACCGCAATGTAAAAAGTTCGAGTGGAATTTCGGAGAAGCGCTATGTGATTAAAACATCGATGACGCTGGGTATCTATGAATGGGACATTGAACTAACACTGGCCAACCGCGATTCGATGGGTTTCAGAATGTTACTTGGTCGTGAAGCTATGGAAAACCGTGTTTTGGTCGATCCGGCAAACAGTTTTCTTCAGGGCAATTTTCCCGCAGAAAAGATAAATGCACTGTACGAAAACATGAAAGACATCCGGAGCGGGCTTCGCATTGGCGTTTTGGCCAGCAATCCCGATCTGTACAGTAACATCCGGATCATGGAAGCCGGCGAAGAACGCGGACACGAAATGATTTTCATGAATGTGCAGCAATGTTACATGAAACTCGATGCAACCAATCCTGAAGTCAGGTATCGAGGTGGAAACAGCATAAATAATCTCGACGCGGTCATTCCACGAATCAGGCCAAACCTTACGTTTTACAGTTGCGCGCTCATCAGGCAATTTGAATCGCTGGGTATTTTTTGCGCCAACTCGTGGGAAGCCATCAGTAAATCGCGCGACAAACTGTTTTCGTCGCAACTATTTTCGATGAACGGCATTCAGATTCCAATTACAGGATTTGCCAATTCGCCGCTCGAAACCAACGATTTAATCAACATGGTCAACGGCGCTCCGCTCATCGTCAAATTGCTCGAAGGCACTCAGGGCAAAGGAGTTGTTCTGGCCGAAAATTCGAAAGCCGCCGAAAGTGTCATCAATGCCTTTAAAAGCCTGAAAGCAAACATTTTGGTTCAGGAATTTATAAAAGAAGCTGGCGGCAAAGACATTCGCTGTTTCGTAATCGACGGAAAAGTTGTGGCATCCATTCAACGCGAAGCTGCAAAAGGTGAATTCAGGGCAAACCTGCACCAGGGAGGCACGGCATCAGTCATAAAAATTACTCCGGAAGAAAAGAAACTGGCCGTAAAGGCAGCAAAAGTTCTTGGACTGAGTATTGCCGGAGTCGACATAATCCGGTCGAACAAAGGACCATTGGTTTTGGAAGTTAACTCATCGCCGGGGCTCGAAGGAATTGAACAAGCGACCGGAAAAGACATTGCCGGAATGATGATAGCCTCCATCGAAAAACAACTGGGTTGGCAGCGAAACCTTGGATTAAATGTGCCAATTATAGAAAATGCATGAAACTCCAGCGTTCACCGACACAGGGCAAAGAGCATAGAGCATAGAGCATGGGGCAAGGAGCCAGGAGCCAGGAGACGGAAGAACGTATACGATTTACCTCTCCCTGAGTAGTGATGCGTATCGAAGGGAGCTCCCTCGACTGAAGTTCCGTTTGTCTGTGCCCTTTGCTCATTGCTCATTAAACTAAAGTTAATAAAAATGAATGCTCCGGAAGTGTGCTAGGTGGTTCAAAAGGCTTTTCCTATTTTTGTGAAAAATTTCAAAAAAACTATTAAAACCCATCGATAATGAGAAAAAAGATTGTTGCCGGAAACTGGAAATGTAACACAACCGTTCAGGAAGGTGTTGAATTGGCAAAAGCAGTAAACGAATTGGTTGCAAAAGCTGATGCAAAAGATGTAGTTGTAGTTTTGGGAACTCCATTTACACACATCACCAGCGTTGTTGCTGCTGTGGATTCAAGCATTGTTGGCGTTGCTGCTCAGAACTGTGCTGCAGAAGCCAAAGGAGCATTCACCGGCGAAGTTTCGGCAGCCATGGTTAAGTCAACCGGCGCCGGTTATGTTATTTTAGGTCACTCTGAACGTCGCGAATATTATGGGGAAACCAGCGAAATCCTGAACAAAAAAGTTGCTCTGGCATTGGCTAATGGCCTCACTTCGATCTATTGTTGTGGAGAAGCTTTATCGGTTCGTGAAGCAAACGAACAAAATGCATTTGTGAAAACTCAGCTCGAAGAAACTATTTTCAACCTTAGCGTTGAAGACTTTTCGAAACTGGCTATTGCTTACGAACCAATTTGGGCTATCGGAACCGGAGTTACTGCGTCAACGGCACAGGCTCAGGAAATGCTCGCTTACATTCGCGGTTTAATTGCTGACAAATTCGGCAAAGAAGTTGCTGAAGAAACTTCAATTCTTTACGGAGGAAGCTGTAATGCTAAGAATGCTCCTGAATTGTTTGCTCAACCCGATATTGATGGTGGTTTAATTGGCGGCGCTTCGTTGAAAGCTGAAGATTTCCTCGGAATAATCACTGCTTATTAATCCGAATCACAACTTAAAACCTGATTCATTATAATTAATATTCAAAGGCCATCCGGTTTCGGGTGGTCTTTTTTTGTACTACTTTTGAAGCCATCGAGAACCTATTCACAGCGCGACTTAAAACTTTGAACCTGAAACTTGAAACAATTTTATGATTTATACTCAAATCAGCTTTACATTAAATCCTGATTCCGAAGAAAATCGGGAAATACTTATAGCCATGCTGGCTGAACTGCCTTTTGAAAGCTTCGACGAATCTGAAACAAAAGTAATGGGCTACATTCCCGGTGAATCTGTCGATTTGGATGAAATTAACGCAATCACTTCATCCCTACCCTTTTTTGTTGAAACTGAAAGCGGCCAGATTCCGGATCAGAACTGGAATGAGATTTGGGAAAAGAACTATTTTAAGCCTTTGCTCATTGGTGGCCGATGTTTGGTTCGTGCTCCTTTTCATACTGAATTTGAGCCTGCTGAATTTGAGCTGGTCATCGAACCAAAAATGGCTTTTGGAACCGGAAACCACGAAACAACGACGTTGATTGCAGAGCAGATTCTGGATATGGATCTGAATGGCAAAACCGTTCTGGACATGGGTTGTGGAACAGGAATTTTGGGTATGCTGGCTTCGTTGAAAGAAGCAAAAAGTATTACCGCAATCGACATCGATACCTGGTCGTTCGAAAGTACAGTTGAAAATGCCCGATTGAACAACATCGAAAATATTGAAGCACAACTTGGCGATGCCTCTTTGCTCGGAAATGAAAAATACGAAGTAATATTTGCCAACATCCAACGGAACGTAATTCTGGCAGATTTACCCATTTACGAAAAGGTTCTCCTTCCAGGAGGAAGAATCCACCTCAGCGGGTTCTATAAACAGGATATGCCGGCAGTTAAAGAAAAAGCTGAATCGCTTGGATTAACTGAAATTGGTTTTCAGGAAAGAAACAACTGGGTGGTTTATTCGTTCGAAAAGCCATAAATGAGTGATCAGTCGCAGTGGTCAGTATTTGGCTGATTGGGGCTTAAATTTGGAACTTGAAATCTGGAATTTGAAACTCTTCAAATGGAAAAAATTGTAAAATACCTGACCGATAATTTTGGACAACCTTTTTCGAATGGAACGAAGCAGGAAATTGCAGACTTGATCAATGCGTTAAGCCGCGAGGAAATTGGCGATTTGCGGTATCGGCTTTTCAACGAGGCACGCAGGTTGGAACAAGTAAACAACGGTCAACAAGCGCTTTTTTGGCTGCAGAATTGCTTCGATTTAATCGGCGAGTATAAGTTTAGCATGCACCGCGTGCTTTTCAGCCCGGGAACCGACATTCTGGAATCTATTTCTGATCTACTGAAGCAGGCCAAGCAAACTCTCGATGTTTGTGTATTTACAATTACCGACGACCGGTTGGCAAACGACATTGAACAGTGCCAAAATCGCGGAGTGAAAGTCAGG
This sequence comes from Prolixibacteraceae bacterium, assembly GCA_963677955.2. GTDB lineage: Bacteria > Bacteroidota > Bacteroidia > Bacteroidales > Prolixibacteraceae > Aquipluma. The sequence continues at coordinate 6,135,491 of CAXXQR010000001.1, forward strand.
ATTATTACTGATGACGAAAAATTATACGATCACGGTTCGAGGATAAAAGACCTCAAAAAGGCGGGAATTCCTGTAAAGATTGATCATTCGCGCTACCACATGCACCACAAATTTGGAATTATCGATTCGCGGATTGTGTTCACCGGAAGTTTTAACTGGACCTATTCTGCTTCGAAACACAACCAGGAAAACCTGCTGGTAACTACGAATCACGACATTGTGAAACAGTATTCAGACCAATACGAGGTTTTGTGGGGAGAAATGTTTAAGCTATAAATATCTTGAACAGAAAGAAACGCCACAAAGGCGCAAAGACACAAAGAAAAAGCTGGCAATCAAATTTATATGTGAATAATCTCTTGAAATATAACTTTGTGCCTTATTGGCAAAAAGTTTACTTTTTAGCCTTTATAATCGGGATGACAAAAGCAATGTACCTGATGGTCGTTCACCATTCCCGTAGCCTGCATGTGCGCATAAACCACCGTTGAACCCACGAACTTAAATCCGCGGCGTTTCAAATCTTCGCTAAGTCGGTCTGAAAGCTCAGTTTTGGCTGGCAGTTCAGCAAGCATTTCAAATTTATTTACAATGGGCTTGTAATTCACAAACGACCAGATATATTTATCGAAACTTCCAAATTCCTCAACAACTTCAAGAAAGCGTTTGGCATTGTTTATACTGGCTTCAATTTTCAGCTTGTTGCGGATTATGCCGGCATTCTGCATCAGTTCTTCAACTTTTTTGCCATCGTAATTTGCTACTTTCCTGACATCAAAATCATCGTAAGCCTCCCTGAAAGCTTCCCGTTTCCGGAGAATGGTCAGCCAGCTTAAACCAGCCTGCATACCTTCAAGAATTAAAAACTCAAATAATTTTTGATCGTCATGCAGAGGTTTGCCCCATTCTTCATCATGATATTTCGACATAATCTCACTTTTCTGCGCCCATTCACATCTGCTTTCCATAGAGGTTTTCAATTTAAATAATTAAAATCAAGCCCTTTAAACCAATTTAACGAACCACAATCCAACCAATTTGTTTTTCGAGAAAAACCTGACTGGTTAATGTTTTCAAAAAATAATTAAAAATTCGAAAAGAAAGCCATTCGGGCTAAAATATTATTTTTGCTATGTATAAATTGCGCCTGCATGAAAAAACTGACATTCATAATTTTGATCCTTGTTTCGAATCTGACTTTCAGCCAGTTAAACATTAACCATTACATACAGGTTGGTGAAACCCGAATCCAGATAGGAAACTATGTGGGCGCCATTGAAAACTTCAACATTGTCATCAAGTTTAAACCGCATTTGCCCGAGCCTTATTACTTTCGGGGAATTGCCAAACATCAGCTTGAGGATTTCAGGGGAGCCATTCAGGATTACAACAAGGCGATAGAGATAAAACCTTATTATCCTGATGCTTTTATGTATCGCGGATTGGCTTATTTGCAACTAAACGAATATGCAAAATCGATCGCCGATTACGACCGCGCTGTTGAACTCGATCCAAATAATTCGACGATTTACAACAACCGTGGTATTGCCAAAATATCGATGAAAGACATTGATGGCGCCATTAAAGACTATGACAAGGCGCTGGAATTAAATCCAAAATTCACAAACAGCTACATCAACCGGAGCAATGCCTTGCTGATGAAAAACGACATTCGTGGTGCAATCAAAGACCTCAATCAGGCTATTATGATCAGGCCACATTTTTCGAATGCTTATTTATTACGCGGGCTGGCGAGGTTCGAACTCAACGATTATGCCTCGGCTTTGCGCGACTTTGATCAGTGCATTAAACTTGATCCGAAAAATGCCTATGCTTTTAACAATCGCGGGATTGTGAAACAGAAACTTGAAGATTTCAGGGGTGCAATTTCGGATTACAATTTAGCGTTGCAACTTGATCCAACCATGGCAAATGCCTACATGAATCGGGGAATCGCGAAAGAAAATCTTAAAATACCGGGCTTCGACGAAGATTACGCCGTGGCCGCCAAACTCGACCCCAAATTTGCGTTCAACCCGAAAGACGTTGATTACAGCGCGTTGGCCCAATCGAAACAAAAAGCGAATCAGCAAAACCAGCAAAATCCCGGACAGCCACAAAATCAGCAGACCAATCAGCAACAATCTTCTGCAGCCCAGGCAACAACAGCACAAAACCAACAAACTAGCGATCCAAAATCAACAGCGCAAGGCAACCAATCGTCGACTGCACAAAATACTGAGCCAAAAAAGGAAACCAAAGAAGAGCGCGACCGGAGAAGATTTAAACTCTCGCTTGCTGACACACGCGACGTTCCCAACACGAAAGAAGAAAAAGCAGATGACGGATTGGTGCAGAATAAGAACATCATCATCGATCTGCAACCTATTTTTATATTGTCGTCGTACGACAAATATTCGACTGATTATGAAATGACGCAGTATTATAATCAGGAACTTGAAACCATTAATAATTTCAACAATTACAATCCGGTTATAACCATTTCGAACAAGCCGGTTGATAATTTGCAGGCTGTTTTTAAAAATCAGATTCTATACTTCAACGAAAAAATCAGGAATAACAGCGAAGAAAGTCAGAATTACCTGAGCAGAGGTATTTTTTATTGCCTGATAAACGATTATCCTAAGTCGATGGAAGATCTAAAAAAAGCCATCGACCTAAACGATAAAAATGCACTGACTTACTTTTCCAGAGCCAATTGCCGGTTAAAAATGATTGATGCAATTGAGCTGGTCAAACAGAATTCCGATCTGATTTCGGTTCCGATTAAAAGTGATCCGAAACAAAAAACAGAAAAGGTAGTTGAAACTGTGACCGGATATACCGATGTTTTAAATGATTATGCAACGTGCTTGCAGCTGAATCCGAATTTTCCTTACGCGTATTTTAATATGGCCAACGTAAAATGTAATTTGCGCGATTACAAAGGAGCTTTGGACGATTTGAATAAAGCTATCGCACTGGAAAAAGATTTTGCTGAAGCCTATTTTAACCGTGGCTTAACAAAGATTTACCTCGACGACATTAATGGTGGAGCCATGGATTTAAGTAAAGCGGGCGAACTTGGCATTCAGGATGCATATAACATCATCAAGCGTTATTGCAATTAAAGCTTAACTTCGCTGAACAGAAATTAAATTGAATCAATTCTATGCAATTCGCCAACCAACCGCTTGCTGAACGATTGCGCCCGACAACTCTGGATGAATACATCGGGCAGGAACATCTGATCGGAGAAGGGGCTGTTTTGCGTAAAATGATTGAATCCGGAAAAATTTCATCTTTTCTGCTTTGGGGACCTCCCGGTGTCGGAAAAACAACGCTCGCCAAAATTATTGCCAACAGTTTAAACCGGCCGTTTCATACGCTAAGTGCGGTAAATTCAGGTGTAAAAGATGTTCGAGATGTGATTGAAAAAGCACAGCGAAACCAGTTTTTCAACCATCCGAACCCCATACTTTTCATCGACGAAATCCACCGCTTTAGCAAATCGCAGCAGGATTCGCTGCTTGGAGCCGTTGAACAGGGAATTGTAACGCTCATTGGCGCCACCACCGAAAATCCATCATTCGAGGTTATATCGCCGCTTTTGTCGCGCTGCCAGGTTTATATCCTGAAATCGCTGGAGAAAAATGATTTGCTGAAAATTGTGGAAATGGCGCTGACCAAAGACTCATACCTGAAGGAAAGAGACATTCGGATTGAAGAAGACGAGGCGCTGCTCCGTTTTTCAGGCGGAGATGCACGGAAATTGCTGAATGTACTGGAACTGGTTGTGAACGCGGAAGAAACCGAACCGGTTGTTATTACAAACGACAAAGTAATCGACAGGTTGCAGAACAATATGGCCATGTACGATAAAAACGGAGAAATGCATTACGACATTATTTCCGCATTTATCAAAAGTATGCGTGGCAGCGATCCGGACGCCGCCGTTTACTGGCTTGCCCGTATGATTGACGGCGGTGAAGATGTTAAATTCATAGCACGCCGAATGTTGATTCTGGCTGCCGAAGATATCGGCCTTGCCAATCCAAATGCCTTACTATTAGCGCAAAGCACCTTCGACGCTGTTTATAAAATTGGTTATCCCGAAGCACGGATAATTCTATCGCAATGTGCCATTTACCTGGCTACTTCTGCCAAAAGCAATTCGGCATATTCTGCAATCGATGAAGCGTTAGCATTGGTCAAAGCTACCGGCGACCTGCCGGTTCCATTACACATCCGGAATGCGCCTACGAAACTTATGAAAGAACTGGGCTACGGAAAAGATTACAAATACGCTCATTCGTATGAAAAGAATTTCGTTGAACAGGACTTTCTCCCAAAAAAAATAAAGAATAAAAGGTTGTACCAGCCACAAAACAATCCACTTGAACTAAAAATTCTGGAGCGCTTAAAAAGCCTTTGGGGAAAACGCTACGAGAAATAAACTCAATTTCTTCGATTCATAGAATATTCCAATTATATTACAAAAAGTAGGGTAATTTATAATTTATTTGGACTAGATTTAGTTCAAATCCAGTAATCAATTTATTATGTCAATTAAATCCCTATGACTTTTCAACACAGCCACAGAGTTCAATTAGACAATACGTTTGAAAGGATTGAAAAATATTATTGCTAGATTCGCAAAAACCAGAAACAATCGATGAAAGAGATTATAAACTCGTTGAATGATTTTTCCACAATAAGCTTGTCCGATATAGATCATGTTGAACTCATGAACAGGATTGATCAAAAATTCTGTCTGCACATCAGTAAAATTCCTGAAATTCTTGAAAAAATAAAAGAACATTATTCGATACTCGAAATTGACGGGAAATTGGTTTTTCAATACAACAACATGTATTTCGACACAACCGACGACCAAATGTACCTGAATCACCACAACGGAAAACTCAACCGGTTTAAAATCAGGGTTAGACAATACACTCAATCAAACATCAACTTTCTGGAAGTAAAATTTAAGTCGAACAAAGGAAGAACCATTAAAGAGCGGATCAACCGGGCAGAATTCGAAACTGATTTTACCGAACCAGAAAAGGATTTTATTGGCAACTCATCGCCTTTTTCCGGCGCCACGCTCGAACCTAAATTAAAAAATAGATTTAGCAGGATTACGCTGGTTAACAAGCAATTTACTGAACGGGTAACCATCGATTTTTCACCTGAATTTAAAAATCAAGAGAAAGAAATTACACTCGATTTTCTTGCTATTGTTGAAGTCAAACAAAACAAATGGAGCGATTCTGCATTATTTACGAAAACCCTGAAAGAGCTGAAAATTGAAAATCAAGGATTTAGCAAATATTGCATTGGCAGATCATTGTTGGAAGAAAACATCAAAAAGAATAATTTCAAGCCTCTCCTGATGAAAATCAGAAAGCAATATTTAAACTAAATTACCTAAACCATGCATTTTTACAATTTTCTGTTACAGGTTTCTTCATCAGAAGAGCTACGCTTTTTTGGAATTAAACTAATCAATACCGAAGATTTTTTATCATTGTTGATCAGATTCTCATTGAATTTAATGGTCATCATTTTGATAGTCGTTGGGTTATACGCGCAAACGAGCAAACGCAAAGACTTCTATTTCAGCTACATTGCTGTAAGTATGGTTATTTTCCTGCTCTGCTTTTTACTGGTGAGCGTAAAAATTGAGCTTGGTTTTGCACTTGGACTTTTTGCCGTCTTTGGCATTATCAGATACCGTACCGACGCCATCCCGATCAAAGAAATGACCTATTTGTTTGTAGTTATTGCGGTTTCGGTAATCAATGCATTAGCCAATAAGAAAATTAGTTATGCCGAATTAATCACAACCAATTTCCTCATTGTATTTGGTTTATATGTTCTCGAAAAAATATTAAATCTGCGTCAGGAAATATCGTACCGCATCCTTTACGAAAAAATAGAAAATGTTCAGGCCGGAATGGAGGATATTTTGCTGGAAGATTTGAAAACAAGAACGGGCAAAAACATCAAACGCTTTGAAATTGAACGAATTGATTTTCTGAGAGATGTAGCATATATTAATATTTTCTTCGATATAAACGGCAAAAACAAAATCAGTCAATGAGAACTAAATCACTGCTCTTACTTTTGCTTTTGATCGCCGGATTTTCCGGATTTGCGCAAAACGGGCCCTCAACCTGGTTCGAAATGGAATTCAGCAAAAAAATAGTTAAAAACCTGAAGGTAGAATTAAATCCTGAAGTTAGGTTTTTAAGTGGATTCAAAATGGATACTTACATTCTGGAGGGTGGACTTTCGTACAAGCTACATAAATATTTAACTATTGCCGGTTATTATCGCTACGAAAATGCCTGGGATTACAAAAAAAGCACAGGTGCCTATAAAGGTCAAGTGGCATCGAACCGGTTTGCGTTTGACGCCAAAACCGGATTTGAAATTGACCGCTTCGACGTTCAATTCAGGTTAAGGTATACAAACGGTGCCGATTTCGACCAGGCTACAGACGACCGGGTGTCGTATTTCAGGTACAGGTTTAAGACTGAATACGACATAAAAGGAAGCAAACTTATTCCTTACATTTCGCTGGAAGCTTTTCATGACCTGATAACTAAGGACATTGATAAAATAAGGTACACAGGCGGATTGAGTTATCCGCTCAATAAGAACAATGAGCTTGGTTTGTTTTACCGGCTTCAGGATTACACCAGCGATAAAACCAGTTTAAACATCATTGGCATTGGGTATAGTTTAAAAATCTAGTTGACCAAAAGAACCCGTTTACTTTTCGGATAATTTAGTTCGCGAAGAAAATGAATTATCTTCGCTGAAAATAATGATCATGATTCCAAAATTAAAATACGAAAATTCAAACTTTCTCCTGTTGGCCGGCCCTTGCGCTATCGAGGGTGAATTAATGACCATGAACATTGCTGAAAAGATTGTTGAGATCAGCAATAGATTACAGATTCCGTATATTTTCAAAGGTTCGTACCGCAAGGCAAACCGTTCACGAATCGATTCATTTTCTGGAATTGGTGACGAAAAAGCGCTAAAAATCCTGAGAAAAGTAAACGAAACATTTGACATTCCAACTGTGACCGACATTCATTCGGCACAGGAAGCTGCCATGGCTGCCGAATATGTTGACATGTTACAAATTCCGGCGTTTCTATGCCGTCAGACCGACATTTTGGTTGCAGCTGCTGAAACGGGCAAGGCCGTGAACATTAAAAAAGGCCAGTTTTTATCGGCCGAGTCAATGAAATTTGCCGTTACTAAAGTTCGTGAAAGTGGTAATGACAATGTTTTTTTGACTGAGCGCGGAAACACGTTCGGATATCAGGATCTGGTGGTAGACTACCGTGGAATTCCTGAAATGCAAAAGAACAATTGCCCGGTAATTCTTGACATTACGCATTCACTTCAGCAGCCAAATCAATCGGCAGGGGTGACAGGCGGACAACCACAATTGATTGAAACTATTGCCCGCGCAGGCATTGCTGTTGGTGTCGACGGAATTTTTATTGAAACACATCCCGATCCGGCCAATGCCAAATCAGATGGCGCAAACATGTTACAAATCGATTTACTCGAAGGTTTATTAACCCGACTCGTTCAGCTCAGACAAGTCGTCAAATCATTTTAAGATGGAATCCCGAAGAAATTTTGTCGCAAAAATTGCTGCAGGCATGGCTGCAACAGGAATAACTGTAGTTTCTGGAAAAGTTAATGCTGCCGAAAAATCAATCAAAAACGTATTTATCCATCACGTATTCTTTTGGTTAACAGATCCTGAAAATCAGGATGCCCGAAAAGAATTTCGAAACGGCTTGGAGAGATTAATTCCAATTCCGCTGATTAAATCGAGCCATATCGGAACGCCTGTTCAATCAGAGCGCGATGTAGTCGACGACTCATTCACCTATTCGTATATGGCTTTCTTCGCCAGCAAAGAAGATCAAAATGCCTACCAAACACATCCGGTACACCTAAAATTTGTTGAAGACTGTCAACACCTTTGGAAAAAGGTAATTGTTTATGATGCAATGGATTAATGCGTTCCTTATTTCAGGGTTCAGGTTTCAAACTGTATCGCTTTTAACCGTCAACAATGACCGTTGGCTTGATTTAGTGGAAGAAAAGATAAGCCATTGAAATGGCAGCAACTATGCCGACAAAATCGGCGATTAATCCGCAAGTGAGCGCATAACGTGTATTTTTAATTCCAACCGACCCAAAATAGACAGCCAGAATATAGAAAGTCGTGTCAGCCGATCCCTGAATTGTTGAAGCCACCCGCCCAACAAAAGAATCGGCGCCATAAGTTTTCATAACATCGACCATCATTCCACGGGCTCCGCTCCCACTCAAGGGTTTCATCAGTGCAGTAGGCAAAGCAGCCATAAAGTCAGTGTTAATTCCGATCTTCTGAAAAGCCCAGCTTACTCCGGAAATAAACCATTCCAATGCTCCTGAAGTCCTAAATACACCAATAGCAACCAAAATAGCTATAAGGTAAGGAATAATCATGATGGCAGTTGAAAAACCATCTTTTGCCCCCTCGATAAAAGCCTCGTAAACATTTACTTTTTTCCTGAATGCCAAAAGTATAAAGCCAATAATGATTGAAAAAATAAAGAAGTTGCTGGCTACACTTGAAATCGTTTGAATTTGGTCTTTCGGCAAACCTGAAAAATACCAGATTATCCCGGCAATAATTGCGGTCAATCCTCCCAGATACGATAGAATGGTTTTGTCGAGCAAATTTATTTTTTGGTGCCAGGCTACAGCCATTAAACCTGCTATAGTGGAAAAAAACGTGGCCAATAATATCGGAATAAAAATATCAGACGGATTCGCTGCACCCAATTGTGCGCGATAAACCATAATACTTATAGGGATGATGGTTAATCCGGATGCATTTAAAACCAAAAACATGATCTGTGCATCGGAAGCGGTATCCGGATCAGGATTTGATTCCTGCATTTCGCGCATAGCCTTTAGACCCATCGGAGTTGCGGCATTATCAAGGTTCAGCATGTTCGCTGCAATATTCATGATTATAGAGCCATACGCCGGATGATCTTTCCCTAACGATGGAAATAGCTTATTAAAAAAAGGACCAACCAATCGCGAAAAAATCCGGACTACTCCGCCTTTTTCTCCAATTTTCATGATTCCCATCCACAACGTCAAAACACCAGTTAGGCCTATTGAAATTTCAAAACCGGTTTTCGCCATATCAAAAGTGGAGCTCATCATTTCAGGAAAAACCGAAGTGTCTCCGAGAAAAATTAATTTAACAAGGCCAATAATAAAAGCAACTACAAAGAAAAATATCCAAATATAATTTAATGCCATTTACCTAATTTGAAGATTCGAAAATTAGCTGATTTGAAAATTTATCAGCAACCATTAATCGCTCACCCGTTTCAGGATTAACAATCGAGTTTAAATGGTTTCCGGACTAAATATAAATAAAAAAAGCGGCTGCTCCATATGAGAATGGAACAGCCGCAAGTATTTAATAGCAAAAATCTGATTGTTATTACTTTCCAATTACAATCGGATTGCTTAAAAAGTCAGCTTCCCCAGAAATGTAAGCTTTGAAATTATCCATGCTTTTCCATTTTTCGTTTTCCAGGCCCCAAACCGCAAAGAAGTAGTGACGGGCAGGTACATCAGCATTGATTTTTTGCGCTTCGTAATATGTTTCAGAAATCACATTGCTAAATTGCTTTTCATCAACTGTCTTGTAGCCGAGCTTATAAAAATCGATATTGGTTGTGCGCGCCACTTTGGTTACCTCGTCCTTTTTCATCATCACTCCCATTCCAAGTTCGTCCTTGTTTTCCGATTGTTTATCGAGCGTGGCAATCGAGCGATAATCAGCATTGGCCTCAAAATCAACAGGCTCAGTGGTCAGAAAACTAGTTACGATACCTGTAACGAGCTGTTTTTCTCCTGAAAATCCTGAAACGGTTACATCCGACTGAAACCAGTACTTTCCGGGATAAATAGAGATGCGTTCAACTGCTTTGAGATTCTGATCGGCAACATGCCAACCGGTATAAATCAAATCGAAAACCGAGCGAACCGGACCTTCAACCACTTTACGGTATTCGTAAGTATCAGTTGATCCTAAACGATATAGCGAGTCTGCTTCCAGCATGGCTAAGCCGCCCGAACCGAGCGAACTTCCGCAATGCAGAATATCCATTCCCCAATCGGAAAGTGTGTGATAATCCGGAATCTCAGGCGTATGAATTTTATCGATGATCATTCCGGGCTTCAGTTTTCCAAACAAATCTTTCACATTCCTGCAATCGAAATAATTGCGGAAACCCATTTTATCGTTTTCCCAGCTTACACTTTCACCTTGAGCAATAATTTTAAAACTGTCCTTACACGAAGGTGCCATGTATTCGTCAACTTCAGGAAAACTTCCATCGGGTTGCTCAATTCCCAAACGTAAATTCGTCCGCTTTTCGAATTCAGGATATTGCGAAACCGAAACATTTTCGGCATCCAAAGTCAATGTTTCCGAAGCTTTGAAACTTACTGTGAATGCCAGTTCGTCCCAGTTTCCGTCGCCGTTCATGTCGTCGGCCTGCGATGGAATATTCTGTCCGTTTAATTTCAGGACAGGGGCAAAACCTTCAGGAATGGCACCTAATTTGGCTTCTACATCGGCCCGGGTCAGAATAATTGTTTCATCCGGACGGTCAACTGCAAGTGGGTTGGTTAAAACCAATGTACTTTTCTTTGAACATGCTGTCATTCCGATGAGAAGAACAGCGCTGATATAAATTAACTTTTTCATTCCGGTAAATCGTTTTCGCCTTTTACATAACCAAAGTTAGCCAGAATACCACCGTCGACATACAAAACATGTCCGTTTACAAAATCACTTGCTTTTGAAGCCAGGAAGAGAGCAGCGTTGCCAACATCTTCGGGTTCACCCCAACGGCCTGCCGGCGTGCGTGTCATAACCAAATCGTTGAACGGGTGTCCGCCTAAACGAATATCAGCAGTTTGCGAAGTGGCAATGTAACCCGGTCCGATTCCGTTGATCTGCAGATTGTATTTAGCCCATTCGCAGCACATATTTGCAGTTAAAAGTTTCAAACCACCTTTGGCAGCAGCATAAGCCGAAACAGAATTGCGGCCGTAAACGCTCATCATCGAACACATGTTGATGATTTTACCGCTACGTTTAGCGATCATAGCCGGAGCAACACGTTTGGCAACAATAAGAGGCGCCACCAAATCCACGTCAATAACTTGTTTAAAGTCAGCAATCGGCATGTTGAGAATTGGAATTCGTTTGATAATTCCGGCATTATTTACCAAAATATCGATCGTTCCAACTTCTTTTTCGATCATGGAAATTCCTTTGTCGACGTCGGCTTCGTCGGTAACATTAAATACTACCGTAAACACGTCGATGCCAGCCGATTTGTATTCTGCTTTACAGGCTTCCAGTTTTTCTTCGCTCAAATCGTTCACACAAATTTTTGCGCCGGCCTGCCCGAGCACTTTACCAATAGCCATTCCAATTCCGTGAGTTCCTCCCGTAATCAGGGCAACTTTTCCGGCTAAATCAAATAATTCATTCATAATCATCAATTTTTCTGATTGTATAATTTTACTTCTATTTAATCATTGATTGCGTGGTCGTTTGGAAAATTTTGACCACTCCAGATTTTTTGAGCGGTCCATTCCATCGGCGCGTCAGCCCAAAATGCATCGGAAGCCGGCAACCCAAGTGGAAGAAGCCCCACAGAACATAAATACAAACTTCCGGTCGAAATATACGATTCAGCAATATCTGGCTGATGGCCATAAAATCCAATTTGCAACCAGCCATTCGCATCGAAAACACCCGGTGCTTCAATCATTTTCTGAATAACAGCAGAAAGCGCTGACCGGACCTGCGCCGGTTTCAATTCTTCGGGTAATTTATGTTGAAGTGTAATTTGTCCCAACAACTGGAAAGCACCAAACCGATATGGCAGCGAACGACCAATAGCTGGGAAAGTCCCTTCCGGAGAAATTAATTTTTCCTGAATGACAGCATATCTTTGTGCACGTTTTACTACAGTGTCAAGCGTGTGTTGGTATCTTTTTCCATGTTTATTCAGTTCCTGTAAAACATCGAGTAGCATGGGCTGAATGACATAGCTGTTGTAATAATCCCAGTGAAAATCAGGGCCATCGCCATACAATCCGTCGCCTTTGTACCACTCCATGTGTTTACGGATAGCCAGATCCATGCGCAATTCATCGCTCTGTTCACCAGCAAAGAGCAGAAAAGCTTCGACCATGGCACTGAATAAAATCCAGTTGTTGTAACCCGGCGTAATAACGCGGCTGCTTTTCATGGCTTCAACCAAATGCTTTTTCGTTGTGTCGTCCAACTGATTCCAGAGAACATTTGGAGCCCGCAAAACGGCATGAGCCAAAAATGCTGCATCAACCAACGGCTGACTGTTCTCTGTAAAATTCATGAAATCGGGTGACTGTGGATCAACAGCCATTTTCATACTTTTCTGAGCCAGATCGATGAATTTCCTGCGCAGTTGGCCTTCCTCCGTATTGTCAACTTCCAGCTCAAGCCAGGGCGACATTCCGGCCATTAACCGACCAAAAGCTTCAAGGTAAGTCACCGTTCTGCGATCAGCTTCACGACCCGGTTTGCATTCAACCGGCATCTTCTTTTTCAACTCGCCCTTGCTGAGTGATTCAAGTAAAGGTGTTGCAATTTTGGTCAAAACATTTAGCCAGTATTTCCGGTCAGGAGTTTCAGGCTTACTTATTTGAACAGTTGCAGCCGAAAGCTTATTGGCCATTGGCGCCAACCCTAGCAACGACAAGTATTTAAATGCATTCCGACGATCCATCGTGTTTTTATTTGGATACCCGCTAATTTGCTAAAGTTCATCAAGAAGTCATTAATGGTCATTAAGTTGTATAAAAGCAATATTCATTGACAGCTTTAAATGAAATCAGGTAAAGAAGCGGATGTTCATTTTTTATTTTAACTCGTTAGGCTGAACAACATCCATATCAGAATAGTCCATGTTTTCGCCGGCCATTCCCCAGATAAAAATGTAATTCGCTGTACCGGCAGCCGAGTGAATCGACCAGTTTGGTGAAATGACAGCTTGTTCGTTAACCATCCAAATGTGACGGGTTTCCTGCGGCTGGCCCATAAAATGACATACGGCCTGTCCTTCAGGAACATTGAAATAAAAGTACACCTCCATACGACGACTGTGCGTGTGCGCTGGCATGGTGTTCCAAACACTTCCGGGACGCAACTCAGTCATTCCCATTTGCAACTGACAGGTTTCAACCACTTTACTCACCAGCAATTGGTTGATCTGACGTTCGTTTGAGGTTGCCTGTGAGCCCATTTGAAGTACGTTGGCATCCTTCAGGGTAATGTGACGAACAGGAAGTTCTTTGTGCGCCGGCGTTGAATTCAGGTAAAAACGGGCAGCCTGAGTTTTACTGTCTGATTTCAATGTGATCTGCTTGGCGCCTTTTCCAACATAAAGGGCTTCTTTAAAATCAAGTGCATATTCGGTTCCGTCAACAATCACAGAACCTTTTCCTCCAACATTAATAATACCAAGTTCGCGGCGTTCACAAAAATATGCGGCTTTCATCGGATCAATCGCGGTTAATTCCAGCGGCCCGTTTACAGGCACGGCACCTCCGGAAATATAGCGGTCGTAATGCGAATAAACCAAACGGATTTTATCGTCTTCCATTACTTTTTCGATCAGGAAGTTTTCGCGCAGTTGCGCAGTATCATACTTTTTTACATCTCTTGGATGTGCGGCAAATCTTTCTTCAAAAATTATTGACATGATCGTTCTATTTATGGATATTTTAAATTTTAAAATGCTTCCGGCTATTGAACCCGGTATAATTTGTAAAGTATTTCCTCACAAAAATGTTCAAGATTGAGCAAATATAGGAAGTAATTTGCAAATGCGCAATCGATTGCATATTAATTTTCAAATTGATCTATCAAAAAGAAATTATTAGCATATTTGCATAATATTCTGATTAAAATGAACAAGAATTCCGAACCTACCATTCACGACATTGCCAGAGAATTAAAAATTTCTGCTTCAACTGTCTCGAGGGCGCTGAATGACAACCCGCGTATTAGTCTCAAAACCAAGGAAAAAATAAAAGAAGTTGCAACATCGCTTGGATACAGACCAAATACATTGGCGTCAAATCTCCGGAATAAAAAATCGAACACGATTGGGATTGTCGTTCCGCTAATTAACAGGCATTTCTTTTCTTCAGTAATCAGTGGTGTTGAAGATGTAGCTTTTGGCGCCGGGTACAATGTTGTTATTTCACAATCGAACGACCTCGCAGCGAAAGAAATAAGTATCGTTCAGTCCATGTTTTCGAACCGGGTAGATGGCCTGATAATTTCAATAGCCATGCAAACCGATACTTTCGATCACTTAAAGCTGTTCAGCAAAAAGCATATTCCACTTGTTTTTTTCGACCGAACTGTTCCTGAAATTGAAACGGATAAGATCGTGGTTGACGATTTTGACGGTGCTTTCAAAGTAACACAGCATTTAATCGATCAGGGATACAAACGAATAGCGCATTTAGCAGGGCCACAAAATCTTTTGACTTACAACCTGAGAAAAAAAGGATATTTGGAAGCGCTCAGGAAAGGCAATATTAGTTCTGACGAATCTTTAATCCTGGTTTCAACACTTACGAGCGAAGATGGCGTTCCGGCAGTAAAACAACTGATGAGCCTGCCCCATCCTCCGGATGCAATTTTTTGTGGAAACGATACAACTGCCTTAAGTGCCATGATTTATCTCCGTGACATGGGAGTCAGAATTCCCCAGGATTTTGGTATTATTGGATTCAGCAACGAACCGTTTTCCAAGGTGGTTTCACCGTCAATTTCAACCATTGCTCAACCCGGCTTTGAAATGGGACAAAAGGCAGCCGAAATGATTATTCAAAAGATCGAAAATAAAGATAAAACCTATCGCACCATTGTTTTACCCATGGAGATGATTGTGCGGGAAACTTCCAACAGAAGGTAGAAACCAATCGCCAGTCGCAACTATTTATTGAAAAGCTATTGATTAACGAATGCGGTCGATCGAACGTATCAGCGCTTCATCCTTTCCGATGGCCCGAATGGCCAAATAATCGAGTATAATGGCAACAATCGGGAAAACCATACTGACTTTGTAGCTTATCTGCGCGTCTTTAAATGAGTACATCGTGAAGAAGAAAAACAAGCCAAAAAGACCGAGCATAATCAGGATTGAAAATACCAGAATCCGTATTTGCCTTACGCGGTTTTTGTAACTCAGAATAGAAAAACCATGCAGTGCCAGAATAATACCAATCAATACTGAAATGGCGACTCCATTTTCCTTTACAGTCCCGTCGAGCAAAATACCTTGATAATTAAAAAGGTACACGGCTCCATCTTTTACCAGTTCAGCAAACGGAAGTAAAAACAATAATCCAACAAGAATGGCGGAAATCAGAATGTATAAAGTTTGAATACGTTGTATCATGTCTAAAATTTTTGTGCAAAAATAAACTTTTTTCAACGATTGACTACTAAATTTTCGTTGTGGTTCACCGAAAATTCAGGAGAAAACCGTCTTCTGCTTTATGCTACAGCAATTTAAATTCCTACATTTGAACAAACAACTATATCCTAACACCTGAAATGCTTTTATCAACCTGTGTGCAAAAAAAAATCCTACTGATTATCAGTCTATTTATTGGAATTCATTCCATTCTTCAGGCACAGGACCCGTACTTTTCACAATTCTTTTTGAACCCGGTTTATCTGAATCCGTCGTATGCCGGAACCATGAAAGTTCCACGCGCCGGAGTCCAGTATCGCAACCAATGGCCGGGAATGAACAAAGCTTATTCTACTTATTTTGCCTCTTTTGACACTTATCTCCCCCCGATAAAAAGCGGGATTGGTATTTTGCTTTATAACGATGTTCAGGGCGACGGATTGTACACCGAAAGCAGCTTCAAACTCATTTATTCGAAGGAAATAAAATTAAACCGCGATTGGACCATGTATGGAAGTTTAACTGCCGGTGCCCAACTGAACTCGCTTAATTTCAACCGACTGGTATTCAGCGACGGACTTGATCCGATTTACGGTAACAATTTGCCAACAGGAGAAACTGTTCCTGACAATAACAACCGTTTGTTTCCTGATTTTGGCACAGGGATTTTGATTTTCAGCGACAAATATTTCTTTGGAATTGCAGCCGATCACCTGACACAGCCCGACGAATCGATTTATTCGGATTACACATACCAGCTTCCCGCAAAATTTACGGCCCATTTCGAAATCAATCTGCCGTGGTTTCATCCGGGTCATTTGCGTAAATTCTGTACCTTCAATCCAAATGCGATCGTTCAATCGCAGGGAAACGAGCAAAACATTACCTACGGAATTTATGCCAACCGGAAAGGCATTTCGCTGGGGATTTGGAACCGGCTTACCTCCTACAAAAGTGCTGACATGATTTTTATGGCTGGATTTATTGGAAAACAGCTCAAATCGGCCATCACCTACGATTTCAATGTACACGGCATAGGTTTGCGCTCGCATGGAGCTATCGAACTTTCCATTTCATTTCTCCTGAAAGATCCGGGCAAAAAAAGCATTTTTCCGTTTTATGAAATTCCTGGAGAATGGGATATACGGTAAAAAAAATCGAAGTTTGAAGTTTGAAAATACATTAGCACCAACATCGCATGGTCAGGTCATGTCTTGACCTTTGTTGAAATTACACCATCCATAATAGACCAAACCAATTACCGCACCAGCATTACCGTGCCTTTTTGAAGATGATCGAAACCTTGAATATCGGAGTATTTTACAATCCAGACATAAACCCCTGGATCGGCTTTGCTTCCGTTAGGCATTTGCCCTTCCCAGCCGGTTTCAGGATTTGAAGATTCGAAAACATTTGAGCCAATTCGGTTATAAACCTGAAATTTGTATTTCTGCGGATCAACACCTTCACGAATGGGCAGAAAAATCCGGTTTTCAGGAATGTCGCTATCAGGCCGAAAAGCATTTGGCATGTAAAACGAAAAAGGAATAATTTTCACATTCGAACCAATTGTATCCGAACATCCAAATTCGGTAAAAGCTTCCATAACCACGTGGTAATCGCCTATGTCGGCATATTTATGTTTCGGACTGGTTTCCTCACTGGTTGTTCCGTCTCCAAAATTCCAGGAATAACTCACCGCTCCCTCCGATTGGTTGGCAAACGAAATATCAGGGTGTTCGAGTGTCGCGACCGAATAATTCTGGCTGAATTCAGGAATTGGCATAGGATAAACCTCAATAAAATGATTTTTCGTTAAAACATCGGAACAACCGGTGAGTCCGGAAGTCGCTTCGAGAGTTACCGAGTAAAATCCCGGCTTGGAAAAAATATGGTTCAACGTATCACCCGGAAATTGCTGCAAGGAATCAACCGACCACGAAAATTGCAAATTTGGATCCTGCGAATTTGCTTTCAAAGTGGTTGGAAACGGCAAACATATTCCAGTATCATCAGTTGTGAAATCGAAATTTGGTTTTCGTTTAACTTCCACTTTCAATGTATCGCAACTGCACCCATTTTCTTCCACAATAAATCCAACTTCCGAAATCTCACTTTTCAGCAGATAAGTGGCCCCGGTATTGTTTTCAGCGATCATTTCGTTCCCTTTCGCAAACCATTGTCCATGCGAATTTTCCTTTTTATTCAGGTATTCGAAATGAGCGGTATCGTCATAACATATCAATGGGTCGGCCGAGATTAAGGCTGTCGGGGTCTTGTAAATTTTTATCATTTCAGGTTCCACGGAACCATTCCGGCAACCATCGATTACGTTGGTCACAACAAGCGAAACATCATATTTTCCGGTATCGGCATAACAGTGTTGCGGATTCTGTAATTCAGAAGTTGCTCCATCGCCAAATGTCCATAAATAAGAAACCTCGTCCATGATGGTAACTTCGCTGCTAAATTGTACACAAAGTGCATCGCAACCATGAACTTTGTCAGCCGAATAATAAAAGGTTGGAGTTACTCCAATGGTTTTCACTGTCTCAGGACTTGTACAGCCGTTTTCTTCAACGGTTAGTTTGATGGTTCGCTGCGGATTATTGGCGCCAATTGAAATTTCGAAATGGTTTGGCCCAATGGTGTCGAGAACCATCAATCCGCCAAAATCCCAATTGTATTTTGCTGAAGATCCATTCTTTCCGGTGTATTCCACAATTCGCTTGTAGGAACTGCACTTGTCCGCTGTTTCAGGATTATAAACCTCGAAATTTGATTCCGGAGTTTCGAAAAATCCGATACTAAATGTATCCGAATTCTGGCATCCGTTTTTGGTCGTCAACACATATTTCACCTGGTAATTTCCGGGTTTGGTGGCATGCACAGTCACACCATCGGCTTTGCTGTTTGTAAATTCAAGACCTTCCGGAAAAGCCGTCCATTCTGCTGCACCAGCATAATTCCACAAAGCTGCATCGCAATTGCTAACGGCAACGGTTAAATCTGCATCAAACACACCGCAATTCAATTTCTGACCAGAAACTTTTACTTCAGGAACCTGAAAAACATCGACATGAATAACGTCAGTGGCCTGGCAATCGTATTGGTTTGTGCCGGTAACTGAATAATCTCCTGAAGTGACAACGGTATATGTTTGGTTGGTTGAGCCATCTTGCCACAAATAACTTTCAAAATTTTTTCCGGCATCGAGGACAATCTTTCCAGGGCCACACGAACTGGTATCGTTTCCAAGGTCAATCTTTGGATCATTAACCTTCACGTAGACACTGTCCGACAATTCGCAACCTGTCAGTGTGGTAGCTGTAATTTTATAAAAGCCTTCTTCAGAAACATTTATAAAGGGAATAGTATCTCCGGTATTCCAGCGGTATTTGTCAAAGTAGGCACCTGCTTCAAGCTTTATTTGGGTGCCTTTGCAAAGAACAGCGGTATCTTTTCCTGCCGCACTGAAACCCAGATCGAGCTGAATATCGAGGTTAAAACCTACGCCATATCCATAAGATTCAACGCCGCCAAAACCATAAACATAGGCAATAAATCCTTTGTCGGCCTGGCTTGTTTGCAGTTGATGTGTACCTAAGCTTATGGGGACTTGTGCATAGGAATAGCCGGTGGTTCCAAGCTTTACAAATGGCACCAGATTACGATCGAGCGTTATGAAGGTAGTAGCAACGTCTTTGGCCACTACGTTCACAAAATAGCGGTTAGTTATCTGACTTGAATTGTAGGCCACAAAAGTTACGTTCTGCTTGGTCTGGTTGAGCGGACTGACAATGATCATAAAAGGGTCGCCATTTCCTCCGGTATAGGCTTCGTCGGTACTTCGGGAATTAGAATACTGAACAAGCAAAATCGGTTTCGAGCTTTGTATTATTCTTGGATCATTGTAATCCAGCATAAATTCAATAAATTCTCCTTTTCTTGCCAGTGTATAGCGCGTACTTCCCACATTGACTATGGTATTGTCGTAACCGGCAAGTACTCGGTAGGTATCTTTTTGTCGTGATTTTAAAGGCACTGCCATGAAATAACTTCCCCAGGCTTGAATTGGCGGAATCTGTTCGTACAAATGATCCCAACAGCATGAATTGGCATCAGCCGGAACCGTGGTAGAAAGTGATCCGGAGTAAAATGCCACAGGTTTATCACTTTTGACGTAACTTCCGGTTAAATCACCCTGTCCGGCCAGATTGTTGTGATTCATCGACTGAACCTGGTAAAACTCACCTTTGTTGAGTGTAATCTCGAAGGGTTCGTTTGCAGGTTTCAACTGGTCGGTAACTTTAGTAGGCACAATTGTAACTTTTGTGTTGTCCTCGGAAGCTACGACCAGAAATTCACTATTTCTTCCGTCGGCGTAACTACCGTTTGAATTTTCCCTGATATGAGGTTCATAGCATGCTGCAAAATATTCGTTGCCAAGCGCAGAAGTTGGAAAAATGAGCGCCACGTCAGCCGAATTCACATCATAATTCAAGGCGTAAACGTTCATCGGATTATCCGAAGTTAAGTGGATGGCTCTTTCCTGAATCGTCTCGGAACCGGTAGCTTCTACCAATTTCCAGTCAATTCTAACTTGCGTAGGTAAATTAGGAGAAACCGTGCCCACAATCGGCGCAATTGTTCCTGAATTGCCAATCGTGATAACGTAGTTGCAGGAATATGGCGAGGTGAGTGTAACTTCGACATAATGACCAGAGTGATAATTCCGGCTTTCCATAAAACCAAACCAAAAGTCTTTGCCTTCAGTGGTTTTGTGACAGGGGTCTTCTTCCTGCGATTTAACCATTTCGGGCAAGAAAAACAGCAAAATAAATCCAGCAATAAAAATCAGTTTAGTCATTGGTTTAGTTCATTTTTGATCCATGTCAGTCTTCGCAGACTGACGACAAGGGTAAACTTCACAACCTCAAGTTAAATACTGCCAAATGCCTGAAACTTGGAACCTGAAACTTGGAACATTAGCTAAATCGCTACCCTCTTGTTTGTTTTGGTGTACCAAATATAGCCCGAAACATTGGTAAAGCCGCAATTTTTTAATTCACGAATGTACGAACGTAACTGGTATTTGTATTTATCCGATTCAATATCGCCCGATTTGTAATCGACCACAACAACCCCATCGGCTCCAATCATAATGCGATCGGGCCGTTTAATTCCATTTGCACCGGTCAGAATATTTCGTTCATTCACCACCCTGAAGGTTCCGTCGAACCAGCTTTTCACTTCTGGGTCATTGAGCAGTTCCGAAAGTTCAGCCACCATTTTGTCCGATTCACCTGAACCGATTTTGCCTTCAGTTTCAACTTGTTTCACAGCCTTTTGCAAATCTCCGGTCGTTTCAATCAGCGATAAAATTTCGTGTATCAGCTTTCCTTTGTTAATTCCGCTCTGGCGCTTGTTTTCCCTACTAAAAAAGTCTTCGCCCCTTTTCCGTATTTTCAAAAACTTCCTGAAATCTGCAAATTCAAACTCCGACAATCGCACATCTTTCATCGTTTTATTTTCTTCCTGATGCCCGTTTTCATTCGCAGAAAAACCGCCAATTTCAACCAGCATTTTTTCAGGATCAAAACTATCTCCAAACTTTACCGATTCATCATCAGTCAATCCAAACGAACCAAGCTGATCCTGATTTTCAACGGCCAGTTTTAGTAAATCGCCAATGTTTGTAAATCGGTTAGTGAACGATGCCCATATATACAAACCTGCTTTGGCCCGGGTAAAAACCACGTACATCAGGTTCAGATTGTCGACATACGTGTTGAACTTTTCAGTGAAAAATTCGCGGTAAAAAATCGACTGACCCACTTCATTTTTATACCGCACAGGCACCAGTTCCATCTCGTTAAACGGCTCAACTTCGGGCTTACACCAAAGCAAAGGCGCCATTTCAACAGTCGAATGAGGTTGAATGCTCCAGTTGAAAAATGGTACAAAAACATGCGTAAATTCAAGTCCTTTCGACTTGTGAATGGTCAGCACGTTAATGGCGTCGATGCTGTCGGAAATCGGGATGGTAAATTGATCTCCGGTATCGTCCCACCAGTTCAGGAAACTGGTCAGTTCCGAAGCATGGTTGCGTTCGAACACCGAAATCTGATCGACAAAAGCCTGCAAATAAGCCAATTCATCGGCCAAACTGAATAAATTAAACTTTTCACAAATGCTGTAAATAATTTCCAATATGGGCTTTCCGTCTATCAATTCCTGAAAAGTTTTTCCGGAGATAAATTGAAGCAACTCATTTTCCGGTGCATTTGTTTCCTCAAACTGTTGATTCAAATCGGGTTCATATTTGGAGCTCCCATCGACTGCTTCGCGCTCAGCAAGCAGCGCATCGAAATTCAGTCTCAGTTCTCCGGTTCCTGAGCTTGTCGAAAGGCCTGTCTCCGTTTTAAATTGAGGCACCTTGCCTATCTCCTTCAATCTCGGATAAATTTTCCGGTAGAAAAGAAAATTCACTTGCGCCTTCACCACCTGATCATCCGGATTCAGAAATAATTTTAGCATGGAAACAACCAGGCTGATCACTTCGGAATTGGCGATGTAAAGCGATTCGCCTGACAAAATATCGAAATTGTATGCCTTATTTTCCGGAAGACCTTTTTGCCCCAAAAACAGATCAGCTATTTTTCGAGCCTCACTTTTCTGACGAACCAAAATAGCCATTTCATTGGCTTTAACTCCTTTATCCTGAAGTGATTTTACCGATTCAACCAATTCAGAAAGCGTTAACTTTTCGTTTTCTTCCTTCAAATCACCTTTCGATTCCTGAAACCTGATTCGGACAGTTCCCAAATCGGCCACACTTTTATTCGAAACTTCCTGAACACTGTCGGCATAAACTTCGGGAATGCTTATTCCAACCGGATTTTCGGCAATTTCATTGTCCTCGAGTTCGCGATTAAAATTTTGCTGAAGCAATTCAGGAACGAGTCTGAAAATGGTATTGTTGAAACGGATGATTTTTCCATGGCTGCGCCAGTTGCTGCTCAATACTTTATTGTTGAGACCAAAAGCCGGGAAACTTTCACCCAATTTACCAGCCAGTAAGCGCCAGTCGCCGCTTCGCCACCGATAAATAGCTTGCTTTACATCGCCAACAACCATGCTCAGATTATTTTCTGAGAGCGAATTTCCGATCAATGGCCTGAAATTATTCCATTGCAATCCGGAAGTGTCCTGAAACTCGTCGATCATGAAATGCGAATACACCGAACCGGTTTTTTCGTATACAAATGGCGTTTCCGAATCAGCAATCACATCTTTGAGTAAATGACCCGAATCCGAAATCAGGATGATGCCTTTTTCGCGGCACAATTCTTTGACGGAACGTCTCAAATCTACCAGAATCCCCAAAGTATAAAGCTGGTTGACAATGAGTTTTGCCGTGATATAATTTCGTTTTTCTGTTTCAATCAAGCGAATAGCTTCCTGCAATTTCGGCATCAGTTTGCTTTCGGACAAAGCCAGCAATTGCGATTTCTGTGGCTCTTTTACCGTAGCCGTAACCCATGCCGAAACATCGGATGCTGCCTGAAGCAACGTATTTGATGGTGCAAACTCCGGATCTTTCATCTTCTGAAAGCTCGTTGCCGGACTTCTGCCCTTACCCTTAAAATCTTCAGCCACCACTCCTTCCAGCATTAATATATTCATTCCCTCCTGACCAATTGCCTTCATCCTGTTTTCGTACAGAACAACTATTTTGCTGAGTTTTCCACGATATTCACGCAGAAAAGAACGGTCGTTCAGCTTATCGTACAAACTATCATTCAGCGATTTAAAAGTCTCGTTGTAAATTTCGTTTCCCAGACGAAGAATATCCTTTTTCAGGTTCCAGCCTTTTCCGTCGCGTATTTTATCAGATGCAAAAGCGTTGAGCCATTCCAACAGTTTAGGATCGTCTTCCACAGATTGAATCATCCGGTCTGCCGCTTCTTCGAGAATACTTTTTTCGTCAAGTTCCACATTGTAAGCCGCGTTAATACCCAGTTCGCGGTTGAATGCTTTGATCACGCGCTGAAAAAAGCTGTCGATGGTACTGATAGAAAAGCGGGAATAATCGTGCAAAATACGCTTCAAAACCAGTTGAGCCTGACGTTCAACCTGCAAAGGTGACCAGCCAAGTTCTTTGGTCAAAACATCCATGTACACTGAAGGCTGGCCATTGGACAAATGATACAGTTCGCCAATAATGCGCGATTTCATTTCGGCAGTGGCTTTATTGGTAAAAGTTACCGCCAGAATGTGCCTGTAATTGGCGTCATTGGTCAGGGCAAGTTTCATGTATTCGATGGCCAGCCGGAAGGTTTTTCCGGAGCCTGCTGAAGCTTTATATACATTGAGTTGAGACATAGATAATAAATTTCACCACACCTGCCTGACGCAGGCGGGGATTAATACAGATTAAAAAAATTGTGTCATTGCGTTGTCAAAATTGAAAAACTAAAAGTAAGCATAACTCCGGAACTGAAAGCAGGATTGAGATTGGATATTGAAAAGATGTTAAAAAGTATCGTAGAATAAAATTTCATTCCTATTTCCATATTGTAAATAAACATAACTTTGCTTCAAATAAATGTACCTTGAGAATCTCACAATCCAATTTTCAACTTATAACACTCGAATTATGACTAAGATTTTTTTCATTCTGTTAATTTCATTTTCAATAAATCTTCAGGCTCAAACAGTTCAGGATACTATAACGAAAGCGCATTCGGTTGATTCGATTTATACAAAACCAGTAGAGAATATTCAACTTGATGAAGGCTCAATGGTGAAACTTGAATTGTTAAATGAAATTAGTTCTGATGCATCAATTGAAGGAGATATTGTTGATTTTGCGGTTTCGGAAGATGTTGTCGTAAACAATCGAATTGTAATAAAAGCCGGAACTAAATTGACAGGTACCATTGAAAAGGCAATTAAAGCAAAAAGTGTTGGCAAGCCCGGAGAACTTAAATACACTCTAAATTCTGTAAAATCAGTAGATGGAACAAAAATCAATCTAAAAACGTCAAGAGCAAATCTCGAAGGACAAGACAAGGTTGATGAAGCGGTTGTACTGGCCGTTGTGATATCTCCCATTTTTTTGTTGAAGAAAGGAAAAAACATTAAGATGGAAGCCGGAAAAATTATTCAAGCCTACACCGACAAAGACTATGTTATACAAATAACAAACTAATCGTTCACAAACAAATAATTTGTTTCCGCTACTTTAGCTTAACCATTAAACACCTGAAATATTTTTCAAAATCCGTCAAACATCTACAGTCTCAAAACATATATTTGCCTGATTGAAAAATAATACGAAATGGATTATAAACACTTGAAATCAGGTGAAATTCAAAAGCTGAGAATTATAGCACTTGCTGCGATTTTGCTTTTCTCGTTGCTACAAACAACTGTTGCCCAATCTGTCTACGTTGGTAAAGCAGGTCCTGAAGGCAAAGTTCTGCGAAGATATGTAGAACCTTCAGCCTTAAAAAAGCTTGTTGAGGAACCGGTCGATTCTATTTGGATTGTTGATGTTCGGTCGGAAAAGGCATATGCAAATGGGCACATACCTACAGCAAAATCGTTTCCTTCAGGAACAATTTTAAACCGCCTGAATGAAATTCCCAAAGACAAATATTTGATTCTATATTGCACCGTCGGAGGTATGGCAAAAATAACAGCGCAAAAACTTAAAAAAGCCGGGTACAAAAGATACATGGTTTGGGGTGGCATTTCGCGTTGGGAATGGGAAAGGGAAACTAAATAAGTATATTCCGGAGCTTTTACATAAATGCAATCTCAATCTCCTCTCCTTTTTGTGCCAGCTTAAACAAACCTTTGGTCTCAAGTTTACAACCTTTTTTTTGAAACGATTGTGTCAGATTTGCAAGGAGATCTGCTTTAGCGCCGGGCAGGCAGTCTTCATGAAAATAGCACAAAAAATCGGTGTCGTTATTTTCAGAATACTGAATAATAAAAGCTGTATGTTCCGGAAATACCAGATCGTCGTACGCATAAGCAATGTCGAGCTCTGTGGCTTCCTTTAACATTACCCGTACTTTTTCCAAATCGCGAAATATCATAGTTTTCGTTTTTAAATTTATCTACAGAAATGCAAACCAAAGCTTTACCTGCTGAACAACGTCGGCCTCCTCGTAGGTCTGGCATTTCACCAACTGCATGTTTATAGCATCTTCAAACTCCAGTTCTGTAAAATCGAGACTTCGTAATAAATCTTCCTTTGAACTTTTGTTGCAAGTACTCCTGAACTCTTTGTCGCGCATGAATTGCTGCACAAATTTGATTGATTTTCCGAGCGCCATATATTTATTTTTTATGATTTACAAGTTGTGTGGCATGAACCGCAGGAACCCGAGCAATCGGAACTGATTTTTACACTGGCATTGGTCATGCGTTTAAGTCGTTTGCTCAAAAACCAGTCTATATTTTCCTCTATGTTGCTACTTTCGGCTTTGTATACGACTAAACCGCTGTCTGTAAAAAATCCAAGCGCCATCAGCGGCATATTTTTACTGATCACTGCACTAATTTCATGTTCTCGAAGAACCGCTTCCAGGCTCCCCATTTTGATCATGTTTTTAGTAGCAATCCACTCTACCGATTTATCAATCGTATTATAAACACAAGCAGATTCAGTGCTGTGGAAACTATCAGCGATGCTCTTTTTAGTTTCGGCATCTACAATTGGAATAATGATCTTCATAGCATGTGTTTTATTCACCATGCGTTTTTCAATCCTTGTACCATAAATCAATTATTCCTGAAAAAGAGAAGCTTAAGCCAATAGCTTTCCCGAAAATCCTACCATTTGGTATGTTTTCGCATCAAAAAAGCACAAAAACGTAGCCGGCTTAAACCTGAATTTGGGTTCAATTCTATAGTTACAATCCTGAAGGCTCTTTTGTAGATTTAAATTTTACCGACAATTGCAAACTATGGTCGTTATTCTCAAAGCTATATTGGGTTTGCTAACTGGCATTTTCGGATTTTTCTATACACGCGATATTTCTCGAAACCGGAAAGAAATTTCAGGAAAAGCTAAAAGCCAGTTACTGCTTATTTTTACGGCTTGTTTAGCTAAATTAGAATACTTTCGGCTTACCTTTGTAGACACTAAAACGCCTCAGTATGATACTGAAAATACTTTTTGTAATCGCCATCGTTCTGCAGTTTTTTGCTGTTGGAGTCGCCATAAAACTCACGCGTGTTACCAAATACAATTTCTCGTGGATGTTGCTCACATTGGGTTTTATCCTGATGGCCATCACGCGGCTGGTGGAATTTCTTCCGTACGTTAGCCCCATAAAACCTCAGGATTACCGCGAGATTTTTGTCTGGATGGGTGTAATCACATCGCTTACTTTTGCTATTGGTGTTTTCATGATTCAGCGCATTTTTAAATACATGAAACGTGTAGAAGATTCGCGGCGCCTGACAGAAAAAATGTTCCTGAATGCCATCATACAGACTGAAGAAAAAGAACGGAAGAGGTTTGCCAAAGATTTGCACGACGGATTGGGGCCATTGCTTTCAAGCGTGAAAATGTCGGTGTCGTCGCTCGCACAAATGAAGCATGATGATGCCTCGCGCGAAATTGTTGAAAATACCGAAATCGTGATTAACGAAGCCATCAAAAGCCTGAAAGAGATTTCAGTAAATTTAAGTCCTCACATTTTAAATAACTTTGGACTTGTAAGGGCTTTGAGCAATTTCACAAATAAAATTAATGTCACGAAAACCATTCAGATCAACCTGGTTTCCGACCTGAAAGAAGAGCGGTTTGATAACAACGTAGAAGTTGTTTTGTACCGGGTTATTTGCGAATTGATAAACAATACCATCAAACATGCAAATGCCAAAAAGATTGACCTATCTTTGACAAAAAATGGCAAATATCTGGACATCGCCTACAAAGACGATGGAAAAGGCTTCGACGTGAGCAAAGTGATTGACCAACCTACGACCAATGGAATGGGATTTTCGAACATTTATTCCAGAATAAATTCGCTGAAAGGCGAAATCAATATTGAAAGCGGGCACCGAAAAGGAACTTTAGTAACCATAAAAGTACTGATGCATGACGAGTAGCACTCAAACCAAGAGAAAAGTTATGATAGTCGATGACCACACCCTCTTCAGGAATGGTCTGCGTATTTTACTCAACAACATGGAGAATTACCGCGTCACTGGCGAAGCATCGAACGGGAAACAGTTTCTGGCCTTGCTTGAAAAGGACGTTCCTGATCTGGTTCTCATGGATATCAGCATGCCAGTTATGGACGGCATTGAAGCCTCGGTTAAAGCACATGAATTGTATCCCGACTTAAAAATCATCACCCTGTCGATGTACGGAGAGGAAGATTATTACTACAAAATGGTTGACGCCGGTGTTAAAGGATTTGTGTTAAAAAACTCGGATATTAAAGAGGTTAAAAATGCGCTTGATGTTGTCTTTGAAGGTGGATCTTTCTTCTCCTCCGAACTTTTGCAAAATTTGGTTAACAGCCTGAAGTCTTCACCAAAAAGTAAGGAATCGCACGCTGAATTATCGGAACGCGAAATGGAAATACTGATTCTGATTTGCCAGGGAATGTCGAACCAGGAAATCGGCGATAAACTTTTCATCAGCAAACGAACTGTTGACAAGCACCGAGCCAACATTCTGGAAAAAAGCGAAAGCAAAAATACTGCTCAACTGGTGGTTTATGCCATTAAAAACAGGTTGGTGGAATTGTAAAAAACAGCTAAAAGGAGATGGAAAAATGCTGAAGCGAAAATCAAGTTATTTGGTCGTTTACATTGGTCGGCTCGTTTGATTCGACCGGCAATTTCGATTTCCTGAATTTGAACTTATTTTTCAGTTTAACCAGAAATTCTTTGCCTATCAGAAATATACTCAGGTAAAAGGTAATTTCACCGCCAATAATTAAGCCGGTTGTAATTCCGGCGAGTTTCGCAGCAGGAAAACCCAAAAATGGGACAATCAGGATCAAAGCCCAAAATACCATTGAAATTCCAAATATAATATAGCCGATAAGTTTTGTCATTTACCTGTTTATAAAAGTATTTCAAATAAAGTTTCGGGCAATTTCTGCAGCCTGAAACCCGTATGAACCGCCGAAAAGCAGTTGGTGATTTAAGACATGATAAAGCTGATACAATCGCACCCGCCGCTGCCAGCCTTCCTCAAGCGGAAATTCATCGTGATAAGCGCTCCAAACCTGTGTTGAAAAACCGCCAAAAAGCTGCATCATTCCCAATTCCATTTCACGGTCGGCATAATATGCTGCCGGATCAATCAATGCTGGTCCTCCAGACGTAAACATGTAATTTCCAGACCATAAATCACCGTGAATCAGCGAAGGAACTGCTTGATGACGAAGTAAATCAGGAATCCTCACAACCAGTTTTCCATATATTTTAAGTTCTTCTGCCAAAATGCCACGAGCCATTTTTATTTGCTGAACTATATCCCAGATTCGACGCTCTGCAAAAAATTCAGGCCAGCTTTCGGTCCATGTATTATCCTGAATAGTTGTTCCGCAATAATTCGAATGATGAAAACCAAATGCAGCCGCAGTCTTCCTGTGAAGCGCAGCAATTCCCCTACCCAACCGCTCATCAAATCCGGAAGTTTTCGATGCCGGCTGCAAATATTCCATCAGGATTAATCCCGGCAAATCGTCGGTTTCTTTTGCCCAAATTACCTTTGGAATGACGATATACGGATTTTCAGCCGATCGAATTTCATCCAAGCCTTCGGCTTCTCTCAGAAATAAATCACCGGCGCCCAAAGCATTCCATTTCAGGAAAAATGCACCAACTGAACAATCGATCTTAACGGCATTATTGATGCATCCACCGCCAACCGACTTTGTACCCTTCAGTCGAGCCGAGGTGCCATACAAATCGTCCAACTTTTTGACGCACAACTGAATGATATCTTGTTCGTTAAACTGCGACATAACAATCTGAAATAAAAAAGCCGTTTTCGAAGTTATCGAAAACGGCTTTCAATAAAAAGAAGCATCTTATTTTTTAAGCAGAAAATTCTTAAAATCAGCAAATTCTTTGCTAAGTCCAACCGAAAGTTTTTCGCCTTTCATAAACTCTGCGAGTTTTTCAGGCAAGTCAACTGTTCCTTTTCCCAAGACCCCTTCAACAGTTTCTGTGAATTTGGCCGGATGCGCGGTTTCCAGGAAAACACCGGTTTCACCCTCTTTTAAATCAGCTTTTAAAGCGCGATAGCCCACAGCCCCATGAGGATCGAGCATATAACCGGTTTCAGAATAAACTTGTTTCATGGTTTCACGAATTTCAGCATCAGAATATGAATATCCGACCATATCGCCGGCAATATCCTGATGGGAATGATTATACAACTCAAGGATACGGGCAAAATTACTCGGAGCGCCAACATCCATGGCATTGGCAATGGTTGAAACTGAAGCACGAGGTTCGTATTTTCCTGACTGCAGGTATTTGTAAACAATATCGTTAGCATTATTTGCCGCAATAAATCGCTTTACCGGAAGCCCCATAAATTTGGCAAACAAACCAGCAGTGAGGTTTCCAAAATTTCCGCTTGGAACCGAAATTACGACGTCGTTACTGATTCCTGCTTCCTGTAAACGGGCAAAAGCGTTGAAATAATAAAAGGATTGCGGTAGAAAACGTGCCACATTTATTGAATTAGCCGATGTCAGAACCAATTCCGAATTTAGTTCTTTATCCAAAAAAGCTGATTTAACCAATCGCTGACAATCGTCAAACGTTCCGTCAATTTCGAGAGCTGTGATGTTGTTACCGAGCGTAGTGAATTGCTTTTCCTGAATCTCACTGACCAGACCTTTCGGATAAAGCACAAAAACTTTAATACCTGGCACTTTGTAAAATCCGTTGGCAACTGCACTTCCTGTATCTCCGGAAGTTGCAACCAAAACATTAACTTCTTTCTGGAAACCTTGAAGGAAATAGCCCAGTAACCGGGCCATAAACCGCCCGCCAACATCTTTAAATGCCAGCGTTGGGCCGTGAAACAATTCAAGCGAATAAACTGATTCACTAATCTTTACAACCGGGCAATCGAAACTTAACGTATCATAAACAATTTTCTTCAAGGTATCTTCAGGAATATCATTTCCGAAGAATTTACCTGCAACGTCAAACGAAATTTCCTGAAAACTTTTTTGGTGGATATGTTTGAAAAATTCAGGACTGAATTCTTCAATTTTTTCTGGCATAAATAGTCCATTATCTCCTGCCAATCCTTTGGTAACAGCTTCCATTAACGAAACAGAAGGAACCAATTTATTCGTGCTAAAATATCTCATAGATTTTATTCGAATTTCAATGCGTAAATTTAAAAAACTGAACGACAACCTTACGCATCAAACTTTAAACAAATAGTAGGAAATTGATAATTTAACTTAGAAGCGCCTTCATAAATTGGTTGCCGTACAGCACGCCATACGAACCTTTTTCAACTTCAAACTCATCGTAAAACTGAGCGCTATCAGGCGTTTCTCCGGGTTTATAAATAATGAAAGGCACGGCATCACGCGTATGAATTTTTGTAGCACATGGTGTTGGATGATCGGGCAAAACAGCAATTGTAACAGGCTCATCCATTTTCTCCGTTTCTTCAACCAGATATTTAACAATTCTATGATCGAGGTACGAGATGGTCTTCGTTTTCAATTCAACATTTCCTTCATGCCCTGCTTCGTCGCTGGCTTCCACGTGCAAATAAACCAAGTCGTGATCTTTTAAAGCCTCAATAGTAGCCTGTGCCTTTCCCTCGTAATTTGTATCGTACAAACCTGTTGCTCCTTCTACTTTTATCACGTCCATTCCGGCGTAAACTCCAATACCCTGAATTAAATCTACAGCCGAAATTACCGCGGATTTCTCGATTCCAAACAGCTCTTTTAATGTTGGCATTTGCGGTTTGTAGCCCGGCGACCAGGGCCAAATACTATTGGCAACATCCTTTCCGGCTTCCTTGCGCTTTTGATTTATCGGATGCTCTGCAAGCAATGCCTGTGAACGAAGAATCAGGTAATTAAGCAATTTAGCAGTTGCCGTAGCTTCAGAATTTTCAGCCTGAATTAATTGAGGTCTGAATGGTTTACCAGGAACATCGTGTGGCGGCGTGCATTGTAACTGCTTGTTTCCACCTTTTATTACGAGCAAATGGCGATACGAAACTCCGGGATAAAATTTAATCATTTCATTTCCCAGTTTTTTGTTCAGGAAGTCGATCAATTCGTAAGCTTCGGCATTTGAAATATGTCCGGCAGAGTGATTTTTAATATTTCCATTCTCAAGGCAGATTAGGTTACAACGCATGGCCATGTCGCCTTCCTCCAAAGTTACGCCAATGCTGGCGGCTTCCAGTACTCCACGACCTTCAAAAACCTTGTGTACATCGTAACCCAAAACCGACAGATTTGCTATTTCGCTACCCGGATGCAGATCTTCTGAGACAGTTTTTAGCCGCCCGGTTCTACCTTTTCGGGCCAGACTGTCAATCACAGGTTTGTCAGCCATTTGAAGCGGTGTTTTTCCACCATATTCCACCAACGGCTCATCGGCCATTCCGTCTCCTAAAACGATGATATATTTCATTGCCATTATTTTCTTTTTAATTAATTATCCTTCTGCTTTTTTCAAATCGCCACTTCTGTCGGTATTGTACTCTGTCTTCTGAAAAGAACCAGTTTCCGGCAATTGCATTTCAAAATTCGAAATCCGGTCCAGTTTTAGTATACCAGTTTTCAGGTGAAAATCGAGCAAATGCCCTCCTGAAATTTTATCGTCCGACAAATAGTGTAAATGATAGCCCGGAACATTTATTCCTTTTACAAACTCCGGACAAAAAAATCCGGTGAGTTTTCCCCGCGTTTTCGGTATGCGAAATTCAGGCTGCTTCTGTGTGACAACAACCAAAGGCGGATATGGTTTTTGCTGTACCGGAACGCTTCGAGTGCGAACCGAATCAAATTCCCCATCCAAACGAATTGCATAAAAATAGTTCTGCGATTTCATTAAGCTATCAATCAATTGCTTCAGCTTCATAAAACTCAGATCGCGAACTTCAACAGAATCTTCAGGATTAAATTTCACGATGGATGCAAAAGGCGTTTTTATTTCTCCGGAAGGTTGATAGACTTTACCATCGGATTTTACCTGGTAAAAGTGTCCGTTCTCAATGACAAGCTCGCCGTCGAGACCATTTACAGTCCCGATACCGAAATTACCAAATGCAGAAAGCTCTTTCAGGCAAACTATCCCATCGTAATCGCCCTGCAAAAGTGCATCAATTGTCGAAACCTGGTGAAGAGATTGTTCCTGACTTTTTGTTGTATCCTTTCGAGCACAACCAAACAGAAACGCAATGGTAATTCCAAGTAAAGCCAGACGGATTTGCATGAGTTAAATATTTGAAACCCTGATGATATCGGCAAACACGCCGGCAGCCGTAACAGCTGCACCAGCTCCGTAGCCTTTAATAATCATCGGGAATTCGTGATATCGCTCAGTGGTAAACATCACCAGGTTATTCGACCCCTGAAGGTCGGCAAACGGGTGACCCGCAGTTATTTCCTGTAAACCGATTTCAGCTTTCCCTTCGTCGAACTTGGCCACAAACCTCCAGAATCGACCATCGGCAGCAAGCTTTTTGCGGTTTGTTTCAAATTCAGCATCCATTTCCGGTATCTTCTTCCAGAAATCATCAACGCTTCCTTCAAAATATTTTTCAGGAATGAATGTATTGATTTTAATATCTTTCATGTCGAACGGATATCCGGATTCGCGAACCAGAATCAGAAGTTTACGGGCCACATCAACGCCGCTCAAATCAATTCGTGGATCAGGTTCGGCATAGCCCTGATCTTTAGCCATGCGAATGGTTTGGCTAAGCGGAATAGCTTCGCTGATGGTATTGAAAATGAAATTAAGCGTTCCGGAAAGAACTGCCTCAATTTTCAAAACGGTATCACCCGAATTTACCAAATCATTTAAAGTTGTAATTATTGGCAAACCTGCACCAACATTGGTTTCAAACAGGAATTTAACACCTTTTCGCTTGGCGGTTTTCTTCAGCAGCGCATAATTTTCGTAATCCGATGAGGCTGCAACTTTATTGGCGGTAACAATTGAAACGTTTGCGTTAAGCAATTCAGCATATAATCCGGCTGCCTGATCGTTTGCCGTACAATCCACAAAAATTGAATTGTACATGTTCAAACTGATAATTTCATTTTTAAAACTTTCAAGGCTCGAAACCTGGCCATCAGAAATAAGCATATCGCGAAAAGTAGCAATATCAATTCCATCGCGGTTGAAAAGCATTTTCTTCGAATTGGCAACACCAGCTAATTTTATTTTCAGATGCTTTTCCTTCAGCAATTTAGGTTGTTGCTGTTTGATTTGTTCCAGCAAATTACCACCAACTAAACCTATTCCCAAAAGAAAAACATTCAGTTCAACGTTTTCAGAAAGAAAAAATGACTCGTGTACAACATTGAGCGTTTTGCGCAAGTCAGAAACTTTCACAACCCATGAAATATTCAATTCCGAAGCACCCTGAGCAATGGCAATGATGTTTATTCCGTTCTTTCCAATGGTGTTAAACAGTTTTCCGGCGACACCAGTGGCATGTTTCATATTTTCACCAACAATGGCTACAATCGCCAGATTTTCTTCAATTGTAATTTTATTGATCTGGTCAAGTTCAATTTCACGCCTGAATTCCTCACGAATTGCCGACTCAGCTTTCACCGAACTCGTTGTGTCGATAGCAAAACTGATCGAATTTTCGGAAGAAGCCTGCGAAATGAGGACTACATTTACATTTTGACGGGCCAATGCTCCAAAAAGCCGGGCCGAAATACCGGTAACCCCAACCATTCCCAAGCCCTGAATGGTAATGAGCGTAATGTTTGAAATAGACGAAATACCTTTTATCGGCAAATCTTTGCCATTTAGTTTGCTTTCGGTAATCAACGTTCCCTCAGCCTCAGGATCCATCGTATTTTTTATCCTGACAGGAATGCCTTTCTGGTAAACAGGCAAAATAGTTGGAGGATAAATAACCTTCGCGCCAAAGTGCGAGAGTTCCATTGCTTCGGAATAACTCAGCATTTTGATGGTGTAAGCCTTGCTGATCACACGCGGATCGGCAGTCATAAAACCATTCACGTCAGTCCAGATTTCAAGCGAGGAAACGTCCATGGCAGCAGCCATGATTGCCCCGGTATAATCAGAACCACCGCGACCCAGCGTGGTAAATTCGCCCGCGTCGTTACCCGAAATGAAACCGGGCACAATGGCAATTCCGGAGAAAGACGCAAACGCTGATTTGATGAGTTTATTTGTTTCGGCAAAATTAACAATGGCTTTGCCAAAATCGCTGTTGGTACGAATCAGTTTACTTGAGTCGAACCATTTTGATGAAGGAATATATTCGGAAATGATAAGCGATGAGAGCCGTTCGCCAAATCCAACAATTTTATCGAGTGTTTTTGGGGTAAGTTCACCAATAAGCGAAACGCCCTGAACAATCCGCTCAAGTTCGTTCAGTAAAACCTTTACTTTTTCTTTGACTTCAGTTTGCCTGGAGCCAACATATAATTTGTCAATAGCCTCGAAATGCCGCGTGTTTATTTCTGTTAATTCAGCCTGAAAGTAGCCGGTTCCGATCGCAGCCATTTTTGCTGCACTCAATATTTTGTCGGTAATTCCACCTAGAGCCGAGACAACAACAATGACATCGTCGTTCTGCCCCATCAGAATTTCCCTGACCTTCTGAATATTTTCAGCACTTCCGACAGAAGTACCTCCAAACTTTAAAACTTTCATAACTCAACAATTAACGGAAACCTTTAAATTATAAGTTTTTCAGGCTGCCTGATTTTAATTTTTTACGAATTCGCCGCAAAAAAAGAACGAATTCTCAAAATGCGGCGCAAAAGATACCACTAAAAAAAATCCGGATGAAACAGCACAGCTGTCAAATCCGGACAAAACTGCTTTTTTAAACTTTATTTAATTTACCGTTAAACCAGCGGTAACAGCTTCCAGAATTTTTCCTTCAAGTTCCTGAGCCAGTTCAGGATTATCGCGAACTACCGATTTAACCGATTCGCGTCCCTGACCAAGCTTGGTTTCGCCATAACTAAACCACGAACCACTTTTCTTAATGATGTTCAGCTCAACGCCTAAATCAATAATTTCGCCGGTTTTTGAGATTCCTTCGCCATACATAATGTCGAATTCTGCTTTTTTAAATGGTGGTGCAACTTTGTTTTTCACCACTTTCACCCTGGTATGATTTCCCTGCGCTTCTTCGCCATCTTTAATCTGGCCAATACGACGAATATCAAGGCGTACCGAAGCATAGAACTTCAACGCATTTCCACCGGTAGTTGTTTCCGGATTTCCGAACATTACGCCAATTTTTTCGCGCAACTGGTTGATGAAAATTACACAGGTCTTGGTTTTATTGATATTGGCTGTAAGTTTTCGCAAGGCCTGCGACATCAAACGTGCCTGAAGACCCATTTTTGAATCTCCCATTTCACCTTCAATTTCTGCTTTTGGAGTCAAGGCGGCAACCGAGTCAATCACAATTATATCAACAGCTCCAGAACGAATGAGATTGTCAGCAATTTCAAGCGCCTGTTCACCATTGTCTGGTTGCGAAATAAGTAACTCATTGATGTCCACACCCAATTTGGTGGCATATCCCGGATCAAAAGCGTGCTCAGCATCGATAATGGCAGCAATACCACCAGCTTTTTGCGCTTCGGCAATGGCATGAATGGCTAAAGTTGTTTTACCAGAAGATTCCGGGCCATAAATTTCAATGATTCTTCCTTTGGGGTAACCGCCTACACCCATCGCAATGTCTAATCCAATTGATCCCGATGAAATTGAGGGTACATCTTCCACTACCCGATCGCCTAATTTCATAATCGAGCCTTTGCCGTAGCTCTTCTCGATTTTATCCATCGTAAGCTGAAGGGCTTTCAGTTTTTCCTTGTTCTGGTTGTTTTTTTCTTCGTTTGCCATTTTATTTTATTTCTAATGCTTTAATAATTTGATCCGTGTGATTTTTGGTATCTACTTTGTCAAAAATATCTTCAATTATTCCTTCTTCGTTAATCACAAAAGTTGTGCGCATTACGCCCATATATTTGCGTCCATACATGCTTTTTTCGCCCCACACCCCATACGCCTGAAGAATCTCCTTTTCGGTGTCAGCAATAAGGTTAAATCCAAACTGAAATTTATCAGCAAATTTTTTGTGCGAAGCTACGCTGTCGGGACTTACGCCAACAACCTCATAACCTTTCGACAACCACATCTTATAATTGTCGCTCAGATTGCATGATTCGGCTGTACAACCTGGGGTATTATCTTTGGGGTAAAAGTACAAAATGAGCTTCTTTCCTTTCAATCCTTTCAATGAAATTGGTTCTCCATTTTGGTTCAATCCGCTGAATTCAGGAGCTTTATCCCCTTTGCTTAAACTAGCCATTTTTTGTATTTTAAGTTAGACAAATATACTTGAAATAATGATATAAATCAGTCGTGTTAATAGGTTGTTGGTAAAATAAAGCCTAACCGAAACACACGATGCTTGCTACATTTTTTGTATTTTTAAAGCCAAATTAATTCAACACCCAATATGTTAATCCTGATAAAAACAAGCATAAAAACAATCTTTATCCTGTTATTGTTGCTGGCCAATACACTAAATTTATTGGCCAACAGACAGGCTTTAGAAAGTCCTGACGACACTGTTAAAATAAAAACAAATACCAGCGAGATTGCATCTAAAGATGAACTCATTATTCCTGAAGAACTCAAAAAAAAGTCAATTGATTTTCAAATCAATTCCGACATTAGCTATTTCAATATCAATCACTTCGTAAATAGCGATTCTAAGATGTTATTTATTCAAGCCTGGCAAAAAGAAAATGAAGTCAAAAAACTTTATACGAAAACCGATAGCCTCAGAAATATATATGCAAATTCTTCAGACGAACGCAAACAGGAAATTTCGTCATTGATACTGAAAGCCGAACAACAAACTATCGCCTTAAACGAAGAAATTCCTTCGCTTTACGAAAAAGCCCGCAATGAAGAAAACCAATACTGGCAAGCAGCAACTCCGGAGCTGATTTTGGCTTTTCAGAAAAAAATTCAACTTTACAGCGACAGCGTCAAACAGGTAAAAGAAATAAAAATTGAAAATAAAGCGCTGAGCGAGGCGGTTCCTGATACCATTACGTTCTATGAGGCTAAACAAAAAGAAATTGCCAAAGAAGTGGCTCCAACGGGAATTGTTTACAAAATACAAGTTGGAGCGTTCAAAAATAAAATGCCTGAGAGCGCAGCTAAAGCAATAAAAAAACTATCAATCCTGCGCAAAGTCGAAAACTATAAAGATGAGAAAGGTGTTAAAATATATACTACCGGCAACCTGAAAAGCTACAAAGAGGCTTTTACTATGCTCAGTCAGGTTAAGCACGAAGGAATAAGAAATGCTACTATTACGGCATACCAAAATGGAAAGCGGATTGACTTGAATGATGCCCGAAAATTAACCAATGAAACAGCAAATCCGTAGATATATTTTTATACTTTTGTATGCTGATAAACAGCAAATTGAATAAGAGAAAAGGGATCATAAAACTGATATTTTACCAAGAGAAATGCAAATTACAGTCAAGTAATTTTTGAAACCATGAGATCAAACGTATCACCACATAAGGAAAACATAGAAGATGTTGATCAAAGAGACAAGAAAGAAAAGTTCCTTGTTCTACACAACGACGACTACCATACATTCGATTATGTGATTAACGCATTGGTTGAAGTATGCGAGCACGATATAAATCAGGCGGAACAATGTACGCTTTTGGTACATTATAAAGGGAAATGTGACGTTAAAAAAGGAAGTTTTTCTTATCTTAGACCATTGAAAAATGCTCTGATTCAGAAAGAGCTCAAAGCAACCATCGATTAAACCGAAATTATGAACTTCCTGGTTATTTTATTTCTGATCATTCTTGGAATAATCCTTCTTTTGATTGAGTTTACAATTTTGCCAGGAATAACGATCGCCGGAATTGGTGGTTTTCTACTTTTTGTTTACAGTGTTTACCTTGCTTTTACAAGTTACGGCAGTCTTGCCGGATTTCTTACACTGGCCTTTATCCTGATACTTTCTCCTATTTTAGTTACCATGCTGTTTAAAGGAAAAGCTGGCAAAATAATGACACTTAGAACTGTTGTAAACGGTGTCGCCAACGAGATAAATACTGAAAAAGTCAAAGTCGGCGATATCGGTGTAACCATTGGACGACTGGCACCAATGGGAAAAATAAAAGTAAACGACGAAATCGTCGAAGTTCGTTCAACCGGAACATTTGTTAATCCGGGAGAAAAAGTCAGAATTATTCAGATTGAAAAATCACTCATTACTGTTGAACCTTTAAACTTATAAATAATGGAACAGATTCAAGGATTTGGAGTATTTGGACTAATCGTGGGAATCTTTATTCTCCTGATTATCATTTTGTATTATATCCCCGTTGGATTATGGTTCTCGGCGCTTGTTTCCGATGTCCGTATTTCGTTAATTCAATTGTTCCTGATGAGATTCAGGAAGGTTCCGCCATCGGTTATTGTGCGTGCATTAATTGAAGGTACAAAAGCCGGTTTGGTTTTGAACCGCAATGATCTTGAAGCTCACTACCTGGCTGGCGGACATGTTGAGAAAGTGGTTCATGCACTGGTTTCAGCACAAAAAGCAAACATCGAGCTTTCGTTCAAAATGGCAACAGCAATTGACTTAGCCGGACGCGATGTTTTTCAGGCTGTTCAAATGTCTGTAAACCCTAAAGTGATTGATACACCACCCGTTGCGGCTGTTGCCAAAGACGGAATCCAGTTGATCTGTAAGGCCAGGGTAACTGTTCGTGCCAACATCAAACAATTGGTTGGTGGCGCCGGTGAAGAAACTGTATTAGCCCGCGTTGGCGAAGGAATTGTGTCGTCAATCGGCTCGTCGCACACACACAAAGCTGTTCTCGAAAACCCGGAT
The DNA here is from genome assembly GCA_963677955.2 of Prolixibacteraceae bacterium. GTDB lineage: Bacteria > Bacteroidota > Bacteroidia > Bacteroidales > Prolixibacteraceae > Aquipluma. The sequence goes on from CAXXQR010000001.1 coordinate 6,175,277, forward strand.
TCAATTTCGAAAGTTGTATTGGGTAAAGGCCTTGACGCCGGAACCGCTTTTGAAATTCTTTCGATTGATATTGCTGACATCGATATCGGTAAAAACATCGGGGCCGGACTTCAGATGGATCAGGCTGAAGCCGATAAAAACATTGCACAAGCCAAAGCAGAAGAACGCCGTGCAATGGCTGTTGCGCTCGAACAGGAAATGAAGGCCAAAGCCCAGGAAGCTCGTGCAAAAGTTATTGACGCCGAAGCCCAAATTCCAATGGCTATGGCTGAAGCTTTCAGGAGTGGAAATCTGGGAATTATGGATTACATGAAATATAAAAACATTATGGCCGATACCGCTATGCGTGAATCTATTTCGAGCGAAGAACAAAACAAAAAGAAGAAATAGAAATTTGAGTCTTGAAATATTTAAAACCTTGTCGCAAAACGGCAAGGTTTTTTTATTTTGAAATATTGGTTCAATGATTTAAATGTGACACATTTAGCATGAATTGTGACTGAAACTGCTCTGGAATTACATCCAACATTCATTATATTTACAGATCAAAACATTAAAGCGAAAAAAACCAAAATACTAATATCAGCGTGATGAATTACTGTTCCAAACTTCATTTAAGGTTTACATTGGTAGTCGTCTTCTTCATGAATTCTCTTGCCGGATTTTCACAAAAAGAAACAGTTCAATACATTGGTACAAATGGGAAATTAACTTCGCTTGAGCATGCAATTTTTCAGCAAAAAATTTACACGAAATCGCCAAAAAAAACGGCGGTAAAAATTTACAATCTGAATAATACTACATGGGAGAAAACAACAACGGATCAGTACACTTTAAAAAATGATTCGACCTACCAGATTAAAGAAAACAGTAAGGAATTTACTGGAACCATCTATCGCTATTTCAGCAAAAATCCGGATCAAACATATTTATTCAGGGATTATATTAAAGGCAAAACACTTCGCGAAGGGCGTGCAAAATCAATTTTGCCACTTGAGCTGGACGGTGAAGTAACTGAGTATTACAAAAATGGAAATACAAAATCGGTTTCCCACTATAAAAACAACGAGTTGATATCGAATGAAAACTGGAACGATAATGGTGAAAAATACATCGACAATTTATTTTATTCGGTTGACGTGAATCCTACCTTTGTTCCGGGCGCTCCAATTATTAATCAACGGCTACTGAGTGCCTTTAAGAATTCAGGAATTGATATTGCCTCCATTTCAGGTTCGTTGGTAGTTGGTTTTGTTGTGATGGAAAATGGGAAAATAGAAGGCGTAAAAATCCTTAAGGGCTTGGGGCCAACGATTAACACCCTTGCTTACAATACTTTTGTTAATCTTGAAGGCGATTGGACTCCGGCAACGTTAAATAACCAAGTTGTCAGGTATTTTCAGGTATTTCCCATCAACTTCATTTACAAAGAGCAAAACTTCGAAATGGCAGAGTGGCGCGGTGGCACCCTTCACTGGGCAGCTTACTAAAGCGCAATTCTTAGATATCGGTTATAGGCGTCGTCCCAATCGAGTTCTTCCGAAGGAATAAATTGCACACAGTCAAAAGAATTGGCTACAATCTGGCGAATATCTGTTAATGATCCAACATATCCTAGTGCTTTAGCCTGAATCAAAATATTTCCGATGGCAGTTGCTTCTGTTGGACCGGCAATAACTCTTAATCCTGTTGCATCAGCTGTAAGTTGGTTTAGGAAATGATTGTTGGCACCGCCTCCAATAATATGAATTGACTCAATGGGATGTTCGCAAACATCGCGGATTTGCTCAAGGGTATACCGATATTTCAACGCGAGACTGTCGTATATACACCGGATGGTTTCGCCATGATTCTGAGGTGTTCCCTGGGCTGTTTGATAGCAAAAATCACGCACAGCCTGGCTCATATCCCTTGGATTCAAAAACATTGGATCATCCGGATTAATCAGGAACTTAAAGGGCTCTGATTCTCTCGCCAGTTCAACCATTGCCGGCCAGGTATAGTTCGTACCTTCTTCCGACCAAATTCGCTGAACTTCCTGAATTAGCCACATTCCCATAATATTTTTCAGGAAACGGGTTGTTCCTTCCACTCCACCTTCATTCGTAAAGTTTAACCGGTGTGTTTGTTCTGAAACAATTGGTTGCTGAATTTCAACACCCATAATCGACCATGTTCCGGAGCTTAAGTACACAAAATTACTGAGTGTACTTGGTACTGAGACGATAGCAGATCCGGTATCGTGACCGGCAACCGCTATAACGGGAACTTTTTTGCTCCCGGTTTCAAGGGCAACTTCTTCCTGAATATTTCCAATTATGGTTCCCGGCAAAATAATATCCTGTAGAATATTGGTTGGTATTCCTGCCTTTTCAAGCATTTTATGATTCCAATTGCAGGTTCCCGGAACAATCATCTGGCTGGTACTCGCAATCGAAAATTCACTCTTCTTTACTCCTGAAAACAAATAATTCAGCGCATCAGGCATAAATAGTATAGAATCTGTTATTTCGAGCAGCGAAGATTTACTTTTCACCATTGAAAACAACTGAAACAAACTATTAAACTGCATAAATTGAATACCGGTTTCAGCATAAACTTCTTCCTGAGGAATTACCTGAAACAAATCGTTCATCGAAGTATTTGTGCGCGAATCGCGGTAAGCAAAAGGAAGTGATAAAATCAGGCCTTCCTTGTTCAAATGAACAAAATCAACTCCCCAGGTATCGATTCCAATTGATTCCGGCTGAATGCCCAAGTCTTTAACACATTTCTTCAGACCAGTTTTTAACTCATTAAAAATGCTGAATATATTCCAGAAATAATGTCCGTTAATCAGTTGCATTTGATTAACAAAACGATGAATTTCAGTTAATTCAAGATTTCCATTTGCCAAAGTTCCCAAAATTGCCCGTCCACTCGAAGCTCCAAGATCGAAGCCTAAAAAATATCTTTTATTCATCATTTTTTGATTCGCAGGTTAATTGATATAAACAAAGAAAACCAGATTCTCCGAATTGACTGTCCTGTGCAATCCTGAGAAAAAGTTCGGAGTGCCTAAAGTGTCTAAAGTAATAAAATAGGTATATTATCCAATCCTTTAGTAAATCAGTCCTTCAGTTACTTAAAATATTTGTCTGCAAATTTCAGGTACTGTTCCCAATCATATAAAGTCAAGTCATGTTTTCCGGAGCGAATATGATACCCGATTGTTCCCATCACAGGATGATTAATTTCGGGCATTTCCGTTACCGGAAGACCCTCCAAACCGAGCAAATTGTATACCGGCGACGCATATTTAGCCGACAAAAATTCGCCTCTCGGATCTGACCACTGATCGCCTTCAGCGCTAGCCACATACAGCGGACGCGGCGCAATTAAAGCAAGCAACATGTGCTGATCAACCGGAAGCAAATTCTCATTATCGTTGTATTTCTTGAAATTATCGCAAAACCAATGTGGAAAAGATGTATTGATAATCTGAACCGTTTCGCCATATTTCCGGCGCGAAAGAGCAGCGCCACCACAACCCGATTCGTTTGAAATTACCATTGCAAAACGCTGATCGTTCGCACCGGCCCACAAAGCTGCCTTTCCCAAACGCGAATGACCTATAACTGCAACTTTTGCCGCATCAATCTGAGGATCGGTTTCCAGGTAATCCATCACTTTCGACAATCCCCAGGCCCATTCAGCAAGAGAGCCCCATTCATTCGCTCGTGGTTTGGTTTGATTTGCCTGATAAAAGAATGGTTGGATTCCATCTGACTGATCATTTTTATCAGGATCAATATCTCCGTAGTATACAGTAACCAACCCGTAGCCGGCATTGATAATTTCGTCGACCGGCCATCGATTTGATGCAGTTGCCCGCGATTGTTCGGTAACCTGATTATTGATGATTCCGACCGAAGGATCGTTATTCACCCACGATTCTGTAAGCCGAATGTTGGGATCGTTATAAACTGCATGATTTCCGGTAAAATTATAGGCAAGGAAAACAGGTGACTTTTTTACATTTTTAGGCAAATACATCAATACATTTACTTCAACCGAGCGGTCATTTTTTGTAAAAAACAACGACAATTGTTTTCGTATGGCAGTTCCATTGATCGCGTCGTCAGATGTTTCCCAAACTTTCACATCCGAGATATTCAGATCTCCCGGCACTTTTCCGTATACTTCCTGGGCAAACATTCTCAAAATTTCCGGGCGTCTCTTCTTCGTCCATACTTTCGCCGACTTAACTTTACTTCCGTTAAATCGTGTCAAAACATCCGGCAACTTGTATTCAGGAACTTGTGATTCCTGATCAATGACATTTCTACGTTGCCCGACTGCGTCAGAAAAAATCAGGAATGAAAATATTAGTAAAAACAGAAGAGCTTTCATGGTCTGGCAAATTTAGTTTCAGTTTATAAAGGTAAAAATCTTTACAGTGTTATTTGCTTTGGCCGACAATCGAAATATTCAGGTTTAAATCAATTTCTTCAGTTGGGATATTCGAGCGGTTCAATTTCGCCAGTTGCCACCCGTAAAGCATTTAGAGCCAATGCCTCCAATTCATCCTCTCCGGGATAAACATAAACCGCCGAAATAAATTCGACTTTTGAAGTAATGTATTGTGTAAGGTATTTACTGTAAGCCAAACCGCCTGTCAGCAAAATCGCATCGACATATCCATTCAGCACTACCGCCATTTCGCCAATGGCTTTGGCAACCTGGTAGGCCAAAGCTTCCTGTATTTTTTTGGCAAGCTCGTCTCCGTTGTTTGCCCGGGTTTCAACTTCAAGTGCATCGTTGGTTCCCAGATACGCCACATAACCACCTTCACCAATAACCATTCTCCGGATTTCGTCTTTCTGAAATTTGCCATCAAAACACAGATCGATCAACTGCCCGGCAGGCAAAGTTCCGCTTCGCTCAGGACTAAATGGACCCTCTCCGTCAAGCGCATTGTTTACGTCTATAACTTTCCCTTTCCGGTGTGCACCAACCGAAATACCTCCACCCAAATGAGCCACAACAAGATTTAGCTTTTCATACTTCCGACCCATCTTTTTGGCATGAAGCCGGGCTGTCGCTTTTTGATTCAGTGCATGAAAAATTGATCGTCGTTCGAAAACCGGATGCCCCGAATATCGTGCTATTTCGTCCAATTCGTCGGTAACAACCGGATCGGCAATAAATGCGCGGGCGCCGGGAATTTGCAAAGCAATGTAATCGGCAATAAGAGGCCCGAGATTGCTGGCATGTTGCCCATAAATTCCGGCACGGGCATGTTCGAGCATTCGGTTATTAACCAGGTAAACGCCCGATTTTAAAGCATAAGTTAAACCGCCACGCCCAATAATGTATTTGATTTTATCAACGTCAAAGCCTTCCTCGACCAGAGCATCAATAATAAGTCCTTTTCTGAATTCGAATTGGTCGATGATGTTATCATACAGCGATAAATCCTCGATAGAATGTCGCAAAGTCTTTTTCAACTTGCATTCGTCGTTGAAATAAACGGCAAACTTGGTTGATGTGGAACCGGGGTTAATAGCCAGAATTCGGATTTCGCTCATGAAATATATTTATTTGCTTAACAACGCCGCAAGCGCGATTGAGTTCAGTTTGGTCTGAATACTGTCGCCGCGGGAAGAAAGTACGACCGGCACATTAGCACCCATTACAACAGCAGCCTGATTCGCGCCGCACAATTTTGTATTTGTCTTGTAAAATACATTCCCTGCATCGATGTTTGGAAAAAGCAAACAATCGGCATCGCCTGCAACTTCAGAAGTAATGTTTTTTATTTGCGCCGATTCTTTATCAATAGCCACATCCAAAGCCATCGGGCCAAAAACAATGGCCGGCTCAAATTGTCCGTTCTTAGCAATTTTCATTAGCTCAGCGGCGTCGGTGCACGAAACAAGAGCTGGAAGAACCTGCTCTGTTGGCGTAATCAACGCGATTTTAGGGCGAGTAATTCCGAGATCCATCGCCATTTTTTTCAGGTAATTAGTCATGGCAATTTTTTGAGGAATAGTTGGGTAAGGAATAATGGCCACATCGCTTACAATCATTAATTTATGGTAATTCGGGTTGTCGATGACCGACACATGACTCAAAACGCCACCTTTTGGCACAAGCCCAGCCTCCTTGTTTAAAATAGCCCGCATAAATTTGTCACTGTTTATCAGGCCTTTCATCAAAATACTTCCTGAAATTCCGTTCGCCTGACTGACACCAATTGTTGCAGCCTCGTCCTCATTTTCAGCATTTAAAATCCTGAACAATTCGGGATCGATTTTGTAAATCTCGCATTGGCTCCTTATTTCCGCTTCACTTCCGGTAACAATGGCCGAAACAAGACCCATTTTTACAGCTTCAGCAACTGCTTCAAGGCTATGGCCATCGACTGCATTTATAGCAACCAACGTTTTTTTCTGAAGATTCTTCGTGTATGCAAATAAATCGGCCAGGCGTTCAAGTTTCATTTTCCGGTATTTTTTCAGGCTATAAAATTACCATTTCGCCATTGATTAATACCTAACAAACATCAATTCGGCAAATGTTTTTAAACCGCTGAAAAACAAAACGTCCGATGTTGTTTAACACCGGACGTTTCAAAATCTTTTCGCGAAATGAACTTCGCTTATAAATTACAGGGAAGCTGTTCCAATAAACTTACGATTTAAATACAATTTCCTCCGTATCGAGGGCAATCATCAATTCTTCATCTGTAGGAACAACTATAATTTTCACTTTCGAATCGGGCGTACTAATTACGCCTTCTTTCCTGAAGCCTTTGTTTTTCTCATAATCGAGCGAAATACCTAAAAATTCAAGTTCACCACATACTCCCTCGCGGGTTGTATCAGCATTTTCCCCAATTCCGCCAGTCATAATCAGAATGTCCAAACCACCCATTGCAGCAATGTACGAACCGATGTATTTCTTGACTTTATAATCGTAGATTTCGAGCGCCAGAGCAGCTCGCTCGTTACCGTTCTCCTTAGCCATTTCAATTTCACGCATATCCGACGATATTCCTGAAATGCCAAGCATACCGGAATGTTTGTTAAACAATGTACTTGCAGATTTAATTCCGATTTCTTCTTTTTCCATGATGTAATGAACTACGCCGACGTCGAGATCACCACAACGGGTACCCATCACCAATCCTTCAATGGGTGTAAATCCCATCGAGGTATCGAACGATTTTCCGTCTTTTATTGCTGCAACCGATGCCCCATTTCCCAAATGGCAGGAAATGATTTTCTGCGTATTGTAATCCACACCGAGCAATTCGCAGGCGCGTTTGGACACATACCGGTGACTGGTTCCGTGGAACCCATAGCGTCGAATGCCATACTTTTTATACAAAGGATATGGTATTCCATACATATATGCCTTTGGTTCCATTGACTGATGAAAGGCCGTATCGAAAACTCCAACCTGCGGAATTCCGGGAATAAGCTCTTCCATTGCACGAATACCTTTCAGGTTTGGCGGGTTGTGCAAGGGTGCAATGTCGATGCACTTGGTTACCTCTTCCAAAACATCTTCAGTTAGCAAAACACTCGAATTGAATCGTTCACCTCCATGAACTACACGGTGGCCAACAGCATCCAGTTCTTCGAGACTTTTTATGCAGCCATGTTTTTGGCTGGTCAGTACGCCTAAAATATATTCAATACCAATTTTATGATCTAAAATTTCACCTTCAAAAACAACAACCTGGCCATCCTGACGAACATGCTTGAGAAAACTTCCCTTCATGCCAAGTTTTTCAACTCCGCCCTTCGAAATTACCGACCGGTTGGTCATGTTGAACAACTGATATTTGATGGAACTACTTCCGCAATTTAAAACAAGAATTTTCATTCTATTTCTATTTATTAATTATCAGACTGTCAGAAATTAGCACCTTGAATTCTCCTGACTGATTCGATTCCCTTTTTCGTCGTATTTGTAAAATCCGTCGCCGGCTTCAATTCCCAGGTGCTTGGCCCGAACCAGTTTCCGGAGATACGGATTTGGTTTATACCTGATGTCGCCAAATTCATTGTAAATGTTGTCCATCCAGCGCAGAATTTTATCGAGACCCATTTTATCAGCCAGTTCGAACGGTCCGAGTCGCATCCCAAAACCAACTTTCATTGTGCGATCAATATCTTCGATGTTCGAAATTCCCTCCATCAGTATTTCGCAGGCTTCGTTGAGCAAAACCACAAAAATACGCACGCTAACCAGACCTGCTGATTCCTGAACCGGAACGATTTTTCGGTTGATCAGTGTTACAAATTTGCATACTTTCTGATACGATTCGTCGGTAGTATACAAACCACGCACAACCTCTACAATGCGGGCTTCCTGGTGATTTACAAAAAAGTGCAGGCTCACACAACGGTCGCGGCGTTTCAGATCAGACGAAAGTTCTGTAATCACTATGGTGGTTGAATGTGTGGCAATAATGCAATCGTCGTCAACAACTTCTTCAATGCGATGGAAAATTTCCTTCCTTTCCCGTATTTTACCTCCACGATCAACTGCCCGAATAGCTTCTATAACGAAATCGCAACCTTTAAGATCCTGGTAATCAAGAGAACCCTTTATTCTGGATAAAATGGCACGTTTATCACCACTGGTCGATCCCCAATGTTCAATTCGATCGTCTAAAACTTTTTCAATGTTTATGTAAGCTTCACGGATTTTATCCTCGTTAATCTCGATGAAAACAACTTCGATTCCATAGAAACTGGCTACCCGCGCAATATTCTGGCCAACAAGACCACATCCGATGACACCAATTTTCGAGAAAAGTGACTTGCTTCTCTTTTTTTCAACTAAACCGAATTGTTCTATCGGCTCGTAAATTATTTCACTTGGCATGATTGATTCAATTGAATTTATTCAAAAAGGGCTGCAGCCTGATTGGCTGTAATTGCAACCATATTCACAATATCACTGACCGAACAACCTCTTGACAAATCATTGATCGGAGCTGCCATTCCCTGAAGAACCGGACCAACAGCTTCTGCTTTTCCAAGTCTTTGAACAAGCTTATAGCCAATGTTTGCAGCTTCAAGTCCCGGAAAAACCAGAATATTGGCACGTCCGGCAACTTCGCTGTTGGGTGCTTTTAACTTGCCAACTTCAGGAATAAGCGCGGCATCGAGCTGCATTTCGCCATCAATTTTTAACTCCGGATCGAGTTCGCGGGCAATGCGTGTGGCATTCACAACTTTATCAACCAGCGGATGCTGTGCGCTTCCCATGGTTGAAAAACTAAGCATTGCAACCCGTGGGTCCATTCCCACAATGGCTTTTGCTGTTTTCGCTGTTGTAACAGCAATTTCTGCTAACTGGCGTTCGTCAGGATCGGGCATTACAGCACAATCTGCAAAAACCAAAATTCCGTCGTGACCAAAATGCGGATCGTTTACAAACATGAGGAAGGCTCCGGAAACAACGCTAACACCCGGTAATGTTTTAATGTACTGAAATGCCGGACGCAGCACATCGCCGGTTGCGTTGATTGCTCCTGCCAGTTCACCATCGGCGTCGCCGCTTTTGATCATCATGGGGGCAAAATATAACGGATCATTCAGCAAATCAAGTGCTGCATCCATGGTCAATCCCTTGCTTTTGCGAATTTCAACCATTAATCCGGCGTAAGCCTCTCTCCTGGAGTCAGTTTTTGGATCGACAATCGTTGCTCCTTCAATGTTAGCCCCAATATCGCTGGCAGCACTATTAATTTCTGCCGGATTTCCCAATAGAATAATCCGGGCAAGTTTCTGACTTAGAATAATTTCAGTCGCACGTAATGTTCTTGGTTCCGCTCCTTCAGGTAATACTATTCTTTTCTGGTATTTCTGAGCGTTTTGGAAGACACGTTTTAAGATTTCCATCGTTGATTTAAAGTTTAAACTTTAGGGTAAAAAATTCGATGCAAAAGTACTGAAAATATGCCTAGCTGTTTAAATCAACGGGAAAAATATGCCGAAAGCTGACAAAATTCATTATCGCTAAGTACATTGTTTTGGCTTATTTGTTTTCAGAACAATCGATTGCTCAGACTTTACAAAAAGGTTAATTTAGTTATTTTTGGGAAAAAATATCTCATGAAGCCAACGGATTCCTATTTTTCGCTGAAACAAACTCTCGACGGGGATGTCTTCACCGATCAGGTGCAAAAGGTAATTTATGCCACCGATGCCTCTTCGTATCGTGAAATTCCGGCAGCAGTAACCCGGCCAAAAAATGCCGGCGATATCCGCAAAATTATCGATTTTGCACGAAATAACGGAACTTCAGTCATTCCCCGGGCAGGCGGAACTTCGCTTGCCGGTCAGGTTGTCGGCTCAGGAATCGTTGTGGATGTATCGAAATACATGAACAATATAGGCGAACTAAATCTGGAAGAACGCTGGATTGAAGTGCAGCCTGGAGTTGTTTTGGCTGAACTGAACCAATTTTTGGCGAAACACAGTTTGCAGTTTGCTCCTGAAACTTCAACAGCAAACCGATGCTGTATTGGAGGAATGCTTGGAAATAACTCGTGTGGACTGCATTCGCTGATTTATGGCAGCGCCCGTGAACATGTGCTTGAAGTTGAAGGAATACTTTCCGATGGATCGGACATACTCTTTAAAGCGCTTAAAACTGAAGAATTTGAGGCAAAGTGCGCCGGTGATCCGAACCTGCTTGAGACAAAAATATACCAAAATATTCGTGAAACGCTTTCCAATGAATTCAATCAGGCACAAATCAGGAACGAGTTCCCAGACCCCAAAGTAACCCGCAGAAATAACGGTTATGCACTTGATATGCTGCTCGAAACCGATCCGTTTACCCAAAACGGCAAAGCTTTTAATTTCTGCAAACTGCTTGCCGGATCAGAGGGAACACTGGTTTTTGTGACCAAAATAAAACTCAACCTGATTCCGCTGCCACCCAAATTCCAGGGCTTGGTTTGTGCGCATTTCAGTTCGCTGGAAGATGCTTTGTACGGAAATATCGTTGCCCTGAGGCATAAACCCGATGCCATTGAATTAACTGACGAAATTATCCTGAATTGCACGCTCGAAAATATTGAACAGCGCAAAAACCGCTTTTTTATTCAGGGTGAACCCAAAGCTATTTTGACCATCGAATTTTCTTCAGATACCGAATCTGAAATTCAGGAAAAAGCAACCAAATTGGAGGAAGATTTGCGAAAGGCGGGCTATGGATATCACTTTCCGCTTTTTACCGACAAGGAGAGTTTCAGGAAAATATGGGAACTCCGGAGAGCTGGACTCGGATTGCTTTCGAACATTCCGGGGAAAAAACGAAGCGTAACTGTGGTTGAAGATACGGCAGTTGCACCCGATTATTTACCGGACTACATCGAAGAATTCAACCGGATTATCGCCAGCCACGGGTTAAATTGCGTGTACTACGGGCATATTGCTACCGGCGAACTGCACCTTCGTCCGCTGCTGAACCTGAAAGATCCGGACGATGTGAAAATTTACCGGACTCTGGCAGGCGAAGTAGCGCAGCTTGTGAAAAAATACCGCGGATCGTTAAGCGGCGAGCACGGAGACGGACGTTTGCGGGGCGAGTTTATTCCAATGATGCTGGGACAACACAATTACGAATTGATCCGAAAACTGAAATTCACCTGGGATCCGCAAAACATTCTGAATCCGGGGAAAATTGTGGACACTCCGCCGATTACAAAAGATATGCGCCTGTTGATGGGTCAACCTGCTTTCAAGGCAAATACTTTATTTAACTACGAGCATGGCGATTTGCTTCGCTCGGTTGAAATGTGCAACGGCTCGGGCGATTGCCGCAAAAGCAACCGCATTGGCGGAACCATGTGCCCGACTTATATGGCCACCCGCGACGAGGACAAAACCACACGTGCCCGTGCCAACATTTTGCGCGAATACCTTACCCGACCGCAAAAATCAAATGTTTTCGACTCGGCTGAAGTGATGCAGGTTCTCGATCTGTGTTTGTCGTGCAAAGCTTGCAAATCGGAATGCCCGTCGAACATTGACATGGCCAAGTTTAAAACTGAATTCCTGCAACAGTATTACGACAAACATGGCTTCCCGATGCGTTCACTTCTGATTGCTTACTTACCCAAAATCAATCGATTGGGCATGGCATTCAGGCCAATTACCAACTGGATTACGGGAACCAAACTATTGAAAAGTGCAATCGGTTTTGCTCCTGAACGTTCCATTCCAAAATTATCGGAGAAAACACTTTTGAAGTGGAACAGTAGCCAGAAATCTACGCCCAAATTTCAGAAAAAAGTTTACCTGTTTGCCGATGAATTCACCAATTTCAACGAAAGCCATATCGGAATTAAGGCGATTATGCTCCTGAATAAACTGGGTTACGAAGTGGTAATTCCAAAACATCGGGAAAGTGGCCGGACGTTTCTTTCGAAAGGATTGTTGCGAAAAGCTAAACAAATTGCAACGTTCAATGTAAACGAACTTGCCAGAATTGTGTCGGCCAAAACTCCGTTGATTGGGATCGAACCATCCACAATTTTAAGTTTCAGGGATGAATATCCAGATCTGGTCGATAAATCGCTTCAGGAAAAGGCACAGAATCTGGCCAAAAATGCACTGCTAATTGAAGAGTTTATTGTTCAGGAAATGGAAAAAGGAAACATCAGGAGCGAACAGTTTAGCGCTGAAACAAAAACGATAAAGCTACATGGACATTGTCAGCAAAAAGCGGTTGCCTCTACCCTTCCGACCAGAAAAATGCTCGAATTGCCGGCCAATTACACCGTTCAGGAAATAAAAAGCGGATGTTGCGGAATGGCTGGTTCGTTTGGCTACGAGAAAGAACATTACGAACTAAGTATGCAAATTGGCGAACTGGATTTGTTCCCTTCGGTGCGAAAAGCCACGAACGAAGAAATCGTTGCTGCACCGGGAACTTCATGCCGCCATCACATTGCTGATGGAACAGGCCGGAAAGCAGTTCACCCGATTGAGGTACTGTGGGATGCGCTGATAAAATAAGTTTCGAAATGATCTAAAGATTGATTGCCGAAATGCTGTCCTTAAAGGCACTTTTATAGTTTTCGCCAACAGGCACAAAAGTTTTTCCAATCACAATGCGGTTGCGCTGAATGGAATCGATTTTGGGCAACGAAACAATAAACGAACGGTGAACCCGAACAAAACGACTTTCAGGCAACATCTCCTGAAGTTTTTTCAGGCTATTCAGCGTTAAAATTGTTTTGCCGGGCATGTGTATTTTAATGTAATCTTTCAAACCTTCGATGTACAAAATATCATTCAGGTTTACATTAATGGTGTTGTATCCGGTTTTCACCATAATAAATTCAGACTGGCTGCTTTTTTCAGGAATAGGAACAACCTGCCCAGGCGTTTTCGCATTTAATTTATTGTGGCAATACGCTTTATTCACAGCTTTCAGAAAACGCTCGAAAACGAATGGTTTCACCAGGTAGTCAGTTATTTCCAGGTCGTAACCAGCCAGAGCATATTTTTCGTAGGCGGTGGTAAAAATAACCATCGGCTTGGTCTGCAGGCATTTTACAAATTCAATTCCGTTCAAATATGGCAGTTCAACATCTAAAAAAACCAGGTCAACTTTGTTTTCCTGAAGGTATCCCAAACCTTCGATAGGATTGGTAAATGTCCGTTCGAGTGTAAGAAACGGAATTTTTTCAATGTAATCTTTTAGAAGATCCAAAGCCAAAGGTTCATCGTCAATTGCTATACAGTTCATTGTTTCTGAGTTTCATGGATAAATTGATCTGATATGTATTTCCTATGCGGTCGTTTTCGATGCGATAATTGCCCGGATAGCACAATTCAAGTCTACGAATCACATTGTTCACGCCAATTCCCATACTTCCGGTTTCGCTAAGTTTTTCGCGTACTACCTGGTTTGAAATGTAAATTTTAAGCCAATCGCCCTGCATGGTTAATTGAATGGAAATGGTTGATTCGATTCCCGGCAATGCACCGTATTTGAATGCATTCTCAACAAGCGGATTGAGAATAAATGGTTCAATAAAATAGTTTTCCTGAATATTCTCCTTATTGAAATCGACATGGATGGCATTTTTCATCCACAATTTTTGAAGGTCGATGTAATTTTCGATCATTTCAATTTCGCGGCTTAGCGGTATTTCCTGGCTTGGATTTTCAACCAGCATGTAGCGCAAAATAGCCGATAGTTTTGTAATTGCTTCGGAAGTCAAATCCGATTTTCGGTGAGCCAGCGAATGAATATTGTTGAGCGAATTGAATAAAAAATGCGGGTTAACCTGTTGTCTAAGCATCATCAATTCAGCATTCAGTTTTTCGTTTTGGTAAATTTGGTTCAGGTTTTCTTCTCGTTTCAACTTCTGAAAAATCCGGATTGACGAAGAAAATGTCAGGAATGTAAACAGTAAAAAGAACATTCCGGAAGACATCATCGGCATAAACATTTTGCCGCTTCCAAGAGCCGGACCACGTCCGGGATATTTATCGAGCTGGTTCAATAATCGAAACTGTGGGGGTGCGTGTTTAATCATGTCGTTCATTGACAACTTATGAATAACCGGATCGACTACAAAGAAAGACAGGAGTACAACGACCAGTATGGAAATTGAAAACGCCCAGTATTTTTTAGGCAGCAAAAAGTGTGGCGTCAGGAAAAAATAATTCAGGTAAAAAAGGATAAATCCATACGAATATAGCAAGACTATAAATACCGGAAGGCTTTCGTTCCGGCGCAGCGAAAAAAGTGAAAAGGCTAAAAACAACATCAACCAAACCGAAAGATGCACAAAGAAGAGTACTCCCTGTTCCTGCCTGATATTTTTTAAAAATGGTAAAACCCTGTAAATTTGTTTCATAGACAATCCTAAATTCTTCCGGCAAATTTGCCGGCACTTACTTTCGGTTTAAACACGCCAGATAGCAGCTATTCGATGTTTCTGTATAAAGTCTACTCCTGACAATCCGCGTGGGAGAGACTTTTCCCTACTTTTAGTTAACAGAAATTGAACTGTCCAGATACGAGGCCTGGGGCAAATTTTTAAACATTCGGAATTCGACATACCTAATATTGAACAGATTTGACTCTGTATAACTAGTTATAAACCTGAACCTTCAACCGAGCATGCAAATATTCGAAATTATGTGAACAGTTGCTCGTTAATACTTTTTTAAAAAAGTTAAATAATGATAACAGAGATCTTTACATTTTCTGATGGAATAAACGCTTCCGGAAATAAGAAAATAAAATGCAAAAGAAAAGCTGCCTCCTTTTGAGAAGCAGCTTTAACCGAACGTATGAAAACAGGACTAATCCTTCTGTTTCATTTTAGCATTAATCTTCGTCATTGTATTCCTCGAAAGGCTTAAATTCCCATACATCGTCCAGAAAATAGCTGCCTGTCTGACCGGTAGCCACGATGGCTTTCCCGCCAACGACAAAGGCAACGGTATTTGTGCGTGACGAACCTTCGAAATCGGTTTTTGTAATCCAGGTGTCGTTGGCGAAATCGTATTCCCAAACATCGCCCAACGTTGCCGAACTCTCGCCAAGCATGACATAACCTTTGCCATCCAATACAAATGATGATGCATTCTGGCGGGTAATTGTCCACTCGTCGTCATTGTCCAAATCAACTTTCTTTGTCCAGGTATCGCTGGTTGGATCGTATTCCCACATGTCGGTGAGCGAAACTCCATTGTTAATACCAGTGCAAACGTAAGCTTTACCATTGTATGTAAAAGCTGTTGCACCGCGGCGTTTCGACCCGCCAATACTCTGCACTTTTACCCACTGTTCTCCGGATGCCGCTGTTGGATCGAACCGGTAAAAATCGATTTTATCAACCGAATCATCGCCATAGCCTGTTCCGATGTAACCATAATTATTAATGGCGAAAGCAACTGCTTTATACCTGGCGCCACCCAGAAAATCATCTTTCTGTGTCCAGGTATTTAATTCCGGATCGTATTCCCAAATATCTTTCAGTTTGTTGTCGCCGTCGAAACCTGTGCCTACATAACCTTTCCCATTAATGGCAAACGCAACCGCAGCAGTACGTCCGTTTCCCGGGAAATCAGCAATTTTATCCCACCTGTCCGATGCCGGATTGTATGTCCAGAAATCGTTCAGATATCCATCTCCGGCATCATCGTTGTATCCAAGTCCAACGTAGGCTCTTTCGCCAATCACAAAACTTACAGCCGAGCCGCGTGGCAAACCTTCAAAATCCGATTTTTTAATCCAGTTTCCGAGTGGATCAACCTCGCTGTCATTACATGCAACCAACAGGAACAATCCTAACACTATTGTCCACAATGTTTTCATAGCTTATCTGTTTTACAAATTTGAAATTCAAAACTACTTGCCTCAGCAATGGATTAAAAACAAATTCATCCAGACGAAGCTGATTAATCGACGTACAGGCCATATTTATAGACGGAGCCTGTTCATCGAGTAAATTTCAGGTAAAACCTTACAGATAAATCCACCTTTAAAACTATAATACAGCTACTTACACGGCTTGTAAACAAATCGCCGCAAAGTTTATATCGGGTAATTCGGAGGGCTTGTATATTTTAATTCCTGAAAATAAGATTCCCGTATACATTCGCCACTGATTTAAAAGCCATGAGTTGGGAAACATCCATTTCCGAATGTGATTTGGCATGAAATACAATAGATATGGCGCGTTTAAAATCGTCCGTTTGAACAATAAAACATGTAAACTGAATGAAAACATTTCAAGTTCTGAGTTTCCTAACCTCTCTGTTTTTACTCTCGTGTTCCGTTTCTTCGCTTGAAGATTTCGTGGTTGGTGATAATTTCATCAAAGACCGCACGGGCGTTGTTATGATTGATACCCTGACTCTTACAACCTCAACAGTAAAATTCGATTCAGTTATTTCGAATTCGTCAGGCCGGCTATTGGTTGGAAGTAATTACAATGAATTTACGGGATACAAACGTTCAAATTCATTTTTCCAGATGGAATTTTCGGATGCCGTTACCAACACAAATTTTGTCTTCGATTCACTTTGCCTGATTTTAAACTACGACAAGTATTATTTTGGCGACACCACGGTGACACAAACCATAAGCATTCATCGGCTTCGCGAAGAAATGGAACTCAACAGCACGACGAATTATTTGTATTCCACCAGTAATTTTACCTACGATGCAAATCCAATCGGCACGCTTACTTTTAAACCCCGGCCAAATTCGAACAAGGAAATTAGTATCCACCTTTCAGACAAGCTCGGTGCCCGATTTACTAAAATGATACAAGACGAAAATGACAGTCTCACCTCACAAACTTTATTCCTGAAAGTTTTTAACGGACTGGTCATTCAGTCGGAGCAAAATATTAAAGGAGCTGTTATTGGATTTGGCACAACCACAGCAAGCAGTTCCGAGGTATCAGGAGAAACGGTTACCACTGCAGCCAACTGTCCCGAATTCAGGTTGTATTACCATTTAAGTCCAAATCCTGACGATCTATCTGATTTATATTACACCTTTTCATTCATTTCAAGTGGCATTTATTTCAACCAGATTTCAGGAAATTCTGCCGGCAGTTTAACCGAAGCCATTTCAGCATCAGGCAATGAATTAAATTCAAAACTGACCGGAAATGCCATGGTTGTGCAATCGGGCATTCAACACTTCGCTAAACTTAAAATTCCGTATGTCGACAATCTGCTTTGGATGGGCGAAAATTCAGCATTTGTTGGCGCGACACTCAAGCTTTATCCTGAAAAAGGCACCTATAAAAATTCGGCTGATTTGCCCGATTCTTTATACATCTACACATCCGATCGCAAAAATCAGGTTACCGGACAGGTACTGGCGCCTGGAAGTACCAGTTCGTATGTGTATGTCACTAAAACCATCGTGGAGGAGGTGGAAGAAACCGTGTACTACGAAGCAGACCTGAGCACGTTCGTTGCCAACGAATTGAGCGAAGAACTCGAAACCAACCGATCGCTAATGATTGGGTATAATTCATCCGTTGCTAAAAAAACAGCCGATCACGTAATTTTTGGAGGCTCAAACTCAGGAAAATACAAGCCTGTGCTCCATGTGTATTATTATCACAATTAAGGAAAACAGCCTTCATTTTTCGCACGAACAATCAATAAATGAACAACAATCGTTTCAATATGAAATTCAAAATACCGCTTCTGGCATTCCTTATTTCTCTTTCAGGATTAAGACTATTTGCACAAAACAGTACCAGTTCGCCTTATTCCGGTTTTGGTATCGGCGAGCTCGAAATGTCTTCCGGGGGCCAGAATGCCGGAATGGGAAACACCGGAATCGCCTTGCGATCACATCTTTTCCTGAATACTTCGAACCCGGCATCGTTAACAACCATAAAACCTCAAAGCTTTCTGTTTGATTTAGGCATGAATATGAAATATACTCAGCTTGAAAATTCCACAAAAAAGGTAAACGTAAACGACGGGAATCTGAGCTGGTTGCAAATTGGATTTCCAATCTCGAAAAAGTTTTTTGGCGGACTTTCGCTAAATCCGAAAAGCAGCGTAGGGTATAATATTTATACGGCGAAATCCATCGACGGAACAGCCTATTCGTATCCGGCGATTTACGAAGGTACCGGAGGATTAAGCGAGGCTGCCGGTTTGCTGGCCTGGAAACTTTCTGAAAACATTTCGTTTGGGGCAAAGGCCGGATACATTTGGGGAAATGTGTCTCAAGATCTTCAGCAAAGCATAACGGTTAGCAACATAACTTACCTAATCTCCCAGGAAGATAACATTCACTATTCGGGGGGATATTTTAATCTGGGAACACAAATCAGTTTGCCCGTTTCAGCCAAATCGGGTCTGGTATTTGGAACTGTTGCGGGAATTAGCAGCCGTCTAAACTCAACCATCACAACAGGTATAACAAAGACCTACAATAGCACAACAGAAACTGTATCGAGCGACGTAAAAACATCGGGCTCGATGAAACTTCCGCTCGATCTCGGCTTTGGGATCAGCTATTTATACGGACAGAAATGGGTTGGCACGTTCGATTACAAACGAAGCAACTGGGAAGACGCTACTCTAAGAATTACTTCCTACAAATTGAGCATAAATAACAGTTACCGTGCGGGATTGGAATTTGCCCCCAAAAACGATGATCATTTCCTGAGGCAATCTATTCGTTACAGGATGGGCTATCGTTATGAAAGTGGTTATCTGACCCTTTACAACAATGAAATTCACGAACAGGCTTTTACGCTGGGACTAGGACTGCCCATTAAAAAAGATCGAAGTTATGCCAATTTTTCGATTGAATTGGGAATGCGTGGAACAAAAGTGGCCCATCTGGTCGAAGAAAAATACATCAAGCTGAACTGCAGCTTCAACCTTTGGGACCGCTGGTTTGTAAAAAGGCAATTTGAGTAAATTTCTTCTCACTAATAAATAAGGTCATTCCGGAATGCGAAATGACCTTATGATATTTTCAGGTAGCGACACGATGAATCGCGTCGCTACAAACAATTTTTAATCCTTGTATTCGTCCCAGCTTTTGATGGGTAAATCTTCGATTCCGTATTTGCAGAATGCATAAATAAATGCACTGGCCACACGGGCGTTGGTGATCAGCGGAATGCTGTAATCAATGGCACTTCGCCGAATGGTATACCCGTTGCTGATTTCGCGCGTTGTATGATCTTTTGGAATATTGATCACCAAATCGATCTTTTTATTCTTGATTAATTCAAGCGTGTTCGGATGTTTCTCTGTTTCATCAGGCCAGTAAACCCGCGTTGATTTGATGCCATTGTCGCTCAGGAATTTTTGTGTCCCACCGGTTGCAAACAGGTTAAAGCCACGTTCGGCAAGCAACTTCGCGCTTTCAATCAATTCAACTTTCGAGCGTGCAGGTCCCGATGAAATCAGAATATTTTTCTTCGGAATGGAATAACCCACTGAAAGCATTGATTTCAGGATCGCTTCATAATATGTTTCGCCGATACAGCCTACTTCTCCGGTTGACGACATATCCACACCCAAAACAGGATCGGCATTCAGCAATCGTGCAAACGAGAACTGCGGCGCTTTTACACCCACATAATCAAGCTCAAATAAAGATTTGTCGGGTTTCTGGAAAGGAACATCCAACATGGCCTGAGTCGCAATTTCAATCAGGTTGTATTTCATGACTTTCGACACAAACGGGAAACTCCGCGATGCACGCAAATTACATTCAATCACCTTGATATCGTTATCTTTAGCCAGCAACTGCATATTAAAAGGACCGGTAATTTCGAGCTCTTTGGCAATCTGGCGCGCAATCTTTTTAATTCTGCGGATAGTTTCAACATACAATTTCTGAGGAGGAAAAACGATCGTTGCGTCGCCGGAATGAACACCTGCAAACTCAACATGTTCCGAAATGGCATAAGCCACCACTTCGCCGTTTTTAGCCACAGCATCAATCTCAATTTCCTTAGCTTGTTCAATAAACTCGGAAACCACGACCGGATGTTCTTTCGAAACATTTGCTGCAAGATTCAGGAAATGTTCGAGCTGGTCTTTGTTCGAAACCACATTCATCGCTGCTCCTGAAAGCACATACGAAGGACGGATCAGAACCGGAAATCCAACTTCATCTACGAAAGTATAAATATCATCGATGCTTGTTAATTCGGACCAGCGAGGCTGATCAATTCCGAGGTTATCGCACAGTGAACTGAATTTCTTGCGGTCTTCAGCCCGATCGATATTGGTTGGTGAAGTTCCAAGAATCGGCACTTGCTGACGGTGTAATTTCATGGCCAAATTGTTCGGAATCTGTCCACCCATAGAAAGAACAACTCCTTTAGGTGCTTCCAGATCAACAATGTCCATCACACGTTCGAAAGTCAGTTCATCGAAATACAGCCGGTCGCAGGTATCGTAGTCGGTACTCACGGTTTCCGGATTGTAATTAATCATGATGGAACGGTATTTCTCCTTGTGAATGGTCGTAATCGCGTTTACGCTACACCAGTCGAATTCTACCGAACTTCCGATTCGGTAGGCTCCGGAACCCAACACGATCACCGATTTATTGTCGTGCTGAAACTCAACATCGTGTTCATTGCCATTATAGGTCAGGTACAAATAATTCGTTTGTGCAGGATATTCTCCGGCCAGCGTATCAATCTGTTTCACTGAAGGTAAAATATTCTTGCCTTTACGCCAGTCGCGCACTTTCAGCAAATCGTTGTTGATTTCCTTGTTCGACGATTTCAGTACCAAACGGGCAATCTGAAAATCAGAATATCCTTCTTTCTTCGCCTGAAGGAGCAAAGAATCATCAAGCGAGGCCAGCGAGTTTACTTGCTCAAGTTTATTTTTAGTGAGATGAATGTTATGCAGTTTTTGAAGGAACCAGCGGTCGATTTTTGTTTTGTCGTAAATTTCATCAACCGAATATCCTTTGTTGAACGCTTCAGCAATCGCGAAAATCCGGCGATCTGTCGGATGTGTCAGTTCTTCGTCAATCTGTTCAATCGTAATTTCTTCCTTGTTGGCTACAAACCCGTGCATTCCGATTCCCACCATCCGGATTCCTTTCTGAATGGCTTCTTCGAATGAGCGACCGATCGACATGATTTCACCAACCGATTTCATCGAACTTCCCAGGTTTTTCGATACTCCTGAAAATTTATTTAAATCCCAGCGTGGAATTTTACAAACGATATAATCGAGCGCTGGTTCGAAGGCGGCTGTGGTTACTTTGGTCACTTGATTTTTAAGTTCGTGCAAGCCATATCCCAACCCCAGTTTGGCAGCAACAAATGCCAGCGGATAGCCAGTCGCCTTAGATGCCAGCGCCGACGAACGCGACAGACGTGCATTCACCTCGATAACGCGATAATCTTCGGAATATGGATCTAGCGCATATTGTACATTACACTCGCCAACGATTCCGATGTGACGAATGATTTTGATGGCCAGTGCACGCAATTTATGATATTCGGAATTGGAAAGTGTTTGCGAAGGAGCAACCACGATGCTTTCCCCGGTATGAATTCCCAGCGGATCGAAGTTTTCCATGTTACAAACCGTGATACAATTGTTGAAACGGTCGCGAACAACTTCGTATTCCACTTCCTTCCAGCCTTTAATCGATTCCTCCACCAAAATTTGTGGCGAATAAGTGAATGCTTTCGAAGCCAAAGCTTCAAGTTCGGTATCGTTTGCACAGAAACCGCTACCCAGTCCGCCCAATGTATAAGCCGCCCGGATAATAATCGGGTAACCTACTGTTTTCACAGCCTTGTATGCTTCCTCCATGTTTGTACAGGCGATACTTCGTGGCGTCTTCACATCAATTTCAGCCAGCTTTCCGGCGAAAATTTCACGGTCTTCCGTATCAATAATGGCCTGAACGGGAGTTCCCACAACTTTTACGTTGTGCTTCTCCAGAATGCCATTCTTGAAAAGCGCTACACCGCAATTCAAAGCTGTTTGCCCGCCAAATGCAAGCAAAATTCCATCCGGCTTTTCCTTTTCAATAACCTGTTCCACAAAAAACGGAGTTACCGGAAGGAAATAAATGCGGTCGGCAATATCTTCTGAAGTCTGGATGGTTGCAATATTCGGATTGATCAAAATGGTTTCAACATTTTCCTCTTTCAGTGCTTTCAATGCCTGACTTCCCGAATAGTCGAACTCACCGGCTTCTCCGATTTTCAGGGCTCCCGACCCCAGAACGATTACTTTTTTTATGTCTTTATTTATCATGATGCTTCTTTGTTTCGTGTTACGTGTTGCGAGTTACGTGTTACGTGTTGTGTGTTGTGTTACTTCTGCCAACTGTGACTGAACACTGTGACTTTTTTACTTCTTCGTCTTTTTATATTCAATTACATTGTTCATGAAATCATCGAACAAAAACTCGGTATCAACCGGGCCACTTGCTGCTTCGGGATGAAACTGAGTCGAGAAAAATGGTTTTGTTTTGTGCCGGATGCCTTCGTTTGTGTTGTCGTTTACGTTGGTGAACAAAGGTTCCCAATCGCCGGGCAAAGTTTTGGTATCGACCGCAAACCCATGATTTTGCGAAGTAATGAAACAGCGGTCGGTCCCCTGAAGCAAAACCGGTTGATTGTGACTTCGGTGACCAAATTTCAGTTTATATGTGTCGGCTCCTGCAGCCCGGGCAAGCAACTGGTTACCCAAACAAATGCCCATGATTGGCTTTTCCGCATCCATTGTTTTACGAATGTTTGCCACGGTTGCATCGCACAGCGCCGGATCGCCCGGACCATTAGAAAGGAAAATTCCATCAAAATCCTCACCACTAAAATCGTAGTCCCATGGCACGCGAATTACAGTCGCGTTGCGGTCCATCAAACAGCGAATAATGTTGTATTTCACTCCGCAATCGACCAGAACTACACGATGATCGCCGTTTCCGAATGTTTCCACTTTATCGCAACTGGCAATGGCCACCAGGTTTTCCTGATTCGGATCGTAAAATTCGATCTCCTCATCGTCGAATTCAATCTTACCCAGCAACGAACCTTTTACCCTGATAATTTTGGTCAGCGCGCGTGTATCAATTCCAAAAAGGCCCGGAACTTTATATTCTTTCAGCCAGTCGCCCAGACTTTTTATGGCATTCCAGTGACTGTATTCGAACGAGTAATCGGATACAATCAATCCGGTAATGTGTATCTTATTCGATTCGTAAAATTCCGATAATCCCCGAGATTCCGAGTCACTTGGAACACCGTAATTTCCAATCAATGGAAAGGTCGAAACAAGTATTTGGCCCGTATATGAAGGATCTGTTAAACTTTCCGGATAACCAGTCATAGCAGTATAAAAAACCACTTCTCCGGCTACCGATTTCTCATATCCGAACGATTTTCCTTCGAATGTTGTTCCGTCTTCAAGAATCAATCTGACTTTTCTAAGTTGTGTCATTGCTGCAATGCTAAATATTAAAAAAAATGCGTTTGGCTACGGCTGTAGGGCAAACGCATGGTTGTTATTTCTTAAACAAACTCTCTTTTCTATGTAACTTCGGATTTTCAACCTGGCTCTTTTCAAGTTTCAATTCGTTTGTAATTTTATTTCCGGAGACAAAAATAGAAATTATTTCTGAAATAAAAGTTCGTATTATTTATTTTTTGCATATTTTTGCATCGGAATTGTATAAATATTCAAAATGAAGAATCGTACGAAACGACAACTTGCCATTAAACAAGTCATTCTCAATGGCCGGATCAGCAGTCAGGATGAGCTTTTGCGCATCATGAAGGATCAGGGCTTTGAACTGACACAGGCCACTCTTTCGCGCGATTTAAAAATTTTGAAAGTTGCAAAAGTTACTGATCAGGCTTTGGGTTATGTCTATGTTATTCCTGAAGGAGTAAATATCGAATCGCAACGCGAAAATTCCCGGATTAATTTTCTGGCCGATGGCTTTCGCGATTTACAGTTCTCCGGAAACATGGCTGTTATGAAAACCATGCCCGGCTATGCAAGTAGCCTGGCTGTTGTAATCGATAATGCGGAACCATACGAAATTATCGGAACCATTGCCGGCGACGATACCATTCTGTTAATTATGCGCGAAGGAGTTACGCATAGCGACCTGATAAATAGTCTGATTTTGGTAATTCCAAAATTGGAAGACAAACTGGGATAAAACGATTGACACTAAAAAGCTCAGAAGAGCAACAGATATTATACAATAAAGAATTGGGGAATTTAGAATTTAAAAAAGAACAATTTTATTTAAAGGCAGAGATGAAAGAGTTGAAGAATATTCAGGTTTTGGTGGCAACTGAGGAACACATTAAATATGTGGATGAGGTGAACGACGCCATCGAATTAGCTTCGAAAGAACGTGGAACAGGGATTGCTCGCCGGACTTACGAATATATTGCAAAAAAAATGATGGAAGGCAAAGCCATTATTGCCCTTGAAAACGGAGTGACCTTTGCAGGTTTTTGCTATGTGGAAACATGGGGCGAAAAAAGCTTTGTGGCGAATTCAGGATTGATTGTCGCCAAAGATTATCGCGGCATCGGTTTAGCAACTGAAATTAAGCGAAAAGCTTTCGCGCTTTCGCGAAAAAAATATCCGGATGCCAAAATATTTGGTTTAACAACTGGTCTAGCTGTTATGAAAATTAATCATGAACTAGGCTATCGTCCCGTAACTTTTTCAGAACTAACTTCAGACGAAGATTTCTGGAAAGGTTGCCAGAGTTGCGTGAATTACGACATTTTGCAGCGAACCGGGAAAAGCAAATGCCTTTGCACCGCCATGGTTTTCGATCCCGCCTGGGAAAAAGACAAAAAAGGAGAGAAAAAGCAAAGCAGCAAATGGGCGATAAAAGGCACTTTGCTGGACATTGTTAATAAAATAAAATCAAATAAAAACGGCTCAGTTCCAAAGACAACTGTTTTAACATTCTTATTTAAAAAGCAACAAACACAAGGATAAACGATGACTCCTGGCAGGTATTTCAGGATTATTTTCTCATGTAAATTGGCCTTCAGCAAGTCAATAAGTTGGTTCAGAAACGAGTGAATCATTTGTCAGAACCGAGCATCTGTATGGTTAGTAAAGTTGTAAGTATTTAAGCACTGCTGCCAGCGGGTCATCGTTTTTTAAAAATATATCAAATTAGAAATCATGAAAGATAAAGTAGTTTTGGCATTCAGCGGAGGTTTGGATACTTCGTATTGTGCAAAATACCTGTCGGTAGAAAAGAATCTGGAAGTTTACACAGCCATCGCCAACACGGGCGGTTTCAGCCAGATCGAACTTGATGCTGTGGAAAAGAAAGCCTATAAATTGGGCGCAGTTAAACATGTCACGTTGGATGTTACTGACACTTATTATCAGAAAAGCATCAGGTACATGGTTTTCGGGAATATTCTCCGGAACAATACATACCCTATTTCGGTGAGTTCAGAACGTGTATTTCAGGCCATTGCCATTATTGAATATGCCAAACAAATTGGGGCCAAATATGTAGCACACGGAAGTACCGGCGCCGGAAACGATCAGGTTCGGTTCGACCTCACCTTCCAAATTTTGGCTCCTGAAATTGGCATCCTCACTCCTACCCGCGATTTGGAGCTGAGCCGCCAGGAAGAAATCGATTACCTGAAAGCTCATGGTGTTGAAGCCGACTGGAAAAAGATGGATTATTCCATCAATAAAGGACTTTGGGGAACCAGTGTTGGCGGCAAAGAAACGCTGAAGTCGAACAAAACACTTCCGGAAGAAGCTTATCCATCGCAACTTACAGCGACGGGAGAAAAAGAAATTGTTCTGAATTTTGTGAAAGGCGAATTAAAAGGCGTTGACGGAGAAACTTTTGAAAATCCGGTAAATGCCATTCGTGCACTTGAAGCTCTGGCATCACCATACGCAATCGGTCGTGACATGCATATCGGCGATACGATTATCGGCATAAAAGGGCGTGTTGGCTTTGAAGCAGCAGCACCGCTCATCACCATCAAAGCGCACCAAATGCTTGAAAAGCACACCTTGACCAAATGGCAGCAATACTGGAAAGAGCAATTGGGCAACTGGTACGGAATGTTTTTACACGAAGCTCTTTACTTTGAGCCAGTAATGCGCGACATTGAAAAATTTTTGGAACATTCACAGGAAACAGTTACAGGGAAAGTAATTGTTCGTCTGAAACCATACAATTTCGTTCTGGTTGGAATTGAATCGGATCACGATTTAATGAAATCGGAATTTGGAGAATACGGCGAGAAAAACTCGGCATGGACAGCCGACGATGTGAAGGGCTTTACAAAAGTGCTTTCAACTTCGCTGAAAATCCATAATTCTGTAAACCATACGTTCTAGTACAAACGCTTATAGAATGAAAGTCGAAGCTATATCAAAAGTCATTATCCCCAGTCATCCTGAACTTGTTTCAGGATCACCATGCATTGAATGTCAGATCCCGAAATAAATTCGGGATGACCAAAATTGAGAATATTTTGACTTTTGATATAGCTTTCTCTATAAAAGTTGAGATGCTGAAACAAGTTCAGCATGACGCTCTGTTTATTTTTTATAATTGATTTCTGAGAATAATGATAAAAGTTGGCATTATAGGAGGAGCCGGTTATACAGCCGGTGAACTCATCCGCATATTACTAAATCACCCGAAAGCTGAAATAGCTTTTGTACAAAGCACCAGCAATGCCGGAAATCTGTTATCGGATGTTCATTCGGATTTACTGGGTGATACCGATCTTAAATTTATTTCTGAAGCCGATTTTTCTGCAGTTGATGTAGTTTTCTTCTGTATGGGGCATGGAAAATCGAAAGAGTTTTTGTCAAAAAATACGATTCCTGAAAAAGTTAAAATAATCGATCTAAGTCACGACTTCAGGCTAAAAAGGGAAGGCAATAACTTTGTTTACGGTTTGCCTGAGCTCAATCGTGACTTGATCCGGAAATCGAGCAAAATTGCGAATCCCGGATGTTTTGCCACAGGAATTCAACTGGCTTTGCTGCCGCTTGCTGCCGCAGGATTGATGAAAGATGAATTGCACATCAACGCCATTACGGGTTCAACCGGAGCTGGTCAATCGCCGAGTTCAACTTCGCATTTTAGCTGGCGAAATAACAATTTGTCGGTTTACAAGGCATTCGAACATCAGCATTTGGGAGAAATTGGTGAAAGCTTGCATCAGCTTCAGCCAGATTTCAGCTTCGACATCAATTTCATTCCGGTTCGGGGAAATCATACACGAGGCATTTTTGCCTCAGTTTATACAAAATTTGACGGTTCTTTAGAAGAAGCTCAAAAAATATATCAGGATTATTATACATCGCATCCGTTTGTGTTTGTGAGCAAAACCAATCCCGATTTGAAACAAGTGGTAAACACGAACAAAGCCATTGTTTACCTTGAAAAACATGGCAATAAACTGATGATTTTATCGGTTTCCGACAATCTGCTGAAAGGTGCATCGGGACAAGCCATTCAAAACATGAACCTGATTTTTGAGTTGGAAGAGACTGCAGGATTGGGATTAAAAGCTGTGGCATTTTAAAATAACGTTGCGAGTTATGGGTTTCGGGTTTCAAGTCAACCCCAGACCCGGAACTCGCAACACGAAACTCGTAACATTATAATTATGAACTTATTCGACGTATATCCACTTTTAGATATCACTCCTGTAAAAGGGGAAGGCTGTTACATTTGGGACGAAAACGGGACCAAATATCTTGATTTATATGGTGGTCACGCTGTTATTTCAGTTGGCCATTCGCATCCACACTACATCAAACGAATTTCGGACCAGCTAAACCAGATTGGTTTCTATTCCAACTCAGTACAAATTCCACAACAAAAGGAACTGGCCGAGAAACTAGGGCAACTTTCAGGTTATTCGGATTACCAGCTTTTCCTGGTAAATTCGGGAGCCGAAGCCAACGAAAATGCACTAAAATTAGCTTCGTTTGTAACTGGTCGTAAAAAAATAGTGAGCTTTAAAAAAGGGTTTCACGGCCGCACATCGGCCGCTGTTGCAGTAACCGACAATCCTAAAATTGTTGCACCTGTAAACGCAACTCCGAATGCAGTCATTCTGCCTTTTAATGATTTAGACACGCTCGAAGCACAACTTAGAACTGAAGAAATTGCGGGTGTGATTATCGAGGGGATTCAGGGAATTGGTGGAATTCATGTGCCGGCTGAAGGCTTTTTAGTTCAGGCAGAAAAACTCTGCAAAAAATATGGAACGCTGCTGATTTTAGATGAAATTCAGTCGGGTTACGGACGTAGTGGTAAATTTTTTGCACACCAATATGCTGAAGTTAAACCCGATGTGATTACAGTTGCCA
Source organism: Prolixibacteraceae bacterium (assembly GCA_963677955.2). Lineage (GTDB taxonomy): Bacteria > Bacteroidota > Bacteroidia > Bacteroidales > Prolixibacteraceae > Aquipluma. The sequence goes on from CAXXQR010000001.1 coordinate 6,204,160, forward strand.
AAGGAATGGGGAATGGTTTTCCGGTTGGAGCACTCTTAATTTCTCCGGAATACAAGCCATGGCACGGCATGTTGGGAACCACTTTTGGGGGAAATTATCTGGCTTGCGCTGCAAGTTTGGCCGTTTTGGAGATCATGGAAAGTGAAAAACTGATCGAAAATGCCTATAAAACAGGAAATTATCTGATTGAAAAACTAAATGATTTTTCAGGAATTAAAGAAGTCAGAGGACAGGGCTTAATGATTGGACTCGAATTTAATCAACAAATTAATGACATTCGTCATGTTTTGTTAAAAAATCATCATATTTTTACAGGGTTTTCAGGGGCAAATACAATCAGGTTACTTTCACCGCTAACTTTGAGCACAGAACAAGCCGATGTATTTCTGAAAGCGTTGGCTGCAGTAATCTGACAGACGTAACTAATTCTGAATTTTAAAAATGATTGACCAGAAAATAACGATAATCGGTGGTGGTAATCTTGGAAGCGCGATTGCTTTTGGTTTGATTAAATCGAAGCAAATTCAACCCTCGTCACTAACAGTTACCCGCCGAAAATTAAATCTGCTGGAGAAACTTCAGGAGGCTGGCGTTTCTGTGACGAGCAACAACATTGAAGCGTCGGGAAATGCCGATATCATCATTCTGGCCATCAAGCCATACCAGGTTCTGGCGATCATTGAAGAAATAAAACCTGTCCTAAAGCCAAATCAAATACTGATTTCACTGGTTGCAGGAGTTGGACTTCAGAAACTCGAAGAGACCGCCGGAGCGGAAGTGCAGATTTTTAGGGCAATGCCAAATACCGCCATTGCTATTCAGGAATCGATGACATTGATTTCGACCAACGTAAAATCGGAAAAACTTCGCAATCTGGTTCTGAATATTTTCGATCAATTGGGTCAAGCCATAATAATTACTGAAGATTTGATGGCAGCCGCAACAGTGCTTGCCTCGTGCGGAATTGCTTTTGCATTGCGATACATGCGTGCTGCCATGCAGGGCGGCATTGAAATTGGATTTGGAGCAGAAATGGCTCAGTTTATCACTGCGCAAACAGTTAAAGGCGCAACAGGCTTAATTCTTGAATCAGGAAGGCATCCGGAACAGGAAATTGATAAAGTGACCACTCCCCGCGGAATTACAATTACAGGTCTCAACGAAATGGAGCACAAAGGATTCAGTTCGTCATTAATTCAGGGATTAATCGCCTCATTCAACAAAATTGAAAAAGGTTAATCAAATTCTCTTGAAAACAAATTTGCGATATAAAAAAATAACTGTCAAAGTTGGCAGTAACGTTCTAACTAAGTCTGATGGTACGCTCAATGACGAAAATATTTCTCATTTAGTCGATCAAATAGCAAATCTAAACCAGAAAGGTGTTGAAATTGTTTTGGTTTCATCGGGTGCAGTTGCTGCCGGAAGAGGTGAAATAGGCATTCGAAAAAAGCTGGATACAGTGTCAGCAAGGCAATTGTGGTCGGCAGTTGGTCAGGTAAAATTGATAAACAAATACGCCGAAGGTTTCAGCAAATACGGCATGTCGTGTGCACAGGTATTGACGACAAAGGAAAATTTCAGTGATCGCGTTCACTACCTGAACATGAAAAACTGTATTTCGACCCTGATCGATAACAAAGTAATTCCAATTGTGAACGAAAACGATACCATTTCAGTTACTGAACTGATGTTCACTGACAATGACGAATTATCGGGTTTGATAGCCTCAATGGAAAATTCAGAAGCTTTGATTATTTTGAGCAATATAGATGGTATTTATGATGGATCGCCGGAATTGCCAGCATCAAAGGTAGTCCGGGAAATAACATCAAAAAGCAAACCACTCAACGAAGCTATTTCGACCAGCAAATCGAGTTTTGGGCGTGGTGGAATGCTAACAAAATATCATATTGCCCGTAAAGTAGCCAAGGGTGGAATTAATGTTCATATTGCGAACGGAATGAATCAAAATACTTTGCTGAGAATCATGGATTCTGAAGATGATTTTATTCACACTACTTTTTTGTCAGAGAATAAAAAATCATCGAATGTAAAGAAGTGGATTTCATATTCCGAAAGTTTCGCAAAAGGACAGTTAGTTGTGAATGAGGGAGCGAAAAAGGCATTGTTATCAAATCAGGCTTCAAGCTTGTTACCAGTTGGAATTGTGTCAATTGCCGGGGATTTTGAAAAAGGCGACCTTGTAAAAATTAAGGACGAAAACGGGCAATTGATCGGAATTGGAAAATCGGAATACAGCTCGGAAAAAGCTGAAAGATATATGGGAAATAAAAACAAAAAAGCTGTTGTTCATTACGATTATTTGTATTTAATGGAATAGAAATAAAGATGTTATTGACTCGGGATTTGTGTACTGATACCCTTTTCATAGACCCCTTAAATTTGCCTTTACCCTTGGCAGCAAGTTTCGAGTTATACTCCCCCTTCCTCCCCCTGGAAGGGGGCTTTATATTTTAAAATTATAACGCTTGCACCGAAAAAACGGAAGTATGAAAGTGAAAGAACAATTAGGCCTGGTTTTAAAGGCCAGCAGAAAACTGAACCTGGTGTCAGAAGAAAAGATAAACGAGGTTTTAAAAGATGTGGCCGTAGCTGCTGTTGAAAATACAACGTTTATCCTTGAAGAAAATGTGAAAGATCTTAGTCGCATGGATCCAGCTGATCCGAAATACGACCGACTAATGTTAACTCCGGAACGAATTCAGGGAATTGCTTCCGATATTCGGAATGTTGCCTCACTTCCTTCACCACTGGGCCGGGTTTTAAGCGAAACTCAGCGTCCAAACGGTCTTTCGATTAAGAAAATAACCGTGCCATTTGGCGTAATCGGAATCATTTACGAGGCTCGTCCAAATGTTACGCTCGATGTTTTTTCACTTTGCCTGAAATCCGGAAATGCCTGTGTGTTGAAAGGTAGCAGCGATGCCGAATTTTCGAACCGCGCCATTGTAAAAGTCATTCAGGATGTACTTCGGAAACACGATCTCGATGAAAACGTACTTTCACTTCTTCCTGTCGACCGTGAAGCAACCAACGAACTTTTGCATGCACGCGGTCTGGTCGATTTAATTATTCCTCGCGGTTCACAAGGGCTCATTAATTTCGTACGCGAAAATTCATCGATACCGGTAATTGAAACCGGCGCCGGAATTTGCCATACTTATTTCGATGAATCGGGCGATGTAACTAAGGGAAAAGAAATCGTGAACAATGCAAAAACGCGTCGTCCGAGTGTTTGTAATGCTCTTGATTGCCTGATTATTAATGAAAAAAGACTAAACGATTTGCCAATTCTGACGGAGTTGCTTCCGCAAAGTAATGTTGTTATTTATGCCGACGAAAAAGCATTTCCAATTTTGGATGGCAAATATCCTTCGGAACTTCTGGAACACGCCACAGAAGGTTCGTTTGGAACAGAATTCCTTTCCTACAAAATGTCGGTTAAAACAGTTGGAGATCTTGATGAAGCGTTAGATCATATTGCCAATTACAGCTCGAAACATTCGGAAGCCATTGTTGCTGAAAATAAGGATGCACTTGAAATTTTCCGTAAATCGGTTGACGCTGCTGCCGTTTATTGCAATGTTTCTACTGCATTTACTGATGGCGCACAATTTGGTTTGGGAGCCGAAATTGGTATCTCGACACAAAAATTACATGCGCGCGGACCAATGGCTCTCGAAGAACTTACCAGCTACAAATGGATTGTTGATGGCGATGGACAGGTTAGACCAAAATAACTTTAAATAATAGCTTTTAACAGATTTTACCAAGCTTGAAATAAAAATTTAAAGTATCTTTATTCCGAACAAAAAAATCAACTAAAATACTGTATTTCAGCAAACTATAAATTTTGTTTGTTTATTAATCACCACAAAATGAAACACTTTACTTCGGTTCACGACCTCGATAATTTAGACGAAGCACTAAAGCTTGCCCTTGAGCTAAAAAAATCGCCCTATAAATATCAAGACCTTGGGAAAAATAAAACTTTACTGTTGGTATTTTTCAACTCAAGTCTGCGAACACGGCTAAGCACACAAAAAGCTGGATTAAACCTCGGAATGAATGTCATCGTTTTTGATATTAACGAAGGTGGATGGAAGCTTGAAACAGAATTAGGCGTGATAATGGACGGCGATAAACCTGAACATATTCGTGAAGCCGTTCCGGTAATTGGCCGTTATTGCGACATTATTGGCGTCCGTTCGTTTGCAAAATTTGAAAATAAAGAAGACGATTATCAGGAAAAAATAATTCAGCAATTTGTCGATTATTCAGGAGTACCGGTAGTTAGCATGGAGGCCGCGACCCGTCATCCACTGCAATCATTTGCAGATCATCTAACGATAGAAGAATTCAAAACAAAAGAACGGCCTAAAGTTGTGTTAACCTGGGCTCCACACCCACGAGCTTTACCACAGGCTGTTCCAAATTCTTTTATCGAATGGATGCGCCAAACTGATTACGAACTGGTAGTTACTCATCCTGAAGGATATGAACTTGCTCCTGAATTTATGGGCGATCTCAAACCTGAATACGACCAAATGAAAGCTTTTGAGGGTGCAGACTTTATTTATGCAAAAAGTTGGGCATCATACACCGATTATGGCAAAGTACTTTCAAAAGATAGATCCTGGACAGTTTCCGAAAGACAAATGGCTGTTACAAATAAAGCTAAATTCATGCACTGCCTGCCTGTACGCCGAAATATGATTGTCACTGACGAGGTTATTGACAGTCCTGATTCGATTGTTATTCAGGAAGCTGAAAACAGATTATATTCTGCACAGGCAGTAATAAAAATGATATTAGACAAGTTGGAATAAAGATTGACTATTGGACAATTTACGATTTACTATTTTTGTCCATGTAGTTAAATTGTAAATTGTAAATAGAAGAATTGTAAATAACCATTATGGAAAGATTAACCATTGTAAAGGTCGGCGGAAAGGTTGTTGAAGAAAAAGAATCGCTTGAACAATTGCTTACTCAGTTCGCTCAAATCAGGGGAAAACGTATTTTAGTTCACGGAGGAGGACGACTGGCAACCAGCATGGCCGAACGATTAGGTATTGAAACGAAGATGGTTGAAGGCCGGAGAATTACTGACGCGGAAACGCTTGAAGTTGTTACAATGGTTTATGCCGGATTAGTAAACAAAAGTATTGTAGCTGGTTTGCAGTCAAAAGGCTGTAACGCCATTGGACTGACTGGTGCGGACCTAAATGTAATCAGAGCAGTAAAAAGGCCGGTGAAAGATATTGATTATGGATATGTTGGCGACATAATGGGCGTAAATACTTCGGAACTTAGGTTACTTCTGAATGAAGAAGTTGTTCCGGTTATGGCACCAATTACACACGACGCTAAAGGACAGTTGCTCAACACCAACGCCGATACTATTGCCGCCGATCTGGCTATAGAACTCTCGAATTACTATACGGTAAACCTATTTTACTGCTTCGAGAAAAAAGGTGTTTTACTAAATCCTGAAGATGAAAATTCAGTTATTTCGGAATTGAGTTACGACCGTTTTAAAGAACTTCAGGCCAAAGGGATTATTAGCGAAGGAATGATACCTAAACTGGACAACGGGTTTAGTGCCATGCGAAATGGTGTTAGTCAGATATTGATCACCAATCCCAATCTGATTTCAATGGCAAGGGGAACCCGGCTAAGTTTAAAAGATTAATCGTATTTTATTAAATAGCTCAATCCGGTTCATTTTTGAATCGGATTTTTTATTATCATCACCAGAACTGGTAAATAACCAAGCATTTTAAATTTATTAAAGAATAAAAGATATTTATTTATATATTTATATTTAGGCGGCTAAAAAATAAAACCTTTTCGAGCAAAATACGTTTATCAAACTAATTATGAAGAAAAAAAACACAGTTGAATTAACTGTGTTTAAACGATAGAATCTGATAAAAACATTGATTTGTTCGTGGTTAAGATTAGGATAAGGTTAGTAAAAACAAATCATTTTACGCAATTATGGTGATGATTGGTTTTTTAGTGTGGATTGATTGTGTGGATTAGTAGAACCGTTTCAAACTTTGTTTGGAACGGTTTCTGCATTTATAGAGGGTTAGTTATAAAAACAATCAAAAAAATTAGGACTAACACTTTAAATTCTTTGCGTAAAGCATATTTGTTTCCTCAGAAAATTTTAGATTTGCACCACAATTCAAAATTCGCTTTTATTTAATCATATGGTATTGTGAGTTCTGATTGAAATGCTGATCGAATAAATTTTACGGGGTGTAGCGCAGCTTGGTAGCGCGCGTCGTTCGGGACGACGAGGTCGTCGGTTCAAATCCGGCCACCCCGACAAAACAAGCTTAAAAGCTTTGAAATCACTAGATTTCAAAGCTTTTTTAGTTTATAATTATCCACTTTTATTCCTGAAAAATACTCAACACATCATTTCACCTATCCTCCTGAATCGAATTCATGTATTCCGGCTTTTTCATACTCACCAATTACAGCTATCGTTCCAGCTACAGGTTTAATTGATTTTGATCAAAATTAGTTGTTCTTAGGGCAAATTCTATCCTAATTCTAAAACTCGCTTATTCTTTTCCGCAACTTTTAATGACAATTTTTAAGACAAATCTGCGTTTAACTGTTAATTTAAGACAAATTTGTCTTAAATTTATACCTAATTTATTAGATCATAATTACCAGATTTACAAAGATGTAATATTACTATAACATAATAATTTTTGTTAACTGACATTTCCTTAACCAAGGAGTAACAAAAACTTAACATCGTTCACTTAGCTTTATATCCATGAATGCAATTATAGTCATAGGAATTGTTTTGATGTTTTTATTCGTATATAAGCTGTTTACATTTCTCATTTTCTTGATTCTGAAAGCCAGATTGAGGAATGGTAATTTCGATTCATTCACAAGAATTCTGGGGTCGAAGTACCAATATCGGCTCACGTTTAATGGACTGAGAAGATACAAATGGTCGAAACTTTGGTTTGCTGTAAAGGCTAATTTCGATGAAAAAGGCAATTTAATTTGTCATAAGGTAGAGCCTCAGATCATTTTCAAATTGAAATCGGAATTGTCGTTTATCAATTGATCGTAAACATCTTATTGCAGTATTCCGCAAGTCTTGCCATAGAGCACAGACAACGGTTAAGTTGCGTTCTATTCAAATTTTATTGGATTTCAACAAAGTGAAGGTAAAAACCTAATCAGGGAATAACTATAAAATACTTTCCAGGATTCTCTGGATATCTTTCCGGCACGAGTCAGCTAAATAAGGTTCGGACAAAGCTGATTCCATCAATTCCTGATTGTCCCTTTCCAGCCGAAAAATTGAAAATACCTGGCTGACTGACAAACTATCCTGATTTCTATCAAGCAATTTCATTTCATCTACGGTCCGAACATTTCCCGAAGTAAGCACCCGAACATAAACACCCGGGAAAGAAGACACCCAAAAATCGTCGACAATTTGCTGCGTTCCGAAACGAACGCCCAATTTAAAACAGGGCTGTCGTGGCTGCGAAACCTGAACAATTGTCTCACCAATCTGAAAACGGTCGCCTATCCGGATTTCGGATTCATTGAGACCGCTAACCGTCAGATTTTCACCAAACATTCCCCAGCGCCAATCCTGATCGGGATATTTGTTTTTCCAGAAAGAATAATGGTCAGCAGAATACAGATAACAGGCTTTATCGGTTCCTCCATGAAAACGCCGATCAATAACATGATCGTTTTCAACGTCTTCACTACCCAAAAAGACAGGGGTATCAACAGAATATTTATAAATACCGGTTTCCACAAATTGCCCGCGCCATTCAATTTTTGTAGGTTTTGCAATATTGGTTGAAACAATTTTAAGGCCCATAACAAGCATTTTAACAACATTCAATAACTAAAATTCATCTTCGTCCAAAATCTCTTTTACCCGACCTACTTCGCCGGTTTCGAGCCGCACTTTAATCCCATGCGGATGATTTGGGGAACTTGTTAAAAGAGTTTTAACAATTCCCTCTGTCAATTCGCCTGTTCGCTGATGATGCTTTTGTACAATATTCACCAGTAAGCCAGGTTTTACATCCGAGCGTTTTCTTCCATCCATAATTTCAACCATTTAAAGAACAAAAGAACAAAAATTGTTTTAGCTCCCAATTTCAGAAGCAACAAAAATCAAATAAAAAAGCCTTCCAAAACGAAAGGCTACTCAATTAAACAAGTGTATTCTAACTTTATACGTTGAGCGACAAATATTTCAGGAATTCGTCCTTCCGGAGCGAGTCTTTAAAAACTCCGCCATATTCAGCAGTTATCGTTGAGCTGCCTTCATCCTTAATTCCTCTTGACGACACACACAGATGTTTGGCATCAATCACAACAGCCACATCTTCAGTTTTTAAAATGCGTTTCAATTCGTTGGCAATTTGAACAGTTAATCGTTCCTGAACCTGCGGACGGCGGGCAAAATAATCCACCACGCGATTTATCTTTGATAATCCAACAACCTGCCCGCTTGACACATAAGCCACATGCGCTTTACCAACAATTGGCAAAAAATGATGTTCGCAGGTTGAATTCAGGTTGATATTTTTTTCAACAAGCATTTCGCCGTATTTGAATTTATTTTCGAAGACCGAGATTTTTGGCTTATTTTCAGGATTTAAACCTGAAAATATTTCCTGAACAAACATTTTAGAAACTCTGTGCGGAGTGCCATTTAAACTGTCGTCAGTTAAATCAAGTCCAAGAATATCCATAATATCCCGGAATTTCTCTTCGATTAAAATCATTTTTTGTTCATCGCTAAGTACAAAAGCGTCATCGCGCATTGGCGTTTCCAGCGAAGTAGCAATATGATTATCTCCAATCAGGTCGTGACCGTTGTTGTCATTTTTATTTGAAGGCAACTGTGTTCCGTTTATTTTAGGTTTTGCAGTTTCTGTTTTTAAAAACCCGTACACTTTCATACTAAATCCTCCTTAATTTTATAATTGTATCCGTATCCAGAACAGTAATTTTTGCAATTTGTTTAACCATTAACAAATACTACTAAACACAATTGCAATAAAAATCAAAATACACACAGAATATCAGACACTTAAAAAATAATTTCACACTCGATTTTATGTCACAAAGGACAAATTATACGGAAATATTAACATACCGAATCGGAATTTGTTTCGCCTTCAGGAAAAGTTGAGCAACAAAAAGGGCCACCTGAAACAGATGACCCTTAACGACAAACTAAACTAATATACTAATCACCGGACACGATTCCGATACCATCAATCTTTTTAGAAACCTGAGGATCACCTTTGTACCTAATTTTTCCAACACCATTTATACTGGCGTGCAGCGATTTGATTACGTAGACGCTTCCGGCGCCAACTCCTTCAATTTTAAAATCGCAGGTATTGGTTTTTAGATCGGTGGCATCCAAATAACCTGCTCCCGAAATTGAAGCATCCATTTCCTCAGCTACTCCGTCGAATTCAAATTTCACCCCACCTTCGCCAACGACTCTCAAATTATTTACTTTCATGTTCATTTCAATGTCAGCGCCACCTTCAACACGTAGATAAAAATCCTTTAAATCAACATATCCTTTAGTTTCCAGGCTAATACCGCCTTCCATAGTCAATTTTTCAAGGTCTTTAAATGTGATGTATAGTACAACTTCATCGAAGTTGAAATGCTTTTTCACTATTTTTAAGCTATGTGATTCAACATCCGACTGAACATCGATGTACTTGAAATTATCTTCATCGGTTTTGATGCGCAATGCCGAACGATTTCCCTGCTCAAGGATGACTTTAAAAGCACCTTCCAGATAAATTTTATCGAACGATTCAACCTGATAAGTGCGGACGTCTGTGTCGTCCCAACTTTCCTCGACAGGTATTACAGGCGCAGCGAAAAGTCTTGACACCAGCAATCCTAAGGCAAAAACGAGACTGGTTATTCGAAGCAGGTACATAATTCTCTTTTTAGGATTTGAAATTTTGAATTAAAACTATCCAAAATCAAACCCTGAACGGAAATCTTATCGACGAACATACGATTTCCTTAGGTAAAAGTAAATTTTGACGGATTAACGCAAATACCGAATTTTTCAGGAAGACACAAAAACCGATTTAACTACCGCCAGGTTTATTCGCTATTAAATTTTTCAGATACAACAAAAGATATGTTGTTACTAGTGTTCCCGCAAAAACCATTAACAAATCCTGAGAAACAAGCTTTTCGGGAACCAATATTTTTTGAATGGCTGAAAAAGTAAGGAAAGCAAGTAAGCCAAATATTGGAAATAAAATGGCTAACCGTAGCGTTTTTTTCAACCAAAGGCATAAACCAAACCAAAGAATTCCAAGCGCCACTCCCCAGATGGTCTGGTCAAGCTTACCCTCTCCATATTTTAGAAAACCATAAACAACCGGAATAAGCGAAACGACAAACAGGTATCGAAAAATGCTTCCGATGAGCCGCTGGTGATGAAACGAATTGTTTATCCGGGGGAACAATGCAAAGTGAAAACTTCTTTTTTGCTGAAATTCGGGAGCCATCAGATCCTGATCAGAATGAATTAATTTACGTTCCAGAGCAATCTTTACGGCTCCACTCACAGCAGAATCCTGATACTCTTTGTGATTCCGTAAAATCTCAAAAATCTCCTGATCAGAATAATCCTTATATTTTTCGTAATAATCGATACCGCCCTTGTTTTCCTGATCCATAATTGTCATTTCATTTTTTACAAAAATAGGTCTTTGAATTTATTAACAACGAATAAAATGTAAATTCAGGAATAATGGGTAATTTAGTTTCTATTATTCTAAAACACATTATTTACAAGTCTCATGTATAATTTTGAATATCAAAATCCGGTAAAAATCATCTTCGGAAAAGGTGAAATCAGGAAAACAGGACGAAACATTCCTGAAGGATCAAAAATTCTGCTGACTTATGGCGGTGGAAGTATTTTTAAGAATGGCGTTTACGATCAGGTAAAAGAATCGGTTAAAGGTTTTGAAGTCGTTGAATTTGGAGGTATTGAACCAAATCCACATTACGAAACACTAATGAAAGCTGTAGAAATAGTAAAAAAGGAGAATATTACTTTTTTACTATCTGTTGGTGGAGGTTCGGTACTCGACGGAACAAAGTTTATTGCTGCGGCTGCAAATTTCGAATTTGGTGATCCGTGGCAGATTTTATCAAAAAGAGCTCCGGTCAAGTCTGCCGTTCCCATTGGTGCAGTTCTGACTTTGCCGGCAACCGGTTCTGAAATGAATTCAGGTGCCGTTGTTACACGTGTCGAATTTCAGGAAAAACTTTCATTTATGTCACCTTTTGTGATGCCGCAATTTTCAATTCTTGATCCGGAAGTTATTTTTTCACTTCCCGATAAGCAAGTTGCGAATGGAATTGTGGACGCCTTTGTGCACGTAATTGAGCAATATTTAACCTATCCGGTGAATTCGCCAATTCAGGACAGATTTGCCGAAAGCATACTAAAAACGCTGATTGAAGAAGGGCCAAAAGTATTGGCAAACCGGAAAGACTACGAATCGGCTGCCAATTTTATGTGGAGTGCAACCATGGCCCTGAACGGACTTATTGCTGTCGGTGTTCCCCAGGATTGGGCCACCCACATGATTGGTCACGAACTGACTGCTTATCATGGAATTGATCATGCACGCACTTTGGCCATTGTACTTCCGGGAGTTATGCATATTAAAAGGGACCAGAAAAAGGATAAACTCCTTCAGCTTGGCGAACGTGTTTGGGGAATTACAGCGGGAAATTCATCTGAGCGGATTGACCAAACCATTCAGAAAACTGTCGATTTTTTTGAATCAGTAGGCATTCCAACAAAATTGCCCGATTATGGCGTTCCGACCGATACGATTGATACGATTTGCAACCGATTTCTGAAAAGAGGATATAAAGTTGGCGAAAAATCGAACATCGGTCCCGAAGAAATTCGCGAAATTCTGGAAAGCAGACTTTAATTTTCATAGTTCACATAAACGAAAAACCCGGTTGATTTGCCGGGTTTTTCGTTTATCCTATCTCTACCTATTTACAAAGTTTATACACTTCGCTTCCGGCAAGCAGAAAGCAACCCAATCCATAATCTTCAAAATCGGGTTTGCTGTCATAAGTCACCGGTTGACCGTCGGATGGCTGTTTTCCGGTACCTTGCACGAAACCCAAGAATCCGTCGGCGTGAACAGCTTCTGTAGCCATGGCATTCCACGCCCTGGCAATAACAGGTAAGTATTTTTTAGCGCTGAGCAGGCCATTATTCACACCCCAGGCCATGCCATAAACAAACAAAGCCGTTCCTGAAGTTTCCTTGCCGCCATAATTATTCGGATCGTGCAAACTGGCATTCCAAAAACCATCTTTTCGCTGAATGGGCAAAAGCGCTTTCATCATTTCGTGATAGGTCTTTTTGTATTCCATGTAGTGCGGATCGTCCGGAGCAGTTTTCATAACGCGAACAAGAGCAGCAACGACCCAGCCGTTTCCGCGCGACCAATAACAATCCTGACCATTCGGCTCTTTATATGGAGGAAGAAAATCTTTATCTCGCCACCAAAGCTTATCCTTTTTATTGTATAAACCCTGAGTTTCCTTTGTATCCATGTACATTTTGTACATCCGCTCCGAATACTTTTTATCGCTGGTAATTTTCGACAACTTAGCAAAAACAGGCATTCCCATTTGCAAAGCATCAATCCAGTTCCAGTCGTTTATTTTATCAGTTTCAAGCATCAGGTCAACCGAAGCTTTTATGTCTTTCAACTGTTCCGCTCTCTTGTCGATCTGGTACAAATCCAAATATGTTTGCCCGCAGCACTGGTTGTCGCCATTGCGGGTTTGAATTCCACCATTCAGTCCCCATTTGTGCGCTTCGCCCCAAGAAATTGCATAATCGTAAAAAGATTTATCAGGATTAACTGCATACAGTGCCATCAAGCCTTCGTAATAAACTGCACGTGTCCAAATGTTACTCGGGCGTTCCTTGTTGGTAATTATGCTCTTGCCGGTATCCGGCCATTTCTGCATGAAATAGGCGTTGGCCAACACCAGTTTGTCCATCACTTCTTTTTTTGCCGGAAGTTTCTGTGCCTGAATAATTCCCGCAGATAGAATTAAGGTGAGCATTAGAAGGAAAATTTTCTTTTTCATAGGTTTTATTTTGTGTTTACATTTCTGCTTATGATCGGATTATTATTTCCTGACTTAAGGTTGCCGCGTGTTTATTTGTTCTTTTTCAGGTACTTTTTCAGCAAACACCGATCAAGTTTACTTATTTCCTGAACAATGGTTTCTGCGTTCAGTTTTGCCCCTTCTAAACTGGTGTGCGTATGATCTCCCGGGAAAAAAGACTTCACTTTTTCAGGACCTAATTTTTCATATTTTTCAGCAACCAAATCATTTAAATCGATAAAAAAAGCATCTGTTTCTTTTGCAATTTCTTTAGACCATTTCCCATAATCATCAGAAGCCCGCTGCACTTTTCCTTCATTCCAGATGTTTCGGGGAATGGGTGAGATCACGATTGGAATAGCGCCCCTCTCCTTCGCTTCATCAACCATTTTACGAAGGTACCACCCGTAAGTGTGAACCATTTCGTGTTGCTTGGTAATCAGGTTGTCAATTTCCTCTATTTCTTCGCCAATACCTTTTATGGTGCCACGCGCGCGCAACGTATCGTTTACCGGACCACCATCGTTGTGTCCAAATTGCATCAGCACAAAATCTCCGGGTTGAAGTTTTATCCTGACTGCTTCCCACAATCCTTTGGTTTGAAAAGTTCGACTGCTTGTTCCGCCCAGCGCATCATTTTCAACATCGATTTTTTTACTGTCGAAATAACCTGAAATCGGCTCACCCCATCCCCACAGGCCGTTGGAGCCATCGCCTTTACCGTTCTTTACCGTTGAATCGCCAATGATATACACAGTTGGCTTGTTTTTGGCTTCCGTCTGAAACATCAGGACAGACAGAAGAATAAGGATAATTGTTTGTTTCATACTTTTACTTTTTTTGCTACAGCGACAAACGAGGAAACATATTTTATATGACCGATGTGTCTATGTGATCATTTTATTTTATTTTATTTTATTTTACTCTAAAAACAAAGGCCGACGATGTTTCGTATTTTCCACCCTGAGATGCCACAAATAAATGCGTTGGATGACCATTTTGCATCAGGATTTGCGGACGCTCAAACCGGCCATACTTTTTCAAATGCTTTGGCGCCGGAGGTTGTTTCAGGTAATGGCTGTATCCAAAATAACTGATCTTCGGTTCCGACCAGTGAATTCCGTCTTCCGATTCCAGAATAATTCCAACTTCGTGATCGAACCGCCCCATATCGCGTGCCAGCATGTAGAAACGTCCGTCTTCCATAAATACATTTCCGTCTTCCAACTGGCGGTTATTTCCCAGTTTCGAGTAGTCAAGAATTGGATTTCCGGAGTATTTGATGTACGGACCTTCGAGTTTTTCGGCAATGGCCAGACCATATTTGCGGTTTCCGCGAATGGCCGGATCAACCGGATGATCGTATTCTTCTGTATTCCACGATTTGTAATACAACCAGAATTGACCGTTCGGATGTTTCAGAAAAGCCGGATTCGAAGTACAGTGATCGTCCCACGAGCCTTCAGTCCCTGCTTCGAGCAAAGGCTTTTCCTGTCGTTTCCACGGGCCATTCAGGGAATCGGAAATCGCCAATCCAATGCGTTTCGTATTCGTTTTTCCATTTGAATTGCCCATGTAAAAGAGGCAATATTTCCCATCGACGAACTGAATGTGTGGATTGTGGCAGGTTGTGGCATCCCAAAAACCTTCGCCACGCGGAGCCAGAATAGTTTCAATATCTGCATATGGGCCTTCAGCTTTGTCGGCCACGGCATGCACAATCTCTGAACCTTTAATCCAGCCACCCATTCCTTTTTTGGCATCCCAGCGCGAAAAGAAAACGTGGATTTTTCCGTCCGGAGCAACAATTGGACTGCACCCCCAAACGTAATATCCGTCAAGTTCCAGAATTCGTCCGAGTGGTTTCAGTCGTTTGGCAAATGCGGAAATATCCTTTTGGGAATATTTCGGTTCCGAAGCAAAACAGGAAATTCCGGAGGCAAAAATGGCGCTTCCGGCCAACAAACTATTTTGTATAAATTCTCGTCGCGTTGTCATGTTATTGTAAATTACTCATCGGGTGGCTTAAAGTCACCCGATGAGTAACAATTAGTTCAGTAATCCAAAATAAAAATACAGTGTGCGTTTCGCTGGCTTTTTCATTTGATTCAGCTCTCCTGAAGGGCCCAGATTCCAGGTATCGTTACTGATTCCCATGGCCAATTTGGTTCCTATTGGCGGAATTCCATCCAAAAATGAAATGTCGCCTTTGGGTAATTCAGGATAATTGGTTGGTCCCGACAATCCGTAAAAATTGAACAGGCGCACAAACAAATCGTCTTCTTTGGAAACGACCGTAAATTTGCCGTCAACCGTATTGAATTCAATCCACGAAATTTCAGGATAATACCCTTTGAATTGCGGATACTGCCAATTGTTGTCGCCAGGCAAACGATTGTTGTACATGCGTTCGTAAACATCGAGTTGACCTCCCTGCTGACGATTTTTCCACACATTGGCCGGCCCGCGTCCCAACCATTTAGCGCCGATTACATCCGACTCCGGAAAGCTGAAACTGACTCCCGTAAAATATTGTTTCCCTTCTATTAAATATTCGTAGTCCAATTGAAGCCAGCCGCTGTCGTATATCGTCCAGCGAATATCATTTAGGTCGCCAACAAAACTGAACTCAATCGTATGCGAATTTGGTCCGGCATGATGCCTGACATCAATCAATTCCGATTTTCCGTTAACCAGAACCGGTCCGTTGCTGAACGGGATTGGCAATCCAAGATCATTTCCAACTTTCTGAATTGTTCCATTCTTTTTATCAAACGAAACAGAAATCCCGGACGCTTTCATTGTGATCAAACTGTCATTTTCGCTCACTTCAACATGCGAACTCACATTCGAATCGCCTGCCCGACGTTCAATCGGCAAAATGTTATCTTCATCAATTCCGGCGGCTTCCATTTTCTGATGCCGTTCTTTTTCAACTTCATCCAGATTCTTTTGTACCAACTCCTGAACAGCTTTTTCATTCTCATTTATTTTCCAGCTCCAGCAATAAAGTTCGCGGCCAAACGGATCAAAAGCCTTCAGGTAAAATGCATCATACTGGTTAAAATCGTCTGGCAGTTTAATTTTGAGGGTTCCCGATTTCTCCGGGAAAGCGTCTGGCCCGAAAATTTCTCCGTTCTTCATAACCTTGTGCCCAGCTTCGCGCTGCTTCACCTGGTTAAAATTTACCAACTGCCATTCGAAACGACATTGTTTCAAATTGGTAAAGTGAAACCGGTTTTCAATGGAAATGCTTCCGTCAAAATCTTTGGGCAATTTCTTCATGACAATGTGCACCGGACAGTAAATTTCGCGCATGGTGTAATAACTGCCTTCCTTCTCGCGATGTGGCCCAACCACTCCATCCGGAGCATTTACACGGTTTACATCAATGAAATTGTCCAGGTCAGTGCGCGCAATTCCTTCATCGAGCAGCGCCCAGGTAAAACCGCCGGCCGAATGATCCGAATTCCAGAACAATTCCCAGAAATCGGCCAGGCTGGCACCGCCACCACCGTCATCTTGCGAATGCAGAAATTCGGTGGGCATGTAAATTTTTCCTTCGGAAAGTATTTTTTTCGAACTGTAATAATTTTCGTAGTGGTTGCAGTCAATTCCGTTAAAATCGTTGCCTGGCTTGTGGTGCGGGTGAATAACCGGCCGGTTTGACGGATCGTATTTTGCAAAATCACCGTCAAGTTCCTTGTTGGTACCTCCTTCGTTGCCATTGTCCCAGAAAATGATGGATGGATGGTTTACATCGCGGATCACCATTTCGCGAACCAATTTCCTGCCAACTTCGGTGTCGTAAGCATTTTGCCAACCAGCTAGTTCGTCGAGTACAAACAAACCCAGCGAATCGCAACTGTTCAGGAACGACTGATCGGGTGGATAATGCGAACAGCGAACGGCGTTCAGGTTCATATCCTTCATGAGATTAACATCATCCAAATCAATTTTAGGATTTATACAGCGGCCGGTTTCAGGCCAGAAAACGTGACGATTGATTCCACGAAATTTCACTTTTTGGCCGTTCACATAAACTCCGTCGCCCTGCCTGATTTCGATGGTGCGGAAACCAAATTTTTGTTTTAATTGGTATACTGGCGTGGAACCATCGTTCAAACTTACGTTTACCGAGTAAATTTCCGGAGTTTCCGAGGTCCATTGTTTGGGATTTTCTACCCTGCAACTTAAAGTCACCAATGAATCTCCGGAACTTGCTTTCGCTTCGCAGGTTTGCACCACTTTCCCTTTTGCATCCTGAATTTCTGCCTGAATGGTATAATTTTTTGTCAGGCCAACCGGAAAAATCTGCATCGAAAATTCGCCGTTTGCTTTGGCATCGATAGCCACACGACCGATGTGTTCTGCTGGAAATGCTTCAAGGTAAACCGGGCGGAAAATACCTCCAAACACCCAATAATCGGCAAATCGTTCTGCCCGATTAACAGACGCGTTTCCCGACATCTTGCTAACAGTTGCTTCAAGTAAATTTTCCTGCCCAAACTTCAATTTATTGGTAACGTTATATCGAAACCGATAAAAACCTCCCTGATGAACAGGCCCGGCAATTTGATCGTTAATTTTTACTTCGGTATCGGTCATTGAACCTTCGAACACAATAAAAATCTGCTTTCCTTTCCAATCTTCAGGCACTGAAAACGAGTGTTTATACAATCCCTTTTCGTCTGCAAATTTGAACTTTTTTCCATATGTCCGGTAATCGCGGCCATAATCGTACTCGCCAAATCCCTGCTGTTCCCATTGCGACGGAACTTCAATTTTCGTCCAAACGCCGCTTTTTCTTCCGGAGGTACAAAAGAAATCCCACGTTTGGGTGTGAATATTATCGGTTCCGGAGAGGTACAAAACCTGTTTTTTGCCTGGCGCTGCATGAGAAGCAAAACCGAAAAACAAAAAAATAAAAACTAACCCCCTAAATCTCCCCAAATGGGGGATATTGAGCCATCTTGTCGGATAGTTTATTTTAATATTGAAACCGCATAGGCACATAGAGCACATATATTTTATACTTTAAATTCAATTTAACCAGAAAGAACACAGATGAGACACAGAGTTTTTACTAATTTCAATGTGTTCTATGTGGTTCTTTTCAAAATTTCACCGGTTCAAGAGGTGTAACCGTAACAGGGCCAATCAGTCCGGATTCCTGAGGTTTCCAGTTTTTAGTGGTGAACAAGCCATCGGATCCACGATTAGCCGCTTCTTTTGCGGGAAAATTCACATTGTAAAATATTTTATACTTCTCCCCTTTCCGCTCCATATCAGCGATTCGGTTTCCCATAAGGTTTGTAACCGAGATTTCCAGAGTATTTTCAGGCTTCAAATCAGAAGCTGGAATATCAATTGTAAATGGAGAACTGATTAGAGTCGCTAATTCTTTACCATTTATGCTGATTCGTGCACTGCAATCAACTTTTCCCAAATCGAGACGATACGTTTTTTCTGCTCCGGAAGGCTTTTTAAAAGTAGTTTTGTAGACGGCTGTTCCTGAAAATGCCTTGTAGCTGTCACCCTGAATTTCGGTCCATGAACCCAATTTGCTCAATTTTACAGGTTTCGGGAGAACTGGGCCTCCGCTCAAAAACGATAAATTCCAATCCTGACTGAGTTTCACTTTTCCATCGGTTTCCTGAAAATAAGCGTATTCCGGAGCCTTAACTTTTTCAGGAAAAATTTGTACCAAACAACTTTCACCCGGTTTTAACTGCAAATAAACCAAACCTGACTTGCCTGACGAACTGCTTTTGGCTTCGCCAAATTCACCGGTCATCGGATTGTAAATTACGGCCGTATTAACAGGAGTCTGCACGGTTGTCCAACCGCTAAATGCAACATCGCCCCGATTGGCAATAAAATAAGTAGTTGTATTTCCTTCGGTTCGGCGAACGCACTGCAAATTATCGTCAAACATGTTTTCACGCCTGATGTTGGCCTGTTCAAGAATGTCTGACAAACTGCCCATCACAATCTGGCCTTTACCAACCTTGGCACGTTTCACCAATTCCCTGCTGGTTTCAAATTTCAACGATTTTATCAGGCTCTGAAATTTTGCCCTTCGATCTTCCAAATTTCCCAATCCGGGAACATCTTCAGGCAACTCCTCCATCAAAACTGTTGCCCCGTTTGTCGCCAATTCCACAATTTTTTCAAATGTTTCGAGTGGCATTAACTTAACCGGTGGAAGCAAAATAGTCTGGTAACTGTTCCCACCTGAAAGAATTTCGGCTGATTTGTTTTCCAAACGAAGCATTTGACGGTCGGAAATGTAATCGAATGCGTAACCTTTCCCAAAGAGATATTCGGCAGATTGGCGAACCGAAGAACCTTTGGCCGCGCCATCGAAATGCACCAGCAACGATTTTCCGCGAACGGCATATTCGTCGGCAATCGGGTAATACAAAAGCACATCATTGTCCGGTTTTCCGGCCTGAAGAAAAGATTGTGATCGTGCGATGTAAGTATTCAGCGTTCCGAAATCGTTCCAGAAAGTATTTGATGGTGCAAAATTTACGGCAGCGTAAAACATCCAGCCCGGCCATTTTGCCGAAGGTGGCGAAAATGTTGTTCCGTGGTAAAAAACATGGTTGATTCCGGCCAGCAAAAACAAATCGATGGCCTGTTTCACATCGCCCAACGAAGCTTCAAAGTGATCTTTCAGCCAGGTTGCCGATTCCGACGAAGCCAGCTTTTTACCAGTTACGTGCGTCACCGACGAAGCCGTTTTTACTTTCACAATGTCTTCACCCTCCGTTTCAGGAATATCGGCTGCTGCGTATAAATCGAGAATATTAGCCGGAGCGCCGTGCGCCTGGTTGCGAATAATTTTTCCGCCCGATGCAGCCCAGTCGTGCCAGCGCTTGGTGTAATTTTCAAGGATTAAATCTGAAATGGTTTCGCGGTAATCGCTTAAAACACGCATGCTATAATCCGCCTCGTCACGCCCCAGCAAGGCCGGAAGGTATTCGCGCAAGTCGTAACCTCTGCGTTTCTGAAATTCTTCGAACAACAACGGCGTAAAATTGGCTTCGCCACGGGCATCATCAACTTCGTACGAATCGTTAAAATAAGCCCGCAAGCCACTTATATCCTGACCCTTAAAAACATCGGTAAAATGTCCGAGATAATTGTCAATGGCTTTTTCCGAAAAATGATCGATCACGTCGCCTTCGCCACCGGGAGCGCCGCGTTCCACCATTTTACCGTGCCAGCCTTCAAACACCCCGTACAGCAACCATTTTCCTGCCGGAGCTTTCCACAACAGCCGACCATTTGAATCAACTTTATCAGTCAGATTCAGGATTTCACCTTTATTTGAATAAGCCATCAGCGTTTGCAACGGCATCGGAACCGGGTAGCGAACCTGCTCAATGGCCCAGACCTGAAGGCTGTCTTCGTTAGCGCTAACCGGAAATTGCAAATCGGAAATTTTCAGGTGTGGTCGGCTAATGGTCCTCAACATTGGCTCCTGAATCATTGTTACAGGTTCCTGAAGTACCTCACCTTCATTGAGTGCATACGATTGCACGCTCATATATTTGCAGGCATCTTCGGGCGTTACCCAAGTGCCTCCGAAGGGCCAGCCAGATGCCATCGCCATATCAATTCCCAAATCCAGTTTTTTGCCTTCCTGAAGTGTGTATTTCAGGTTTTCAACCCATTCAGGAGAAAGAAATTTGACGAATTTATTTTCGTAACCATGCACACCATAAATCGGTGTAATTTCCAATCCGCCCAAGCCGGCTTTTGAATAACTTTCCATCACTGATCTCAAATCAGCCGGATTGACGCTGCTTCCCATCCACCACCAGCGGCTCCAGGGTTTGTTTTCCTGGGTAATTTTGGGCCACCCGGGCGTTGGTTCTGTTTTTTGTCCTGAAGCATTTGGACTGTAGAACGAAAAAACGATCAGCACAATAGTCAAAAATAAAAGGCCTGATCTCTTTGATGTATTCGTTTGCATGAATAAAAGTTTAATATTTTAATTTTCTTCATTTCCAAAATTAATGGTACACAAGGTAAAGCGAAATGACAAAATGGAAGAATTCCGGTAACCGTATTTTAGTTTATTTAACTTTAATTGTCTGATTTTTCAATTTCAACGGCATAAATATTCGATTCACCTTCAAAATTTGCCCTAAAAATAATCCATTTATCATCGGGACTGAAATGTACATTCGGTTCAAGTTTATACTTGTGATGTTTCATGTTCACCAGTTTTTCGGTTTTAAACTTATCGCCATCAGGAGTAAAAAGATTGATCCATTGACCATCAGGAGCCTTGGCAACAGAGCCCGGATCGCCACCGTCGCCGGCAAACAAGGTTTCATTAGAATTTGTGTTGTAATGAACACTCCAGTCGTTGCGCGGCAGGCTGTATTTTATTTCATTACCCGTTGCTACGTCGTAGCCACCAACAAAAAATGTTTTACCCCGGGGTTGTTGCAAATCGAACCAAATTGTTTTACCGCTTTTTCCAAACCACTCGTGTCCCCAAATTTCGTTATCGATAGTTCGGTGATGAACCTGGGTTATTTCTTTCGTATTCACATCAATTGTCCAGACACGGTCAACTTTGTGCCATGGGCCTTCGTGACAAAACATGAGTAAATCGGGGTTGACCGAAGAAAATTGTACGTGATTCAGCCAGGCACTGTCGGTAAATAACTTATTGAGTTCGGCAGTTTGAACATTGATTGTGAACAAAGTCTTGGGCAACTTCGCTTCGTAAATCAGGTTAAAGAAGTCGCTTTTATTTGGATTATTTTTCAGAATTTCTTCCTCGGCTTCTGTGGCTCTCGATCCGGCCAGCAAAGTTCCGTCAGCATTTACTGTAGTAATTAACGCTTTAAAATCTTCAGGAAAAACATAAACCAGTTTTACATCGTGGGTTAGGAAATCGACTGAAAAAACGCTGTCTTTAACCTGATAAAAGATTGATTTGGTTTTTTCAGAAACAATTTCTCCATTCATCGGCGAAGAACTGTTGGTGAGTTGTGTAATCTTTTGGGTATCGAGATTTATGCTGTAGAGTTGTTTGTTTTTCACATTGGTATTGTATGTTTCTTCCTTTTTCATGTCAGTAACTTCATCGGGACTTTGTTTACTACTGTTGTAAAAAACCATTTCGTTTCCAATAAACGGATTGTTGTGAAAATAGAAACTAAGGCTATTCCCTTCCAGTTGGTCAGTCAGTTTTACCACGCGGTGGCCGGTATCTTTGTCAATCCATTCGGAGGGCATTGGAGTTACTGACCCGGTTTCAAGTAAAGGAAGTTTTTGGGATTGGCACGCAGTTGCCAGAATAAAAAGCACAGGAAAAAAAAGTATACGTTTCATTGGTTTTAGTTGGTTTTGATTACTGAAGTCAGCTCGGTTTTTCCTGATTTTTCAGGAATTTAATAAGATCGAGCCAATTCCAACCCCGGAATGGGAATCCGGGATCGGACTGACTACCTAATCTTTCTTTATGACATAAGAACAAGTCTTAAAAATAAGTCTCATATTTTGGGGGCGCATCCTGCACTATCGTGTCACAGCGACACTAATTTATTCTAACATTCGCAGAATATTACCTCCTCAACAATAAACTGTGTATTCAATTCGGGTTTAGAATCCTGACTTCCGGATGAATCCTTGCTATGTTTCGTTCATGAGTTAAAATTAAGCCGAAAACAAAAACAGGACTAAAACTCTGGATATTTGTTTTGAAAAAGGCGGGCATTCAACCCGCCTTTTCAATTCTATATGAAAACTAAATCCGAAAAACATCTTTCAAATTAATACCCCGTGTTTTGAGTATACAAACCGGGTGCAGCATCCAACTGTGACTGCGGAACAGGATAAACAACATATCCGGCTACCACCTGATTCATTTGTTGCCTGGCAGCGTCTTCAACTGCAATCCAACTGTTCATGGTAGTTACCAAATCTCCGCTTCTTTGAAGATCGAACCAACGACTGCCTTCATCGGCAAACTCTCTTCTTCTTTCTTCAAAAAGCTGTGCTTTGGTTACACCAACCAATGCAGGTGTTCCGATTCCTGCCCGGGTTCTCACCTGATTTACGATCCCATCGACATCGGTTTGAGATCCCGGTGCACCATTCAGGATACATTCGGCTTTCATCATTAAAATGTCGGTATAACGGATCGCGATAAAATTAATGCCCCAGTCAAAACGACTTAACAGAGACGGCACTTTTGAGAAATCAAGATATTTCTGAAAGAATGGCCGCGTTTCGGTACTACCGGCGTTGTTGTATGAAGCCGTATGAATGGCAAATGCCTTGCGAACATCGGCATCGTCGTATTTGCTTAATAAATCATTCGATACGGGAATTGCTTCCAATGCTCCATTTGATTTTGTGTCGCCAATGGATTTAAAATACATGTTTGGACACAAGTCCCAGCAGAAGGTAGCCCCATACAACGATTTTGTTCCACTTACTCCCTGAAGGTACATTACATCAAATATGGCTTCTTTATTCACTGCCGGACTTTGTTTGGCAAAAGCAAAAATATCGCTGTAAACCGGGTTAAATATAAATTGTCCGCTACTGATGATATCCTGAATTAACGGCAATGCCAGATTCCATTCACTTAAACCAAGTCCGGGCCCTTCAACACTGTAAGTTGGACCTGAACGGGCCATATAAACCTGCGCCAGCAATCCTTCGGCAGCATATTTAGTTGCCCTACCAACATCCACACCAGTGTAAGAGGCAGGCAAATTTGTTATGGCAGTCTGAAGATCAGAAATGATTAACTTGTAAATGTCGGCTACGGGACTGCTGCCAATCGTATTTGCTTCGGAGGCAACAACAGTATGATCGATCAATGGAACTTTCCCGAAATACTTCACTAAATCGAAATAATAAAAGGCGCGCAAAAAATGCGCTTCAGCATCTAATCTGGTTTGTAAAGATTCTGAATTAATAGAAGCCCCATTTTTTGCGATTTGCTCCAATACGGTATTGGCCTGAAAAATTCCCGTAAAATCAGCGCTCCAGGCTTCTTCCACGTATGCATTGCCCGTCATTGCTTTTTGGAAACTGTTAACCGGGTCCCAGTCACGAACTCCTAAATCTGATACTCCGTAGATATTATCTGAACGAATTTCAGAAAGGTTAAGCAATCGGTCAGGATAGGCTCTCAATGAACTGTAAGCAGCATTTACACCTTGAATAAAATCGCTTGCCGATTGATAAAATGTAAGTGTTGTACCCTCTGATACAGGGATTTGATCTAATTCCTTAGTACACGAAATTGAAAGTAAACTAAGTGTTGCAATGAATATATAAAATGTCTTCTTCATTTTCAATTGATTTAAGATGATTAAAATGTGACGTTTAATCCAAGAATTAAGGATTTGGCTAAAGGTAAACCACCATAATCACCGGGTGACAGATAATTGGCATTTCCGCTTAAGTCGGTATTTTGTGCATCAGGGTTTGCTCCGCCATAATATTTATCGTGGCCAAACCAGTTTTCAGCAGTAACGTACAAACGTGCATCCTGAATAAATTTCTTTTTGATCACATTTCCCAAATTGTAACCTAAGGTGATGTCGCGAACCCTCACGTAATTCGACGAGTATAACCAGTCGGTATTTACAATTCGGCCAAAAGTTGAATATACTTTACTTACACGACCTGCTCCCGGATCAGCTTCTGATCTCCATCTGTCGGTATAAAAAGAAGGCGCATTATCCGTAAATCCCTGACCGGTCCTGGTTAGAGCGCGACCTAAAAGTGAATAAATTGACCCACCATTCTGTCCCTGAATAAGAATACTCAAGTCAAATCCTTTGTATTTAAATGTATTAGTCATTCCCCAGGTATAGTCTGGATTTGGATGGCCAACAATTTGACGGTCATTTGCATCGATTACGCCATCAGGAACGCCGTTCGGCCCACTGATATCCACATATTTTGGATCGCCAACGGTTTCAGTTCCATAAACTGCAGCATGATTATTAATATCTTCCTGGGTTAACGTACCGTCCATTTTAACCACATAAATGCTGTACATCGGTTGTCCTACCTGAAGAATAAAATTAGAAATGTCGAAAGAAGACGGAATCAGAATTTGCGATTGACCCGGTCCCAATGCCACTACTTTGTTGGTATTGTGGCTGATGGTCATTGAAGTAGTCCACTGGAATTTGTCCACAAAATTTCGGGTTGTTAATTCCAACTCCTGACCAATATTTCGAACAGAACCAGCATTGTTCAGATAAGTCGAAAAACCGGTTGCTTCAGGAACCTGAACATTCAGCAACAGTTTATTATTCAACTTATTGTAATAATCAAACGATCCGGTAATACGATTTTTGAGGAACCCAAAATCGATACCCAAATCATAGGTAACCGACCGTTCCCATTGTAAATCGGGATTGGCAATTTTACTTGGCGACTGGCCAATAACAGCTGCCGGTGTGGCGCCAAACACATATCCTGATGTGGTTAGTGTCGGAATTGGGGCATAATCGGAACCTAAATTATTGGTACCATTTGTTCCGTAACTGGCCCTAAGCTTTAAATCGCTTACCGACGGCAATTGCTGCATGAAATTCTCTTTTACAATGCTCCAGCCAATGGACGCTGACGGGAAAATACCGTATTGAGCATTAGATCCAAATCTGGACGAACCATCTTCGCGGATACTGGCAGCCAACAAATATTTATTGTCGTAGCTGTATTGTACACGGCTAAAGTACGATAGCAAAACATTTTGAGTAGCAGAAGTATTTCCGGTAACGGCTGTAGCTGCATTCAATGTTTTAATCACACTGCTGGTATAACCGCCGCTTGACGACATATTTGAAATATCGGTTCTGTCCCAGTTATACGACTGACCAAGAAGTACATTCAAATTATGTTTTTGATTGAAAGTCTTTGTATAGTTGAGTGTATTCTCATTTACAAAAGTCTGTCTCTTGAATGTACTGAATGTTCCTGAAGTGTTTGAAGTTAACGCTTTACCGGCTGGATCGAAAGTACGGCTTAACAATGTGCTTGCGACGGTATAAGGTACGTAAGTACTTGTTGCGTTGTCTCTGTTATCAAGGTTGATCGATGTTTTAAAAGTTAATCCTTTCATGAATTCATATTCGGCATAAAGCGAAACGAGCGTACGGAAAGTTTTCGTTTCACCAACGATATTTTCAACTTTTGCAAGTACGCTGTTTGTCGAATTACTCCAGGTGTATTGTCCATTGTTAAACGAATTTGCATAAGCTCCTGCCGTTGATTCCTGAACCGGACTCATACTTAAAGCCTGATGAAAAATCTTATCCTTTCCTTCAACTCCGGGATCTTCAGTAACTGAAAAAGTTGGAGCAATATTGATTCCTACTTTCAGATTTTTGGTTGCATTAACCTCCACATTACCACGTGCTGAATATGTTTTGTAACCCATGCCTTTCACAAAACCATCGGTATTCGAATAATTACCTGATACAAAATATTTTACGACATCATTACCACCACTGGCAGTAATCTCGTGGTTTTGCATCTGTCCTGTCCTAAAAATCTCATCTTGCCAATTGATAAAATCAAGACCTGCATGGTTTGGATCTGACCAACGCGGATCGAGAAAGTATGCTGCGCTGAATGATCCGGCAATAGCCATTCGTGCATCGTAGCTGTCGGTTGCCTGGGCACCTTTCGACCCATATTTGGCAATGTACTGACCATTGATGATTTCAGTAGCCCTGTCAATCCAGCCAGCGCCATCCAGCATGTCTACTTTTCGGCTCGCTTCATTGATACCCCAATAGGCATTGTAGGTAATCTTCGCCTTTCCCGATTTTCCTCTTTTTGTAGTAACAAGCACAACACCATTCGATGCTCTTGACCCGTAAATCGCCGCAGCTGCTGCATCTTTTAAAACCTGAATTGATTCGATATCGTTTGGATTAATGTTGTCTAACGGACTTCCGGTAGCAAAATTTCCGGAGCCATTGGTAGTAGCTGTCGAAAGTGGAAATCCATCAATAACATACAAAGGTTCATTTCCGGCGCTTATTGACCCGGTTCCACGCACCTGAATACTAAAGGCTTTTCCGGGAATACCAGTGGTTTGTTTCACATTCACACCAGCCATTTGACCTACCAAAGCCTGATCGACACGACTGATTGCCCGTTCACTTAGATTGTCATTCCGCAGTGTTGAAACAGAAGTCGTTAAATTAGTTTTCTTCTGAGTTCCATAACCGACAGCCACAACCTCATCAATACCAATTGATTCTTCCTGCAAGGTTACGTTTATCACTGTTTTATCACCAACCAATACTTCTTCTGATCTCATTCCCACAAATGAAAAAACAAGAGTTCCGTTCGCAGGAATACTCGATACTGAATAAACTCCGTCCATATTGGTTATTGATCCGTTGGTTGTTCCTTTTACGACGACCGTAACTCCGGTGATGGGGGCGCCATTTGAATCGGTAACTTTTCCGGTAACTTTAGTCGTTTGCTGACTTCCCAGAGTATTACCTGTTTCATCAGGTTTATGAATGACAATTAACTTGTTGTTTACAGTATAAGTTAATCCAGAGCCTTCAAGAATCTCATCCAGAATTTTATTTACTGTCTGATTTTCAGCATCAATATTGATTCGTTTTGACAAGTCAATTTGATCGGCATTGAAGAAAAAGGAGAAATTGGACTGATTTTCAATCCGGTCTAAAATTTCGCCAATACTCAGATTTTGGCCTACTATTTTTAGCTTAGTCGTTTGAGAGTATGAGGCAGCTGCAACGTGCATAACTGCAACAAAGAGAAAGAGCGTTACTAATTTCATAATTCTCAGAATTGGAGGGACGTCGAAACTGGACTTACCCCTCGGTTGAATCCATTTTTTTTTCATAAATTTGTAATGTTAAGACAATTAATAATTTATTGATTGTTCCTGAAGACGAATCGTTGTGGCGACAATTCGTCTTCTTTTTTTATTTTTATTTTAATGGTTTATAACTGATTGTGAACTCCCGAAATGAATTTTTCCGGTAGTCGATTGGGGCTGTTAGTTTTAGAGCGTCCAAAACCTGCCATATCGATTCCTGATTTTTGAATTTACCGGTAAATGCATAATTTATCAACCTACTATCCGAATAATTCAATTTAACATCATACCATCTCTCCAACTTTTTAGCCAATTCAGTAAACTGAATTTTACTGAATATAAACTCATTGTCTTTCCAGGCAATTTCCGATTCCACATCTGCTTCATCCAATGCGTATTTGTGTGTTTCCCGGTTTAAATCGAATTTTTCACCAGGCGTAATCTCGAAGGTTTGAGAAGAACTATTCATTTTTAGTTGAATTTTGCCTTCGGCCAGTGTTGTCGATGAATTTGTATTGTCCTCGTAGGTACACACATTGAATTGTGTACCGGTAACCTGAACATCAAAATCGTTGGTTTTAACTACAAACGGGTGGGAAGCATCGGATTTTACTTTAAAGAATGCTTCTCCGGTGAGACTGACAACACGATTGGTTGCCGAAAAATTTTCAGAGAATTTAAGTTCGCTGCCCGAATTTAAATTCACTTCGGTTCCGTCGGCCAGGAACACTTTCGATTTTGAGCCCAGCGGAACAGAAAAAACCTGCATATTTCCATGTGGCTGAACCACGATTTGTGGCAACAAAACAGAGAGGATAAATCCAATCAATAAAACAGCTGCTGCTATCGATGAATAGCGAATCCAAAGCAAACGCGATTTATTCGATCTTTCCAGTTGATTTTTATAAAAGGCAATCAGCTTTTCTTCGGTTTTATCTTTTGGATTGGCCGTCGAATCCCAAATATCTTTAAGTTTCAGAAATTCTGTTTTATGATCCTCCGATGCATCGATCCATTCCTTTAATTCCTGATGGTCTTCCTTCGCGCTGTTTCCATTCAAATAGCGACCAATCAGATTTTCAAAATAATTTTCGTCCTTCATTTTTTCGGTATTGATACAACCAACACAACTGAAGACCGGAAACTACGTCAATTTTGATCGACTATTTTCGAAATCAATTACAACACTAGCGTAATTCTCTAAAAAACAATAAAATAAACATGGATTTTTTGCTGATTTTTTCTTTCAATGTGGAGAGTGCCCTGAAGATTCGGGTTTCAACTGTACGAACAGGTACATTCAACTTCTTAGCTATCTCCTGATTTTTCAGCCCTTCGAAACGGCTTAGTTGTATAACCTCGCGATAGATTTCCGATAAAGAATCAATGGCACGATTAATCTCGGTGAGACTTTCAGTTTCGATTAGCGATTTTTCGCCCGACTGGTAATGAACAGCTTCCATTTCGGCCAAATACTGCAAAGTTTCAGATTCGAATTTTCTGACAATTTTTTGGTGCTTCAAATAATTAAGACAACTGTTTTTTACCGCATTAAAAAGGTAAGCTTGCACCATTTCTTCACTTTGCCGGTATTTTCCATTCTCCCATATAGCTATAAAAACATTCTGGACAATGTCGAGCGCGTCGCTTTCAAATTCAACAAATTTTATGGAATAAAGCAGCAAACGCCGGTGATACTTCCGGAATAAAGAATCAAAATCAGTCATCAACAAATAATTTTCTGTCGCAAAGTAAGAATATTTTAATCGAATAAACTAAGCACTGAAATTCAAAAACAGGCCTGATTTTCAGGAAAAATTGGGCACAGATCCCGGTAATTTGAAATTTGCACATCGGCCAAATCAAACGAAGATTAAAAATCAAAATTCATACAAATTACTAAATTCGATAAACCGCTTCAGGAATTAAAAAAAAGAAGACTTAATTTAATTATCTTGTGACTCAAAATTCATCAAGATTTTGATGGGTTTCGAAGAAGCCCTTTTTCCATTGAATTAGATGTTAATATGAATAGTTCAGATCTTAATTTTACCTATTCCCCCAATGAAGAGTGTCCTCAATTTGTTGATGTTTTCAGGCGCTCTCCTATTTCAATTGAAATTTACAATCAGGATGGAATCTTAATTGATGCAAATCAGGCCTGTCTTGATTTATTTGGAGTTAAAGAATTAAACGAGATAAAAGGGATAAATCTGTTTAAAAACCCTCATTTAACCGAAAAGATTTTAACTGATTTAAAAGAAGGCAAATCAGTCAAATATGAATTGACCTATGATTTTGACCTGATCAAAAATATTCAATTTTACCCTACTTCAAAAAATGGTAATTGTCAGCTGATATGCTACATTTATCCTTCATTTAATGAAGAAAATGAGATTTCCGGATACATTTTAAATATTATTGATACCAGCGACCGCAAAAAAATCGAGGAAAGCTTAAGTGAAAGCGAAAAGAAATACCGTAGCCTGATTCAATATTCGAGTGACCCGATTTTCAGTTTTAATCCCGACGAATCGTACCGTTTTGTGAACGAAGCTTTTGCGCATCCATTCAACAAGACTCCGGAAGAAATAATCGGCAAAACGCCTTTTGAAATTTTCTCAGAAGACGAAGCGAATAAACGGCTGAAGATTGTACGGCGTGTATTTGAGACCGGCGAGAAAGCCGAAATTGAAGTTCGGGTTGACGCAAAATCCGGCAAAACACTCTATTTTCTGACCATGGCCGATCCGGTTAAAAATAATGCAGGCGAGGTACTTTATGTGACCTGTGTTTCGAAAGATATTACAGACCGGAAATTAGCCGAAAATGCACTTATGGAAAGCCGCGAACGATATCACGATTTGATTGAATTTGCGGTTGATGGCGTACTTATTGGTTCGAAAGACGGCTACATTATTGACGCAAATTCGTGCATCTGTGAAATGTCGGGACGAACCCGCGAAGAACTACTGGGTTTGCACATCAGCAATTCAATTTTTTCTCCGGAAAGTTTGAAAAGCAAACCTTTCCGCTTTGATCTGCTACTGAAAGGTGAAACTGTAATAAGTGAGCGATTAATTATGCGCCCCGACGGATCGCTGATTACAATTGAAATGCGGACAAAGATGATGCCCGATCAAACTTACCAAACAATTATCCGCGATATTTCGGAACGTAAAAATGCAGAATTACTACTCGAAAAACAGGCCAAAGAATTGCGAGAATTAAATGCCACGAAAGACAAATTCATGTCGATCATAGCACACGATTTGCGAAGCCCGTTTAATGCCATTATCGGCTTTTCCGATTTGATGCTTAAAAACTTTTACGAACTCGACAACGAAACATTCCTGAAAGGGCTTCGAACCATTGAAAGCGCCTCAAATCATGCGTTCAAGCTTCTCGAAAATCTGCTGATTTGGTCAAGAAATCAATCAGGCAAATACAAATTTTTGCCCGAAATGGTTAACGTAAAAACACAGCTTGCCGAATCGCTGAATATGATAGAGAGTGAAGCGCTCAACAAAAAAATCAAGATCTCAGTTAGCATAAAAAAAACACACAAAATTTTTGTCGACAAAAATATGCTCGACACCATTTTGCGAAACCTGATTTCGAACGCCATAAAATTCTCGTACAAGGGGAGTAAAATTAAAATTGCCGTAACTGAAACCGATCATCAGTTGCAATTTTCGGTATCAGATTCCGGAGTGGGAATTTCGTCGGAAAGACTGGCATCTATTTTTGAACTCGACAAGCGCACCAACACGACCGGCACTGAAAATGAACAGGGAACCGGCCTCGGCCTAATATTATGTAAAGAATTTGTGACAGTACACAAAGGAAAAATCTGGGCTGAAAGTACCCAGGGATCAGGAAGTTGTTTTACATTTAGTTTACCAATAGAAAACTCAAGCTCCGAACAGAAATTACAATGAATAAATACTTAATAGCCGACGCTTCTGAAAAATGGCTGGCCGAATTAAGAACTCATCTTAATGAAATTGAGCCATTTTTTAAAATTTACGAAGTAAAAACGGATCATGACATTTTAAATACAATCGTTTCAATCAACCCCGACATTGTTTTTATTAACCTCGAATTCAACCATCAGGATGGAATAAATACCTGTAAACGAATAAAATATGAAAGAGAGCTTTCACACATACCTGTGATACTTTTGGGCACCGAAAATGTCCGGCAACTAATCGCATCTCAAATTGCCGAATCGTGCGCTGATGCTTTCCTAAAAGAAGAAACCGACCCACTTACTGTTGAACTTTTACTGAAAAGCTTAATTAAATTCAGCAGGCTAAACGAGAAATTCAATAAATCGGAAAAAGAACTTCTGGAAAGTGAAGAAATTTACCTTAACCTGCTGGAACGCTTGCCCGACGGCGTATACAAAAGTTCACACGAAGGCAGATTTATCGAAGTCAACAGCGCTATGGCTAAAATGCTGGGCTACAGCTCTAAGGAAGAATTAATGGCCATCGACATTAAGACTCAATTGTATTTTGAACCCGACGACCGCGAAAGCATCACTCTTCAGGAGTTTAACGAAGAAATGGGCATTTTCAGGCTAAAGCGAAAAGACGGGTCTGAAATTTGGGTCGAAGATCATGGCTGGTACACCGTCGACGATGATGGAGAAATATTGTTCCACGAGGGCATCATGCGCGAAATTACTGAGCGCAAAAATGCAGAAGAATCGTTACGAGAGAGCGAAGAACGTTTTAAAATGTTATTCGAACAGGCGCCAATCGGCTACCAATCGCTTGACGAAAATGGCTACATGATTGATGTAAATGAGACCTGGCTGGAAATGATGGGTTACGAAAAAAATGAGGTCATTGGACATTGGTTCTGCGATTTCTTGACCCCGGAGTACCTGAACAAATTTAAATCCAGATTTATCGCATTCAAAAGTTCGGGCACCGTTCACACCCAGTTTGAAATGGTAAAAAAAGACCGTTCAGTCATTACGATTCAACTTGAAGGCCGAATTGGGCATACCACAAACGGGAAATTTAAGCAAACTCACTGCGTCTTATCCGATATTACCGAACGCATGAAGGCAGAGAAAGCCGTGGCTGACGAAAAAATACTTTTACGAACTTTAATCGACAATATTCCAGATCTTGTTTATGTGAAAGACATTCTGGGCCGGAAACTAATTTCAAACCGCGCTGATTTGAAACTTCTAGGTTTTAACAACGAAAGTAGCATTATCGGAAAAACTGATTTGGAATCTCCTATTTCAGGGAACAGCGAAGAAACATTTCGCGACGACATGCTGGTAATTAGCACGGCAAAACCATTGATAAACAAACATGAATTCTTTACCAATAAAGATGGTGTAAAAAGACACTTTTTAACCAGCAAAATTCCGTTGGTCAACGATTCAGGAGAAATAATCGGCCTTGTTGGAGTTGGCCGCGAAATAACCAAAGAAAAGCAAACGGAACAAAAAGTCACTCAACTATCAAAAGCAATTGAACAAAGCCCCGCAAGTATTATTATTACTGATACAAAAGGAAATATCGAATATGTAAATTCAAAATTTACTGAGATATCTGGTTACACTTTTGATGAAATAAAAGGTCGAAATCCACGGATTTTTCAGTCAGGATACACTTCTGCAAAAGAATACACCCGGCTTTGGCAAACCATTACAGCAAACGAAGAATACCATGGTGAAATTTTGAACCGGAAAAGAAATGGCGATTTGCATTGGGAATCCATCCAGATTTCACCCATCAAAGACGAGGACGGCAAAATTGTAAATTTCCTGGCTATCAAGGAAGACATTACAGACCGCAAAAAATCGGATCTCGAAATCCTGAAACTTTCTGTGGCCATTGAACAGAATCCGGCATCGGTTATCATCACCAATACCGATGGCATTATTGAATATGTGAACAGAAAATTTGTCGCTGTTTCAGGATATTCAAAAGAAGAACTGATTGGGAGAGTATTGCGAATTCTGAAACCAAACCACACGCCCGATGAG
Organism: Prolixibacteraceae bacterium; assembly: GCA_963677955.2. Lineage (GTDB taxonomy): Bacteria > Bacteroidota > Bacteroidia > Bacteroidales > Prolixibacteraceae > Aquipluma. Next base: position 6,238,302 of record CAXXQR010000001.1, read on the forward strand.
GTTTATATCGACATCTGGAACAACCTGTTCGCTGGCAAAGAATGGCGTGGAGAACACCAAAACCGTAAGAAATCAGGAGAAAAATATTGGGAATCAGTTTTGATCTCACCCATTAAATCAACAGAAGGTAAAATTACCAATTACATCATCCTAAGCGAAGATATAAGCGAGCGTAAGCAAATGGAGATCGACTTGATTCATGCCAAGGAAAGAGCAGAAGAAAGTGACCGCTTGAAGTCGGCATTTCTGGCCAATATGTCGCACGAAATTCGCACGCCGCTAAACAGTATTCTCGGTTTTTCCGACCTGCTAACCAGCCACGAACTGGATGACGAATCGCGTAAAGAATTTGTAAATCTCATTAATTCAAGCGGAAATAATTTGCTGAATATTATCAACGATATTCTGGACATTTCGAAGATTGAAGCCGGACAAATTACATTGAATTACATTGAATTTTCGCCGCAAATCCTCATTTCCAAAATACAAAGAGAATATTTGATCAAGGCTATTGACAAAGGAATAGAACTACGAACCGCTCCTGAAAACGCTGACCAGGATTATATGATTTTCAGCGACGAAATGCGAATCAAGCAGGTTCTGATTAACTTCATCGGAAATGCACTAAAGTTTACAAATTCAGGCTACATCGAGATTGGTGTAAAACTCGAAAATAGTTCGGTTCAATTTCATGTAAAAGATACTGGAATTGGCATCCCGCCCGAATTTCATCGCAAAATATTCGACCGGTTCAGGCAAGTGGAAACTGCACAAACACGAAAATATGGTGGTAATGGCTTAGGCCTTGCCATCACGAAAAATTTAGTGGAACTGCTCGGCGGAAAAATCTGGGTTGAATCGAAACCAGGTTCCGGCTCCACCTTCTTTTTCGCTTTGCCTGCATCGTGCTTGGTAAGTAAAAATCAAAACAGAATTTACAACTCCTGAAAAATCCTGAAATGTTCAGTTTAACATTTCAGGATTTCGGTGGTATTGAATTTTTGAAACGAATTTCTACTTTCCGTCGATAATAACGGATCCCGGTTTTTTGCTGTCCATAAAAATAAGTTTGGCGTTTGGTGAAGTGGCTATAGCCTTAATCATTTCGTACTGCAAAAGTTTGTCGCTCAATCCGGTACTTAATATTTTCTGGTAATCTGCAATCCCCTGCGCTTCCACACGTTTACGTTCAGCTTCCTGCGTTTCTTTCTGAAGTACAAAGGTCATTTTCTGTGCGTCCTGCTCAGCATTAATTTTCGACTCAATAGCTGCTTTCACCGATTCTGGTAGCGTAATATTTCGTACCAAAAGCTGTTCCAGAATCAGCCCGCGTTCTTTAAAATCAGCTTCAATGGTCTTAAAAATACGGGCCTGAAATTCGTCGCGCTTGGTTGAATACAAAGCCACGGCATCATAATAAACGGCATTATCACGAATTTTTGTTCGGCAAATCGGTCGAACAATAGTGTTTCGGTAATCAGTCCCAATCTCATTTAAAATGCGGGGCGCTTCATTATCCACTACTTTAAATAACACGGTTAAGTCAATAACAACTTCAAGTCCATCGGCCGATAAAACACGAATGGCGTCGTCACCCATTTTGTTGCCTTCGTCCTGCACACCCGACATGGTATAATTTTGTGTTCGCACATCAAAAGTCACGACTTCGACTAGTGGATTGATCACATTAAGACCGCTTTCCAGGATATTGTTATTTACTTTTCCGAACAATTTCTGAACGCCCACGTATCCGGGTTCAATTTGTTTAACCGACGACAAACTAATTCCGACCAGAATAACGATAAAGCCTGAAATCCATACAATTCCGCTGTATGATTTTATGGGCGAATCGGTTCGGGCTGAAATGAAGCCAAATACAAGTACAATAATTCCAATAGCAATTAAAAACATAAGTTTCGATTTTTGGGTTTGACATTCAAAGCGATGTACACTTTGTAAATATACAATATAAATGCGTGACTTTATGTTATTTGAAATTTCTATCGAAAGCAGATCAACGTTAAAGCCAAGTTTTATTTTCGGGAACCACCGCATTTTTATTGCGCAAAAAGATTATTTTTGCTTCTCATTTTGTAATTTATACAATATAAATATTTCTTCGATTTGAACGAATTAAAGCCAGACCCTAAAAATTATTGATTTAAAGCCCAACCAATGAAAAGAATCTTCTATCTTCTTACATTCAGTTTTGCACTATTTTCCTGTTCGCAAGCTGTTTGGAAAAAAACACAGGACGGAGTAACTATCCACCCCAAAGCGAACGAGAAAACAACAGCACACACAATTAGGCTGGAAGTTATTGGCGACAAAATCATTCATGTTTTAGCTTCTCCAACTGATGAAATTTTGCAAACGAAAAGTCTGTGCGTGGTCAATCAACCTGAAAAACCCTTAAACTTCGATGTTCTGGAACAAAACGATAGCTTAATAGTAAAAACAGCAAAAATTCAGGCCAGAGTTTCACTTTCTTCCGGAGTTGTTGCTTTCTACGACGAAAACGGGCGAAAAATACTTCAGGCAAGAGATGGAGGCCAGTCGTTTTCGCCAATTTCGGTTGAAGGAACCAACGGCTACAGCTTCACCCAGACTTTTGAATCGCCTGACGATGAAGCTTTTTATGGACTGGGCCAGCATCAGTCAGATGAATTTAACTACAAAGGGCGCAACGAAATTTTATACCAGTACAATACAAAAGTATCGGTTCCATTTGTGGTTTCGAACAAGAATTACGGCTTGCTCTGGGACAATTATTCAGTGACCAAATTTGGAGATCCGCGAGATTATTCCGATATGAATTTGTTTAAACTCTACAATGAAAAAGGCGAAGAAGGTGGATTGTCGGCCATTTATTATACCAATTCAGATACAGCACAGGTTTTTGTGAACCGCAAAGAATCGGCTATCGATTACGAGAATCTGACCACCATCAAAAATTTTCCGGAAGATTTTAAATTTTACAATTCAACGATTGTATGGAAAGGACAAATTGAGCCAAAAGAAAGTGGCGAATTTCATTTTAAACTATATTATGCCGGATATACCAAAATTTACATAAACGATGAACTTGTCGTTCCTGAGCGCTGGCGTACCGCATGGAATCCAAATACCTACAAATTCACCCAGAATCTGGAACAAGGGAAAAAATACAACATTCGTCTGGAATGGAAACCCGACGGGGGCACTTCGTACATCGGCTTAAAAGCCTTGAGTCCGCGCAGCAAAAGAGATCAGGAAGCTTTAACGTTGACTTCGGAAATGGGCGACCAAATGGACTATTATTTTGTCCGTGGAGATAATCCGGACGATGTAATCAGCGGATACAGACAGCTTACCGGTAAAGCGCAGATTATGCCGAAATGGGCCATGGGCTTCTGGCAAAGCCGCGAACGCTACAAAACTGCCAACGAATTGATTGATGTGGTAAAAGAATACCGCAGACGAAACATTCCACTCGACAATATCGTGCTTGACTGGAGCTACTGGCCGGTCGATGCCTGGGGTTCTCATCAATTCGATGCCGCCCGTTTTCCTGATCCTGCCGGGATGATAAACACAGTTCACAAAATGAATGCGCACATCATGATTTCGGTATGGCCAAAATTCTATACAACTACCGACAATTACAAAGCCTTCGACAGTAAAGGCTGGATGTATCAGCAGGCGGTAAAAGACAGCGTGCGCGACTGGATTGGCAAAGGCTATATTGGTTCGTTTTACGATGCTTACAATCCCGAAGCCCGGAAATTGTTTTGGAACCAGATGAAAGAAAGCCTTTACACCAAGGGTTTTGACGCTTGGTGGATGGATGCTTCGGAACCGGATATTTTGTCGAACGCCAGCATCGAATACCGCAAAAAACTGATGACACCGACTTTTCTGGGACCATCTACCAAATATTTCAACGCCTACGCACTCGAAAATGCCGAAGCCATTTACGATGGTCAGCGCAGTGTTGATCCGGACAAACGCGTTTTCCTCCTAACCCGATCGGGCTTTGCAGGTTTGCAGCGATATTCTACCGCAACCTGGAGCGGCGACATTGGCACACGCTGGGAAGACATGAAAGCACAGATTTCAGCCGGACTCAATTACGCCATTTCAGGAATTCCGTACTGGACTATGGATATTGGTGGTTTCTGCGTGGAAAAACGCTATGAACAGGCCAAAGAAGGTTCAGCAGATTTGGAAGAATGGCGGGAGTTGAATTCGCGTTGGTACCAGTTTGGAGCATTTTGTCCGTTGTTTCGCAGCCATGGACAGTATCCGTACCGCGAGATTTACAACATGGCTCCTGAAAATCACCCGGCATACAAAAGCATGGTTTATGCCGACAAACTTCGCTACCGACTGATGCCCTACATATACTCGCTGGCCGGCAAAACGCATTTCGAAGATTACACCATCATGCGCCCGTTGATCATGGACTTTAACGGCGATACCGAAGTCAACAACATTGGCGACCAATACATGTTTGGCCCGTCGCTGATGGTTGCACCGGTTTATCAATACAAAGCCCGCAACCGCGAAGTATATTTTCCGGCAATAACCGGCTGGTACGATCTTTACTCCGGAAAACATATCGATGGCGGTCAAAAGCTTTCGGTTGATGCACCTTATGAACGAATTCCACTGTTTGTAAAAGAGGGCTCTATTGTTCCTTTTGGTCCTGAAATCCAGTACACCGGACAAAAACAAGCTGATGAAATTACCTTGTATATTTACTCCGGAAAAAATGGTGAATTCTCTTTGTATGAAGACGAGGGCGTGAACTACAACTATGAAAAAGGCGAGTTTAGTACCATTCCGATCAAATTCGATGATCAGGCACAAAAACTGACCATCGGAGATATTTCAGGTTCGTTTGACGGAATGCTGAAAAGCCGGAAGTTTAACATTGTTTGGGTGAGTAAGGAAAAACCTGTAGCTTTTGATTTAACCCGGAAACCCGATGTAACTATTACTTATGAAGGAAAATCAACTGAAATTTCAAGAAAATAATGTATGTAAAAAATTTGCTAAAATCGGACTATCCACCACCAGAGGAGGTGGCTTTAACCCCGATTTTTGCTTCGCATCGCAAATTTCTTCTGGCGCACAGGCTCTACGGGCAAAGCCCCGTAAAAACATGACCACGCCCAAAGGACGTGGGTTTATAAGTTACACTAAAATTGGCGGTTGAATTGCAAAGATTAACATCCAACAATTGTGCGAAAAGAAAAATTTCGCTTCCAAATATTTTGGAAGTCCCATCGCGAATATTTTTTTTAACTTTATCAAATTCTAAAAAATTATACGATGAAATTGTTGGAGCACTTTGACCATCCTGAGAGGAAACAAGATAAAGAACACTTTCTGCATTTGATTCAGATCGCGTCGGCTGATGGAATTATTGACGATTCGGAATTGAAAATGCTCAATAGAATTGGTAAAAACCTTGGGCTAACCAATGCCGAAATCAAGGATTTGTTCGATTCATCAAAGCAATCGGAGTACATTCCACCTTACGAACTGGCCGAACGATTCGAGCAGCTTTACCGAATAATTCAAATGGTTCTGGCCGATAATGAAATTGCCAATGAAGAAATTCACCGGGCAAAAATTCTGGGCATGAAATCAGGCTTTTCCGATGAAGACTTAGCAATACTGCTTCCTTTGCTAATTGAAGGAGTTAAAAAGAGCCAGGATATTGAAGACCTTTTTGCTTTATACAAAAAACGCAGAAAAGCATAATTTTCAGGAAAAATACACACAAATAAAAAGGCAGCCCGTTTGAGCTGCCTTTTTCGATATCTGTGAATTCCAGGTTTAAGCCAGAATTTGTTTTACCTGATTGTACACATTCTGTGCGGTAAATCCGAGTTTTTCGTCGAGAACGGTGTAAGGAGCTGAGAATCCGAATGATTCCATACCAAATACTTTTCCGTCGGCGCCAACCAAACCTTCAAGATTAACAGGCAATCCGGCCGTCATACCGAATTTCTTCACTCCTGAAGGCAAAACAGCTTGCTGATATTCATTGCTTTGGCTGCGGAACAACCCTTCGGAAGGAACTGAAACGATCCGGCATTTGATGCCGTCTGCTTCAAGTAAAGGTTGCCCTTCAACAAGTGTTGCCACTTCGGAACCGCTGGCCAAAAGAATCACATCAGGTGTTCCTTCAGAATCAGTTACAATGTATGCGCCTTTTGCAGCTTGCTGAGCTTCAGCATAACGATCAGTTTTTGAAGGCAGATTCTTGATGTTCTGACGCGAAAGAATCAGCGCAGTTGGAGTACTGGTATTTTCGAGAGCCAGTTTCCAGGCAACAGTTGCTTCTTCACTATCGGCCGGACGAAGTACCAAAACTGAATTCTGACCATGGTGGTTTTTCAGTTTTTCCATCAGGCGGATTTGTGCTTCCTGCTCAACAGGTTGGTGTGTAGGTCCGTCTTCTCCAACGCGGAAAGCATCGTGAGTCCAGACATATTTCACCGGTAACTGCATCAGGGCAGCCAAACGTACAGCGGGTTTCATATAATCCGAGAATACAAAGAAAGTTCCGCATACCGGAATAACTCCGCCATGCAACGCCATTCCGTTCATAACCGTAGCCATGGTCAATTCGCAAACTCCGGCCTGAAAGAATGATCCGGAGAAATCACCTTTGGTAAGTGCTTTGGTCTTTTTCAGGAAACCATCGGTTTTATCGGAATTCGAAAGGTCGGCAGAAGAAACGATCATGTTTTCAACTGTTCCAGCAAAAGCGGCCAAAACAGTACTTGAAGCGGCACGTGTGGCAGAACCGGCTTTTTGTGAAATTTTACTGAAATCAAATTCAGGAGCATCTTTGCTGAAGAATTTAGCAAGTTTCGCAGCCAATTCAGGATTTGCTTTTTCCCAGGCTTGCTGAACTGCTTTTTTCTGTGCTGATGCGGCAACCAGTTCTTTTTTGCGGGCATCGAACAATGCCTGAACATCTTCGAAAATGACAAATGGGTTCTTTGGATCGCCTCCCAGATTCAGGATCGATTTGTCGAACGAAGCGCCTGCTTCTCCCAATGGCATACCGTGAGTAGCGCACTGGCGTTCGAAACTTGAACCGTCTTCTTTCAAAGCGCCTTTACCCATGATTGTTTTACCAATGATCAGTGTTGGCTTTTCAGTTTCGGCCTGAGCTGCTTTCAATGCAGCACGAATTTGTTCAGCATTGTTTCCTTCAATGGTAACGACTTTCCAGCCCCATGCTTCGTATTTTTTTGCGGTATCTTCGTGAGTAACTTCTTTGGTTTCAGTAGAAAGCTGAATGTCGTTCGAATCGTAGAACATGATCAGGTTATTCAGCCCAAGGAAACCGGCAATGCGGCCACCACCCTGCGAAATTTCTTCCTGAACACCACCATCAGAAATAAAAGCATACGTTTTGTGAGCCATCCATTCGCCAAAACGCGCTACTAAAAATCTTTCAGTAATTGCGGCACCAATGGCCATTACATGACCTTGTCCAAGCGGACCTGACGTATTTTCAACGCCTCTTGCAGGTTCTACTTCAGGGTGTCCCGGAGTTGGGCTTCCCCATTGGCGGAAATTGGCAAGTTCTTCCATACTGTAATGTCCATTCATCGAAAGAATGGAATACAACATTGGTGACATGTGACCCGGATCAAGGAAAAACCGGTCGCGGTTAATCCATGTCATATCGCTCGGATCGTAATTCAGAAATTCAGAATAAAGAACAGTTATAAAGTCGGCACCGCCCATTGCACCGCCAGGGTGGCCAGATTTGGCTTTTTCAACCATTGCAGCCGACAAAATGCGAACGTTATCAGCAGCTTTTGTAATCAGATTCTTTTCCATTTTTAAGTATTGATTGATTAATTTTAATTCAAAGTTTTAAAATTCAACGATTTTACTAAACCTACGTACAACTTGTCTATACAAGATAAAGCCCAGCAAATATAGCAATTAACTATCTTTACCGGGCAATTTCATATCATTTGATCAAAAATTTAATGTTATTTTGGCGGAAGTATCCTGACCATTATAACGCCTTCAATTTCTGAAATCTTTTCCTTGATTTCGTTCGGAACGGATCCGTCGATGTCTATGATATTGTAAGCAATTTCCGCTTTATTCCGGTTAAGCATATTTGAAATATTCAACCCTTCATGTGCCAGCAATGACGAAATCTGGCTAACCATTTTGGGAATGTTTTTGTTGGCGACAACAATTCGGGTTCCGCCATTGCGTTCCATTTCGGCAGCCGGGAAATTCACTGAATTCACAATATTTCCATTTTCCAGATAGTCCATAACCTGATTTACCGCCATGATGGCACAATTAGTTTCTGATTCTTCAGTTGAAGCTCCGAGGTGAGGAATAGCAATGATATTCTTTACATCAATTAATTCGTCATCGGGAAAGTCGGTTACATATTTACCAACTTTTCCTGATTCAATGGCAGCGATCATATCGGCATTGTTCACAAGTCCGCCACGTGCAAAATTCAGGATTTTCACCCCATTTTTCATCATTTTCAGCTTGTCGCCGTTAATGAAGCCTTTAGTTTCGGGCAACTGAGGAATATGTAGCGTAACAAAATCAGCATTGGCCAGTAACGATTCAATACCTTCGGCTTTCCGCACATTCCGGCTTAATTTCCATGCATAATTGACAGAAATGTATGGATCGTAACCCAAAACATTCATTCCCAAAGCCTGTGCGGCATTGGCAACCAAAACACCGATGGCACCTAAACCAATTACAGCAAGCGTTTTTCCACGTATTTCGGTTCCTCCAAAATTCGATTTTCCTTTTTCAACCAATCCGGGAACTTCAGTGCCTTTGCCTTTCAACGTTTTGGCCCATTCGATTGACCCGGCAATATCGCGCGAAGCCATGAGCATTCCGGCAATCACGATTTCTTTTACGGCATGTGCATTCGCTCCGGGCGTATTGTATACCACGATGCCCTTTTCAGTGCATTTTTCAATCGGAATGTTATTCACTCCTGCACCGGCACGCGCAATGGCTATAAGACTTGCCGGCAACTCCATGTCGTGCATGGCCTGGCTGCGAACGATAATCGCGTCGGGGGACGAAAATTCGCTGGCAATTTCGTATTTATCAAGAGGGAATATTTTCAATCCTTCCGGATCGATTTTGTTCAAAGTCTGTATTTTATACATGATTTATATATTTAGAAGTGCTACCATTTTTGGCTTTTATTCAGACTAAAAGTATGACAAAGATCACAATTTAATTTAAGATTTGATGGCTTTTGCTTGAAAAAAACACGAAAATGCAAGCAAATTAAGCGTATAAAATTCAATTTCAGCATTACTGCAAATGCCAGTTCACATACAGGCAAAAGCCAGAAATTCTTATTTTCTGAAGACTTTAACATTTATCAGGATTGTATACTTTAGGCTGCTGCAATTATTTCGTTACTTTGCAGTTTTAAAACCGAATTATGCGCTTCGAAACATTAACTCCACGAGTCCCTAAAAACTACCTGCTTTTAATTGCCGCTTTGGTGTGGACATTTGCAGGCGGAATGCTTTTATTTCGAGGTTATTTTTACATGGTTGGGTTTCCTCATTTGATCGTTTTTAAAATTGCCAGCTGCATTCTTGGCGGCTTGCTTTTTTTCAGGCTAATGTTTACCCGAATTTCAAGAAAGCATGTTCTGCGCATCAAAAATATGTCGCTCGAATTTCCGTGCATGTTTTCATTTTTCAACCTGAAAAGCTACCTGATGATGTTTTTTATGATTTCGACAGGTATAACTCTTCGCAAAACAGGTGTTGTTTCTCCGGAATATCTTGCATTTATCTATGTTACGATGGGCGTTCCTCTACTGATGTCGTCTTTCAGGTTTTACACAACCTTTTTTCAACTCCGGAAAATACAGAATTAAATCAAAGCGCTAACGGTCAGAGTCAGGATAAGTCCCATCACTGAAATGATCGTCTCCATTACTGTCCACGACTGAAGCGTTTGTTTTTCACTCATTCCGAAATATTTACCAACCAGCCAGAAGCCGCTGTCGTTTACATGTGAAAGTAAAGTTGCTCCCGAAGCAATGGCGATTACCACCAGGGCCGTTTGCGTTTCGCCCAGGTGAAAAACCCCCAGAACAGGCGCCATTATTCCAGCAGCAGTAATCATAGCAACGGTAGCCGAGCCTTGCGTAACACGTACTATTGCGGCCAACGTCCAGGCAAGCAAAACCGGAGGCAGCGAGGAGTCCGCGATCGATTCGGCCATCATCTTCCCTATTCCGCTGTCAACCAGTATTTGCTTCAAAACGCCACCGGCTCCCGTAATCAGGATAATAATTCCGGCGGGGCCAAGGGCTTTGGTACTCAGATCCAGAATGGTCTTTTTATCGAAGCCCCTCCGGATTCCCAGAAAATAAATAGCGATCAACGTTGCGATTGTCAATGCTGTAAACGGATGTCCGATAAAGCCCAAAATATCGGGTACCAATCCTGAAGTTACCAGTTGTTTTTTAACCAGAACGTCGGTCACAGTGGCAACCAAAATCAGAAATAACGGGATGGCAATAATACTGATGATTAAGCCGAAGGAAGGAAGTCCTTTCTTCAATTCAGGTTTCATTTCAGTGAAATTTTCAGGAGGTGGTATAACCAGTTTTTTACTAATGTAACGACCCCAAACCGGCCCGGCAACAAGTGCGGTTGGTAAACCTAAAATGAAACCCCACATAATAACATAACCCAGTTCGGCATTGATAATTTCAGCCACGGCAACAGGACCCGGCGTTGGTGGAATAAATGAATGTGTTACGGCCAAACCTGCAAGCAAAGGAATTCCATAGTATAAAACCGATTTTCGGGTATCGCGCGAAAGAGCATAAACAATTGGCACCAAAATAATAAAACCCACGTCGAGAAAAACCGGAATTCCGACAAAGAAGCCCGTTAAGACCATGGCAAATGGTGCGCGCTTTTCACCAAATTTCTTAACGAGGTAACCTGCCATTGATTCGGCTCCTCCTGAGCTTTCAAGCATCTGGCCAAAAATGGCGCCGAGCCCAACTACCGTTGCCACGAACCCAAGCGTTCCTCCCATTCCTTTTTGCATGCTATCGAGAATGTCTTTCAGCGGCATGCCAGTTGCCACGCCGACAAACATGCTGGTTATGAGAAGGGCAATAAAAGCATTGATCTTTAATTTCAGGACTAAAAAAAGTAAAAATACAACAGCCAGAACTACGGCAATTAAAAGATAAGTTGTACTCATAAGTTTAGTTTCAGGTTCAAATTTATCCGGACAAAAATTTAAGGACTTGGTTTCTGCCCGGTAACAATTAATGGCAGACTATTTTCGCCAAGCGATTCTCCATTAAAATTTCCCAAAAATTCGAGTTCTCGAAATCCTCCTTCAAGCAGAATCTGCTCCAATTTTTCCTTCCGGATTGCATTTAGTTTTACAGTATTTGAGATTTCCTGATTTGTAGCTTTAACGAACAGCTTCGTGTTGAAATTAACCAGATTGTCAGCACCAAATTCATAGTTTCGCACAAAGCGAATGTGTTCATTTTCGATTACAGGAAGCGACTGAATGCGATGATCCAGAATATGGTTGTAATTTAATATCTGAATGCAGAGTTTTCCTTCAGGAGAAAGCACTTTGTATGCCGATTGTATAAACTGCCTGATATCTTCATCGTTCAGTAAATGCACCAACGTATTTCCAAAACAAATAACTGTATGAAAAAATGATTCGGGGTAGCGATTGGCAATCAAACGCATATCGAGTTGGTCGACAACCGGAAACATGGCTTCTTCCTGTTTGGCTTTCCGGACGATTTCGACCATTCCTGCATCAAAATCGAAAGCCCAGACCGGAAAACCAAAGTGCGTCAGCGCAAAAGTCAGGTCGCCGGTAGCGCAACCCACATCCAAAATTTTTGCACCATTGTATGGCAAAACAGTTCGAAGGAAATTGATTTGTGCCGGATTAAAAGGAAAAATCTGCGGATAATATTGGGCTATACTTGAATAAAAAACTTCAGACATAAACAATTTGACAATTAAGCAATTCGACGAAAATGAGATTATTTGGGATATTCAATACGAACATGATAAATATTGACCAACTTTTCGAGCAGGGTACTTTTCAGGATACTGATTTCCCTAAAAGTCAGATCGGCATTTTGCAACTGATTCTTAGCTATTTTTTGTTCCACCATCGATTCAATCATATCCCGAATCGTATCAACCGATTTTTCCTTCAGGCTTCGGGCCGCTGCTTCAATTCCGTCAGTCAGCATCAACACGGCAGTTTCTTTATCCTGAGGAAGCGGCCCCGGATAAGTAAATGATTGCGCATCAACCTTCTCATCCGGATTTTCGATTTGATACATTTTATAAAAATAATTTGCCTGCGTGGTTCCATGATGGGTGGTAATAAACGAAATCAACACTTCGGGAAGCCGGTATTTTTTGGCGAGCCGAACACCATTCGATACGTGGTCGATGATAATTTTCGCACTTTTCAGGTGATCAATCTGGTCGTGCGGATTCATTCCGACAGCCTGATTTTCAATAAAAAATTCGGGATCGAACGTTTTACCAATATCGTGATATAAAGCTCCGGCACGCACCAGGAAAGGATTTCCCCCAATTCGCTGAATAACTGCCTCGGCCAAATTAGCCACCTGAATGGAATGCTGAAATGTACCAGGCGCTTCTTCGGCAAGTTTCCGCAGCAAAGGTTGATTGGTATCCGAAAGTTCTATCAAAGTGACATCCGAGACAAATCCAAAAATTTTCTCGAAAATATAAATGAGCGGATAAGTGATAAAAATGAAAAAGCTGCTCAACCCAAACCATTTCAGTGCAGCCCAGTTTATGGTTTGGAGGCTTCCTTCCTGAACCAAAGCCATTGAAATGTAAACAACCGCGTACGAAAGAAATACCCAAAGTGCGGCAAAAACAATGTGCGACCGTTTGTGTAATTTATTCAGGCTAAACACGGCAATAATTCCGGCAATCATTTGCAGGAGAATATATTCGTAGCTGTTGGGTGCAAAATATCCAACCAACAAAGTCGTAATCATGAGCGAAAAAATGGCTGTACGCGAGTCGAAGAAAATGCGGACCATGATTGGCAAAATAGCCATTGGAACCATATACATGTTAATTAATTCGACCTTTGACGCAAAACCTGCCATAAAAACCATCAGGATAATCATCATGATGATGAACGAAAACTTTCGCTTGTGATCAAACAGTTCGCGCCGGTAGAAAATCAGGTAGAGGAACATCAAAACAATCAGAATGGTAATGATGATGATGCGCCCGGTTATGACCAAAAAGTATTCAATTTTGTCGCCACGCTTTGTTTCGTAGGCTTTCTTAAGCGATTCGAGAATTACAAATTTTTCGGGACCGACCAAATCACCCTGAAAAATGATTCGTTCGCCAGCCTGCACCATTCCTTTTGTCGACGATAGTTTTTCGAGCAACTGATCTTTTTCATGCTGATTAAGCTGCTCATCAAAATAAAGGTTTTCAACAACATAGTCGCTCAGGTTGATTTTCTGGTTAATTTCTGCATAAAATTTTCCGGATAATTTCCGGATAGTATCGTTAAATTCCTGGTAAGCAGCTTTTATCGACTGCAAATCCTGAATTGGATTTTTAACAACCCTGTTACCAATAATTTTCATAAAAGCCGGCTTCCCGGCCAGATCTTTATATGAACTAACCGGTTGGGGCAAAATTCCGGACAAATAGATATTTAGCAAAATTTGAGGAAAACCAGCAACGCTTTTGTCGGTTTTAAGCTCCGGTATAGTTTCTGAGAGTTTGGCCAAAGCCAGAGTAAATTCACTCACTTTATTAGCTTCAACAGTCGTATCCAAAGTAAGATACGGAATATAATCACTTAAAACAGAATCACTTTCAGCCTTAATTTCAGCATCAGTTTTCAGGATAGCAAAATTAAACGGAGCAATCAGGGTTTCGTGCCTCCAGGGACTTCCTTTCTGAAATTCAAATTTAAAACGGCTTTCTCCCGGGAAAACCAAAAAGATTAATCCAATTCCAGCCACAAAAACCACGGCCAGATAAAAAATATTGTAATATTTATTCAATTGGGTTAATAACTTTTTCATAAATACTGAATTTTGAAATCCTCTGCAATTTAGAAAGTAACTGTTAAGTTTTATCTTTGATAAACTAAAATTAACAAAATCTTCGGATTATGGAACACATGCAGGGTTTGCCTGAGGTGTTCGCTGTCGATCTTGCTATTTATCCCGAAAATCCAGAACAGTATGAATTACGGTATTTCAGGCTTAAGTATAATTCCGGTACGCAAAGAACCTTCGGAACAAAGCGAAATGATTACCCAGATTTTATATGGAGAACACTTTGTGGTCAATGAAATCATGCTTGGATGGGCTCATGTGAAACTTGCTTTCGACGGTTACGATGGATGGATTGACATGAAAATGATCACTCCTCTTTCGGAACGCGGCTATCAAAAAATTGACAAGTCGCCCTTTGCTGTCAGCACCGACATTTTCAACATCATTCAGTTAAATCCGGAGCAAACAACCATGATAGTTGCCGGGAGCACCCTACCCTGCTGGCGTCCTTACCTGAAAGAATTTTCGATTCAACAGGAAATATACCGGCATACCGGAAATTTTACCTATAAAAAACCGGCCAATGTCCGCAAGGTTATCATCGATCAGGCCTTGAAATACTTTAATGCGCCTTATTTGTGGGGAGGCCGCTCGCCGTTAGGCATCGACTGTTCGGGATTAACACAAATCATATACAAAATGGCTGGTTATGCGATTCCACGCGATGCCGGTCAGCAGGTACACATTGGAAAAGCCTTGAGTTTTGTTGAAGAAACCAAACCAGGAGATCTGGCTTTCTTTGATAACGATGAAGGACGAATCGTCCATGTCGGAATTATCTGGGAGAAAAATAAAATCATCCATGCTTCCGGCCAGGTGCGGATCGATAATGTTGACCAATTCGGGATTTACAATGTGGAAACGAAGCGATATACGCACCAGATGCGTGTCATGAAACGAATCATTAAGGATTAATTCATCGGTAAGATTGAAAAAAGAATTGAGCGGTTGACCGAGTTTAATTGGCCATTTAAAAATTACCGCTTAACAATTCATTCATCATTCAAAATTTATAATTTAAAATTCAAATGTACACTTATCAATATCCACGACCAGCAGTTACGACCGATGCCATTTTATTCAGCGCCCAAAACACTGTTTTATTGATCGAGCGTGGCAGAGAGCCTTTCAAAGGAAAATGGGCTCTGCCAGGTGGGTTTATTGATATGAATGAAGAACTTGTTGTGGCCTGCAGGCGCGAACTTGAGGAAGAAACCGGAATTAGTTTAACCGAACTGAAGCAATTTAAGGCGTTTGGTGGAGTTGATCGTGATCCGCGTCATCGCACAATTTCAGTTCTCTTTTATGCATTTCTGAAGGAAGAAGTTCAACCAATTGCCGGAGATGATGCTGCAAAAGCCTGCTGGTTTCCCATAAACAAACTTCCGGAGCTGGCTTTTGACCATGCTCAGATTTTGAAAGAATTTAAATCCGAAATTTTAGAGAAAATTTAAACGATACAGCTTATTAATGATCAGCTTTTAATTCGTATTTTAGTTCAACCATCAAAAGGATTTCATCAAACAATTTACAGAACAGTTTTCGCGGGTAGATTTTTATTGAAGGTAAACTTTTCTTTTCCGATTAATATCTAAAAACTATGATATGAAAAAGATTTGTATTGTCCTTTCACTTCTCATAAGCGGTTTGTT
Organism: Prolixibacteraceae bacterium; assembly: GCA_963677955.2. Taxonomy (GTDB): domain Bacteria; phylum Bacteroidota; class Bacteroidia; order Bacteroidales; family Prolixibacteraceae; genus Aquipluma. The sequence continues at coordinate 6,254,136 of CAXXQR010000001.1, forward strand.
TAGTTCTGAAATTCAGGCACAAATGACCTTGTATTATATGGATCGCCTGCCGCAAATTCAACAGTACAATCCGGCACTGGTACCAAAAGTCAAATTCTTCCTTGAATTGCCGGTTATTGGAAACAACCAGGTCGAACTTAACAATTCAGGATTTAACCTGGGACAGTTTCTCGATTTCTCTGATAACCTTAACAAGGCAAATTACAATCCTGATGAGTTTGTGAATTCGCTTGGCGATTATAACAAAACAACTGGCGAATTGAGAAAGAATCTGTTAAACTTTGGCTTCAGCCTGAAGAAAAACGGATACTTTTCGATGGGGTTTTCGGTTCGGAATGGTTTCGATATAACTGCGCCTTCAGATGTAGTTTATTTACTTGTAGATAACGAGAAAATTGCCGATAAAATGCCATTGGCAATCAACGAAACAAATGTAAGAATGAATGTGTTTTCGCAACTGTCGTTTACTTATGCCAGAACGATCGGCACCAAACTATCCGTCGGAATTACACCCAAATTAATTGGAGCGCTCGGTGGAATTTATTCCGAAAAAATAAATACTGAAATCAGACAAACTGCACCGGGCGAATTCGACGCAAAATTTGATGGCAAGGTGCAAATTGGGCTGCCTGTTCCGATAAATCCTGCTGCTATTGGCAACAACGGCGAACTGGATACAAACGAAGATCTGCTTGATCCGGACTGGGCAAAGAATCTTTCAGCGGGCTCTGCATTTCAAAATTCAACACTGGCTGTCGACTTGGGTGCAAATTACCAACTCAATGAAAGCTGGTCATTTTCGGCCAGTCTGCTCGACATTGGAGGCTCAAACTGGAAAAAATATGCTTATGATATTTCATACAATGGAGAAACTGCAACAGTAAAAGATTTGAGCAAGTTGAAGATGAAAATTCCATCAAAAATTTTAGTTGGTGCCGATTACAAATTATCAGGCGACTGGAATGCTGGTTTTCTATTCCGGAATGTAGGCTACGAAAGCGGAAACTTTTCAGCGGCGACTCTTTCCTTAAATGGATATGTTGGCCGTATGCTTTCAACATCGGTTAGCTATACGGCCGGGCATCGGTTCGACAACCTTGGATTTGGGTTACGACTGCGATTTTTCCCCGGAACGGATTTTTACCTGGTCACTGACAACGTTTTGCAAGCTTTCAACTATAAAAGTATTCAATATTCAAGACTCTCGTTTGGAATTAATTTAGCATTTGGTGTGGGATCCAGGTCTTTGAGAGAAGTTGAAATCAGCGAAGAACTTTAAACAAAAAAAGCCAGTAATTTACCGGCTTTTTATTCGTATTTCGAGATACAGTTTATTCAAAATTTTGCACACCGGCAACTTCAGCATTGCGGTCAACTTTTTTAATCAAACCTTGGAGAACTTTTCCGGGACCGATTTCTGTAAATAAAGTAGCCCCACCTTCAATCATATTTTTAGCAGTTTGGGTCCAACGAACCGGGGCTGTTAATTGCGCAATCAGGTTTTTCTTGATCACCTCAGGATCAGAAGTTGGTGCAGCGTTTACATTTTGGTAAATCGGACAAACCGGCGTTGAGAAAGGAGTGGCTTCAATGGCTGCCGCCAGTTCTTCGCGGGCAGGTTCCATCAATGGCGAGTGGAAGGCGCCACCAACTGAAAGCTTCAATGCACGTTTGGCTCCACGTGCTGACAATGCTTCGCAAGCTTTGTCGATTCCGGCAAACGAACCAGAAATAACAAGCTGTCCGGGGCAATTGTAGTTAGCCGGCACAACAACTTCGTCAATCGACGCACAAACTTCTTCAACTATTTCATCTTCACAGCCAACAATAGCAGCCATTGTTGAAGGTTCAATTTCGCAGGCTTTTTGCATGGCCTGGGCACGCTTTGAAACCAAACGCAACCCATCTTCAAAACTCAGGGCGCCATTGGCTACCAAAGCAGAGAATTCTCCCAATGAATGACCGGCAACCATTTCAGGATGAAAATTATCCAAGGTTTTGGCCAGCAAAACTGAATGCAAAAAAATTGCAGGCTGGGTTACTTTGGTCTGTTTCAGATCTTCTTCAGTTCCATCGAACATGATGTCGGTAATCCTGAAACCTAAAATCTCGTTGGCTTTCTCGAACAATTCTTTGGCCATAGGCGATTTTTCGTACAAATCTTTACCCATTCCGGGGTATTGAGCACCTTGTCCTGGAAATACGTATGCTTTCATGTGTTGTGTTTTAATTTTACAGGCGGCAAATATACTACTTTTTTTGTGTTTGCAGCCAGAAGCGTTTTTCAGCTAAACCAACTGATATCTAACACACTAACGTCAAAATGAAATTTTTATAAAATTTATTAATCCGTCCTGATCTGAATCAGCCTTAATGTTTTTCAGGGAAGATAAATTATACCTCCGGAATGATCGTGTCCGGAACCGGTTACCGATTTTAAACAATTAATTTCTTCTCTTTTGCGCAATACACCCAAAAAAGCAAAAATAATGGCTTCTTTAAAATCGATAATTTGTGCCGAAGGAACACTGGTTTTGTGTTTTGTTTTCTCACTGAAAAGTTCAATCAGGAATACATTGTGTGCACCGCCACCTGTTATCAGGATCTGGCCTTTGGGGAAATGATCGACAGCGTGGACTAACTGGTCTGAAACATGCTCGTACAGTGTCCTTAGAATATCGGCAGGATTAAGCTGAAATGAATGAATTAGTGGAAGAAAGTCATTTTCGAACCATTCGCGGCCCAGAGATTTCGGTCCCCTTTGCTTATAAAAATCAAGTCGGTTTAAAAGCCCAAGCAATTCATCCTGAATTTCACCCGTTCGACCCAAATTTCCGTCAAGATCGTACTCGTAACCCAATTCTTTGATGAAATGATTGAAAGCCATATTGGCCGGACAAATGTCGAAAGCTTTGCGCTCGCCACCTTCCCGAAACGAAACATTGGCAATTCCACCCAGATTCAGGCAAAGCTCATAATCGCCAAACAAAAGTTCATCACCAATGGGCACCAAAGGAGCGCCCTGCCCTTTTAAAGCCACATCAAGCGAACGAAAATCACACACAGTTGGCAATCCTGAATACGCCGCAATAAAAGCTCCATTGCCAATTTGCACAGTCAGCCGATTGATGGGTTGATGGAAAACAGTGTGTCCGTGCGACGAAACAAAATCAGGTTTTTGTGGCAGATCGGAACAAAAAGAAGCCACCTGTTTGCCGATAAAACGGCCATACTCGTTGTTTAAAAGAGCAAAATCCAGGGCATTTAGTTCAGCGGCTTCAGAAAGTTTATTCACCCATTTGTGCGAATATGGAACAGTAACGGCTTTCAAAACCTCAAACGACCACGACTGGTTGTGCTCAAACCTGCAGGCAACCAAATCGAGACCATCAAGCGAAGTTCCCGACATTACGCCAATACTGAAATAACTTTCCATTATTTGTAGAATTTAGCTTTGTATGTACTCGAATTGCCTTTATAATCAACAACTTCAAAAACTAACTCATGGCTTTTCCCAAACTCCATTCTCGTTTTATCAAACGAATAACTGATCAAATTGTTTTTCAGATCGTATTCAAACAAAACCCAATTACCGTCGATGGTTCCCCTATACTTTTCAATTCCCGAAAGGTTATCGGTAACCTTAAAATTCAACCCATTGACATCTTTTAACACCTTGTTTTCTGCAATGCTTAGCGAAATTATTTTAGGAGCAACAGTATCGACAGCAACGGTATAATTGCCCAGCACACGTATATTTCCAACAACCCAACCATCCTCGAAGTTACCGGTAGCCGATACAATTTTCCCTGATACCGGGTCAATTTGTGCAAGCATTGCTTTATCCTGAAGCCGTTCAGGCAGACGATTTGCTTTTATGCGCAACGGGCAGGCAAAATGTAAAGCAACCGACGGATCGTGTAACCGAAAAACAGGCGCGTAGAATTTCGGGAGATTTGCTTTCCTTTCATAGACAAAATCAACATCATTATACAAAGCGCCTTCAGGAATTGAAAAATCTATTCCCTCGTCCTCAATTTCATTTTTGCGGTCGTAACTGAATTTTTCACCCGAACGAACAACCGGTTTTACGGGCGTTTCCTTCGATTGTACGGAAAATGACAAGCTTGTTGAATTTCCGTAAACATCTGAAATTTCGTATTTCACCTGATGAATTTGTCCATCGGTTAAGGTTACTATTCCATGTTTAACAACTGAGTCGTATATGCTAAGTTTATTACCAGGTTCGAGCCAGGTACGATAAAGTCGTTGTCCGGAATGTATCGAGAGAGCGTAGTCCATGTGTGAATTAACATACTTTGACTGATCGATAGCAACTTCATCCATTTTGAACGAATAAATCAGTTTTTGATCGACAAAAAGTTTGATCGAGAATATGGCGCATTTGTTCGGACTCCCATCAAGTAAGTCAACCGTCTTTACCCCAAAACCGACTTTCCCATATACCTGAATATTCTGGTTCACTTTCAACTGATATCCATTTGCAACCGGAATTACGTCGAACTTTTGTGGCGACTGTTTTCCGGCAACAGTAGCATCGTCGGACAACGGATAAACCATAAGTGTTTGAATCAAAGGTTTCGTCTTGTCGTATACGGGCATGTGAAACATCAGCGGATTGAGCATAACTTCATCTTTCGTCCGTCGTATTTCGAAGTGCAAATGAGGACCAGCCGAACTGCCTGCGTTTCCACTCTTTGCAATAAGCTCACCCTTTTTTACAGGCAACAATCCCTCCGGAACAGCCTGATCAATTGCAAAAGTTTCTTTCTCATATTGAATCGTCCGGATATAATCATCAATTGGCTTCACGAAACTTTGCAAATGGCCATATACTGTAGTAGTTCCGTTCGGATGATTAATGTACAAAGCTCTTCCGTAACCTGTTGGTGAAAGCACAATTCTTGCAATATAGCCGTCTGCGGCGGCGTAAACCGAAATCCCAGTCCGACCCTGAGTTTTGATATCAATTCCACCATGAAAGTGATTTGGCCTGAGTTCAGCAAAATTTCCGGCGAGAAAAATTGGTATTTTAACCGGCGCTTCAAAATAATTCGGATCTATATAATCGGTTGATTGTGCTGAAATTCGTGATATCAGGAAAACGAAAAATAGAATATTAAAAAAAAATTTCATATCAATTTGTTTGAACGCGAATTTATAAAACTTATGGTATCGCAACCCATTTACGTGCGATGGGAATAAAACGAAATAATATCACGCAGATTTCATGTATTGACCAAAAATGTTAATTTTGTCGACAAAACAATCCTATTCTTATAAGATTGTCAAAAATATTGCTCTTTTAAACGACTGATTAAAAATATTTCCACGTGAAAGTAAAGTGAAATGACTGATCTGGAGAAAAATTTACTAATAGACTTCAAGCTTAAGGTTAAGCAGGTTATTGCGAAACACGAGGCATTAAAACAGGAAAAAAACCAACTTCTGCAGAAGACTGGAGACCTGGAAGAAACTATTGTTAAACTTCAGCAGGAAAATCGTATACTTGAGCAGAAGTATGAGAATTTAAAATTAGTCAGGATGTTGGTTGCATCGGAAGATGAAACTAAAGATGCAAAAAGCAAAATACAAAAATTGGTGCGGGAAATTGATAAATGTATTGCTCTTTTAAACCAGTAATACACTGACAAATGACAGAGAAGCTTTCCATAAATATTAAGATCGACGGGCGAAATTACCCGCTGAAAGTTGATAAGGATAACGAGGAAAAATACAGGAAAGCTGCTAAGATAATTAACGATATAGTTCTACAGTACCGTCAAAAGTACGTTAATAGCGATCCGCAGGATTTTATTGCGATGGCCGCTTTTCAGTTCGTAGTAAAAAATATTGAACTTGAAGAAAAAGTAGATCAGTCGCCTTTGTTTGATGAGTTGAAAAAACTCGACGAAGATTTGGGCGATTATTTGTCATTGAGGGAATAAATTTTATCATATAATCAAAAACCCGCATTTTTTATTTAAATTCCGGAATTCTATTGGATTCCCGGCGTTTGAATTAAAAATGCGGGTTTATTAGTGTAAACAAGTTTAATTAATAACAAATGGAGATAATATATGCCATATCTGGCTTTTTGGGCGGAAGTATCCTCTCTTATTTTCTATGGGACAAAGCCCTGAAGAGTAAAAAAAAGAAAATTGTTACCGAGGCGATTGCCGAAGGAGAGGTTATTAAAAAAGATAAAATCTTACAGGCAAAAGAAAAATTCCTTCAGTTAAAATCTGAACACGAGGAATACATCAATGAAAGAAACAGCAAGGTAAATAATTTTGAATCGAAACTTAAGCAGCGTGAAACAGGCTTAAATCAACGACGCGACGAGTTAAATCGTCAGATTAAAGATTTTGAAACTTCGAAACATGAAGTTGATGTGATTCGGGAAAATCTGAACAACCAGTTGGAACTGCTCGAAAAAAAGGAGCACGAAGTTGAAACCCTGCATCGCCAGCATTTGGAAAAACTGGAAGTTCTTTCCGGACTTTCTGCTGAGGAAGCCAAAACTCAATTGGTTGAATCACTGAAAAACGAAGCAAAAACCGAGGCCATGTCTTACATCAATGAGATTATGGAAGAAGCCAAACTTTCGGCCAACAAAGAAGCAAAAAAGGTTGTTGTAAAAACCATTCAGCGTGTTGCTACTGAAACTGCCATTGAAAACTCGGTGACGATTTTTCACATTGAAAGTGACGAAATTAAAGGTCGTATTATCGGCCGTGAAGGACGTAATATTCGTGCATTGGAAGCCGCAACCGGAATTGAAATTATTGTGGACGATACTCCGGAAGCTATCGTACTTTCGGGATTCGACCCCGTTCGCCGCGAAATTGCCCGCCTGGCCTTACACCAATTGGTGACCGATGGCCGAATTCACCCGGCACGTATTGAAGAAGTGGTTGAAAAAGTACGCAAACAGGTTGAAGAAGAAATCATCGAAACCGGTAAACGGACAACAATCGACCTCGGAATCCATGGATTACATCCTGAATTGATCCGCCTGATTGGTAAAATGAAATATCGGTCGTCGTACGGACAGAACCTGTTGCAGCACTCACGCGAGGTTGCTAATTTGTGCGCCATTATGGCTACAGAACTTGGTCTAAATGCCAAAGCAGCCAAACGCGCCGGACTTTTACACGATATTGGCAAAGTGCCCGATGACGAACCGGAATTACCACATGCAGTTCTGGGAATGAAACTGGCGGAGCGTTTCAAGGAAAAGCCAGACATTTGCAATGCCATTGGAGCCCACCACGATGAAGTTGAAATGACCACATTGCTTGCACCAATCGTTCAGGTTTGTGATGCCATTTCAGGCGCTCGTCCTGGTGCCCGCCGCGAAGTTGTTGAATCGTATATCAAACGTCTGAAAACGCTTGAAGAACTGGCGCTCTCCTACCCCGGCGTTTTGAAAACTTATGCTATTCAGGCCGGACGTGAGTTACGCGTTATTGTTGGAAGCGATAAAATCGGTGACAAAGAATCAGAACAATTGTCGTTCGACATCGCTAAACGCATTCAGGATGAGATGACTTATCCAGGACAAATTAAAATTACGGTAATCCGCGAAATGCGGGCAATTAGCTACGCAAAATAGCGCTAGTTATCTACTAAATAGTATAAAGGCTATCCCTTAAAAGGATGGCCTTTTTTCGCTCAATACTTCTGGTTTTACATTCCATTCTATCCATTACTGTTACGCTGCCTCATTTTCTTAATCCAAAAAATATATATTTTCTTGATGGCCTAAAACCATGCACGCTTTCGATCTATTAAGAAAATTAGATTTTTCATTGAAAAAACATAGTTTTTCACGCGCTGACAAACCATATTCGTGATTTAAACACTACCATCTTCATTAATAACCATAAGTTTGTTTAAATTTGAAACTTCATTAAATTAACCAATAAATAAAATCTGCTATTAGAGCTCAAAAAACTGGATCGAACATGATTTACCACTGAACAGTTTTTGTGATTCTTGTTTGTTGCAGATCTTTTCCATTTGGGAAAAAATGAGTGATTTAAAAGCCATAACTAATCAACGCCTGAAATCAGCTGATTTTAGATTAATTCCGCACACAAATCCTATTGAAACAGGGTATGCCCGGATGATTAGTTCCATTTCTCACGAATTACGCACGCCGGTTTCGGTTTTAAAATCCAATGTCCAACTATTTAAAGAATTTGGTTCTTTTCCCAAAGAAGAATTAGAAAATGAAAGTATCTCAATGTGCGAAGATTCTGTTGCCGAACTGATTCGTTTTCTTGATGAGATACAAGCACTTAATGCTTCAATAAAATCGGAGTTAAAACCAAAATACTCGAGTTTCCAGGTTAAATCGATCGTTGAGAATCAATCGGCCAATCTGGCTAAAAACAATTTGGATTATTCGCGTGTGAAAGTGAAATGGGACCTGACTGTAAAAAAAATAACCTCCGACCAATCTTTTATCGCGCACATCCTGAATAATCTTCTCTCGAATGCTTTGAAATTCTCGAACGGAACTTGTTTCCTCACGATTATGACCGACAAAAAACAATTGAGCCTATTACTTGAAGATTCAGGAATTGGAATTCCGGAAAACGAAATTGAAGCCATTTTTAAGCCATTTTACCGCGCTGAAAACACGAAAAGGAAACCCGGAATTGGACTTGGGCTGGCTGTTGTTTCGGCTTTAACCGAAAGTTTGGGAGGAAATATTTTTATAAAAAGTATACCGGAAATCGGAACCATAACCAAAATAATTCTGCCGCATGAAACTTCAAACTAAAATTCTGGTCATTGAAGATGACGAAAGACTGGCAAAAACTATTGAAAATATTCTTGAATTACATGAATACGACGTTTTTATTGCGCCGAATGGAGCTGTCGGTATTCAAAAAGCTTTTGAATACAATCCTGATTTAATTCTGTGTGACATCAACATGGATCCTATTGACGGCTATCAGGTTTACAATGTTTTGAAGGAAAGTTCAGTCCTCGATCAGGTTCCGTTTATTTTCATTACAGGGAATTCAAATCTTCAGGACATTCGGTTTGGAATGGACTTAGGCGCCGACGATTATTTTGTAAAACCATTTGACAACGATGGATTAATTAAATCCATAGAACGAAGACTTTCGAAATACAGAAAGCTAAAGGAAATTGGCAAACGTGAATTTAAGGCATTGTTCAAATTAAGTCCGAATGGAATTTTCATGTTTAACGGCGACCTTATTTTCGATGCGAATCCGGCAATGAAACAAATGATGGGTGTTGAATCCGATAATTTTTCCACACATTCATTTGAAAATATTCTGGATCCAAAATCATTTAAAGCCATTCAGGAAAAGATTCAAAGATGCTCTAATGGTATTTCAAAAGCTTTTCACGAAGATGTCTCTATACTCTCAAAAAATGGAGAAAAACAAAAAGTGGTCCTCTATGTATCCGTTTATGAAAAATATTCAGGATACTCTCTGATGATTGGTTTTGTGATACCAAAGACAGGAAAGGAAAATGATGGAGAAATATTTGTTTCGGATATTTTGAAAGTGCTAAAGAAAGAAAATGTGGTGGTAACTGATTCGCTCGGAGAACAATTAACCAATATTTTCAAGCAGCACAATTTGAAAATAAAAGCACAAAATAATGAGTATTTTTCTGACAGGGAAAATCAGGTACTTTGCCTTTCAATGGAAGGACTACCGATAAAATTAATAGCTGACAGACTTTCAATTTCCGACAGAACAGTTGAAAAACACAGGACTAAATTGATGGAAAAAACCGGCTCGAGTAATATGATAGAAGTAATTGTATTTGCTCTCCGAAATAATTTAATTAACATTTAGCTTCAATCATTTGCCTGTTGCCATAAAATAAAAAAGGGAAGCAGTGCTTCCCTTTTTTATTTTTCCCTTACCCCTTAAATTTCCAATAATTTACTTCAGCTTCAGTTTCACGATCCGATTCTTGAAGCCAATAAGCTGGAGTAACTTTTTTGCCTGAAAAACTTATCAACCCACGCTTGTAAACATCAATCACCGGGTTGAAAAGCAAGTCAGTGACACCGATTTTGAATGTGCCGGACTCACCTTCTGAAGCAACTTTAACCTCGTATTTGTTTAATTCAAGCAATTTTCTCAGAAATTCAGTACGCTCCGGAGAAACCCCTTTTTCAACGACAGAGCAACGTGCTCCATCAATTTCTTCAACAATATGTTTTCCTTTATTGAGAGGCATTTGTAGTGTCTTATTAGTTTAAAAATAACTGGCTTATGCTGCGAATATATTCGAATATTCCGCTGGCAAAACCGATAATAAATACACCTGCTACACACATTATCAACGCAATTCGCATAGCATTTGTACTGCGGAATGCAGGAATTGGCGCATCATTCTTTTCAATAAACATAGCACGAACTACGCGCAAATAATAATATAACGAAATGGTTGCATTTAGTACAGCGATTAAAACCAGGATGAAATATCCACTTCCGGCAGCAGCGGTAAACAAAAAGAATTTTCCGAAGAAACCTGCAACTGGTGGAATCCCTGCAAGCGAAAACAACGATAATGTCATCAGCAAGCTGAGCTTGGGATTTGTTTTGTACAATCCGTTGTATCCGGAAATAGTTTCTACTCCAGAAGCGTTGTTAATGGCTTCAACCACACCAAATGCACCGAGATTTGTAAATACATAAATCAGAACAAAATAAACGACTGAAGTCATTCCAAGCTCACCGGCACCCAAAATACCAAGTAAAATAAAACCAGCCTGAGCAATCGATGAAAAAGCGAGGAAACGTTTAATATTATCCTGACGCAACGCAAAAAGGTTAGCCAAAGTCATGGTGAAAACAGCCAGCGTGTAAATCAGTGGCTGCCACATATCCACAATATTCTTGAATACAGTAAACAGAATAATGGTAAAAATAAAAGCAGCAGCTCCTTTCGAAACAACCGAAAGATAAGAAGTTACGTTTACAGGGGCACCTTCATACACATCAGCGGTCCAGAAATGGAAAGGCACCAGTGAAATTTTAAAGCCCATGCCACTGACAAAGAAGATAAAACCCAATGCTGTCAATGCATCAGCCGAAATTTTTTCGGCGATATCCGAAAAATAAATTGAGCCGGTCAGTGCATAAATCAGCGAAATACCGAATAGCAATATTCCTGATGAAAATGCCGAAGATAAAATAAGTTTAATACCTGCTTCTGCTGAACGGCTTTTGTATTTATCGAAGGCAGCCAACCCTGCGATTGGAATAGTCGCCGTTTCGAGCCCGATGTAGAAAATCAGGAAATCACCTGCCGAAATCATGAAATTCATCCCAATTAGTGTGGATAAAGTCAGGATAAAATATTCACTGATTTTATCAGCATTTTCTTCTTTCCTGAGCCAACCTTCAGCCTGTAAAAAGATAATCAGAACAGCCATGTTCAGGATATTCTTCATAAATGACGTCAACTGACTCGATTGAAACGATCCTCCGAAAAGATTGCCGGTTTCGCCGGGAATAAAGCCAATCAAAGTAACCAATGCAAAAACACCGAGCGCAAAAGGAATAATCCGGGCTTTGTTTTTGTCGCTGGTCGAAACTTCTGCGATCAGAATTGCTAAAGCTGCAACAGTGAGCAGCAATTCGTGTCGCATGAGAATAAATTGTCCGAGATCCATATTTTTCGGTATTATTTTTTCAAACTAAATTAAAAAGGGATGGCCATGGCCAGTTTCTCAACAATTGGTTTCAGGCTGTGAATGATTGTATCTGAAAGCCAGAGTGGTGCAATACCAATGGCAGCCACTGCCAGAACCAAAGTAACTGTGCTTAGTTTCTCGAACCATTTGGCATCTTTTAAATGCGCATGATGTTCGTCGAGAATCGGGCCAAGTAGTATTTTTCCTACCACGCGAAGAATATAAACTGCCGTAATTACAATCGACGAAGCAACAATTACAGTCACTACGCGGTGGAACATATCGTGGTGTTGGAAAGCGCCAACAAAAACAGTCATTTCAGCAACAAAACCGCTTAAACCCGGAAGTCCTAAAGAAGCAAAACCTGCAATCATATAAACTACAGCCAGAAACGGAATTACTTTCATCAATCCGCCCATTTTGTTGATATCGCGGGTATGTGTTCGTCCGTAAATCATACCAATCAAGGCAAAGAAAAGTGCTGTCATCAACCCGTGAGAAATCATCTGAAGAATTGCTCCGTCCATTCCGGTTTCATTCATCATAAGCAATGCAAAGATCACAAGTCCGCAATGGCTTACCGAAGAATATGCATTGATGAATTTGAGGTCGGTTTGCCAGATTGCTCCGAATGCTCCATACACAACACTTATCGTGGTCAGGATAATGAAAATCCACGCCATTTCGTTGGCCGCTTCAGGCATTAAAAACATAGCCACGCGGAAACAACCGTAACCTCCAAGTTTCATTAGCACACCGGCATGAAGCATCGAAACCGCAGTTGGCGCCGAAGCATGACCATCGGGAGACCAGGTGTGGAAAGGAAATAAAGCTCCAAGAATTCCGAATCCAATAAATGTGAACGGGAAAAAGAATCGTTGCGCGGCAACTGGCATGTGAACTTTCGCAATTTCAAGTATATTGAAAGTCAGCGGACCGCCATCAGGAGCCGAATTGTAATATATTCCGAAGATTCCGACCATCAACAATGCCGAACCTCCCATAAGCATCAACGTCAACTTCATGGCCGAACTTTCTTTTGGGCCACTTCCCCAGATTCCAATCAGCAAATACATCGGGATTACCGCAACTTCGTAGAACAGGAACATGGTGAATAAATCAAGCGAAATAAAGAAACCATAAACTCCGGTTGCCAGCAGAATTAGCGAAATAAAGAATTCACGCGAGAGAAATTCCATTTCCCACGACGCAAATATTCCGGCAAAAACCACAATCGATGTCAGGCAAAGCATGGCAACTGCAATTCCGTCGACTCCAATAAAATAATGGATATTTAAACTTTTAAACCAGGTATAATCTGCCGTGAAAAGCATTTCGTGCAAATTTCCGGTTTTGCGTTCGGCCAGGTACAAAAACAGTAATACTGCAGTTGTAATGAGCTGAACTCCCATACCAATTGCCGAAACCATTCTGGCGCCCTTCAAATCTTTTGTAAAAAGGATGCCAATTATGGTCAAAATCGGTATTACTACAAGCAAAGTCAGAATATTCATGAGAATATTATTTATATAATTTTAATTCAATTTTACATCAGGAAATAAACCATCGATAAGGCCAACGCCAATGTTCCGGCAATGAACATGAATGCGTAATGTTGCAATTGTCCCGATTGCATTCCTTTAATCTGGTACGATATTCTTTCAGTCACAAGTCCTATTCCTACCATAAAGCCGTCAATAATGTGGCGGTCGAACCAGGCTATCGGACGAGAGATATAATTAAAAATGATCTTCCTTGTTACGAACAAATAGATTTCGTCGAAGTAGAATTTGTTGTAGGTAGCCGTGTATAAAATTCCCCAGCTTTTAGCCATTTTAGCCGGAACATCACTTTCTTTCTTGTAAAGAATCCAGGCAGCAACAATTCCGACAACCCCAATCAAAATAGATGGAATAGCAACCATCAGATCGGTATGTGTTTCAAAGCCCATTTTATCGGAAGTGACCAAATCGTGGAATGGGATAAATCCTGAAACCACCGACATAAACGCAAGAAACATCAATGGGATCGCCATTGTCATCGGACTTTCGTGCGGAGTGTGGTGATAATGCTGATCTTTTCCCCAGAATACACCAAAATACAGACGGAACATATAGAATGCTGTTAAACCGGCAACGATGTACTCAACGGCAAACAATAGCTTGTTGTGCTCAAGCGCGGCTACCAGAATTTCATCTTTACTGAAGAAACCTGCAAATGGCGGAATACCTGAAATAGCCAAACAAGCAATCAGGAAAGTTATGTGGGTAATGGGTAAATATTTGCGTAAACCACCCATGTCCTGCATCAGGTTTGAATGAACAGCGTGAATGATTGATCCGGCGCCAAGGAAAAGCAAAGCTTTAAACATGGCATGTGTAAACAGGTGGAACATAGAAGCCATGTAACCCAAACCTTCTTCGCCACCGTAACCCGAAACACCCAAACTTAACATCATATATCCGAGCTGCGACAAAGTAGAAAATGCCAGAATTCGTTTAATATCGTATTGTGTAATAGCAATGACTGCTGCAAATAACGAGGTGAATCCACCAACATAAGCGATGATTTCCTGAGTGTCAGGAGCCTGAAAGTGAATAACGGGAAACATACGGGCAACCAGGTAAACACCGGCAACAACCATGGTTGCTGCGTGAATCAAAGCAGAAACCGGCGTTGGACCTTCCATGGCATCGGGTAACCAGATGTGCAGTGGAAACATGGCCGATTTACCGGCACCACCAATAAACATCAAGGTCATTGCCCAGGTCATGGCCGATACGCCCATGAAACTCATTGATGCGGCGCTGGCGAAAATTGTTGTGTCAGGCTGTGTTAATTTAGCAAAATCGAAAGTCCCGGTAACGTACGACAGAATAAGAATTCCGATCAGGAAACCTAAATCGGCAAAACGGGTGACAATGAATGCCTTTTTCGACGCGGCAACTGCTGACGGTTTGGTGTAATAAAAACCGATCAGGAGGAATGAACTAACACCAACCAATTCCCAGAAAATGTACATCTGGAAGATATTGGTTGCAATAACAAGTCCAAGCATCGCAAAACTGAATAGCGATAAGAATGCATAGAAACGTGCAAATCCAACTTCGCCTTTCATGTAGCCCAAACTGTAGATGTGAACCATAAACGAAATGGTGGTTACCACAACCAACATCATCACCGAAATCGGATCAAGCAAAATACCCATCTTGATGATCAGTGTATCAGTAAACTGTAACCATTTTAATTCGAAAGGAATTATAGCTTGGAATCCTTCTCCGACTGCACCATTTCCAAAGAAATAGGTAACAGCGGTAAGCAGAGAAAGCGTCCATGAAATTCCCATTCCGGTCGTTCCAATCAATCCTGAAACAATTGGTTTCCATTTCATTCCAAGTAATCCGGTAATTAGAAACACTACCAGAGGAATCATCAGAATGAAAACAGTGTAAGTATATCCAGCCATTATTTTGTGTTTTTTATTTTACTTCCAAAGTCTTTTGTCTTCGGACTTTCAACTTCAGACTCCGAACTTTTTAATACTTCATTTCATTTACATTCTCAACATCAATGTTTTGCAGTTTCCTGTAAATATTGATGATCAGGGCAATGGCAACCGAAGCTTCGGCGGCGGCAATACCGACAATAAACAGCGAGAAAAACTGTCCCTGTAACTGATCGGGATACAAATACCGGTTGAAAACAACAAAATTGATATTTACCGAATTCAGGATAAGTTCAACTGCCATTAACATGGTAATCAGGTTGCGGCGAATAATGAAACCGCAAACACCGATAAAAAACATGATCGTGCTTACGATCAAAAAGTGTTCGAGTGGTATTCCCTGAATCATATTTCTGAATTTTTATTTTTTTCTTTCTTAGCAATCACAATGGCAGCAATCATGGCCGCCAGCAGCAAAACACTGATCAACTCAAAAGGCAACACATATCCGTTTTTTCCGGTGCTTAAAAGTTGATTCCCGATTTCAGTCATGTCAACCGGAAGTTCAGTAACTTCAGGAGCAGTAAATGTATGCGATAGCAAAGTGACGATAACCAGGCCACTTCCTACCACTGCAGCACCAACACCCATCAACAGTTTAGTCAAATCAGGACGTTTAAACAGGTGTGAAATATGGTGTGTTAGCAGAATACTGAAAATGATCAGAACAACAATACCTCCTGCATACAAAGTGAGTTGAACAGCTGCCATAAACTGGTATTTCAGCATAAAATACAAACCCGCAGTCGACAACAGCACGCAAAGCAGGTAAACTGCTGCACGAAGTATTCTTCGGGTAGTAATCGTTAAAAGCGAACAAACCAGGATAATTCCTGAAAACATATAAAACATGAATACATTCATTACTTGGCCTCCTTTCTGAGCTTTGAACCCGGCTGATTCAAAACTTTGGTGAGTTTACTCCGGTCAAAAACCGCATGTTCGAATTCCTGACCAAATGCCAATGCATCTGACGGACAGGCTTTTACACATAAGCCACAAAAAGTACACATCGAAAGATGATAAATATGTTTATCAATAACACGTTCCAATTTGCCATCGGCATTCAGTACCCGGTCGGTCAGAATTTCAATGGATCCATTCGGACAGTTCATTTCACAAATTCCACAACCAGTGCAGGCATGCAGGTTATTTTCATCGTGAGGCATAACGATTTCGCCTTTAAACCGTTCTTCCATTTTCAATGTGGCACGATTTTCAGGATATTGCTGGGTAACAATGGCCCGGGGACTGAAAAAGTATTTCCCTGTGATGCGCATACCGGCCCACAACGAGGAAATGCCCTTAAACAAGTCGCTAAAATATTTTGCTATACTATTCATCAGATCAAAGTTTCAAGTTCAAAGTTTCAAGTTTCAAGTCAAAAACAATCAACTCTTTCTGTGTATTTATATTGAGTTCATTCATCATTCAACATTCATCACTTATCATTCAAAAATGCCAGCCCATCAGAACGACGAAGGCAATCAATACAATGTTGAATAAACTGATTGGCAACAGGTATTTCCATTCCAAAGTCAAAAGCTGATCGATTCTCAAACGTGGAAATGTCCATTTAAACCACATGATGATCAGGATGATAAAGAACGTTTTTGAGAAAAACCAAACTACTGAAGGAATGAAATCTATAATATGATTGAATCCTTCCCAATTTCCGATATGAAATGGCATCCATCCGCCCAAAAATACTGTTGCTCCCAAAGCTGCCACAATAAACATGTTCATGTATTCGGCCAAAAAGAAAAAGGCGAATTTGATTCCTGAATATTCAGTATGGAAACCAGCAGTCAATTCCGATTCAGCTTCAGCCAAATCAAAAGGTCCACGGTTAATTTCGGCAGTACTGGCAATCAGGAAAATAATGAATGAAATGATTGCCGGAATGTGTCCTTTAAAAATCCACCAGCCATTGGCCTGGCTTTCGACTATTGTTGAAAGCTGCATACTACCTGAAAAAACGACGATAGCCAGCAGTGACAAACCTACAGAAAGTTCGTAACTCACAATTTGAGCTCCACTTCGCATGGCGCCAATCAGCGAATATTTACTGTTACTCGACCAACCTGCCAGCAAAATTCCGACAACGCCCAGCGACGAAACGGCCATCACATAAAATACGCCGATGTTAAAATCAATCGCCTGAAGACCTTTGGCATAAGGCAATGCAGCCATGGCCATAAACGAAGCGATGATCACGATGAATGGTGCGAGGTTAAAAAGCAGCGGGTCGGATTTACGAATCGGGATTAACTCTTTCAACAGCAATTTAATAAGGTCGGCAATGGTTTGCAAAAGACCCCACTTTCCTACCCGATTCGGTCCAACGCGGTTCTGAATGATGGCGCAAACTTTACGTTCAAGGTAAACCAAAAACAGTCCAAGCAACGCATACATCAGCAGAAACACAAGTCCGACGAGAACCATTTCTGTAAAAATGACCCATCCGGATGACATTAATCCTGATAACCAGGAATGAATGGCGCCGGTAAGTGTCGAAAAATCGAAGATGTTTGATGACATATCTGTGTTCATTTATCGGTCAATATCAGGGATTACAAGATCGAGCGAACCGCTGACGGCGATCAGGTCGGCAATTTTATATCCCGCAGTAATTTCGTTCATTACAAAAAGATTGCTGAAGTTCGGCGTCCGGAATCTCATTCGGTACGGATTTTTATTTCCGTCGCTCACCACGTAAACAGCCAGTTCACCACGAGCAGTTTCAACCCTTCGGAAATATTCACCGGCCGGAAGTTTAATAATCGGTTTCATTTTGGCTGTAAAATCACCTTCAGGAATGTTGTCGACCAACTGTTCCAGAATGCTGAGCGATTCCCACATTTCGGCCATACGAACTTCGTAGCGGGCAAAAACATCGCCTTCGGTTCTCAGAATTTCGTTGAACTGAACTTTATCGTACGCACCGTAAGGAGCAATTTTTCGGATATCGCAAGAGAAACCTGAACCACGTCCGGAAGGACCTGTTACGCCATAAGCAATTGCCGTTTCCTTGCTCATTAATCCAATTCCCTTTGCACGATTCTGGAAAATCACATTTCCAGTCAGTAACTGATCGTATTCAGGTAGTTTGGATTTGAAATAGGTAATGAATTCTTTTATTCTCTTTTGGAAATTCGGATGAACGTCGTGCATCAAACCACCCGGTGTATTGAAACTGTGCAAAAGTCTCGAACCAAACGATTCTTCGAAAATATCGAGGATCATTTCACGGTCGCGCAATCCGTAAAAGAATGCGGTCAGCGCGCCAAGGTCCATCCCAAAAGCGCACCACCACAATTGGTGAGATGCCAGACGATTCAGTTCGTCCAAAATGGTGCGAATGTATTTCACGCGTTCCGGAACTTCAACCTGCATAGCATCTTCAACAACCATACAAACGGCTTCGTTGTTCATGTGCGCCGATAAGTAATCCATCCGGTCAGTCAGGTGAATAATCTGCTGGTAGCTATTGGCTTCACACATTTTTTCAATTCCGCGGTGGATGTAACCAATGTGTGGAGTAATGTATTTTACCGTTTCGCCTTTCAGGCAAACCTCAAGCCTTAAAACTCCGTGTGTTGACGGATGCTGAGGCCCCATATTGATAATATAGTCCTCATTTTCCCCAACAATCACATCTTTTATAATTTCTTCACTCATCATTCGAGTATTAACGTTCGATAATGTTTACTTCGTCGCGGAAATCTTTGCGTAACGGGTAACTGTAATCATCTTCCAAGAACAAACGCTTCAGGTTTGGATGATTGTTAAACCGAATTCCGAACAGATCGAAAATTTCTCTTTCCTGAAATTCAGCAGTCGGATACAAAGCTGCAATACTGTCGATTGACGGATTCTCGCGATCGCTAAGATTCGATTTAACCACAATCAAATACCTGAATTCAGTAGATTCCAGATGACAAACCACTGTCATGTGCGTTGTAAAGTCAACCGCAGTCTGGTTTATCAGATAATTGAATGCTGTCCGTTTATCAGATTTTAGTTTTTCGATCAACGAAAAATAATTTTCAGCCGGAACAATTACTTCCAACAGTTGTTTTCCTTCCGGAAACTCAGCTTCAGGTGCAAAACCTGTAATTGTATTTGTTAGTTCTTCTCTTGTAAGCATGATCTTTTTTTAACTTTAGGCACTTTAGCTCACTATAGGCACTCCGAACTTCTTTACAGAATATCAGGCAATTCGCCCGGGTTAGTAACTGATTCTCCTTTGATTTTGCGTTGAAGTTGCATCACTCCGTAAAGCAATGCTTCGGGGCGTGGCGGACATCCGGGAATGTAAACATCAACCGGAATTACATGATCGACCCCACGAACAACCGAATAGGTATTGTAGAAAAATGGCCCTCCGGAAATGGCGCAGGCGCCCATGGCAATGACATATTTTGGTTCAGGCATCTGATCGTAAAGACGTTTCAGTACTGGCACCATTTTATGAACGATGGTTCCGGCAACTACAATCACGTCGGCCTGACGAGGCGAAGCACGATAAACTTCAATCCCAAATCGGGCGAAATCGTGCCGCGAAGCACCGGCTGCCATCATCTCAATTCCGCAACAGCTGGTTGCGAAGGTGAGTGGCCATACCGAATTGGATCGACCCCAGTTCAGTAAACTGTCGATACTGGTCAGGAAAACATTGCCTCCCGACTTTTTTAGAAGTTCCAGCGATTCGTTATCGTTGAAATCTTCATCTTTCATTGATTTAATTAAACCCATTTCAAAGCTCCTTTTTTCCAGGCATACAGAAGACCGAGGCCAAGTATGAAAAAGAAAATAATGATTTCGATAAATGCCCTCATCCCGATTGTTTTCATCACAACACCCCAGGGGAAGAGGAAAACAGTTTCGACATCGAAAACAAGGTAAATAATTGCAAAAAGATAATAACCCACATTAAATTGAATCCATGCTGGTCCTTCTGTAGGAATACCACACTCGTAGGGCTCCGATTTAGCTGGGTTAAAAGAACTTGGTGCAACCAGGGTTGAAAAAATAATTGCTCCGCCAACAAGGACCAAGGCAATTATAAAAAAGAGAATTAACGATTCACTCTCCATATCTTTAAATATCTAGATAATTTGGTAAGTAAAATTGATCGTGCAAAAGTAGTTTTTTCATTTTAGCACCAAACTTTTTTTTAGAAAATTTTGGGTTGACATTTGTTAACCCGGTGAATTTGCTTTTATCGAGACAACATTAGTTTTGGCTATGTCAACAATTGTGGTTAGCGGTAAATGACCATGCAAAATGAAATGTGTCAAAGTGTGAAAAAAATAACGTATTTGTAAAAATTCTTATTATTTTTAGAATTATTGCTGACGAAGTGAAATTATCGAATGCCAGAGCGTAATCCCATCGCCTAAAATATATCTGACTATTTGTTAATGAAGGAAATAAGAGTAAGAAGTTAATATGGAATACACTTCGGAAAATAAAATTAATCTCAGGGAATCTTCCGAAAAAATGAGAATAAACAGACTAACTCTGTCTTTTCCGGATGATAGTGAGAACAGTTTTCGAACCCGGTATTTTCATGATTCACTGAAACTTTTCAGGATATCATTTGTCATAGTCACTTTTCTTTACGGTATTTTTGGATATCTTGATGTACTTGTTGTAGAGAAATATTCAACCACTTTCCACATCATCCGATACGGTATAGTAGTTCCTTTCCTGTTGATTGTGTTTATTCTGTCGTTTGGCAAATATTTTATCAAGATATGGCAGGGATTAATTTTAATTTCCAGTGTCATTGGAGGGCTGGGAATTACCATTATGATTATTAAGACACCTGAAAATTATGCTTATTATAGCGGTTTGATGTTGATTTTCTCGGCGGGATACTTTTTTGTTGCGCTACGTTTTTTACTGGCTACAATTGCCGGTTGGACTACACTTATCCTTTTTAATATCGGGGTCATTTTCTTCACTTCCATTCAACCAGAGATAATCATTAGTAATAATTTCTTTTTTATTTCAGCCAATGTGATTGGAATGTTTGCAGCTTACATTATTGAATATTATAAACGGAAAGATTTTTTTCTGAATCAGCAATTGGATCACCGCAATCGAGAAATCATTAGCGTAAATGCAAATTTGGAATCAAAAGTTATTGAACGAACACATGAACTGATACTTGCAAAAGAAAAAGCAGAAGAAAGTGATCAGCTAAAATCGGCATTTCTGGCCAACATGAGTCATGAAATCAGAACCCCAATAAATAGTATTATAGGCTTTTCAGAATTATTAAGTGATCCGGATTTCGACGAAACACAAAAAAAGGAATTCATTCAGACAATCGTCAAAAGCGGAAATAACCTGATGATGATTATTAGCGATATTATGGATCTTTCGATGATAGAATCGAAACAAATAAAACTACGCAACGAACATTTCGAAGTCAGCCAGGTCTTTGTTGATTTGGAAAATGAATTTAGATACCGGGCCGAAGCCAACAAACTGGAATTCCGGATTAATTGCCCCGAAACAAGTGGTCAAATTTTTCTGGTAAACGATAAGTACAGGTTAAAACAAATCTGCGACAACTTGATTGGGAATGCTCTGAAATTTACACACAGCGGCTTCATTGAAATTGGATATTTTCTGAAAGAAACCCAAATTGTGTTTTTTGTTCGGGATAGTGGAATAGGGATACCTGCAATTCATCAAAGTACAATTTTTGAGCGTTTCCGTCAGGCCGACGTAACAAAAACCCGAAAATATGGTGGAAACGGTTTAGGCCTGGCTATTTCAAAAAATCTGGTAGAACTGCTGGGAGGCGAAATGTGGCTGGACAGCGAGGAGGCAAAAGGGAGTACCTTCTATTTTTCATTACCATACCACACTGATTAACCAGTTTATATCCGTTTATTCGCGATTGTATCTCTTTTGTGTTTTCCTGAATTGGAGTAGGTAATCTGAAACAGAGTTACAAAGTCTTTGAAACGGATTTTGTTGGTCATGCTTTTTCAGAATTAATGTGTTTGAACAAATTTTGACCGTGTGTTTTCGATTCACCGGCAGTCAATGTTCAATGCCGGATGAATTCGAATCCAATTTGTTGAGTATTTCTTTCAAATGCATTTGCTTTACAGGTTCCCGATACTTTTTTGAAAAATCGGTATGATATTGATGTTTGCTTAGAAATCCAATCTGTAGCCTGTACCATTCGTTACGATTTGCAATGATTCCAAGATTTCGCAACTCGCTATAAAGTTTTTCCCCTATCGAATAAAATGCATCTGTGCCCAAATAGTCCAGATCGGCATCGGCCAGAATTTCTTCGAGTTGATTTTTGGGCCGCTGAGGTATTTTAGTAGCCATAATAAGGCCACAAATCTGTTCAATATCATTACTTTCAAAACCAGAATCAGCCAATTCTCTTCGGGCAATCCGACAACTTGCATCTTCGTGATTTTCGCTGCCAATAAGATATCCGGTATCGTGAAAAAGGGCAGCCATTTTCAGGAGAAATAAGTCGTGCTCCGACACTTTTTCCTTTTCAGCAATTAAAATTGTTTTAGCAATTACATGTTTTGTATGACTGTGATTGTGATATGTTAAATATTTTGGAAGATTATTTTCCAGATCGGTCATTATCTTATTGTACAACTGCTCGAATGTTTTCATTTATTCTTTAATTCCGGATTGTTTTATAATGCCACCTTTAACTTCTTTAATACTCTGCACATAAAAAAAAGCACTGGGATCGATTTTGAAAACTTCCTGCTTAATCCGGTGTATTTCAAGGCGGGTAACAACGGTCATCACAATGTCGCAGTCGTGTCTAATATTAAACGTACCGGGAAGATACCCCCGCTCACCTTTAAATACAGAGATTGCTTTGCCAAAATCATTCACAATTAAAGATTTAACTGAATCAAATTCTCTTGAAATTATTGTCAACGCTGTAAATTCTTCGAAACCATCCACCACATAGTCAGAGGTTTTCATAGCTGTATAATAAACCAGAATGGAATACATGCCGGTTTCCAATCCAAATTCCACAGCTGCAGCTAAAATCACCAGAGAATTAAAAAGCATAATAATTTCGCTTGTTGTGAAAGCAACTCTTTTGGTTGTGTAATGTGCTATTATCTCCAGACCATCAATTACTGCTCCACCCCGAATTACAAGCCCGATTCCCAATCCCATTAAAAAGCCACCAAACACAGCAATCAAAACTTTATCGTTGGTGACCACAGGAATATCTACAAAATACATAAGTGCCGCCATGATCAGAATGGCAAGCAACGACTGAATTATGAATGTTTTTCCCAACTTACTGTAGCCAATAATTAAAAATGGAAGATTGAAAACAATAAGCAAAACGCTCATGTGAATTTTAAATACTTTGTTTATGAGGATCGAAATGGCCGTTACGCCACCATCGAGAAAGCTATTTGGAATCATAAAACCCTTGAGGGCAACAACGGCAATAAATAAGCCCAGCACCGTGTAAACAATAGACTGAAGCGAAAAGATTGATTTCCAGTCTATATCGTTTGACCTGATAGATTTTCCATGATTTTTATTCTTTCTACGCATCATATTTCTCGAATTACTCAGAAATAGCTATCGGAATGAGGGTTCAACCTAAAACAAATCGATATTTTTAGCTGATAACTTCATAAACCACAACCGGCACTTCTTTATTTTTAAGAGATATCTCTCCTATTTTATTGCAAACAAACGATTTGTTAATTTTCAGGTAGTTTTCCTCGCTGATTAATATTTGATTCACTTTTGCTGCCGCCTGTAGCCTGGCTGCGATATTAACTTTGTCGCCAATAACGGTATAGTCGAGGCGACGAAGTGTTGAAGAACCAATATTTCCTGAAACAACCTCACCACTTTCGATGCCGATGGAAACCCTTGGTTTAAAGCGCGATTCACCTACAACCACCGGAAGTTTATCGATCGCATTCTTAATATTCAGGCTGGCATCAATTGCCCGGTCCAAATGAAATGGTCCTTTAAAAACGGCCATAATTGCATCACCAATGAATTTATCGATGATCCCCTTCTGCTGAATAATCTCGTTAACCATAATATCGAAATATTCATTCAGGAGATTGACCACATAATTTGGCGATTCCGATTCGCTAATGGCTGTAAATCCGCAGATATCGATAAATGCAACGCTAGCTTCAACGGTTTCATTTTCGAGCAACGACGTTTCATATTCACGGCTTCCCATAAAATTAAGCACATTTTCGTCGACATACATTTTCAGAATATTATTTTCCTTTATCGCCCGAAGTGTCTCACGAAGTTGCTTGACATGCTGAATTGTTTTCTCCATGGTAAGCTCCAAATCTTCAAAATTTACCGGTTTGGTCACAAAATCGAAGGCTCCCCGGTTCATTGCCTTCCGGATATTATCCATGTCGCCATAGGCCGAAACCATGACTGTTTTTACCAAAGGATTCGATTCATTGAGTCTGGTAAGCAAAGTCAAACCATCCATTTCGGGCATGTTTATATCACTTAAAACAATCTCAATATCAGGATGAAGTTGCATTTTTTTTAAAGCATCGTTCCCATTTATTGCAAACACGAATTCGTATTGCTGTTCTCTTATTTTCTGGCGAAATTTTTGTCTGATGAGCATTTCCAGATCTGCTTCATCGTCGGCTATTAGAATTTTAATCATACTAACTTTGCTTTTAATTTTTCTTTAAGTGAAATAAAGTCAACCGGTTTGGTTAAAAAATCATCGGCACCAAGTCGCATGGCCTGTTTATAATTTTCCTCATCTCCATAGGCAGTGATCATCATAACAATTGGAGGCGGCTTTTCATATTTTTCTTTAATGTGTTTCAGCAATTCGAGGCCGCTCATTCCAGGCATATTAATATCCGACAATATCAATACAGCCTCCCGATCATGATCTTTCATGTAGCTCAATGCTTCTTCTCCCGAAAAAGCAAATACAAAATCCAATTCACGGTTTCGTATTTCCTTTCTGAAACGTTGTTCGAATAGAGCCTGGATGTCTCTTTCGTCGTCAACAACCAGAATTTTTTCCATCATTTTATGATTTAAAAGGTAACTGAATACTAAATACTGTTCCTTCACCTTCAGTGGTTTCTACAGAAATTTCTCCGCCGTGGCCTTTAGTTATTATTTCGTAGCTTATTGATAAGCCAAGACCTGTCCCCTCACCGGTTGGTTTAGTGGTAAAAAAAGGCTGAAAAATCTTATCCATTACCTTTTGTGGAATACCTTTCCCATTATCGCTCACTTTGATTTCAATCTTGTTACCAATCCTCGCCGTGCTTATTGAAACAACAGGTTCATAACCTGTAATGTTCGATTTTTTCTTCTCATTAACTGCATAAAATGCATTGGTCAGCAAATTCAGGATAACACGGCCAACATCTTGTGGAACAATATTTAATTTGTCGATACTCGCATCCAAATCTGTTTTCAAGGTCGCATTAAACGATTTATCTTTTGCTCGTAATCCATGGTAAGCCAGTCGCAAAAACTCATCGGCCAGTGCATTTATATCTGTTGGTTCTTTCACTCCGCTGCTGCTCCGGCTATGTTGAAGCATTCCTTTAACAATACCTTCAGCACGTTTCCCATGAAGATTTATCTTTTTTTCGTTTTCCGAAATATCGCCTGCCAGGGCAATTGCTTCATCTGAATTGCCGGCTTGTATTTCTACCTTCATTTCCTCAATCAATTCAGTATTTAATTCTGAAAAATTATTGACAAAATTCAAGGGATTCTGTATTTCATGAGCAATTCCGGCAGTGAGTTCACCCAACGATGCCATTTTTTCGGATTGAATAAGTTGAGCTTGTGTAGATCGCAGCTCGTGCAGGGTTTGTTCCAACTCCTCCTTTTGCCTGGTTAGTTCGGCTGTTCGTTCTGCAACAAGCTCTTCCAACTCCACTTTTCTGATTGCGATAGCCCGGTTAAGTTCATCTTCCTGCTGGCGTTTAATCCGTTCCTTTTCCTGAACCTTGCGCTGTCTGTTCTGGCTAAACATAATGGCCAGCATCCAAATAATCGCTAATGTTATGCCTTTATCAAAATAAAAGTCAATTTTTGCGTAAAGTTCAGGACTTATTAACTGTATAAAATCATTTAAAAGCGCCAGGGTTACATAAGGAGCAAATGCAACAACCGACACTCTCAATGGGAAAATTTCAGTTTTCAGAAAAGGGAAAACAACAAGTACCACCAGGTAAATGTGCCAGATCCATTTGATGACAGCCAGGTCGGGAAATATGGTTTCCAACGCATAAAGCATGATAGAGAAGAATGTCGCGTACCTGAACTGCTTTTCAAGTTGTGAAAGATTGTTCGCTTTGCTAAACTGGCGAAGGCGATTGGCCAGAACCAGGCTAATAATGAATGGTACAAAAGAATAAGACATAAATTCAGATTATTTCAATTCGTCCTTTAATTTTAGAATAAATTCCGATCCCTCACCCTCTTTCGTTTCTACTCTCAACTCACCCCCATGTGCTTTCACAATATCATAGCTCAAACTCAGCCCCAGACCTGTTCCCTGGCCGGTTGGTTTGGTGGTGAAAAAGGGCTGGAATATTTTATCCAATAACTTGAGGGGTATGCCAAAGCATTGCTGAAGAAAGCCATCATTAAAACTAATATGGAAAAAGTTGTCTTTTTCAAATTGCTTGGTTAAAGTGATTAAGAACAATTATAGCACCGAACAGAAAAACTATAAACAAAAAAATTAAACCGGCAATACTATAATAAACTCTGCTCCAACACCTTCCGTCGTTTCAACTTTAAATTCGCCACCATGCGATTTTACGATATCATAGCTCAAACTCAATCCTAACCCAGTGCCTTCACCAGTTGGTTTTGTCGTAAAAAAGGGTTGGAATATTTTTTTCAAAACCTTTGGTGATATACCAATGCCGTTATCCTTGATTTTGAGTTCAACATTACCACTAACCTTTTGTGTACTAATTGAGATAACAGGTTCATAGCCCGCAATGTTTAATTTACTTTTCTGGTTTACTGCATAGAAGGCGTTGCTAATTAAATTATGAAGCACACGACCAATTTCCTGCGGTACAATATTGATTGGGTTAATGTCGAAGTCAAAATCAGTTTTCATCGCCGCATTAAACGAACTGTCTTTTGCTTTTAATCCATGATATACCAGTCTTAGGTATTCTTCAGCCAGCAAATTAATGTCGGTTGGTTCTTTCACTCCTGAGCTGCTTTGCGAGTGTTGCAACATGCCTTTTACAATGGCATCAGCACGCTTGCCATGGTGATTTATTATTTCAAGATTCTTTATTACATCGTCGGTTAGTTCTTTAGCCTCCGCTAATTTTCCGTTATCCAACTCGGTTTTCATTTCTAAAAGCAGCTCTTTGCTGACCTCAGAAAAATTATTGACAAAGTTCAATGGATTCTGAATTTCATGAGCAATGCCTGCGGTGAGTTCACCCAGCGATGCCATTTTTTCGGAATGAATTAGTTGAGATTGGGTCGATTTTAGCTTTTCAAGCGTTTGCTGAATTTCTTCCTTCTGTTCTTTTAAAAGTGCATTTGATTTTTGTTTATGCTTGTTGTTCCGGTATAAAACAAGGCTCAAAATTATGGCAGATATAAGGGCTCCTGAAATACTGAAAATCCAAAGCTTCTGGTTCTTACTTTCCTGAATCTTTTGAATCTTTTCTTTTTCAAGCATATCAACTTCGCGTTGTTTTTTATCCAAATCGAAATTCAACGACATCGCCTGAAGCCGTTTATCAATCTCAGCATTGTACAACGTGTCTTTGATGGCCGTATACAATGTTTGGTATTTGTATGCCTGCCTGTAATCCGAAACTTTGCTGTATAATTCGGCCAATCCCTGGTATGCCGATTTTAACTCATAATTTGATCCTATTTGCCCGGCAATTTCAAGAGCTTTCAAATAAGAAGAAATCGCTTCGCTGCTTTTACTCATTTTTCGATAAGTATCTGCCAATCCAAGCAATGCCTGCGACATTTCCTTTTTCCTGTTTTGCTTTTCGGCAAGGGCAAAAGCCTCCTGATTATACTTGATTGCCGTAGTAAATTCTTTCCGTTCAGTATAAACCTTTCCAATATCGATCAAAGCATACGGAACATCTCCGTTTTCAGCTTTCTTGTATGCTCCAAGAGCTTTCTCAAAATAAACTAGTGCCGCTTTGTCATCACCTTTTGACAAATATATTTCACCAATATTTACTGCCGAAGTTCCAATCGCATCCTGATCATTTAGCTCTTCACTCAGTGGAAGCGCCTTCAGGTAATATTGCAAAGCCAGATCGTGAGTAGCTTTCTTGTTAAAATAGACGGCACCCAGGTTAACCAACGCAGTGGCAATTCGAAGTTTATCATTGATTTCTTCAGATACCTTGAGCGATTCCAGATAATATTCAATGGCCTTTTGATCATCGCCTTTGTTGAAATTTACGGCTCCCAGGTTATTGAGCATATTGGCAATTCCCAGTTTATCGCCAATCGATTGAAAAGTTGCCAGAGATTGCTGCCAGAATATTAAGGTTTCAAAGTAATTTCCCTGAAAATAATAACTCATGCCAATACTTTTTAACGCATAAGCCTGCCCGCGTTTAAAACCAAGTTTATCGGCAAGTTCCTTTGCCTTGTTGGCATACGCGAAAGCCAACTCCGTATCAGACCGAAGAAGGCTTCCTGACGTTGTAATTAACGTGTTAACTTTAATTGTATCCTCTGGCATTATTTTAAATACTGCCATTAAACTATCAGCCTGATGTGTTTGTGCAGCACTCTGAAAATAAATTGCGAAAACCAGATATACAGCTAAAATTAGTGTCCTTTTCATAAATCGAAATTCTTTACCACACAGTTTTGACTTCGCCCTAATAATTTAAAAACTAACATTTCAGCGCTTTCATATTGCAAGCTGACAGGATGTTTTGCAATCCGGGCAGCTTACATTTTAAGAATAGTTTTTTATCGTTCTATTGTTTAATAATCCTGACCACTTTTTGTTCAGTATCAAGATTTAGCTTTATAAAATACATACCCTTTTCAAAGCCTGTAAAATCAACCTGTATAGTTGTTTTCGTGGGCTGAGTAATCTTAGGCTGAACTATCCGGCCTGCTACATCGCTGATGAACACCTTACTTTGCTGAATTGTTTGATCACCAAGAGTTACATAGACCTTATCGCTTGTTGGATTCGGAAATGCGTTGAGATTATAGTGCTTAATTGACGTAGAGTATTCATTTGCAAACGATTTAGAGGAACATTTATTCGATCCGGAGCTGGCATACGATGCTGTTGAGGTTTTATGAGTTCCATTGTACGAAGTCACTCCCCAGGTTATTTTTTCACCATTAAAACGAGCTTGCCAGGTTCCCGTTCCCGGTAAAAATAAAACCGGTTGCATACTGTTATCAAATTTTCCTGATCCTGTCACCAAATTATCGGGGCCAATGGCCACATAAACAGGAGTCGAATTTGGATTCTCATATTTAAAATTAGCAATGTACGTGTACCCATTTACATCCATTGTGATTGGCTGAACACAGCTCAGGCTCGTTTTGATATTTTTTGTGCCAGAGCCATATGGATTTACATACAAAGTACCTTCAACCGGATTAAACAAGTAATTATCAGCTGTTGCATAGGGAAATATCTGATATACTCCGGCAGCACCGCTATAGTTCGGATCTACATCAAACGAGAGATAATTCACCACTGAAGAATTCTCATTGTTAACAAAACCACTGAATGAAGCTGTCAACGTTGGGAGCGGATCGCCTTCCTTTATTACTTTATCGTCGGCTTCCACTTCAGCATCAACAGCATGAATGCTAAATATGGTGGAACTGCTGCCCACATAATTTGGATTATTCACTGTAGCCACGACTTCGTAATTACCGGCGTTTACAGGTACATCAGAACTGCCATTATATTTAACATCAACCGATAAACCTTCGGGGTCAGTCACAACAGTTGGCATCACTTTCTGTCCATCATAGGTTTTCGACAAATCGTCAGGAACAAATGTTACTTTAGCCTGAGCCGGCAAAATTGTTAAAGTTCCAAGTCCATAGGTTACGTTAAAGTTATTGGAAAGCAGCGAACCCGGAACGATTAGATGTTGGCCGGCAGTATTACCGGTAACCAGGTTTACCGACCGTAATGCAATATCTCCTGACGTGGAGCCATTCAGAATCGAAATATCATTTTCACCAAGAATCACAATTGCCTCGTTGTTACTTTGGCCGTTAATGGTAGCTGAGTTTACCAGTGCCACGGCGTTAACCAAAGCAGTTGAATTTACCAATGGAGTTGAATTCACCAGAGCCGTCCCGTTAACCAGGGCAACTGCATTTACCAACGCAGTAGCGTTTACTAAAGCGGTGGCATTCACCAAAGCTGTGGCGTCAAGCAATGCCTGCGGATCAATCAGGGTTCCGTTTACCAGCGCCACGGCATTTACCAAAGCAGTCGCATCGCTTATCATGAAACTCTTGTTAACCAAAGCTGTGGCATCCAGCAATGGCTGACCAAGTTCGTTTACCAAAGCAACAGCGTTTACCAGTGCGGTAGCATTTACCAAAGCTGTGGCATGCGTTTGCTGAAGCTGGGTCAGGATTGAAACACTATCCGCCGCATTTATTTTCACATTATTTCCCGGGTTGTTGGTGTCGTGGTTGAAAATATAATCGAACTGAAAACCGACAAGTTCCTGTCCATAGGTAAATGTCTTATCTTTTGGCCTGACGAGAAGATCCATTTTTTCGATGGTTAACAATCCTGGCTTAAAAACGAAATCGAACCGGTTAAGTAACGAAATATCCAAAGCATCAGAAGGTTGAACGCTGCTTGAAGGATTCAGCGGATCCTGCATCGACGGGCTGATTTCCCATAATCCAACGTTGCTCAGTCCATTGGCAACAGTTTCCAGAGGGATTGCCTTTATTCTGGCAAGTTCGGTGGCCGTAAAACCGGCATTTTCGAGCGGGACACTACCGGTTGTACTTTCCAACGAATAAGTTGCAGTAAACTCCGGAAGTACTTCGCCATACTTTTTATGTTTGTTATCAATCTTAACAAGTATTTTTTCCTTTGTTGAAAAATACAGCGGGTTTGAAAGTCCGCCATCGGTACCATTTGTTTGCGCCTGTGGCGGATTGTATGCCTGAATTTTAGGGAATAATTCGGAAAATACAGGAATTGTCGCTATCAGTAAAGAATCGCCATCGTGTGTTGTTGTACCAACAAGCGGTTCACCATTAAAATATATTTTCGATTCAGGAGTGAGATAATTTCCCTTCACCGAAACTGTTATTGGCTCCATGCCTGGAGTCAAAGTTGTATCATACGTTAGACTGGTAATTTGTGGCGACGGATTAGCCAGTTGAGACAATGCTGCATCGGCCTGAATGAGTCCATAGCCTGAAGAATAGTCAAACCCTGGCGTATTCATGTCGAGAGAAGTGCTTTCGAGCAAGCCTTTTAAGTTATTCGGCAACATTCCGGAATTGTAATATTTCGACCGGGCCTCCACAATCAGTGCGGCAACACCAGCGGCATGCGGTGCGGCAGCCGAAGTTCCGAAGAAATTCGGGAAATTATCTCCGTCGATATTAACTCCGCCAAGGTCAACAGTGGTATTTACCCCGTTTGGTGCGCAAATCTCAGGTTTAACTCTGACTGTTCCATTTACCGGCGTTCCTCCTATTGACGAAAATGAAGCAATCGTTGGAGGATCAACTCCAAAGGCAGGCGTGTTGCTGTATAAAACAGCACCAACGGCTATAGCGCCCTCAGAATTTGCCTGCCCTACAAGGGTTGAACTTCCGGAGCCATATTCGTTAAAGGTTAAGTTACCACGGAAAACAACATATTTAAAAAAGACATTGTTACCACCTGATGCTTTAACAACCATGATGTTGGTTTGCGCTCCACCAGGCGCAACCGTAAATGGTAGCACCTCGACAGCCTGTGCGCCAATGTTCGAACGGTTAAATCCAAAAAGTGTATTGCCGTTGTTGTTTGTCAGATAAATATCCAGATCGGTGTTTGTATGATCAAAGCCCGAACCATCGTCCCACTGAAGAACAATGGTGTAATTTCCTTCTTCCAGCGAAACACTTTGGTAAATGTCATTTCCACCGCTTCCGGCAAAATTATGGGCAATTCCTGAAATCCCGTTTGGAGTTGTTCCGTCAATAAAAGAACTCTGATACGATTTATTTCCATAATTTCCGGCTGCCGAAAAGTAGGCCACACCTGAAGCGTTCACTTCATTTACAGCTTGAGCGACTATTCCATCGGTTAGAAAAGGCTGAGTAATATAGGTGATATCATCAACAATAATGTTGCAGCCATCGTCTTTTAGTTCCCGAATTCCATCAGCAAAATCAGGAGCACTTACATAGCCTGTTCTGAAAGCAAGAGAAGCTTTAGGCGCTATGTCGTGAATGATTTGCAGCATAGCCCTGCCTTCGTCAGATTTCGTCCCGAACGGATATTCCCGAAGAACCTCAACAGGTGTCGGGTTAACCGGATTTCCCGGCCCAGGGAGATCTCCTTTTAGAACATCGTCGTGCGCCGGATCACCCGTTATTGTATTATAACTATCCGATATAACACCAATCTTAACTCCTTCTCCCTGAAGGTCAAAACCACTCCGGACAAAATCGGAATGCATGGCCACATCGCCCAAACTAGTTACAATTCCGGCAGTAGGTATCGCCGGATAAACTGGTTTGACGAAGTTAATATAGGTGGTGAGACTGTTGAGCGATAAAAGTTTAAGAATCGGAATCTTACCCGAAATGATTAGGTGATCCGGGTTTCCGGTAATATCGTACAATCCATACGAATTCTGGAGCAGGTTAAGTAGAGACGAATACATACCATCCAAAACATTGATCTCAACAAGCACGTCTGATCCAAAAATTTGGAAAATATCGTTTGTTTCCAACGTGCCACCAACTGAATATAAATTGTAAAGCGAAGTCAATTCAGGACCAATAATTGAAGTAAGTTTTCCACCGGCAGGTGGTGTATAATATGGAAAAATATTGGGGCTCGAACAATCCATGACACTCTGAAAATCGGAAATTTTAAAAGATGCTATCAACAAATCATTTCCTGCTTTAACCAATGTTCGCTGATTTTGAAGTCCTCCGGCGAGCGTATAAGTTACCAGAAATTCACCAGGCACCCCATTCCCAAATCCAGCGGTACCAGTTATTCTAAATCCACTGAATGGATCACCTGCCAAATTTGGTCCCAAATCAATATTTTTATAATTCAAATTACCGGAGATGACCGTTATAAAAACGTTGGAATATGTCCCGGGCAAAGCTTCAACCGAATATCGGGCCATGGCTTTACTATCATCTTCAACCTTCCGGCTTTTAACACTTAACTGAACAGTAAAAGTATTGTTGCCATTATCGACAACCGATTTAATGCTTGTTGAATATCCTTCACCCTGATCTTTAGTAACTTCACAGTTAGTCTGCGCATTTGCCTCTTGACAAACAAACAGGAAAGTCAGGATAATAAAACTTATTACAAAAAACTGGTAAAACTTCTGCTTGTAAATGCTCTTGTCCATAGGTAAATGTTTAATAGATTGAGAACTAGAAATTGAATCCTAATTGTTAGTCGTTCCTGATCGCTTTGTATAAAACGCAACGTTTCAGGCAAGTAGAGAATATAAAAGCTTTAAAGGGATTTATGTTATATCCGAAATTATTCCGGATTTTTACCAATAGAAATTTTTCCACATTTCGTAGATAAATTTAATCATTTTATGAGATTTTAAGATTTTTTTATCTGTTATTATATTTCAATTAACTGAAAATTAACACACTTGAAAACCAATGCTATTAGCTGAAAATTATAACAAACTCACTCCCCTCTCCTTCTTTCGTTTCAACCTTCAGCTCCCCTCCATGCGTTTTCACAATATCGTAGCTTAAACTCAATCCCAGTCCGGTTCCCTGACCAGTAGGTTTGGTGGTGAAGAAGGGTTGAAAGATCTTGTCTTTAATTTCGCGCGGGATTCCATTGCCGTTATCTTTTACTGAAATGGAAACCTGATTACCAATCTTTTTTGTACTTACCCAGATGGTAGGTTCATATTGCGCAGTTGCTGAGCCAGTCAAAGCAATCTTTTTTTCATTCACTACATAAAATGCATTGGTGATTAAATTCAGAATAACTCTTCCGATATCCTGCGGAATAATGCCAATCATTCCAATTGTTTTATCAAAATCGGTAATTATTGTAGCGTTAAAAGATTTGTCTTTTGCCCGCAGTCCATGGTAAGCCAGCCGCAAATATTCATCGGCCAGAGCATTGATATCGGTTGGTTCTTTTACTCCTGAAGATGTGCGCGAATGTTGCAACATTCCTTTTACAATGGCATCAGCACGTTTACCGTGGTGATTGATTTTTTCGAGATTTTTTTTGATGTCGGAGGCAATAGCTTTTGCTTCTTCAATATCGCCCTTATCCAATTCTTCGTTCATTTCATCAATCAGTTCATTGCTGACTTCAGAAAAATTATTGACGAAGTTTAACGGATTTTGAATTTCGTGGGCAATTCCGGCCGTAAGTTCACCGAGTGAAGCCATTTTTTCGGACTGGATTAGCTGAGATTGGGTAGCTTTTAATTCGGTGTAAGCTTTCTCAATTTCTTTGGCCTGGACTAATTCTTTGTCTTTGGCCAGCGCCTGTTGCTTTTGTAATATCCTCTTTCTCTGCACCCGGTCGAAGCCAAAAGCAGACAATGCAATTATGAAAAAGTAACCAAAATAAGCTGAAGTAGTTCGCCACCATGGCGGAGAAATAATTATTTTAACAGTCCTTTCCAGATCGTTCCATATCCCATCTCCATTTGATCCCTTTAATCGAAAAGTATATTCTCCCGGATTCAAATTTGTGAAAGAGACAAAATTTCGGTCTGTTGATATCCAATGATTATTAAATCCTTCCAGCAAATAGGCAATTTTATTCTTTTGGGGTCGTGAAAAATGAATGGATGTAAATTCAAATGAGATATTATTCTGCATGTAAGAAAGGTGCAGTTCATCGAGTTTCAATATGCTTTTTGGAAGTTTAATTTCCGACGAATCAGATTTTAATGATACATCCAAAACCTTTATGTCTTCCAGAACAACGTCTGGTTTTACCTCATTTATTTTTCCGGGATAGAAATACGTAATACCATCAATTCCACCTAAAAATATTTCGCCGTCTTTGCCAATCCAGCTTGCTTTGCTACTGCTGTATCCCGGAAGTCCGTCCTGCACATCGAAGTTCACGAAATTCCATTTTTCCTTTGGAGCATTTTTGTTCAGTTTAGATAATCCTGAAGACATTAGTGTTGCGTTGTTTTTAAATTAATCGTTGTAACTAAATAAAATTCAATAAGATATAGACGTTCTTTGATTTTTTGATTTCAATTCATGGTAGTTTCGAAAGAAAAACCGTGAATAAAGGAAAGTTTGTATTTGCTCAATTGGTGTCTTTTGTTTGCCGATATGAATTCGACAAGTGTGTTTCCCGTTACAATGGGGATTATAAAGTCCAGGACTTTAGCTGTTGGAACCAATTTCTGGCCATGATTTTTGGTCAATTGACTCATCGGGAAAGTATCCGCGACATCATCCCTGTTTAAATGCTCATCAGAACAAGGTTTATCATCTGGGTATCAAGAAAGTGGTTTCGCATTCGACTTTGACAAGAGCCAATGAAAACAGAGACTGGCGCATTTATGCAGACTTTGCTAACTATCTGATCGAACTGGTTAGGCCTCTTTATTGCCGGGACAATGATTTTGACCTTGAGCTGGACAATCCTGTTTTTGCGCTGGATTCAACCACCATTGACTTGTGCCTTTCTGTGTTCAGATGGGCGAAGTTCCGAAAAGCAAAAGGTGCAGTAAAACTTCACACTTTACTTGATTTGAAGACCGATATCCCGGTTTTCATCCATATAAGCGATGGGAAGAAGCATGATGTCAATGTGCTGGATATGCTCGAATTTGAAAATGGTGCTTTTTATGTGATGGACAAAGGCTACATCGACTTTGCCCGTTTTTATAAGATCACGCTTTCAGGAGCATTTTTCGTAACAAGAGCAAAAAATAACCTGAGTTTCAGGCGGCTTTATTCTTCCAAGGTAGAAAAGACAACAGGACTTCGATGCGATCAAACCATAAAACTAACAGGATATAAAAGTTCAAGATTATACCCCATTTATCTTCGCAGGATCAAGTTTTATGATGCTGACAACAGGCGGACTCTGGTTTTTATAACCAACAACTTTGAAGTTGATGCCCTGACCATTGCTTTGCTTTACAAACATCGCTGGCAAATTGAGTTGTTCTTCAAATGGATCAAGCAGCATTTGCGAATCAAGACATTCTGGGGAACATCAGCTAATGCTGTAAAAACTCAAGTCTGGATTGCGGTTTGTACTTACTTGTTAATTGCCTATGCCAAAAAACAACTCAAATCAGACCTATCTCTCTACGAAATTACACAAATAATAAGCGTGTCGACATTTGACAAAACACCACTAAATGAGCTACTTACAAACTTTTCAAAGAACGATGAAATCAAAGATCTCTGTAATCAATTGAATTTGTTCGACTTATAACGCAACACTAATGTCCTGAAGATGTGTTTATCCAAAGATTTCCTTCAAGATCTTCAATCATGGAATTTATTTGATTGGAAGGCAGTCCATCTTTTTGATCATACCTGTCATCTTTTTCACTCGAAGGATCAAACCGTAATAAACTATTTGCCGTGGCAATCCAAACTATTCCGTCACGGTCTTCAAATATGTAATTAATATAATTGTTAAGTGAACTTACACTATTGTTATCAAAATTGTATTGCTTAAAATTTCCGGTTGCCAAATTATATTTAAAAAACCCACTTTGACGCGAACCTAACCAAAGGGCATTATTTAATTTCTTGCTAAATTCAATACTTATGCCTTGTTCCATCGGCATAAATTTAGGAGAGTTCATTTCTTCTTCATTCATCTGATTAATAGTATTATAATCAGAATCATTTAAGCTCAACACCTGAATTCCATACCACAAAGAATCCGTCGGCGGAAGTACATTCCAATGGCCATAAGAATGTCCAACATCCGTTGCATAAGTAATTTTGTAATCCCCTTTTTCCAATTTCAAACAACCAAGCGCCAATCGATTTTTTAATCCGCCACCGTCATTATATGTTTTGAATAAATTATTCATTGACCAAATTGTTTGGCCATTTTTGTTTAAAAGTGATCCGGCATCGGACAAGCCAACGCCAAACTGCATTTCACCCTCTCCTACGCAAATTAACAATACCTTTTGATCGTGGCTTAGTGAGAATTTTTTTTCAGCATTGGATGCTTCACCTACTTTTAATATTGAAGCAATTGGCTCACGTGATGCTGCAATTTTGTGAATTTTATAGTAAAGGTTTTCATTTACTGGTTTATTCATGATTGTCGGCAGGAATGAGAATTGCTTTTCGGATGGATTATATTTTTCAAATCCCTGTCTTGATGCTATCCAGATATTACCCGATGAATCATTTTTTATGGCATTTATATTATAAATTGAAGTTTTAATTTTATGTGGTGAATATATGGTAGTTACTAAGTTATTTTTATCAATTTTATTCAGTCCTGAATTATTATATGCAAACCATTTATTCCCGTCATTGTCAATTGTAAGGCCTTGAATATTTATCTTCCCATCGGAAGTATTTGGCTGATTTAGTTTGAATCTCAATTGATCTGATTTACGATTTTCGAGATCATACGTAAACAGTCCCTTCTCCGAAGTTCCAATTGTTAGTTCCTTGCCCTGATTAAATCCTGCTATAGCAGTTGATAAATTTGAATAAGAGCTTGCAGCGTCTGTGGTTTTAAAATTGTAAAAATTAAATGGTTCTCTTACCGGGTCAAATTTTGTAAGTCCGTTTCCTAATGTTGCAATCCAAAGAACACCATATTTGTCTTTAATCATTTGGTTTATAATTATTCTTGGAGTATTGCCCGAATTATTCGATACATAATTGAATTTCTGAATGCTTTTCGTATCAACATCAATTCTGTAAATGCCATAGGTATAAACTCCAGCCCATATATATCCATCATCATCCTGAACTATTCCATTCACCTGATAAGTACCCAGGCTATTTTGGGTCGATCCAAAAACATCATAGTCTTCAGTAGTATGATAATTTGGTGAGTATTTGATTAATGTAATGTTTCCACCCAACCAAACATTTCCGGATGTATCTTCATAAATTACTTGTATTCCAATCGGGCTGTAATTTTCTTTGAGAAAGTAAGGTTGAAATGAATTGAGTTTTTCATTGTAAATTTTTATACCGTTTGCATAATCGGCAGCTATGATATCACCATTCTTTAATTCAGTTATGCCAAAGATGTTTCCCCATTGAGCAATTTTATCTGAATCGTCGAGACGCACCTGTTCAAACTTATTTTTTGATTTGTTTAATTTTTGCATTCCATGGTAAGTAGATCCAAACCATAAATTTCCTTTCGAATCGCAAAGAGCAGAATAATAGAATGATATAATATTCATACCCGCAGTTTCAATCGGATAACTTTGAAAGGTTTCATTCTTCGGATCGTATTTTGCAATGCTGTTATTTGAAACACCTACCCATAGATATCCGTCGGCATCTTCAGCAATGGCATAACAATCATTCGTTGGTAGTGAAGTCGAATCATTGGGGTTATTTTTAAATATT
Organism: Prolixibacteraceae bacterium; assembly: GCA_963677955.2. Classification (GTDB taxonomy): domain Bacteria; phylum Bacteroidota; class Bacteroidia; order Bacteroidales; family Prolixibacteraceae; genus Aquipluma. The sequence continues at coordinate 6,293,192 of CAXXQR010000001.1, forward strand.
TTTATAGTATTTCCGTCGTATCTGTTAAGTCCGTCAGCTGTTGAAACCCAGAGAAATCCGTAGCTGTCCTGAAAAACACAATTCACTATTGCATTGGAAAGGCCATCAGGAACTGAGATATTCTCAAACAAATAGTTTCGCTGACCGTATGCGGAATAATTAAAGTTAAAGATAAGGCTTCCAATTAAAGCCATTAAAATGAGTACATTAAAGCTGGATTGCCTTTTAACTTTATATGTAAAATTATTTTTTATCATTTTTTTCATCAATTTATATTTAACTCTGAAATCACTGGTTAGACCGGTAATGAAATGATAAACTCAGTGCCTTTGCCTTCTTTCGTCTCAACCTTCAACTCTCCTCCATGTGCTTTTACAATATCATAGCTTAAGCTCAATCCCAGTCCCGTTCCCTGGCCGGTTGGTTTGGTGGTGAAGAAAGGTTGGAAAATTTTATCGACGATGGAGGTGGGGATGCCGCTACCATTATCTTTTACATAAATTGAAACATGATTGCCGATCTTTTTTGTAATCACGGAAACTGTCGGGTCATAACCATTTTGTAACAGTTTTTTCTTTTCATCAACCACATAAAATGCATTGGTAATTAAGTTGAGTATTACACGACCAATATCCTGCGGAATAATATCAATCTTTCCAATCATTTCGTCAAAATCAGTATTCATCGTGGCATTAAACGATTTGTCTTTTGCCCTTAAACCGTGGTAAGCCAGCCGCAAGTATTCATCGGCCAAAGCATTTATATCGGTAGGTTCTTTTTGTCCGGATGAAGTGCGAGAGTGCTGCAACATGCCTTTTACAATGGCATCAGCGCGTTTACCCAGGGCAAACTCACACTTTATCAGGTAAAAATAGTTAATCTTTTTTCTTTGTATTTATTTATAAATCAGTGATTTGGTTGTTGTTTTTTACAATTAAAATTCGTATATTGCATTGATAATCAAAGCAATACGAATTTTGAAAACAACAAATGAATTAAGGTCTATTTTCAGTCAAATAGACGACCCCAGAAGCGATATAAACAAGCTTCATAAATTAGAAGACATCCTTCTTATCGGAATTATTTCAGTGATTTGTGCGGCAGATACGTGGAAAAACATGGAGACTTATGCAAAAGCAAAAGAACAATTTCTGCATTCATTCCTTGATTTACCAAACGGAATTCCTTCTGACGACACCTTCAACCGTGTTTTCTCATCTATTGATAGTGAGCAGTTTGAAGCTTGTTTTGTGGATTGGGTAAGTCGCCTGGTGAACTTGACCGATGGCGAAATTATCCCTATCGATGGAAAAACCATTAGGGGAGCAAAAGCCAATGGGAAAAAGTCACCCTTTCATATGGTGAGTGCATGGGCAACAAACAATAATTTGGTTTTGGGACAAGTGAAAATTTCTGAAAAGTCGAATGAAATTACTGCCATCCCCAAATTACTGGAGCTGATTACCGTAAAAGGATGTACCGTAACAATTGATGCCATGGGGTGCCAACAAGAAATAGCACGTAAGATAATTGAACAGGAAGCTGATTACATTTTAGCTGTTAAGGAGAACCAGAAACAATTGTACCAGGATATTGCAGATGAATTTAGGTTCGGGAAAAATATTCTGGCAGATTTGACGGAAGAACTTGACCATGGGCGCATAGAAACCAGAAGATGCAGTGTTATAACAGATTTTAGGTTCATTGAAAACAAGCAAGAGTGGGCAGGGTTAAAAAGTATCGTTAAAATTGAAAGCATAAGGGAATTTAAAAACTCAGACAAACCAAATGAAACGGCAACAAGATATTACATATCCAGCTTATTGACTGAAGCAAATCAATTACAAAGGGCAATCCGCTTGCACTGGGGAATTGAAAACAAACTTCATTGGGTTTTGGATGTCGCTTTCGCTGAGGATGCTTCCAGAAAGAGGGCAGGAAATGCTGCCCAAAATTTTTCGATACTCAGTAAAATTGCTTTGAACCTACTCAAAAAAGAAACATCCGAAAAACAAGGAATTAAAGGGAAAAGGTTAAAAGCCGCATACGACCATAATTACCTACTCAAAGTTCTCGGTAAAAAAGTGTGAGTTTCCCCTGCGCGTTTACCGTGGTGATTTATTTTTTCGAGATTTTTTTTGATGTCGGAGGCAATAGCTTTTGCTTCTTTAATATCGCCCTTATCCAATTCTTCGTTCATTTCATCAATCAGTTCATTGCTGACTTCAGAAAAATTATTGACGAAGTTTAATGGGTTCTGAATTTCGTGGGCAATTCCGGCAGTAAGTTCACCGAGCGAAGCCATTTTTTCTGACTGAATAAGTTGAGATTGAGTGGCTTTTAATTCAGATAAAGTGGCTTCAATACTTTCCTTTGCTTTTTCCAGTTTGTCGAAATCTTCGTATCGGGCATAAGCAATTGAGAAAGCTTCGGCTAATGCTTTCACCAGCTCAATTTTCTCATTCGAAAGTGATTCAACATTTCCGACATAAAGCATTCCCTGGGCGAATGGGACAAAATGAAGATCGAGTGATTCGGGTGGCTCTTCCGATCCCTGATAAGTTTTCCTATCCTGAATCTGTCCCAATTCCAGCATAGATTGTGCCCATTCAATAAACTGATTGCGATTCCAGTGTTCGCGGTAAACAATACCTTTTTCCCAGTGATGGACTATATTCCTGGTCAGTGAGGTAGATTCAACTGGTAACCTCAAAGCGCCCAGTGGTTTTACGTCCGGAGTAGTTAGGGAAATGTGAACATGCGTTTTTTCTTCTTCCACTATAAAAACACCGCAACGGATAAAGGGTACATCAAGCGATTTGAGTTCGCGCCAGATAACAGGCGTGATGCGTTGAAGGTCATTGATAGTTCGCATAGAAGCAATCTGGCCACGAACGCGATCGAGTGACGATTGTTTGATGGCTTCACGAGCTTGAACCTCTACTTTTTGGAGGTCGAGAAAGCGGGTGTAGGTTTGTTCAAATACTTTGGCAAATCGCGTGAAAATATCGTAAGAATCAGGAACAGGTTCGAAAGTAATAAACATTAGGTAGCCATGAGAAAAAAAAGCACAATGCATAATTTGAAATGTGGGAAATGTCTGGCCGGCAGTGGCCATTTTGTCCGCAATTCCTTTAAATACGGGAATGGAATTCAGGTATTCATAGTGAATTCTTAAAGCTTCACCTCCCTGTTCTTCTACAAATAATGACTCACCATTTTGCGCCGCCCCATATATTCTGAGGAAAATATCTTCCGATTTTGATGTTTTGAAAGGTGGCTGCATACGGTCTTTCCCTGCCATCCAGGCAGTTGCGAATTTTCGGTCATCGTCCCAGATGTTAAAACCAGTTCCGAAAGCGGGTACCCCTAACGCGACTACCTGTTGAAAAAGTAAAACGGCAGCTTCCTGTAATTCATCGCTGTGTTGCATTCCCATTGTTCTACTTCGCACTCTTTCCAGCGCTGCTTCAATCTGCGCTTCGCGTGCTTGTGCTTCCGCTTTTTTAAGATCGAGATATCTTCGGTATGTCTGGGAAAATACGTAGGCGAATTTTTTAAGTACCGAGCTGTTTTCAGGAGTAAATGGTTCGAAGGTAAACGCGAACAATCCTCCTTCACTAAACACGAATGAAGTACAATAATGATCGGGCAAACTGCTCATCCGTTCTGAGATTGCATAATTCAGGGACGAAGCGAGTGAATGGTAATATTGTTCTTTGAGACTGCCTTCCAGTTTAAAGCTGAAAAATTCCTTTCCCAGCACCCAGGCATCAAATGAACCTTTTAGTAAAGGATGGATATTGGCGTCCACCTCGCCCATGATTTGCACGACGTGACCTTCATCAACTGCCGTGGCTGTCCATAATTCAATTTTTTCTTCTTCTTTTTTCCCGATAATGATGCCACAGCGAATGGTCCTAATTCCAAGGTTCTCCAGCTCTTTAAATAAAACGGCTGTTGCATTGCCAACATCGCTGCTGCTATGCATCGACATGGCTCTCAGCCGAACCCGCTCCAGCGATGCTTCGATTTCCAGATCGCGGTTTTGTTTCAGAAGTTCTGCTGTTTTTTCATCTACCAGCCGTCGCAATTCTTCGTTTTTCTTTTTCCATTCGTCCTGGTGCCAGGTATCGTTTTCGGTCTCAACCGCTTTTGATCCGTGTAAGTGGACTAATTTCCAGGCATTTTCGCAGAACTCAAAAATCGAGCTCAGTCGCACCGGGATCACGTTTTTTGTTCCGTCAACCATCATTGAAATTTCGCATTCGTCCATATAAATGGCGGTATCTTCATTGGGACTGATCCTTTTGTGGATGGGAGTATGCAGGAAGTGCATTTCGATTCCGGCACCTTGTTCGCGTTGATCGATAACCACTTTCCTAAATCTGTTTATTTCAAGAAATTTTTCGTCAACTGTTGTACCGTAACCCTTTACATCGAGATCAACAATTTCGTCGATCTTTTCAACAGGAAAATCATACAACATCAGGTCGAGGTAGTCATCGTAAGCTTTTTTTAATAATTTTTCCTTTTTCGAATCCATGATTGTCTCAAAATTTGAGTTTATGCGAAATAAATGCCTTTTTAATCTTTCAAACCAAATTCAGGGTACAGCTTCCAGTTACTGTTTTCCTTTTTCCATATTACCAGTTGTTTCCTTTTATTGCTTTTACTTTCGTGTTTTATAGTAGCTTGAAGTCAGAAGTCGGAAGACTGAAGACTGAAGTGTCTTTTCTACCGACTTCCGTCTTCCATCTATTTCTTATTCATCGCCTCGTAATCAAACACCAGGTTGCAAAAAGCAATCATCCCCGTTTTAAATGAACTGTCGTCAATCAAAAATTCAGGAGTATGGTGCGGACCCGAAGTTTTTGGATCTTTTCCCTTTGTCAATCCACCAAGAAAGAAGAACAAACCCGGAACTTTTTGTGCGAAGAATGAAAAGTCTTCAGCACCTGTTTTGGCAGCCCGGAGAATCACATTGTCTATTCCGGCTGATTTTTGAAGCGAAGGAAGCATCGCGTTGGTAAGCTCTATGTTGTTAAAAGTTACCGGGTAATGTGTGGTATAGGGCAATTCAACCATAGCTGTTGCTCCTGCAGCTTCAGCAGTTTTTTCGGCAATCTGCCTGATGTTATTAAAGACCATCGTTTCGTCTTCATCGCTAAAAGTCCTGACTGTTCCAAGCATGGTAACCTGCTCAGAAATAATGTTGGAACGGTTGCCTCCTTCAATGGCACCAATTGTGACTACCGCGGGATTTTCTGTGAGATTCACATTTCGGCTCACTATAGTTTGTATGCCATTAATAATGTTTGCAGATACAACTATTGGGTCAATTGCCAACCAGGGTTGCGAACCGTGAGAGGGTTTGCCTTTTACTGTTATTTTGAAATCGCTGGCCGCAGCCATTGTACCGGCTGGATGATAGGATATTTTTCCTACTTCCAGTTGTGCATCCATGTGTAATCCGAAAACCACATCCACTTTTGGGTTTTCCAGAACACCTTCTTTCACCATCAGTTCGGCACCTCCTTCTTCACCTTTTGGAGCACCTTCTTCAGCAGGCTGAAAAATAAATTTCACTGTTCCTTTCAGATCCTTTTTCATGCCTGAAAGTATTTCTGCCACACCCATTAATATGGCAACATGTCCGTCGTGCCCACAAGCATGCATTACTCCGGTTTCCTTTCCGTTATACATGGTGACTACCTTTGATGCAAAAGGCAAATCATTATTTTCGGTCACCGGCAAGGCATCCATATCGGCACGCAATGCAACTACCGGACCGGGTTTGTCGCCCTTTAAAATTCCAACAACACCGGTATGAGCAACTCCGGATTTTACTTCAATTCCCAATGATTGAAGATGTTTGGCAATAAGCGCAGCAGTTCTGGTTTCCCGGTTTCCGAGTTCAGGGTTTTGATGTATGTCGTGACGCCAGTTGATCACTTTTTGCTCGATTTTATCTGCGGATTTCCTGATAGCTGCATCATAACCGACCATTTGCGCCATCGTGTCAACAAAAAACCAAAGCAACATCGTTGCAATAAGTAGTAAATTTTTCATGTTTCAGTCTTTTTTTTGATTTCGCTTATAACTGGCACGGCAATTCCAGTCTGACCTGAAATTGCAGTACTTACAGTAAAAACTTCCTACTTTTTGTCTTCGTTGTAAATATCTCTGATACAGATATATTTTCCGTTTCTCTTTTCGAAAATTGCCATGTATTTAGAGGTTTTAACCACATTCCCTGCAGCATCTTTGGAGATGCCTTTCCCGGTTTCAGTAGCAAAATCGCCAGCCGCAAAAACATCGACTGTTTCAAAAGAAACGGTAGTATTTAAAGTATCTCCGTCGATATCAGCCTGAATCATTTTCAACAATGCATCCTTGCCGGAAACAGCTGGTTGATTATTGGCCATACTTATTGCATCGTCGGCATAGTACACAGCCACGGCATTCGCATCTTTGGTATTTAAGCCATCGGCGTAGCCATTTTCCATCGCCTGAATTTCACTTTTAATCTGAGCCAGATCGGGTTTTGCAGGTTGACACGAAGTCAAAATGAATGTGCAAACAGTAGCAGTTACAAAAAGAAAACTGAACGATGTAGATTTTTTCATGATGATAAAATTTGATAAATGAATAAATATTACTATGATAAACTTAAATTAATAAAAGTATGACGTTTTAATAGGTGACAAACGGGGTGAGCGAAGAATAAGTTGATTGAATAACACTTATTCTTGTTCTCCGGAAGTGACCATACTCTGAAAAACAAATTAGATTTATTGGTTTTTATAGAACCGACGTTCTTTGGAGTGCTACAAAATCGTTTGAATTTGCGAATAGTAAGTGAGCTTTTTGTCCCGGGCAAATGGTTCCCTGATTTATGAAGTAACGGAAACGCAATAATGCCGGGCCAGTTAATCTGTTGTGCAAATTGCGTTAAAATGCCATTTGGGGATTTTGCCAGCAGGAATGAGGGATGAAAGTATGAAAACACAATAATAGCTGCATAAGTATGCAACGAGGTTTGCCTAACGATAATATGCATTTCTATATTTGGATTTATTGAAATATCAATAAAATCGTAGCCTTTCCCCTCCCGAATCAATTCTTTGTTGTGGCTGAAAAACATAAATCTGCTTTACATTGATTTCGAGCTAATTCGGCAATCAACTAAAAACAGACATTTAAGTCTTATTTTACTGCAACATCGATTTTTGATTTTTGTTCATGACCAGTTTTGCAAGATTGTGCACCAAAAAGTCATTGAAAATTAATTAGATGAGAGATAATGTACAACTTCGAACGGGTTAATAAAAGCCAAACCCTCTGAAAGCGGTTGTTTCAGAGGGTTTCAGTTTTTAGAGCCTCTCATGGGACTCGAACCCACGACCTGCTCATTACGAATGAGCTGCTCTACCAGCTGAGCTAAAGAGGCAAAATTCGGCTTTAAAAATAAAAAGAAAAACCATCTCCGAAGAGATGGCTTTGGTAATTTATAATTTTTTATTATTCCTCAATAATTGAAGGAATCTGAGAAGCATTGTATTTACCTTCTTCAAGGTTTTTCCTGATTTCAGCGAATGCTTTAATGGTGTATTCAACATCTTCAAGAGTGTGCATAGCAGTTGGTATAAGGCGCAGCATAATTAAACCTTTTGGAATAACCGGATAGCTAACAACCGAACAAAACACATTGAAATTTTCGCGGAGGTCCATTACCGCGCTTGTCGCTTCACCCACTCCACCATTAAAATAAACCGGCGTAACACATGAATTGGTAGCACCTAAATCGAATCCTTCTGCACGCAATCCACTTTGTAGTTTATCAACAATGTACCAAAGTTTTTCGCGCAATTCAGGTTTTGTACGCAAAAGTTCAAGACGTTTCAAAGCACCAATTACCATAGGCATTGGTAAAGATTTGGCAAAAGTCTGCGAACGCATATTGTAGCGAAGGAAATTACAAACATCTTCGTCGCAGGCAATGAACGCGCCAATTCCCGCCATTGATTTCGCAAAAGTTCCGAACAAAAGATCAACTTTATCAGATACCCCAAAATGTTCGGCAGTACCTGCACCTGTTGCTCCCATTGTTCCAAAACCATGGGCGTCGTCAACCAAAAGACGGAACTCGAATTCGTCTTTGAATTTGGCTATTTCGTCAAGTTTACCAAGGTCGCCCGACATACCAAAAACACCTTCAGTAATAACCAGAATGCCTCCACCCTGTTTTTCTGAAAGCTTTTTAGCGCGAACAAGCTGAGTTTTTAAACTCTCCATATTGTTGTGGGTGTACACAAAACGTTTGCCCATGTGCAAACGAACACCATCGAGAATACAGGCGTGTGCTTCAGAATCGTAAACAATTACATCATTTCGACCGCAAACAGCGTCAATAATCGACACCATTCCCTGGTAGCCGTAATTCAGTAAAAACGCGTCCTGCTTTCCAACAAACTCGGCCAGATTTTGCTCAAGTTCTTCGTGTTTGCTGGTTTGACCTGACATCATTCGGGCGCCCATCGGGTAGGCCATTCCGTACTCAGCTGCTGCCTGGGCGTCAGCTTCACGAACTTCAGGATGATTGGCCAGTCCGATGTAATTATTCAGACTCCACACTAAAACATCCTTCCCCCTGAACTTCATCCTTGTACCAATTTCGCCCTCCAACTTTGGAAAAGCGAAGTATCCGTGAGCCTGTTTCATATACTTACCCAGGCTCCCCATATTGCTCCTCAGTTTTTCAAAAATATCCACTTGATCTGGTTTTAAAATTAGCTTTGCAAAAGTAATTTATTTTAATAAGTCTGCAAATTTGTTAATTTATACTAAACAGGATTGTAATCTAAATAATTCATTCTAATTTTCGGCCTGAAAATTTATTTAAAAATGTATCTTTGCGCCATGTTAATGAAAATGAGAAATTTCACATCAATAGCTTTCGTATTTGCACTGTTGTTAAGTAGTTGCAGCGACTACAATAAGGTGGTTAAAAGTACGGATTACGAATTCAAGTATAAAAAAGCTCTTGAATATTACGAAAATGGCGAGTTTGTCCGCTCGTCAACCTTACTCAAAGAACTTATTAATATTGTAAGAGGTACGAGCCGGGCCGACAAAGTATATTATTATTACGCCAAAAGTGAATTCGGCATGAAGGACAATATTATGGCCGGCCACTATTTTAAATCATTGATTAAAGAATTTCCAAGAAGTGAATTTGCAGAGGAATCTCAATTTATGGTTGGATACTGCTTCTATCTCGATTCACCAAACCCACGTCTTGATCAGGGAGTAACTCAAAATGCCATTGATGCTTTACAGTTATTTATTAATTTATATCCGAAATCTAGCAGGGTTGATGAAGCCAACCGATTGATCATTGAATTGCGCGACAAATTGGTTTACAAATCGTATTTAAGCGGAAAACTTTATTACGATATGGACAATTATAAGGCCGCAGTCGTAGCTTTAACGTCGTCTTTAAAAGATTTTCCGGACACAAAATACCGCGAAGAACTGATGTACATGCTGTTAAAAGCAAAGTATTTGCTTGCTATTCGGAGTGTTGATGAAAAAAAGCATGAACGATTGAGCTCTGCATTGGATGAATATTTTACCTTTGTCGACGAATATCCGGAGAGTAAATACCGGAAAGAAGTTGAGAAATACCATGAAACAACCGCAAAGTTGTTAAATTATAAACCGGATTCAAAAATTTAAATTATATGGATTTTAAGAAAACAAAAGCAGAATCTACTACAATTTCAAGAGATTTGAGAGAACTGGAAAGCCGCACCGGAAACATATACGAAACGGTAATGATTCTGGCTAAACGTTCAAATCAGATTGCTTCAGAAATGAAAGAAGAGCTAAGTTCTAAATTACAGGAATTTGCTTCTTTCTCTGATAATCTGGAAGAAGTATTTGAAAATCGCGAGCAAATCGAGATTTCAAAATACTACGAACGTCTTCCAAAACCAACATTGATTGCTTACGAAGAATTTGTAAACAATCAGATTTATCACCGCAATCCTGCCAAGGAAAACCGCAACAAAGAATTGTAATTTAAGCCTTTATGAGGCTAAACGGAAAACATATCGTCCTCGGTGTAACCGGAAGTATAGCTGCCTACAAGGCAGCTTATCTTTTAAGGGGCCTTGTGAAAGAAGGCGCCGAGGTTCAGGTGGTGATGACTCCCTCTGCAAAAGAATTTATTACTCCGGTAACCATGTCAGCGCTTTCGGGCAGGCCTGTGGCTTCGGAGTTTTTTTCGGCTAACGACGGAACATGGCATTCGCACGTGGATATGGGACAATGGGCCGATCTCGTGCTAATCGCTCCGGCAACTGCGGCAACCATGGGCAAAATGGCTCATGCCGTTTGCGACAATTTGCTTATTACCACTTATTTGTCGGCCAAATGTCCTGTAATGATTGCACCGGCGATGGATCTGGATATGTTTGGACACCCGGCCAATCAAGCCAATCTCGAAATTTTACGCTCATACGGGAACCTGATTATTGAACCTGGCGAAGGAGCATTGGCCAGCGGCCTTCACGGCAAAGGACGTATGGAAGAACCTGAAAATATTCTGGAAGAGGTTGTTGCATTCTTCAATCAAAAAAAAAAACTGCTGAATAAGCATTTTTTAATTACTGCCGGCCCTACCTACGAAAAAATCGATCCTGTTCGTTTTATCGGAAATTATTCTTCAGGGAAAATGGGTTACGCCATTGCTAACGAACTTGCGGCTTCAGGAGCAAAAGTTACCTTGGTTTCAGGACCGGTAAATGTAAAAATCTCAAATCCTGAAATTACCGTTGTTTCAGTAGTATCGGCGCGTGAAATGTATGAGAAAAGCATGCAGATTTTTGCTGAAACTGATGGCGCCATAATGTGTGCAGCTGTTGCTGATTTTACTCCTGAAAACTATACTGCTACGAAATTGAAACGTGGCGAAGATGCATTAACTATCAAACTAAAACCAACCGACGACATTGCCGGTGCTTTGGGTGGTATTAAAACGAACAAGCAGATTTTGGTTGGATTTGCGTTGGAAACAAACGACGAGCTGGCCAATGCCCAATCGAAACTGGAGCGCAAAAATTTGGATTTTATCGTTTTAAATTCTCTGAATGATGAGGGTGCTGGTTTTGGAGTCGACACCAATAAAATAACATTGATCGAAAAAGGCAATAATCAAACATTTTTTGAGTTAAAATCCAAGAAAGAAGTTGCCACTGACATTGTTGCCCGGATCGTTTCAGAGATGGAACAAAAAGTTCAGGAGTAAAACTTCAGGAAAACAAAAAGAACAAATAGCTGATATGAAACGACTTTTGATACTAATACCGTTGGCAATTTTCTTCCTCTCCAGCGCAAATGCACAGGAATTGCGTTGCAATATCAGTATTTCATATCCAAAAATTCAGGGTGCCAATAAAACGGTTTTCGAAACCATGCAATCTGATTTGTATGAATTTATGAACAACCGCAAATGGACCGACCAAAAATTTGCCATGGACGAGCGCATTGAATGTAGTTTTTTCATCGTTCTCGATGAGCAGATCTCGTCCGATGAATTCAAGGGAAGCATCCAGGTTCAGGCACGACGTCCGGTTTTCAATTCGTCATACGAAACCGTACTTCTAAACATTAAAGACAACGACTTTCACGCGAAATACATTGAATATCAGACACTGGAATTCAATGAAAGCTCGAACAAAGATAACCTGACCAATATTCTGGCATATTACGCCTACATTATCCTGGGAATGGACTACGATTCGTTTTCTCCTGAAGGTGGAACAGAATATTTCCAGAAAGCTATGGCCATTGTAAATAATTCGCAGCAAGCCACACAAAAAGGTTGGAAGGCATATGAAAGCGAACGAAACCGTTATTGGCTTGTCGAAAATATTTTGAACAAAGCTTATTCAGGATTCAGAAGTTGTACGTACCAATACCACAGGCAAGGACTCGATTTAATGGCCGACAAACCCGAGGAAGGTCGTGCTGCCATTGCCGAATCGCTCAAATCCATTCAGAAAGTATTCCGAAGCCGCCCGTCCTTGTACATTTTGCAGGTATTTTTTGATGCCAAATCCGACGAACTCGTAAATATTTTCTCCAAATCTTTCCCCGACGAACGAAACCGGGTTTCTGTAATTTTGAACGAGGTTGATCCATCGAACGGGTCCAAATACGAAAAAATACTAAAATCGGAAAGCTTCTGAAATTTGAATAAACAATTATCTTTATGACCGGTTTCGTCCAACTAAATTGGAAGACTGATCATTCACTTAATTTGTAATTTCTCGTGCTGAAATCCCTGTTAATAAAGAATTATGCCTTAATTGATTCGCTGATTATTGAATTTAGCAGCGATTTAAATATTCTCACCGGCGAAACCGGCGCCGGAAAATCAATCATGCTTGGCGCAATCGGGTTGATTATTGGCCAGCGAGCCGATTCGTCTGTACTCAGGGACAAATCGAAAAAATGTACCGCAGAAGGGACATTTGATGTCAGGAATTATGGACTTCAGAGCTTTTTTGATGAGAATGAGCTTGATTATGAAGATGTAACCATACTCAGACGCGAAATCACACCACAGGGTAAATCAAGAGCTTTCATAAACGATACGCCAGTAAACGTCAAGGTATTGCACGATTTGGGCTTAAAACTAATCGATATTCATTCGCAACACCAGAATCTGGAATTGAATGAAAAAAATTACCAGTTACATCTGGTCGATTTGGTTGCCGGAAATACAGAACGGGTAAAGACCTATAACTCTGGATTCAAACAATATCTTTCTCTTCAAACCCAACTCCAAAACGTAATTCTTCAAGCGGAACAATCGAAAAAAGACCTCGATTATTTCGAGTTTCAGTTTCAACAATTACACGATGCCAAATTGAGTATAGATGAGCAATCGGAGCTTGAAATCACGCTAGAAAAGCTGACGCACGCAGAGGAAATCAAATCTGTTTTCGGACAAACTTATCAGGCTTTAAGTGAAAGTGAACGATCGGTTCTGACAGTTTTAAAGGAAACATTGAATTCAGTCGGAAAACTAAAAAATGTGTTACCTGAAGCCGGTCAGCTTTTTTCACGACTCGAATCGGTTTATCTGGAGTTAAAAGATATAGCATCGGAATCTTCGGCTATCGAAGAACGTGCCGAGAATAATCCGGAGCAAGTTGAATTGGTCAGTCAACGGCTCGACTTAATTTATTCCCTCCAGCAAAAGCACCGGGTTTCGAGCATTTCAGAATTGCTGGCCATTCAGGCTGAATTTGAATCGAAAATCCAGTTGATTAGTTCGTATGATGATGAAATTGAACAGCTCGAAAAAGAAATAAAAACGCAAAGGCTGCTACTCAAAGAACAGGCTGAATCGATTAGTTCGAAAAGGAAATCAGTTACTACTGCCATAGAGAATAAAGTTATTGAAGTCCTTCGAAACGTTGGAATTCCAAATGCGGCTTTTCAGGTAAAATTCGGTGTTCTGAGTGAATTATCATCAAGTGGAATAGATGAGGTAAGTTTTATGTTTTCGGCCAATAAAAATCAGGAATTGCAGGAAATTGGGAAAATTGCTTCAGGAGGAGAAATGTCGCGATTGATGCTGGCCATTAAAACGCTGATTACTGACGCAAGATCGCTGCCCACCATTATTTTTGATGAAATCGATACGGGTGTTTCAGGCGAAGTTGCCTTAAAAATGGGACAGATACTCGAAAAAATGGCTGAAACTGTTCAGGTGTTGAACATTACCCATTTGCCGCAGATTGCTGCTCGCGGAAAACATCACTACAAGGTATTCAAATTTGACGAGAACGAGCAAACGTATACTTCAATCAGGAAACTTTCTGAACAAGAACGAATTGAGGAAATTGCGCAAATGCTAAGCGGCGAAAATTATTCGGCAACTACTGTTGAAACCGCCAAAGAACTACTACAATAAAACACGATACACCTAAAAACACGAATGGGAACAATCCGTTAGGAGAGTTCCCATTCACTTTCAGATCAACCCGAAGGTTTTTCCTTGGTGCCAGACTACGGTTATTACGACCGGCTGTTCGATTGGACTTTGCAGCCTTCTCTCCCACCCTTTTACTTTCGGCTACTGCCTGTTACAGCAGTAACTTCCGGTTGTTCGCTCGATTTTTTCTTTCGATCCAATCTTCCCGAACGAAGTTTCAGTATAGTCACCTAAAACTGATCTTTCGACCAACTCGCTGATGAAAAGCTTCTGATAATCCGAAGACATCTTCCACTCCGGGTTAGTTTTCCGAAACCGAAATTTCTTTCAACAAACCACCTTCTGAGTCAACTTTTGAATGAACTTTTGACAGCCATTTTTTTGTTGCGAAACTTTGAAAGCAAGCTTTCTGTTCCAACTTCAACTCTTCCTGAATGCGGATCCGGAGATCCGGATGATCAGTTCATAAACCCGGTTAAAGATTCAATTCCTTCTCCATTCTTTCGGAGCAGCCTTTTATCGCTCGTCTGATGAAGTAAAAATACAACATCCGGTGCATTCGCGCCAAACTTTTCTGACGCTTTAAATGAACCAGTTATCCTTAAATGTTATCAACAATTGTTTATATCATTTAGGGCTAGTATTTCGGCTCACAATATACATATCCGACATAATAAACATAAATTTTCACAACTTATGAACAATTTCTCACAATCCAAAGAGAATCCCTTTTTAACTGCTTCACAGCTAAAACCAGCAGACGATATAAGAAAATGACTTGATTTTTAGGGGTCAAAACGTCGACACCCGAAGAAAAAGAAAAAAATACTGTGAGAAATTGATATGTAATGGAAAAGACGGGTTGGTTTTCGGGAAGTAATCAATTCAATTTTACTGTGATTAACTCTGATTTCTGCCACCCTGACGGTTATGCCCGGAAGAAAATTTCCGCTTTCCTTTAGAACGTCCGCCTTTTCGCTGACGAACTTTGTAAACCGGTCCTTCGCCAAATTCGGGTGGTACAGGAACTTTTAAAATTTCATTTTCAATGAGCTTTTCAATACGGTCGAATTTATCCATATCGTGCTCATTAATCATGCTGATTGCAATACCGGTTTTATCGGCACGTGCTGTTCGTCCAACACGGTGCACGTAATCTTCGGCCGATCCCGGAACATCAAAATTTATAATCAGGTTAATGTCTTTAATATCAATTCCGCGGCTTAAAACATCGGTTGCTACCAACACTCTCGTTCGCCGAGAACGGAAGCGCATTAAAACTTCTTCGCGTTCCTTTTGCTCCAGGTCGGAAGAAATTCCTTCAACAGTATTTCCTGATTTCTTTAAACTTTTGACAATTTCGTTTACTTTTCGCTTCGTTGAACTAAAGACCAAAATACTGTCCAAATCTGGTTTATTGACAATTAGACTGTTTATCACAGGTATCTTTTGTGTTTCGTAAACCACATAAGCTGCTTGCAAAACACCTTCAGCAGGTTTCGAAATTGCAGTACTGAATTCAACAGGATTTTTAAGAATCTTCGAAGCTAAATCCCTAATTTTCTGGGGCATAGTCGCCGAAAACATCAAGGTTTGGCGATTTTCAGGAACATAGCTTAATATGCGCAGAATATCGTCGTAAAAGCCAATATCGAGCATACGGTCGGCTTCATCGAGCACCAAATGTTTAATTTTATCGAATTTCACATAACCCAGATTCAGGTGAGAAATTAATTTGCCAGGCGTGGCAACAATAATGTTCGTGCCTTTAGTCAGTGCTTTGCTTTCGGCTTCCCAGTCAGAACCATCGCGTCCGCCATAAACCGTTACTGAATTTATATTCAGGAAATATGCAAAACCTTGTATTTGCTGATTGATTTGAATCGCCAATTCGCGGGTGGGAACAATTACCAAAGTGCTTAAATCGTGATTTTCTTCTTCAGCTAAATGGTCGAGAATGGGCAGCATAAAAGCAGCCGTTTTACCGGTTCCGGTTTGTGCACAGGCCAGAATATCTTCACCATCCAATATGGCAGGAATTGTTAGTTCCTGAATTTCAGAAGCTTTTTCGTAACCCATGTATGAAATAGCTTCCAGTATTTTATCGTTCAATCCAAAATCTTCAAAACTCATTTGAGGCAATTATATAATAAATGGTAACAATGTATTAAACCGCCAACTTCAATTTTTGATCGCTAAATTTAACCGGTTTACTTTTCCTGATGGCTATCGATATCGAATGCCTTTTCAGAACAGATGTGCAAAAGTACGAAAACTTTATCAACAATAGACTTAAATGATTGCTGTGATCTGATTTTCAATTGAAATCTGAAATTTGACAAACAATTTTCTGCAAATAAATATTTTAATTTTTCGTTCGTGAAAAAGGTTTGCAATTTGTACTTTTGTGCCGTTAAAAATTGAGCTGAATTAAAAACAGTAACTAAAAAAAATACGGCTATGGGAAGAGCATTCGAATACCGAAGAGCATCCAAAGAAAAACGTTGGGATAAAATGTCGCGTACATTTCCAAAATTAGGTAAAGCAATTACAGTAGCGGCGCGTGAAGGCGTGCCCGATCCGGAAATGAATGCCAAACTACGCACGGCAATCCAAAATGCCAAGGCGCAAAACATGCCTAAAGATAACATTGAGGCAGCGATTAAAAGAGCTTCGGGCAAAGATGCAGAAAACTATGTAGAGGTGAACTACGAAGGGAAAGGTCCACACGGTGTTTTAATATTCATCGAGTGCGCTACCGATAACCCAACACGAACCGTAGCCAACGTCAAATCGTATTTTAATAAAGCTGGTGGTGCACTTGTTCCAACAGGATCTCTCGAATTCATGTTCTCGCGAAAAGCCGTTTTTGAATTCGAAAAAACCGCCGGAATGAACATTGAAGACCTGGAGCTTGAATTGATTGATGCCGGACTGGAAGAAATTGAAGAAAACGAAGGTGTTGTATATGCCTATGCCGATTACACCAATTTTGGATCGATGTCGCAAGCACTTGACAATCTAAAAATTGAAGTAGCAAAGGCAAACCTGCAACGTATTCCGAACACTCCGGTTGAATTTACTGAGGAACAGTTGGTTGACATTGAAAAGCTGATTGACAAACTGGAAGATGACGACGATATTCAGTCGGTATTTAACAACATCGCCTGATCTATTTGGTAATTTTAAAATATAAGCGATTAAGATTTTAACAACTTGGTCGGGATAGCATAAAGTTCGCTGGTAGAAATTTGTTGAGAAACAAGTTTAAACAGCGAACTTTACTATTTTTATGATCTGGGAAAAACTGTTAACTTCAGCATTGCTCCAAAATCGTATTCATGAGTAAACGCGAACTCCGTAAATATTTGAAAGGACTGACTAAAGAACAACTTGAAGATCAGATTCTTGACATATACAACCGTTTCAAAAATGTAAAGGAATACTACGACTTTGCTTTTAATCCGAGGGAGAATGAATTGATTGAGCAATGTCGGTTCCAGATAAGCAAAGAGTATTATCCGGTTGGAAGTCGGAAGGCCAAAATGCGACGATCGGTGGCGCAAAAATGGATTAAAAAGCTGATATTGCTTGACGCCGATGCATCGTTGCTAGCCGATGTCATGTTTTTCAATATCGAAATCGCACAAAGCTTTTCCAGCGAACATATTATCCGTCAGGAAACATTTTTCACGAGCATGTACAAATCCTTCGACGAGGCCTTGCGCTTTGTTTCAGAAAAAGGTGTTTTGGGAGAATTCCGTGGAAGAATAGAAAAAATAGCAGGCGATGCCTGGGATCAAAAATGGCCCAACCGAAAAGCCTTTGAAGATATCGCCGATATGTATCTTCAATAAAATGGAAAGACCTTAAAGAATTGAATCTTCAAGGTCTTTTTGGGTGCCCAGAACAAGACTCGAACTTGCACACCGTAACCGGCACCAGCCCCTCAAGCTGGCGTGTCTACCAATTTCACCATCTGGGCATTCAAAATTTGTGTGTGCAAAACTAAAAAAAATCTTAAAACCACCTATTGAATTTCTGAAATAAATTCAAACTTATTATAACTTTGAATTCATCATTAGCATAAAAAACTTTCAATCAATCGCAGCTGAACCAGGCCAATTATGAAACACAATATTTTTACATTGATTTTAAGTTTATTAACTCTACAAAGCATTTCGCAAATAAAGATAATGGAGGTAACACATTATTTATTTCCTGAATTTTCAAAGGGTGTAGTTCTGATGAAAAACGGAATAAAAAACGAGACCACATTGAACTATAATTCCTTGACAGAGGAAATGCTATTTGAAACTAAAGGTGTAAAGCTAGCTCTGGGACAGTTGGATCAGATTGATACGGTTTTTGTTAATGGACGCAAATTCATTCCGATTGAAGGAAAATTTCTCGAACTGGTCTACCATTCTAAATATTCACTAATCGTTGAACATAAATGCTCAATTAAAGATCCGGGGAAACCCGCCGGTTACGGGGGCACTTCACAAACTTCGGCAACAACAAGTTATTCTTCATACCTGTCTGGCGGGCAAGTATACGACCTTAAATTACCTGAAGGTATTGAGACAAAACCTTATGTATTTTACTGGCTTGGGAAAGATGGAAAAATGACTAAATTTTTGAATGTAAGGCAACTCATTCGGCTTTTCGGCGATAAGGAATCTGTGTGCAAGGAATACGTCAAGAAAAATAACGTAGACTATGAGGATCAAAATAGCATTTTAAATTTGATCAAATACATGGAAATAAACTAGTAATCTTATTTCCATTTTTGAACCAACGCCAAAATAACTTTAAATTACTACTTTTACTCCCTTGAAAGTAACGTTGAATATCCGTACTACCCAAATACAACGATTTTTTATTCTGTCAGACGGCTACTTTTAAACAAAAATCAACTTTCTTCTGTTTGGATGGAGATTCGTGTTTAGAATCTGGAATTTTAATATCCGTTGAAGCATATGTATCTCGAGAAATTATCTCTGTTTGAATCAAAAGAAAAATTGTTTGAATCCATACTAAATGATTATTACCTGGTTTGTTTAAGCCGGCAACTGAGCCTTCTGGGAAGAAAAGAGGTTCACAATGGGCGTGCACACTTTGGAATTTTCGGTGATGGGAAGGAACTGGCACAGGTTGCGTTAGCCAAAACATTTCGCAAAGGTGACTGGCGATCGGGGTATTACCGCGATCAAACATTTATGCTTGCGCTTGATTTGCTGAAACCTGAGGAATTTTTCGCCATGATGTACGGTGATACTGATCTGGATTTCAACCCGTCAACCGGTGGACGAAATTTCAACAACCATTTCAGCACAATAAATATTGATGCAAATGGCCAGATTAAAAATCTGATGAATCAATTTAATTCAGCGTCGGATGTTTCACCAACTGCCGGACAAATGCCCAGGTTGCTGGGACTTGCTCATGCCTCAAAATTGGTCAGACAAAATCCGGAACTAAAAAATCACCTGAAGAATAATGTTGACGGAAACGAAGTGGCTTTTGGCACTATTGGCGATGCCAGCACTTCCGAAGGAATGTTTTTTGAAACAATTAATGCAGCTGCTGTTATGCAGGTACCAATGGCTGTAACCGTTTATGACGATGGTTTTGGAATTAGTGTGCCAACTGAATTTCAAACCACAAAATCAAGTATTTCGAAAGCATTAAAAGGTTTTGAGAACGATAACGGAAATAATGGAATTTCAATTTACACTTGCAAAGGTTGGGACTATCCCGGAATGATACAAATGTTTTCCGAGGGTATTGACCACTGTCGCCAAACACAAAACCCTGTTTTGTTTCACATTCAGGAATTAACACAACCACTTGGGCATTCTACTTCCGGATCGCACGAGCATTATAAATCGAAGGAACGACTAGCGTGGGAAAAAGAGTTTGACTGTTTGGTACAGTTCAGAAAATGGTTGCTTGAAACCGGCAAGGCGGATCAGGATACCCTTTTTGAAATTGAAGGCAAAGCAACTAAAACTGCACAGAATGCCCGCGATAGAGCCTGGAAACATTACAAAAGCAGTTTTTCGGCTGAAATAAAAACTCTGACTAATATCGTCAATCAGATTAATCTGAAATCGCCCGAAAAATTTAATTATACCGATGAACTTGAAAGTCACGTTGCCAAGATATTTCCGACGCGACGAACATTTTACACATTCGCCAAAAGGATTTTCTTCGATATACATGGAGTAAATGAACTGGCCGACGAGCGAAATAAATTAAATGAATGGTCAGAAAAATTTGCAGAACAAAGCAAAAAGTTTTACAATACAAACCTATACAGAGAAGGTAAAGATTCAGCGCTTCAGGTAGAAAGTAATTCGGCCCGGTATACGGGTGATCCTGAACAGTTAAATGGGTCACAGATTCTCAATCAGAACTTTGATGCGCTGTTTGAAAAATATCCAAATCTGGTCACTTTTGGTGAAGACACCGGCAAACTTGGTGATGTAAACCAGGGAATGAAAGGCATGCAGGCCAAATATGGTACTTCCCGCGTATTTGATACCGGCATTCGGGAAACAACCATTATCGGACAAGGAATTGGACTGGCTCTCAGAGGTTTCCGACCAATTGCCGAGATTCAGTATCTCGATTATCTCATTTATGCGCAATCGACCTTAAGCGATGATCTGGCCAGCATGCAATACCGGACGTTAGGCAAACAGGCTGCGCCGCTAATTATCCGGACCAGAGGTCATCAATTGCAGGGAATCTGGCATGCCGGTTCTCCGATACAGCTCATTCTGGGCTCCTTGCGCGGTATTTATTTGTGCGTTCCGCGAAACATGACGCAAGCTGCAGGATTCTACAATACACTGCTCGAAGCAAACGATCCCGCACTGGTGATTGAACCTTTGAAAGGATATAACCTGAAAGAGCCGCTGCCAGCGAACATTGGTGAATTTAAAGTACCCCTGGGTGTTCCTGAAATAGTTCACGAAGGTTCAGATGTTACAGCGGTCACCTATGGCTGGAATGTTCATCACGTTTTAAAAGCAGCACACCTCCTGAAGGAAATCAAAAATATTTCGGTCGAAGTAATCGACGTCCAGACTCTAATGCCTTTCGACGTCAACCATTTGATTTTGGAATCAGTAAAAAAGACCAATAAAGTAATTTTTATTGATGAGGATGTTCCGGGTGGAGGCACGGCCTACATGATGCAAAAGGTTTTGCAGGAACAACAGGCGTTCAATTATCTTGATACTGCACCCCGAACATTAGCGGCAATGGAGCATCGTCCGGCCTACGGAATTGACGGTGAATATTTCACTAAGCCACACGTTGAATTAATTTTCGAGAACATCTACGAAATGATGCACGAAGTGAATGTGAAGGGTTATCCGGTGCTGTAGTTTTCTTGTCTTATTTCTATAAATAAAAGCGAACCATAGGCTTCGCGTCGAAGTATCGAATTGTCATAGCGATTATACTTGGCTCATGATCTCAAGGATTAAACACATTAAGATCAATCGGAGAGCAAAGTTCGGGAGGATATATTAAAACCTGATAAGATTAAACCTATTTTCCTGAATATTGAATACCAATAGTTTTCCACTGATTACTTCGCCGTATCCCGTAATAATTTTGATAATTTCGTTTGCCTGAAGTGTGCCGGTAATTCCTGGTAAAACGCCCAACAAACCAATTTCATTTTCTTTATAAATTCCATCTTTCGGAATATTGGGGAATAAATCAGAATACGATGGTCCTCCCTGAAAATTAAAAACAGTCAATTGGCCTTCGTAATTCAAAACCGAAGCAAAAGCCAGTGGCTTTTTAAGCTTTGCTGAGAACTGTCCAATCAACGCCCTGGTTTTGTAATTATCTGTGCAATCAGCAATTACATCATATTCCTGAAAGAGGCCTTCAATGTTTCCTTCGTCAAGTCGCCAGTCGAATAATTGAATTTCGATTTCAGGATAAAGAACTTTGAGCTTTTGAGAAGCAATATCTACTTTTTTCAAACCCACTTCAGCCGTATTGTACAGAACTTGCCGTTGAAGATTCGACGTACTTACACTATCATCATCCACAATACCGATAGTCCCAATTCCCGCAGCAGCAAGGTAAATCAACAGTGGACTTCCCAGCCCGCCAGCCCCAATCACAAGCACCCGGGCATTTTTTAGTTTCTCCTGACCTTCGTAACCAATTTCCGGAAGTGAATAATGACGGGTAAACCTCGCCAAATCTTCGTTACTCAGCTTTTTCATGGTGGTGATGATGATCGTGGTTGTCCTCGTGGGTTACACAATCACAGTTTTGCCCCCACTCGCTGGTTCCGTCGGTAAAAAACTCGTGCTTCCAAATGGGTACTTCGTTTTTAACCCGATCGATAATAAATCGGTTGGCATCGTATGCTTCTTTTCGGTGCCCGGCCCCAGTGACGACCACAACCGCACAACCACTGATTTCTACCCTTCCCAAGCGATGAACGCAAACAGCTTGATTCAGTTTAAACCGGGAAATGGCTTCCTTCAATATTTCATCAATCATTTTATTGGCCATGGGTTCGTAAGCTTCATATTCCAGATGTGTAACTGCCCGGCCTTTGTTATTGTCTCTGACCTCACCGCTGAAGAGCACCACTGCCCCACTATTCGGATTCCGGAATTCATCAAAAAGTTCGCTATAATTCAGATCGGTATATTGTAAATATTTCATGCTCTTTACTTTTTTAACCTCCGCTTGACGGCGGAATCAGGAAAATTGTGTTTTCAGGTTTTATAGAGTCGCTAAGCCTAACAAACTCTTCATTTACAGCAATCCTGCAACTCAACAAAACTTCAGCCGCTTCAGGATTTAGCGTTTTTAATTCGTCAATAACTTTCGAGTAACTGTCCCCTGATTGCACCCACACGACTGACTCGCTCCCGAAATATTTCCGAAGCCCTGCAAAACAAATTACGTTGATCGCTTTTTTATCCAAGTCTTAACCTCCTATATTTCTCATTGATAAATCGCTTCCATGAAATCTTACCGGTTGTTTGAGCCGCAGTAATCCGCTTAGTTTTTCTGTTAACAGATAGTCGTCGTGAATAAAAGGTGCAAGCTTTTCACCATGTGAATTACTCAGACAACCATAAAAAAAACCATTGCTGTCCATTCGCAACCGATTGCAATCGTGGCAGAACGGTGTCGATTCGTTTGCTATTATTCCGAACGTTCCGCCGCCCGAAGTCCGCCAGTAATGAGCCGTTTCGGCCTGTTCTTTTTGAATCTTTTCAATCGCATACTTTTCCTGAATGACAGAAAGTATCTCCTGCTCCGGAAAGAAAAGTTCGTTCTCCGAATGGTACAAATGGCCCATTTTCATGAGTTCCAGAAAACGTATTTTAACTCCCAGTCCTGTAGCGTAATCCAGCAATGGAATGATTTGAGAATCGTTTTTCCCTCGCATGATTACAGCATTTAATTTCACACTCATTCCGGTTTTTACCGCAGCTTCTATCCCCTGAAAAACCCGTGCGGTATTTGGATGCCGCGAAATTCCGGCGAAAATATCCTGATCGATGGCATCGACTGAGATGTTGATCGAATTTACTCCCGCATCAAAGAGTTTAGCGGCCATTTTCTTCAGGAAATAAGCATTGGTAGTGAGCCGGATATCCGGAATTCCGATTTTTTGAATGCGGTCGATCAAATGAAAAAGATTGCCGTACAAAAGCGGTTCTCCGCCGGTTAACCGAACACTTTTCAATCCGGTGAGGCTATGCACGGCCGCAATGAGTTTCATAAACTCATCCGGAGTAAGTGGTTGGTCGGCATCTGACTTCCGGATTGATTTTACAGAAATGTTCGCAAAGTCCTCGCTGACACAATACACACAGGAAAAGTTACACTCATTCAATAAACTTATCCTAAGTTTTTCGAATCGTCTTCCCAGGCTATCTTCAATCTTCATCATGCTACTTTTAACCATTTATGCTGCTAATTGTTCAGCCATTCCTAACACCAAAATCATCTCAAAATTCAATTTGTGAACTTTCAGGAATTGTTCACTGTTATGCTATAAATTCAGACAGCTTTATCTGATTTTATTAAAATTATTTATTCGACTTTCGTAACGCTATTTAAAACAACCCTGTCTGTACTTTACACTAACAAAAGGAAAATTAAATACTTACAATAAATTCTACTATGGCAGTTTATAACTTAAAAGTCAATAAACGAGAATATCAGGTCGATGTTGATCCATCGACTCCGATGTTATGGGTACTTCGTGATCACCTGAATCTTGTGGGAACCAAATATGGCTGCGGTATCGCTCAATGCGGCGCCTGTACCATTCATCTGGATGGTTCTGCGGTGCGTTCGTGTATTACGTTTGTTTCTGATGTGGGAACACAGGAAATAACAACCATTGAAGGGCTTTCTGAAAATGGAGATCATCCTGTTCAGGAGGCATGGATAGAACATGACGTACCACAATGCGGTTATTGCCAGGCAGGACAAATAATGAATGCTGCTGCATTCTTAAAATCGAATCCAAATCCGAGCGATGACGAAATTGAGAAGGCTATGAGTGGCAATATCTGTCGTTGCGGAACCTACACCCGAATTAAAGCGGCCATTAAAACAGCGGCCAATTCTTAAGAAAATATTTTCACCGGAAATCGCAATTCATTTTTTTGAGTGATGAATTGCAAATTTAAAATCGTATAACATGACAATCGTAAAGACGAAATTCGATAGGCGTTCTTTTATAAAAAGTTCAGTCATAGCCGGAGGAGGCTTGATGTTAGCTTTTAGCTGGCTTACCACTGCCTGTAATATGGATGTATTCAAACGTCGAGTGATTCCCGAGGACTGGGATGAAATCAAGGGCTATCTGAAAATTTCTGGGAATGGCGTAGTTACAATTATGTCTCCCAATCCGGAAATCGGCCAGAATGTAAAAACCTCTATGCCTATGATTGTGGCGGAAGAATTGGATGTGGACTGGGAAAATGTGATTGTGGAACAAGCTCCACTGAACACCGATATTTTTACTCATCAAATGGCCGGTGGAAGTCAGTCAATAAGGCATAGCTGGAATAAGCTCAGAACAGTTGGCGCAACGGCTCGCAGGATGTTGATGGAGGCTACAGCTAAAAAATGGAATGTACCCGTTGAGGAAATTACCACAAATGAAGGAATACTTTACCATAAAAAAAGTGGTAGTACAGCCAGTTATGGTGAAATGGCAACAGAAGCTTCTAAAATGCCGGTTCCAGAAAAGGTAAAGCTAAAAGATGTGAAAGATTTTAAAATAATCGGAACCTCAAAAAAAAATGTGGATGGATATAAAATCGTGACAGGTCAACCGTTGTTTGGTATCGATTACAAAAAAGAAGGAATGTTGATTGCTATGATTGTTCATGCTCCGGCTTTCGGCATGAAATTGAAATCATTTGATGCGACCGAAGCGAAATCTATGCCGGGGATCAAAGATGTTTTTAGCATTAAGACCTATAACGATGATTATAAATTGGGGTGGTCGCTTATCTCTTCGCTTCCTGAATTGGTTGCAGTGGTTGGTAATTCAACCTGGGAAGTAATGAGAGCCAAAGCTGTATTAAAGGTTGAATGGGAACCAGATTTGGTTCCGGAGAATAAGGATGGTGTACTTTCAGTCCTTGAAAGTACGGCCAATCACCATACCAAAATGGCTGCAGCTTCAACTAAGCAGGGGAAAGTAGAGCGGAAAGACGGTAATCCGGAAGAAGCTTTTAAAAAGGCAGCCAAAGTAATTGAAAGAACTTACACGGCACCCTTTCTGGCACACAACACGATGGAGCCCATGAACTTTTTTGCCGATGTAACCGAAAACAATGCTGTGTTAGCCGGTCCTACCCAAAATCCCAAGGTCATGGAAAAAACTATATCTGCAAGGCTGGGACTGCCACTTGAAAAAATCGATGTCCAAATGACTCGTATGGGAGGAGGTTTCGGCAGACGGTTGTATGGTCATTTTATGGTGGAAGCGGCAGTAATTTCGCAAAAAGTAAAAGCACCAATTAAGTTAATTTATACGCGTGAAGATGATATGACCTATGGAATCTATCGCCCGTCATACCATGCTTTATACCGGGCAGCATTAGATGCTGACAATAATCTTACTGCGTTCCATGTTCGTATGGGTGGCATACCCTATAGTTCGTTGATTGCTAACCGGTTTCCGGCTGGCGCAGTGGACAATTATCTCGCCGAAAGTTGGTCTGTAGACTCTAACATTAGTGTCGGAGCATTTAGAGCGCCTGGATCAAATTTCAATGCCATGGCCGAACAATCATTTCTGGATGAAGTAGCTGAAGCTGCCGGAAAAGATCCCATCCAATTTCGGCTCGATTTGCTGAAACGGGCAAAAGAAAATCCTGTAGGTGAAAAAAACGATTATGATGTTTCCCGATACGCCGGAGTGATTGAGTTGGTGCGCGAAAAATCGGGATGGGAAACGGAATCAGCTGGGAAAAACCGTGGAATGTCTGCATATTTCTGTCACAATTCGTATGTGGCCAATGTGGTGGATATCACGATGGAAAAAGACTCGCCTATAATTCAAAAAGTGTTTGCTGCTGTTGATTGCGGCATCGTTGTAAACCGCGATGCTGCCGTAAATATGACGGAAGGCGCTATTGTGGATGGAATTGGCCATGCTATGTACAGTGAACTTACATTCGAAAAAGGCCAACCGCAACAGGATAATTTCGACTCCTACCGGCTAATCCGGCATTCCGAAGCGCCAAAATCCATTGAAGTACACTTTGTCGAAAATATCATTGACCCAACAGGTCTGGGAGAACCACCTTTTCCTCCGGTTATGGGAGCGCTCGCCAGTGCATTGTACAAAGCAACCGGTAAACGATACTACCATCAACCGTTCATAAAAAATAGCTTCGATTTATCTTAAAACCAGATAGAAATAACAAACATCCGAACTCTTATTATCTCCTCCGGAATTCTCTGGGCGACATATTCATCACTCTCCGGAACTGGCGCGAAAAATAAAACTGGTCATCAAAGCCCGTTTCACGGGCTACTTCAGCAATGGTTAGTTTTGTATTGTCCAGCAAGCGGCACGAACGCTGTATTTTTAACTGAATAAAATAATCGATTGGCGAATGACCTGTCCGCGATAAAAACAAACGTGAGAAATGGGAGGCAGAAAGACTAACCACGGTCGATAAATCTTTCAGGCTGAATTTCAGATTGAGATTTTCAAGCATGAAATTTATACTCTGCCCCACCGGATCTTTGGGGAGTTGTTCGTTATTCGAACGGTACTGCGTCAAATGGGTAAATGTGGCAAGTAACCGGGGCAAACATAAATTAATATATTCGAGTGTTTCATTACTGAATCCACGTTCCAGGTTCCGAAATATCTCGTTGAAAAGCTCAATTCGCTCGCTAATCCGCGAATCCTTGGTCCGCGAAACAGCAACCGGTTGAAGAATTGGTTTGGCAATTTCTCTGGCCTTGATGCCTGAAAAGTGAATCCAGTAAATCGACCACGGATTGTGCTGGTCAGCGCTATAAGCGTGGGGTATTCCTTCCGGAATTACAAAAAAATGATCCGCTTCCAGCTTAAAATCCTGACCGGCAGCTTTTATGGTTCCACGACCTTGTATATTATAGATCAGGATCGTTTGATTAATTCCTTCTTTTCGCTCCCTGAAATGATGGCTTGCTGTTGGATAATACCCAATATCAGTCAGGTATAAGTCTTCGCAAACCGGATTTTGACGAATCAATGACAAAATTCTGTCCGGAATAACATAACTTAATTGCCCAGGAAATCCATCTTGCTTTTTCATGCATCAAAAATACTGTATTGTCAATAAACTATTCATCGCTGATGCCAATTTTATTTATCACCATCATTAAACGACTTCACATAAATGCTTTAAATTTGAATTGAAAGAAAATCACTTTGCAGATGGTAAGATAATATCATCCATGTTTTCGCAAGATAGTTCATTCTCAATTTCAGGAATACGCAATACTTTTGGTTAAACTAAATCTATAACACGTGGTGACGAGAAAATTTAACAAGCAGTTTATTTTAGGCATTACCCTTGTTTCTGCCATGGGTGGACTACTTTTTGGCTACGACTGGGTCGTTATAGGCGGCGCCAAGCCCTTCTACGAACGCTTTTTTGAAATCGCCCAATCACCATATTTACAAGGCTGGGCCATGAGCAGCGCATTGATTGGCTGTCTGTTCGGCGCCGTGTCTTCAGGTTGGCTTAGCGACCGCTACGGACGAAAACTGCCGTTAATCGGAGCTGCCGCACTTTTTACCATATCGGCAATTGGAACCGGTGCAGTCAATCAGTTTTCACCATTTATTCTTTACCGGTTGATTGGCGGACTTGGAATCGGTTTGGCATCAGCCATTTCACCCATGTACATTGCCGAAATTTCGCCTGCCGAAATGCGTGGTCGACTGGTTTCTGTCAATCAGTTAACGATTGTAATCGGCATTCTCGCTGCTCAATTCATCAATTTTTTAATAGCCGAAAAAGTCGCATTGGGAACCCCTGATGCCGAAATAGTTCAGTCGTGGAATGGCCAGATGGGTTGGCGCTGGATGTTTTGGGCTGAGACTTTTCCGGCAATGGCTTTTTTTGTTCTGGCTTTTTTCATTCCTGAAAGTCCGCGTTTCCTTGCAAAATCAGGCAAAATTGAAAGTTCGGTGTCTATCTTGAAAAGAATTGGCGGAGAAGAATATGCCCTTCAGGAACAAAAAGAAATTGCAGATACATTGGATGGCAGCAGTTCAAAAATCGATTGGAAAGTTTTGAAATCGAAGAAAGTGCGACCAGTTCTGATTTTGGGAGTTATACTTGCGGTATTTCAACAGTGGTGCGGCATTAATGTTATTTTCAATTATGCCGAAGAAATCTTTTCTGCCGCAGGATATTCAGTTGGCGATATGCTTTTCAATATTGTGATCACCGGAACCGTCAACCTGATTTTTACGCTACTGGCCATGCAGATGGTTGATATCTGGGGACGCCGGAAATTGATGTTGTTGGGTTCTGCCGGACTGGCGCTCATTTACTTTCTGCTTGGCAGCAGCTACTTTTTCGAACTGAAAGGACTGGCAATTTTGGTGTTGGTTTTACTTGCGATTGCAACTTATGCCATGACTTTGGCACCGGTCACATGGGTAGTTCTTTCCGAAATTTTCCCGAATAGTGTGCGCGGAGCGGCTATGGCTATTGCAACTACCTTTTTGTGGATCGCCTGCTTCGTACTTACTTATACATTTCCTATCCTGAATAAATTGCTGAACGCCAGCGGAACATTCTGGCTGTACGCCTTTATTTGCTTGTCAGGTTTTCTGTTTATCCTAAAGAAACTTCCGGAGACAAAAGGAAAAAGTTTGGAAGAAATTGAAAAAATGTAAAATTTAAAAATTAATCACATAGGCACGTAGGTCACAATAGAATTAAGTAAGAAATTCGGTATATGTTCCCTGTGCCAGCGTGGTTCAAAACTTTCAAAATGAAGCATAAATTTATCCTGATTGGTATTCTTGCAATCCTGACAATCTCTTGTCAGAAACCTGCACTGCAACAAAAAATCGATCTTTCCGGCGAATGGAAATTTGCTATCGACTCGTTGGATAAAGGCACTTCCGAAAAATGGTTCGACCAAACGCTCGGAGATAAAGTAATTTTACCGGGATCAATGACCACAAACGGAAAAGGAAATGAGATTACATTGAAAACTCCCTGGACCGGAGGGATTGCGGATAGCTCATATTTCAAAAAACCGGAATATGCCAGATATCGCCAGCCCGGAAACATAAAAATCCCATTTTGGCTTCAACCGGTAAAATACTACAAAGGAGCAGCCTGGTATCAAAAGGAAGTGACTATTCCTGAAGATTGGAACGGGCAATTTGTAGAATTATTCCTTGAACGTTGCCATTGGGAAAGCCGTGTTTGGGTGGATGACCAGGAAGCCGGAATGAGGAATTCACTCGGAACAGCACATCAATATGATTTGACCAATTTGATGTCGCCCGGGAAACACAAACTCACAGTTTGTATCGACAATCGGGTGAAAGAAATTGATCCGGGCATCAATTCGCATAGCATTTCAGATCATACTCAATCGAACTGGAACGGCATGGTTGGACAACTGTATCTCGAAGCACGACCGATTATTCATATTCAGAACATCCAGATCTTTCCGGACATTCAGAATAAAACTGCAGCGGTAAAAATTATCGTTCAAAATCAATCCGGAACAGTTAATTCGGTAAAATTGGATTTGGTTGTCGCCGGAACTTCGATCCGTACAGAAAATAACTTCGAGGTAACTGTAGGTAAAAATATCCTGAAAGTTAACCTGTCAATGGGCGATGATGTAAAGCTCTGGAACGAATTTCACCCAAATATCTATACACTTGAAGCAAGTTTGAAAGATCTGACTTCAGGAAAGACCGATGTTTTAACCACCACTTTCGGAATGCGGGAATTTAAAGTTGCAGGGAAGCACATCACGATCAACGGGAAACCGGTTTTTCTGCGCGGGACGCTGGAATGTGCAATTTTCCCAAAGACCGGATATCCGGCAACGGATGTGGCAGAATGGTTACATATTTTCAATGTTTGCCGGGCTCACGGTTTAAACCACATGCGTTTCCATTCGTGGTGTCCTCCGGAAGCAGCCTTTGAAGCCGCCGATCAAACCGGTTTTTATCTTCAGGTAGAATGTTCGTCATGGGCAAATCAGTCGACAACGCTTGGAGATGGAAAGCCTTTCGATACCTATTTGTATGACGAAAGTGAACGAATGGTTAACGCATACGGAAACCATCCTTCATTTTGTATGATGCTATATGGAAACGAGCCAGCCGGAAAAAATCAGGTTCCATTCCTGACGGACTTTGTGAATTTCTGGAAAACCAAAGACAGTCGCCGCATCTATACTTCCGGAGCTGGCTGGCCAAATTTACCCGAAAACGATTACCTGAGCGATTCACAACCAAGGATTCAGCATTGGGGAGCAGGCCTCGGAAGCATCATCAATGCCAAAGCGCCATCAACTGATTTCGACTGGTCAGACTACACCAACAAATTCATGCAGCCGATGGTGAGTCACGAAATCGGACAATGGTGTGTGTATCCAAATTTCAAAGAAATTGCTAAATACGATGGCGTACTGAAACCTAAAAATTTTGAAATTTTTCAGGAAACCCTGAAGAACCATGGCATGGAACAACTGGCTGACAGCTTTTTACTTGCCTCCGGAAAATTACAGGCACTTTGTTACAAAGCCGACATTGAGGCAGCCTTGCGAACCAAAGATTTTGGCGGGTTTCAATTGCTCGATCTGCACGATTTTCCCGGACAGGGAACTGCTTTGGTTGGAGTGCTCGACCCATTTTGGGGTGAAAAAGGATATATTTCACCTGCTGAATACAAGCGATTTTGCAATTCCACGGTACCGCTTGCCCGACTGAAGAAGCGCATTTTCACCAATAACGAACAGTTTGAAGCCACTGCCGAAGTTGCTCATTTTGGAGAAAATCCAATCATAGGCTGCACTCCGGAATGGAAAGTGTCCAATAAAACTGGTAAAATCATTCAATCAGGAAAATTTGCAAAAACTGATATTTCACTTGGAAATGCTTACCAATTGGGCAAAATTTCTTTTCCGTTAGCTTCATTTGTAATCCCTGAAAAACTCACACTTGAAATTTCGGTCGATTCGTTGAGCAACACCTGGGATTTTTGGGTATATCCGGCTGTGAAAGAAGTGATTTCAGGCGAAGAAAATATCCGAATCGTTCAGAAATTGGACGCACAAACCCTGCAATTCCTGAAAAATGGCGGTTCTGTTTTATTGAATCTGAAAGAAGGAACACTTTCAAAAAATATGGGTGGAAATATCCAGGTTGGCTTCTCAAGTATTTTCTGGAATACGGCCTGGACAAACGGTCAGGCGCCACACACACTTGGCATTTTGGTTAATCCGAACCATCCGGCACTGGCAGAATTCCCAACTGAATATCACAGCAATTGGCAATGGTGGGATGCCATGAGCCATTCTGGAGCAATCGATTTAAGCAGTTTTCCGGCTGAGATTAAACCAATTGTTCGGGTCGTCGACGACTGGTTTACCAACCGTCCGTTGGCACTGGTTTTCGAAGCCAAAGTTGGCAAAGGCAAAATCCTGATTTCAGGAATCGACCTGACTTCTGATCTGAAAAATCGTCCCGAAGCTCAGCAATTTCTTTTCAGTCTGAAAAAATACATGACAGGTGGAAAATTTAATCCGCAAACGGAAATTAATCCTGAACAAATTATAAAACTCTAGCACCATCTTCAGCCCTTCCCCGAAAGGAAAGGAAACTATTATTCAATACGATCAGATCATTATATTTTTGATACGACAATGACTAAATTAAATCGCGATAGCCAATTCATCCCTCCCTCGGAGGGGAAGGGGGAGGCTTCAGCCTGGTACGAAAAAGTGATCATTCCGACCTACGGAATTGGTAAACCGGAAAAAAATCCGATGTTTCTGGAAAAACGTGTTTACCAAGGAAGCAGTGGCGTGGTTTATCCGCATCCGGTAATTGAGAAAATCCGGGATGAAAAAATGGATCGGGAATGGAACGCGGTTTATCTTGAAAACCAGTACCTGAAAATTATGATCCTGCCTGAATTGGGCGGACGTGTACAAATGGCTTATGACAAGACCAAACAGCGGCATTTTGTATATTACAATCAGGTCATTAAACCTGCGCTGGTTGGATTAACAGGCCCCTGGATTTCCGGAGGAATTGAATTTAACTGGCCGCAACATCACCGCCCATCCACTTTTGAGGCCGTCGATCATTGCATCGAAGAAAATGCCGATGGCAGCGTAACGGTTTGGTGCAGCGAGGTGGAGCGCATGTTTCGTACCCGCGGTATGGCTGGTTTTACATTGCATCCGGATAAAGCATATCTCGAAATAAAAGTGAAATTGTTTAACCGGACCGACCTGCCGCAGACTTTTTTGTGGTGGGCCAATCCTGCCGTCAAGGTAAATGACGATTATCAATCGGTTTTTCCCCCGGATGTAAATGCAGTTTTCGATCATGGGAAACGCGATGTTTCGGAGTTCCCGATTGCGAAAGGCACCTATTACAAAGTTGATTATTCGCCGGGGACAGATATTTCGAGGTATAAAAACATTCCAGTACCAACATCTTATATGGCCGTAAACTCGAAATACAATTTAGTGGGTGGCTACGAGAATGACAGCAAAGGAGGTTTGCTGCATGTGGCCAATCATCATGTTTCGCCCGGGAAAAAGCAGTGGACCTGGGGTCATGGCGATTTTGGCCGTGCCTGGGATCGCAACCTGACCGATGAAGATGGCCCGTACATCGAACTGATGTGTGGAGTGTTTACCGATAACCAGCCAGACTTTTCGTGGCTGATGCCCGGCGAAGAAAAAACTTTTTCGCAGTATTTTATGCCTTACCGCGATTTGGGCGTGGTGAAAAATGCGACCAAAGAAGCGATGGTGAATCTCGAAATACAGGATGGTAACATTCTCGTTAAAGCCTATACAACTGCTGCTTACCCGAATTCAAAAGTGATCCTGAAGTTCGAAAACAAAATTGTATTGGAAGAAGCCTTTGATTTTCATCCGGCAACTTCGTATGAAAAAGTGGTTGTATCCCGGTTGGAATTCGAACCCAAGAGCCTTGAGATTTCAATACAATCTTCGGACGGTAAAATTCTGGTTGACTGGAAACCGGAATCCGGAGAACAAAAGCCAATTCCGGAGGCAGCAAAAGCGGCCAGACTTCCGGAGGCTATAGAAAATAACGAACAGTTGTACCTGACCGGCTTGCACCTGGAACAATACCGCCACGCCACCTACGATCCACGCGATTACTATCGGGAAGCGCTTCGTCGTGACCCGGCAGATAGCCGCTGCAACAATGCCATGGGATTGTGGCTGCTTCGTCGCGGAAAGTTTTCCGAAGCAGAAAGTTATTTCAGGAAAGCCATTGAAACGCTGACTCAGCGCAATCCAAATCCGATTGATGGAGAACCTTTGTTTAATCTGGGACTGGCCTTGCGTTTTCAGGAAAAAGACGACGAAGCATTCGATGCTTTTTACAAATCGGTTTGGAATGCCGCATGGATGGACAGTGGCTATTTTCAGCTTGCCCGGATTGCAGCTAAAAAGCAGAACTGGGATGAAGCCCTTGAACTGATTGATCGTTCGTTGATTCGCAACTGGCACAATCCTAAAACCCGTCAATTAAAAGTGAGTATTCTCCGGAAATTGGGTAAAATTTCGGATGCGGAAAAACTGATCGAAGAATCCTTGAAATTGGATCGCTTTAATTTGGGGATCTTATTTGAGAAACGTCTGCTTTCAGGTGGTGAAAAGTCCCTTTTAGGAGATTTAGGGGTGTCTGTTCCCAACATCCACACCTTCATCGAATTTGCCCTGGATTTTGCATGGGCAGGGCTTTTTGATGAAGCAATCGAACTCATCTCCATCGGAATCGACGAACAAAAAGACATGCCGGTTTACCCCATGGCGCTTTATTACAAAGCCTGGTTCGAAACTCAGAATGGTAATCTGAATGCTTCAAAAGATACCCTTCAGCGAGCAGCAAATGCCTGTCCTGATTATTGTTTCCCGAACCAGCAAGAAGCTGTCGTTGTTCTGGAATGGGCAAAAAAACAAAATCCGGACTATGCCAAAGCACCTTATTATCTGGGGAATTTCTGGTACAATGCCCGCCAGTATGACGAAGCCATAGAGAATTGGGAACTTTCGGTAAAACTGGATGATTCATTTCCAACGGTGCACCGGAATCTGGCTTTGGCGTATTTCAACAAACAGAATGATTCAGATAAAGCGTTGGCTGAACTCGAAACGGCATTTTTGCTGGATACAACCGATTCACGCATTTTGATGGAATTGGATCAATTGTATAAACGGCTTTGCCGGCCGCATTCCGAACGGTTCGCATTTCTGGATAAACATTTCGATTTGGTTGAACAGCGCGATGATGTTTATCTCGAATATATAACGTTGTGCAACCAATTGGGAAATTATGCCAAAGCGATTGAGCTGATTGATCGTCATATTTTCCATCCCTGGGAAGGTGGTGAAGGCAAAGTTCCGGCACAATATCAGTTGGCCCGGGTTGAACTGGCCAAACAACATCTTGAAAAAAGAGAATACCACCAGGCTATTCAGTTCCTGAATGAATGCTTGGAATATCCACATAATCTGGGAGAAGGAAAATTAACCGGAGCACAGGAAAATGATTTTCACTACTGGTTGGGTTGTGCATTTGAAGGACTGGGGCAAACTGATGATGCCCGCAACTATTGGGAGCTTGCCAAAGATGGCAACACTGAACCTGCAGCTGCAATATTTTACAACGACCAAAAACCGGATAAAATTTTCTATCAGGGATTGGCTTTGCTGAAACTGGAACGACCGAAAGAAGCCAAAAGTCGCTTTGACGCATTAATAGATTTTGGGCTTCGGCACATGAACGAAACCATAAAACTGGACTATTTCGCTGTTTCGCTGCCCGATTTATTGATTTGGGAAGATGATTTGACGCTCCGGAATAAAATCCATTGTCAGTATCTGCTTGGACTAGGTTATTTCGGATTAAATGAGTTGACAAAAGCAAAAACGCATTTGATGAACGCTGCGGAATTAGACGTCAACCATCAGGGTGTGCAAGTGCATTTAGCCCTGAATTCAATCGGTTAAGTTGATTTCCAGGAACATATTTATAAATAAACAATTTGCAAAATGAGCAGTAAATTTTTCGGTTTAGAAATTTAATGTGCTTCAGAATTCCCTGATCATTTTAGTAAAATTGAGATGCAACGATTTTCCATTAAATTCAAAAATAATCGCATCAGCCTTTTTATCTGCTTTACAGTAAGGTGAATCGTATCGCAAATAATTTGTAGTTATCGCTTTTCCGTCCAGCACAAAATCGCCTTTAAAAGTCAACTGATAATTTCGCCCTCCAGACAGGTAATTTAAGGTCAACGTTTCAGGATTAAAATCGATTTTGTTGTTCCGAATTCGTTGACAAAAATCGTCGAACGAACCGTCATCAGCTTTCGAACCAGCTTCGGTAATCCAAAATGTTTGTTTTCCCTGCTGGACGAGATCGTCAGTTGTGTTTTTCCTGAATTCGAATGGATTTCGGCCAATAAACGCACAATAGGTATCGCCTTTTTTGCCCATCGCATAATTGTCTGAAACCACCACCGTGTCAAACAATTCGGAAGGAAAATAAGCGTGAGTATAATCAAGCAATGTCATTTCCATCAAGCCCTTTTTCGCCGGAATGTTGTAAATGGCCAGGCTCACATTTCTGTCCTGAGCTACGTCGGGTAAATGCCCGTAACCCACCCAATAATTTGGTGACTGAAATTTTTTATCCTTTTCGAGCGCCGGGTGCGTGTGGAAAATGCTGAATGAATTTCCGATGTTCATGCCAGCCACATGTTGCTGATCGCCATACGTTCCGGGATGATAATGCTGCACAGAATACAGCGAGTAATCTTTTGTTTTGTACGTGTAGGTATTTCCTTTCTGAATAGCTACGCCATTGCTTTGCGGGTTGATGAGCCTGATAAGTAAAGGTTCAAGATGCAACATCCTAAGTATGGTAAAGTCGAGCGTTTTAAAATCAGTTACAAAAGCGTTGGTGAACATTCGGTTCTTTCGGATGACTTCAAGCGAATTCCGGATTACTTCCGGATTTGTAAAAGCTTCCATTCCCCATTGCATCATCATGCTGCGGTTATCGGTGCCAAAATAGCCCTCCTGTTTCAATTCCGAAATGTCCAGTCCGTTGCTTTGCCTGATGATCACGGTATTCGTGTCGCGGCCAATTTCGGCAATCACAGGTGGAAGTGCATATTTTTTGGTCGTCATCATGCCATACATCAAATGAGCGCCGATTTTCTCGCCATCGCCCCAATAATAGCGGGTAATTCCGCTCAGATTGGCATTCGATCCACCCTTTCGGTTTCCTTCATAAGCTCTTCCACTGACGGAAATAAACATAGTCTTGATGTTTTGAGAAGCAACATCAAACATCAGCAAATCCATGATGATTTGCATTTTCTTCGAAATTTCTTCATCAGCAAAATCAATGAGGTTAATCATTCCGCCAATGTCTTCCTTGTAATAAACGCTGGAGTAAAATTCAATAAATCCATATTTCCAGCGCATTTCCATCCAGTCGAGCACCCTTTGCCGGGCTTTGCGCATATGCTCTTTGCCGGTTAGTCCGCTCTTCGGAAACACCACATCCTGAAACAATTGTCCGGCCAAATATTCTGCCGAAGCAAACAAAATCTGGTGGTTTTCGCTCCAGTAGCACAACGAGTTTCCGCCGGGTTCATCCCACCAATAGCGATAATTCAGGAGTGCATTCTCAATTTTCGACTTCACATCTTTCGGAATCTGGTCACCAAATTCGTACAGAATCCGGATTAGGTTCACCAAATCAAAATCAGAAGTATCATACTGTCCGTTAACAAATTCCAGAGTTCCGTCGACCCTGCTCCAGTCGATATTTTTATCGCCGTTAACCAGGTCAAGATAAATCTGATTCTGCTCGGTCTTCATTTTTTCGGCAGGTTTTTGCGGGAAAGGCTTAACATTTGAAATCCTGAAATAGTCAACCGCCAAAGAAATAGCAACAATGGCGACAAGCAAAATAAAAATATGTAACTTCCTGAAATTTAATCTTCTCATTGGGCAATCCGGTTAAATTTATTTTCTAGTAAAGGAAAAATTTCAATATTTATTCGTCAGATTTTTGCTTTTAAATAGCCAATACGCTCTTCAAAAATAGCATTTCCAAAGTTTCTGAAACCAAACTCAATTCCCTTTTGGTCGTTGAACTCTTGTGATTTTCAATTAATTTCTGGTCATTTTTAGCAAAACCACACCATGATGTGGAATTTCGGTACTGAACGATTCCTGAAAGCTGCCCAAATCCTTTTGACGCCAGACATCCCGCAGTCTCCAGTTTCCTTCCAGACTGATTTTGGAGAAGTCAACCTCGAACGTCTTTGCCTTTTCGTCGCCCCAGCTGAAATACGATTCCGGCGTTTTCCCGTAATTGTCGGTGTTGAAAAGCCCCACTGCAAATGATCCGTCTTCCATCGGTTTGCGCCAGATTTGCGCACCGTTTTCATCGGCAATCAGCCGGGCCGGTTTTCCCAGTGGATCCTGATTAACTTCAATCACTTCGTCGTTCGACAGCAAATTCAAGGTAAAGGCATCCAGTGAATCAAGCGGACAGCCGATCAGCATGGGCGCTGCCAGCAAACTGAAGATACTGATGTGGCTGTATTGCTCATCAGGCGTCAGCCTGGTCGGATGAAGCGCAGCGCCGGTGGCCACATTTCCCACGATCATCATGTCGGGGTCGTT
This sequence comes from Prolixibacteraceae bacterium, assembly GCA_963677955.2. Taxonomy (GTDB): domain Bacteria; phylum Bacteroidota; class Bacteroidia; order Bacteroidales; family Prolixibacteraceae; genus Aquipluma. The sequence continues at coordinate 6,331,704 of CAXXQR010000001.1, forward strand.
CCAATGTCCCGGACCGGCGTAAGGTCCCCATTTGTCCAGGGTAAATGCCAGCATATACAGGTTGTTCCAGTTATCCCGGATATCCGGTCCGGTGCGCCACATATTCGATACGCGAACCCAAGCCGTTACTTTTTCGAACGGCGCGTTGTTCGACAAACTAAAAACTACATCCCGTCCTGATTTTTTCAGGGCCGAGGACATGCGTTCTGCCGAATTCACATCAATGCGCCAGTCGTATTTCAGAAAATCAAAGCCCCATTCCGCCATTTGCCGGGCATCGTTGGTTTCGAAGCGGTATTTTCCGATCAGCGATGCACGCTTGCGTTTGGCTTTGTCTGGCTCATAGGTTTCGCCGCCGTTCTTGAAGTCGGACGATGCGCCGGGATAACCGGCATAGCTGTAAACATAAGGCGTGGAGTAGATTCCGGCTTTCAGTCCCAGCGAATGAATTTCATCTGCCATCTCCTTTATGTTGCTGAATTTTTCATTGGGCTGAAGTGCATTTAGCGGGCCACCCCGCTCCCCCTGCCAACTGTCGTCAATATTAATGTAGCTCCAGCCGTGATCGCGCAATCCTGAATTCACCATGCCATGTGCCGAAGCCATCACATTTTCTTTATTCAAGTGACCGGCCAGGGCATTCCAGCCGTTCCAGCCAATCGGCGGTGTGAGTGAAATGGTGTCGCCAATCCTGATTTCTAATTCTTTGGCCGCTTCGCCCAGTTCATTTTTTGCTTTCAGTGTAACCAGATAATCGCCGCGCCTGCTCACTTTCCCGGAAATTATTCCTGAAGACGGATCGAGTGCGAGACCAGTCGGCAAATGCTCTGCCGAAAATTGTATAGGGCGTTTTCCTGTAGTTGCAATGGTGTATAAAAATGGATTTCCGGGAGCAGCTCCAAATACTTTGGCCGAATTAATCCGGGGAGTTTCCTTAGGTTCAGGAGTAAGGATATATCTATCACCATCATTCGGGATTTGCTGCGGAAGGCTGTCATGCACCATGGTAAAGCGGGCATTTGCCCAGTTGCAATAGGTTTTCTTGTTGTTCAGTCCGCCAATGTCGTCGGTTACCAGCAGACCAAGCCGGCGAATTCCGGTCACATCAACATCTATTTTTTTTGCCGGATCACCAACCCGCATTTCACCGCTTTCGAACAGTATTTTTCGGTCGCCCAGCACATAAAATTTTTGAGCGATTTCCTTGTTTGCCGAATCATCGGGGCCCACTTCGGCGGCGAAACGCCTGGCATTTTCGTCAAGTTCGAAGAAGAAAATGCAGGGTGTAATGCCGCTGACACCGCGCTGAAAAGACTTTCCCGCGATACGAATGGTGTCGGTCAAATAGTTGGTTTTGGCTTTCACCGGTCGGATTCCGTGCGAAAACGAGTCAATAGGTAAGTCATCGACCCAAACGGTGGAGACTTTTTGTGTACATGAACCCGTGAACAATAAGCTGAAAAAAATCAGTATAAATTTCGATGTATTTCTCATTTTTTAAATTTTATTCATTCGCAATAAAACCACGCCGTGATGCCGGATTTCGGTAGTGTATTTTCCGGAGAATTCACCGAGATCTTTTTGCCGCCAGACATCGTGCAATTTCCAGTTTCCTTTCTGACCAATTTTATCAAAATCAAATTCAAACGACACCGGTTTTTCATCGCCCCAGCGGAAATACGATTCCGGAGATTTTCCAAAGTTTCCGGTATTAAATAGTCCAACCGCTAAAGAGCCGTCAGCCATGGGTTTTACCCAGATTTCCACGCCATTCTCATTGGCAATTAGCCGTGCCGGTTTGCCCAGCGGGTCCTGATCAATTTCAATCACTTCGTCGTTGGTCAATAAATTCAGGGTAAAATCGTCGAGTTGTTCAATCGGGCAGCCAATCAGCAAGGGAGCTGCCAACAAGCTGAACAGGCTTACATGGCTGTATTGTTCGTCAGGCGTCAGCCGGGTCGGGTGCAGATCGGCGCCAGTAGTCACTTTCCCGACAATCAGCATATCCGGGTCGTTCCAGTGGCCGCGACCGGCGAACGGCGCCCATTTGTCGACGGTGAAAGCCGAAAGGTAGAGGCTGGTCCAACTGTCGCGGATATCCGGACCGGTGCGCCACGTGTTTGAAATCCGGGCCCAATCGCTGGCAAGATCGAACGGCGCCGAATTCGACAAACTGTACAAAATATCGCGCCCCGATTTCTTCAACGCTGCCGACATCCGTTCTGCCGAATTCAGGTCGATTCGCCAGTCGTATTTCAGGTAGTCGATGCCCCAGTCGGCCATTTGGCGGGCATCTTCAGTCTCAAACCTGTATTTGCCCAAATGCCTGTAGGCTCTTTTGTTATCGCGCACCGAATCTGGGAAGATACCACTTTCAAAATCCGACGAGCCGCCGGGATAACCGGCATAGCTCGAAATCCAGGGAGTGGAATAAATTCCGGTCTTCAGCCCAAGCGCGTGAATGGAATCGATCATTTCCTTAAAGTCCGGAAACTTTTCGTTGGGAAGAATGGCTTTGTATTTTCCGCCACGCTGTCCCTGCCAGGCATCGTCGATGTTGATGTAAGTCCAGCCGTGCCGGCTCAGTCCCTTGCTAACCATGGCTCTGGCCGACGACATCACTTTTTCGCGGTCGATGTTCCGGGCCCAAGAATTCCAGCCGTTCCAGCCGATGGGCGGTGTCAGTGCAATGGTATCGCCAATAACTATTTTTAAGCTGTTGCTTGCTTCACCGAATTCATTTTTTGCCTTTATCCGAACCTGCCATGTTCCTCTTTTCGTCATTTTTCCTGAAATGATTCCGGTTTTTGAATCGAGAGAAAGTCCGGCTGGCAGATTTTCCGCAGAAAAGTTGATCGGTTCCTGTCCGGATGCGGCGATCGTGTATAAAAAGGGATTTTCAGGAGTGGCTCCGAAGATTTTTGCTGAGTTGATCCGGGGTTCTTTGGACGGCAGAGGTGTCAAAATGTATTTTTCATCGGTGTTGGGAACCGGGCGTAACACACTGTCGCGGACCATGTCGATCCGGGCATTGCCCCACCAGGCCAGCGGTCGGATGGCCGATTCTGTTGTGTTGATTACCAGCAGCCCGATTCGTTTGATTCCTGTCAGGTCCACATTCACGGGAATACCATCATTTCCGGCTTTCAACTCCGGACTTTCAAACAGAATTTTCCGGTCGCCGAGCACATAAAATCTGACGGCGAAGTCGCTGTTAGTGCCGGATTCAATGCCAGCCACCGCTGAAAAATGCAGGGCATTTCCGTTCGCAAAAAAAGGAATGACACTGATCGTTCGCGCACCGAGCCCCCGTTTAAAGAAGGTCTGCCCGATTTTTACCGAGTCGCCGGATGGCGCCTGCAATACGGTTGTGGCCGAAATGCTTTCCGAAAACTCCGGAATTTTCAATTCGTCCAACCAAATTGACGTTTTATCGGTCGAACCTGTACATCTTGTCAGGAATAAAAGAAGAAGGGTTAGTTGTATTATATTTTTCATGGATTAGCTAGTTGGTTGTTGCTAAAATGATTTTTTAGTTGCCTGATCAAGGTGTGTATCGTTCAATCCACGCACATTTTGAATGGTGAAATCATCGACTTTATTCAGTTCAAAGGTTGAAACTCCTTGTAATTTTTGAGCGGTGATGTTGCGAAAAATGGCGTTGCTCAGATCGTCCAGAATAAATGGCGGACGAACATCATCGCTTAAAAAGCTCACCGAAACATCGTACATCACCACATTTTTCGCGTGCCGAATGAAAAAACCATAAGCCGGAATGACGCCAAATTTGTTGGGATCTGGATACCTTTTTTCGAATTCAGGAACTTCGGTGGCTGCCATTTCTTTGGTTCCGCTGCCTTTGTAATAAATATGGATATTGCTCATTTCCAGATCCTCGATGGAATGACCCGGTATTCCGCTGATGATAGACCCCGAAGTTGAGTCGGTGGCATTGTAAACATTGACATCGCTGATCCGGATTCGCCGGCACTTCCCGATTTCGAGTCCTTCCGGAGCCCGCATCCGTGCACCTAGCCGAATGAAAAACGGCGAATTGGTGACATCGCGCATGGTAATGTTGCTCACGGTGATGTCTTCGAGCAAAGCTCCGTCCACCGATTCGAGCGCCAGTCCGCGGCAATGGTCGAACACGCAATTCGAAATCGTGATATTCTGGAATCCGCCGTTCGACTCGGTGCCCAGCTTAATTCTGCCGGTTGGCGCCGGCCGGTAGTCTTTCTTGTAGGTTCCGTCGAGCACGCTCCCTTCGAAATAGCCGCTCACGATGCAATTGGTGACGGTGACGTTTTTTGTTGGCCTCAAATATCCGAGGGTGAAAGTGCTTTTCAGGCAAATGGCATCGTCTGACGGCGAATTGATCGTGCAGTTCGAAATGTGCACAAACTGACAGCAATCAATGTCCATTCCATCGCGGTTCGTGTCCATGGTTACGTTGTCGATGGTCAGTTGATCGACACCAGTTGCCAGAATTCCAAACCAACCACCGTGCCTGATTGTGATGTCGCGAATAGTTACATTGGTGCACAATAGCAACGAAATCGATTTGTTGGCATAGTTAAATCCAACCCTATCGAATCCTCCCAGCATCCCTCTTCCCCAAATGGTCCCGCCGCCAGTGATGGAAACATTGTGAAGGTTCTCGCCCCAAATGAGGCTGTTGTGAAAACGGGTATGCCCAAAATCCTGAAACTGATCGTTGATGGGTAGCTCCGGAAGATCGTATTCAGCAGAATCTTCACGAGAAGCTGCAATGAGAGTCGCTCCTTTGTCGATGTGCAGATTGATGTTGCTTTTCAAACGGATGGAACCTGTCAGGTAATTTCCGGCCGGAAAATAAACCGTTCCGCCGCCAGCCCCGGAAGCAGCTTCAATGCAATCGTTAATCGACCTTGTGTCCAAAGTCAGTCCGTCGCCTTTCGCGCCGAAATCTTTTACACTGAAACCCAAACTATTTTCTCCGGAACTGGCATACGAGCTTACTGAAATAGTGAGCGGTAACAGCAAGAAAATGATCTTTTTAACACTAACGTTCTTCATTTTCTTTTTCATTAAAAGGTTTTTCCTGAAATTTTCTTCTGAATCATGTCCATCACGGCTTTGTCGCTCCATTCCTGGCAATGTCCGGCCATGGGCGTGAATGAGACTTTGGCGTCGGATTTTGGATTTTCGGTCTGATCGAGGAACGTTTTCAGGAAACGGGTGGCCACGTTCGAATACAATCCGTCCATGTCGCCCGTCCAAATCCACAATTTGCCCTGAAGTTTCGGTCCAAGCGTAGTCCAGTTTTTTTCGAGCACTTTCTTCAGGTCGTATTTTTCCCAACGCCGGGCAATTTCATGATCGATTTTTCCGCTAACCGGATCGAACATCAGCGATGGCATCCCGTCTTTTCCTTTTGGCCCGAAAACTGCATTGTAAGCGCCAAACTGGCCGCCCGAAATCCGGTAATCATTGGTACGGCTACCTGTGTTCTCATTTCTGATCCAATCTTTCATCGAAAAAGTCGGTTCGCCGTAAATGGTTCGCCTTCCGGGTTGCAAAAAACCAAAGTGGTTGTAAAAGATTGATTCGTCGCTGTAAATGTTGATCAGGCCGAAATGCTCAAAATCGACCGGATCTGGACTGTACGACCAGGCTCCGTCGAAAAAATCGGGATAAAAGATCTGCAAACCGAGCACGACCCAACCACCGGTTGAACAACCGGCCAAGAACCGCATTTTTGATGCCGGATTGTACCGAACCTGTTTTTCAATCTCCGGAATGAGTTCCTCGGTCAGCGCTTTCCCGCACGGGCCGTTATTTTCCGAATCAATCTGATAAGTATCGCCATACGGTCCCTGCGAATCGAGAAAGACATAAATCACCTGGGGCGCTTCTTTCGAAAACCACCAGTCAGCGAATTCCTTCTTTTCGAGCAGCGAATTCACCGCCGCGTAACGCCCGTTCAGGCCTGGAACTTTGTAGCAGATTGGATAATTTTTACCGGGGTTTTCGAAGTAGCTCGATGGCAACAAAATAGCTGCCTTCAAAAACCGCGCATGACCGGAAAATTCAGACAGCAATTTGCTTTGAATCACCACCGGTTTTACAAAACGGTTTTTAACAATTTCAAACGGTGGGATCAGCTTATCGAGCGTCAGCCGAAGGTCTATTTTTGCCGGAAGTGCGATCGAATCCACAGGACTGAATAAGTTCCCTGGAACGTTTTCGTTTCCGTCGTCGATATTCTGTTTGTAAACAACCTGAACATACCAGGTGCCCGACGGATTTTCAGCGAGCTTTTCCAAGCCGGTAGCAAGTGCATTTTTATCGTCCGCGCTCATCACAAACGGTTTCGAGCCGTCCCAACTGTCCGGTGTAATGCCGATGGTAATTTCGGAGCGGCTCCTTGGATCGCGCTCGTGCTGTTTGGTCAGGTGAAGCAGCAACCGCCCGCCCCGAACGAACGAAGCGCGCAATTCCGGCGAAACCGAAATTTCAGCTTTTAGTTCAGGAGTAAGCTGCGTAAACCCGGTTGCGGGTGCGGACAACAGGCAAAAAATCAAGGCTAATAAAATCAGATTCTTCATGTGTATTAATTTTCTGAATTGGCTTATTTAAAATTGGTTTTCTGAATTCCGACCGTCTCGGCAACCGGCACTTTCAGGTCTTTCAATGTGATATCGGACGTATTGTTGAAAAGCAACACAGGCATTTCTTTCGCCGTTGAGATGTTCACGTTATCCAGCTCAAATCTTTTCACATCGTCGGTAACAAAGGCTGGCCTGAAATCGTTCTTCAGAAACGAAACCGTAACGTTTTTCATTTTAATTCCTTCGGCGTGACGAATGTAAAACGCCCACGACGGCAATTCGCCCCACATCGAGAACTCAGGATACTGTTCCGGATTTTCAGGAATTTTGGTGATGTCTTTTAACTGAATTTGGGCAATTTGCTTGCTGGCAGCCCCTCCGTAACTAATCTCGATATTTTCGAGCGTGACATCCTGAACCGGATAATCCGGGAGGCCAACGATAGAAGATGGAATCAGGTTATAGGGCAAAAACGGGTGGCCGAAAATATGAAAGTGCGACGGGCGAACCGGCATTCGGTCGAATCCGGGGCGCAGGTGATCGGGCGGCCCTTCAATCGGGTAACCCTGATCGGGTTTGTAAAGCGGAATTTCGGCCTTCACGTTGGCAATATAAACACCTTTCAGAGTTCCCACTTCTCCATTTATATTGCGATGCCCGCGGCGGATAAAAATGGCATTTCCGGTATTTTTTGCAGTCACGTTCCGGATGTCGATACCCTCCAGTTTTCCGCCGTCCACCGATTCGAGCGCGATGGCCGAGCGATAGGTGTCAAACACGGTCAGGTCGCGCACTTTAATGTTTCTAAACCCACCATCCGACCGGGTTCCCAGCTTAAGCCCACTTGCACTGGAACGAACGATACAACTGTCAATTTCAATATTTTCACAGAGCGAGTTTGAATTTTCCGATTTCAGGCAGATACCGTCGTCGGATGAATTAATAAAACAGTTTTTAATTTTCACATTTTGGCAATCAGTCACATCCAGCCCGTCGTTGTTCCAGTAAGCGGTACTTTGTACGGTTATTCCAGTGATGTTCAGGGTGGTGCATTCAGTGTAATTTTGTACCCAATCTGACGAATTTTTCAGGGTAACTCCTGAAATGTTTACATCGCTGCAAGAATCGAATTCAAGAATCATTGCCCGGCGCCCCGGTCTTTTCACCAACCACATCGTATCTTCCTTGATTTCGCCGCTTCTTAGTTTTTTGAAAATATCGAGCATCAGTTCCTGCCCTTGTCCATCAATGATTCCTTTTCCTGAAACTGAAATATTCTTCTGGTTTTTTCCCATAACAATTGCAGGGCGCCCTTCTTTTGGATAATCGTTTCGATCGGTCGGCCCAAGCAACCTTGCACCCAGTTCCAAATGCAGATCGACGCCCGATTTCAGGAAAATGGTTCCGGTCAGAAAATTTCCTGCGGGAACAATAACCTGCCCGCCGCCGGAAGCCGAAACTTCGTCGATAGCCTTTTGGATAGCGGCAGAATTATTGGTTAGCCCGTCGGCAATTGCGCCGTATTTGGTAATGTCGTTTACTTTGCTTTTCGTGCAACCCAGCACGGTGGCAATCAATAGAAGCAACATCATTCGTTTTGTTTTCATGCTATAGATTTTTAATAGTTGGTATAATCGATTTGGTTGGATCTGCAACCGTTAGTTCGTATTTCCCGTTTTGTTTTTCCAGATAAATATTTACGGGTTTCTGAAAAGAAAGAATAACCTTGCCGTTTCGGCTAAGTTCGGTAAATCCGGCAGCCGTAAATTTCCTCAGTCCTGACGGCTGATCGGCAGCAATCAGGGCAATGCCTTTGTATTTTCCTGAATATTCAACACCATCAATTTTCACTGTAAACGAAGCGATGCTGGCTGTCCGGAGCGAGTTTTCGTCGGTAAATACATAGGAACTATCTTCGTTTTTACAGCCATCAGTTAGCCGGTTTTTCTGCAAGCCCAGTTTGGCAAGATTTTCAACTGAATAGCCCATTACCGTGGCCTTTTCGTCAATCGCATTATATCGTCCGGAAATGTCTTTTCCACTGAAATCATGATCAGCGGCGCCTTCAATCATCAGTTTAGCGCCTTTGGCCTCGTATTCTTCCAGAAACTTCAGCACCGGTTCCCGGGCATATTGCGGGTTCAGGTAGAGCACGGCGTCAAACACGTGTCCGTTCAGCTCCGGTTTTCCGTCGGCGTTCAGCGTCAGTTGTCCGTCCACAATTAAATCTGATGGAACAACAGCATTCAGGTATCCGGCATTCCAGATTTCGTTGCTTTTTTCAAATACCCCAAGTTTGTCGTTGATGTCGTACACCCCGCGTTCGGCCTCGTTAGGATACCAGTTGCTCAGCGCTTCCATGCCGAAAACAACCAGCAGTTTTACGTCGGGTAACGACGGATTGAACCGGTTCATTAGCCTGGCGCATTTTTCGATGCGGTTAATTCCGGCAATGGCTTCCGGAAATTCCAGGTCGAAACGGTTTGGCCGCTTGTCGTTCAATGCGTGATAATGCGTGCGGATTCCCCAGCGCAAATCGCTGAAAGCCTTTTGCAAAACCGGTTCCAGTTCCGCGGAATAAAATTGATTGTACATGGCGTTCATCGGGTGAGCCATCGCCACACCCATCTGAATCGGTGTCGGTGTTTTTTCGTCGGTTTGGCCGTATTCGCGCGGCGCTTCCCACCATCCAATTCCATTTGCCCAGATTTCGTCGTTTGTCAAATGGTTGTGGTAGGTGTTGTGGATGCCGTTGAAGATGCCTGCCCCAAAGATTTCCTTCGATTTTTTATATACGGCATTTTCCACGCGCAACGCACCTTTCCGCATGAAATTCATGTATTGGTTGATAGCCTTGATCCGGATTTCAGGTTTTCCTTCCGGAGCATATCGGCCATCGAACATCGTTTTTTCGAGCGACTCACCGGTTTCCTTCTGAAAAGCGTCGGCCATAGCATCGGAATACCACCGGCCACGAAAAGACTCGCCATTCAATTCGGCATCGCGCGACACAAATTTGTTCCCATATTCGTCGAGTGCAAATCCGTCGAATGGAATATCGGAATAAGCCTGCATGGCTTCAACAAACCCGTTAATTTCCACATCGCCCCACATGCTGCTTTGGCTGCAATATTCCTGCGTCACGATGCAGGCTGTCAGCCCGGCGACACTTTTGCCACCTTTAATCCTGACTTCAATTGTCTCTTTGTCGGGAGTTGACGATTCGCATTGCGCCGTAATGTCTTTCAGGGTTGAAGCGTCGTAAAAACCTTCCGAAGTTTTCTTAAATGCATAAACCCGAAACAGTTCTGATCGCAAAAGCCGGTCAGGGAAACGGACAAACTTTGCTTTTACAGTTGTGTTGGTATTTCCTGACTGATCCAACAGAACTTCATTTTCAATCATCATTCGCTGCGAACCTTCCATTGTCGAATCCTCGTAATTTCCCCAGAGTTGAAGTCCGACTTTCAGTCCCCGCTCGTGAGCCCTGGCCACAATTTTTTGAAAGATCGGGTGAAGCAGCTTGAAATCGTAGAAATTGGCTCCTTCACGTGAGGTCAGGAATAACATGGTGTACATGCATTTATCTGCAATACTATCAACATTGTTGACTATTTTGTTTTCGTCGGCAATTAAGTTGGGCGAAATAAACCAATACCCAATTTCAGGATGATTGACGTTTTCAAATTCATCTACGTAATTTATTCCGACTTTCGGACTACAACCAAACTGCAAAATGACCAGTGTCATCAAAAATATTCCTATTCGTTTCATCTTAATTTCCCCAATTTTTGTTTGGATTTGGTCCCATTTCAAGTTCAAGTGTTCCGCCTTTGGTAATTTCATCCTGAAAAACCCATTGATTCTGAAGTTCTTTCCCGTTGAGTTTGGCCGACTGGATGTAGCAATTTTTCGGGCTATTGTTTTTTACATCAATTGCAAATGTCTTTCCTGAATAATAGTCTGGATCAAGCTGGATCGTGATTTTATCAAAAATCGGGCTGCCCAGTTCCATAACGGGCCGTTGTTCAGCTCCGGAATTCATTTCGAACAGGCCAATTTTCATCAGCACCGAAAGTGCGCCCATCAGGCCCTGATCTTCGTCGCCATTGTATCCGCGATCGGGTGAGAGGGCGCTGAAAGCCTGATCGACCACGCGCCGCGACCAATATTGCGTGAGCCAAGGATGACCAATATGATTAAAAACAAATGCTGTTTCAATAGATGGCTGATTACCGTAATTAATTGGAACTCTTTTGTATTCGGGGTGCAATTCTTTATCGTGCGAATCTCCTGAAGTAAAATCAAGTTTTGCGGCGGTTTCAAAACTCTGATTCAGCTTATCGGCCATCTTCTCTTTTCCGCCCATCATTTCAGCCAGTCCAGGCAAATCCTGAGGCACGAACCATGTCACCTGCGCGGCATTTCCTTCCACAAAGCCGTTTTCGTACTGGTACGGATCGAACGGATCTTTCCATATACCATCAGCATTTTTCGGACGCATCCAGCCGGTTTGCGGGTCGTACAGGTTTTTCCAGTTCGACGAGCGTTTGATGAAATAGTTGTAATCGTCGGTTTTCCCGAGGGCTTTGGCCATTTGCGCCAGGCACCAGTCCTGCGAAGCGTATTCCAATGTTTGAGCCGCTCCGGATTTGTGAATGCCTGAAGCCTTTACAGGTAGCGGAAACGGAACATAGCCTTTTTCAATGTAATATTCCACTCCGCCGCCAATGGCCGAATTGTGTTCGTAACCTGCTTTTCCCATCATACCGCCGGGCATGTGATTTTTCTTCATGCCTTCGTAAGCTTTTTCGGCATCAAATGTCCGGATGCCTTTCATGTAGGCGCCCACAATAAAAGGCGTTGACGACGCGCCGGTCATCACTGCCGTGTAATTTCCTCCGGAAGGTCCTCGCGGAATAAGGCCGCCGTCCTTATACATCAGCAACATCGAATTGATAAAGTCGCTGGCCGTTTTCGGGTAAACCAAATCCCAAAGCGTGGTGATGGTCCATTGTGCACCCCAAAATGAATCGGAATTGTGATGGTTGAACATCGGGTTGCCGTTTTTGTCCAAAGGAATTTGCCCGATTTTGGTTTCTGCACCGGTCATGTCGCAGTATTTTCCGTTGGCGTCGCTGATGATGCGGCGACCGAGCAGCGAATGCCACAAATCGGTATAGAAGCGTCGCTGCTGTTCAGGCGTTCCACCTTCGATTTCGATGCGGCTCAGGTAGCTGTTCCATTTATCAGCAGATTCTTTCACTACGCGGTCGAAATCCCAATCGGGCAATTCAGCCTGAATATTCAGGGCGGCCTGATCGGCGCTAACGTACGAAATACCCACTTTCATCAGCACTGCTTTCTCTCCTGAAGTATCAAATTTCAGGTAAACGCCGCCGTCGCTGCCCGAAAATTCGGTGGTTTTTCCGGTGAGTTTCCCATCTTTCCAAGCGGCCATTTGCAGAAAAGGTGTGTCGAACTGGATGTCGTAATACACGTAAATCGGCTTGGGCCGGCGGGTGGTTTTGTCCATCAGCGCGTAGCCCTGAATTTCTCTGTCACTCACTTTTTGGGCAAAGCCTTTCACGGTTCCGCTTGGTCCGAGGAAGGTGCCAAGATCGAGCAACACGTAACTTTCCTTGTTTGCCGGAAAATGATAGCGGTGAAATCCCACACGTGTGGTCGAAGTCAATTCGGCCTTAATGCCGTATGTTTCGAGGAAAACTGAGTGATAGCCGGGTTTTACAATTTCCTTGTCGTGAGTGTATTTCGAACCGTAGGCTTTCGGGCCGAGCTGGCCTTTAAACTCACCGTTTACCGGCATCACCGGAATTCCGGACAATTGCCAGCCGTGAATGTGACTGAAAAACAGAACCGAGTCGATTTTGTACCGGTAGCCCGAACCCCAGTCGCCGGCTGCATTATTGTCGGGACTCAGGTTGACCATTCCGAACGGGCGACAGGCTGAAGAGAAGAAAATCCAGCGCGAATTTTCACTGTCGAGCAGTGGGTAAACCTGGTTTACCGGTCGGATTGCTTCTTGCCCGACGACTGAAAAAAAGAAAATCATCAGAATCAATGTTCCGGAGAACCTGATTGAACTTTTCATGGAATTATTCATTTGCTGTATTTTTATTAGCCTTCCCCCAGCCCCTCCCCAATGGAGGTGCTTTGGGGTTGGTGGTTTGACATCAATAACTTATTTCTGCAAATCAAAAGCTGATTAATTCTTAAACCAGAATGGTTGATATTATTAATAGAATGCGATGGATGAAGCAATAACTAATCACGAAGTGGTGACATAATTATGTCATACCTTCGGTATTTCAACACTGTGCTATACTTTATCCTACAACAATATCATGCCTTCAGCATTAAAATCATCACTTTCTATACTTCAATCCATAGCGGCCGGTTTTTTTCTAATCACGACTTCGGCCGCTTTCCTGGTAGCGGTGCAGAATATCGTCCAGTTCTTTCACGATTTCAGGATGCTCCTGATACACATCTTTCGTTTCCGACGGATCGTCCTTTACATTGTACAACTGGCCGGGCGCCTCGCCTTCTTTCGGAGCGATCTTTTCAGGTTTCGAAAATCCTCCCGAACCCAACCCTTCAATCAGTTTCCAGTCGCCTTTGCGAACTACAAAATATCCGCGCGACGAATGCTGAATCAACGCTTCCGGACCTTTATATTCGTGAGTTTTATCGAAAAGCAAAGGCAAAATATTAAAACTGTCTTCACCTTCATTTTCGGCCAGATTCTTATTCACAATCCCGGCGCAGGTTGCCAAAAGATTGGTCAATTCAACGGTTTCAGCGCATTCAGTATTGGGCTTGATTTTTCCGGGCCAGCGCACAATAAACGGAATGCGGTGCCCGCCTTCAAAAGCATCGGCTTTCATGCCGCGGTAAATGGATGCTGCGCGGTGATTGAACTTTTCGATAAACGGCGGTTTCCAAAACGGGCCATTGTCGCTGGCAAAAAACACAATCGTATTGTCGTCGAATCCCATGTCGGTGAGCGTTTGCAGAATTTTTCCGACCTGCGCGTCAACCATGTTCACGAAGTCGCCGTATTCACCGGCTTTTGATGTTCCCCTGAATTCGGCTGTTGGCAGCCAGGGTGTGTGCGGCGACGGGAATGGCAGGTACAGGAAAAAAGGCTTTTCATTCGATTGTTTCCGGATAAATGAAATCGCTTTGCTGGCAAAAGTGGGAGTCACCTGCTCAAAGTCGAAGCCTTGTGCCATTCGTCCGGCTCGCCAAAAAGCGCCGGTGGTGGCATTGTCCGGATTATTTCCCGGCGTGGAATCATTCATTGACGCAGTTAACCTGTTATTTTCCAGGTAGCAATACGGCGCCATGTCGAGCGAAGCCGGCAGAACAAATGAATAATCGAATCCGTGGTTCATCGGGCTATCGGTTGGTGGCTTTGTAAAATCGATATTTTTCGGGTCAAGATCCCGGATTCCGGAGATCGAATTCAATCTTGCAGTGTCTTTCTGCGGATCTTTTTCTACCCAATCAAGCCCCAGGTGCCATTTGCCAACCACGCCGGTTGTGTAGCCGTTTGCTTTCAGGAATGAAGCAACTGTTGTGCGGTCTTTTTCAATCAGCGATTGGCTGTAGCCATGCAACACACCCACCGGAAGGCGGCTTCGCCAGCAATAGCGCCCCGTGAGAATGCCGTAGCGGGTTGGCGTGCAAACGGCCGATGGCGAGTGCGCATCGGTAAAGCGGATGCCCTGCGACGCCAGTCTGTCGATGTTGGGCGTGCTGGTTTTTGCTTCAGGATTGTAAATGGAAACATCGCCGTAACCCAGATCGTCGGACAAAATGTACACGATGTTGGGTAATTTATTTTCAGCTTTTTTGTCGGCAGGATTGCAACTGAAAACAGGCGCTGAAAGCATTAGGAACAGGTATGGATTTGGAGTTCTCATAGGTGTAAAAATTTGTTTATCGTCTTAAAATCTGCGTATTAACAATTTTGCTTTGATCGGACCATCCAACGCATGAAATAATTTTAGTGGTTAATCTTCATCATCGTTTGCCTTTTTTTTGGTTCCTGAATCCTTTGGAGGATAAAGAATCTCAGCACGAACACTTTCAAGATAAGCCATTAGCTTAGCTTCCAGTTCTTTCACCTTTTCAGGATTTGATTGCGACAAATCATTGATTTCGCCCAAATCGTCTTTCAGGTTATATAATTCTGTTTTCTTAAGGTTCCAGAATTTAATGAGTTTATAGTCCCCTACCCTAATGGCAGAATGTGATTTACCGAAATAATGAAAAACCAGCTCGTCCTGTTTCCTCCTGAAGTTTCCTACATCTCCATGTTCCAACAAAGGCCGGAAGCTTGTGCCGTCGAGATAATCCGGAAGCGGACCGGTGTTTCCAGCCAGATCGCAAAGCGTTGGAATGATGTCCCAACCGGTAACCGGAACATTGCACTGCATCCCGCCCTGAATGCCGGGACCCATCACCATGAAGGGAACGCGGATTCCACCCTCGAACAAGGTCCATTTTCCGCCACGCAACGGGTAATTGTTCGGGTGATTTTTAAATACCGATGGATGATCGAATTTATTTTTCACCGGCGGAATGAATTCGACTCCGCCATTGTCAGCCATTAAAATCAGGTACGTGTGGTCTGCTATTCCCAGTTTGTCAATTTCGTCCATGATCCGGCCAATTCCGGTATCCAGATTGTCGAGCATGCCCGCCCAGCCCGGATTGGTGTGCACGTTACCTTTCTTTTTGTGCAAATATTTCTGGTAGGTTTCGGGCGTGGTTTGAATATCAACATGCGTAGCGTAATGCGAAACCTGCAAATAAAACGGGTGGTTGGATTTAACCTGGCGATCCATAAAATTAATGGCACGATCCGTTAACGAATTTATCCGTTTTGGGTCGTTGTTCAGGAACAAATCGCTCCACTTCGATTCTTTTGTTGAATTCATGTCACCGTTTCTATTGCCAGTATTTCCGTCGCTTTCGTCGTAACCCACATCTTCCGGAAAAATGTCAGCCCGAATGTCCCATTTGCCGTAGTGAGCGGCTTTGTATTCCGTAGAAATCGCTTTTAGAAACTGAGGCAGCGAGCGGAACTGACTGGTCCCCGGATCGAATTTTTCTTTGAAATGAACATCGCCTTCGCGAGCCGGAGTTTGTCCGAATAAAATGCTCCGGCGTGTAGGGCAGCAAAGCGCACAAGGTGCGTAACCACTCGAAAAGCGCATTCCTTTTGAAGCCAATCGTTCAATATTTGGCGTTTCGTAATAATCGCTTTTCGAATTGGGGATGTTGTCGTCCATCTGTTGCGAGCTGCTTGTCCAGCCCTGATCATCGGTCAGAATCAATATAAAATTGGGTTTCTGAACCGGTTGATCCGCCGGTTGCCCGGCGCCCGGCAAAACCAGAAGAGCCAATACCGGAATTTTCAGCTTCTGTGACTTTAAAAAGATTGCCATTGGTTTATCAGTTTCAAGTTACTCCTCCGTCTTTTTCGGCTTCACGTCGCGCACACCAACCTGAGCGGCCCACTTAGCGTAAGTCGTTGTCATTTCCTTTAAAACGTCGGTTCGGGTGGCGCTCAAATCGTTCAATTCAGTTGGATCTTGCTTCAGGTTATACAATTCCCAGGGTCCGGTTTTCTTTTTCACCAGCTTCCAGTCGCCTTTGCGCATGGCTTTTTCGCCCACATATTCCCAGAAAAATGGTTGAGTACGGTTAATCTCCTCTCCGCTGAAAGCCGGAAGCAAACTGGCGCCGCGCATGGGGGTAATTGGGTTTTTATTGACCTGTTCCGGATATTTCGATCCGGCAATTTCCAGAAAAGTCGGCATAAAATCGACGACATGACCAGGCTGATCGGAAAAAGAACCACCTTGCTTCACAATTTTAGGCCAGTAAATAATCAATGGAGTTCGGATCCCACCTTCATAAAGCCAGTTTTTGTAGTAGCGATATGGTGCGTTCGACACATTGGCCCACGGTTCGTGATAGGAATCGTACGAACCCCGCTCTCCGATTGGAATTCCGTGAATGCCCAGGTTTCGCGAAGATGCATTCTCGGCACATCCGCCGTTATCCGCCAGAAAAATAATGAGTGTATTATCGAGTTCATTGGATTTTTTAAGTGCCTCGATCACGCGACCGACTCCCTGATCCATCCGATCGATCATGGCGGCGTAAACCTGCATCCGGCGAGTCCATAAATCTTTCTCAGTTTCATCTTTCCACGCCGGAATTCCCTCCGTTCGCGGACTCAATTTGCAATCCTTTCGAATGATTCCCAGTTCCTGCATTTTTCGGTACCGTTGCATGCGCAGCGAATCCCAGCCCTCTGAGTATTTACCTTCGTATTTTTCTATGTCTTCTTTCAATGCATGAAGCGGCCAGTGTGGCGATGTGTAGGCCACATACATAAAAAACGGATTTTTCTTTTTCGCAGCAGAATGCTCCTGAATAAAGGCCACCGCCGTGTCGGAAATCGCGTCAGTCATGTAAAAACCTTTATCGGGCGGCGTCCACGATTCGTTGCCATACGCCATCGTACGCATACGCGGTTCTTTGATAATTTCGAAATAGCTGCTGGCCCCGCTGATCAGCCCAAAATATTTATCGAAACCGCGCTGTATGGGCCAGTGTTCTTTTCGTTCGCCCAAATGCCATTTTCCCGACATGTATGTTGAATAACCCGCCGTCCGGATTACTTCTGCAAGTGTCACGCAGTTCTGGTTCAGAAACCCCTGATAAGGACCGGGTTCAATGGGTTTGTCATCCATCGTTACCATGTTTCCCATTCCGGCTTCGTGGTTGTTCAAGCCTGTAAGTAGCGACGCACGTGTCGGACAGCATTTCGCATTGTTGTAAAAATTCCGGAACCGCAATCCCTGAGCGGCCAATTTGTCGATATTGGGTGTCGAAATTTCGCTGCCGTAACAGCCAATGTCGGAATAACCCATGTCGTCGGCCATGATCAGCACAATATTGGGTCGGCTACCGGTTCCTTTTTCTCCGGAAAAAGCGCTGACACTAATTCCTGACAAAGCCATCAGCGACCAATATTTCAGTACCGGAAAATTATTTTTTTTGTTCATCTTCATTTCTTCTGAAATTTAGGGTTGTATTTTCCTTTTTCCTTGAAGCCGGAGAAATCGCGCATACCACCAAACCGCGGGTACGACTCGAAAATGTCGCCGTTTCCATTCATTCGCGGATCGCCCTGAGCCTTCAAATCGGTTTCCAGCGTCGTTCGCAGTTTTGCTTTGATTATTTTAAAATCAGGATCAGCCGCTAAATTCTTCAGACAGGCCGGGTCATCCACGACGCTGTACAATTCTTCCTCCGGACGTTTTTCGTAGCCCAACCTGAACGGTACGGGATATTCTTTGCTGTTTTCAATCAGCATAATTTTGGTCGGTGAATTATCGATGTCGTGATAACCTGGCCAAAGCGGATTTTCTCGTGTTGAACCTTCCGGAGCCGGGTCACCGGCAGGCCAGCGATCAGGCTTGAAATTCAGGATGAACAGGTAATCTTTTGTTCTGATGGCACGCGCCGGATAACCTACATTATCGGGTCTGGCGTGTGTGTGACGCTCTCTTCCGGTTAAAACATAGTCACGAAATCTTTTGGGCTCATTATTTTTGCTGAATAAAATGGGCGACAAACTTTTGCCAGTCATTTCAGGAACATCTTTGACACCAGCGATTTCAAGAAAAGTTGGGGCCAAGTCAATCAGGCCAACCAATTCATTCACAACTTTTTGTCCGGAGATGCCTTTGCCCCAGCAAATGGCCAGCGGAACGTGTGTGCCAAATTCCTGAAGGTTGGCTTTGGCATACGGGAAAGGCATGCCGTTGTCGGCTGTCATCACCACAATGGTATTGTCCAGTTCGCCTTTTTCCTGAAGAAATTTCAGCATTTTGCCCAGTTGGGCATCGAACCATTCTATTTCGAAGTAATGATCGAGCACATCACTTTTCACCAGATTCACATCAGGCAAAAAGGCCGGAACTACCGCATCCGATAAATTCATGCCCGACTTCAGTCCTGATCCGTCTTCGTAATCGCGGTGTGGCTCATGCCCGCCATACCAGAAAAAGAAAGGCTTCCCGGCAGGCTTTTCAGTATAGAAATCTTTGAAATTTTCGAAATAGTCTATTTTACTGATTCCGGAAGCAGGTACTTTGTCAAACTTTTTTTCGTCGTATTCAGGCCCAACGGGATTTCGGGTCCATCCGGCATCTTGCCAGTTTCCCGGACCCCATGGTTTTCCGGTATAGCCAATTTGATAACCTGAATTTTCAAGCAAATCGGTAAATACTGTAAATTTTTTAGGGAAATAACTGCTGTGGGTTCCGGCTTCTTCGAGCTGCCAAATGTTCTTGCCGGTAAGTATAGCTGCCCGCGACGGACTGCACTGTGGTGCGCCCACAAACGCATTGGTAAACAAAATCCCTTTTTTAGCCACCTCATCGAACGAAGGTGTGCGAATGCCTTTGGTTCCATAAGCCGATGCGTACGGATACGATTGGTCGTCGGCAATGGCGAACAGGATGTTGGGTCGCTTTCCTTCCGCGTTTTCTGTTGATTTTGCCTGACCTGCAAAGCAAGAAACCAGCGACAATGTGACTATTCCAGCGATGTTTGAGCTCATTGGTTTAGTTTTGTTGGTTTAAATTCAGAATTGCTTCCTGAACATTCCAGGGTAAAACATCTCCGGTTTCCGACAGTATCAGTTTTCCGTTGATTTCCTCAATCAATTTCGAACTGTTTTCCGTTTTTCCTGAAAATGCTTTTCCGTTCAGATTAATATTCTTTGAATTTAGTGAAAATGCAGCTTTTTCATCTTTTTTCAGGATTATAAGTTCGGGTTCATGGGCCGTATTCAGATTCGCAGAAATTTTCCAAAGCCCGACTGAGAAGTTCAGTTCTCCGCCTTCATCAGGCTGGGCTTCAATTTTTTCAATCGAACCGCCATCTGGAGAAATTTGTAAAACAGCTAAAAAACGTATGCTCTTGCACTTTTCTGTATTCGTAATTTTCAGGTGCCATTGCGGGGCATCGTAATTTTTCAGCCTTCCGTCGGTATAGCGAGCCTGCCTCCAATTGTTTGCAGGAACGTCTGCCGTATCAGCCGATTCCCATTTTACCGGCTGATTGGCAAACAAGTAACCCACGCCGGTAGTAGCAGGCAAAGTCGTCGAAAAAGTATGGTTCGCCTCATCGATTTTAAGTTCATTCAGGGAGTGAATGAGCCACGACCAGTTTGCATCCTTTTCAGCTTCCAGTTCGTCGTAAACAATTACGACATTGGGCTTCAGTAATACGATGTGCCTGAAGAACTTTTTTACATCCGGATTATTCTTTTTCAAGTTATAAGCATTTGTCGCATCGCCCTTTAAATAGGCGATTTCGTTGCCCTGCAGAAAGCGCGCGATTAAGCCGTACGACTCGCTGGCATAAGGCTGGCCTTCGCCATTGACCAAAATCCCATTTTGGCTTTTGGTCGTTTGGTACCAGCCGGTGCGGTGCGGGTCGTCCATCGTCACCTTGTAACCGGTGCGGTAAAAAAACGGCTGCCCGCCATACAGAATGTTGAACACATTCTGGTCGCAGAGAATGTGACCGTAAGCGCCCAGCGGACTGGACTTGAAAGCCACCATCAAATCGGTTGCCGTATTGGCGGGTGCAGTGTGCAGTGCGGCCAGTCCCATGTCTTTGAAAACAGCGCCCATGGGCAAATCGGGTTGCTGACTGACTTCGGGAATTTTTAGATTTCGTGTTTTGGTAAGCCTCATCCAACGCAATGATTCGGTTTGCGTAAGATCAGGATTTTCGTATTTCCGGCATTCACGGACATACCAAGCCGCCAATTTGTTGCCGGTAAGTTTGGCAATTTCTTCTGCAAAAGAGATGTATTCCGGACCCGGCTTTTTTACTTCTTCAGTATTGTCGCTAAATCCATCGGAAGCCGAACCGGGTGGAATGTTGTAAACCATCCATTTCACATTTTCGGAATACCAGGGATGTGCATTAATGAAATCGAAGCCAGTTAAAGATTTGATGTAAAGCGGAATGTCGATCATCGTGGCCATGTTCATCTGGAAATACGAAACACCTTCCACCCAACCGCCATCGGCTCCACCCAAAATCGGGGCGCGTGCGAGAAAAAGTTCGTACGCATAACTGAGCCAGTCTTTGGCTGCGGGTTCTTCGCCAAACAAAGCCAGTGATGCCTGGAAAAAATAATCGAGAATGTGCTGCCAGACATGACCGCTCAAAACTTTTGATTCGATGTTATTGACCCATTCGTCGTAAAAATCGTTGGCTCGTTGCGAAATTGCCCGAACCAATTTGCTTTTTTGTCCGGCATTCAAGTGGTCGTAAAACGTATCGTAAACAATCGCCATTCCAACCATGCAGCGGGCATCGCCAAAATCGGAAAGTTTGGTCGCGCCTTCCGGATCCCAATTGCAGATTTCCATTCCAATTGCGATGGCTTTTGCCCGGAATGCATCATTGCCGGTTAACAACCAGGCCTGAGACAGCGCCGTAATTTCCTCAAAGGCCGTAGTTGATAAATTTTGGCTGGCATCCAAATCCAGCTTTCGTTGCTGGCTGTCGTTATCCATTTTTCTTTGGGAATATCCATCGCGTTCTTTGGGTAAATCGTTGGAAAGGCAGTTATTGGCCTCATCAATTATTGCTTTTGCATCCCGAGTATTTGCCAGATCTTTCAGATGATCCAAATCTCTTTTTTGCGCTAAAATTCGCGGATGGTCGCCTGAAATTTTGCCGGTAAATGTTTTTGCATCAGGGCTTATTAGTTCCGGAGTTTTATCGCTAACCACAAATGAAGCCGTTTTACTCCAGTCGCCATTTTCTGCTTTGTACTGCCAATACCATTTCCCTGAAGCGAGTTTTTGGTGTGGGTTGAACATCGCCCATTTCAGGTTTTCTGCTGACAGCGTATTTTCAGTATTGAATTCCTGATCCTGCGACAAACGTATATTCCAGTTCGCTTTTTGTTTTGAGGGCCATAATAAAACAGGTGGATTAAACCGGACTTCGAGTCCTCCTGAAGGGCTTGCCCACAGCCTTTGACGGGGATAAATTACCGGAATATCAAGCAGCGAAGAACTATTTTTGGCTATTTTTTCCTGAGAAAATATTGGAGACGACTGCATAAGTCCCAGCAGTACGATGATGAAATATTTAGTCTTCATGTTGTTATTTGATCAGGTATTTCAGATAGGGATCGTTGTTCTGTTGAGCCCATTCGTAAAGTTCCGTTCTGCACTTTTTGAGATCCGCCGCGTATTCGGGATCACCTGCAAGATTTATCATTTCACCCGGATCGTTTTGGATATCATACAAGGTTTCACGCTGCTTCCCTTCGTTATAAATCCAGTATTTAAACTGACTGGTTCGAAGCATTCGTCCTTCAGGTTCAGGCTTTTTCCCGTCAACAGCTTCCCCCTGAACCATTTTGTCAGAAACGACCACAAATTGACGTTCCGGAATTTTTGACGGATTTAAAACGAATTGTTTCAGGCTTGTTCCGCGTAAATATTCAGGAACAGGAATATTGGCAAAGTCGCATAAACTTGGCAGCAAATCAATACCGGTTTGAACCAGCAGATCAGATTTTCGGGATTTAAAAGAAGGATTGCTGATGATGAACGGAACTTTAGCAGCTTCTTCGAAAAACACTGATTTTTGATTCCACTGGTGAGCGCCCTGGCAATCACCATGGTCGCTTACAAAAACGATGATGGTATTTTTATCCAATCCGGTTTTTCGTAATCCATTTAAGACTTCACCGATTTTCGCGTCCGTTTTTTCAATCATGCGGTAATACGACCAAATGTATTGCCGCCACTTGTCGTCGCTAAATTCTCCAACCGGGAACATCGGATTTGACTGATACGAACTCCGGAGTAATTTCATGATGTCGGATTCATTTTGCGAGGGCAAATGATTTGGTCTCAATGGTGGACATAATTCTGGCGAAGGAGGACTACCAATTTCGCCATCAGGGAGCTTTTGTCCGCGTGGCCATTCGCAAATGTTGTGCGGATCGACAAACGAAACGACCAGCAAGAATGGTTTCTCGTGCTTGATATTCAGAAATTTAATGGCCGATTCAGGCAAAAGACTGTCAACTCCGTTGTTTTTTATGTTCTCTGTAAATTGAAATCCGTGACTTTCCGTTTGTTTGACATCATAAGGCAAATGCCATTTGCCAACATAACCTGTTTCGTAGCCATTGGTGCTAAAAATGGTCCCTAGCATAGGAAATTTTGCTGCATCGATTCGTTTGGTTTCGTTGGTCTGAACATTGGTTTGGTGCGGATAAAGACCGGTGAACATTGACGTTCGGGATGGAACGCACAATGGATTGGCACAATAAGCGTTGCTAAAACTCACCCCGTGTTCGGCCAGGTAATCCATATTGGGTGTGTTCAGGTACTTGTGTCCCAAATTGAAACTCATCGATTCCGACGATTGCTGATCGGTGATGATGACAAGGATATTGGGTTTTTCGGGCAAGACCTGTGCCGGTAAATTAAACGGTACCGCAAATGCCCAAAAAGTTGCTCCAAAAGTATATTTCAACTGATTGTTCATTTTCCTTCAGGTATGAGTTATTCAATCGATTGAATCATTTTAGGCTTGTAATCAATCGTTGCCCTTTTTGAATTTCGAAGAATAATCTGTTTGTCCAAATCATCTTCCTGAATATTTAGCTTACTTAATTTCAAATCAGCAATGTCGTCGAAAACAAAGGCAGGCCGGTAATCTTTGACTTCTGCTTTTACCGAAATATTTTTCAAATTCAGTCCGTTCACGTGGCGCACGTAAAATGCCCAGGCAGGCAATTCGCCAAACATCGAAAATTCGGGGTATTCGGCTTCCTGCTCCGGAATATCGTTTAAACGTGAAACCGGTGCATAGGCCAGCCCATCGTTTCCTCGTCCGGGGAAAGTGATTTCGATATTTTCCAGCATCACATTTTCTACATTGTGCCCGGGAATTCCAGCAATTGTGCATGGAAAAGGATTGTGAAAAAAAGCCAGATCTGGTCCGCGCAAATCATAAGCTTTGTCTGGGCGGTCGAACGGAATCTCAACTTTAACATTTTTGATGGTCACATTCCGCAAAACCCCAACTTTTCCGTCGGTATTGCGGTGCCCAAGTCGAATAAAAATAGCATTTCCTGTATTTGTGGCGGTAATGTTGTTCACCTCAATATTTTCAAGTGTCCCGCCATCAACCGATTCAATGGCAATGGCCGAGCGAAACGTATCGTACACTTTAATGTTTTCGATCTTCACATTTTTAAAGCCGCCTGTTGACGCCGTGCCGAATTTAATGCCGCTTGCACTCGAACGAACCGTACAATTCCCAATGTAAATGCTGTCGTTCCAATGATCCGGAGCGTGCGATTTCAGGCAAATACCATCGTCGGCCGAATTCACAAAACAATTGGTTACCTGCACATTCCGGCAATCTGAAATATCAATTCCGTCGTTGTTCCAGTACGCATCACTTTCAACGCGGATATTGTCGATTTTCAGATTTGTACACTGATCGTAGGTTTGCACCCAACAGGAGGAATTTTTAATGGTCACTCCTGTTATAATCACATTTTTGCATTTGACGATTTCAAGAATCTGAGGACGAGCCAGTTCGTTTGGCCTTTTGCGGCGAAGATTGTAAAGATTTGGATCGAGTTTCCCAATGTAGTAAAGGCTGTCAACATTCAATGCTAACCGCCGCCCTTGTCCGTCGATGGTTCCTTTTCCTGAAATGGTAATGTTGTCTTGCCCATCGGCCAGAATTAAAGCTTTCCAACGATTCAAACTTTTATACTGGTCAGTATCCGTACTTCCAAGCAAAACGGCATTCGACTCAAGATGCAATTCGACGCCTGATTTCAGAACGATACTTCCGGAGAGAAAACGACCTTCAGGAAAAACAAGCTTTCCGCCTCCTTTTGATTCCAGATGATCGATAGCTGCCTGAATTGCAAGAGTGTTGAGTGTAACTCCATCGCCTTTTGCGCTGAATTCCATAACATTAATTTCTGTACCTGAAGCATTTCCCGTAGAAATTGCCTGAATTGCAAAGCTTGAAGAGCTAGTCAGACTAATGAAAAGCAGAAGCACAATTCCAAGGAATGTATTTATTTTCATGCAAATTAGTTATTAGGTGTAAGTTGGCAGGCTTTAGGTTGTAGCCTGAAAAGTTAAAAAAAGGAGGAGAAGATTTGACCTTCTTCTCCTTTTGACTCCAGGAAAATTAGTAATCTGAATTATTTGAAAGCGGAGGTTGAGTCCTGTCTATTTCAGTTTGAGGTATTGGACGCAAGAGGAAATGATCATCCAGTTCCGTTTTGAATTTGGTCCAGAAATTCATTCGCTTGGTACGTTCAATCAGTTTGCCTGTACGTTTCAGGTCGAACCAACGGTTGAATTCGCCAAACAATTCGCGGCCGCTTTCATCCAGAATTAAATCGATTGAAATATTGGAAGGAGTTGCCCGGTACGAAACGGTTTCCATTGAAGTTAAATCTTCAGGAAATTTGGCACATTGCGGGTCAACACCAACACCGACAGCACGGTCAAGAACCTTGTTATAATACACATCGGCTCCACCCAACGCGCCACCAGTTGCTCCTTTTAGAATTGCTTCTGAGGCAATCAGGTAAGCTTCGGCCGAACGGAACAAAGCGAAATCGAAAGTCCCGTATCCGTCGCCATACGTGATATTTGGTTCCCAGAATTTCCACATGGATGGAGCTCCGGCATGAATACGGGAAATCGGAATTCCGTTAATAAGGTCGGCATTATTCATCACGGCATATTTCTTTTTCCCGCCCTGATCGATGCCAAGAGCGTCGCCGCTTGCGGGTTTGTTCCAGGGTGTCCAGTAAGCAACGGTGTCACCAACGGCATAACTCACTTTGGCATTGGCGTCGGTGTAACTGTAGGCGTAATTCGAAACAGATTTCAGTGCATAAATTACGTCGAGAAAATCGTGGGTATAACGGGTATCCTTTTGCGGATCAAACAGACGATACGATGACGGCGTTGGATAATTCAGACCCTGATTACGATTGTAATCACTTGTTCGTCCTGCACTTCCGACAAGTTCACCATTGCCTGGAAAAATTGAATGATAATAATTTCCAGGTTCTCCGGCTGTTTCGTTGGCATTGGTGAGCAGGGTGCTGTTGTATTGAATGGCAAAAACAATTTCGCTGTTCTTCGCGTTCTGTGCTCCGGTGTACTGATTCAACGGATTGGTTGTTCGTTTGGGGAATAAAGTACTATATTGAGGTACAAGCGGATACGCAGCAATTACTTTGTCGGCCCAGGTAAGAGCAGTTTTAAAATCAGCAGCGCTTCCTCCCAATGAATTATTAAAATTCCATCCCCGTGTTAAATAAACCCGGGCCAGCAAAAACTGAGCGGCACCTTTTGTAACACGGCCATAATCAGTTGCTGTAACCGGAAGGGCAGCTTCAGCTTCGGTAAGATCTTTGAGAATTTGCGTGTATACATCAGCGGCTGCAACTTTGGTAACATTTCTTTCCGGAGTGACCGTTTCTGTTAAAGGCATTGGAACGTCGCCCCAGGTTTGAACCAAATAAAAGTATGACAGCGCTCTCAGAAACTTAGCTTCGGATACCCGGGCAGCCTTTTTGGTTGCATCGACATAAGTTATTCCATCAGCGCGACCAATGGCCATATTTGTCCGGTTAATTTCCTTGTAAAGAACGGTCCAGAATGTTAATAAATCGCCTATTGAGGAATTGAAACGAACTTTATCGTACGAATCCAAAACCGGCCCCTCGCCTACAACCTGCGGATTCCATGCTCCGGCCTGGAATAAATCGGTTCCGGGTAAAGCCATGGTATAATTTAGAATAATCTCGCGTAATGCGGGATAGCAGGCCTTAATAAGATCCTCATATCCAGCCTCATCTTTAATGTATGAATTTGCGGTAATATCAGTAACCGATTCCTCTTTTAAGAAATCCTGACACCCAACCCCTGAAAAAACAAGGAACAGGATTAGTATGAAATTGTATATGTTATATTTTTTCATTGCTTTATATTTTTTGTGTTTCAGAATTGCTTTTAGAATGAAAGATTAACTCCAAAAAGGAAGGTAGAATAAGGAACATCATCCTGATAAGTACCTGAGTTAAACTCAGGATCCATCCACATATTTCTGTTTTTTACAAATACAAACGGATTGTTTGCCTGAACGTAAAAACGAGCCTGAGAAAATTTCATACGGTCGAGAACTGTCTTTGGCAGACTATATCCCAATGTAATGTTTGAAATTCTCCAGAAATTAGCATTCATGTATTGAATAGCCGACCGATAAGGTTCCGGTTGCCAAACACCAAAATAATCGTTGGTTGGATTTGTAGCAGTCCAATAATTCAGATTCAACCTGTTATAGCGGTTATTATTTAACTCGCCCATTGTTCCGCCGAGTAAACTATTGTTATACATTACACCCTGACGTGTATAAACGAAACACGAAAAGTCCCAGTTTTTGTAATTTATGGTATTGTTTATACCAGCCATCCACTTTGGTAATTCGTTGCCAAGAACAACCCTGTCGTCGATTCCGGTGGCGCTTGAGATTTTACCATCAGGATGTTGGTCAACAACTTTAACAGAACCAGGAACCTGCCCATATTTGGCTGCTTCTGTTGCTTCGTTGGTTTGCCAAATGCCTGCAAATTTATAATCATAATGTGATCTTAGCGACTCACCTACAAAAAGTTTATTGGCGATGTCCTGGGTTACAGTGCCACCGTATAGTTCCAGAATTTCATTGTGGTTTGTGGAGAAATTAATGTTTGTTGTCCACCTGAAATCTTTTTTCTGAATGTTAACCGTGTTTAGCGTAAATTCAATACCCTGATTCAATATTTTACCCACATTAGCCGTGGCATCCGGGAATCCGGATGAAAGTGGTAATCCTACCTTTTGAATCAAATCGTTGGTGGTTTTCTTATATAGCTCGATATCGGCAGTTACCCTGTTTTTCAAGAATCCAAGGTTTAATCCGAGGTTGGTTTCAGCACTGTTTTCCCATCTCAAATCAGCGTTACCTAAATTGCTCGGTGCATATCCGTAAGCGGCAGTTCCGTCAAAATCGTAGGCAGTTTGTTTCAGGAATGCCTGTGTACTGTATGGCGATACTACGTCGTTTCCAACTTCACCATAACTCAGCCTGACTTTCAGGTCAGAGAAAACATTCAGGCTTTTGATGAATGGTTCTTCACCTGCCCGCCACGCAATTGCTGTTGACGGGAAGAAAGCCCATTTGTTTCCTTCGGCCAATACTGAAGATCCGTCGTAACGACCGGTTAAAGTCAACAAATATTTGTCGTTATAGGTATAATTGAAACGACCCATAAAAGACAAGATCGACCGTTCGATAAGCCGGCTGCTAACTCCGGATATAATTGCTGCGGTTTGTAATGCGTACCAACCGGAGTTGTAAGGTAAATCCTGCACGCTTGTACCGGAAGATTCATATCTTTCCTTTAAAGCACTTTGAGCAGCAGTAATATTAATGTCGTGTAATCCGGCTTTAAGTTTGTAGATCAACACATTATCCAATGTGTATGAAGTATTGTAATCCCATGTAGTACTGGCAATTGGCAGTTTGTTCAACCGGCTTTTGGTATCCTTTCCGCGGAAATCGCCAATACGGTCGTTTATCGATGAAGCCGACAAAGAAGATCTGAATGATAATCCTTTAAGCGGAGTGATTTCGATGTAACCGTTACCCAGGAAATTTGAAGTACGGGTTTCGTATTGTGAATTACCCGGACGTACTTCCATCAAAGGGTTTGGCACCTGCGTATCCTTAATACCCATCCACATGGCCAGTCCATCGACGTCCCTATCGTTTGTCTCAGTCGGATTAGCCAGATCTTTGTAGTAAACCGTTCCGGTTGGGCGCGCGCGATAGGCACTGCGCAAAGTCTCAAACGATCCGGTATTTTTGATACTTACCGTGTAATAGGAAGTGAATCCAACTTTCACAACGTTATTCAATTTACTGTCGATGCTACCTTTTAAACTATATCTTTCGTAGCCGGTACCAATTAAGTTACCTTTTTCGTTCAAATAACCAGTTGAGAAATAATGAGTTGTATTTTCGTTTCCGCCCGACAAAGAAACCACATGACTGGTTTGAACAGAAGGATCAGTTACCTGATCAACCCAGTTTACAGATCGTCCTGAATCAACATTTGATTGTTCTGCAGTTGTCCAAAGTACACTAGCATCAGGTTTTTCAGCTTTTACAACATCATTGTAGGCATGATAAAATTCCTGGGCAGTCATCAGGTCGGGTAATTGAGGAGTTTTCACACCAACGTAGCCGTCGTAGGTAACTTTGGTTTTGCCAGTTTTACCCTTTTTAGTTGTAATAATAATAACTCCGTTAGCGCCACGCGCTCCGTAAATTGCAGTTGCCGAAGCATCTTTCAATACGTCCATGGTTTCAATATCTGACGGGTTCAATGTATTCAGTTTACCACCCATTACCCCGTCGATAACCACCAGTGGCTCGCTGCTGTAACTAATGGAGTGTACTCCGCGGATGTCAATGGTATAGTCGCTACCTGGCTGCGAATTGTTTTTTCTGACGTTTACTCCGGCAACCTGTCCCTGAAGGGCGCTAGCCGGCTGAACCGGATTCGAGCGAACAATCATGTCGGATTTTACCGAGCCAACCGAACCTGTAACGTCTCTTTTCTTGGCTGTGCCGTAACCAATAGCAACCACTTCTTCAATGCCTATGGTTTCGTCTTCCATTACGACAGAGAAAGTTGTTTTTCCTGAAATTGGTACTTCCAGAGTTTTCATCCCGACAAAAGAGAAAACCAGCATTTTCGCATCGCTTGTGGTATTTAACTGGAAACCTCCATCTCCGTCGGTTATTGTTCCTGAAGATGTACCTTTAATGGCCACAGTCACACCAGGCAACGGCTCTTTGGCAGTATTGGTTACTTTTCCTGAAATTTTAATTTGTTGACCCGATCTAGCGCTAAATTCTGTCGGATTGTCAGAATTGGTGAGAACAATCTGACGATCGCTAATGGTATATTTGATGTCGGTTCCTGAAAAGAGAGAGTTCAGCACATCGTCAATTTTTGCTCCTTTTACGTTTAAATCAACTGTCCTGTTTGTGTTAACCATATCCTGGTTGTACAGAAAGTAGTATTCACTCTGATTTTCAATTTCGTTTAAAACATTTTCAAGTTTTACCTGATTGAATTTCAGGGTCAAACGCGTCTGCTGCGAATAACTGTCCACAGCAAGAACCTGAATAATACTCAGGAAAAAAAAGAACAGACTCCATTTCATCATGGCTAAGCATTTTTTGAGGGCATAGTTGTCCCATACCCACGGTTCTCGATTTTTTTTCATAGTTTTACATTTGTAGTGTTAATTAAAAATTTGACCGTTTTTATTCTCTACATCTCTTGTCAGGAAAGTACTCGCAATACTTTCCTGATTTTTTCATGTCTCCTTTCCCGCAATAAGACGCAATTTATTACGCCTTTACAAAAGTTCGCATTTAGCCCTTTCTACGGATGGTTATTGTTCTTTTCTTGAAAACACCATCAGGCCCAATTTCACGATTATCAAAAGTATACTTGATTGGCACTGTTAAAGAAATCAGGCGGATCACTTCGTCAACCTGTTCTTCATGAAAAGTCGCCCTGTATTTAAAATTCGCCAATTCCTGGTCAGTCAGTATAATTTCAACATTATACCAACGTCCAACTCGCTTCAACACTTCCGATAAAGGTTCATTTCTGAACACCAACAAACCATCTTTCCAAGCACTGAATTGTTCCGCATTTACATTTTGAATCGTACCCGACATCACATTTTTGTCGTATGTAAATTTTTCGTCAGGTTTCATTTTTATCGTGTACGAATTTTTATTTCCGTTTACTTTTACTCGTCCTTCCTGCAAAACCACTTCAGTTAAATTTTCGTCGGGAAAAGCTGCAACATTAAATTTGGTTCCCAAAACCTGTACATCGAGCGCATTTGTGTGTACAACAAAAGGCAAATGTTCGTTGTGAGTCACATCAAACCATGCCTCGCCATTGAGTTCGATGGATCGTTCGCTCAAAAAACTTGTTGTATATTTTAAACTCGAACCGCTGTTTAACCAGCCTTTAGTTCCGTCGGGTAGCTGGAAATGGGTTCTGGCTCCTTTGGGTGAAACAATTTCGACCGATGAAGTGATCTCGGACAATGGCTTTGAATAAAAGCCTGAATAAACCGAATAAATTAAAAGTGGAATCAAAAGAATTGCAGCCACGCGGCTGTATGCCCTTTGCATTTTTATCCTGAAATTGACAGCTGGTTTATCGGCATCGATCTTTTGCCTGATCTGGGTGAGAACCTGATTCAGGTCCTTCTTTTTGTCCGGCTGTTCTGTCGAAAATTCTTCCCAATGTTCCTGAATGGCGTCTTTTAAATCGGATTCAATACTTTTATCCTCGAACCAGCGACTTACCAAAATAAAGTCACGAAGGGAATATTTACCACCGGCAAATTTCTTCAGAATTTTATAGTCAATTTTTTCTTTCATTCAGTTAGGTTCATCAGTTTCTTTCTGATGTTTGGTTGTTATATCCTTAAAACACAAAAACCCCTATCCGAAAATTGATTTTTTTTATTCCAGAAAAATATAGAAGAAAAGTATACCTGAAATTTTATCGCTCTCAAATTCTTTTTTCAAAAAATTCATTGCTTCAGTAATTTGATTTTCAACCGTTTTTGGTGAGATAAACATGGCTGAAGCTATTTCGCGGACTGACATTCCATTTTTTTTTCGTTTCAGGAAAATTTCTTTCCGGCGATCAGGCATTTGGTCAATTAACTGATCGAGACGCGAAACAAGGACTTCAAATTCTGATTTTGTTTCAATGGAGGAATTATCTGAGGCCAAATATTCCAAAATTTCCGTTCGGTATTTTGCGTCCTTCGCTTTTTTGTTGAATTGCTTCCGAATTGCATTGAACGCAATGGTAAATAAATACGATTTGAACGACCTTTCATCTTTTAGTTTATGCCTGTTTTCCCAGATCTTTAAAAATACTTCCTGAACAATCTCTTCGGCTTCAGCCTCGGTTTTTAAATATGAAACGGCAAACCGGTATAATTTCTGACTATAGATTTCGAACAAACGTTCAAACGCGAATTGCGATCCACTGCGCAATAAAGAAATTAATTGCTGGTCAGTATAAACTTGTTCGTTTTTCAAGAGAATGATAAATCAGATTTGAATGAGTCAAAAGTAAGATTTCCTCCCAATTTTTAACCACATATGCAAAACAACTCCAATCTCGATGGTTGTTTTATCCAATTTCCAGGTCAGAAGTGGTAATTGGAAGAAATCACTTGAAGCAAAAGTTGCAAGCTTCAGTACAAATTAAATGCACGCCTATTAATTGACAATTGCATCTATTTTTAACAAATTGAAACAGATTAATTTATACCTGTTGTGTGAATTAAATTGCATGTTTTAAAAAGTTGATTGGTCTGTTTTTAATGAACCGATTAATATATTGAACGATTGTCAAAGCAGTGATCTTTGATAATATTCTGGTTTTAAATCCGATAAATGTTTTGGCATAGTTTCTTCTGATTAAAAACTGATCACACAACGGGTTACCTTATTACTTTTGTTTTAACGTCCTACAAATATGCATATCACAATATAATACCTCAATTTTTATTTTCCCCGTTTGCCCAACCTATAACCGACCGAAACATTCAGGAACAAACCTTTCTCCGAATATTCTAAAACAGGATCAAGAGAAGTTCGATCAAATTGAGTTCCCAACCGCCATACGGGATAATCGGATTCTTGGTAGGCAAACAAATCCCTCTTCAGGCTGTAGCCCAGTTCTGCCGACACCCACCAGTTCCGCACCAATTTCAAGTCGGTAAACCAGCTCAGGTTTCGCTCCCTGAACCAAAAATAGTCGTATTCGGACTGGTTCGGGATATAAGAGGTTTGCCTGTTTCCAGCAAATTGCAAACCGGTGTGTATCCGATCAGAAAAGTTCCATGCCAACCTAGCCCGCGACGGTAGACTAAGCGATAGGTTCATGCGCGAAACCGGATTCCACCTCAAACCGACGAGCGGAACCAGCAGGTTATTCGAAAACCGGTTAGAATATGCGATTCCGAAGTAATACAAAAAGCGTTGGCTAACCCGATTTGATACCCGTACCCCACCCGACCACATCCATGCTTCGGAAGAAAAATCGCCGGAAGCCGAAGCCAAAGAGGGTGAGACCAGCAAGGCTGCATTCCAATGATCATTCAGTTGGTGCCGCCAGGCAAAGCGAAGGCTGAACTGGTAAAAGTTTTTTTCATCGTTCGGGAACGAATCGCCCAATCCCAAAAACTTATATTGGGGCGATAACACAATTTGGTTTTTTCCTGAAATAAAAACAGGAAAAGACACTTGAACCTTACCGTTTTTCCTGATTCCTGAATCGCTTCCATACAGCTTATAATCAAATGCCAGAGGGGAAAAATCCTGAGCATATAGATTGGCTGTTGTTATAAATAAAAAAATGAACAAGATAGGTTTCATCATTATTCTCTTCAAATTAATATTCTAAGTGTTAAGGATCAACCCATCAGCCATTTCGATGGTGCGGTCTGTGTTTCTGGCAAAGTCGTTGTCGTGGGTTACGCAAATGATGGTTTGCCCGAATTCGCGGGCCAGGTTGCGGAAAATATCCTGAACGGCCAGCGAGTTTTTGCTGTCGAGGTTTCCGGTTGGCTCGTCGCCCATGATGACCGACGGGTTGTTAATCAGCGCCCGGGCAATGGCCACGCGCTGTTGCTGTCCGCCCGAGAGTTTGTTGGCTTTTTTCAGCGCCTGTTCTTCGAGGTCGAGCAAACGCAGGTTTTCGTAGGCGCGGAGCTCAATTTCTTCAGGCGAATGCTTGCCAAGTTTTAAGGCCGGAAGCATCACGTTTTGCAGCGCGCTGAATTCGGGTAACAAATAGTGAAACTGGAACACAAACCCGATGTGCTCGTTTCGGAAAGCGGCTAGTTGGTTTTGCGTTTTCCCGGTGAGCCGTTCTCCGTTAAATTCGAGGCTTCCCTCGTAGTCGGTGTCCATGGTGGAGAGCACGTACAAAAGCGTGGATTTTCCGGAGCCCGACTTGCCAATGATGGAAAGGAATTCGCCCTTTTTCACGTCGAACGAAATGTTTTTAATGACCTGAAAAGTCTGCGGGTCGTGGAAATATTTAATCAGGTTACGAACCTGCAAAGCGTTTTCTGTTTCCATAGTTTTTATCCTCTGATGATTACAACGGGGTCGATTTTCGAAGCTTTTCGGGCGGGCAAATAACCGGCAAAAAGCGTGGTGGCAATGCCAAAAACAATGGCCGAAGCAAAATCGGACGGAATGTAGCTGATCGGTAAAGTGGTGAGCCCGGCTATTTTGAAGGGCACCAGGTTCACTGTAGTCGAAATGCCCAGACCGAGCAGCACACCCGTGATTGCGCCAACAAATCCGATAACAGCCGCTTGCGCTAGGAAAATGCTCCGGATGTCGCCACCCGAAAATCCCATCGCTTTCAGGATGGCTATTTCGCGGATTTTCTCGTTGATGGTCATGTTCATGATGTTGTAGATGCCGAAGCCGGCCACGAGCAAAATGGTGAGCGAAACGGCAACGGCAATGATGCTGCGCAGTTGAGACGCCGCTAACAATTGCTGGTTGGCTGTTTGCCACGACTCCACCTGGTACGGAATTGCCGATTTTAATTGACTAACGAGTGCGGCCGTTTGGTCGCGGTCGCGTAGGTTCACCTGGATGTCGCTCGAATAGTCGAAGTTTTTGCCCTGAAATTGCCGTGCTGTTGCAATGTTTAGGTAAGCGCGCGATTTGTCGATTTCCTTCACCGAAGTCTCCACGATGCCCACCACCGTGTAGTTTTTCGAAACACCGTCCGAATTCAGCACATTCACATTGTCGTTCAGGCCAAAATTCAATTTTTCGGCCAGCAGTTTGCCCAGTATTATTCCCGATTTCTGCACATCGAGTTGGTTCCAGTTGCCTGAAATGACTTTGCTGCCAATGCCAAAAAGCTGGTTTTCAGAAGTGGGCGCGACACCCGAAATGCTACCGTTGATTTTCTTCGAGCCATTGCGGAAAAATACGCTGAAGTTGAGTTGCGGCGTAATTCCGGTGACTTTTGGCTGCTTTTCAAGCGTGGAAATTACCTGCGAGGTGTTTTTAATTCCGTCAGTGTATTGCAGGCTCTTTTTGTTCCGAATGTTCAGAAGTGTCCCGGCATCGAAAAAGCTTTCTGCCGGATTGTAGCTGCGTTTGTCGTCGTCGTTGTAAATGCGTACATGCGCCAGTGTGCTGAAAGCCAGATCGTCCTGCGCCTGGTTGACACCATTCATAAAACTGTTCATGAAAATGTACATCGATACGCCAAACGTCACGCCCAGCAAGGCCACCAGCGTTTGCCCCGGCTTCGAGTTGAGGTGCGTCCAGGCAATCTGCCGGTTCACCGTTGGCTTTTTTATTTTTGTTTGTTGTTGCATGAGTTGCGTTTTAAAACCACGAAGAACACGAAGGTTTCACCAAGCTGCACAAGGTGTTTTTTCAGTATTTCTCTCGGTGTTCTCTGTGGTTAATTTATTTCTTACCGGGTAAAATAATTGTTTCATTTTCGGTAAGTCCACCCGTAATTTCCGCCCAGTCGGCATTTTTAATACCAGTGGATACCTGTTTTTTTTCGCCTGAATCAGTCAGCACAAAATCGTTGGCCAGCAGGTATTTCGCCGGAATAACCAGCGCCTGTTTTCGCTCGCCAACCACAATGTTCGCCTGAAGTTGCGTTCCGGCTTTGAGTCCGGCAACCGGTTCGGCAAACCGGGCTTCCACGATAAACGACTGGTTCTGCGCATCGAAAGCCGGGTAAATTTTCGAGATTTTTGCCCTGAATGCGTGGTTCTTGCTGGTGTTCATCTCAACAAAAGCTTCCTGCCCCAGCACAATGCGGTTGATGTCTTCTTCGGCAACCTGCAGGCGTGCAATAAATTCGCCAGCGCCAATCTCGGCAATGGTTTCGCCGCGTTTCACCAGTTCGCCGCTTTCTTTCAGGCACCGAAGCACCACACCTTTTTCGCGGCTGACAATGCTGAAATTTCCGTTATTCTCCTGCTGGCTCACCAGATTGGCTTTTGCATTGGCTAGGTCGAGTTTTAGGTTTCGCTGGGTTTCTGTGATGGTGTTCTGCAAGGCCCAAAATTCGGCCTCCGAGTTTTCGTACGCCAGCCGGGCGCGGTCGTAATCGGCCCGCGAAACGGCGTTGGAACCAACCAGGTTTTGGTAGCGCACAAAATTGGCCGAATCGTTGCGCATTTGGTTGCTTAGTTGTATTTCCTGCTGATGTAGTTTTTGCAGCACCGGCGAGGTTTCGCGCAGGTTGCCCTGTGCTTTTTGGTAGGTCGCCTCCGCGCTTTCGAGCTGCGATTGGGGCGTTTCGTTCAGCAATTGAAAAAGCAGTTGACCGGGCTGAACCGAGTCGCCTTCGCTTACCAGTTTTTTTTGCAGGTAGCCTTCGGTTTGCGAAATCACGAGGTAATTGTTGCTCATCGTGATGTTTCCGGAGGCAAAAACGGCATCGACCAAATCTTTGCGCTGTGGTGTGGTTTGTTCTTTTCGGTGGCAGGCAGTAAACAGCATTGACACAACTAAAAGCGTATTCAGTATTTTTTTTGTTTTCATGTTGTATTATTTTCTGGCGTCAAATATTGTTTTGTAACTGTAGAATTCCGATAAATCATTCAGGTAGCGGCTTTCGGCCTGGAGGTAGTCGTCGAATATTTTCAGGTAGCCGTCGAGGCTGATGAGTCCTTGTCCATATTTTGCCGAAGCCAGTTTCAGGTTTTGTCCCGAAAGTTCGAAGGTCTCTTTTCCTAAAGTGGCCGATTGCCCTGCGCTGAGCATTTTTTGCACCGAAAGGCTGTCGGCGATGGTCGATTTGCGTAGTTCGTCGGTGTAAGTTTGGGCTGCAATTTGCCGCTCAATTTTGGCTGCCAAAACTTTCGAGCGGTTGCCCCAACCAGTAAAAACCGGTACCGAAATGCTCATTCCCAGGTAATTGTTGGGTCGCCAGTTTTCCGATTTCAGCGAAAACGAAAACTCGTCGCTAAACTGGTTTTTCCCGAAATAGCCACGAAAACTCACTTCGGGTAAAAGGGTAGCACTCGCCTTTTTCTGTTCGGCGGTAGCGTAGCTTTCTTTTAGCCTGAAAAGTTCGGTGTAGCGGCTGTTGGGAAGCATCTGAGGCAAAGCTTCGTTGGGCATTTCAGGTTCAAGCGAACCGGTCAGTTCCAATGTTGATGCAGCTTCCAGCCCGAGCAACGTTTTCAGGTTGGCGAGGCACTCGTTTTGATAGTTCCGGCTGGCTTCGAGTTGCTGCGCCACCGAATTTTTGCTGATATGCGCCTGGTTCAGGGCAATGGCGTCGGTCAAACCCTGTTCGAACCGCTTTTGGGTGAGCTGCCACAAGGTGTCGGCAACCGCCCGGTCGCTTTCGCCAATCGCCACCGCCTTTTGAGCCGTGAGCGCCGCGTAGTAAAGCTGCCCGATTTGTTCCTTCAGATTTTGTTCCGAATAGGCCTGCCCGGCTTTTTGCTGTTCGAGGTTCACTTTGGCCATGCGCGACTGGTACACCGACTGCCAGTTCAGCACATTGTAGTTCACGTTGATTCCGGCGGAGTAATTGTACTTTTTGCCGAATTTCATGTAAACGGTTTCGCCCGGCTGCCCCACCAGTTCGCCCGGCACGGGAGTTTCCGAAATGTCGATGTTGTCCTGCGCGTTGAAACCCGCCGAAACAGCGGGGAACAAAAAGGCATTGGCAACCCGTTTTTGCTGACGGGCCTGCTCAACCTGCATTTGCTGAATGCGCTGTCCGGCATTGTTCTCCAGAGCAAAACTCCACAGTTCGTCCAATGAAGAAAACGATTGTTGCGCCTGCAAACGAAAAACGCCGACCAGCATCAGCATTGTCAAATATATCGCCTTTGTTCTCATGGCTCGCGGCTCCAGATTTTGGTTTCGCTAAACATCCCTTTGGAGGCCGAAATGTGCAGTTGCCCGTTTACAATGCTCAGGCTGCAATTGGCATACATCCCGCGTTTAGGCAAATAGAGTTTTCCGCCCGTCCATTTTCCGTTGGCGTAACTCAATCCTGAAATAAGTGTGGAGCCAACCAGTGGCTGATTGCGCTTGCCCGCGTCGGGATTGTTGCGGTCGGTTTTCGGCTTTCCGCTGGCGTCGTTGGCTTCTGCCATCCACACCAGCTTGCCGACATAGCGGGCGCCCTCTCGAACGAATTCCATTTTCGAGGTTTTCTGCTCATTCACCCAACGTCCCAAAACTTCATCCCCCTTGTTTTGAGCCCGACCGGCAAGCGCTCCAACCACAAGGATAACTGATAAAATGATTTGCTTCATAGTTCTGTACTTTTTGTTTTCTGGTACAAAAATGAAGCAACTACCGCCGGGCTAAAAGCAGAAACGGGGTGAATTGAACAAATTGGGGGGCGAAGTGAACAATCACTTAAATTAATGAGGTTAAAATAATGTCACAAACAAAGTTTAAAAAGAGTTATAATGAAGTTGTTTTTTAAATAAATGTACATATATTTGTACAGATAATTGTACGATATAAATTTAAAAATATGCTGACTACAACACTTTCAGATTTCAGGAAGGATATTAAGAAATATCTTGACAATGTTACTTCGAATTTCGAAACCTTGATAATCAATAGAGGAAAGGATTCCGGAGTGGTGGTCATGTCTCTTGATGAGTATAACTCGCTAAGTGCAACTCAACATGAATTATCCTCAAAAGAGAATGAACAGAGACTTGATTCTGCAATAGAAAAATTGAAAGCTGGTGATTCATTTCAAAAAGACTTATTGGACCAATGAAATATATATTTGTAGATGAGTCT
The DNA here is from genome assembly GCA_963677955.2 of Prolixibacteraceae bacterium. Lineage (GTDB taxonomy): Bacteria > Bacteroidota > Bacteroidia > Bacteroidales > Prolixibacteraceae > Aquipluma. Next base: position 6,370,403 of record CAXXQR010000001.1, read on the forward strand.
TGGGAAGATTACCTCTATTGGCAAAAGACAGACACCAAAATGCTGAGAAGGATAAACGACTTGTTGAAAGACATCTCACGAAATCCTTTTTCGGGCATTGGAAAACCCGAACCTTTAAAATTTAAATATAAAGGATTTTGGTCCCGAAGGATTAATGACGAGCATAGACTTATTTATCAAATAAAAGAGGACGAGATTCTGATTGCAAAATGCAGATTTCATTATGACTAGGGTGTAATAAAAGCAGATGGTATATGCAAAATGCTTCCTACGTTTAGGTTTTAATTAGACTACAAAATCATGGACAAACTTCAAGCAATAGAGACCGTCAACCAATTGTTTATTGGCGTTGACGAACGGAACTGGGAACTGGTGTCGAATGTGTTTGCTGACAAGGTTTTGCTCGATTATACCTCCATGGCCGGAGGCGAGCCTGCGCTGCTCACTTCTCAGCAAATCATCGACTCGTGGAAAGGCGTTTTACCGGGATTCGACAAAACGCACCATCAACTGGGAAACTACCTGGTTGAGGGAGATTCGTCAGGCATTAAGGTGTTTTGCTATGGCACGGCCACCCATTATCTGGCAAAGGAATCGGGTAAAAATGTTTGGACGGTGGTTGGGACTTACAATCTGGAACTTTCGGAAGCAAATGGTGTTTTAAGAATTACCGGCATGAAATTCAACCTGAAGTACATGGACGGCAACAACGATTTGGCGCAGATGGCTCAGGAAAGGTTGAAAAAATAAGCCTTCCTGAGGTCTAACTTCAATACGTTTTAAACGGCAGATAAATGATTCTGAAACGCATCGTACCGCGACCTGAACTTCGAAATCTGATTGACACTTTTTGGGTCTTCGAGAACGACTTTGGTGTGCCCATAACCGACAGCCGGATAATTGCCCCAAACGGGAAAGCAAAATTTATATATTCGTACCTCAACGGCCTCTCAACCATTGACAACGGGCTGCAAACCAACTACAAAGAAAAGGATATTTTCTTCATCGGCATTTGGGACAGGCCGGTCACGCTCACGTCGAAGGCCCGGCGAACGGGAACAATTGGCATTGAGCTGACTCCGAATGGGCTGCATCGTTTTACCCGTCTGTCGGCGTTTGAGATTGTGAACAAAATATACAGTTTCACCGATATTTATGGTGCAGCCGGGCGAAATTTGCTTGAGCGGTTGTCGAATACTCCGAACCTGGATGATAAAATCAATGTTCTGCAAAACTTCCTGGTTGACATTGTTCAGTTAACCAACAGAAACTCATCGCTCATCGACTTTTCAGTACAAATCATCAAGAACTCGTCGGGGTTGGTTACCATCAAAGAACTGGAGCAAAAGATGGGATATACCAAACGTTATTTGGATATGCTGTTTAAAGAACATTTGGGTATTTCTCCGAAAACCTACTCCGGAATTGTGCGCTTTCAGAGCTTTTATCAGTTGTGGGCAAACAGTGAGAACAACAGTTTTTACGCTGAAAATCTGCATGATTTGTATTACGACCAATCGCACTTTATCAAAGAATTCCGGAAATTTACTGGTCATTCGCCAAAGCAGTATGCCAATCTGAAAAATGACTTTGGCAAGATTTTTTATCGGAGATAGCATTTCCCTTTTATACAATTTCGGGTGTTTCGGCCTGTCTATTTTTGTCACAGATAATTTTAAAATTGAAATTCATGGACAAGAAGACAGAAGAAACAATGGCTGCCAATTTGCTTAAAAACACAGGCAAAAGTCTGGAAGAATGGGTGGCTTTGACCAGGGCAAACCAGAAAGGCAAACACGGCGAAACGGTAAAATGGTTGAAAGAAACCTATGATTTGGGATTGTTCTTTGCCGACTTGATTGTGCACAAAGCCAACGGAACAGATGCCGGTTCGTTTAGCAATGATGAACTGATAGAGCAACAATACAAGGGGAAAGAGCACCTGAAAGTGATTTACGACAAACTCATCGGCGAAATTTTGGCTATCGCAAACAACGACATCGAAATTGCGCCTAAGAAGGGTTATGTAAGCTTGAGAACAAAAAAGCAGTTTGCCTGCCTGAAACCCGCAACCAAAACACGGTTTGAGATTGAGTTAATCCTGAAAGGTCAGGAAGCCGCTGGAATACTCGAAACCATAAATGGCACTGGAGCCATGTGTACCCACAAAATTAAAATTGAACAGGAAGCAGAGTTGACTCCCGAAGTAATGAAATGGGTTGAACTTGCCTACAAAAAATCACTTTAAAATAGGTTGCCATGAGTCCAAAATTGTTGGTGCGTTTAGCCGCAGGCTGTTTACTTTTCTTTGTGTTGGGGCATGCTGTTGGCCATTTCACCCGGCACAATGTAACCGACCCAAAAGCACAAGAAGTGTTGCGAACCATGTCGGAGAACCATTTTGATATGTTTGGAGTGATGAGAAGTTACGACGAAAACTATACCGGAATGAGTGCAAATTTAATTCTCACTCTTATCTGTCTCATTGCTGTGCTTTGGATTCTTTCAGGCATAGCTGCTAAAAACAGCACGCTAACAGCGAGGTTGTTAGTGCCTGTTTTGTTTTGTGTCTCAGGCTTTGCAGTCACCGGGTTCTTGTACTTTTTTCACCTGCCTGCAATAACTTGTTTACTAGCTTCGGCACTCTTGCTGATTGCGATTGTAAAATTAAACCGAAAAAAAAGCATTTGATTTGTCCCCATTTTCATTACTCAATCGTTATTTGGTTGTAACAATTAAAATTCAATTTAAAATGAAAGATTTTGCTTTAATTTTCAGAAACAGCGACAATCCAAACGCGAAACCTTCGCCTGAACAAATGCAGCAGGTAATGACAAACTGGATGAACTGGATGGGAGGTATTGCCGCCCAAAATAAACTGGCCGATAAGGGAAACAGGCTTTCGATGTCGAATTCGAAAACGGTGAAACCGAATGACGTAGTTACCGATGGCCCTTTTACTGAAATAAAGGAATACATCAACGGCTACATCATTGTCAAAACCACCGATATTGACGATGCCGTGGCCCTTGCCAAAGGTTGCCCGATTCTCATGATTGGCGGTTCTGTTGAAGTAAGAGCAATAGTTACGCCCGACGACAACAGCTAACTGTTTCTTCGGATGAAGTCTGACAAAAATTTTTCTTCCGGCGATGAGTTATTGCCTCATTTCTTCAGAACAGAGTATTCCAAAATGACGGCTGCGTTGTGTCGTCTTTTTGGAATACAGAATATTGATTTGGCCGAAGATATTGCCAGCGAAACGTTTCTGAAAGCTACGGAGGTCTGGAGTATGAACGGGCTTCCTGAAAATCCGGTGGCGTGGTTGTATGTCGTCGCCAAAAACAAAACCAAAGATTATTTCAAAACCAACAAGTTTGTCGATGCCGACTTTAAACGACAACCCGAAAACCTTTCTTCGGAGGTTGATTGGAGCGAATTCGAATTCTCCGAACGATTTATTGAAGACAGTCAGTTGGAAATGATTTTCAGGGTTTGCAGTCCGATAAACTCTGCCGAAAGTCAGATATGCCTGGTGTTGCAGACACTTTGCGGGTTCAGCATCGATGAAATTGCCAATGCTTTTCTGACCAACCGGGAAACCATAAAGAAAAGGCTGTACAGGGCTAAAGAAAATCTGCGAAGTCAATCAAAAGGCATTTACAGTTTGGACGCCAGCGAAATATCTGGACGGCTTGACAATGTTTTGACGTCGATATACCTGCTTTTTAACGAGGGCTATTTTTCAACATCGACCAACGACCTGATACGGAAAGAATTGTGTGTAGAGGCCATGCGTTTGGCCTATTTCCTGACTGAGAATCCAATAACAAATACTTCGAAAGCAAATGCCCTGCTGGCATTGCTTTGTTTCCAGAGTTCGCGATTTGATGCGCGACAGAAATCGGGTGAAGCCATCCTGTTCGATGAGCAAAACCGGGACGACTGGGAACAAGAACTTATTGACCGAGGGAACCGTTATCTGACTATCGCCTGTTCTTCCGGCGAAATCTCAAAATATCATCTTGAAGCCGGTATCGCCTATTGCCATTTCTCGACTGCTGACGACAAATGGGAAAACATCCTGCAACTTTACAATCAGCTTTTAATCGTGGAATATTCGCCGGTTGCAGCGTTAAACAGAACATTTGCCCTCTCCAAAGTCTTGGGCAACGCACAGGCAATAACCGAAGCCGAAAAATTGAAACTGACTTCCAATCGTTACTACCATTCTTTACTCGGATACCTCTATTCGCCAACAGATAAATCCAAAGCAATTGAACACTTTCAACTGGCAATAAACTTGTCTAAGTCGAAAACAGAAAAAGCTCAATTGCAGAAGCATCTAACCAGACTTAAACTATAAGGTTTTGGAACAAAAATTGAAGGGTAATGTGGCGAAAATCAAAAATTCAAACATATAAAAATGGCTTATATTAAAAAAATCGCATTCGCTTTAGGGATTCTACTAAGCTTAAATTCATTCGGACAACCAGGGAATGCAGGCTTTGATGAAATTTATAATTTAATTGAGATGGAAAACTTCTTTAAAGCGCAGGACGTCTACACGTTAAAGAAAAATTCCATGTCGGCAGAATACCAGAAATTCTGTGAGGCTTTTATTGATAACGCATTTAACCGTCTTAAAGAATCACAAAAGAAGATAGTCTCACTTACCAGCAATTCAAATATTCCTGATTCTTTGAAATGCAGGCTTTTGTTTATAAAAACAGATAATCTTGTGAAGCTGTATGATTATAAAGGTGCAAAAAATGCCATTGAAGAACTATTTCAAGGGTATAAAAGCTTGCTAACCGCAAAAGAAATTGACGATTTCGAAAATGAACTAAAGATATGGTCAGCCTTGGAAGATATTCCTTCACAGAAGGTACAGATAAAGAAGAATACGAATATTAAGATGCAAAAAGATGCCGTTGGGCTGAATAACCTGAGAGTTTCAGCCGACACAGCCACCGTAAACTTTATTTTTGATACCGGAGCAAATATATCTACAATTACCCAGTCAGTTGCCAAGCGACTAAATGTCAACATCATACCTGCCAATATAGAAGTTTTGGCTATAACAGGTTCTAAAGTAATGGCTCAGTTAGGTGTATGTAAAAAAATGGAAATAGAAAATATCGAGATTCGAAATGCAGTTTTTCTGATTTTCCCGGATGAAGCATTAGCCATTCCACAAGCAAATTACCAGATCAATGGAATTCTGGGTTTTCCAGTGATTGAAGCATTTAAAGAGGTTCAAATTACTCAGGATGGGTATTTTATTGTTCCCCAAAAGCAAACCCATTTATCCGGAGGTTCCAATATGGCCATCAGTGGGCTTACCCCTTTGGTTTATATCGATGGGAATCATTATTCATTCGATACCGGGGCCGACAAGACGATCCTCTATAATACCTACTATCAGCAAAACAAAACTGAAATTGATAAGGACTATCAAACAATAAAAGTCGGATTTGGTGGTGCAGGCGGAAAAGCGGAATTTGAAGGCTGTAGAATTGACAAAACTTTCCATATCTCGGGGAAAGAAATTGTTCTGAAAGATATTCAGTTATTGAAAGAGAAGATTAAAGAAGACCAAAATGTGTACGGGAATATCGGACAGGATTTAATAAAGCAGTTTCATAGAATGACATTGAACTTCGATAAGATGTTCATAAAATTTGACTGATTTCACGTATCTTCTTCCAGCCACTTTAAAAACTCCGTAACCTTTAGTCGGCTGACAATCAATTGCTCGGGAAGTTTGAGCGCGGTTTTTACCACCATTTTGCGGTTGAAATAGGGCTGCACTTCCTGCACGGCTTGTCGGTTGACCAATGTTTGCCGGTTGATGCGAAAGAAAAGTGCCGGGTCGAGCGAGCTTTCCAGTTCGTCCATCGTTTTGAAAACAGCGTGCTTTTGCTGGTCGAACCGCCACGCCTGAACCACTTCGTCTTCCAGAAGAAATATCGCGATTTTTTCCACCGGAACCGGAATGTAGCTTTCGCGGTAACGAATCAGGATGGTGCTTTTGTACGATTTCTTTTCGCCAAATAGATCGCGGATTGAATTCAGCAACTCAACGTTTGGTGCAAAAGCCTGTTTCAGCTTTTCCACTTTTGCAAAAGCTGCACGAATGTCCTCTTCTTTCACCGGTTTCAGGATGTATTCGATGCCATTCGACTTAAATGCCTGTAGCGTGTATTGGTCGTAAGCAGTGCAAAACACCACCGGGCAGCGAACTTCCACGCGGCGGAAAATCTCGAAGCTCAGCCCGTCGGCCAGTTGAATGTCCATAAAAATCAGGTCGGGCTGGGCTGAAGACAGCATTTTTACGGATTGCTCGATGCTTTCGGCAATGCCGGTAATTTCGGACCGCGGATAAACCTCGCCAATCAGTTCCTTCAGCAGCAATGCGGTTTGCGGTTCGTCTTCAACAATTAATACTTTCATCTGTAAATAATTTGTTTTTTAATTGCCAGATGGAATAGCCATGATCGAAACATTATTTTCAATTTCAATTGGCGTTTGCTAATCATGGCTATTTCATAATTCCAGCAGTTTTAAGCGCACACGAAACACATCTTCATCAATAAAAACAAAAACTCCGTTCTCAGGAAAACCCAGCAATTTGTATCGCTGTATCAGGTTTTCCAGTCCGTAACCCGAATGTTCTGCTTCTGTCTGTTTGGGTTGAATATGGTTTTCAATCGTGACAAATCCGGGCGAAGAGAATATTTTGATTTCGAGTGGCTTTTCAGAAGAAATGACATTGTGCTTGATGCAGTTTTCGAGCAGCAATTGCAGGCTGAACGTGGGGACACGAAATAAAAGGCTTTCTTCTGGAATGTCAATTGTTATTTTCAGGGCAGCGCCAAAACGCGAAAACAGCATGAACGAATAGTCTTTTACAAAATCGAGTTCCTCTTTCAGGGTAACGGTGTCGAACTGGCGTTTGGCGAGCAGTTGCCGGTATATTTCGGAAAGGCGCAGCACAAATTCTTCAGACTTCGGGTCTTTCGCCCGCACCATAGACCGCAATGTGGAAAGCGAGTTGAACAGGAAGTGCGGGTTTACCTGTTGCCGCAAAATCTCGAACTGCGAGCGCATGTTCTCGGTTTTCAGCATCTCGTTTTGCAGCGATACGACCTGCGCTTTTTCTGCCGAATTGAGTGCATATTGAACGATGTAAATCAACAGAATGCTAATAGCGCCCTTAAAGGCAATGAGCCAAAGCGAAAAGGTATTTTTCGGGCCTTCGTCGCCAAATTCGTTCAGCACAAAAATTCCGACAAGTACAAACAGCGACAACAGGAAAGCGTTGGTCAGCAAAACAATGGCAGCTTTTCGAAGCAGTTTTTTTGAACCACTTTTCTTTATGAAAAAGTTAGTTAGCCATGAGTTGACTAACCAGGCAATCAAGAGGAACAGAAAAGTTACACTCCCGGTCAGGAACATCCGCCCGGCATTGGTTTCAACGCGGTGCTGGCTGTTGATGACAATGTTGAACAAAGGCAGGAAAATGGCAAAGAGAACGGCGATTTTCCAGTTACTTTTTCCTGATAAAAATGAATTATCCATATTTTAGTAAAACGATTCGCTAAAAATAGCATTCTTTCAGAAAAATCACTCGTTCACGCCAAGCATACCGTTCAGGTCGTCTTTAAAACTGCGGCCAACGGGTAACTGAGCGCCGTTCATTTCAACGGTATTCCCAAAAACAGCGTCAATATTGTTAACCGAAACGATATACGACTTGTGGATGCGTATAAATCCGTGATCCTTCAACAAGTTTTCAATGTTTTTCATCCGGTCGAGCTTCGTATATTTTTTTGTTTTGGTGTAAATCACCACGTATTCTTTCATCCCTTCCACATATAAAATGTCGCTGATATTGACTTTTACGGATTTGTATCCCGATTTCACAAAAATAAAATCGCGCGAAACGGGCGGCAAATCAATTGATTCCGGAGCAATTGGCTCGGGTTTTCCGGCTAAAGTGGCCAATCGCGAAATGACTTTGGTTACCGATCTCGCAAAACGTTCGAACGAAATGGGTTTCAGCTGGTAGTCGGTCACGTCGAGTTCATAGCCTTCGAGCGCGTAATCCGAGTAGGCCGTTGTCAGCACAATAGCCGGTTTCTTTTGCAAGGTCCGTATAAATTCAATCCCAGTCAATCCGGGCATTTGAATGTCGAGAAATACCAGTTGTACCTCGCCAGTTTCAATCAATCCATAAGCATCCACGGCCCGGCCAAACGCGGCAACCAGTTCCAATTGGGGCATTCGGGCAACATAGTCGCTCAAATACTGGCGGGCAATGGGTTCGTCGTCAACAATTATACATTTTATCTTTTGCATCATAGCTCATCTCTTTTCTGGAACACCGGAACCTGGAGCGAAATCATGTATTCTCCTTCCTGTTTCAGTGTTTGAAGTTCGTATTTTTCAGCAAAAATTAAACCGAGTCGCTTTTTTACGTTTGCCAGCCCGATTCCTGAAGATGCGGATGGTTTTGCTAGGGTGTTGCTGTAACTGTTTTTGCAAACAAAATACAACGTTCCGTTTCCGTCCGAAATGTCGATTTCCATCCAACCCTCCTCTTCTTTACCAATATTTCCGTGCTTGAAACAGTTTTCGATAAACGGAAGGAGCAACAGAGGCGGAATAAAGGCTGATGGCCGGGCAACCCGAATCGTTACGCGAACGTTTTCAGGATACGAAATGCGCATCTTTTCCAGGTCGAGGTAATTCCGGATAAAGTGAAGTTCTTTTTCGAGCGGCACCAGTTTCTGCTCCGTTTCATAAATCAGGTAGCGCATGGTTTCAGAAAGGCCAAGCACCATTTGCGGAGCCAGGTCTGATTTGGAATAGGTTAGCCCATACAAATTATTGAGCGTATTGAACAGGAAATGTGGATTTACCTGCGATTTCAGATATAGAATCTGTGCTTCCTGCGAGCGTTGCAACTCTTCGCGGCTTTCCTGTTCTTTTTGCGCTTTACTTTCGTACATCCGATACAGAGTGGCAATAGTGAGAATAACGGTATTCATAAGCAATCCGGGCAGAAACGGGGCACGACCAGCGCCAATCCGATTAAGAATCCAAAGATTTTTTCCCAACGCCAAGTTCTCTGGCTGCTCAAGCAAATCAGGCGAGAACCGACCCGACAAAGCGATATTCCCGGGAATTAAACCCAGTATTTTTGACCGAAAAACCGACAAAACAAACACAAGCAAAAGGGCAGCCACCGCAAACGCAACAGGTCGCCACCGCCTGATGAGCAGCCAATTGGCTAGCCCGTATCCCGACAGATAAAAAGTAAGCGCCATCAGTCCGGTTCCGGTAACCGCACGGATCAGTGAAAGCGACACAGGAAGGAACAGAGACATTGAAAAGAACAGGAAATACGTTAGTATCAGCCAGATGATAATATGTACGATTATTTTCTTCATAATGCAATAATACAAAAATACCCCATTCAGGATGAACACTTTAAACCAAATAACGCACAGGCTCAACAAACGACCGAAATGATCAACAGGTTACACGTTGAGCCAGCGTGCCGTTGGTGTAATCCGTTTGGTTGTTTGATGAAAACAATCCGCTTTCCTGAATGTTGCTTTTTATGTTTGTAGCGAATTCAAAAATTTAGAAGACATGAAACAAATTATTCTCATCAGTACATTCCTGATTTTTTTGGGTGGAAAAATGTTCGCTCAGGATGTTGAACCCAAATTATCGCCTGAAGAACGCGCCCGCTTTCAAACCGAATGGATGAAACAGAACCTCAACCTCAGCGAAGACCAGTTGACTCAGATTGAACCGCTTAACCTGAAGTATGCGCAAAAGATGGAAGAAGTGAAGGCCATTTCAGGAAAAATTGGCAAACTAAAAAAAGCCAAAGCCATTATGGATGAAAAGGATGGCCAGTTGAAAAAGATCCTGAACAAAGACCAGTTTAACGTTTACCTCGAAAAACGGGAAGAAATCAGGGATAAAATGAAAGAGGCTGCCAAACAAAGGAAGAACGGCTGAACCTCCAGTTATGAATCAAAATTAGACAATCCAAAATTATGAAAGCAGTTATTCAATTTAGTTTCCTATTCATACTAATCCTTTTCACTGCCTGTAACAAAGCAGAGAGCATCCCTTCGGAAGGAACGAGTGGCGGCGATTTGGAAGGACCTATTTCGCAGCTAACATCAGGATATGGTAAAGATGGCGATTTTGAAGTGGCGGAAATCGACTTTCCAAGCCCGGAATATGCTGGTAAGGAAGTGGCTATTTTCTACCCCAAAGGCGCTACAACTCCTCGCCCCACCATTTTTTATGCCCACGCCTATGGCGGCGAAAACAAGGCCTCGTGGCTCGGAATCTTCCATTTTATTGCAAAAAAAGGATATACCGTTGTATTTGCACCTTACCCAACCTTGGGAGTCAGCATCGACGAGCGGTACGATGTATTGTGGACTAGTTTCCAGGCTGCCGTGAAAAATTACCCAAATCTGATTGACTCAACAAAAGTTGGGTTCGTTGGCCATTCGTTTGGGGGCGGAGCAGTTATCGGGCTAAGCTACAAGGCTTTCGTTGAGAAAGGCTGGGGCGAAAACGGACGGTTCATTTTCGCGCTGGCACCGTGGTATAGTTACCAGATTACCGACGGGCAATTGCAAAGTTTCCCGGCCAATACCAAACTCATTTCACAGGTTTACGACGACGATGTAATCAACGATCATCGCATGGCAATTGACATTTTTAAAAACATCAACATTTCGGATTCGGAAAAGGATTTTGTGCTGGTTAAAAAGAGTGTTGTCGGCGGATATACATACACTGCCGAACACAATTTGCCGAGTAGTCTGAAAGCCTACGATGCCTACGATTATTATTGTCTTTATCGCTTGCTGGATGCCCTGATGGATTACAGTTTCAACGGAAATACAACAGCTAAAAATGTGGCTTTGGGCAACGGCTCGAAAGAGCAAATTACCCTGCCAAGCTACAACGGGAAAGCATTAACCCCGCTGGAAGTGACCGATCATCCGGTACCGAAATACGATCAAAGCAAATACGAATTTAAATGCAGCGGGTTAGCCAATCCCCGAAGCGAATATTGTGAATAAACAAGTTAAACAGAAAACAAAATCAGAAAAGAGATGAAAACGAAACGATTAATTATTGGAGTGTTAATGATTGTACTATTGACATCGGTTCTCGAATCAATGGCACAACGGAGAGTTGTCAGTACGCCACGAAGAACAGTTGTTCAAACACCGCGAGGAACGGTTGTGTACCGAAAACAGCCAGTTGTCAGGCCAGTGCACAGAATGCCCCGCACAACAGTGGTAGTTCACCACAATGGTAGCCCGTTTTATTATAGCGGCGGCATGTTTTACGCTTCACGAAGCGGAGCATACATCCGGGTTGCTCCACCGGTTGGTATCCGGGTTACAGCTCTTCCTGTCGGCTATACACGTGTTGTCGTAGGACCGACTCCATTTTTTTATTTCGGCGGAATATTTTATACGTTAACCGAACATCAGGAATATGTGGTGGTTGATCCGCCGGTTGGTGCCATCGTGAACAAGCTCCCGGCTGATGCTGCCGAGGTTGAAATCGATGGCAAAATCTATTACGAATACAACGGAACTCTTTATAAATCTGTGGTGAAAAAAGAGTGTTCGTACGAAGTGGCTGGAAAACTTAATGATTAGAGCAAAAAGTTTAGTTCGAAACACAACTGCCGAGACCTATTTGCGATTTTTCAGGAATAGGTCTCGATTTAGTCTCGTTTATTTTGCGAATTAGTGCATATTTTGACACTTTGACGAAAATAAAAAAGCACTTAAACCTTTGATTTAAGCGCTTTTAGTGTCATTTGATGTCTTAATGTGTGATCCCAAGCGGGGACGTGTCGAACTTTTTGATTGAAGATTATGAGGCTGTTTTGAAGTTTATGAATACAGAGTCACGCAAGAAAAACCTTCGGCTATAGTATGATAGTCCCTATTTTAACAAATGCGTTGGAGGATAACCAAACTGCTTCTTAAACGCATACGAAAAATGCGACAGGTTCTCAAATCCAACTTCATAACAAACATCAATCGGGTTCTTTTTCTTATCAACAAATTGAAAATGGGCTAATTCCAATCGCTTTTGTGTAAGCCATCGTTGAGGAGTGACATTGAATGCCTTATTAAAATCACGTTTAAACGTTGTCAGGCTCCGACCTGTCAAATATCCGAATTTCTGCAAAGGCAGATTGAACATGAAATTCTTCTCCATATAAGCAACCAAATCAACTTTCCCCGGCTCTTCAAAGTTTGCCAGGACATTGTCTATTCCTTTGTCAATAGTTCTGAGAATGCTGATTGCTTCTGTGATTTTCAGGGATGCGATATTTTCGGGAAGATCCTTCATATCAAAATACGGAACCAATGACGCCAGGCAACTTTCCAACAAAGGATGATTGTTGTATGAATATATTTTTTGCGATTCCAATGCCATTGGTTTCACATTCAGGGTTGCGTAAAAATCTCTCAGCCGCTTTGTGGACAAGTGCATGACCACCGTTTTATGAGGCTGTCCGTCCTTGGGATAATTGATAATAGTTGCCAACTGGTTTCGGGGAATCAGAAAAATATCGCCCTTTTTAAAAAGATATGTGGCATCAGCCTGTACAATCTTTGTTTCTCCGGAAATAAACCAGACCAGCATGTGATGTTCAAACAGGATGTCCGACTTGAAAAACTTGTCATCGTAACAGGAAAGCTTTATATCTTCGGTTATATATTTTGCTTGATATTCCATTGCTTATCTTTTGAATTTCCTTGTTTTATAAAGGAAATAATTAACACAAAAATAGAAATAATCATAGGATTTGGCTTTATACAGACTGACCTCCATCAATCAGAAAATTAGACCCCGTTATAAATGATGAATTGTCGCCTGATAAATAGGTTATCAAGTTAGCAACTTCGTCAGCTTTGCCCAATCGAGACAACGGAATGCTGTTTATTATTTGTTCTTCAACATCATTATCCAATCCAAGTTTGTTCATAATCTCCGTAGCAATGGGTCCCGGGCTGACTGCATTGACACGGATTTTACGGGAAGCCAACTCAAGTGCAGCAATTTTCGTCACAGCATTTAATGCCGCTTTGCTTGCCGCATATACCGAAGCACTTTGCGGAGAAATGGTAGCAGAGGTTGACGATAACAACACAACTGATGCATTGTCATTTAGAATTGGAATAAACTTACTCAATGTAAAATAAGCACCTTTAAAATTTACATTCATTATTTCGTCAAACATAGTTTCTGTGATTAATTCTATTGACGCAAATTTTGTTATTCCTGCGTTGATGAGCAAAACATCTACTTTGCCAAATTGCTCGGAGACTTCGGCTACCAGCCTGTCAATGTCAGATAAATTGGATTGGTCAGCCATCAAACCAGTTATATTTAATTCTGATGCAGCCTTTTCAATTGCTTCTTTTCTCCTGCCAGTGATGATGACCTTAGCACCTTTTTCATTGAGTACTTTGGCCGTGGCATAACCGATGCCGCTGTTGCCGCCCGTAATGACGGCAACTTTATCTTTTAAATTTTCCATTTTAATATTTTTAAAGTGATTAATTAATCTTGAATGTTATACCGGTTATTTTCTCGCTCAATGTCCACAACCGTTTTGCATTAGTTTCATCTAATGAGTAACGTTTTACCCCATTGGACATCGAGTCGACAGAAGCCAATTCGGCAACCTCCACATCTTCGCAGTAAACACCTCCAAGATTGTGAAGCAATGGACTTGTTGCAGCCCAAACGGTTGTTGCCGCTCCTTGCGGAATTGTTTTCAACGATGCTACAATTTCCGGCTTAATGTTTCCTTCTTCATCGTAGAATCCCATTTTCTGAAATAATTCCAACGATGCTTCCCGACCCAATTCCGTTCCATGTATAGAACCTGGGTGTAATGAATAAGCCCTGACATTAAATCCTTTGGCCAAATTGTCTAACTCAAGTGCGAATAAATTACTGGCGGTTTTTGACTGCCCGTAAGCTTGCAATGTTTCGTATTCCCGCTGTAGAAAATTGGGGTCATCAAAGTTGAAAGGTGCAAACTGATGCCCTTGTGAAGAGACATTAATCACTCTTGCACCCTCGGCTCTTTTAAGGGCTGTCCATAATCTTGCAGTAAGCTGAAACTGTGCCAGGTAATTCGTCGCCAATTGTGATTCAATCCCACGAATGTCTCTGCGTAGCGGCGCCCACATAATACCTGCGTTGTTGATCAATAAATGAAGTGGTCTGCCCGAAGCAATAAATTTTTGAGCAAATTCATCGATGGAAGCTGGATTCATTAGATCCATTGTTTCCAATTCAACATTGGCAATTCCAGCCAAATTTCTTTTTGCTTTGTCAATGTCCCGTGCCGGTACAATCACCGTAGCACCTGCTGCTGCCAGCGTTTTGGTGGTTTCAAGGCCAATGCCTGTATTTCCGCCGGTTACAATAGCAATTTTACCTGTAAGGTCAATGCCTTTAATTACATCATTTGTTGTTGATGTGGCGTTAAATCCGGAACCTATCGGTTTCTGCAACGCTCCCTGATAATTGTTTTGTTTCATCTTTAAAAAATTTTAATTGTTATTTGATGAAACAAAGATACCGGGAGGCAAACAAAGCAACTTTGTTTAAAAGTCCGAATGTACTTTGTTTAAAAGGTCGTTTTCTTGTCAGGATTCATTCAAACATAAATCGCATTTTCTGATCAGTTCTCTGATGCGGTGTTTAATTTCATCAATCGGAATGTCTTCCAGCGGATTTATTTCGAGGGTCGAAATCCGGTCTTTTTGCCGCAGCCCATCCCTCTGAGGAATCACTTTTTTGTCCTGAACAAAGCCCAGCAATATCTTCTTCTTATTTACCCACAAAAAACTGATGGCGAAATCTTTGTACCGAAAAAACGGGATTTGGTATTTCCTGAAATGTACAATTTCCGGATCGACCGATATGATGATCGATTTCAATGCGAGCAAACACGCTTTTGTTTCGTCGTTTTGCTTGTCGTAGTAGTGTTCCAGCGGATTTACGAGTCGTTCGTCCATTTACTTTGTCAGCCACATCGGCTTGGTTGTAATAATTTTTTGGTGAACCGGACAATTTTCGTCATGTGCTCCTTTCAGGTAACCAATGCTCATCAAAAATTCGTTGACGATTTCGCCACCGGTAAATTTGAAGGTCTTTTTGAACAGCTTCACCCATTCTTCCTTTGTCTTGGGGTGATGCTGTTCGAGCCATTTTTCAAAACTGCCGTATTCTTTTTTTAACTGAATAATCGTTTTAGCATTTTCGATGGCAGCATTCACTTTCAGCCTGTTGCGGATGATTCCAGCGTCGTTCAGCAGTCGTTCCCGGTCGCTTTCAGTATAAGCGGCAATTTTTTCGATATTAAAATTGTCATAAGCCCGACGAAAGCCTTTTTCCTTTTTCAGGATGGTTTCCCAGCTCAATCCGGCCTGATTAATTTCAAGAATCAATCGCCCGAACAACTCATTGTCGTCGTGAATCGGAAACCCGTAGTGGTTGTCGTGATAGTTCGCGTGCAGGCTTCGGCTGGGCTCGTTCATTAAGGGAATGTAGGTGCAATAGCTCATAGCTTGGTATTAATTTCGTTTTGTTATAATCTGAGTCAAGAAGGTAAAAATAGCAATTCTAACGACATGCCTTCCTTTCCGAAACAGCCTAAAGCATCAACTTTTTACTATGAATTCATAAATTCAGTTGAAGCCTGCCCGAAATTCCAGCGGGCTTTGGTTGGTCTTCGCCTTAAACAACTTGCTGAACGATTGTGAGTGTTCAAAGCCCAGTTCGTAGGCAATTTCACTGACCGACAAATTGGTAGTGGATAATTTTTCTTTGGCTTTTTCTATAAGCTTTTCATGGATATGTTGCTGGGTACTCTGCCCTGTCAGTGTTTTAAGCAAACGACTTAGATAACTCACGGAAACATTTAATTTGTCTGAAGCATATTGGGCTGTCGGCAAACCTTTGTAAATAATGTCGTCGCTATTGAAATAATCTGAAAGCAATTTTTCAAAACGTTCAAGGATTTGATGATTGACTTTCTTGCGTGTTAGAAATTGACGGTGATAAAAACGGTTGGCATAACTCAATAAGGTTTCCAAATGAGCGATAATAATGTTCTGGCTAAAATTGTCAATGTTTAAATGATACTCTTGTTGTATATTTTCAATAATTCCGATTACTATTTTTTCTTCCTTTTCAGAAAGAAAGAGGGCTTCATTTACCGAATAATTAAAATACTCATATTGCTTAATAATCTTTGCCAATGGTGTATTCCAGATAAAATCGGGGTGAATGAGCACCACATACCCCGATTGTTTTAATTCTTCATTTTTGTCAACAGAAACACTGAAAACCTGGTTGGGAGACATAAACGACATGAGACCTTCATCAAAATCGTATTGCTGTTGTCCGTATTTTAGTTTGCCAGCATTGAAAATTCTTTTGAGTGCAATCATATAAAAATCCAGGGTCAAATTCATCATTTCCTCAGCGCGCAAATGATGAACATTTTGAACTTTAATAACACTGATTAAAGGATGCTCAGGTTTTGGCAAACCTCTTAACTGATGAAATTCGCTTATGGTTTTAATTCTTTTTGGCATTCTATTTTTCTTTTCTCACTTCCAATACTATTTTTCCGCGAACGTGCCATGTTGCACTTTCACGGTGTGCATCTGCAACTTGTTCCAAAGGATAAACTTTGCTGATAATAACTTTTACTTTGCCTTCGTCAATCAACTCTGCCATTTCATTCAACCAACGCTGATGATTGGTTTGTAAATACAGCAGTTCTCCTTTGGCATTCTTTTTTGCCAGAGCTTCATTAACCTCTTCGCTAAACGGGAAATCGACATTTACACTAACAAAAATTCCACCTTCTTTTAAGATCCTTACGCCTTTTAACCGCTCATGATCATCACGAAGTGGCGAACCATCAAACACAAGGTCAACATTTTGCAACAACTCTTCAAATTTCTGTTTTTTATAATCAATTACTTCATCAGCACCAATTTGTTCTAAAAATTTCTGATTGCTTGCCGAAGCACTTCCGATCACATATGCACCCTTTGCCTTTGCAATCTGCACTGCGAGACTTCCGACACCACCGGATGCACCATGAATAAAAACACGTTGTCCTGCCTGTAATTTCCCGAGTTCAAAAAGGGCATTACATGCAACAAGCCCGGTTAAAGGTACGCCCGAAGCCTCATTAAATGAAATGCTTTTGGGTTTCAACGCGAATTGGCTTGCCTTTGCTGCCACATATTCGGCATAACTTCCATCTCCCGGAAAGTTTGGAACGCCATACACTTCATCGCCTTTTTGAAAGTCAGTTACATTGCTGCCAATTTCTTCTACAATGCCTGCCGCATCCCAGCCTAGAGTCATGGGCAACTTCAACCAAGGCCTCAATAAATCATTTCCACCTTCGCGCACTACCCAGTCGACAGGATTTACACCACTTGCAAATACTTTCACTAAAATTTCATCTGCTTCGGGAACAGGACGTTCTATTTCTTGTATTTTCAAAACTTCCGTTCCACCAAATTCGCTAATTCTTATTGCTTTCATTTTAAATTATTTTGGTTAATACAAAATTCAGCAATAAAGCAAGAACGAATGTAGCCATATTTGACTTTATTGTAGCCGAAAACGAAACCGTTGGCTATGGGTCTGGATAATTGTTTTTTTTCTATGATGGCAATCCTTTATTGGCCAGATCATCGCTGTTGAAATAGACGGTAAGAAGTTCTTCCAACCGATTCAGAATTTTATGATTGGTTATTTTCCGGGTGATAAATTGTTTTACTGCAATTGAATAGTAATCGGCAACAGTTGACCGTGTCGGATTATCTTTTTTGGTAGCCGCAACCTGAGCATAATCCACCATACTAATCAGTGGATACTCAGGAGATGGCAACTGGTTTAGCAGATGAAACTCGTTGATTGTTTTAATTCTTAAAGGTTTCATTTTGCTGAGTTCATAAATTACAATGCTTGGCCGCCCGAAACTTCAATGCGTTGTCCGTTTATCCAATACGCCTCTTCGGTACATAAAAATGCAACCACGCCGCCAATATCATCGGGCAAACCAACGCGACCTAAAGCCGTTAAGCTTGCAATGTGGGCATTTATTTCCTTGTTGTCGCGGGTACGACCACCTCCAAAGTCAGTTTCAATAGCTCCCGGTGCAACAACATTCACCCGAATCTTTCTTGCACCCAGTTCTTTCGCCATATAACGAGTAAGGGTTTCTACTGCGGCTTTCATGGAACCATACACCGAAGAACCGGGCATTGTGATGCGTGTAAGTCCAGATGAAATATTGACAATTCCGCCACCATCATTCATAAACGGCAATGCTTTTTGTGTCAGAAAAAACACACCCTTGTAGTGGATGTTGAATATTGCATCCACTTGTTCTTCGGTAGTATCTGTTGCCAATGCATACAAAGCAGTTCCGGCATTGTTGATGAGGAAATCAAAGTTTGGGCTTCCTGTTTGTGCCTGCAACTGTTCTGTTACTTGCTGAATGAAATTATCGAACACGTTGATGTTACTTGTGTCCAGTTGAAAAGCATAAGCCTTTTGTCCGAGTGAATGAATTTCTGCCACGACTTTATCTGCCGCGTCTTTGTTGCTGTTGTATGTCAGTACTACGTCAATTCCTTTCCTGGCAAGAGCCAGCGCCATGTTTTTTCCCAATCCCCGGCTACCGCCGGTAACTACCGCAATTTTATTTTTTGTACTCATCTGGTAATTTAATTAAATTTATTTTTTAAACGAATTGCGTTCCTTAACACAATTCGTTTAAAACGTTTACAATGACCGGTTTGTTTGATTTTTTTAAAGAGGGATAAACTGTTGTGTTGCTTACAGACAATGTTTATTGTCTGACTGTTTCAATTGAATAAAAAGTCTTCTACAAGTTTTAAATAACTTTCTGTTTCTTCATATATTGGTGCGTGTCCTGAAAATTGCATTTCTTTATACGTCGCATTGGGGATTAACGAGGCGATTTCTTGTCCATCCTTCGGCGGATTTAAACCGTCATACTTTCCGCTTATTACAAGTGTCGGGGCTGTAATGCCTGGTAAATCTTTCCTGAAATCAAAGTTTGTCAGGGCTTTATTGGCAGCCGTAAATTGTTCAGGAGTTAAATCTGTTTCAAACACATCAAGGTGGTGTTGCATTATCGCTGTATTGTAAACGAAATATTTGAGTAAAGTCAAAATAGTTTCGTGAAAATCTTTCCCCTTAATTTCTTCTGCGTGTTCGCTGAACAATAGTTGCGTTGATGAAGTAAGTCCATTTGATTTTGGAACAGTTAATATCAATTTTTCAATCCTTTCGGGTGCAGCAATGGCAACGCCTTGTGCAATATAGCTTCCCATTGAAACACCAAGCAAATACGTTTTTTCAATATTGTAAAAATCCATAATGCCCAATACGTCATTTATGTGGTCATGCAAAGTATATTCTGTCGGTTTTTCGCTTTGTCCGTGTCCTCGAATGTCAAACGTAATTGTTTTGAAATGTTTAGAAAGAGGATTTGTGATGATGTCTAATTGCCTGTAGCTACCACCTAAACCGTGAATTAGCAGCAATGGCTTTCCGTTTCCCTTTGTATTTATGTTTAAATCAATACCGTTTATTCTTGTTAATTCCATCTTGTAAATATATTAATATGTGACTTTGCAAGTGCCGTGTTGTATGGTTGTTGTTTTTTAACTAAAAATAGTGGCAAGTGCTTCGCCAATTCCTGAACCACCGCCTGTAATTAAAATTACTTTCTTTTTTAATATTCATTTAAAGGCCGACACGAATACCTTTACAAAATCAGTCATTTTTACTTTCCCCAACGTGGGTTGGTTGTGGTAATAATCTTCAAACAATTTTCCGCTATGTATGTTTGCATTCATTTCAACCAGACCTTTGGCTTCACAGGAGACTCTAAATTTTAGCCAATTCTCAAATATTTCCCCATTTTGTTCTATTCAATGCACCTACAATTTAAAGTCTCCAATCGCCTTCTGATAATTAATTCTTGCAATCAGGAAATCGTAAACGGCAGTCAGATAATCCTGTTCGGTTGCCGAAAGTGATTTTTCAGTGTCTAATAATTTTTCATAGGCAAAAGAACCCAGGTTGAATTGTTGTTTCTTCGATTTATAGACCCGTTGAGATAGGATATAATTGTCCCTGGCGACAACTAAATTCTTTTCAGCATTCGACAACTTTGTTGTTGCCTGTTGAATTTCATATTCAACATCGGCCGTTTTTTGTTTCAGGTTAAAATCTGCCTGGGAAATTCTGAACTTAAATTCCTTTACCGAATTGATGTTTTTAAGACTTCCGGTAAGAGGAATAGAAAGCTTTACACCAATATAATTAACCGGAGCCCAATAAAAATTATTGGAATAATTGAATTCCGGGCCTTGAAACAATTGGGTGTAATTTGCAAAAAGAGAAAGTGAAGGAAGGTAATTTTGACGGGCTTTTTTAAGCTCTAACGCATTGCCATACTGTTCGATTGATAATTGTTTCAGCTCAGAACGGTTGGATGAAACAGTTAAAGGCAAATCAACAATTGTTGTTGAATTTTCCATTGTTTGCAAAGAGTCTGTCAGGATAATTACAGATTGTTCAGGTACATTTATTTTGTATTTGAAATATTGCTGGCTAAGCAAATAATTTTGCTTTTGTTTTTCGGTATTGGCCTGCGCATTTTTATAGTCTAATTCAGCTTGTAGCGCATCGCTCTCAATCAATGCACCATTATCAAATTTCCCGTTTGCCAAGTCGTAATACGCCTTATATCGTTGTTCGTTTTTCCGGGCAATCTCATATTGCAGTTCTTTCAGTAAAACGTTATAATACGATTCTGAAATTTCTGTTTTTATATCAATCGCATTTTGATTATTCTTTTCCTTTTCAAGAGCCAGACTGTTTTTGGCAATTTTAATATCGGTATAAAGTCCGGGTTTATAAACAGAGTAAGTTAAATCGAGGGCAAAAGCGGTATTGTTTTTTGTTCCTAATACTACTTTTTCAGGCTCAGTTAATCCCAAAATACCCGCTGGTACTGTCGATGGTTGTAAATGCTCATTATAAGTCAATTTCCCGTTTACAGACAGGTCAGGTAAAAGCTCTTTTTTTGATTTGATCATTTTACTTTCGGCAATATTCATGTTCAGGCTATCTGCCTTTGCATCAAAGCGGTTTGAAATGCCCAGTTGTGTGGCCTGAAATACCGAAAGCCTGATTGTATCTGTTTGTGCAAACAGGTTACTGCAACAAGCAGTAAAGATCAATAAATAGATTATTTTCTTCATTTCTGATAATTTTTAAAAGTGTTATTAATGAGCTGCAACTTCAACAGCTTCAAATGAATTATTTTTCTTATTTCTGATCAATAAAATCAATGGAATACAAATAAGCATTAGCATTCCGACTGCCATGTAAGCATTATTATAGCAAACTAATTGTTGCTGTCTTGACAAACCACTATCAAGAAGCTGGTAAGCAATCCTATTCGCATCTTCGGGAGCGTAACCTGCGGATAAAAAGTTTTGAGAATAAGCAGCTACCCTTTCAGTAACCAAATTGCTGTAATTGTTTATATTCCCAATCATATTGCTTCTTACAAAAGCATTTTCACTGGTTAAATAAATCTCCATTAAAACAACCCCGATGGCCGAACCCAACTGTCGCATGATATTGGATAAACCGGTTGCCTGGGCTAAATCTTTTCCCCGCAAACCAGATAATGCCATGGACATAACAGGTACCATAAAAAATGCTTTGGCGAAACCTTGTAATATAAATGGCCAGAAGAAGGTTTTCTCGCTTGAATTTGGTGATGAAAATGAAAGAAGTATTAAGAAGGCAGAGAACATCAGTACACCTATAATGCTGGTTATGTTGTAATTAAGCTTCTTCAAAACAACTTTGCTTACTAACATCATGGCAACGGCTGAAGCAATACTACCTGAAATAAGAAATGTTCCTTGTTGTATTGCTGTCCAACCAAGGGTAACTTGCGTAAATAGGGGAAATACGAAAAAAATGCCTATCAACAACATACCGAGTATTAAATTCAACAAATGACCAAGAGCAAGATTAAGGCTTTTATATAATTTAATGTTTACGGCTGGTTCTTCTACTGTAAGTTCACGCCAGACGAAGGCTATAAGCCCGATAATAGCAAGAAAACAGAAGAAAGTTATTTCTGAGCTTTGAAACCAATATTTAGCAGATCCTTCTTCAAGAAAATAATCCAGAGAACATAAACCGATTATTAAAAAAAGAATACCCCACCAGTCCATTTTTTTTGGCTTAACAGCTCCGGCAAGATTTGGGACAAAAGTCCATGAAAGAAAAGCTGCAATAATGCCAATAGGAACGTTAATAAAAAATATCCAATGCCAGGACCAATTATCTATAATATATCCACCCATAACCGGACCTAAAGCAGGACCAAACATAAGTCCTATTCCAAAGACCGCAGTGGCAGTAGCTAATTCTTTAGGGGGAAATGCATCAGCAATGATACTCTGGGCAGTTGATAATAAACCACCGCCACCCAAACCTTGTATAAACCGCCATAAAACAATAGTCCATAAACTGGTGGACAACCCGCACATTAAAGATGAAAAAGTGAAGAGAACAACAGATGCTGTGAAATATACTTTTCTTCCGAATAGATTGGAAAGCATGGCCGAGAGGGGAACTGTAATAACGTTCCCAATACCGTAAGCAGAAACTACCCAGGCAATTTCCAGGGAAGTTGCTCCTAAACTTCCCATCATGTCGGGTCGTGCCACTCCCACTACAGTGCTATCAATAAGTTCAAGCAAAGCACAGACTAGTGCTGTACCAATAAGTATCCATTTAGCAGAACCTGTTAGATATTGTGCCGGTTTTTGAAGAGTCGCTTCCATGATTTATTGTTCTGTATAGATTTTTACAAAAACACTCATGCCTGGAAACAATAATTGATTTTTATCGGTAGGAATTTTATCGATAGAAATATTAATCGGAATACGTTGCGTGATTTTTATAAAATTGCCTGTTGCGTTTTCAGGAGGCAGCAAAGCGTATTTTGCTCCGGTAGCGCCCGAAAACGATTCAATTTTCCCGGCCAGGTCAATGTTTGGATAAGCATCCACTTTTATTCTTACTTCCTGCCCAATTTTAATGCTCCGTAATTGTGTTTCCTTGACATTAGCCGTAATCCAGAGATTTTCATTTTCAACTACAGCGCATAAATTCTGCCCCGCAGTAATATATTGGCCTTTTTCTACGACTCTTTTAGAAACAATTCCATTGCAGGGCGCGCAGACAATAGCATATTCCAATTGCTTTTTGGCCAGAAGAAGGTCGGCTTCACATTGGGTTACCTGAGCTTCTGCCTGTACAATTTGACTTTCATCGGATTTTGCCAATGACTTTAACCCCAGGAAGGATGAAGTGGATGATTTTTGGGTACTTATTGCTTTTGCATAATCGGCTTTAGCAATAGCAAGATTTGTTTCTGCGGTTTCGTATTGCTCCTGTGTTGTCCCATTAATTTTCAGCAAATTGCTTGTCCGGTCAAAAACGCTTTGTGCCTTACTCAAATTAGCTTTGGCCGAAATAATACTTTGCTCATTCGATTCGGTAGTCAGGCTGCCGGCCAAGGCACTCTCATTGCTGGCGGAAGCTTTGCTTTTCGCAGCCGCTAATTTAGCGTTGGCAATTCGTAAAGCAGCATCAGCTTCATCAACTTTTGCTTTGATTTCGATCGTGTCGAGAATAAAAAGTACTTGCCCCTTTTTTACATATTCGTTATCCGTAAAATTAACCGATTTGAGATAGGCCGTAACTACCGACCGAACTGGTATAATGTTACAATCTAATTGGGCGTTATCCGTCGTTTCAAAAGATTTACGTCCAATCCAATAGAAGATTCCTATTCCAAGTATTACGATTAACGCAGTGACAATAATTATTAATTTGCCCTGTTTTTTCTTTGTTATTTCCTGTTCCATTTCTTTGCTATTAAAGGTTATTAAACAATTGAATACTGATGCAAAAGTGCATCCTTAACCTCAGCATGGAAATGGAGTTGAACCCGAAATGGACAAAATCGGGGCCGAAAATCCTACGGAATAACTAACTGCCGGAAAGCCAGTTTAGGAAATCAGGAACTTTTACTTTGTTTACTTTGATTGTTTCTTTAAAAGGGATGGTCAGGGAAACGGATAGTGAACGGGCGAAATATTGAGAAGCTTCTTTAATTGCTCTTCGGTGAATAAGGTTTTGCCTGTTGGCCCTGTAAAAGTCAGATCCGGCAATTTTTTCCAGTTCATCAAGAGGTTTGTTTATGGTATAGCTTCTTTGGTCGAAAGTAAGTAGATAGGTAATTTCGTTTTCAAGGTAAAACAGGGCAATATCGTCAATTCTTACCGGAAGTATTTTGTCTTTATAATAGACAAGTACGGAACTTTGGCCATGCTTCTTTTTGTTTTCAAACAGCCGAATGACATTTTCAAGGGTGGAACCATCTTCAGAAAACTTGCTTTTTAGTTTATTGTATTTATTAAATGCGGCTTCAATTGTTGGAACATCAAAAGGTTTCAGAATATAATCAATCCCATTTGCATCAAAAGCTTTTAAAGCATATTCGTCGTAAGCCGTACAGAAAATAACAGGAACATTCGTGGAAACCGCTTTAAATATTTCAAAGCTTAATCCATCACCAAGCTGAATATCGCTGAAAATTAAATCAGGGTGCTCATTTTTCAGAAACCATGAAATAGCAGTGCTAACCGAACTTAACACCGAAATAATTTTAGCATCGGGATCTACCTTTAAAATAGTTTCAGCCAAATCATCCGCAGCCAGTTTTTCGTCTTCAATGATTACAATCTTCATTTGATAGAATTTTAATGCTTACCGAAAAATCAGTAACGTTTGATTGAATATTGATCTCATCACCTGATATTATTTTATACCGTTCCGAGAGATTTAATAATCCAAGGCCGGAAGAATCTTCATCGGTATTCTTGTTTTGAATATTATTGCTGACGGTAATCCAACCTTCGTGATAAAATAACCTAATCAACAAAGGAGATTCTATGGTAAAAGCATTGTGCTTGATCGCATTTTCGAGAAGTAACTGAATAGAAAATGTCGGGACAACGCCAGTTTTTGTTTCTTCAGGAATATTTATTGAAAATTGAATTGCATTTCCAAATCTGATCTTTTGCATTTCAAGATAATCCATGCTCAATTTAAGTTCTTCTTCAAATTTTACTGTATTCACATTGTCTAACGAAACAGATGCCCTTAATATATCCGCAAGCCTTTTGAGATATGCTTCTGCATTATCGGGTTGCTTCCTGATCAATGTTTTTAAGACATTTAGCGAATTGAACAAAAAATGGGGCTGTAATTGTTGCTTAAGTTTTTGATTGGCAGCTTCCATGTTTTTGATTTTCAATTGAATGTTTTCAGCTTCAATAATTGACTTTTTTTGCTCCATATGAACTACGCCATGAAATATCAGGACAATCGTATTTATGGAAAAAACCAGGAATACAATAAACAAATAAGGGAACAAACTATTACCCGTTGTATGTAAACCTGAATTTTCAACGGGTATCCCCAATTCCCTTGTTTTCCATTGCAAAATTTCCTGACCGACTGAATGACTTAGAAGGATATCGACAAATATAAATCGCAATCCAATCATTAATAAAAACCCT
The DNA here is from genome assembly GCA_963677955.2 of Prolixibacteraceae bacterium. Taxonomy (GTDB): domain Bacteria; phylum Bacteroidota; class Bacteroidia; order Bacteroidales; family Prolixibacteraceae; genus Aquipluma. The sequence goes on from CAXXQR010000001.1 coordinate 6,396,253, forward strand.
ATCACATAACTCCATAATTGTAATCGAAAGGATAATGAATATTTATGGATATAATAAGAAAGAAAAATATTTATTGTCCAGAATAAAAATACGAAGAAGGTGATTCCAAGAACGATAGGGACAATTAGCTTTAACAATAAAATGTGATCGACGTTTATAATTCCAAACGAAAAAATTATAGCATAAATAGGCCCCATAGTGATGAAGCCTATTAATGTAGAAGAATAAAAGGCAATCCGAAAAAGCTTTTTTAAAGGGAATTGTGTCTCCATAATGAGGCGAAATTACATACAAAGTAGGTCAGTTTATTAAAAAATCAGGCGAAATGGACAAAAAACGGGTTGAAATGAAACTTTACTTTTATAAAAATTGAGCAAACAGAATGCCCAAAAGTCGGTCATCATTTTAATTTCATGACCGACTATATTGTTTGGGCTTCATTCCGATATGTAGAGGCGGTTTGGGGATGCTTTTCAAGAAACCCACCACCTGGTGCCTCATTCGGGCAGATCGTTATACGCTTGAAATGATTCAAAAAGAGCAAACCTATACCATGTCGTACTTTCCGGAAGAATATAAAAAACATATGCTCTTTTTGGGAAGTAAATCCGGAAGAGATAGCAAGAAAATGAAGGAAGTAGAATTAACAAATGTCCAAACTCCTTCCGGAGATATGTCTTTCAAAGAAGCCAAGCTAATTATCGAATGTCGGTTAACGCAAATTACTACTCCCCATCCCGATGATTTTTACGCGCAGGAAGCTAAAGACTAAATAAACGAAGCTTACAAAGGAGCAAGTGATTATCGCAAATATGTATTTGGGGAAATCACTCATGTTTGGGTGAAGAAATAAGAATAAACCGAAATTAAGGGAAATTAATAAGCGCTTTTTGTTCTCGATTTAGTCCCTTTAAATTTGGTGTAAAATGATCCTTTTTAACTTCTGAATCAACAAAAAAACACTTATTTCAATAGGTCTAGATATAGTCTCGACTGATATTCAATTCATTACAATACAAGTGTATGCAAATTGTATTGAACTCAAAAATTTATTTATTACCTGTTGTGTGAATTAAATAGCATGTTTTAAAAAGTTGATTGGTCTGTTTTTAATGAACCGATTAATATATTGAACGATTGTCAAAGCAGTGATCTTTGATAAGATTCTGGTTTTAAATCCGATAAATGTTTTGGCATAGTTTCTTCTGATTAAAAACTGATCACATAACTGGCTGTAAAGAGTTTCAATCCTTTTCCTGGATTTCCGGAAGATATATGGATACTTCTTATTGCCTGATTGATTGGTCCTGATCGGAGTTTCCAGTTTGACATTAGCTGAGTGGAACAAATCCAATTGCTGGCGGGCGTCAATATATCCTTTGTCTGCCAGCAAAGTACAGTCAGACAGACTAACTTTTACATCCTTTAAATAGTTAACATCATGCACATTGGCCTTGGTCAGGTCAATTGAGGTAAATACTCCTTCAAAGGTACAGATGCCATGTAATTTGTACCCAAAGTAATACTGGTTTTGTGAAGCACAGAACCCCTTGGCCGGAGAAGTAGAAAAATCTTCTTTGCAAATCTTCAACCTTGATGCCCTGGCATTTCGGCAAATCTCAAGGGGCATGGAGTCAATAACAAACACATCCTCATTTTTACAGAAAGTACCACTTAACTGTTTGCGAACCAGTTCTGTCTGATCAAAGAGTGATTTCTTGCGCCGGTTGTATTGTGAACGATCTATTAACCGGGGAAATTCGCTTACATATTCTCCCTTCAACTTTTTAAAAAGCAGATTTTCACTGTCTATAGATAGGTATTCACTGGTCAGATTAAGACTAATGACCTCTAAATCTGAAAACTTAGGTTTCTTCCCAACCCGGGGAAAGTTTCCTGAGTGGTCAACATTATTCTGCAATATGGATTTTAATACTTCCAAAATTTTGTCGAAATTCGTTTTAATATCGTGCATGGGCTGTTTTAATATTTTTGTTTCGCAACTTTAAAATACTAAATTTCAGCTTTATGCACGATTATTTATCTAATTATTAATTTCACACAACGGGTAAACTTATTATAAATAAAGACATCTCTCCTGCGGCACCATACAGTAAAATTCAATTTTCACCCGACAATAGAATTGTCTGTTGTGACTTGTCTCATTCAGATTCAATTTCAATATATTCCTTAAATTCAGATAAGCATATTGATTTATGCGGAACAAAGACACTTTGGATCGATTCAAATAGATTTATATATTTTCTGGACAGTAACCTATATATTTATGAGGTTGATAGAAATACGAGTACACTATTTCTTGAAAATGTAAATGAAGCAATGTATGTACAATAAATTACGCCTTCGACACTGAACAAAAAGAATGAAAAAATTAAGAAAAAAAGAATAACTAGGCTACAACTTCAGCTACCCGTCAAGTGCGGCAGCAATGGGTATTCGGTCGGCGGCTCTCCGCTCGATTTCCTTGTCCTGCCGGACAGGAGATCGCCCGCAATCCGACCCTGCGTAAGCTTCCTGCGTCCAAGATCAAAAACAAGCCTCTTCTCAAATATTTTAGACCGCAAATTTATTTAGTTCAACATATGGTGTCCACGGTTAACGATTGTAAAAACTCGGTATTCAGGTTTGTTTTTGATGATATCAAGGATAAACATTTTGGGCTCTCCTTCTTCCAATCATTGCTGATTATATTGAGTCGACATTTTGTAATATTGAGACAATGAATTAAATAAAAACAAATTACGATCTGGCACGCAAAATTATTGGCGCCGAGGAATTTATTGTTTAGGCAATTAATAAAAACGCGACAATAACAGATCGAAGCCTGTTCCCTAAAGTTAACTTTTCATTAAGTAGCTATAATAAAAGACCAATTAGTCTATTTTTATTAGACCGATTGGTCTATTTTTGTTCCATTATGAGTAAAGGAGAACGAACACGGCAATATATCATCGAAAAAGCTGCTCCCATTATCAACAAGAAGGGCATGGCCGGCGCTTCATTGAGTGATATTATGGAGGCAACCGGTTTGGCCAAAGGTTGCATCTACGGGAACTTCGAAAACAAAGATGAAATTTGCCTCGAAGCGTTCAATTACCTGTCTCAAAGCTATAACGACAGTTTACAAAAACACCTTCAGGATTTCAGCGGAAGTAAAGCGAAGCTGATTGCTTACCTCGACTTCTCGATGGATGGAACATTCAGGGATGAATTTGGCGGTTGCCCGGTCATTAATTTTGGCGCCGAGTCGGACGATACCCATCCTGCCATCCGGGAACGTGTGCAACAAGTCATCCGCTCGTCGCGAACGTTCATCAGGAATCTCCTGATCCAGGGAGTTGAAAGTGGTGAATTTTCGACAACACTGGATTGTGAAACACAGGCCCTTAAAATCTATGTTTTGCTGGAAGGCGCTGTAATCATCAGTCGTATAGAAAACAACAAAGAACAATTGGAACAGATTCTGAATCTGATTAAAACAGAGATTGAAACATTTTAAATTTTTTTAAACAGGAACAGACCAATCGGTCTAAAAATAAAAGAACAAACAGCTATGGAAAACAAGTTATTTAGCTCCTTACAATTGGGAGATTACACCTTAAAAAACAGACTGGTCATGGCCCCGCTCACCCGTATGCGTGCCAACCCTTCGAACCTTGCACCGGGCGAATTGAATGCAGAATATTATCGTCAGCGTTCGGAGGCAGGATTAATTGTTACCGAAGCCTCCCAAATTTCGCCAATCGGGATGGGTTATCCGCTGACACCAGGTATTTACAGCGAAGCCCAGGTTGAAGGATGGAAGAAAGTAACCGGTGCAGTTCACGGGAACGACGGTAAAATATTCATCCAACTCTGGCATGTGGGACGGGTTTCGCACAGTTCGCTGCATCCTGAAGAAGGATTGCCTGTTGCACCATCAGCGGTAGCCGCGCCGGGAATGACTTTCACGGCCTCGTTCAGCCAGGTTCCGTTTGAAACACCGCGCGAAATCACCGTCGACGAAATTAAACAGACCATTCGGGATTACCGGAAAGCAGCCGAAAACGCCAAAGCGGCAGGATTCGATGGCGTTGAATTACATTCGGCCAACGGTTATTTGTTACACGAATTTTTACACGAAACCAGCAACCGGCGTACCGATGAATATGGTGGAACGGTCGAAAACAAAGCCCGCATTGTGCTTGAAGTTCTGGATGAACTGGTCGACGTATTTGGTGCCGGAAAAGTAGGGATTCGTTTGTCTCCATTCGCATTTCCATACGGAGTTTACGATCCGAAATCGTATGAAGTGTACCAATATTTGGTTGAAAAACTAAACAGTTACAAGCTGGCTTATTTGCACCTTGTTCGTTATCGTGAAGGCGAAATCGAAAATGTTGTTGCCAAAGAACAGGCGCTCTGGAAATCATACACCGGAACAATTATCGCCGCTGACGGTTTTACTCCTGAAACAGCAGCCAGTTTTGTTGAAGAAGGTTTGGCCCATGCCATTGCGTTTGGCCGCCATTTTATTGCCAATCCCGACCTGCCGAAACGAATTAAACTGAAAGCAGAACTCAATCCTTACGACCGTGCAACCTTTTATGGAGGCGCCGAAAAAGGATACACCGATTACCCGTTTCTGGAGACCCAAAACGCTTAAACGGCATCATAAGCGAAGCGCTTAACGGGAGGCTCCATCTGATGAATAAATATTCACGGATGGTGCCTCCATTCGTTTTATGTATACCAGGCTATCTTCGCCGTTTTGAAAACAAAAAAAAAAATCATTTGTCGTTAAATGGCATTACATTTTATTTGTCGTTAAATAACGACACAATTAACAAGGACGTGAAATTTACTACCAAATTAAATTTGAGAGTATCGGCGAAATCGATTTTTGGCTAGATCAATTGAAAAAAACTGGGAAGATAGCTTTGACAGTTTCGGGAATTACCTGGACGAGATTCAAAACCTCAAAATTCGAAATTCTGATTTACCATGAAAAAGAAAATATTTACTTCCGGAAAAGCTGATTGCTGCAGCCAGGGCACAGGAAGGTAGAAATGGAATACTTTTGGATGATGCATTCGAATCTTTTGAACCCAATTTCTTCAATCATATGGTATTGGCGCTCGACAATTACTTTTGTCTCAGAAGCCGAACACTCGAAATGAAAGATGGTAATCCGCTAAACGAAGTCAGGATAATCTGCAATTCATTAATGAACAACAATAGCCAGTTGCTGGCTGATAATTCGATAAAACTCGACCCCACAAAATCCATTCTGAAAATAAAGGCAGGTGAAAAAATCAGGCTAAACTCAGATAGTTTCACGAATTTTTACAAAGCATTTTTCGACGAAATTGAACGGATATTTGCTGGCTGTATTTTCAGGCGGAAAATCGGATCAGGACCTTGAGGTTGCTAAAATCGGCCTCAACTGGCTCAGTAAATTTTATTAAGAGTAACAGCAATCTATTCCGTCATAACTGGAAAATAATTCAGAATCAACGCCATTAATGTTCGTTCACAATATTTTTTGAACAATACGTTTTAGATGTCCGTTTACTGTTTCAAAAAGTGTTACAAAGACAGCTATCGTGAGAATATTAATACCCGTTGTGTGAAATTAATAATTAGATAAATAATCGTGCATTAAGCTGAAATTTAGTATTTTAAAGTTGCGAAACAAAAATATTAAAACAGCCCATGCACGATATTAAAACGAATTTCGACAAAATTTTGGAAGTATTAAAATCCATATTGCAGAATAATGTTGACCAATCAGGAAACTTTCCCCGGGTTGGGAAGAAACCTAAGTTTTCAGATTTAGAGGTCATTAGTCTTAATCTGACCAGTGAATACCTATCTATAGACAGTGAAAATCTGCTTTTTAAAAAGTTGAAGGGAGAATATGTAAGCGAATTTCCCCGGTTAATAGATCGTTCACAATACAACCGGCGCAAGAAATCACTCTTTGATCAGACAGAACTGGTTCGCAAACAGTTAAGTGGTACTTTCTGTAAAAATGAGGATGTGTTTGTTATTGACTCCATGCCCCTTGAGATTTGCCGAAATGCCAGGGCATCAAGGTTGAAGATTTGCAAAGAAGATTTTTCTACTTCTCCGGCCAAGGGGTTCTGTGCTTCACAAAACCAGTATTACTTTGGGTACAAATTACATGGCATCTGTACCTTTGAAGGAGTATTTACCTCAATTGACCTGACCAAGGCCAATGTGCATGATGTTAACTATTTAAAGGATGTAAAAGTTAGTCTGTCTGATTGTACTTTGCTGGCAGACAAAGGATATATTGACGCCCGCCAGCAATTGGATTTGTTCCACTCAGCTAATGTCAAACTGGAAACTCCGATCAGGACCAATCAATCAGGCAATAAGAAGTATCCATATATCTTCCGGAAATCCAGGAAAAGGATTGAAACTCTTTACAGCCAGTTATGTGATCAGTTTTTAATCAGAAGAAACTATGCCAAAACATTTATCGGATTTAAAACCAGAATATTATCAAAGATCACTGCTTTGACAATCGTTCAATATATTAATCGGTTCATTAATAACAGACCAATCAACTTTTTAAAACATGCTATTTAATTCACACAACGGGTTATTAATCTATTAAACATTTCAATTTATAATGATCCTTTATTTCCCCCCAAATATTTATCCGACAAATTGAAAAATTTCACCAAAATTAAGTCTATCGTATGAGTGACCCCAATTTCAAATTTGAACTTTTTTTCGAGTTGTCGCCGGATTTACTTTGTATAGCCGGGTATGATGGATATTTTAAAAAGATAAATGCTGCTGTTTCGAAAACGCTTGGCTATTCAATAGAAGAATTATACTCGAGACCGATAAACGATTTTGTATTTTGTGCCGACAAAAGAGACACCCAAATGGCCCGAAACGAATTATACAACTCGAAACCTCTGTATAATTTCGAAAACCGGTACCGTACAAAAAGTGGTGAAATTGTGTGGCTATCGTGGACATCTCTTCCGGTTGAAAATGAGCAACTTGTTTTTGCCATTGCAAAAAACATAACCCACAAGAAAATTCAGGAGGCAGATAGAAGTAAACTTTTAACGAACCTGTCGAACGTAAATAATGACCTAAAGCAACTCACCTATACAACGTCGCACGATTTACGGTCGCCTGTAAACAATGTGCTCGCAGTAATCGACCTGCTCGATCTTTCGAAAGTTAACGATGAAGAAGCCACAGAACTGCTCAGCATTTTAAAATTATCGGGTGAATACCTGAAGGAATTGATGGACAACTATGTTGACGCGCTTAGTGATAAACACAAAATGCTTTCGAACTTCGAAGAAGTAGATTTAAATGAGAGTCTGAATCATGTAACAAAGTCCATTTCGTCGCTGATTGAAGCATCAAAAGTTGTTATCCGGAAAGACTTTTCGAGTGTGGATAAAATCAAATTTAACAAAGCTTACATGTCGAGCGTGTTTTTAAATCTGATTACCAATTCAATAAAATATTCAAGACCTGGAATACCGCCAGAAATAACCATTCAAACTGAAAAGGAAGACGGGTATGTTCAATTGATTTTCGCCGATAATGGATTAGGTTTTGACATGGATAAAGTGAAAGACAAAATTTTCGGGCTGCATCAAAAATTTCATAACTATAAGGATAGCAAAGGAATTGGTCTCTACCTGGTTCACAATCACATTACGAGCATGGGTGGCACAATTGCCGTTGAAAGTGAAATTAATCTCGGAGCAAAGTTCATTATCACCTTTAAAGCCTGACGATGGAAACAATTAAGGTGCAAAATAAACACAGGAAACAATTTCTCCTTGCATCCATATTTTCTGCCATTCAAAAATCAATTCAGGCATTAATTCACTCCAATATTTACATTTCACTGGCGGCGGTTTTCCTGACAGTTTCCGCTCAAATTCAGCTCGGTATGAAACCGCAATGGCATCCGTACCTGTTTATTATTTTCTTTGCAACCTTGTTCGAATACAATCTTCACAGGCTCATAACAGTTCTTACCAATAAAGAAGCCCTGAATTCGGAAAAACACCGCTGGGTTCGCGAAAACCTGCTTGCCTTTTATATTTTGGTTTCGGTTTCGGTTGTTGGGTTTGGGGTAGTTGCCCTATTGGCAAAACCTGAAGTTTTATTCACTTTGGCTCCATTTGCAGTTATTACTTTGTTTTATTCGGTCCCGGTTTTCGAGAAACACAAGCATCTTTTTAGACTGCGCGAAATTCCATACCTGAAAATATTTTTAATCGCCATTGTCTGGTCGGCCTCAACCATACTTTTGCCCATTGTTCAGTCGGGTGTCACATTCGGTAAAGTTCACATTGCCATCATGCTAACCGAACGGTTTTTCTTTTTGCTGGCTATCACCATTCCGTTCGATATTCGCGATCTGGAAGCCGACCGGCATTCGGGTTTAAAAACCATTCCGCTGCTGTTAAACGAAAAAGGGGCAATGTACCTTTCGTATCTTTCGCTGTTGCTTTTTATCCTGATTTCTGCCATGCATTACCTGAGTCATAACGACTGGGACCTAATGTCTGCCATGGGAATTTCGACCATTACAACTTTCATTTTCCTGAAGTCTGAAAAAATCAGGAAACTCACTTTTTACCATTACGGAATTCTGGATGGAACGATGCTTTTACAAGGTCTGTTGGTCCTGTTATTTTACTATTTTAACGGCAATTAAAATCAATCATTTCCTGAATAGATTTGCTGCAAACCGGGCAAAACACATCAATCGTGTGCAAATTGTTCATCAGGCAATTGATCCACGGCCGGTAAACGCCTTTCGAAACATAGCCGCCACCTTCGTAAACACCCAGTTTCTCAGCGTTCGAATCTTTTTGCGGTGTTGGAATTGCGGTACCTTCAGGTAACATGCTTTTCCATTTCTTATCGAAATCAACCAAAGTAGTCAGGTTCGGTTCCCAAGGCTCAACACCTGCAGGATAAAACTCAGAATATTCAACGCCACCAACATATTCGTCGCCCAAACCGGCAAACAAATGACCAAACTCGTGAACGTAAATTTTAGCAGTTTCATCAACATGATGCGCCGCGCTAATTCCGTAGAAATTGTAAATGGCGCCACCACCGTATTTACTGGTATTGGCCAGAATGTATATGTAGTCGTAGGGTGCATTCCCGGCCACATCGCGCACGCCCTGAAAATCTTTAACCATCAGATATCGCTCCGAGTCGAAAGTATAATACGAACCGTTTAAGCGCGTATTGTTCCAGATTCCTTTGCCCGGAACATCAGGACCAGATTCTTTTGAAGGAGCCCACACGCCGCGAATATTGAATTTCTTTTTGTTGGCCGAATATGGTGCATACCCAAGAATTGACTCGGCAAATTTCCGGCAATCCTCTTTAAATGTTTCCATTTCCGAATCAGTATAACCTTCCGGAAGTAGCACAATATCAACCATTTTATCCGGATCGCCCGAATTTACCACATCAAAAACCGGTAAATTCTCTGTCTCTTTTTTTATGAAATAACTTTTCGGATCGACTGTGTATTCAAACTTCTTCTCCAATTCGCCCTTTTTATTGCGGCTTAAAATGGAAACGAGCACTTTATCTTTAGGGAAAGGCATCACAACCGATTCGGGATAGCAGCAATCTGTTGTCAAAGCCTCCGGAGTCGTTTGCCATTCGTCGAAAAGTGTGCTGAATCCACGCGAGTAGATCAGCTCGTTGGTATCGGTTGTCCGCACTTCTAGAAATTGGTTTCCGTAGTCGTTGGTATCAATCAGGTTTTCTTTAGATCCCGCCCAATAAGGTTCCTGAATCAGTTCGTCGAAGTAAAACTTTTCAGTGGTTGCATTTCCGCAGTGGTAATAATCGAGGCGTAACGTTTTGTCGTCGAAATATTTACTATAACGGGCATCTGATTTTTGAGCAAAAAGCAAGACAGCGATAAAAAACAAAAGGTATTTCATAAGTCAGCGTGTAATTTGAATTGGCTTCAGTAATTATTCATTAATATTCAGCAAAACCAAATATAGCACAATTATAATTTCAACAAAATGCGTTTGGGCAGGGTTAAAAATACGTAAGATTTGACCCCGGAAACTAGAATTACGCTACAATTTTTCGGAATCCTTTTTAACTTTGCGCCATGATTTATGCTTTAATTCTGATCATATTGGTTGTTGTTGTGCTTGTTGCCCTGAAACTTTTTTCGGGGAACGATGAGCCGGAATTTGTTGCAAAACCAAAAGAAGAACCGCGCGAAATTGCTTCGGATTGTTGCGGTGCGCATGAAGTTTGCGAATTCGACGAAGCCGATTTCGATGAAAACGTAATCATTTATTTTAACGACGAGGAGCTCGACGAATTGCGAAATGTACGCGAAGACCAGTTAACGGCCAGCCAGATTGACGAATTACGCGATGTTCTGTACACACTTCGAACCGAGGAAATTGGCAAATGGCTCACCAGTATCAGCCGCCGCCACATACATCTTCCAGTTATTTTGCAGCAGGAAGCCCGCCAGCTTATGGTGGAAAGATAGTTTTCAATCGCAGTCACGGTGTTCGAGCGCCGTTTTGATTTTTACTTCTTTCCCTGTGTTTCCATCTCCGTTTCCCATTATCCGTTTTTTACTAAATTTGGAAGCAGTTCTGCTTTATTAAATCCAAAACCTAATCTGAGTGATTAAAACCCTGAAACTTATTGTCATTCTGGGAATTGTTTTTCAGTCGCTTCAAATAGCTGCGTCGGAGCCGTATAAACCATTGCTTGCCAATCCGGTTTTGGAACCGTGGCGATGGACTGAATTTCCGAAGTACGACACCATCCGGATTTCGTGCCTGGCCAGAGGCAGAGACAATGGAATGTGGATGGGAATTGGCAACGCCGCCGTGTATTACGATGGATATCAAACCACTCAGTTTATTCCCGACAGTTCAACCATTCATTCGCTGACTTTTGGTCCTGATAACAAATTACTGGTTGCAACCGACAAAGGAATTCTTAGATACCAAGACGGGAATTTTCGCAAAATTCTGAATTTCACGTTTAACAGCCAGCGAAATTTTAGTACAGACCAAAACGGAAATGCGTGGATTGGTTGCAACTACGGACTGTTACAAATCACTGAAAACGCAGTCTATTGTTTAAATCCTGAAGGTTATTTTGAAATTTCAGGAACAGGACAGATACAGAAAATTATCAGGAATTACACAACTAAAAGCAGTCAGTTCACCTCGGTTCTCCAAATAAAATTCCCGGTTTACAATCTGACAATTTCGAGTGCTCAGCGCGTTTGGATGGCAGTTGATTTACCAGATAAAAATCTGGCTTCAATTAATCTCACCGATTTATCAGACGGTTCACCAAACTGGAATTTCACAAAAGCCCCTACCCTTTCAATTCCCGACATTTCTGGAATTTGTGAGCACCAGAATTCTGTTTACCTGGTGAGCAACAACGTAAATATCGAACTCCTGAAATATTCAGTTTCCGGAGAAAAATGGGAAAGCATAAACCTGAAATCGATTGGCGGCGACAATGTTCAGAATTCAATTTTGAGTACTCCTGAAGGAAATCTGTGGATCGGCGGCCATAGCAAATTGTATTCGCTTGCAGATAAAGGTTGGAAAGTGTACCAGTATCCTGAAGTGACGCTGCCGCTTTCGTACATCCAGCTTTACCTCGACAGTAAGGAAAACCTTTTTGTATTTGGTGCAAATGGCAGCCTGATGAAACTCGATTTGTCGAACTCAAGGTTCTGTACCTTTCAGGGTTTAAATTTTACCTGCAATACACCCGACGGAAAATATTGGTTTACAACAAATGCCGGGACGATTGTGGCTGGCGACCGGGACCTGAAACAGTTTACACAATATTCAAGCACAGATGGCCTGATGAGTTTGGTGATGACAATCCGATACTCAAAAAAAAGCGGGTTGTGGGCTGCCGGAAGTCACCACGGAAAAGCTGCAGTTGCCCGATTTCAAAATGGCCGCTGGAACATGAAAACTTTTCCCGATTTATACCTCGGCATCGCATACAACGGTATTTGTGAGTTAGGCGATTCGGCAATGGCATTTCCGGCAAACGGCGTTCTTGAACTCGACAATACACATTATGAGGGTGGATTTGAGTTATACAATTACAGCCGTTCGGAATGGACAAATTACTCCAAAGAAAGGGTGCCGCAGCGAATTCCGTCGATGGTTCAGACGAAAGATGGGAAAATATGGTTTTCAGGAAACAATTTTGCCGTTTTTAGCGATTCGGGAACAACAAGCGTTGAACTTCCGGCGCATTCGCCAAATTGGATCGACGACGTAGCTATTTCTCCCTCCGGACAAATTTGGGTGGCACAGGGCGGAACCGGTTTGTTTCTGAACAAGGAGAAGAATTGGAAACGATTCACCACGTTCGACGGACTGGCGAGCAACATGGTTACCAATTTGCTGGTTGAAAGCGACAGCTCGGTATATGTTGCGACAGATAAAGGAATTTCTTTTTACGACGGCAAACAATTTATACCGCAAATCATTCATCCCGAATTAAACATTCAGCGCGAAAAGGGCTATCTCCGGAAATCGGCCGACGGAGCGCTTTGGATAAACCGTGCGACACGTGAATGGTATTTATACGATTTCAAAAGTTCGGTTGAAGATCCGGCTGTTTTCGAAACGACTATGTACCGAAAGGAAAATCAGGCGCCGAAAACAAGTATCTCATTTTCGAACAACGAAATTTCATCATCCGGAAATGTAATAATCACCTATAAAGGAACAGATTTTTGGAACCAATCGTCATCCGAGAAAATCCAGTTTTCATACCGTTTGAATGATCACGCGTGGTCTCCATTTTCAGAAGAAAAAACGAGCGTATTTTTGGACCTCGACCCCGGAAATTATTCAATTGCTGTCCGGTCGCGCGATCTGGATAATAATATTGAAGCGATTCCGGCACGAATTTCCTTCAGCATTTTGCCGCCCGTTTATTCCAGAACATGGTTCATTCTCACCATTCTCACCTTCCTCGGAATTATTGTCTGGCTGTTGGTTCGGTTGTATTCGCGCAACCGTCAAATCCACGAACTGGATCAGTTAAAACTACGCCTGTTTACCGACATTTCGCATGAGCTAAAAACTCCGCTCACCCTCATTTCTCTGCCACTTCAGAAGTTGCTCGATCAGTCTGCAAAAAAAGATAAATTCAGGGAAAACCTGGAGTTGATTTACAACAATGTTCAGCGGTTGACCAATCTGGTGAATCAGGTGGTTGATTTCCGGCGTTTGGAAGCGGGCAAAATACAACTCGAAACCAGCCCTGGCGACATTGTTTTACAGCTTCGGAATATGGCAAGCTACTACGCGCCATTGGCTCATGAAAAAAATATCCGCTTCGAATTTCATTGCCAACTTCAGGAATTTTGGGCCAGTTACGATGCTGACAAACTGGAAAAAATAGTTGTGAATTTGCTGTCGAATGCCTTTAAGTTTACACCTGAAAATGAAAAAGTTGAATTACAATTTGATGCTGACCAGCTAGCCGGAATCGTTCACATCAGTGTCAGCGATTCGGGACCGGGTATTCCGGAAGAAATGCAGCAAAATATTTTCGACCGGTTTTACCGGCTTCGCAACGAAAAACTAAGCCGTATTCCTGGAAGCGGAATCGGACTTTCGCTGGTCAAAGAATTGGTAGCACTTCATAAAGGAACCATTGAGGTTCAGAGCGATGGCATTCACGGAACAAGCTTTCAGGTTTCACTACCAGTCGTTTCGGTTGAGAAAACTAAAATCCCTGAATTTCAGGAGAAGGAGCCAGCCCTGAATAAAATTCCTTCAGGAGAAAAAACCACAGTTTTGCTGATTGAAGACGAAGAAGCTATGCTGCGGTTCATATCGGGCGAACTGGCGCAATATTTCGAAGTAGCTGCGTTTGGCTCGGTTGAAAAAGCGTATGAGTGGCTGAATTCGGAGATGCCAGACTTGATTATTTCGGATGTGATGTTGCCCGGAATGACCGGGACTGAATTTTGCCAAAAACTGAAATCGAACCCGCAAACAAGCCATCTACCTGTGATTTTACTGACCGCGCGCGATTCGGAAGACGACAAAATAAAAGGACTTGGAACTGGTGCCGACGATTACATCACCAAGCCTTTCAGAATGAATGAATTGGTCGCCCGCTGCTTCAACCTTATAGAAAACAGGAAAAGACTGAAAGCAAAGTTTGCCGATCAGGAAGAACTTGAAGCGAAAACATTTACGCAAAACTCGTCTGATCATCAGTTTTTGGAGAAAGCCATTCTCCTGGTTCACGAAAACCTGGATAATCCGGAGTTTGATGTACCTCAGTTTTGCCAGGAAATGCACATCAGTAAAACACTTTTATATTCAAAACTCAAAACACTGACAGGTCAGTCGGCAACAGAATTTGTACGAAACATCAGGCTGAAGGAAGCCCGCAAATTGTTGCTCAACAACCGTCAGCAGCAAACCATTGCCGAAATCAGTTATCTGGTTGGCTTCAATGATCCGCTCTATTTTTCAAGATGTTTTAAGAAATATTTCGGAGTTCCGCCATCGGAAGTTGGGAAATAGAAGTCAAAAAATAAGAGGCTGTCTTAAAAGTTAAAACCTTTGCAATTCTAGTCATCCCGAATTTATTTCGGGATCCGACATACAATGCATTGAGATCCTGAAACCCCGCCTGCCAAGCGAGCGGGCAGGAAGTTCAGGATGACTGGGTTAATAACTATTAATACAGCCTCGTAAAATCACTTCACTTCTGTGATCTCAATTACCGCACTGGTTTCGGCGCTATTGTTAGGCAACGATAAACCTACTTTCATCAAGTAATCTCCTGAATAAGTTTTTCCGTCAGCCATAAACCGACTGCGCGAATTCGGCATTTTATTAATTTCTTCGATTCTGTAATTTTTACTCGCATCCAAACCTTGTAAGCGAACAGCGCTAAACTGGTTAAACGAACGGGGATGCAGTGCATACGAAAACAGCAGCGACTTGCTTTGGTCGCTGGTAACATACATTAAAACAGCGCGTTCTTCATCGTAGGGTGAAATCAGTCGGTACATATCGCCTTTCCAGATAACTTCTTTCAACCGCTCGTAATTCTGAACGGCTTGTTTGCTGAATGACAGTTCATCCGGAGTCATTTCGTTCACGCGAATATCATAACCCATTTTTCCCATCATGGCCACATCTGTTTTATATTTAAGCGACTGCTTGCCCATCGAGGTAACGTGGTCGCACAACGTAATGCTCGGAAAAAAGTACGAATATCCCCACTGGATAAAGATGCGTTCGTACGGATCGGTATTGTCGCTGGGCCAAAATTCGGTGAAATATTTCAAGGCTCCGTAATCAGTCCGGCCGCCGCCGCCGGAGCAAAGCATAATGGGCAACTTTGGATATTTGGCCCGGATGCGGTCCATTACTTTGTAGAAGCTTCGCACGTAATCGATCTGGACATGCGACTGATGATCTTTTTCGTAAGGCGAATAGGTGTTGGTCATCATGCGGTTGCAATCCCATTTTATAAAGGCAATGTTCGGATTTTTGGTTAGCATGTCGTCAACCAGTTTGTAAACAAATTCCTGAACTTCAGGATTCGTAAGGTCTAAAACCAACTGGTTGCGGTAATAATGTTCGTCGCGGTTGGGCAGTTTCAAAATCCAGTCCGGATGTTTTTCGTATAGCTCGCTTTTCGGGTTCACCATTTCAGGTTCAATCCAAATCCCGAATTTGATTCCTTTGGCTTCGGCTTGCTGAACCAAATAGCCTAAACTATGTGGTAATTTGGTTTTGGTTTCCTGCCAGTCGCCCAGTCCTGCGCGGTCGTTCGAGCGCGGATATTTATTTCCGAACCAGCCGTCGTCGAGCAAAAACAAATCCACACCCAGTTCTTTGGCGCCACCAAACAAATCGGTTAGTTTCTGTTCATCAAAATCAAAGTACGTGGCTTCCCAGTTGTTCAACAAAGTCAGTCGGTTTCCGTTTCCGTCCAAAACACCATAATTGCGCGCCCAACTGTGAAAATTCCGGCTTGCCTGGCCCTTTCCTGTATTGCTGAAAGTGAACAGAAATTCAGGAGTAGTATACGTTTCATTCGGTTCGAGATAATATTCCGAAGCAAACGGATTGATGCCCGAAATCATCCGGAGCGAGTTGCTGTTGTCGATTTCAAACAACATTTGGAAACTTCCGGTCCAGCCTAACGTCCCGGCGATCACTTCTCCTGAAGTTTCGGTAGCGGGTTTGTTTTTGGACAGGAAGAAAACCGGGGTTTCGTACATGTTGGCACGCGTTCCGAGTTTGCTGTCGATAATTTTTATTCCGGCAGTTAGCTCACTTTCTTCCATCCGCATTTCTTTGGCCCAGTCGCCATGAAACTGAGTGAGCCAGTAATGATCGGCATCCCAATGCAGCATCGACGAAGCGTAATTGGTCAGCACCACTGCTTTCTTTTCCTGATGTTTAATTTCAGCCCATGTTTTAATAATGTTTTCCTTCTGAAATGCGGTAAAATTCAGCGTTACTTCAACCGGATATTTCGAATCCTTCAGCAAAATTGTCGTAGTAATTTTGTCGGCATCGCGCGTTGTTTTCGTATTGGTAACCAGCAATTCAAGCGACGGATTACCATCGTTGTGCAGCACTTTAATGGCAGGTTCGAACAAATTATCGGTTCCGGAAGGAATGTATGCTTCGTGCAGGTTCGGCAACAATTTGTAATCTTCAGGATTTTGCAACTTTTCGCCCAAATACACCTGATACAGTTTATTGTTGGTTCCAACCGAAAAAACAAGTGCAGTATTTTCAGTCTCAATACTGATTTGCTTTTGTTTTTCAGGATTACGCGGGAATTGTGCCTGAACCTGCAAAATGAGCAAAAACAGACTAAGCAACAGGAAATTCTTTTTCATAGTTGTTACAGTTTAGTAATTTTTAAATTGGCTTTGCTAAGGTATTGAAAGCAGATGGCACCTCCAATACAATTGTTCAATGAATTTGCGCCTGAATTTTTCTCAAATCTTGGTTAAATAGCTTACTTTCGTTCATTCATATAAAAATCAGGAAACAAAAAATTATGAAACTTAAGGCATTCCATAAATTATCATACGGCGTTTATTTGGTAGCTTCCGAATTTCAGGAAAAGAAAGTCGGATACATCGCCAATACTGTATTTCAGGTCACTTCGAAACCCGAACAACTGGCTATTTCGTGTCACAAAGACAACAAATCGACCCAAGTCATTCTTGATTCGGGCATTTTTTCTGTTTCGGTCCTGAAGAAAGAAGTAAACATGAAAATTATAGGCGATTTTGGGTTTATGACATCGACCGAAATCAATAAATTCTCCGGAATAAATTACATCCGGTCGAAAAGCGGGGCGCCAATTGTCACCGATAGTTCAGTTGCCTGGTTCGATTGTAAGGTTACCAAATCGATTGATCTCGGATCGCATTACCTGGTTATTGGCGAAGTGCTCGACTCCGATGAATTGTCGGACGATGAACCCCTGACATACCAGTACTATCGCGAGAAATACAAAATGTTTTCGCCCAGGAATTCACCAACATATATCGAAAAATCGCTGCTCGATTCAGAAGTCCAGTCGATTATAATTGAAGAAGATAAAGACGAACCCGACGTATATGTCTTTGACGGTGAAAAATACATTTGCGCCATTTGCGGGTTTGTGTACGATCCGGAAGAAGGCGACCCAACTATGGGAATAGCTCCCGGAACGCCTTTTGAACAACTGCCTGAAGATTACCGCTGCCCCATTTGTAATGCCGCGAAAGAGTATTTTCAGAAGGAGTAAGAATGTGGTCATTTCATTGTCATTCGCTTCGCTACGCCAAACAACTAATTGACAATCAATGACTATAAATGACCAGTTATGGCGTGAGCATTCTTTCAATGATTTAACTATTTTTGCCCTCAAATTTTGGATATCATGAAAAAGAAAAATTACAACATAGCACTGACACAGATTTCGCTGAACGGAACTCCGGAAGTAAATTTAAAAAAGTGCCTGGAATGGATTCGCAAAGCGGCACTTAAAGGAGCTCATGTGGTTTGTTTACCCGAATTGTACAGCTCGTTCTATTTTTGCCAGAGCGAAAACACCGAATATTTTGATCTGGCCGAACCTCTGCACAGTGATTCTTACAACGCATTTTCTGCTTTGGCTGCCGAATTAAATGTTGTAATCATCGTTCCATTCTTCGAAAAACGGGCACCTGGCTTGTACCACAATTCGGCGTATATCATTGATTCAAATGGATCAGAAGCCGGATTATACCGCAAAATGCACATTCCGGATGACCCGAGTTATTACGAAAAATTCTACTTCACGCCGGGCGACATTGGCTTCAAGGCTTTTGACACCAGGGTTGGCAAGATTGGAACCCTAATTTGCTGGGACCAGTGGTATCCTGAAGGAGCCCGACTAACTGCAATGCAGGGTGCCGAGGTACTCTTCTACCCCACGGCCATTGGCTGGCATCCGCACGAAAAAGCACAATACGGCAAAAAACAATTCGATGCCTGGCAAACCGTTCAGCGCGGGCATGCCGTTGCCAACGGAATTTTCGTGGCGGCTTGTAACCGGGTTGGTTTCGAACGACCGATAGAAACCTCTGCAGGAATTGAATTCTGGGGCGCTTCGTTTATTGCCGGTCCTCAGGGTGAAATTCTGGCCCAGGCATCGCACGACAAAGAAGAAATTATCATGGCTGAAATCGATCACGAACTGATGGAAGATGTTCGCCGCAACTGGCCTTTCCTACGCGACCGCCGGATTGACGCTTATGGTGACATCACCAAACGGTTTATCGACTAACAGTTCTTCAGGAAAAACCATTTCAGAAAAAAATAACTGACAAAGATGTACTACATCCTATCATACAAAACTGCAGACAATTACGTTGAAAGACGCAAGCCATTTCGGGAAGAACATCTCAAGTTAGCCAGCCTGGCGCACGAAAAAGGAGCCCTGGTGCTCGGTGGAGCTTTGGCTGATCCGGCCGATGCAGCAGTTTTGGTTTTTAAAGGCGAAAGTCCCGAAGCGGCTGAAGCGTTTGTGAAAAATGATCCGTACGTAAAAAATGGTCTGATTGAAGAATGGTCGATTCGCCCTTGGAACGTCGTGATTGGCAATCAATAAAACAACTCTGAACCCAGTTAAACATGAGCAACATATCCCGACGATTCCCGGCTGAATGGGAAAAACACCAGGCCACACTTTTGTCATTTCCTTCGGAAGGCCGCGACTGGCCCGGAAAGTACCACGCCATTAAATGGGCGTTTGTTGAAATAATTAAAAAAGTGACCACATACGAACCCGTGATTCTGGTAGTAAAATCGGACGAACTGCGCGAAAAAGTGGCGGTGATGCTTGAACAGGCACATGTCGATCAATCGGCTGTGAGTTACATCATCAAAGACACCAATCGTAACTGGATGCGCGATTCGGGACCTGCTGTTGTAAAAACTGCCGGTGGTGGACGTGAAGCCATTCAGTTTGGATTTACCGGCTGGGCCAAATACAAAAACCACAAAAAAGATCAGGGAACGCCTGCTGCAGTTGCCAGTCATCTGGGAATTCCGCTAACTCAGGCCGTTTATCAAAATAAACTGGTTGTGCTTGAAGGCGGATCAATTGATGTAAATGGTTGCGGAACCTTAATTACTACGGAAGAATGCCTGATGGATCCGGCTCAACAGGTTCGCAACAAGGGTTTCAATAAAGAAGATTACGAAAATGTTTTTCGGGAATATTTAGGCGTTACCAATACCATTTGGTTGGGTGAAGGCATTGAAGGTGACGACACTCACGGACATGTAGACGATATTTGCCGGTTTGTAAATCGCAACACGGTGGTTACTGTTCAGGAGAAAAATACGAGCGACCCGAACCATCTCAAACTCGAAGCGAACCTCGAAATTCTCCGGAATTCAAAACTCGAAAATGGCGAAAAACTAAACGTAGTCACCATGCCGATGCCGGCCCGGCTCGACTTTGAAGATTTGCGCCTGCCCGCCAGTTACGTGAATTTCCTAATGACCAATGGTTGCGTGTTAATGCCAACCTTCAATGACAAAAACGACTACAAAGTGCTCGGAATATTGACAGATTTATTTCCTAATCGCGACGTAATTGGGATCAATGCAGTCGATTTGGTTTGGGGATTGGGAACACTGCACTGTTTAAGTCACGAGATTGCGGAATAATTCTTGTTATCACCCCGAATTCATTTCGGGGTCTAAAATTAAATGCACCAAGGTACTGCAATAAGTTCAGGATGAAGCGGTATCATCTTCTTCCTTTATGTGGCTGTGTTTCGAACCATAAATAAAATACAGGAACAGGCCAACGATCAGCCAGATTCCGAACCGAAACCAATTGGTGACACCCAATTCGCTCATGAGGTAAAGATTAGTTAGCAATCCCAAAACCGGGATCAATGACCATCTTTTTACCACCGCCTGAAAAGAAATCACAACCGAGACCATGCAAAATATCAGGAATGGAAAATGATTCCGGACTATCCCAAACAGGCCCGATCCGCCGGAAATATCAGTGGCAAAAGTTGAATTTTCGAATCCCGATCTCCAAACAATGATTAAAATGACAGCCCAAATTGGCACTAAATATTTTCGACTGTCTGCATAGGGAACACGAAAGCCTTTTCCGTCATGCTTTTGCTGTCCGGTTGGATTCATCACGATAATTCCGCCTGAAACTAAAATAAAAGCGAATAACGTTCCAATACTGGTCAAATCGGTTACTTCAGTCAGGTTCAGGAACAGCGAAGGAATAGCCACTACAAATCCGGTAAGAATAGTAGAAAAACCAGGAGTTCTGAATTTGGGATGAAGTCGTGCAAAAATGGGTGGAAGCAAACCATCGCGACTCATACTCATCCAGATGCGCGGCTGGCCAAGTTGAAAAACGAGCAGAACACTCGCCATGGCAATTACTGCCCCTAAAGCAATTATGCCGGAAAGTTTGGTAAGGTGTAATTTGGTAAATACAAAGGCCATTGGATCGGAAACTCCCAACTCGCTGTATGGCACCATTCCAGTCAGCACGAGGCTAATCATCACATACAAAACAGTCGTAATCAGCAACGCATAAAACATCGACAAAGGCAGGTCGCGCCTTGGATTCTTACATTCTTCTGCTGTCGTTGAAATGGCGTCGAATCCGATATAGGCAAAAAACACACCCGAAACGCCTTTCAGTACTCCGCCAATTCCGTTTGGCGCAAACGGGCTCCAGTTTTCGGGTTTCACGTAAAATGCACCAACACCTATAACAACCAAAAGTAATACCACTTTCAGAACCACAAAAAAATCGTTTGTAATTCGTGATTCCCGAATACCAATGTAACAGATCCAGGTGATGACAACCACAATGAAAAGTGCAGGGATATCGGCTACCAAATGAAAATTTCCAATTTGAGGAGCATTGGTCCAGGCCGAATAAGCATCAGTGAGTTCGGGACTTAATTTTGCAAGTGGTGTTCCGGAATTCAGAGCTTCGACTGCAGCATGATACCCGCGTGAAGCACTGAGAAAATCAGTTGAAAGGTAGCTCGGAATATGAAGGCCTATTCCGTCCATTAATCCGGTAAAATAACCCGACCACGAAATGGCCACAGCAATATTACCGATAGCATACTCCATAATCAGATCCCAGCCAATAATCCAGGCAATTAATTCGCCGAAACTAACGTAGGCATAAGTATAGGCGCTTCCGCTAATTGGAATAGAAGAAGCAAATTCGGCATAACACATGGCAGAAAGTCCGCAGGCAATAGCTGTAAAAACAAACAGCAGAGAAACTGCCGGACCACCGCTGGCCGCAGCATTACCAATGGTACTGAAAATTCCGGCGCCAACAATGGCTGCAACGCCCATGGCGGTGAGATCGAAAACGCTTAAATTGCGTTTCATCCCTCCGGTGCTTCTTTCCAAAGAATCAGCATCGCTCAAAATGCTTGAAACAGACTTCTTTCGCAAGAGATTACCGAACTTCACCGTTTCGATTTTTTAGATAAAAATAATGAAATTTGACTACAGAATGGATAACTTGAAATTTTAAAAAACCATACTTCAGCTCTGTCTCCCCAGTCAAATAAGGCCTAAAGGAAATAATAAATTATAAATAATTGAAACAAGAGGGTTACCTTTCCATTAATTTCGGAATATAGATTAGTTTTTTGGGAAAAAACACCAAAAACAAAAAAACCAAATTAATCAACCATTTCGTTAGAATGAAAAAAAATGGTCTTTATAGGATTATTGTAATCTTCTTTTTAATCGTTGTTCTTCACTTTTCCTCCCAATCCCAAAACCGTAAATATTTTATTATTACCGGAAAATTTATTTCCGGAACAACAGGATTTGATACCCGTTCGATCCAGATCGTAAAAAATAATAAATCTATTGTTTTGTCAGAAATTCCGGAACATGGAAGATTCAGACTTGAGCTCGAATACGATTCCGAATATCAGTTGATTTTCAATCAAAAGGGCTATCTTGAAAAAAAAATCATTGTAAATACTAAAGTTCCTGCGGAAGTTTTGGAAGATGAGAATAATTTGCCTCATTTCCTGATGGGTGTCAAACTTCAAGAGGAAAATCAGGTACCGGCAAACCTTTACATTGGGATGCAAACCGAACAAATTGTTTATTCCAAAGTTCAAAATTGCTTTTCGAAAATGCCCTCAATATACGATGCAGAACTCGTGGATAAGGGTGTTGCAAAAAAAATAAACGGTGTACAAGTGGGGACCAATTAGCCAAAAATTCAGGATTACACGATACTTTAAACAATACCACATTGGCGACAACGATGTGGTTTTGCTTTTTAAAGAAACCAGACACCTTCTTTCCACGATTCAAATTGTAATATAAAGTATTCCAAATACGTTAATTCCAAGAATCTTTCCAACAAATGCTCGTGTTTTCATTCATTTGGTTAATTTTACGAGCTTATCCTTTGGAGTTAATGATTTAGCAATTATTCGATTAATGTATTCTTCTGAAACTAAACACATATGCAAAAGATTGGCAGAATAGGAATGCGTCTTATTATGATTATTCTGTTTTTGTTCCCGTTCTCTACTCAGGCACAAAGCAAAAAGTATTTTGTCATTACCGGCAAAATTGTTCCTGAAGCTGAAGGTACAGGAACTGGTACAATAGAAATCACAAAAAACGACAAAGAAACTTCTACCATTCAAATTCCTAAAAATGGCAGATTCAGGTTCGAGCTTGAATTTTTCAACGAATATAGTCTCAACTTTAAGTACCCTGGTCATTTCAATAAAATCATAACTGTCTCTACCGAAATTCCGCAGGAAGTTTGGGAAAGAGATAACGACTTTCCGCCTTTCCCGATGATTGTTCAGTTGTATAAAGAAATCGATGGAATTGACAAGAGCTTTACACTAAAAGCTTCAGGAAGAATATTTTACGGGAAAGACATTGATAATTTCGAGAAGGAAAGTTTCATGTCTGATTTGCAGATTCTGGAACAGGTTACTTCGGCTAAAGCTCAAGCCAATCAGGTAAACAAGGAAGCACAATCTATTTCAAAAGAGAACGCGCAGGATCTGGCTGCTAAACAAAAAGATTTTGACCAGTTAATCAAGGAAGCTGATGCGCATTACCAGCGCGGAGAATACCAGATGGCATTGATGAAATATCTGGAAGCACACAGACTTTTCCCTGAAAAAGCCTATCCGAACGATCGTGTAGCCGAGCTTCAGGATTTGGTAAAAGCGCTTGAAATAACCGAAAAACAAAAGGCTGATCTTGAGAAAAAATATCAGGACGCTATTGCCCGGGCCAACGGTTTTTTCGACAAAAAGAGTTATCCGGATGCAAGACCAGTCTATGAAGAAGCACTGCAATACAAGCCTGGCGATGTTTTTGCCAACGGTCGGATCAACGAAATCGATCAATTGCTGGCGCTCATGGAAAAACAAAAGCAATACAAAGATTTGATTGCCCAGGCTGATGAAAATTATAAATCGAAGAAATACGATCAGGCCATAACCTTGTACAATCAGGCTAAATCGGCTGTTCCGGAAGATCAGTATGCTGATAGCCAAATTGCGTTGATTAATCAGGAGCGTCAGGCGCAGGCCAAACAGGACCAACTCGAAAAAGACTTCAGTATGGCCATGCAAACCGGCGATACAAAAGCTCAACAAAAAGACTATTTAAACGCTTTGGCAACATACAAAAAAGCGCTTGAATTGAAACCAGACAGCAAACTGGCCAAAGATAAAATTGCAGAAGCAGAACAAGCAATGGCTGCACTGGAAACCGACAAAAAGTATCAACAGGCCATCCAACTTGCCGATCAGGCTTTTGCAGCCAAAGATTTTGAAAAGGCCAGGCTCAACTATCAGCAGGCACTGAATATAAAGGGAAATGAGTCGTATCCGAATAGCAAACTTGCTGAAATTAAAGCGGCCGAAGCCAGCGAAATTGAATTTAACAACCTGATTGCCAAAGCCGAAAAGGATTTCACTGCGGCTAACTTTGATGTTGCACTCAACGAATACAACCAGGCACTTGCCATTAAACCTCAGGACGCACAGGTAAAAAAACGGATTGACGACATTCAGAACCTGAAAAAACAGCAGCAAACCGACAAAGATTACACTGATTTAATTGCACAGGCTGACCAAGCGTTTAATGACGGCAAATATGACGATGCAGTTAACGGATACAATAAAGCGCTTCAAATAAAAAAATCGGAAGCCTATCCGAAAGATCAACTTCAGAAAATAGATTCATACCAATCGTTGATTAAAAAAGCTGACAAAAGTTTTAACTCTTCGGATTATGACGCGGCAAAACAAAATTACCAATCGGCGCTGGCTGCAATTCCGGCGGATTTGTATGCTTCAGGAAAAGTAAGCGAAATAGACAAAATTCTGGATGCAAGGAAACAACAGGAGGAACAGGCCAAAGCACAATTACTGGCTTATGATGAAGCCGTTAAAAATGCCGACCAATTGTTTGATGCAAAAAGTTATACCGAATCGTTAACGAAATATCAGGAAGCATCGAACATGAAAGCATCAGAAGCCTATCCGAAAAAGAGAATAAAGGAAATAGAATCGATTCTGGATGGACTGGCAAAGGAAAAAGCACGTCAGGATAAAGAATACCAATCGGTTATTGCCCAGGCCGATAAATTGTTCGAAAAACAGGATTTAACCAATGCTAAAAGTGAATACAACAAAGCTCTAAGCATAAAATCAGAAGAAACTTATCCGAAAGATCAAATCAATAAAATAGATCAGACGCTTGCTGAAAATAAGCGGAAAGCTGAAGAAAATCTGAGGGCACAGCAAGCGAAAGTCGATCAGGATTTCAACCGGGCTATGGCTGATGCCGACAAAGCTTTTGACGCGAATGATTTTAATTCGGCAAAATCAGGTTATGAGGCTGCACTGAATATTAAACCTGATGATGCACAGGCTAAAACCAAACTTGGGCAAACGGACGCAAAACTTGCCCAGATTGCCAAAATGAATCAGGCCTACAATACGGCAATTGCTGCGGCAAACAAGCAACTAACCGACAAACATTATCCTGAAGCCAAAGAAAAGTATCAGGAAGCGCTTCAATACCTTCCAAACGAAGACTATCCGAAGAATCAGATTACCAAGATCGATGAATTGCTGGCCCAACAGGCATCTGAATTAAAACTGCAACAGGACTTTACCCAGGCTCTGGCCGAAGGTGAATCGCTCCTGAAAAACAAGGAACTTGCAAAAGCGAAAGATGCTTTCATGAAGGCCTATAACCTGATTCCTTCGGAACCAGTTCCGCCAAAAAGAATCAGTGAGATAAATGATTTGCTTGCAGCTCAGCAGAAAAAAGAATCTGAAATAAAAGCCACTCAGGAAGCTTATCAAAAAGCCATTCAGCGGGCCGATGCACATTTCGGAAATAAAGAATATTCTTCTGCTCGTCTGGTTTACAACGAAGCCCTGATGATTTTGCCCAACGAAAAATATCCGGTTGATCAACTTGCCCTGATTGAACGACTATTGAAGGAACAGGACGACCAGAATTACAAAACAGCCATTGCAAAAGCTGACAATGCCTTCGACACCAATTTGTTCGATGATGCAACGAAATCGTACAATGATGCACTGAAAATCAGGAAAGATGATAAGTATGCCACCGACAGATTGAAGGAAATCGTTAGAAAACAGGCAGAACTTGCCGCTGAGAAAGAACGACTGAAGAAACTCGACGATCAGTACAATGCCATTCTTGCTGCTGCGAACAGCGATTTCAGGAATAAGCAATACCAGGACGCCAAAGACAAATACCAAAATGCGCTGAGTTTAAAACCGGACGAAGTTTATCCCAAAGATCAGATAGCCAAAATAAATCAGTTGCTGGGTGAACTATCGAAAGCCGAAGAACTTAACCAGCAGTACGAAAAATATTTAAAAGAGGCCGAAGCGGCATTCAACGACAAGAAACTGAAGGAAGCCCGGGATTTGTACCAAAAAGGCTACAACCTGAAACCGTTTGAGGCTGTTCCGCCGATGCGTATTGCGCAGATCGACGCCATGCTTGCCAAGCAGGATGAACTGGCGCAACTCGCTGCACAGGAAGAAGCGCAGCGGCTGGCTAAAGAAAAAGCTGACCGGCTGGCATACAACAATGCTGTAGCCGAAGGTGACAAAGCTTTTGCCGACAAAATTTATAAGGTTGCTATTCTGCACTATGGCGAAGCATTGACTGCTTTGCCCGCTGAAAAATACCCGAAAGATCAGATTGACAAATGCAAAGAATTGATGGCTCAGGAAGAAATGGATCGGGAAATTGCCATGCAAAAAGCACAACAGGATTCGTTGCTAAAGGTCAAAGACCGATTATTTGATGTGGCTATGAATTCAGCCAAAGCATTCAATCAGAACCAGCAGTACAACGAAGCGATTCAGAAATACAACGAAGCGATCGGAATCAAACCTGACCAGAAACCGAATGTTCAGAAGTTCATTCAGGAAATTGAGGATAAGTTGCAATTGATGGCCAAACAGGATGCCGATTACAAACGATTAATTGCTCTGGCCGACGATTCTTACACGCAGTCGAGACTACCCGACGCTCTTTCTCAATATTCAGATGCGCTAAAAATTAAGCCGGAGGAAGCCTATCCAAAATCGAAAATAAACGAAATACAGGCCATGCTTGCCGCGCGCGATAAAAGCTACAACGATGCAATTGCCAGAGCTGATAAAGCGTTCGATGCATCGGACTGGGCAAACGCGAAAACCTCGTATACCGAAGCACTGGGCGTTAAACCCGATGAAGTTTATCCGGCAAACCGCCTGAAAGAAACGAACCAGAAGATTGCCGACGCAAATCTGGCAGCTCAAAGTAATTCTGCTGAGGACAAAGCTTACAAGGACGCTATTGAAAAAGGGGAACAAGCCTTGAAAAATGATCAGTTGTCTGCCGCACGGATGCAATTTCAGGTGGCAAAAACTATGAAACCTGACGAAAAACTTCCGGCAGAAAAGATTGCAGAGATCGACAAACTTCTCGATCAGCGTAACAAAGACAGGCTTGCCGCCGCGCAGCGCGAGTTGGACGATAAATACAAGCAAGCTCTTTCGCTGGCCGATAATTCGTTCCGCGAAAAATCGTACAGCATAGCCAAACTTCAGTACCAACAGGCACTTTTAATCAAGCCTGAAGAATCGTATCCGAAGAGCCAGATGGCTTTGATTGACAAATTGATGAAAGAAGCCAAACCTGTTGAGACCTACGCCTATAAGCTTCCTGAAATTGAAACAGTGAAACCGGCTGCCAAGCCAGCTTTGAATGTTGCGGAAGCTCCTGAAGTAACTGAGAGCCGTGCACAGAACTTTGCCCTCGTTACCGATTATAGCGAAGCCTTGAAAAAAGCGGATGAATCGTTCGGGATACAGGACTATTCGGTTGCCCGGTTCTATTACTATAAGGCATCAGACATCAGGCCAAACGAACAGTACCCAAAAGATCAGATCGAAAAAATCCGAAAACTGATTGATTCTCAACTTTCGTCAGGCGATTTATCGGCCTACGATCAGGCAATAAACAATGCCGATAAGGCTTTCTCAAATCAGAATTATTCGGTTGCCAAGTTCTATTATTACAAAGCACTGGACATTAAATCATGGGAACAATATCCGAAAGACCGGATTGAAGAAATTCTGAGACTGACAAATTCGCTGCTTTCGGAGCGGGAGGAAAAGGAATACCGCGACATGATTGCCAAAGCCGACGAAGCCTATTTTGATAAAGATATTGCGGTTGCACGCTTTTACTATTTCAAAGCCATTGCTATTAAAAGAGACGAAAACTACCCGCACATTAAACTGGCCGATATTCAGAAGCTGATCGATCAGGATGCTGAAGATCAGAAAAATCAGGAATATCAAAAGCTGATCGATCAGGGCGATCAGGCGTTGCAAGCCGGAAACTATAGTATCGCACGTTTCAATTACAACAAAGCGCTCGGCATGAAACCAAACGAAAAATACCCGAAAGATCAACTAAAAAGGATAAAGGAAGCGTTGGATAGTAAGAACAATTAATATCAAAACTACAAGTAATTAAACCAATATAATGTCATATTCTTTTGTTCACTCACCCCAAGCTCGCAACGCTCGCTTTGCCCCTCTCTACTTGTAGAGAGGG
Source organism: Prolixibacteraceae bacterium (assembly GCA_963677955.2). Classification (GTDB taxonomy): domain Bacteria; phylum Bacteroidota; class Bacteroidia; order Bacteroidales; family Prolixibacteraceae; genus Aquipluma. Next base: position 6,425,043 of record CAXXQR010000001.1, read on the forward strand.
GGGACGTCCGCATGCGGACGTGGGGTGAGTCAACAAAACAATGAATTTGAAATGCGACATTATTTCATTCTTTTAACTTAAAACCTGCATGTGGAACTAAAAATAAAAGATCAGCTCATCAGCTTGTTCGAGTCACATTTCAAAGAAGAAGTTACTTTTTTCGAGCAATTGCCTGCATCGGGTTCATACCGCGAATATGCCCGCTTGAAAAGCGCGACCAATCAGGTTATTGGAGCGCACAATCAGGATGTAAAAGAAAACCAGGCTTTCCTGGAATTTTCGGCTCATTTCAGGAACAAAAACATTCCGGTACCGCACATTTACGCGGTGAATACGGAAATTGACTGCTACCTTCAGGAAGATCTGGGAAATACAACTTTGTTCGATTTCATCAGTAAAACGCGCGAAACAGAAGGCTTTTCTTCCAAAATCGTTGACGAATACAAAAAAGTACTTCGTGAACTTCCACGAATACAACTGGTCGCCGGCAAAGACGTTGATTACTCGGTTTGCTATCCGCGTGAAGCTTTCGACAAGCAATCGATGATGTGGGACCTCAATTATTTTAAATACTATTTCCTGAAGCTGGCCAAAATTCCGTTCGACGAACAAGCTTTGGAAGACGATTTCCAGAACTTCAGCGATTATTTACTGGCTGTTGACAACAGCGCTTTCCTGTACCGCGATTTTCAGTCACGCAATGTGATGCTGAAAGACGGCAAAGTTTATTTTATCGACTACCAGGGCGGACGAAAAGGGGCGCTGCAATACGATCTGGCTTCGCTTTTGTACGACGCAAAAGCCAATATTCCTGAAGCCGAACGCGAAGAACTGTTGGAGTTTTACCTCGACGAACTAAACCAGTACAAACATACCGACCGCGAAAAATTCAAATCGTTGTTTGGCGGTTATGTGCTGATCCGGATTATGCAGGCCATGGGTGCTTACGGGTTCAGAGGCTTTTACGAAAAGAAAGAACATTTCCTGAAAAGCATTCCGTTTGCCCTGAAGAATCTGGAAACCTTGCTGGCTAAGAACACCATTCAGGTAAAAGTTCCGGAATTGATGAAAGTTTTGAAAGCGGTTACCGAATCAGCATTTCTGAAATCGATAAGTCCGGCCGACGATCGGCTTACTATTCGGGTGAGCAGTTTTTCGTACAAGAAAGGAATTCCCGCCGACCCTTCAGGAAATGGCGGTGGATTTGTATTCGATTGCCGTGCTATTCACAATCCGGGTAAATACCTCGAATACAAACACCTCACCGGGAAAGATCAGCAGGTTCAGAAATTCCTGGAAGAGAAATCGCAAATGCCCGCATTTCTTTCACTTGTTTTCACTATGGTTTCACAATCTGTTGAAGTTTATATTTCGCGCGGGTTTTCGCATTTAAGTGTAAATTTCGGTTGCACAGGCGGGCAACACCGGTCGGTTTACGCTGCTGAGAAAATGGCTGAATATTTAAAAAACAATTATCCTGTTACGGTTGTTCTTCAGCACATCGAACAGGATAAAACATAGAAGATGTCAAAAACCCAGTGCAAAAACGAAGACTACAAGGAAAAAGATGATGCAAAATATGTTTGCAAACGCTGTCACCGAACGGCAAAAAAAGAAGACAAAGTTTGCAAACCGAAGAAAATAAAAGACTAAATAATAGAACCTACATAATCTCGTATTTTATAAATAACTCACCCCGAAGCCCGCAAGCGGCCTTCCCCCCTCTCTTCGTGAAGAGAGGGGCAGAGCATCGCAGATGCGACGGGGTGAGTCATGTTATAAGTCCAATGATAATGAGACATTGTTATATTCTTGTTACTTGATTGCTGAAGGACTGAGGGATTGAATGATTGAAAAAAAGATAAAATGAGAATGGTAAAATACAGATCTTTTATCCTCCCGGCACTTCCACTATTTTTCCTCCTGATTTCCTTTTCTGTTCAGGCTCAATTTAAAATTTCGGGACAGGTTTTAGACGCCGGAACCAATCAGCCTATTCAATCTTTTACCGTACGTTCTGATTCCGTTGACTATCATTTTCAAGACGGATCGTTTCAGTTTTTGGGTAAAAAACTCCCACTCCGGTTGATGGTAAAAGCATCAGGATATTATTCGCTAAACTACACCGCAAACGACATTCAATCGCAAATTACGCTTCACTTACTTCCTGAAAACGTAAACATTCAGGAAGTCACAGTTAATGCGTTTCATTCGTACAAACGACTGACCGATACACCGGGCTCCATTGAACTGATTACCAACCGGCAACTTCAGGCCGAACCAACATTTACGCTCGCTCCTTCGGTAAATAAAATACCGGGAGTTTGGATGCAAAGTGGTTCGTTAAACACCAACCGCCTGACCATTCGCGGAATCGGAACCCGTTCGCCATACGGAAGCAACAAGATACGGGCATATTACGGCGATATTCCGCTCACCAACGGCGTGGGAGAAACTACCCTCGAAGACCTTGATCTGGGGCAAATCGCCAACATTGAAATTATCAAAGGTCCTTCATCTGGATTTTATGGCGCCGGGCTTGGAGGCGTTTTGTTGTTCAATCCGGCAAAACCGTCGACTAGCCAGGTTTCGCAACAGGTTTCCGTGGGTTCGTTTCGAACGGTTAAATCGACCACAAAACTGGCGCTTGCGACAAAAAACTCGGGACATTCGCTGGTTTGTTCAAGGCTTCATACCGACGGATACCGTGAAAACAATACCGGAAACCGTAACAACCTGACCTGGACCAGTTCGTTGGAACAGAAACAAACGAAGATTGATTTGCTGGCCTCGTTCGTAAAAATGGATGCCTACATTCCCAGTTCAATCGATTTGAAAACCTTTCAGGAAACACCGCAAAAGGCAGCAGCAAACTGGGCCGCAACAAAAGGTTACGAAGATTACTCTACGATCTTTGGAGGCGCTTCCGTTCAGCAAAAATTCAGTAAGAATTGGCTGGCAAATGTCAGTGGATTTGGTCACTACAACAAGAACAATGAATTGCGGCCATTCAATATTCTCCAGGAAAATAACCATTATTTGGGCATGCGGTCGGTAATTGAAAAAGACTACATTTCGGCAAAAGCCGCGAAAAGAATTATGCTTGGAAATGAGTTTTTTACAGAGAATTACAAATGGCAAACACTTCAAAACAACAACCGCATGGCTGGAAATTTGCTTTCGGACAATGTGGAACAACGGTGGTACAACAACTTTTTTCTGCTGACTGACCTGAACTTTCAGGAAAAGCTACTGGTTTCGGCCAGCCTGAACTACAACCAAACCAATTACAATTATCGCGATCGTTTCCTGGCCGACGGCGACCAAAGTGGAGATCACCGGTTTAATCCGGTTGTTTCGCCCCGACTGGCTGCCACCTGGGTACTGTCAGAAAAATCGAGGCTTTATTCGGTTTTGAGCCACGGGTTCTCCCCTCCCACCCTCGAAGAAACGCTGATGCCGGGTGGACAACGGAACCTTTCGATAAAACCCGAAACTGGCTGGAACTACGAACTCGGCCTGAAAATGTGGGTTTCGAAGACACTTCACATCGAAGGATCGGCCTATTACATGAAAATTAAGAACTTGCTGGTTGCCCGACGCACCGGTGAAGACGAATACATGGGCATAAATGCCGGTGCCACCAATCACCCCGGGCTGGAATTTAAACTGGATTACAAAATAATTGACCGGACAAATTGGATGGCTTTTTTCAGGATGAATGCCAACCTGACCCGCTACCGGTTTGCCAAATTTATAGACAACGGCAACGATTACTCCGGAAATAAACTCACCGGAACGCCGTCGTCGGTAACAAACTGGATGCTTGAAGCCACACACGCCAGTGGTTTTTACCTGAATCTACATGTGCAGACGGTGGGCAAAATGCCGATCGTCGACAACAATTCATTGTTTTCGAATGCTTACCAATTAGCTAATTTGATGGCTGGATACGAGAAATCATTCCGGAACCTCTCCATTAGTTTATCGTCCGGAATTCAGAATTTGTTCGATGCACACTATGCTTCCATGATTCTGATCAATGCTGTTGCTACCGGAAATAATTCACCGCGCTTTTATTACCCGGGTTTGCCCCGCAACTTCAAATCGATGGTTGGTTTGAAGTATTCGTTTTAAGAGAAGCCATACCCTCGGAAACTCCCTAAATGAAATCTCGATAATGATTAAACCAAGTCCAATCACTATTATAGATAAGTTGAAGCTTTTTTCAGATCAATCTGTTAAATCAAATCCTGGGCGAAGTGACTAAAGGCTAAAAAGAACATAAGTACGAACTCCTTAAGACTTCATTTGCAGCAAGAAAATAGGAAGAGCTGGTGTTAGCCGATCCCCATAGAATAAAGATTGATTATCAGCAAGATATTTTTTCTGGTAATCAATAATACCTGAAAAAAGTAAATTATATTTGGTACCATTTACAGGTTGTAGAGCAAATTAAAACCAGCAACTTGAAACATTATCGGGTCTCGACAAAATTTTCAATTTGACTGTTCTGGCTATTTGAAACTGTTTCGTGGTTTGACACGGCTGAGTAGTTTGACCGGATTTAAAATTTGGTGGTATTGTCACAAACAGGTGGACAGATATTTATTTTAGGGACTTTAATGCAAGACATTATGAGAAAATATTCCATTGTTCTTTTGTTATTAATTTTCGGTTTATATGATGGATTGGTTTCCTGCAACAAGACAGGTTCAACAGAGAATAGTCTTGTAGGGATTTGGAAAAGTACAAAAATTGACTCTCTTGCTCAGTTCATAAAACCTGCCAGGCCTGAGACTTTTCTCTCAGTTGATTATAAAAATCGTGTCCTTACAATCAATGCCGATGGCTCTTTCAAGATGATAGATTCTAAGGATACAATTATTGGCACATGGAATCAAAATAAATCTGATTCACTTAAAGTAACAACCAGTAGGATTCATGGTAAGTATTTTTACGATATGAAAATTGAATCCATTGACGAAAATAATCTGGTAATAGGTTTTGGTTACGGCTGGTTCACTGCCTCTAAATTCGTTGGTGGGGGTACAAATGAAGAATATGGTCAGTATTATATTAAGATGTATTACATTAGGAAATAACTACGTTGAATCATATTTAATGAAACGAAATACGCCCTACAACAGCAAAATAATCGCAAGTCGGGTTGTGGCGCTTCCCTGCCTGCATGATGCAGTCAGGCAGGGTTGATTGGAAAGTAATAAATTTGAAAAGCAATGCTTCGTAGGAAGTTCATCGGGAAAAACTGCGCCCTGCGTGTAGCTGCGGAACGTTAGCGGTCAGGCTAAGTGCGACACGAGGCTGTCCAAATAACTATTAAACGTTCTTTTTTTTAGAGTGATTTAATCTCATGTTCCATCATGAGTAGCCTACCGGCACATGCGTCAATAGCAACGTTGGGGTGTGAAGCTGCCGGGATAAGATTCCCCGACGGATAACAACATTCCCGAGGGTGTCGGCTTGGGTGGTATGGTGAATAGAAGTGAACTGTCGTTGACGTACCGTCATGCGCGAAAATGTGAAAGTTGTTGATACACATTGGCCAAAATGGCAAGAAGGCAAGATGCAAGCACGTTATCTGCGAGCACATGGATGTAGCCCTTCCGGTATACAGGCAGCACCTAACCTATCCTGTTATTTGGACGGAACGTGGTAAGCCTGTCCAGCTCCTTCGTTGCAGAAGGTAGGTTCGCCGTGAGGAGGACACAATGCCGGGCTGGTATGGGAGGATGGACAAAGCAAACGCCCTTTTGTAACGACTGGGATATGCCCACTTCCATCTGGTTCTCTTTTGCAAGAACATTGTAATAAAACTCTTATTCAGGAACCGCAAATGAAGTCCGATCAAAAGGATTGTGCACCAGAAACTTGGCTGAAGAACTGGAATTCCATCGACTGGAAGAAGGTGAAACAGTCCGTCAAGTCATTACAATTACGTATTGCAAAGGCAACAAGGGAAGGCAGGCTGGGCAAGGCCAAAGCCTTGCAATGGATGCTCACCCACTCGTTTGCTGCTAAACTATTAGCCGTTAAACGGGTTACAGAAAATTCAGGAAAACGCACCCCAGGAACTGACCAGGTGCGTTGGAAAACCCCTACTCAAAAATTCCAGGCAGCCTTATCTATAGTCAGGAAGGGCTACAAAGCATTGCCCCTCCGCCGTCTTTTCATTCTCAAAAAGAATGGAAAGAAAAGACCGTTGGGAATTCCAACTATGAAAGACAGGGCATTTCAGGCTTTACACCTTCTGGCTCTTGAACCAATATCCGAAACTCTGGCTGACAATGGATCATACGGATTTCGCCAAAAACGAAGCTGCCACGATGCCATTGAAAGATGTTACATACACCTTTCAAGAAAAGACAGCGCAACTTGGGTAATGGAAGGAGACATCAAAGGGTGTTTTGACAACATAAACCACCAATGGTTAGTGCAAAACATTCCGATGGACAAAAAGGTACTGCAACAATGGCTAAAAGCCGGATTTATTGAAAACAAACAACTCTATCCAACAACTCAGGGTACTCCGCAGGGAGGGATCATCTCTCCTACTCTGGCAAACATGACCTTGGACGGGCTTCAGGCAGCAATAGATAAGGCCTTCGACATTACAATCAGGACCGATGGTTGCCGAAACAACAACACCCACAAAATCCACCTTGTCCGATATGCCGACGATTTTATCGTCACCGCATCTAACAAGGAAATTCTGGAAAACAAGGTAAAACCCCTGATCGAGAACTTTCTCGAACAAAGAGGGTTGCAATTTTCGCCAGAGAAAACAAAGATCACCCACATCGCCGATGGGTTTAACTTCCTTGGTCAGAACATTAGAATGTTCCCGAAAGGAAAACTTCTTATACGTCCTACAATGGAGGCAATCAAATCGGTGAAAGAAAAGCTGAAGGATATTATTTGCAAACACAGGGGGTCACAAGCAGCAATTTTAATCCGAAACCTGAACCGTGTCATTACCGGATGGGCTAATTACCACAGACACGCCTGCTCCAAGAAATCTTTTTACTTGTTAGACAGGATCTTGTGGCGAAACATCTGGAACTGGGCGAGACGAAACCATAATAACCTCGGATACCGGAAAATCGTTTCACTCATCTTTATGAGTATCGGAAAGCGAAAGTGGCAGTTCTTTGGCAAGTTTGACGATGGAAAGACCATCTTGCTTCGCATGTTTGGAAACTTTAAAATCAAACGCCACAGGCTCATTAACGGTAAAGCTAATCCATTCCACGTATCTTGGGATAATTATTTCGTCAACAGGTTAAGATATAAATATGTAAACTGAATATTTTGTATATTGTCGGGTGGTTCAATCCGCCTTTGGAGAGCCTGAGCCGTATGAGTCGAAAGGTTCAAGTACGGTTCTTAGGGGACAAGGGCGGGGTAACCCGCCTAAGTTACCCGACAAAACAGATAGTGCTAACATTAGGTGAAATATTAAAACTACTTGAAACCAATATATTTCCGATTGAGGAAGGTACCAAGAGTATATATCGTCAAAGAGAAGAAACTTTGAAAAGATATATCAATCTTTGCTTTGAGATTGCAATGCAGAACATCAACCGACCTGACAGTACATCGCATGTTGAATCATTTTACCAGAAAACAAGAGTAGAATATAACATCAAGAAAATAAGTGACTATATAAACTATCTGTCTTCCCAACTCGACAAAGAAAAAATTTTAAACTATTATGAAAATCAAAATTGGTTAATAAAATCAGACCTAGATATTGATATCTCATATCTTATCCATCACTCATATTATGGGAGTATTTTAATTGATATTCTTTGGGCAGATGACATTACTGTTTTTGAAGCAATGGAGCTATCAGCTGGAAAACTTGATTTAGAAAAACTTGGGAAAAAATTACCTAATAAAGTAAGAGATGTCAAACAAAGAATTCTCCCATTTTTTAAAAACAGAAAAGTTGGCAAAAGGCATTATTCTACTTTAGAAGAAGCGATTAACTGTTACGAAAATAGATTCAATAAAGGAGCAAACCTTCTATTAATGACCTCAATTGAGGGAATAGTCAGAGACCTTGGTGAATTCCTCGTTGAGAAACAAGGATTAAAAATTAACGCCAAGAATAAAGCATATAATTCATTGGATAGCTTTTTGAGAAAAATAGAATGGAAAAACGATTTTGAAATTGACAAGACAGAGCTTAGTTTAATCACAGGTGAATATGAACTTTTAATCAACCAAAATGTCAGGGAACCGTTTGAAAAGGTACAAATTAATCTAAAAACTCGCCTCGATTTTCTAAGACGAAGATTTAAGGAAGACCGTGATTTAATTCTACATGGAATAGAGAGTGATTATGGTAAAGATTGGCATTTATTTGTAAATTTTTCAGCTCTTAGTCAAGTTTATGAAACAGTAAAATACTATGATAAAAAATATAAATAACGGCTGGTAACATCAGCTACCCGTCAAATGCGGCGTTTGGTGGTGTTCGGTCGGCGGCTCTCCGCTCAATTTCCTTGTCCTGTCGGACAGGAAATCGCCCGCAGTCCGCCTCTGCGTGTAGCTTCCTACGTTAGCGCCAATTGTATTTGCACAAAACAGAAACTGTAGCATATGAGACAAGGACTATTAATTTTCATTTCTATTATTCTATTTAGTTGTAGTAAGAATGAATCAAACGAGAGTATTGAACTATTAAAGGCAAAATTTCATGGTAAATATGAAATGATTTCTTCAATTTCTTCCGAACCGGTAGATTTAAATATGGATGGTATTTCTTCAACAAATCTGCTTAGTGAAAATAAAGAAATATTAGATGCCGGATTGGAACTTTTGGTTATTGATGTACGCAAAAATTTATTTGAGGAAAAATGGCCGGTTGAATACATTTTTTTACCAAAAGGAGAGAAATTTGATTCAACCAGCTATCATCCAAGTTATACAATTAACTATGCTAACTATATCAACTCAGCGATGTGTCAATTTGATGAAAATTATAAATCAATAAAATTGATATCAGATTTTTATCAGAATTCGACAAATAAGCTAATAGGTATTGAATCAATTTCATTAGAGGAAAATGAGATTATAAAAGTAATCTCAATCCGTAACTTATATACGATTAACGGTTGGACAAAGACAAGAATAGTTTCCAAATATAAACGCTTTACGATTGACACATAATAAACAACAGGCGCTAACATCAGCTACCCGCAAGCCGGGTTTCAGTGCTTCGTTGACAGGAGATTAGTATTTTGAAAAGCAGATCTTCGTAGGAAGTTCATCGGATAACTCCCGTCCTGCGTGTAGCTTCCTACGTTAGCGGTCATTGTAGTGCGACACCAAAACAAGATACGAACAGACAAAATATCGACAGATAAATATGACAACAGAAAACACTTTGACAATACTAAACTCAATTCATAGCGACCTAAAAGTTGTGAAAGAATTAGTTTATGACAAATGTGGTTTTGACTTGACAAATTTGAAACAGAATTTGGAAAGTATAGAATATGGTGCTTGTTCGTTCGGACTTAACGGAAAGACAATTCAACATCGTGTTTCTAAAATTACACCGACAAAAACGGGACAGTTTGTAACAATTTGGAAAAGAAACAAAGACGGAATAACGGAACCGTTTGACATTTCAGACGACATTGATTTTATAATTATAACGTCAAAAAGTGGCGACAACTTTGGACAATTTATCTTCCCAACATCTGTTTTGGCAGACAAAGGAATAATCACAAGAAACGGCAAAGAAGGAAAACGTGGAATTAGAGCTTATCCACCTTGGGACATTGCGATAAGTAAGCAAGCGGAGAAAACTCAAAGTTGGCAGACAGGATATTTTTTGACAATCAAAAAAGACAACTCAACCGACCTTGATTTGATAAAGAAATTATTTACAAAAAACAAACGGAATTGATAACCGAAGAAAAACAACGAACCGCTAACATCAGCTACCCGTCAAGTGCGGCAACAGTGGTTTTCGGTGGGCATCTTTCCGCTCGGGCTGCTTTTCGGCTTGACAGGAAATCGCCCGCAATCCGCCCCTGCGTGTAGCTTCCTACGTTGCCAGCAAGGCTATTGCGTAACCTGACACATTGAGAATATTGACTTTTATAATTTATCTATGCAATTTCAACAATACGACTTAGGACAATTACATGGTGGAGAAATAGTAGAAGTGACTTTGAACGGGAACGCTGCAAATGTCAAGTTAATGAACAGTTCAAATTTTCAAAGTTACAAATCAAACCGTCGTCACACATACTATGGTGGATACGTGACACGGTCTCCTTATAAAGTTGCTGTTCCAAGCTCTGGGAGATGGTATGTCACAATTGACCTCGGTGGATATTCGGGACGAATAAGTTCCTCAGTGAGAGTTTTACCTGGTCGACTACCTCAGGCAAGACAAGCTTCATTGTCGACTGTCCCGTCTCTTGTTCAAGACAGGGAAATACCAACTGGTTTTGGCGAAGATCCGATAGTTAGACAATATGATGTTTTTATTTCACACGCATCGGAAGATAAAGATGAAGTCGTTAGACCGCTTGCAAATGCTTTGAGAGATGAAGGGTTAAAGGTTTGGTATGATGAATTTGAGTTACAAATTGGAGATAGTTTGAGAAGAAAGATTGATAAAGGTCTGGCAAATAGTAGATTTGGAATTGTAGTACTTTCAAAAGATTTCATTAGAAAAGGATGGACTAACTATGAACTTGATGGAATTATTTCAAAATCTATTGGAGGAGAACAAATTGTGCTTCCAATTTGGCACAATATAACAAAGCAGGAAGTAATTGACTATAGTCCATCGCTCGCAGACAAAGTTGCTAGAAACACAGCAGTTTATACAATTGAGGAAATCGCTGAAGAAATTGCGGAAGTAATAAACAAATAATAAAGCCCAGCTGGCAACATCAGCTACCCGTCAAATGCGGCGTCTGGTGGTGTTCGGTCGGCGGCTCTCCGCTCGATTTCCTTGTCCTGCCGGACTGGAAATCGCCCGCAGTCCGCCTCTGCGTGTAGCTTCCTACGTTAACGCCAATTGTAGTCGCGCTTTGAAACATTGTGCAAGTTCAACGAAAAATTGGTTCGTAACAGTCTGAAAGTGCATCGGTTTTCGACAAAGCCGAGTTCTTTGAGCGATTTTACAATGGTTTTTAGGTTTTCTTGGTTTGCCAGATTCTCGCTTTTTGAGAGAGTTTTACAGTTTGACACTGAATTAACGACAAAAATATAAATGATATTTTCTACCCTCATAAAATTGAACTCCTGGCTAAGCATTCAAATGGTTTTGCTGCAATTGTACCCCGATGAACAGGAGTTTATTGAAGAGTACGAAAAGGTATTCAATGAATTAAGGATCATGCAACCCTTGTCGGGAAACATGACTATTGACGTGAGTCTGGTTGACGATGATTACGACAATACCCAATATGTAGATGTTTCGGGCTATTATACCAATCCTTCCGAAAGAACCGATGAATATTCCAACTCCTTAGCCATTGAATTTGTGCCATGGAGCGAGTGGTTGGGCATGGAAATAGACAAATACTCCCTTGAAAACTTTACGGAGTTTGAAATAATTGCTCATTGTTTGCACGAAATGACTTATGCCGGTTTTGAGCAAGTCGAAATACAGGCTCAAATGGACGACATAAAACAAACGAAGGCCGATTACGAAAACCTTACTCCGGAAGAAAAGGCAAAACGCACCTTTACATTTGAGGAATTAAATGAACGGTTAAATGATGATACCCTTGAGGATGGAGACAACAGTGAGGATGAACCAAATTTGAACTAACAAATAATGTTTGAATCCATTAATGGAACTGAAAATTGTCCGGTTTTTTGCGAGGCTATACCAGAATGAAATTTTATATTCAAGCAAAAAATAATAGCTTTTAGCCAATGATATTTACTGAAGAAAAATTAGAAAATGCTTTTGTAGAGTCACCTGAAATTGAAAATGGCTATTGGTACCTATCTTTGCAGGTGCGAGCACCTGCAAAGATAGGTACCATAACTGACAATACCAAATAAATTCAAAATTTGTCCAGTTTTTTAAATAATAAACTGGACAAAACTATTATATTTGTGGCAACTATAAAACAATGAAAGTATCTGATTACATAGCAACTACCATAGATAGACTTCAGAAAGGCTATGTGTTCACCTATGCCGATTTTGTTACCGAGGTGAATAAAAAGGAAGCTGTTATAAAAGCGCTCAACAGAATGGTAGAATCAGGTAAAATTGCCAAGCTATCAAAAGGCAAATACTACAAACCCGAAAATACTCCTTTTGGCAACCTGCAACCCAAACAAGCACAAGTGGTAAAAGATTTATTGGAAGATGATGGAAAGATTACCGGATACCTTACCGGGTACAGTATTTACAATCAACTGGGCTTAACAACTCAGGTAAGTAATACCATACAAATTGGCAGAAACGAAATCCGGCCCAATCTCAAACGCGAACGTTACACCATTTCTTTTATCAAACAAAAAAACACCATCACCAAAGAAAATATCCCCTTACTGCAAATACTGGATGCCATTCGCTATATCAAAAAAGTACCTGATGCCACGATAGAATCAACCTGTAAGCGCCTGTTAGCCATTCTTGAAAATTTATCGGACAAAGACAAAAGCACACTGGTTCGGCTGGCATTAAAGTATCCACCAGTAACCAAAGCCATATTGGGAGCCTTGTTCGATGAGTTGCAAGAAAGTACATTAACAGAACAGCTTCGCAAAACACTAAACCCAATTACCAAATATAAACTGGCAGGTGTAGGCAAAGTACTCAGCACCACCGAAAAATGGAATATAGTATGAGGCTACACGAAAATAAAATCCTTTTTAGGCAAGCGGTGCAGTTCACTTCTGATCGGATGCAGATATTACCCATTTTTATTGAAAAAGACTATTGGGTTACTTATGCCTTGCATACGATTTTCAATCATGCAATAGGAAGCGACACTGTTTTCAAAGGTGGAACAGCTTTATCGAAGTGCTACAAAATGATAGACCGTTTTTCGGAAGATATTGACTTGGTGGTTTTGAGACGGGAAGGTGAATCAAACAACCGGCTTACCACAAAGATCAAAACAATTGGCGAGGTGGTAAGCTCAGTTCTTCCTGAAGTTCAAGTGGATGGACTAACACATAAAATGGGAATGAACCGTAAGACGGCGCATTCTTACAACAAAGAATTTCAGGGTAATTACGGACAAGTTCGGGATGTAATTGTGGTTGAGGCTACTTGGCTAGGTTATTATGAACCTTGCACAACAAAAAAGCTAAATTCGCTGGTAGGTGAAATGATGCAAAATAACGGACAAGATCAGATTGCACTGGAATATGGGTTACAGTCCTTTGATGTTAGTGTGTTAGAGCCTGTGAGAACACTTTGTGAAAAGATAATGAGTCTTGTCCGGTTTTCTTACGGCGAAAACCCGATTGAAGATTTAAAGCAAAAGATCAGACATACTTACGATTTACACCAACTGTTACAGCAACCGGAGTTCTCCGATTTCTTTCAATCAGCTGCTTTTGAGGAAATGCTTTTAAAAGTTGCTAATGATGATATTGCGAGTTTTAAGAATAATAATCTGTGGTTGGTTCTCCATCCCAATGAGGCATTGATTTTTAAAAATTTAGATCAGGTTTGGAATGAATTAAGGGTGGCGTACAACGGCGATTTTAAAAATTTGGTTTATGGCATTTTACCCAATGATGAAGCGGTTTTGAGTACAATAAGGAAGATAAAAGCTAGATTGACAGGCATTAATTGGACGATTAAAATAGAACCCTGAAAAATGAAGTTCACTGAAGAAAAATTAAGGAAAAAGAACAACTCGGCGTTAACCACAGCTACCCGTCAAGTGCGGTAGCTGTGGTTTTCGGTGGGCATCTTTCCGCCCGGGCAGCTTTTCGGCTTGACAGGAAATCGCCCGCAATCCGCCCCTGCGTGTAGCTTCCTACGTTAGCGGTCAGGTTAGTCGCTCATTGAAACAGTTGTGGTTTTTATGGATTTTTAAGGTTGATCGTTTAGCAGGTTGAGACGATTTCGTTGTTTGACAGATATTTTGAGTTTGGGCGACTTGAGAGATTTTCGGGGTTCGACAGAGCCACGTTTTGTTCGACAGATTTTTAAAACTGGTTTTTAGGTCGGTGCGGTTTGACAGGTTTTCGCTTTTTTCAGAGACGATTCCGACTAAAACGTTCATTTTCGACTTGACTGTGACTGCAATCGGAAACGTATCTGCGGACTAAGTTCTTTGACTTTGGTGAATTTTCAGCGGAGAATTTTTGTTAATAGAATTTTGCAATTTGACTGGGAATTTACAGATAGACAGCGTAAATTAGTGTTTTACAAAATGAATAATATACAAATGTTTCAAGTGACCGAAACCCGAACCGCTAACATCAGCTACCCGTCAAATGCGGCGTTTGGTGGTATTCGGTCGGCGGTTCTCCGCACGATTTCCTTGTCCTGTCGGACTGGAAATCGCCCGCAATCCGCCTCTGCGTGTAGCTTCCTACGTTATGGCGCATAATAAGTGCTCGAGACACATCAATTTCGATTTGGATAATTGTAACTTTAAAGTTACCTTTGGTTTTATTTTAATGACACATGGAGAAAATTCGAGAAGTAATTGCATACAAAAACTATTTTGTAGATTTCTTGACAAAGCAACCAATTAAGGTTCAGAACAAGATCTTCAAAATCATCGAAGCCATAGAGACTTTGGAGAGAATACCAACAACCTATTTGAAACTCATATCTGGGACAAATGGACTCTACGAAGCTAGAATTCAACTTGGGACAGATATTTGGCGTGTTTTCTGCTTCTTCGACAAAGGGAAATTAGTAATCCTGTTAAATGGATTTCAGAAAAAGACACAGAAAACGCCAAAAAACGAAATTGAGAAAGCAATAAATTTAATGAAAGAGTATTATGAAAGCGGAAAATAACAGCAAAGACATTACAACTTGGTCACAAATCAAAGATCAGGTTTACGGCGAAAAAGGTACAGAAAGACGCGACAATCTTGAGAGAGAAGCTGAATCTTTTAAAATCGGACTTTTGTTAAAAAAGGCAAGAGAATCTCGACACATGACTCAAGAAGAATTAGGGCAAATCATAGATAAGAAAAGAACTTATATTTCTCGCGTTGAGAATGATGGAAGTAATATAACGCTGAGTACACTTTTTGACATAGTTGAAAAAGGACTGGGTGGAAAAGTTCGAATTTCAATAGATGTCTAGTGTTGAATGAATTACGACGCCATAACATCAGCTACCCGTCAAGTGCGGCAACAGTGGTTTTCGGTGTGCATCTTTCCGCTCGGGCAGTTTTTCGGCTTGACAGGAAATCGCCCGCAGTCCGCCCCTGCGTGTAGCTTCCTACGTTATGCGGCATACTATGGCGGCGGAGCGGACAAGGACTGACTGCAAGAAATAAACAGAAAAAAAAACTTATAAAAAAGACGATTTGTATCGGGCTATTCGAGAACTTAGTATCAACAGTTGATAATCGTGTAACGTTATTTTTATGAAACAAACCATTTACTCAAATATCATATTTCTAATTTTTCTAATTACCGCGTGCAACAGTGGTTCAACTAAA
The DNA here is from genome assembly GCA_963677955.2 of Prolixibacteraceae bacterium. Lineage (GTDB taxonomy): Bacteria > Bacteroidota > Bacteroidia > Bacteroidales > Prolixibacteraceae > Aquipluma. The sequence goes on from CAXXQR010000001.1 coordinate 6,440,708, forward strand.
GTTATCGATAAGGATAGTCCAAACCAAATTACAATAATAGTAAGTAATGCTCCCAGCTTAAAGGATGAAATGAAACTTGATATTGGAGGCTATTATAGCAAGTCCAGACCAGACATTTTTTTTCAAAGTACTGTAAAGGGCGAGTTAATCCAGCCGATTCAGAAGATTTCAAATGATACCATAAGGATTAAAACACAGAGTAAAACAATATTGATCAACCATAAATACAATGTTATTGGCAGCTATGAATATCTGGCAAATAAAGGTGATACGCTTTTGTTTTCATACAATGGAGAGGTTCCTTCAGCAAAAATTATAAATAGGAAAACAATGGATTTTGATCTAAATTTTCAGCTCTTTGTCAGAGGATCATCATTGGACAACAATAACTTTTCTTCCCTAATACTTTTTAACCATCCTTGGGTTTCGATTAAAATAGCTAACGGAGAAATTGGGAAACAAATTCGCGATATTAAAGCTCATTATTATCAAAAAACATTAATCGATTTACGTTTAGAAAACCACTTACTTGATTCTTTACTCTTAAAAAAGAAGATATCGTCGAACATTCACGCTTTTTATAAGGATCACATTCAATACGATACCTTGTCTTTAATGTTAAATGATGACAGATTTTCGGATCAACAATTAGAGCAGTATATTAAGAATCACAATGACTCCATTTCTACTATTGCATTTTCATTATATCACTCATGGATTTATAATGTGGCTTCAAAATATTTTAATAAGAAGGTTCGAATGATTGGGTCGGGTAATGGGTCGATCTATAACTACAAAAGTGTTTTTGATTCAATCTGTGCGTGTCCATTTCTTAAAGGTAATCTTAAGGATAATCTACTGTTCGAAAATACGATGCTCATTGCAGAACACTTCTCGTTGAATGATTTTAAGACCTATTTCAATAAACTGGAGAAAGCTACCACTGACACAGCCCGAATATCGCAAATCAGAAAGAAATACTTTCTAAACTTTTCAAGTGAACGCAATGAAGAAAAACAGATGTATCTGATGTCTTTAAACAAGCAAAAGTTCACCTTGGAAGATGTCGTGAAGAAGCACAAAGGTAAGGTTATTTATGTCGATTTTTGGGCAAGTTGGTGTTCCCCTTGCCGGGAGTTGTTCCCATATTCCCATAAGCTGCAAGCTGAGTTTAAGGATAAAAATGTGGCATTTATTTATTTGTCAATTGATAAAGATTTCGACCAATGGAAAAAGGCGATTAAAGAAGAAAAGATGGATTATTATCCGGAAAGTTATCTGGTTATAAACCCCAACTCGTCACTCTTTTTTAAAGAATTAAATGTCAAATCAATTCCCAGATACATCATATATGACCAAGCCGGAAAGTTGGTACATAAAAATGCACCAAGCCCCAAATCAAATGAGCTACCAAAAATCATTACTAAATTTAGGCTAATATGAAACAGAAAATAAAGTACGACCGCATAACATCAGCTACCCGTCAAGTGCGGCAACGGTGGTGTTCGGTGGGCATCTTTCCGCTCGGGCTGCTTTTCGGCTTGACAGGAAATCGCCCGCAATCCGCCCCTGCGTGTAGCTTCCTACGTTATGTGCCATATTAAAACCTAGACATATGAGCCTTTCTGAAAATGAGAATTTAAGTGACTATGACTATTTTAAATTGAGAAAGCTCGACAAAATCTATGTCGGCAAAGTGTTTCCGTACAAAACATTTGGTGGTAGTATTCCTAAAAAACAGCGGTACATAAGGAAGGTTTTCGAAAAGTCCGAAGACAATGAGTATGTAAAAGTGAAAGGAGAAATTGTATTAAGATGCTCTCAATCTGGCCGAGACCAAGTTAATGTGATAGTAGTCAGCGATGAAGAAGAAAAGTCAATGAGTTTTACATTGCAGAAATTTAGAGACAATCCTAAAAGTGGTTTTAAACCTATAATTGAAACAAATTTTACTTTCTACAGAGGAGAGTTTATTGCATTACTTAAGTTTCTGAGTGACTTGAAATTCATAAATTTAGATGATGATACTAGATTTACAGTTGATGACAAAGAGAATCTTGACAAAAAGATTTCACTTTGGCTTCCTTCCTCTGAAAATGAAGGAGTTTTAGTAAGTCGAAATGATGGTCAATTAATTAGTGCAATTTCTAGATTTAAAGGTGACGCGAGAGAAACGTTACTAAAATCGCTGAGAAATCAAGTTCTTACAAAGAAAGACTTAGACATACTATCGGGTAGAAAAGAAGGACTAGAAACATTTAAAAGTGAATTGTACAAAGAAACACAAGATTGGAATGAAAAAAATTGGCAGTCATTTTTTAATGATAATCCATGGATTTTTGGATATGGATTAGATTATAGATATTTGAATATAATTCAAAAAGAAGCTAGCGTCTCAAATGTTGACTTAGATGCAAAAAACACAGTGATAAGCGATTTCTTATTAGGTGACACGCGATTTACAGTTTTAGTTGAATTAAAAAGACCAGATACTCCATTATTTGAAACAGCAGGGAATCGATCAAAAACATGGAGACTTTCAAAAGATATAACAAATTCTATTTCTCAAATTTTAACTCAAAAAGCAGAATGGGAAATTAAGTCACAAACAGAACAATTTGATTCGAGCGGTGAATTGATTTATGAAAAAACGATCGATCCAAAAACAATTCTAGTAATTGGCAATACATCACAATTTAAAGGCACAGACAGAGAGTCAGTAATCAAGGCAAAAACGTTTGAGCTTTTTAGAAGAAATTCGCGAAATATTGAGATTATTACGTTTGATGAACTATTTGAAAAAGCGAGTTTCATTGTAAATAATGAGTTGAAAACAGAGAAAGTTATAGAATCAATTGATGATGATTTACCTTTTTAACAGAATACGGCACATAACTTCAGCTACCCGTCAAGTGCGGTGTGTGTTGTTGTTGTGTAAGCTCCCCCAAAAACAGTACGTTTTAAAAGTAGACAAAAATGTATAACTTTTGAAAAACGTAACAAGATGAAAAAAAGCACATTTAGCCCGATCCAGATTTCGGGTATTTTAAAAGAGTTTGATAACGGTAAAAGTGTTGAAGAGCTAACACGGGAGCATGGAGTTAGCCGAGCCAGCCTCTACAAATGGCGGCAGCGCTATGGCGGTATGGATGCCAGCGAGATGAAGCGAATCAAAGAATTGGAAGAAGAAAATTCCCGTTTAAAGCGCATGTACGCTAACCTTGCCATGGAACTTGATGTTGCCAAATACATTATCGAAAAAAAGCCTTAAAGCCTTGCGAAAAGCGAATAGTTATTGGAGCTGTTCGCCAGGATCGACCCAAAGACATGAGCAAGGCGTGTCGTTTGTTGCAGCTTAGCAGGAGCAGTTTGAACTATGTATCGGTTAAAACCGACCACTATCTTATGGAACAACTTGAACAATTGGCCAAAGCACACCCCAGGGAAGGATTCTGGAAGTGTTATCACCGTTTGCGCAATGCGGGCAATAATGTGAACCATAAAAAGCTTCACCGCATTTATAAGCAAATGGGCATGCCCTTGCGTCGCAAAGTAAAGAAACGGTTGCCTGCAAGGGTAAAAGAACCGCTTCAGGTTCCGGGAAAGTTCACCCATACATGGAGTATTGATTTTGTAAGCGATGCTTTGAGTAATGGGGTAAAATTTAGGTCGTTCAATGTGATAGACGATTATAACCGCGAAGTTTTGTTCATTGAAACAGACTATTCATTAAAGAGCAGCCGGGTTATTTGGGTGCTGAAGCACTTGGTTAACAGGTGCGGAAAACCCGAAAACATCCGCATGGACAATGGCCCTGAGTTTGTGGCCAAAATAGCACAAAAATGGAGCGAAATGAACGAGATAAGGTTTCAGTACATACAGCCTGGAAAGCCCACTCAAAATGCGTACATCGAGCGATTCAATAAAACCTACCGCGAGTCAGTGTTGGATGCTTATTTGTTCGACAACATTGATGAAGTAAGGGAGGTTTCCCAAGAATTTGTGGATGATTACAACAACCACAGGCCTCATGATGCTCTGGGCGGTATATCTCCCCGAAAGTACCGGGAACTTATGAACGAAGGCTCCAATCCCTTTGAAGGGTGTAGTGTAGTGAAGCGAAGGCGTAGCCGAAGCGAAACGGAGCCCTTCAAAGGGATTGTTCAACTAGAAAAGAATTGTCTACTTTTAAAGTGTACTAAAAATGGGAAGCCTACAACACAACAACAACAACAACAGATTGACAAAGTCCGAGATAAATGAGCTAAAATCAGTATTGAAAGAAACCTATATTGATTGAAAACCAGCCCATAACATCAGCTACCCGTCAAATGCGGCGTTTGGTGGTGTTCGGTCGGCGGCTCTCCGCTCGATTTCCTTGTCCTGTCGGACAGGAAATCGCCCGCAATCCGCCTCTGCGTGTAGCTTCCTACGTTAGTGGCAAGCGTGACTTGGCAGAATCAACTTGAAACTTACATCAGGGGAAACTCACACTTTTTTACCGAGAACTTTGAGTAGGTAATTATGGTCGTATGCGGCTTTTAACCTTTTCCCTTTAATTCCTTGTTTTTCGGATGTTTCTTTTTTGAGTAGGTTCAAAGCAATTTTACTGAGTATCGAAAAATTTTGGGCAGCATTTCCTGCCCTCTTTCTGGAAGCATCCTCAGCGAAAGCGACATCCAAAACCCAATGAAGTTTGTTTTCAATTCCCCAGTGCAAGCGGATTGCCCTTTGTAATTGATTTGCTTCAGTCAATAAGCTGGATATGTAATATCTTGTTGCCGTTTCATTTGGTTTGTCTGAGTTTTTAAATTCCCTTATGCTTTCAATTTTAACGATACTTTTTAACCCTGCCCACTCTTGCTTGTTTTCAATGAACCTAAAATCTGTTATAACACTGCATCTTCTGGTTTCTATGCGCCCATGGTCAAGTTCTTCCGTCAAATCTGCCAGAATATTTTTCCCGAACCTAAATTCATCTGCAATATCCTGGTACAATTGTTTCTGGTTCTCCTTAACAGCTAAAATGTAATCAGCTTCCTGTTCAATTATCTTACGTGCTATTTCTTGTTGGCACCCCATGGCATCAATTGTTACGGTACATCCTTTTACGGTAATCAGCTCCAGTAATTTGGGGATGGCAGTAATTTCATTCGACTTTTCAGAAATTTTCACTTGTCCCAAAACCAAATTATTGTTTGTTGCCCATGCACTCACCATATGAAAGGGTGACTTTTTCCCATTGGCTTTTGCTCCCCTAATGGTTTTTCCATCGATAGGGATAATTTCGCCATCGGTCAAGTTCACCAGGCGACTTACCCAATCCACAAAACAAGCTTCAAACTGCTCACTATCAATAGATGAGAAAACACGGTTGAAGGTGTCGTCAGAAGGAATTCCGTTTGGTAAATCAAGGAATGAATGCAGAAATTGTTCTTTTGCTTTTGCATAAGTCTCCATGTTTTTCCACGTATCTGCCGCACAAATCACTGAAATAATTCCGATAAGAAGGATGTCTTCTAATTTATGAAGCTTGTTTATATCGCTTCTGGGGTCGTCTATTTGACTGAAAATAGACCTTAATTCATTTGTTGTTTTCAAAATTCGTATTGCTTTGATTATCAATGCAATATACGAATTTTAATTGTAAAAAACAACAACCAAATCACTGATTTATAAATAAATACAAAGAAAAAAGATTAACTATTTTTACCTGATAAAGTGTGAGTTTGCCCTGAAACTTACATGCAGAAAATAATTTCATAAGTGCTTATTTTGTATCTTTACTCAATGAAAAAGTTGCAGAAAACAGGTCTTGATTTTGAGGTTGACAAACTGACCAACTCTATCGAAAATATTGTTACAGGTGACAGTTTTGCAACTGACATCTCCATTATTTCAATTTCAGACCTCAAGACTTTAACCAAGAAAAACGGCTGGCAATTTGACTGGAGATTAGAATTGAAACAACCCGAAAGAGATGTTTACAAGCTGACTATTGTGAATAATCAATCAGTTATTCAGGGACTAATAAGTCTAGAAGTAAAGTCCGATCATGTTTATATACACCTGCTTGAAAGTGCGCCTTTTAACAAGGGAAAAACAAAAGTGTATGCTGGTGTTCCTGGTAATTTAGTTGCTTTCGCTTGTAAACTTGCTTTTCAACGAGGACATGAAGGGAATGTTTCCTTTTTCTCTAAAACACAATTAGTTCAACACTATATTGACACTTTAGAGGCCGTTCATATCGGCGGACGAATTATGATAATTTATACTAATGCAGCATTAAAACTCATCAATAAATATTTTTCCAAATGAAACATAAATCAAAAGAACTTGATGTGGATTTTATTGGTGGCGAAAATCCTATGACAAAGGAAGAAGAAAAAGCTATCAGCGAATTTATAAAAGCTCAGAAATTGCTCGGTGCCAAGAAACAAATTCGAAATAATACAACATCCCGGAAAAGTAAGAGTATTGCTTAATCCTGTTAGTTTTTCTTCCAGAGAAATTAACGCCAGCCACTAACATCAGCTACCCGTCAAGTGCGGCTGCAGTGGTTTTCGGTGTGTATCTCTCCGCTCGATTTCCTTGTCCTGCCGGACAGGAAATCGCCCGCAATCCGCCCCTGCGTGTAGCTTCCTACGTTATGTGCCATATAACCCGCATCATGAAACGATTAGTTAGTATAAAAGACAAATCATTAGAAGTCACTAAAATATTGACAGACGAGGAATTTGAATTGATAAATCATCAAATTAATCGCGTACTGTCTCTTCACGAAAGGACTCTTCAAATAATGTATGTTGTTAAGATTTTTGATGAAATAAAAACATCAATAGCCAATAATTCGCGTGATACTCATTATCGATTATTACGTGAGTTTTTATCCAACTTTTCATCATTTATTGATTACTGGGAAAAAAGAGTTAATAAAGATTTTGGCAAAAATTCAGACCAATCTAGGACTTTTAAAGAATCAACACATAATATGTACGACAATGTCTATGCTTATAGATTTACATGTGAATTAAGAAATTACATTGAACATTATGAAATTCCTAAGATAAAGATTGCCTCAAGACTTGACAATGATAATACAATAGTTCACTCACTAACGTTGAGTTGTAAAGACCTTTTGGACAGTAGTTTTAAGTGGAAAAAGAAAGTTGAAGAAGACCTACAAAAGATAAAAACTGAAATTGATTTATTAAAGGCATTTCCTCTTGCTATAAAATCAATTGAAAGAATTAATGATATTGCTCTTAGCTTTTATGACATCGAGAATGATTTAAAATCATGTAACGAAATACTTGAGTATGAGAAATCTAAAAAAGAAGGTTCGCAACTAGCAATTGCTGAGTTTCCTGCCGACTATCCAAATAAAATAAATGGTATGACAGTCAGTATCAGAGAATTTCCTTTTAATTTAGCAAGATATTTTCTTAAGCAAATAGAACTAAATGAAAAATAAATACGGCACATAACATCAGCTACCCGTCAAGTGCGGCAGCGGTGGCTTTCGGTGGGCATCTTTCCGCCCAAGCTGCTTTTCGGCTTGACAGGAAATCGCTCGCAATCCGCCCCTGCGTGTAGCTTCCTACGTTATAAACAACCCAAAAAGCTTTGCTCAACGTTCATGGAGTGAAAATAAATCTTGGAAATGTTAACTTAATAGTTAACTTTGCGATATGGAATTTGTAGAAAGAAAGATCATATTTCATGGCAGCAACTTTGCCGACTTTTATCTTGAACAATCGACAAAAGTTCAGGAGAAAATAGAATTTGTACTCCGAATAATCAGACAGGCTGAGAGAGTTTCAAAGAAATTTCTCAGCCCAATGACAGATGGACTATATGAAATCAGAGTTGAGTATGGTTCTAATATTTATCGAATTTTCTGCTGTTTTGATGAAGGGAATATTGTTGTTTTATTCAACGGATTTCAAAAAAAGACACAGAAAACTCCTTTGAAAGAAATAGAGAAGGCACTCAGGTTGAAACGTGAGTATTTTGAATTAAAAAAAACTCAAGAAAATGAAAGAAGAAGAAATTAGAAATGCGAAAACATTTGATGAATTGTTGGACATCAAATATGGCAAAATAGGTTCCAAGACAAGAGACGAATATGAAGTTAAGGCAAATTACTTTGTCATTTCCGAAATGTTGAAAGAGGCTAGAAAAGAAGCACATATTACTCAAGAGCAGTTGGCCGACAAAATCGGTACAAAGAAAAGCTATATATCCAGACTGGAAAATGGGAAAGCCGACATTCAAGTTTCGACTTTGTATAAAATATTTGAGACAGGTTTGGGCAGAAAGATTCGCTTGACTCTTTTGTAAAAATCAAGGGCTGTTGGTAACATCAGCTACCCGTCAAGTGCGGCAGCGGTGGTTTTCGGTGGGCATCTTTCCGCCCAAGCTGCTTTTCGGCTTGACAGGAAATCGCCCGCAATCCGCCCCTGCGTGTAGCTTTTTACGTTATATGGGCATGTTTGCGCAGTTCGAAGGACATTTGGGTTTAAACAATTTATTGGTTTCCGGTACTTGAAAAGGCATCAAAACCAGCGATGGAAAAGTGCAGTTTGAAACGCGCCGAAAAGTTGTACCTGAAAAGGCATCATAGACAGCAACGGAGAAGTGCCTCCTGAAAAGTAAGGAAAACGCTCTTTGGGTTGCGCATTCGTTGACAAGTTGAAAATACTTTTTGAGTTTCGTATTTTAAGTGACCCGAATTCTTGGAGAAATTTTTAAATGATTTTTTCTAGTTTTTATGGTTTGACAAATTCCCATTTTTATCGAGAATCGTGACTAAAACGTACTTTTTCGGGTTGACTCTGCTTTTCGAAAAACATTCACCGACAAAGGTTTTAAACTTCGTTGAGACGTTGTTAGAGAATTTGGTTGAGAAAGTTTTAAATTTAAATTTCATTGACAGGAAATTGGTTGATCAACTGAAAGAGATTTTAAATGTGAATTGGAATTCGCTAATTGACAGCATTTTTTATCGACAGAAACATAAGTTTATTGAAATAATTATTGTAAACTTGGAAAATCAAGTACGGCTTATAACATCAGCTACCCGTCAAATGCGGCGTCTGGTGGTTTTCGGTCGGCGGCTCTCCGCTCGATTTCCTTGTCCTACCGGACAGGAAATCGCCCGCAATCCGCATCTGCGTGTAGCTTCCTACGTTAGCGGTCAGTTTATCGCTCCTTGAAACAGTTTCGTTTTTAGACAAATTTTTAAGACTGACTGTTTTCCGGTTTGAAAGAATTTCGGGGTTTTAAAGAGCCCGGTGTGTTGTTGTAAGCTCCCCCAAAAACAGTACGTTTTAAAAGTAGACAAAAATGTATAACTTTTGAAAAACGTAACAAGATGAAAAAAAGCACATTTAGCCCGATCCAGATTTCGGGTATTTTAAAAGAGTTTGATAACGGTAAAAGTGTTGAAGAGCTAACACGGGAGCATGGAGTTAGCCGAGCCAGCCTCTACAAATGGCGGCAGCGCTATGGCGGTATGGATGCCAGCGAGATGAAGCGAATCAAAGAATTGGAAGAAGAAAATTCCCGTTTAAAGCGCATGTACGCTAACCTTGCCATGGAACTTGATGTTGCCAAATACATTATCGAAAAAAAGCCTTAAAGCCTTGCGAAAAGCGAATAGTTATTGGAGCTGTTCGCCAGGATCGACCCAAAGACATGAGCAAGGCGTGTCGTTTGTTGCAGCTTAGCAGGAGCAGTTTGAACTATGTATCGGTTAAAACCGACCACTATCTTATGGAACAACTTGAACAATTGGCCAAAGCACACCCCAGGGAAGGATTCTGGAAGTGTTATCACCGTTTGCGCAATGCGGGCAATAATGTGAACCATAAAAAGCTTCACCGCATTTATAAGCAAATGGGCATGCCCTTGCGTCGCAAAGTAAAGAAACGGTTGCCTGCAAGGGTAAAAGAACCGCTTCAGGTTCCGGGAAAGTTCACCCATACATGGAGTATTGATTTTGTAAGCGATGCTTTGAGTAATGGGGTAAAATTTAGGTCGTTCAATGTGATAGACGATTATAACCGCGAAGTTTTGTTCATTGAAACAGACTATTCATTAAAGAGCAGCCGGGTTATTTGGGTGCTGAAGCACTTGGTTAACAGGTGCGGAAAACCCGAAAACATCCGCATGGACAATGGCCCTGAGTTTGTGGCCAAAATAGCACAAAAATGGAGCGAAATGAACGAGATAAGGTTTCAGTACATACAGCCTGGAAAGCCCACTCAAAATGCGTACATCGAGCGATTCAATAAAACCTACCGCGAGTCAGTGTTGGATGCTTATTTGTTCGACAACATTGATGAAGTAAGGGAGGTTTCCCAAGAATTTGTGGATGATTACAACAACCACAGGCCTCATGATGCTCTGGGCGGTATATCTCCCCGAAAGTACCGGGAACTTATGAACGAAGGCTCCAATCCCTTTGAAGGGTGTAGTGTAGTGAAGCGAAGGCGTAGCCGAAGCGAAACGGAGCCCTTCAAAGGGATTGTTCAACTAGAAAAGAATTGTCTACTTTTAAAGTGTACTAAAAATGGGAAGCCTACAAACACAGGAGCAACTGCGTTTCAATTTTGAATATCACATCGAAATTGATCCGCAAATCGAGCAAAGCATGTTCATGCTGCCATCCATGATCTTGCAACCGCTTGCCGAAAATGCTTTGTTGCATGGACTTCAAAACAAAACTGACGATAAAAAACTACTGCTCCAAATTTCAAAACTGGATAATGCTGTACAAATTGTGATTCAAGACAATGGCATTGGCATTGAAGCGGCAAAGAAATTAAAGACGAATTCGAACGGAGTTGGTCTACGGATGAACGAAGATCGAATCAGGCTGATGAACGAAAAGTATGGCGGCAATTATTCGTTTAAACTAATCGACCTGACCAAACAGGGCGAAGAAGGTACGCGGGTTGAAATTGTAATTCCGGAGGAACAATAGCGAGCTTTGTTTAAGCCCAAATAAACTCAGTCATGCTGAATTCCAGCCTGTCGGTTGGCAGGTATTTCAGCATCTGTTTTAAATAAGAGATTCCGAAACATGCTTGGAATGACCTCCAGACAAGTAATGCATAACATTACACTAAATTGAAGTGATACGCTTTGACATTACAAGACCAATGGAAACCAAAAATCAAAATTCATAAAAACGGAAATAATTCGTATATTTGAGCGAATAAATTCACTTCAATTATGAAAGCACTGGAAATTTCAGAAAAAGATTTTTTGATTGGAGCAAGACAAGGTATCCAAAAATCCACGCTTATGTCCATTGCCCGCGAATCAGGATTAACACTAAAGGAGCTGAGTTCATATCTGCGAATTTCAACACGATCGATTCAGGATAAAGAACCCACACAACTCATTGCACCCGGCCCTTCTGAACGGGCTTTGTACATTGCCAAACTCTTCAACCAGGGAATAGAACTATTCGGAAGTCATGATAAATTCCACCGCTGGCTAAATACAACAAACGCTGTAATGGGCGGGGTAAAACCGTCTTCATACCTCGATACTTTTTCGGGCATTCAGCTTGTTCTGGACGAATTGAATGCTATTGAATACGGATTTTCAGCCTGATGATTGTTTACCGAATTACCCAAAAAGAGCATTCCGGATTAGATGGAATGGGTGGACTTTATGGCCCGGGAAGGTGGCATAAAAAAGGAAATTTGGTCATTTACACATCGGAACATGCCTCACTGGCAGCCTGGGAAAAGATGGTTCACCTGGCAAGTTTTGAAAATCTTCCGGAGAATCTTTTGCTGGTAAAAATTGAGATACCCAACCACGCAGTAATTGAAACAGTTCCACAAAAAATTTTGGTGGAAGGATGGGATAGTTTTCCTTTTTCCAACGAAACAGTTCTTTACGGCACTGCATTTTTGCGCGGTAAAGAAAAGCTTGCGCTTAAAGTTCCTTCAGCAATTATACCTGCTGAATACAACATCATCTTAAATCCGCTTCATCCGGATATACATTTGTGCAAAGTCATCGGAACCACGCCATTTGCCTTCGACAAAAGGATATTTAAATCATAGCTATGTTGATTTCTGCGCTCATTGTTGACGACGAAAAAAATGGAAGGGAGAATCTTTCCGGATTGCTGCGAAGCCATTGCCCGAACATTCAACTTATGGCCGAAGCAGCTTCTGTCGATCAAGCTGTTACTTCCATTCACCAATTTCATCCGCAACTTGTTTTTCTGGATATTGAAATGCCGGGCGGAAATGGGTTTCAGTTACTCGAACATTTTAAAGATTTTCCGTTCGAGGTGATTTTTGTGACTGCTTACGACAATTATATGCTGAAAGCCATCCGGTTTTCAGCGAGCGATTATATCCGAAAACCAATTAACCTGAACGAACTGATTGCCGCTGTTGAAAAAGTCAGCCAGCGCATCCAAAAGAAGAGTGAAAACGAACGGATCAGGCAACTTTTCGAAAACACGCGGCATCCGGTCAATCCTAAAATTGGTTTGCCAACCGGAGATCGAATCGAGTTTATTGAAGTCGATAAAATCATCCGCTGTCAGGGCGAAAGCAATTACACGCACTTGTATTTTTCCGACCGAAAACCTATGCTGGTTGCCAAAACGCTCATCGACTTTGAAGAACTTCTGAGCGATTATCGTTTCATCCGGGTACACAAAGCCCATCTGGTTAACCTCAACCACGTAACGTCTTTTTCAAAAAACGACGGCTGAATATTATTTTTATCCAACGGCGATTCGGTGGCAATTTCAAGGCGAAGAAAAGAATTTGTCCTGACCCGGTTAAAAGAGGCGCTAAAGTTTTCGTAAAGATTACTGGTTTTCGCCGGAATACTGTGCTTTTATCAGGTTCAGCTGGTAAAAAAAAGCTTGTACAGGCTGAAGTTCTGCTTCCGATCCACCAAAACGAATATAATGCGATTCCGTGCCATTATCCACAAATAACCAACTGTCACAACCATCAGCACATACATTGCAGGTATTCAATTCGACATCTTTCAATTTCTCAAAATCCAATTTTGATAATAGATTTTCCAGATCATCAGTAGTGATTTGTCCGGATTTCTGAATCTCAGGATTCACAGTACTGCAATTGATGTAATTGACATAGCGGACAGAATTTCCATGAATTGTAAGTGTGTCGTTGCGTGAACACCAGCCACAAACGGTTCCGGTTTTAATGACAATTCCGGAACTACTATTTTTATCAATAGTATCGTAAGCGCAGGAAAAAAGCAGCATTAACGCTGAAGCTACAAGTATAAATTGCTTGAACATGTTAAATCTTTTTATTCAAAGATGCATGAAGTTCGTAAATAGTTGTGTTGCAATCAACATTTTTTTTGCTTTGTGCCAAAATAAAACGCACACAAAATGATTGACTTTTTACGCACCCGCCGCAGCATCCGAAAATTTACAGACCAAGTTGTTGAGCTTGAAAAAATTGAAATTCTGAAGGAAGCGATCCTTCGCGCACCCACTTCAAAAAATTCTCAGGCAGGCGAATTTATATTCATTGACGAACCGGAACTTATTCAGAAACTGGCGCAATGCAAACCACACGGTGCAGGCCCGCTGCAAACAGCCAAACTGGCCATAGTTATTCTGGCCAACGAAAGCGAAACCGTTGCCTGGATTGAGGATTCAGCCATTGCAGCATTTACGGCACATCTAACAGCACACTCGCTAGGGCTGGGTAGTTGCTGGATTCAAATTCGCGGACGTGATTATTCCGAAGAAAAAGACAGCGAAACCTATGTTTGTGAGCTGCTAAATATTCCTGAAAGTTTCAGAGTTTTGAGTATTGTTGCGATTGGCTACACAGCAAACAAACACGAAGGGCGAAAATTTGAAGATTTAAAGTTTGAAAAAATACGGATGAACAGGTTTTAACCGGCAATAATCAATTCATTGCATTTAAATTTTGTAGGACTCATGCCATCTAAAAAAATCTCTTGTCCAGTAAATCCGATCGTTCTCATTTTTAATTTGAAGGATCAGTAACACCAGTTTTCTTAATTCCTGACCGGCCTGATGTTTGGGGTATTGGGTTAGCCACAGCAGGCACATACGTTGGATATGAACCACGCAGCGTTGCACAAGGGCATCAGGAACTGATTTCTTTATCGCTTTTAAAATGCTTTTATGCCCATCAGTGGTGATACTCTCAACCTGTATCCCAAGCTTCAGCAGGTTGGCAAGATCTTCCCTGATCTCCTCATAGTGCTCTCCATCAGTAAAACGAAGCAACTGGGTGTATCCATCTAAATCGTCTTGGTAACAAACCAAACAAAACTGGGCAAAGTAGGTGGCATCGATTCGTAAATGGACACGATCTCGGCTTATTATTTTCAACACAGGAGCTTGCTCCAGAAGATGGTAAAAGGTCAGTTGAAGAGCGGCCAGCCCACTTTCCCTGCTCAAAATTTGATAAGTTTGACGTTCAATTATCCATTTTCGAAACCACACAAACCTATTCTGAATACGCTGTTCGGGCCGGTTGCCGGTCTGAAAGGTTCCGCATCTTTTACATTTAAACCTTTGTTTTCCATCCCGATTTCCCCATCGAATTAAATCTGTATAACCACGTGCCAAGCAACGTTTTTTTGATTTTTTCATAAACATAAAAAGTTTGATGAAACCAAGTTCATCAAACTTTCTACAATCCCAAATAACACAGTGGGTTCAGGGCTTTTTAACAACCATTTTTCAGTAATATACCCTAATTTTTCGATTGTGAAAGTTCAACGATTCATCAATACCATCGACGGCATAAATCCCGGCATGAATAACAGCTGAACCTTTGACGCAGATAATCCCACTGTCGTTGATCACTTTTAAATCAATGGGTTGTGCCTGAAAATAATACACCGATTTTTGGCACGAACCGAAGATCAACATGACCAAAATTCCGATAAAAATATTGGCGACAGATTTCATTTTTATCTTTAGTTTCCTGAATTATTGAACCCGTCCGGGTTGCCGCCTGTTTTTGCCCGGATTACCGGTAAGGTCGTCGCCAAGATCTTCACGCGCTTCGCCAGCCATTTTTTCGAGTTCGAAAACAATTTCAGGATAAAATGATTGTACGTCGTACCGTTCACCCGGATCGCGGCGCAGATCGTAAAGCGCCTGCCCAAACTGATGTTCTTCGGTGGTTGGCCCAGGCATTCCGTCTTTGCCGGGCGCAAAGCCTTCGTAAGTGCGGCCCGGATGTGCCAAAACCAGTTTCCACAGCCCGTTGCTCACAGCTTCCAGATTGTTGCGCCTGTAATAATAATAGAACGACTGGCGAGGATTGGCATTTGGATCACCTTTCATCAAGGGCAAAATATTCACTCCGTCAATTCGTTTCTCCGGAAGTGGCGCTCCTGAAATGGCGGCAAGTGTTGGCAAAATATCGATTCCTGAAATCATTTTGTTGCAAACAATTCCCTCCGGAATAGTGCCTTTCCAGCGCATGAGACACGGTACACGCTGCCCGCCTTCGAAAGAAGTTCCTTTCCCTTCGCGCAATCCACCGGTACTGCCGGCATGATTCCCGTAATTGATCCAGGGGCCATTATCTGAAGTGAAAATGACCAGTGTATTTTCGTCGAGTTTTAATTCTTTCAGAGTCTGCAAAATTTGACCGATACTCCAGTCAATTTCCTCCAGCACATCACCATAAAGTCCCTGCTGCGATTTGCCTTTGAATTTATCTGAAACAGCCAACGGCACATGTGGCAGCGGATGAGCCAGGTAAACGAAGAATGGTTTCGATTGATTTTTCCGGATAAAACCAACGGCTCGCTCTGTAAATTCGGTCGTAAACTGTGTAATGTCCGGACCTCTCATTACGATGCTGTCACCTTCAATTAAAGGCAGCGGAGGATAGTAGTTTTTCGCAGTCGGATGATTGGGCCACATGTCATGCGAATACGGGATTCCAAAAAATTCATCGAATCCGTGATGGGTTGGCAGGAACTGTTTTTGCAGGCCCAAATGCCATTTCCCGAAAGCTGCGGTAGCGTAGCCTTTCTTCTTCAGAACTTGAGCGATGGTTTCTTCTTCGCTGCTAATTCCCATTTTCGAAGTATGATCAATTGCTCCGGCAAAACCAACGCGATTGGGATAACAGCCGGTTAGCAAACCTGCCCGTGAAGCGCTGCAAACCGCCTGAGGCGAATAATAATGCGAGAAAAACACTCCTTCCTTCGCCATTCGGTCTATATTTGGAGTGGCATAACCACTGGCTCCGGTAAGTGCGATATCTCCATACCCCATGTCGTCGAGGTAAATGAGCACAACATTGGGTAGTTGCGGCTGTTTTTGGGCTGCGGCAGTAGCGCCTGTAAGTATAGTAGCTGCAAGTGCTGCAGAATAAGATAGAATAGGTTTCATCTTTGATGGATTTAGATTAGTATTCAGGATAAACAATTGAACCAGACAAGCTTAAGTCGCTAATTTAAACATTGATTGGATCCAAAATCCTTATAAAAATAACATGTTTATGGGAAATACGCAGGGTTGTACCATAATTCAGCTTTGCAAATCGACAAATTTTACTCCTGAACTTTTAGCTCTGACCTGCACTTGGCGCAAAGATGCTGCTCCTTTTGGTCAATATCTCCAACATAGGTACTGGAGCGCATGACACAAGTTAGATTTTGACAATGGATCAAGCCAAAAGTATGGCCCAGTTCGTGAATGACTTCTTTTTTTAATCGATCAAGCATCAGTTTATCGTTGGGCGACATGCCATAGCGTTCGTTGTTCAGACGATAAAGTGAGGCAATACCCGTTGAGCCACCCAAAAATGCCTGTCCGAAAATAAATGTCAGAATGGGAATAAACAAATCGACATTAAAAATTCCAATAGTTTTTAACGAATCAGGCGAATGGTTAGCGTCGACCAGCTTTAACAAATCAGTACCGTTATACTGCCGGCGTGCTGAATCATAATATTCGCCCAGGTCGATGTGGCCATCCCTGACCTGCACCCGGCAATGAAATTCTCCTCTCACAGCCTCGGCAGTCTTATCAAGAAGTTCTTTCTCGAAATAGCCAAACGAAATTAAGGTAATGTGTGGCAGACTCATTCTTGTGACTTAATGTTCTGCGAGCTTCAAATCGTATTTCTTAATTTTATTGTATAGTGTTACTCTGTCTACTTTTAAAGCTCTTGCAGTACGCGAAATATTCCAGTCGTATTTGTTTAGAATCTGAAGTATAAATGCTTTTTCAAAATCATCCAGACTTTCAGCGTTGGTGGTAACCGTATTTTTTTCGAGAGGAAGATCTTTTAAAGTTATTTTTTTACCGTTGCCAACCACAATTGCCCGCTCTATCATATTTTCCAGTTCGCGAATATTTCCGGGGAAGTTAAATTCCTGAATGCGTTTTAAAGCAGCCAGTTCAATTGTAGCGGCCGGCTTATTCATTGACAGACAATATTTTTTAATGAAATAATCGACCAGCAACGGAATGTCTTCTTTTCGCTCGCGTAAAGGCGGAAGCTGTATGTTTACCACATTTAAGCGGTAAAACAAGTCTTCCCGAAAAAGCCCCTTTTCAACCAGCCCTTTTAAATCGCGGTTAGTGGCGCAAATCACCCTGAAATCGGAACTAATTTCCTTGTTTCCACCTACACGCGTAAATGTTTTCGATTCGAGAACGCGCAACAACTCAACCTGCATTTTGGTCGAAATGGTAGCTATTTCATCCAGAAAAATCGATCCGCTATCTGCCATTTCAAACCGCCCTTTGCGGTTGTACATAGCACCGGTAAAAGCCCCTTTTTCGTGCCCGAACAATTCACTTTCCAGTAAACTTTCAGTCAGCGCCCCGCAATGAACGCTCACAAAAGGGAAAAATTTGCGTGGCGAATTAGAATGTATGGCCCGCGCCACTAGTTCTTTACCAGTTCCGCTTTCTCCGGTAATTATTACCGACGAATTGGTTTGCGCCACACTTTCAACTTCCCGCAGCACATTTTTCATGGCTTCGCTGGTTCCAATTAAATCTTCCACATTCTCCAGCGAAATGACTTTCTTCTTCAGGTTTTCATTTTCATCGACCAACGAAATCTGGCGGGTTGCATTCCGGATTAAATGAGTTAAATCGTCGGGGTCAAACGGCTTGGTTACATAATCGTAAGCACCGTCTTTCAAGGCTTTAACTGCTGTATCGACTGTTGCAAAGGCAGTCATCACAATGACAATCGAATCTTTTTTCAGGGCTTTTATTCTCCGGAGCATCTCCAGCCCGTCCATTCCCGGCATCTTTATATCCGCAAGAATAATATCGAACGCGTCTGACTCTAACATTGTGAGCGCCTTCTTCGCATTTTCAGCACATTCCACGCGAAACCCATCTTCTATGAACCAACTGTGCAACGAATCACGCACTGAATCTTCATCGTCAACGATTAATATGGATATTTTTTTTGCCATTGGTTGATCTCCTAATTTTTTATCAGAGGTATAGTAACAATAAGTGAAGTTCCGGCACCCAATTCAGATTTTACCTGAATTTTGCCTTTATGGTTTTGTATAATTCCGTGAACAATGGCTAATCCCAGGCCAATTCCGCTGGCATCCTGCTTGGTCGAGAAGAAAGGTTCGAAAATATGCGGAATATCCTCTTCTGCAATTCCCAGCCCGTTGTCAGCAATTTCAAAGCTTACGCTGTCATCATCGTGATTTTTAGTGGATACAATAATTTCTCCATTTTCGAGCACAGATTCCGAAGCATTGACCAATAAAGCGATACAAGCCTGCTTAATTTGATTCGGATTACAGTAAATTAAATCCGATTTTGCAGAAAAGTCGTTGAGAAACCTGATGTTAGCCATTTTTATCGGGTGTGTCATCAAATCGTATGTTTCCTGAAGAATTTCGTGCAAATGTTTGGGTTCGAAATCGTTTTGATCTTTTCTGGAAAAATCGAGCAACCCTTTCACAATGTCGCCGCAACGTTTGGTTTCACTTTCAATAAACCTCAGGTTTTTCAGCATCGTATCCTTTTTAGCCTGATTTAAATCAGGGTTCCCCAGTTGCTTTTGCAGCAGTTTGGTATAGACCAAAATTCCGGATAATGGATTATTAATTTCGTGAGCAACCGACGAAGATAATTTTCCGAGCGAGGCCAGTCGTTCCACATGCATCAGTTCGTTTTGTGCCGCACCAAGTTCTTCCGATTTCTTCTGAACCTTGTATTCGAGCTGCTGCGACCAGTTTTCCAGCTCGTCAGTGGCAGTGTGCAGGTTATCGAGCATTTCGTTAAACGATTTAGATAGCATCATCATGTCGTCCAGATGATTGGGTTTAATTTCAACGCGTGTACTTTTATCGCCGTTGGCCACAGCAATGCTCACACGCAACAACTCATTCAATGGATTTTTAATATTTTTCCGGGTAAACATCAGCAAAACAGAAACAAGTATAAGTGTAGCCAAAACCGCAAGCAGAAAAAATTCGGTTGACGATTTTTGTATAGCAGCATCTTGTGTTTTCAGCGGAATTTTAATAACCAGCGAACCTAGCAGTGTATCGGTTTCCAAATGTGCATGACACGAACTTACGTAACACGAACGCTCGTTCATAATTGGCGATCTGATTAACAAATGTCGGCTGCCATTGTCATTCTGGTTCATCAGGCAGTCGCTGTTCACGTCGATTATTTTGTACGATTTTTCATTCCCCGGAAACATGGAGGTGATGTTTTCGTGGCAGTTTTTGCAGTTCGGGTTGCTGTGACTTTTTTCCGAATCGGTCGAAAACGATGAATAAACCAGGTTGTCACCGTTGTCATACATGTTTACTTCATCAATACCGGGAAGTGTATTTATGACGTCGAGTGTATTCCTGAGCGAGCTTTTGTCATTCTCCAGCATCGAATGGTACAGAGCTCCTTCAACGATCGACCCGATGTTGTTACCGCTTTGACGAATTACGGTGTTCAGGTATTGTTCGTTAACCGACTTGAAAATAACATTGAACGACACAAACAAAAACAGCGACATGGCAGAAATAATAAACACAACCCTACCATAAATTGAAGACCTGAACTTCACATACTTTTTAATAATTCGCTGCCCTGTGTTTGGATTATTTTTATTCCTGAAAAGCATTTTTCAAGGTATATAGTATTGTTAAACTACAATGTAACTGCCATCCACATTTTCAACTCCTGAAGTTTTATTTATCCAAAAAAAGATGAAACATTGTTTTTATGATACATTTCAAAACATTTTTTTAAGAACTTTTGATTAATGCCATTGGTAAACAATTATTTGACAAATAAATTTTGGTAAAATAAACTTCCTGACAGTTCGCAAAATACAAAAAAACTGGTGGACTGCCACCAGTTTTCCCGAATATTCTTTTTCACTTTTCAGGAATAAAAAGCTACAACTGAAAAGCGCTTTTGGATTCAATTCGCTGGTATTTCGAGTCTCTCCGGATTCAAAAATTCGTCTTGAAAATCCTTCCAGACCAAATCGTTCATGGACGAAAGTGAATGATCCATTATTTCGCCTCCATCTTGCATAATTATCATAGCCGAATCAGGAGAATAGGTTTTCATTGTTCGTGCCAGAAAATCCTTAAATCGATTCAGTTCGTGCTTCGAATAGGTTGTTGCATCCTCAGCCAAAAGATAAGATTGGGTTTCGGAAATCCAGTTATTGGGCTTCATTTTGTATATCCAACCTTTTGTATACGGGTCTTCGGTTATTATCTCAGAATTGTTGGTTAACAAATAATTTGCTTCAATAATTTCTCCCGAAATAGGCGAATAGATTTTTAAAAGCTTTTCATTCTGAACAATTTCAGCAAGAAAATCACCTTTTTCGATTTTTTCACCAGGTTCTAAAATCCTGTTGAGTTTTACCTCTCCGGTAATTCTCACCAACAAATCGTCGAGACCAACTTTTGCCAGACCTGACCGTTCTAAATGTGTCCATGTATGAAACCTCGTAAAAAATAATCCCTGAGGTATTTTTAGCGAATTGGGAGTAAGTGCTCCTAAAGATTGTTGAATCCGTTTTATATTTTTCCCCTGGCGGTTCAGCACAATCCAAAAAGGAATAAGCACTGCAAAGAACACAACAGTTACCAAATATTCGATCCCTTTTGTTTCAAAAATGTTATTGTAATTAAATCCGTCCATAGTTGATTTTTTGCGCCATTGCCACAAATAATGAAATGGCTGATTAGTATTTTAATTCTTTTCTTCGATAAAATAAACTACTGATAAAAAAAGATGCTTCTTTTAGTTAAATTACTTAGTCATGATTTTTGACCCACGCTGGTGATTCTCTTAACACAGGCATTCGATTGATTACCCATCTGAAAATCCATATTTCAGTAAAAATAACTGCCAGTGTAACCACAATCTCCATCCACGATGGGATGTAATGAACCGCAGAATCCCATCTGAATCCAATAATTGAAACATTTAAGCGATTCATGATAACGCCTATCATCGTTAAAATAGCGGCTAATTTTATCATAAAACTATTGCCGGTTCTGTAACTGTAAAAGAAAAGCATCATCGGAATCAGGACGAAACCTATCATCTCAACCAAAAACCAGTATCCCATTGGAGTATTCAGCAATAACCAATTTTTGTCATGGATAAATATCAGAAATTGCAGAAAGAAATATGCGAACATAGTAACTGCACAAATCTTAGACAGACCATGAATAATTTTCTCGTGTGACTTATGATTTTTTTCGCTGATTTGACTGAAAAATACTTTCTGGCTAATTGATCCTTCAAAAATAACCATCGAAAGACCAGCAAATATGCTGGATACCACAAAAGAAATGGGAATAAATTCGGAATACCATAGTGGGTTGATTTTGTCCTTTGCCATCAGGAAAAGTGCACCTAATCCTGATTGGTGAAGTGTTGACAAGGTGATTCCAAAAATTACGGCACCAATTGTCATTCCGGATAGAATCTTATGAGCTCTGCGTGCTCCAAGCCATTCAGCAATTGCCGGAGAAAATTCCAGAAGTTCAGCGAGCATATACAATAAAAAATGCCAGGCAACCAAAAACATGACAGAACTAGTGCCATAATTATTGCCAATAATAGGATTGACAACATTCCACGGACGACCTAAATCAATTAATAATGCTCCGGTATAAAAGGCGTATGCAAGGAATCCGTTCAATACTGTAACCCTGACAATGGAATGATAATTTTTCATATTCAGGATATAGACCATAAACGTTACCACATAGGCTCCTCCTGCAAAAGCAACTCCGGTTACCACATCGAAACCAATCCACAATCCCCACGGAACTTCCTGCGTAAGGTTAGTAACTGCCCCGATTCCTTTCCAAAACCTTAAAACTATAAGTGCAAGTCCTAAAAGCATAATTGGAAGGGAAATAATATTGAAAGTGGTTAGCCACCTGCCTTTTGGTCTTAATTCACTGAATAGAAATTGCCAGTTAAATTTTCCGCCATCATTTTTGGCAACTATGTAGGATTGATTATTCATCTTCATTTTCTTTAGTTTGATTGTTTTTTGTAGCAGCATAAATTCCCAGTAATAGCGGTGGTAAAAGCACATCAATTGATGGAACACTATAAAGGAAACCTTTGGTTAAAGCCGGATAGGATGCTTGTTGTAACGTTGTATTCATGCCAAGTTCGTTAAACGGAACGGGGGAAAGATAAAGCCAGCCTGTTCCACCGGCCTCATTCTCACCATAAATATGATCAACATACAAATCAGGCTGTTCTGAAATTCTTTTCCGAGCCTCTTTTAAAAGTTCCCGGCGAGTTCCATACAAAAGTGCTTCATTGGGGCAATTAGATACACAAACCGGCTTTTCACCTGCTTTTTGGCGGTCGAAACACATGTCGCATTTCTGAATTTTGGGGTTTGCACTATTGAATTCGAATTTTGGCATATCAAATGGACACGAAATCATACAATATCTACATCCCATACATTTCTTGGTGTCCCAGGTAACTGGTCCCGATTCATTTTTATGCATGGCTTCCGTCAGGCAGGCAGCACCACAAGCCGGTTCGTTACAATGCATGCACTGACGTTTCACATAAACTTCACCTTTCGAAGTTTGAAACGTGTTTACCACAGTGTTGCAGGTCTCATCTGTTTTACGAACAGCCTCAATTTCATCTTTAGGCGTTGGCAAACCATGAGCTGCTGCACATTCATATTCGCAAGTCCGGCAACCAACACAACGGGTAGAATCATAAAGAACACCCATAAATTCGACTTTACTTTTTGTTGAGGCCATCGTTTTTTTACCAACTGCAAGTGCCATACCTGTTGCACCAAGCGCCATAAAAAAGCCTCGTCTATTTATTCCCATGATTTTAGTTTTTGGTAATTTTAGTTCAGGGTTAAAATCCCAGGTTACTTTGCAGTGTCAATAAATTTTGTTTGAAAATCTTCCCAAACTTCCGGTTCAAGATCGGCCAGAATATTGTCTTTCAGCGCTCCACCATCCTGAAGCACAACTGTTGCATATTGCGGCATTTGGGTATTAATTAGGCTTGCAAAAAAGTCTTTAAGCCGTATAAATTCAGTCTTTAACCACGCTCTGTATTTCTGCTCCATCGACATGAACTGGATTTCGAGTTGCCAGTTGGCTGGTTCAATTGAATATATCCAGCCTTCTTCATAGGGATCAGAATTTATTATTCCGGAATTGGTAGCAAGCGATTTATTTTGCGCAGTAATTACTCCTGAAACAGGCGAATAGATCGTCAATTGTTTACCCCTCCTGATCAGAGTTAGCAATCTCTCGCCTTTCTTAATTTTGTCTCCAACGTTCCTCAATTCAACCCTTGTGATTTGTCCGGTTACATGCTGAATAAAATCATCGACACCAATTCTGACCAGGCCATCTTTTTTCATAAATGCCCAGGTATGAGTTTTGTCGAAATAAAGTCCGCGTGGAACTTTCAGTGAAAATTCGTCAAATGAACCGGATTTCAGGAATGCAACTTCAGGCTCCGAGCTTTTATGAGTTCTTTTCATTCGAAATGCCCAATCTACAAGGAGACTAAGTATTCCAAAACCAATTACAAACCAGATAACTATTTTGCCGATAGCATATTTTTCATTTCCCTCTACCGGAATAATTACAGGTTCGTTAATTTTTTCGAGTTGCGACAATCGTTCGTTTGCAACCAAATCGTTGTAGCCGTTTGCATTTAAGCATTTCTGTCCGTCTTTCAGTACCCAATTCAAAAATGCAAGCTCATTTCCAGTTTCTGCTTTATCAGCCAAAACAGAATAAATATTTTCAGTTAAAGCGTTCGGATATTTACCGATCCAAACAGCACGCGAAAACGATTGAAGGTTATCGTAGATCGATTCCATGTAATCAATTTTCCCGTTACCATTCTTATCTATGGGCAACAGTTTTATATTTTCCGCGAGTCTTTGATTTTGGAAGTCTGTAATCCTGGTCAATTTGCAAAAACCCATCGAATTTGGATCATTCTGGATTGCAGTCAATATCTCTTTGCTATCAACGACTTTAATCTCTTTAAAATTAGCCAGATTTGCGTTCAGAAACTGATTTACAGCATTCAATACGCAGACATCATTTTCTATGTAAAGATGAACAGGAATTTCATTTGCAATTCCTGAAAGATTTGCCCAATTCTGATTTTGGCTGTTTTCAAATGTGCGAAGTAAACTTTGTGCCGAAAAACCGTTTTGACAAATTTCATTTACACTTGAATTTTTTTTATTCAAAACAGGCACAATAATGCTACGACCGACTATCGCTTTAAGGATTTCCGGATTATTCATGCCACGGATTTGTGATTCCGGGGAAAATGCTATTCCCCCATTTTCCAATTCTTCAATGGCAAAATTTGTAGTTTCTTTAAGCTCAATTTTTATCTCCGGGAACAAAGTTTCATATTCATTTACCCATTGCGAAGCCAATAAGCTTAAATTAGGCGAAGTAAATACGTTAATTGCGCCTTTGACTGGTGTTCCTTCCGTTTGAGATTTTTCTTCACTAAAAGCAATGTTGCTGATTAGAAAGATGATTGCTGTAAATAAGGTGATCCTGGTTTTCATGATTATTTCCCTTTAATTATAGTTGAAAGGGAGAATTCAAAACCAGTGCCAACAACAATTTCTACAACCAAAAATCAGTATATCAGCACTATATGTGATTTTATATTGAAATATTAAACACGCATGATGTTTATTTATTCAACACTTAATTTACAAACGAATTCTAAATGATTTAGTATAAACACATTAGCTAAACTGTAATTATTTTCAACACCTGTATATTTTTTAATCACTATTTTCATTATCGCATTCAATTACTCCTGAATTGTTTGTCATTTTTGGATAAAAACCTGAAAAAAGATAATAAATCCAAAAAGTAAGATTGCAAAATCACAAAAAAGTAAAAAAAAGAAACCTGCCGGAGTCCGACAGGTTTTAATTCTTAATACGTGAAATTATCCACGATTTGCCTTTTGAACCATTTCAGTGAATATTTTCTTTTGTTCAATCATTGCAGAAATCTTATCCGAAGGATCGGTTCTAGCCTCCATCAGAATCCATCCGTCATAACCTATTCCGGCAAACAAATTTATTAACTGCTGATACGGATAATCTCCCACATTGAATTCACGGACATGAACAGTATCTCCAAAACACTTTTTTACCGAATTGAAATTATCAACCAACCCAGGCGGCAGTAAATCCTGATCGTTACAATTCCAGCACATTTTCACATTTTTTTCAGTCACCTGTTCAAAAATGGCTCTAATATTTGGTATTTCCTGTGTCAAATTTCCATGTACTTCAACCCTGATTAATTGGCCATAATCCTGCGCATATTTTCCAATTTCGTTGAATGAGGCGGCAATTTGAGCAATCGTTTTTTCGCGTGGAACCTCAGTTGGCAAATTATTTGGTTTTACTTTAATTCCAGTAGCGCCAATGTCTTTGCACAATTTTATGTATTCCTTCGTTTCTTCTATATTTTTACGCAATTCAGCAGGATCTGGACTATGGTATTCGAAATTTGAGCCATATCCCAGACATGTAACTGGACTGTCATTGAATCGCTTTTTTACATCGGCTCGCTGCTGAGCATTCAAGGTTGTTTCAACACCATGAGCATGTCCGGTGCGCAATTCAACTCCCAGATAACCAGTTTTTTCACAATTAGTAATTACCGTTGGCAAATCCCAGTCTTTGGCCCATTGGTAGGTTACCAAACCAAGTTTCATTCCTGATTTTTTCGATGCAGCAAGCACTGATAACGGATTAATTACCGAAAATCCTATTCCGGCAGCCAGACTTCTTTGAAGAAAAATACGACGAGAAAGATTGTTTTCCATAGATTAAATTTTTAGTTGATTGCAGGTTAGTAAAAACAATGACCTAAATATACGTAAAGTCAGATAAACTTTGAAAACCATCGGTTATTATCGATAAAGATGCTTCTTCTCGAAGAGATAGTTTGACGAATCTGATATTTAGAAAATATCTATTCAGTTTACTTCGGGAAATCTGTCCGATTTTTCATTACCAGAAAATAAAACAAGAATTTGAATTGCTTGAATATTTATGAATTATCGAAATATTTCTCTTGCTTTCTGACCGAACATTTCTCTCACATATTTTGTTGATCAAATAAATTTATGATTACACCTCTAAAATTGATAACTATGAAAATGAAAGTTTTACTTGCTTCTTTGACTATCTTTCTATTGGCGGTTACCGGATGTATCAAAAAAGATGATCTTCAGGTACAGGATGTTGTTCCTATTGACAATTCTGTCAACTTAAAAAGTGCGGCAATTTCAGGCAAATACATTGTAGTTTTGAATGAGGATGCCAACTTGAAAAAATCTGACTTTCAGGTTCGGAATACCGGAGTTAAAGCTAAAGCTTACGGTTTATTGAAAAAATATGCGATTTCCGGCGATCCTGAGGAAGTATATGAAACGGCTATACAGGGTTTCTCGATTAAAATGGCTCCTGGTCAGGCAAAAAAATTAGCTGACGATTCTGATATTAAGTTTGTGGAACCAGATCAGATTGTCACTTTATCGCCTGTTGTAATAAATGCAAAACCAGGTGGCGGCGGTGGAGGGTCTGCCAGTCAAACCACTCCTTGGGGAATTACGCGTGTTGGCGGAGGAATAAGTGCTGTAGGGAAAAGAGTCTGGATAATAGACACGGGAGTAGATTTAACACATCCCGACCTAACGGTAAACTCGACTCTTGGAAAAAGTTTTGTTCCCAGGGTATCGTCGCCCAACGACGACAACGGTCATGGCACTCATGTAGCGGGAATTATTGCGGCAAAAAATAACACAATCGGAGTTGTTGGAGTAGCAGCCGGCGCGACGGTTATTCCAGTTAAAGTACTTGACAGACGTGGAAGTGGGGCGTATTCGACGGTAATTTCCGGAGTAAATTATGTGGCTTCGGTAGCAGCGTCCGGAGAAGTAGCCAATATGAGTTTGGGAGGCCCGGTGTCTGATGCACTCGATTTGGCGATTACCAATGCTGCAGCTGCCGGAATTAAGTTCGCTTTAGCTGCCGGAAACGATGCCAGTGATGCAAATTTAAACTCACCGGCACGGGTAAATGGGGATAATATTTATACAGTGTCGGCCATGGATAAAACGGATGTTTTTGCCTATTTCTCAAACTATGGAAATCCTCCGGTTGATTTCGCTGCACCCGGAGTTTCAATATATTCAACGTATAAAGGCGGTGGTTATGCCACACTTTCAGGAACATCGATGGCAGCACCTCATGTTGCTGGTTTATTGGTGTTGGGAGCTGTTAAAACCAACGGTTATGTAACTGGAGATCTCGATACCGATCCTGATCCGATAGCTCACCATTGATCAATTAGAAATATTCATAAAAAAAATGCTGCCCGATTTGGACAGCATTTTTTATGAATATTACCAGACATACAGTTTTTCTTAATTACCCTCGCTTGCCAATTTCAACCAGAGCTTCAGTATTCAATACTTTGATATCCTTTTCTTCAAGGGAAATTAATCCATCCTTCTCAAAACTCTTTAGCAATTTAACCGCACTTTCTGTAGAAATTCCGGCAAAATCGGCGATTTCCTTTCGGGCAAGCAATTGAAATACTTCAGGATATTCAAGTTTAAAACTGTTGATATACAATAAGGTGTCAGCCATCCGACCATTCATTTGCTTATAAACAATAGTACGGACGGTATCGAAAAGATTGGAATTTTGTTCGCAGTACCGTTTAATAATATTAAAACCAAACATTCCGTTTTGCTTCACAACCTGCGCAATGGTTTCACGCTCGACCAGAAAAACCTGGCAATCGGTTAAGGCGACCGACGAATAATTAAACGTATTTTTTGCAAAAACAGCTGAAAGTCCAACGAATTCGCCGGGTCTGATTATTCGTAGGTTGTAATTTCTGGAACTGTCGCCTTCAATGTATTGTTTTGCCAGACCATTCATGACAAACAAAACATACGAAGCAAAAGCTCCCTGCTTGGTCAGGTTATCGCCTTTACGAAAAAGAACCTGCGTTTTACTCGCTTTTACCAGGTCAACTTCTTCGGGAGAAAGCATTTGGAAACATGGCGCCTGAATGTCGCAAACAAATTCGCTGTCGGTTTCTATAATTGTTTTCATTAAACTGATTCCATTTTTGAATGCCAAAGTTAATCTAATTCAATAAAAAAGTTGTTCAAATTCAATTACAGAGTTGTTGTGCTCACAACCAAAAAGTTTTACTACTGAAATGTGGCAATGTAACTTTGCTGCATAACTTTTAACGGAACAAACCATGTTGTACACCAATTTAAAACACATCGAAAGTGCAGCTGAGCACCAGCAGATAATTGATGAAAATGAAAACGTGATGATTGTTTGCGGACGGATGGGTCCAACGTGCATCCCGGTATACCGTATTGCAGAAGAATTGGAAAATGAATACAAACAAGTTAAGTTTTGCGATATGGAGTTCGACAACCCGGAATCACTTGTGATCAGAGACTCGCCAGATGTTCGCAACTTTTTAAAAATTCCATTCACCATTTTTTACAAAAACGGGCAAATAATTGAAGTCACTTCCGGAATCCAAACTAAAGAAGAAATATCGGCTATCCTGAACAAGCAATTCTCGATCGCCGTAACCGCATAACTTTTCAGAAATAATAAAGAAACAAACATTCATACAATCTAATATGCAAACAACATTGATAATAATTGGAGTATTAGTCGTAGCGTTCGTGGTACTCCGTTTTATGGCCATGGCTAAAATTAAAAATACACCTTTAGTAGCCGATCACGAAAAAGTGTTAACGCTGACAGAACAAAATTTCAATCAAAAAACAAAGGGGAAAGTTGTGTTGGTTGATTTCTGGGCCAGTTGGTGCGCTCCTTGTCGCATGATGGCGCCTGTGCTAAATGACGTGGCTGCCGAACTTAACGGTAATTTACATGTCGGAAAAGTTGACATTGAGAAATTTCAAACATTAGCCGGAAAATTCAAAGTGCGGAGCATTCCGACCATGATCCTGTTTAAAAACGGTAAGGAAATCAATCGTTTCGTCGGAATTAAATCGAAAGATTTTTTGCTGAAGGAAATTGCCAAGGTTGGATAACAAGATTTTCGAACGACGTCATGCTGAACTTGTTTCAGGGTGACGGGAATTGCATAATTTGATTTTAAAAGATACTAAGATAAATAAACAACAAACAAAAAATTCAGAAAATGGAAAAGATCTTAATTATAGGGGGAGTTGCAGCCGGTGCTACTGCTGCGGCCAAAGCACGTCGCATTTCCCCTTCCGCTAAAATTACAATGCTCGAAGCCGGACCGGATATCTCATTCGCCAATTGCGGCCTCCCCTACTACATTGGAGGCGATATTAAAAGCCGTTCGAAACTTATTTTACAAAGTCCTGAAAGTTTTAAAGAGCAATACGATGTGGACGTATTTGTGAATACGGTGGTATCTTCAATCGATAAAACCGCTCACCTTGTAAAAACTGTTGACAGCCGAAATGGGCAACAAAAAACGTTTGAATACACGAAATTAATTTTGGCTCAAGGTGGTCGCCCGATCAAACCGACTTTGCCCGGTGCTGATTTAGACCATGTTTTCACACTCTGGACATTAGACGACATGGATAAGATTTCCAATTATCTGGAAAATAAAAAACCAAAGACTGCTGTTGTTGGAGGAGGTGGTTTTATTGGACTCGAAATGGTGGAAGCCTTGGTTAAAAGAGGATTGAATGTGAATGTAGTGGAAATGATGCCTCATGTAATGTCCATTATGGAAGCTGAGACAGCAGGTTTCATCGAAACCGAAATGTTGTCGTATGGTGTTGGAATTCATACTGGCGCAGGTGTTACTGCAATCGGACAACGATCGGTAAAACTGGATAACGGGAAAACACTTGATGCTGACATGGTTTTGCTGTCGATTGGTGTTCGTCCTACTCTTCAACTTGCAAAAGACGCCGGACTTGAAATTGGCGAGGCTGGCGGATTGTTGGTCAACGCGCAACTACAAACATCCGATCCTGATATTTATGCTGCTGGCGACATGGTCGAAATTGAACATCGTGTGAACGGCAAAAAGGTGCGCATTCCGCTCGCCGGACCTGCAAATCGTCAGGGGCGAATTGCTGCGGAAAATGCTTTGGGCGGAAATCATAGTTACAAAGGTGCAATTGGCACTTCAGTCGTTCGCGTATTTGAAGCAGTTGCCGGAACGACCGGTCTTTCATTGAAACAAGCCCGGGCTGCCGGAATAGATGCCGACGCAGTGGTCGTTCACAAGGAACATCACACATCTTATTATCCTGGAGCCGAAACCGTAACCACGATGTTGGTTTACGATCGTGAAACAGGTATTATTCTGGGCGGACAAACAGCAGGCTACAAAGGCGCCGACAAACGGTTGGACGTAATTGCTACGTCAACCGCTGCAAAGCTGACTGTTAGCGATATTGCAGATATTGACTTTGCTTATTCTCCGCCAATTGGTACAGCTAACGACGCTATCAACATGGCGGCTTATACCGCTGAAAACAGAATTTCAGGATTTAGCCCTTCGGTTACAGTTTCGGAACTCGATGCTTTTATTGAAGGGAAAAATCCCGTTTTCATTGATGTTCGCGACGTTTTTGCATTCGAAAAAAGCCACGTAGCGGGTGCTCTCAACATTCCGCTGGAAGTTTTGTCGAAACAACTGAGTTCAATTCCGGTAAACCGCACAATAATTGTTTACGATGAGACCGGAAAGAAAGGACATCAGGCGCTTCGCACCCTGATTGGAGCCGGATTTAGCGGTGTCATAAACATTTCAGGAGGACATACCTCTTTGCAACGTCAGGCACGCGCAACCACCTTCAGGAACATTGACCTTAATCTTCTGCCCATAGAATCGAAATCGCTTAATGAAGAAGAGACTGATAAACCCGAAGAAAAAACTTCAGCAAAAACAGTTGATGTAAACTCGCCAATCGTTGTTGATGTGCGCACAGTGGAAGAATTTGAAGACGGAGCTTATCCGGATGCAATTAATATACCACTAGACGAACTCATGTACCGGTTTGAAGAATTGGGAGACAACCCTTCACGTGAGATCGTAGTTTATTGCGCTTCCGGAGCCCGATCTGCCTATGCACAGCGAATGTTGATGCAAATGGGTTACGCCAACGTAAAAAATGGCGGTGGAATCGCTGCAATGATGGCGAACCTAAAAACACAACCAGCAGCTTCAAATTCCGCAAATGAATCAGTCGTAATCGATGTTCGCACTCCTGAAGAATTCCGATCTGGTGCATACCCTGGTGCAATCAATATTCCGCTCGACGAATTGCAACAACGCGCTAACGAATTAGGGAGCCAATCTCGTGACATTACACTTTACTGCGCTTCAGGAGCACGTTCTGCTTATGGACAAAGGGTTTTACAGCATTTAGGCTTTACAAACGTAAAAAATGGTGGTGGTATTATGCAAATGATGAGAAGCCGCTAATTTCAAACGCTCAACATTTGAAGCAATGCAAAATGTATTTTCATTAACCGATTTTAATCAGAAAGCAGGCGCGCACGACCGTGTGGCCCTGCTTTTATACAAGGCTACGATTGAATCGTCTGAATGTGCTTTGAAGAACATTCAAAGTGCTGATACTCCCAAAAATTCGACCGAAATTTTTGTGGCCGATGTGAGCAGGGTGCGCGATATTCATCCTGAATATAAAATCAACAGCGTACCGACATTGCTCATTTTCGAGAAAGGCAAATTACTGAATGTTGTTAAAGGTTGCCACGAAAGTATGTTTTTCAAAGCTTTATTGAAAAAGGATTTCACAGTCAGCGTTCCTTCCGGAGAAACTAAAAAACTGAAGCAGGTTACCGTCTATTCAACGCCAACCTGCTCGTGGTGCAACACGTTAAAAAGTTGGTTGAAACGGAACAATATTAGTTTCAGAGATGTGGATATTTCGCGTGATGAAAAAGCCGCACAGGACTTAGTCCGCCGGTCGGGGCAACAAGGCGTTCCGCAAACCGAAATCAATGGCCAAATAGTTGTTGGGTTCGACCAAGCCCGATTAAAAAGTCTTCTTGAAATAAATTAAAAAACCAAAATACTAACCAATGAAGAAAGTTTTAATTCTGGGCGGTGGATTTGCCGGTGTTCAAACAGCTATTGAGTTGCAGAAAAATGGAAATCACGACGTCACCCTGGTTTCCGACCGCGATTATCTGTACATCTACCCCATTTCAATCTGGGTACCGGTGCGAATTAAGGAATTCGACGACGTTAAAGTTCCGTTAGTTCAGATTCAGAAAAAATACAAGTTCAACCTGATCATCGATAAGGTTATAAGTATTCAGGCGGCTCAAAATAAAGTTATCTGCTCCGGCCAAACATTGGCATACGACTATCTGGTTGTTGCTTTTGGCGCCGAAAAGATGAAGCACAAAGGCATCGAGCATACCTTGTCTATTTGTGCCAAGCCCGAAATGTCGGTCGAAATCCGGAATAAACTTGATGAACTCGTAGCAAAAGGAAGTGGCAAAATCGCAATTGGCTTTGGTGGAAATCCAAAAGACAAATCTGCAGTTCGTGGTGGTCCAGCATTTGAATTGATGTTCAACATTCACAATTACCTGAAAAACAAGAAAATCAGGAATAATTTTGAACTGACATTTTTTGCACCAATGGAACAACCTGGCGCCAGAATGGGCAAATCGGCGCTGGAAATGATGGATAAAATGTTTAAAAGCTATGACATTAAAAAGCGCTTTGGCAAAAAGATTACCGAATTTGTGGATGGCGGTGTGATTTTCGAAGACGAATCGAAATTAGATGCTGATTTTATCATGTTTATTGCTGCCGGAACCGGACCTGCCGCTCTGAAAAATTCTGATTTGGAACTTTCTGAATCCGGTTTTGTGAAAATAAACGACTTCGGACAAGCAAATGGCTTTCAAAATGTATTTGCAATTGGCGACATTGCCGCACTTGAAGGACCTGAATGGATTGCCAAACAGGGACATATTGCCGAACTTATGGGTCGAAATGCCGCTTACAACATTATTGAAATTGAAAATGGAAGTTCGAAAAGAAAAGGATATCAGGAACATCTGAATATACTTTGCGTGATGGACACCGGAGATGGCGCTGCATTTGTTTTGCGCGACGGCAAAAAAGCCTGGATGATTCCGATGCCCATTGTTGGACACTGGATGAAAAAAGGTTGGGGCGTTTATTCAAAACTTACCAAAGTTGGCAAATTGCCACGATTACCCGGACTGTAGACCAAACAAATCCGCTTACACAAGAATACCAACTAATAAATTTTCAATGCGAAAAGTATTACGAATTTTGGTAAATATCCGGATGATTTTATTATCAATATTCGGTATTTCACTCTACTTGGCTATTTCAACATACCATATTTCTCTTTGGTACATTTTAATTGCCGGAGTTATGCTTGGGGTCATTTTTGGCAAAGTCTTTTGTCGTTGGATTTGCCCCATGGGGTTAATCATGGAAATCATGATGGGAATGGCTGGCAGCGATGGAAAAATAAAGCAAATGTACAATTACCACAAAATTGGTTGCCCCATCGCCTGGATTTCAGGATTCCTGAATAAATTTTCGGTTTTCAGAATAAAGCTGAATGAAGACAGTTGCAAAAATTGCGGAATTTGCGACAAACAATGCTACATTGTTGAAATGGAACCGGTAAAATATAGTTTATACAAACCTGAAAAGGAAAAACCGGGCTACAGTTATACCTGTTCAAAATGTTTGAAATGTGTGGCTTCCTGTCCGAATGGAAGTTTGCAATATAAAATTTAATTCACTAAAAATTAGTTATGAGAGAGTTACAACCAGTCAACCAAAATGTGGTGCTCGACATCACTGAATCAAACCAGGAAAGGCGAACTGCTTCAGGCCTCATTATTCCTGATTCTGCCAAAGAAAAACCCAACCATGCACCGATCGTTTGGATGGGAGTCATCGAAAATTCTGAAGTAAAACCTGGAGATGTTGTTCTGTTCAAACCTTACAGCGGAACTGAAATCGACTTCGAAGGTAAGAAATACCTAATTTTACCTTATGCTGATGTTTTGAGCAAAGTGATTGAAACAGAAGCAATTTAGATTACATATACATACAAAAAAAAATAAGGGTCAGCAATTTAATACTGACCCTTATTTTTTGTATGCTTAAATATTTTAATTCTTTTTAATAACCTGCGAACAAACCTGACCGGAACTTGTCAATTTGAGAATATAAACTCCGGTTTTAGCAAATGAAAGATCAAGTTTAAATTGCTGATCTCCTGAAGAAATGTATTTAGGTTGCCATTTTTTTATTTCAGCGCCCAAAATATTAAACAAAACAATTTCAACCTGTCCTGAATTCTGCGATTGCAAATCGACTGTTACAAAATCCTTAACTGGATTTGGATAAACTTTATTGATTGAAAATACCTGTGGATCAACATTAATACCAGCATAAAGATTGCCGGATTTTGCACTCAGTGAAGCTGGTTTTTGAGAATACCCGCCCAGGAAAACTACTAATGAAAATATGATTGTAAAAAATAACTTCATGCTTTTCTAATTTCGTTACGAATATAATGACAAAAATCAGACCATAAGGTTGCATGAAAATAAAAAAGAAGCTAATCTGATTGGATTAGCTTCTTTTAGCTTTATGTCGACCGGAAATTATTCAGCAACAGAAATTGCATCAACCGGACAAACTTCGGCACACGAACCGCAATCGGTACATAAATCAGCATCAATTTTATAGATATCTCCCTCAGAAATAGCTTCTACAGGACATTCGTCGATGCATGTACCACAAGCAATACATTCTTCTGAAATTTTATAAGCCATAATTCTTAATTTATATTGGATTTATATGTCGCAAATGTACAAAGTTTGACAAAAAATCAAAAAATTAACAAAAGTAATTTCCCGGCCACGATGAACATTTAATATTAAACTCAAACTTAGGCTTTTAGATATAAAAACAAGCCAAGCTCAATCTAAGCTAAGTTATTGTCCCTATAGAACTTACACAAATCAGTCAATCCGCATTTTGCACATTTAGGTGAGCGCGCCAAACAAACATATCGTCCGTGCAAAATCAGCCAGTGATGAGCCAATGGCAACAATTCTTCGGGGAAATATTCAACAAGCTGCTTTTCGGTTTCCAAAGGTGTTTTTGAATTCACACTCAGGCCAATTCGCGCTGCAACTCTAAAAACATGTGTATCAACTGCCATTGCCGGTTTGTTGAAAACAACCGATGCGATTACGTTGGCAGTTTTTCGCCCTACTCCTGGCAATTTTTGCAATTCATCAATATCTTCCGGAACCTGACCTCCAAAATCAGACAGAAGCATTTGCGCCATTCCAACTAAATGTTTTGCTTTATTATTGGGGTACGAACAAGATCTGATATATTCGAAGACTTCCGCTGAATCGACTTCAGCAAGTTTATCTACAGTCGGGAAGCGCTTAAATAATTCAGGCGTAATCTGGTTCACACGCTTGTCTGTACATTGTGCCGATAGGATTACTGCCACCAAAAGCTGATAGGGATCTTTATATTCGAGCTCTGTTTCAGCGATCGGCATCGCTTTCTGAAAATAGGAGATAACCCGTTCAAATAGTTCTTTCTTTTGCATTTCAGTAACATTTTGTGCGCATCAAACTTAACGAAAATTGACCATTCAGCAATCCAGCAATTCAGAATACGCCGGACTTTTCCCTGTTCAAAGCATCATTCCAGAAATGAAAATCAACCTCAGCGCTTCGCCGGATCTCATTTACTTAGACCGAAAATGCTATTTTTGCAGAAAAAAATATGATTCCGTTTCTTCAGGCTGAAAATTTATCGAAGCGTTTTGGCGATCAGCTCCTCTTCGAAAATATTTCATTTACCATATTTGAACACCAAAAAATCGCACTTATAGCGCGAAATGGCACAGGCAAAACCACACTTATGGAAATTCTGGCCGGCAATGATACGCCTGAATCCGGCATAATCACTAAAACCGGTGATATCAAAATTGGTTACCTGAAACAAATTCCCGATCTCGACGAAAATCACACAGTTTTTGAAACCGTTTTTCAATCGGGCGACGAGATGGTTGAAACAATTCGAAATTTTGAAGATGCCGTGTTACACAACCGAAAAGAAGACATTACCAAATATACCGAGTTGATGGAGCGCCATCAAGCCTGGGATTACGAGGTAAAAGTGAAACAGATACTCAGCCAGCTAAAGATTGACGACTACGACCAACCCATTTCGCAGCTTTCAGGAGGACAAAAAAAACGGGTGGCCATGGCTAATGTGCTGATAAATGAGCCTGATTTACTGATGCTCGACGAACCAACCAACCACCTTGATCTGGAGATGATAGAGTGGCTGGAAAATTACCTCGAAAAGACGAAAATCACGTTATTCATGGTTACTCACGACCGCTATTTTCTCGATCGCGTTTGCAACGAAATTCTGGAAATGGAGGGAAATACCATCTATCGGCATCGGGGAAATTATTCGTATTTTTTGGAAAAACGTCAGGAACGAATGGAATCGACCGCAACCAGTGTTGAACGGGCCAAAAATTTGCTTCGAACAGAACTGGAATGGTCGCGAAGAATGCCACAGGCGAGAGGCCACAAATCGAAATACCGAATGGAGCGTGTAGATGATCTGAAAGTGAAAGCATCGCAAAATCTTTCGGAGAACAACATCGAACTTAGCATGAATTCGTCGCGAATTGGGAATAAAATTCTCGATTTGGGAAAAATCGGCAAATCGTATGGCGATCTTTGTCTGGTCAAAGATTTTTCATACAAGTTTCAACGGGGCGAAAAAATTGGCATTGTCGGGAAAAATGGTACCGGGAAATCAACTTTCCTGAATATTATCACCGGAAATATTCCAGCAGACAGCGGCACAATTGAAGTTGGGCAAACCATCCGGTTTGGTTATTATCAGCAGGCCGGAATTGAATTTAATCCCGGCGACAAAGTTCTGGATGCTGTTCAGAAAATTGCTGAAGTAATTAATTTCGAAGACGGAAGAAAGTTGACAGCTTCGCAACTGCTGACAACCTTTCTATTTCCGCCTGACACGCAATATTCGTTCATCGAAAAACTATCGGGTGGCGAGAAACGCAGATTATACTTGTGTACAATCCTGATGCAAAATCCGAACTTCCTGATATTGGATGAGCCAACAAATGATCTCGACATCATGACGTTATCAGTTCTGGAAGACTATCTGCGCGTATTTCAGGGATGTGTAATCATCGTATCGCACGATCGGTATTTCATGGATAAAATTGTTGATCACTTGTTTGTGTTCAACGGAGACGGAACGATTAAAGATTTTCCGGGTAGCTACACCATTTGGCGCAACAAGCAACTGGAAGATGAAGAACAGGAGAAGAAACTGAGAAAACCTGAACCCAAAACACAACCAAAGCCAGCAAAAGAAAAGGAACGAAAGTTAACCTTCAACGAAAAAAAGGAACTCGAACAGCTTGAAAATGATATTGCCGGACTAGAAAATGAAAAAGCGGAGCTGAATGAAGAATTAAATTCGGGAACTTTATCCAGCATTCAATTGCAGGAAAAATCGATGCGTTTTGCCGAAATTACTGATTTGCTCGACGAAAAAGAATTGCGCTGGCTTGAATTAAGTGAACTGGCATAACGTTAATGAACTTTTGTTGAAGAGTCATTCTGAATTTGCTTCGGAATCTGTTATTTTTTGACGAGTTGCTGAAATAAATTCAGAATGACGAACTTGATGAATCTGAAATTTGAAACTTAGATTATGAAAACATACGGATTGATCGGACACCGGCTTGGGCATTCGTTTTCGAAAAGTTTTTTTACTGAAAAATTTAAAAATGAAAACCTCACGAATCACGAATATCTCAATTTTGAACTTGATTCCATTCAGGATTTCCCCGGAATTTTTGAGCACGGAAAAGAAATTTCAGGATTGAATTGCACCATACCTTATAAACAGGAAATCATGCAGTTTATGGACGAGATTGATGGCGAAGCCGCAGCAATTGGCGCAGTAAATACGGTGAAAATTATTAGGCACAATGGAACCAAAACCCTGAAAGGATTCAACACTGATTTGTATGGTTTCGAGAATTCGCTTTGCCCCATGCTGGAAGGAAAACACAAGAAAGCGCTCATTCTTGGCACCGGTGGCGCATCGAAAGCCATAAAATTCTTATTCGATAAAATAGGTATAGCTTATCTTTCGGCGACAACAAAAGATCATTTCGGGAAAGATGAAATTCAATATAAGCAGTTGGACAAAGACTTAATGACTGATTACCTGATTGTAATCAATGCCACGCCGCTTGGCACGTTTCCGAAAGTTGACACTTGCCCTGAGATTCCATACGAATTCCTGACTTCCGATCATGTTCTGTACGATTTGGTTTACAATCCCAACGAAACTTTATTCCTGAAAAAGGGAAAAGTGATGGGTACCAAAACAAAAAACGGTCTGGAAATGCTGCATCTTCAGGCCTTAAAATCCTGGGAAATCTGGAATGCATAAAGAGTTTCGCGATACGGGTTTTGGATCCGTGGATTCCATCCATCTTTCGTAGTTGGAACCCTTCGCCTCATCAGGTTCCTGGGTTCAAATTCCCGGCACGAGATTAGTTGTTGGTGACTTCCGTTCTGGCTACTTTCTTCGAACCTTCGTACAGTTCATATTTCCGGAAACTACATTCCAGCGATCCATTCAGGATTGGAATTTTTCGGGACGGACGCAATCCGATTGATTTTAAACATTGCGGAGTACTTATAATCCACACCGTCGCGTTGCTATAGTGATGTTTGAGTCGCTCGCCAATCGTGCCGTAAAAATTGGTATCTTCGGGAGTTAACCGTTCGCCGTACGGAGGATTAAACAGGAGGAAAGGCTTTTCATCGATCGATTCGAGCACCTTAAAATCGGAAATTTTAAAATCAATTAAAGCGTTGACGCCCGCCGTTTCAGCATTCTTGTATGCAATGTCAATATTGCGTCGAGATATATCAGACGCTGAAATTTTCACCGGATGATTCAGGCCAGACATCGATTCATTTTCAACTTGCTTGAATATTTCCGGATTGAAATCGCGCCAGTTTTTGAACGCAAAGTCTTGACGAATTTTTCCCGGGTAAATTCCATTGGCAAGCATAGCCGCTTCAATGGCAATTGTACCTGATCCGCACATCGGATCTGTCAGGTTGCTGGCGCGATCCCACTCCGAAAGACGAATGAGGCCTGCTGCAAGAACTTCGCTCATTGGAGCTTCGTTTTGGCCAACACGATATCCGCGCTTATGCAGCGATTCTCCACTACTATCGAGCGAAATGGTGCAAAGATCGTTGCTGATGTGAAGATTTATCAGAATATCAGGATTCTTTGGACTCACTGAAGGGCGTTCTCCAAATTTATACCTGAACCGATCAACAATGGCATCTTTCAGCTTCAGCGATGCGAACATTGAGTTGTTAAACAAATCGCTGAAAACTGTACTTTGAATGGCGAAAGTCTGGTCGCAACCAAAAATCTCCTCCCATTTGAAATTCTTTCCGCGTTGATACAAATCGTCGGCTGAATGAATTTTGTAGGAATCAATCGGAACCAAAATCCGAAGGGCTGTACGCAAACAATAATTGGCTTTATAGAGCATTTTTAAATCGCCGCTAAAGAAAACTGAACGTCGGCCCAACTGAACATCGTCGGCTCCAATCTCAATTAGTTCCTGAGCCAGGATTTCTTCAAGTCCGGCAAGAGTTGTTGCAGTGTAGGATTGGTTTTTCAATGGTTTTTTATTGGTGAACAATTTATCTATTTTGAATCTTCAGGATTTAAATTCCTGCGCCATCACTAAAATCAGCTTCTTTCGCTTTAAACTGAACCAATCTGGTATTTGGCGGTATGCTGTTGGTTACCCACACGTTACCTCCAATTACCGAATTCGCTCCAATGCGAATGCGACCCAAAATGGTGGCCTGCGCGTAAATAATTACATTGTCTTCAACAATCGGGTGGCGCGGAATGCCTTTAATTGGGTTTCCTTCGGCGTCGAGCGGGAAACTTTTGGCACCCAAAGTAACACCCTGATAGAGTTTTACATTGTTCCCAATGATACAGGTAGACCCTATAACTACTCCGGTTCCGTGATCAATGGTAAAAGATTCGCCAATCTGTGCTCCGGGATGAATATCTATACCCGTTTCGGAATGACCCATTTCAGAAATGATTCGCGGTATGAGCGGAACTCCCAAATTAAGCAACTGGTGACCAACCCGGTGATTGATAATTGCACGAATTGTAGGGTAACAATAAATAACCTCGCTGCGGTTGTTGGCTGCCGGGTCACCCAAATATGCTGCCTCAACATCTGTAATTAGCAGGCGCCGGATTTCAGGTAAAAACGAAATGAAATCGGAAGCGAGACCCTGTGCAAACTTTGACCGCTCCTGCATGTCCACCATTTCCGGATTTTCACAGGTAAAACACAATCCGGCCAAAATCTGCTCCGACAACATTTCGAACAATTCGTCGATGTACACTCCAACGTAATGCTTTATTGTATTGGTACGCAAACTTGTATTTCCAAAATATCCTGGAAACAAAATTTCGCGAATAAGCCCTACCACTTTTGTTAATTTTTCGATGGAAGGCAAAGGCTCACCCATCCGGTGCTCGTGACAAACCAAGTTATATGAATGAGGATCAGCCAGCTTTTCAACAGCATTTCTCATTTTGTGTTCTATATTTTCAGCAGGCATATTTTGCATCTTTAAAAGTTAATCAATACTGATAAAATCAATTACTGTAGGTTGCAGGTCTTCTGAATTGCTGTAATGGCATTGCGAAGTCGGTCGTCATCAGTCCCACCAATTTCAACAAATGCGAAACCATAATGTTTCAGTTCAGAGAGGTACAATTCAAACAACCTGACTCGGTTTTCACCACCGTTTTCCCGCACCGGATCGGCCTGCCAGGGTAAATCGGGCCGGCAAACCAAAAACAGGTCAACCGGACAATTCACAATCATTTTGTCGAGCCAATCCGGAACTTTCCGGTAAACCCAGTTGAACCACACTTTCGTAATAATAAGCCACGTATCAAAAAAGAAAATCTTTTCAGTATTTGTTGTTGTCGAATTATACTGTTCAATCTGAGCTTTTGCAATGTTTTCAATGTCCTCAAAGCCATAATGGCCGGGCAAATTTTCTACGTACGTGCGAGCATATTCAGGAATATACAAACCATTAAAATGATCAGCAAGTTGCACGGCCAGCGTCGTTTTTCCGGTCGACTCGGGTCCTGTAACAGCAATTCGTATTTTTCCTGAAGATAAATCCATAAATCGAAGACAAAAGTACACTAGCCATTGAAAAATCAGGGCTTTCTGTTGGAATTATTTCTGAAAATTAAGATTTGGAAGTAAGCTATTGAATCTGATGTCGGAATTCAATTCATTTTTCCCGGGAATTGAATTCATTTTTCCATTCGATATAGCCAACGACTGCCATGATTGTGTATACCGCAAACAGAATAACCGTAGGCATTAAATCCTTGTACCAGAATAAGCCGATGGAAAATGCATCGACAAAAATCCAAACCAACCAATGTTCCAGAATTTTTCGGGCCAACATCCAGGTCGCCACAATACTGAGCGAAGTAGCCAGCGCATCAGCCATTGGAACCGGCGAATCGGTGTAATTTTTCAGGACAAACCAAATGAAACCGAAGAGAAGCAAACTGACCCCGGAAAGCGTTAAACCGAGCCGAAACGATATCCGGCTAATTGGCAGTGCCTGACCTTTATCCGACTGATTACCGCGCAACCACTCGTACCAGCCATAAATGCTTATGAATAAGTAATACAGTTGCAAACCCATGTCGGCATACAACTTCGAAACAAGGAAAACCCAGACATAAAGCGCTGATGTAAGCAGACCGACAGGCCAGGTCAGAATACTTTGGCGAATGGAAAAGAAAATATAAGCAATACCTAAAATGGCTCCCAGGAGTTCAATATAATTTCCTGAGAGCCAATTTACTATTAAATCAAACATATTTAAATATCTAGCAAGTCATCAAATGCTGCAGGTTTCCGGAGAACAACTATTTTCCACCCAGTATTTTTTCGTACATACCTTTAGTCGTTACCACCTCAACTGCTTTTTTTATGGCTTCATCGTCCGCATTCATAACCTGGAAATATTCACTAACCGAGAAAAGATCGCGGGCAATCAGAGCTTTCATTTGTTTTTTCAGCAAAGGACGAGCAAAATCTACGCTTTTCTGATCGGGCTTTACACTTACTTTTTTCAATTCAATCGGATTTTTCTCCGGTTTTGCCTCAACCGGATTACCATCTCCGTCATCAGTTATTTTGTTAGCGTCAATTTTATCGCCTGCAGCAATAATTTTATCGACCATTTCATCGGTCACCTCAAACTTATCGTTAAACATTTTGAAGTCAGTATATTTTTGCTTGAATGCTTCCCGATTGGCATCCATAATGTCAAGGACACCAGTATACACCACGTTTTTTCGATTCAGTGTGTTGTAATAGATGTAATATTTAGAAGTATCCAACGGAATAAAAA
This sequence comes from Prolixibacteraceae bacterium, assembly GCA_963677955.2. Classification (GTDB taxonomy): domain Bacteria; phylum Bacteroidota; class Bacteroidia; order Bacteroidales; family Prolixibacteraceae; genus Aquipluma. The sequence continues at coordinate 6,483,940 of CAXXQR010000001.1, forward strand.
TATCGGGCATAATTCCACCACCACCATATACTACTCGTTTGCTTATTTTGGTATAGTATTTTTCCGATTTATCCTGAACGATGCTGTCTTTCGAAAACAATTCGCCTTTTTCAATCCGATTGAAATAATCCTTCTGGTATTCATCAATTCCGTCGTTATAAGGTTTTTGAATGCATCGGCCACTCGGTGTGTAATAATGAGCGGTTGTCAGACGAATCATCGAGCCATCAGTCAATGGGAAAGGCTGTTGAACGAGCCCCTTGCCGAACGAGCGGCGACCAATTAAAACACCCCGATCCCAATCCTGAATAGCACCCGAAACAATCTCGCTGGCCGAAGCCGAACCTTCGTCAATCAGCACAACCAGTTTTCCCTGTTCCAATTCACCAAGTGGTGTGGCATCGTACTCCTTTTTCTCGGCATGCAGGCCCTGTGTATAAACTACAAGTTTATACGCCGTAAGAAATTGATCAGCAAGTTCAATTGCAGCGGTCAGATAGCCACCACCGTTGCCACGCAAATCCAACACCAGGCTATTTAAATTCGATTTAGCTTTCAGTTCTTTTATAGCATCAAAGAATTCGCTGGAAGTGGTGGCCGAAAACTTATTCAATTTAATGTAACCGGTTGATTCATTCAGCATATACGAAGCATCAAGACTATTAATCGGAATTTTATCACGAATAACCGTAAAATCCAAAAGACTGGCGTCTCCCCGGCGCTTAACCTTGAGTTCGACTTTTGTGCCTTTTTTCCCACGCAACAAGTCGTAAACATCGGTATTTTTCAGACCAATTCCGGCAATATTCTTTCCGTCAACATTCACAATTCGATCGCCTGCACGAAGTCCCACTTTTTCAGAAGGTCCACCTGCAATCGTTGTAACCACCATCAAACTGTCGTGAAGAACGTTAAACGAAATTCCGACCCCTTCGAAGTTTCCAAGTAGTGGCTCGTTCATTTTTTCTACTTCCTCTTTCGAAATATACACAGAATGAGGATCCAAATTTCGTAAAACTTCAACAATCGCTTTTTCTGTCAGGTCATTAATTTTAGTCGAATCGACATAATAACTATCAATCAGACGCAACAAACGGCCAAATTTCATGGCATTACTTTGTACATCCTGGGCTTTCAATTCAGATCCGCCGGACACCATCAAAACAGTCATCAAAACTAAAAATCCTATACTCCTGATTCTACTATTCATAGTCAAAATTTTTATTTGGTCAGGCAAATCACACAATAACCTGAACCAAATTTATTGATCAGCAAAAATACCTTATAAAACCGACAACATAAAGAATCCGTTCATAATATACGTTAACATACGGAACAAATTTGTGTTCATGCATTAATTCCACCCTCAAAACAAGTTTCACTTGTATCAATATATCAGTATATTTGAAAACATAACACTCTAGTCGAAATTAAATTAAATAGCCAATTATGCAAAAACTAATAGTTTTGGTTCTGCTTTTCTTTTCACTTCATGCGATTTCGCAAGAGAAGTACGAAATTGGAGTATCGTTTTTAAGTGGTGAAAATGACCTTGTAAGTTTTGAAAAAGTGATGGGAGATGCGGGTTATACAGGCCAAGGCTTTTATTCAGTGGGAATAAATTACTTAAAACCACTAAAATCTTGGTTAAATATTGAAACTGGGCTGGAATACTCGCGACACAAGTTCACCATTACGCCTAACCTTCAGGAAATATACGGCGGTGAAACGCGGCACGAAAAGACCGGATTAATTTCTATTCCGATCGCGCTCCGATTGAAATTTCTGAAGTATGCTTTTGTGAATGGTGGATTTATGGTTGATCTGGACTCAAACCTTTCCTCTTCGATTGACAGTCAAACGGGAATTGGAGCGCTGATGGGAATTGGATTAAAATATGATTTCAAATCTGGCATCACTATCTCTGCAAACCCGTGCGCGCGCATGCATTCGCTGATCGCCTTTTCGAGCGACGGAATTCACCATCGTCTTTGGGAATCGGGAGTGAAATTTGGAATTGGCTATAAATTCTAATTTATTGGGAATCAGGAATAAGATAATTTTAACTTTATAACTTTCTAACAAAAAAAATCCATATCAATGAACCAATTAAACCTCACTACGAAAAATTACTTCACAAAATTTATCCTGATTGTTGTTTGCACAGGCCTGTTTACTATTTCAGGAATTGCCGCGCCACGCAGTTTTTACCAAATTCAGGTCCTTCGCTTAAATGGAAAAGTTCAGGAAACAAAAGTCGATCAGTTCCTAAAATCGGCTTATTTACCTGCCCTGCACAAATTGGGCATCTCGAAAGTCGGCGTTTTTAAACCAATCGAAAGCGACACAACTTCGGGCAAAGTGGTTTATGTTTGGATGTCTTTTAAATCGCTCGACGATTTTATGAGAATTCAGGATGAACTTGCCAAAGATCAGGACTTTCAGGCAAAAGGAATCGATTTTCTGGGTGCGCCGTTTGACAATGTGCCATTTTTGCGAAAGGAATCAATTCTGCTCAGAGCCTTTCCCGACGCGCCGGAACCATTTATACCAAGCTTTAAAACTGCACCATCAGAACGCATTTACGAATTAAGAAGTTATGAAGGTCCTACTGAAAATTTATTCAGGCAAAAGGTAAAAATGTTTAACCAGGGCGGCGAAATAAAACTTTTTAAAAGCCTTGAATTTAACGCGGTTTTTTATGCTGAAGTAATTTCGGGCTCAACAATGCCAAATCTGATGTACCTGACGACTTTTTCGGACATGGTGTCGCACGATGCTCACTGGGACGCTTTCAGAGCACATCCCGACTGGAAAGCACTTTCGGCCTTACCTGAATATCAGCATACTGTTTCAAAATCAATAAAACTATTGTTGCACCCAACTGATTATTCCGATTTTTAAATTTTGATGCAAAAAATGCTCGAAGAAAAAACTCTTGCCCAATTATTTCCACAGGTGCAGCCCGAATTATTGGCTGAAATTAATCAAAATTCAATCCTGAAAACCATTCCGGAAGGTACCGAAATCCTTCGGGAAGGCCAGTATATAAAAGTTATTCCGATTGTGATTTCGGGATTAATCAGAGTCTTTACACGATATGAAGACAAAGAGCTTCTGCTTTATTACATCAAATCACACGAGAGCTGCATCATGTCGTTCTCAGCCAGTTTGAAAAACCAACCGAGTAAAATATTTGCCGTTACCGAAGAAGACACAGAAGCTCTATTACTTCCGGTTGACAAAGTTGCCGGATGGACCAAACAATTTCCAGATATTAATTCGATGTTTTTTCAGCAGTTCAACATGCGATATAGCGAATTGCTCGACACGATCAATCATTTGCTGTTCGACCAAATGGACAAACGGTTGTATGATTATCTCGTCAAAAAGTCGAATTTATCAGTTTCGAGCCGATTAAAAATATCGCACCGACAGATTGCCAACGAATTAGGCACAGCCCGCGAAGTAATCAGTCGCGTGATGAAAAAACTTGAAAACGAAGGAAAAGTAAAACAAAGCAACAATTTTATTGAAATTTTACATCGGTGACCTTAGTCACTGCACAAGCTATTTTCTGACCGTATTTTTGAGGCAGAAATTAAAAAAATTGTCAAACAACAAATATTGAGAAAATGAAAAAAAACATGGGTACAGCCGACAAATTAATCAGATTAATTGTAGCTGCAATTTTGGTAATCCTTTATTTTAGCGGAGTTGTTACCGGAACAATTGGTATCGTTTTACTGGTACTTGCCGCAGTTTTTGTGTTAACAAGTATCATCAGTTTCTGTCCGTTGTATTTGCCCATTGGCCTGAATACAGCAAAAAAGAAATAAAAAAACCACACTATTTATATTTCCCTATGACTAAGGGGCTATGAAAAAAAGGAGGTTCAAATGAACCTCCTTTTGAATTTATATTTCTACTTTGATTTTATTCCCATTCAATAGTTGCCGGTGGTTTTGAACTGATATCGTAAACAACCCGGTTAATTCCCCTAACTTTATTGATGATTTCGTTCGACATTTTTGCCAAAAATTCGTAGGGCAAATGCACCCAATCAGCCGTCATTCCGTCGGTTGAAGCCACAGCCCGCAATGCAACCACATTTTCATAGGTACGTTCATCACCCATCACGCCAACTGACTGAACCGGAAGCAACATCACTCCAGCCTGCCATACTTTATCGTACAAACCCCATTCTTTCAGGCCATTGATAAAAATTGAATCGGCTTCCTGCAGAATGCGTACTTTTTCGGGAGTCACGTCACTCAAAATCCTGATGCCAAGACCCGGACCCGGAAATGGATGCCGGCCGAGCATTTCTGGTTTCATATCGAGTGCCTTCCCTACCCTGCGCACTTCGTCTTTGAACAACAATTTCAACGGTTCAACCACTTTCAGGTGCATTTTCTCCGGAAGTCCACCCACATTGTGGTGCGATTTAATGGTTGCCGATGGTCCGTTTACCGAAACCGATTCAATGACATCAGGATAAATTGTACCCTGAGCCAGCCATTTTACATCTTGTATTTTGTGCGCTTCAACATCGAAAACTTCAATGAAGTCGCGGCCAATTATTTTACGTTTTTTTTCCGGATCAGTAACTCCTGCCAGATCGTCCCAAAATTTTTGACGGGCATCAATTCCAATTACATTCAGGCCCATGTGCTGATACGAATCGAGTACCTGTTGAAATTCGTCTTTGCGCAAAAGTCCATTATCTACAAAAATACAAGTCAGATTTTTGCCAATTGCCCTGTTTAAAAGAACGCCCGCAACCGAAGAATCAACACCTCCGGAAAGTCCCAAAACAACTTTATCGTTACCCAATTTCGCTTTTAGTTCTTTTACCGTTGTTTCAATAAACGAATCTGGCGTCCAGTTCTGTTTACATCCACAAATATCAACTACATAATTTTTCAATAACTGAGTTCCTTCAGTAGTGTGGTAAACTTCAGGATGAAACTGAATGGCAAAAGTAGGCTCGCCTTCGATCTGGTAGGCTGCGTATTCAACATCTGAAGTACTGGCTATCACCTTATAATTTTCAGGAATACGCACGATGGTATCGCCATGTGACATCCATACCTGCGTATTCTGACTGATTTGCTTTAGTAATTTATTCGACTGATCAACAAATCCAAGATTGGCCCTTCCGTATTCGCGCGAATCTGACGGAGCAACTTCACCACCGTAGAAATGCGAAAGATACTGCGCGCCATAACAAACACCCAGCAAAGGCATTTTACCCTTTATCAACGACAAATCAGGCTTTGGCGCATTGACATCACGAACAGAAAACGGGCTTCCAGATAAAATCACACCTTTAACGGTTTCATCGATGGCCGGATAGTGGTTGTAGGGATAAATTTCGCAATACACATTTAACTCGCGCACGCGCCGGCCAATAAGCTGTGTGTATTGAGAACCAAAATCGAGGATCAGAATTTTTTCCTGCATCAGACTTATTTTTTTGAATTGCCGCAAAGATAGATAAAAAACAGTCTGGAAAAAGTCGTTGGGATTTGGGAGAAAGAGAAGTAAGATAATGGTAAAGTTGCAACAGAATCAAGGCAATTTCATTACTTTTTGCTTAAACAAAATCTGATTTTCGGATGATACCTGAACGATATACATGCCCGGAATCAAGCTATTTCTTTCTGAAAAATGCAACTGGAATTCGCCATTTTCGATTTCAACATTTTGTTTTTGAATCAAATTTCCTGCGGACGAATAAATTTCAATTGTCGCTTTTTTCACGACATTTTGATCCAGCAAAACTGATAGATGATCGGTAAACGGATTTGGATATATTCTCGCATTACCCGCAACAAACCGATCTTCATTTGCGGTTGGGTCGGCCAGCCACATTTGATCCTGGAAAGCCAAACGCTCGTTAATCCAGGTTTTCATCCACGAAACTTCAGAATTATAACTGTAACCAACGTAAAAATTTGGCCACACATATTGTCCCAAAACTGGCCATTTCTGAAAATTCCTGACCTGCGATTCCGACAAAAGGCTAGTCAAACTATCGGCTACAAAACTTATTCGATCGTCTGAAAGTTCCTTTTTCCGAAGATTTGTCCAGCGACTTTTCAACTTTTTCACAAATTCCGCATCGCTCATCAGTTTCCTCCACCAAAAGGGAATTTGATTGGCATCAGCTCCCCCATCACCCCATTGCAGGTTTGCCTGGTACTGAAATCCGTTGGTGTAACCTCCATTGTAATAATCTGCATTTCCGTAACCCAAGTTAAAATCCCAAATTGGTCCGCAATTCAGAACATCATTTTTCCGCTTGAATAAATATGAACTCAGGCGGTATCCATCAACATTCTTCGATAATTCATTGATAATCATAAAATCGATAAACGAAGTATCGTTCAAATACTCATGATAATTACCAACTCCTGAAAATTTCTCCTCAGAAAGCGACTTTTCCATATCTCGCACATACGTTTGAATATATGTCTTTTGAGCAGACGTAATAACATCCTGCTTGGGATAATCGTACTGGTAGTATGTTTTTCCTGAATAATTGTAATAATCCGATGTCCAACCATCTCCACCACTTCCTGTTGTCTTGTCAATTTTAATAATGTAACCACCGGTAACATCCACTCCTGAATTATCTTTTGTTGTAAGTTTGGCAATATCAACGCGATTTTTATTTCGCTTAATTTTTTCCATCAACACGTAAACTCCTTGGTAAGTACCGTTCAGAACAAGTTCAACATACCGACACCGGGGAGAATAATGCCCAAGCGATGCATCCAGAGTAAATGTAAGGACATTCCGGATTAGAGATTTATCGGAATAAGGCGCATACAAAACCCAATCGCTTTCAGCGGGCATCCCAAGCAACGAAACATCAAGATCTTGTAAATCATCAGATCGGGTTTCAACGCCGTAACTTTTCTTGGGAAACATTTGCGATGAGGAACCGCGTATTTCAATCCCAATTTTGCCGTTGTAATTATTCTTCGGATCATTGACCGAGTTGCGCTGCCCTGGTCCGTTCCAGATGATTCCCATGGTCGCTGTAATTTTGGGATCATCGTAAATGTATTGGCCATTTGTATTTATTACGACAATGGGAAGATCGGATGATGAAAATGAAACCTGCGAAAACGTATTTTCAGAAAGGAGGAAAAAGAGCGCAAAAAGCGCAATTAACTTCAGGAATGAAGACATTGGTTTGTGGTACGATAAAGGTCGGTTAGAAGAGATACAATAAAAACTGAAAACTCATTTATGAGTCATCCTGAATTTTATTTCAACATCTTCCGCAACAGGCAGATACTAAACAAAATTCAGGATGACTGAATCAATGGTTTTTATGTCGAACAGAGCTTCTTACAACTCGCGGATCCAAATGTTCCGGTAACTTACCGGATTTCCATGATCCTGAAGAATAAGCGGGCCATTTCCATGTTCTTTTTCGAAATATTCCGGAATGCCAATGTATTCGGTCGGACCGCGTAATGCAACATGATTTTGAACCAAAACTCCGTTCTGCAAAACAGTTACAGTGGGCGGTGTAAAATAGGTACCTTGTTTGTTGAAACGAGGTGCAGTATAAATTACATCGTAAACCTGCCAAACGCCAGGACCCTTGCAAACATTAACCAGCGGCGGATATTGTTTGTAGAAACTACCGGCCTGACCATTGCGGTAAGTGCGGTTATTGTAATTGTCTAAAACCTGCAATTCGTATAAACCCTGAAGGAAAATTCCGCTATTACCACGGCCCTGGCTTTCACCAACTACTTCCGAAGGAGTTCTCCATTCGATATGCAACTGAAAATCGCCAAACTCGCGTTTAGTTTTAATAACGCCAGCGCCTTTTACAACAGTAACACAGCCGTCGGCTACATTCCAGCCTGGTTCAGCACCAGCGTCATTGATCCATTCGCTTTTCAGGTCCTGTCCGTCAAAAAGAACAATGGCATCCGATGGAGCATCCTGTGGCTTTTCGCCGGGAGTAACAACAGTAATTTCCGGATCCCAGATTTCCGTCATTTCAGGCTTCATCGGGAAATCGGTTCTGCCCTGAGCAAAAATTGCCGTACAGGCTAAAACACCAGCTACTGATAATAATACACTTTTCATTTGAATTAGTTTTAATTGATTTATTTAATGATTCATAGCGCTGAAAATCAGCCACTACAAATCCAATTCTTTCATCATTTCATCAATCTTGTCATCGGCAAGTTTTTCAACCGAATCATAATCTGCGCGGCTTTTCAATTCACCAGCCACCTCAAAATAGAACTTAATTTTTGGTTCCGTTCCTGAAGGTCTCACAGAGATTTTTGTTCCGTCTTCAGTAAAAAATTGCAACACATTCGATGTCGTTTTCTGATTGATCGGGGTTTCTTCTCCCGTCAGAATATTTTTTTCAATATTCACATCGTAATCCTTTACGATTTTCAGTTTCGATCCGCCCAAAACTTTTGGTGGATTAGCACGGAAATTAACCATCATTTGCTCAATTTCTTCGGCGCCGGTTTTTCCTTTGCGAACTACATATTTCATTTTTTCGCGCGAGTAACCATATTCCAGATAAATATCGAGCAACATTTCGTACAGCGATTTTCCCTGATCTTTAGCCCAGGCAACAATCTCGGCCATTAGGGCACACGACGAAACGGCATCTTTATCGCGTACAAAAGCGGCAGGCATGAAACCAAAACTTTCTTCACCACCACCAATGTAAACTTTTTTGCCTTCCAAATCGCGAATCACTTCGGCGATGTATTTAAACCCAGTGAACACATCGAAAAATTCGACATTGTTCCGACGTGCTATTTCAGCAATCAATTCTGTAGTTACAATTGTTTTTACCACAAATTCATTTCCGGCGAGTTTGCCACTTTCTTTGCGTTTGCTGATGATGTAATAAATGAAAACCAATGCGGTTTGATTTCCATTCAGGATAACAAATTTTCCTTTGTCGTCTTTAACGGCTACTCCAATTCGGTCGGCATCTGGATCGGAAGCCAAAACAACATCGGCGTCAGTTTCAACAGCTTTATCAATGGCCATTGCAAGCGCAGCAGTTTCTTCCGGATTTGGGGAAACAACTGTTGGAAAATCACCACTAACCACATCCTGTTCAGGAACATTAATGATGTTTGTGAATCCAAATGCACGCAATGCTGCCGGAATTAAGCGGACTCCGGTACCATGAATTGGGGTGTATACTATTTTCAGATCTTTCTGACGCTGAACAACTTCAGGAGAAATAGAAACTGTTTTCACTTTTTCGAGGAAAAGATTGTCCATATCGGCGCCCAAACTGACAATCAGACTTTCGTCGCCGTTAAATTTAATGTCAGAAGCTTTCACTTTTAGTACTTCGTCGATAATATTTTTATCGTGTGGCTCAACAATCTGCGAACCATCGTCCCAATAGGCTTTGTAGCCGTTATATTCTTTCGGATTGTGCGATGCTGTGAGAATAATTCCACTTTGGCAACCCAACTGACGTATTGCAAATGATAATTCCGGAGTTGGCCGTAAATCTTCGAAAAGGAAAACGTTTATGCCGTTTGCAGCAAAAATTTTGGCGCTGGTTTCAGAAAAGAGGCGGCTGTTGTTGCGGCAATCGTGACCAATGGCCACTTTAATTTCAGGAAGATTGCCGAATACTTTTTTCAGATAATTGCTCAAACCCTGGGTTGCAGCGCCAACCGTGTAAATATTCATACGATTTGTTCCGGCACCCATAATTCCACGTAATCCACCGGTACCAAATTCGAGGTCACGGTAAAATGAATCAATAAGTTCAGTCGGATCTTCATTGTTTAACATTCGTCGTACCTCTGTTTTTGTAGCCTCATCGTAAACATCTGTAAGCCATTCGGCTGCTTTCAGTTTTACACTGTCTAAAACTTCCTGATTTGATGCCATATCGTTATTCTTTTTTGTTAAAATACTCGTTTAAACTGTCTCTCCAGTGTGGAATTGTTAAGCCAAAAATAAGTTTAATTTTTGATTTATTCATGACACTATAGGCGGGCCGTGGCGTTGGAGAAGGATATTCTTCGGAAGCAATTGGTTTCACGACACAACTAATTTGCGCAATGTCGAAAATCGCTTTGGTAAAATCGTACCAGCTTGCAACACCTTCATTCGAGTAATGGTAAATTCCGGGAACGAATGCAGTATCTCCACTGTTTACAGATGAAATAATGGTTAAAATTGCTTTAGCCAAATCTGCCGCGTTGGTTGGTGAACCAATCTGGTCGGCGACAATGCCAAGTTCAGATCTTTCATTCCCTAAACGAAGCATCGATTTTACGAAATTATTTCCATAAGCCGAATACAGCCACGACGTGCGAATTACAAGGCTTTCGGGATTAAATTTCTGACAAAGAATTTCACCTTCAAGTTTTGTCTTCCCGTAAGCCGATTGCGGATCGGTTAAATCATCTTCCTTGTATGGTCTGGGACCATTTCCGTTGAAAACATAGTCCGTTGAAATGTGGATCATTTTACAACCAACCTTCGCAGATTCTGCGGCCAAAATTCCTACCGCCGTTGCATTTAACAGCGTGGCTGTTTCCTGATCAGTTTCGGCTTTGTCTACGGCTGTATAGGCCGCACAATTCACCAAAAAATCAGGTCCAAATTCTGAAATCAATTCGCCAACTTTTTCGGCATTTGTGATGTCGAGTTCGGCTACATCGGTAAAACAAAAATTCATTTCAGTATAAGCTCCTGAAATTTTCTTGATTTCAGAACCGAGTTGACCGTTTGAACCTGTTATTAGTATTTTAATCATCTTAATCGAAATTGAAATTCATTTCTGCGTTCGCGAACAAAGGACTTTGCAAATCTTTTCCGGAAACAATTGCTTCGGCAAAAGGAATTTGCCAATCGATATTCAACTCCGGATCTGAGGGAAGAATTCCTCTTTCGGCTGACGGCGTATAAAAACCGTCGCACTTATAAGAAAAAATCGCTGTTTCACTGAGCACTGAAAAACCATGGGCAAACCCTTTGGGAATATACAATTGCTTCTTGTTCGCGTCGCTAACTTCAAGTCCAAACCACTGGCCAAAAGTTGGTGAGCCAATGCGCAAATCAACCGCCACATCATACACCGTTCCAAGCACAACGCGGATTAGTTTTGTTTGGGCAAACGGAGCAAGCTGATAATGTAACCCCCGGATTACTCCTCGCTGCGACTTTGATTCATTATCCTGAACAAACTCTGAGACCAGTCCATAATCTTGTAATTCTCTTTTGCTGAAGCTTTCGAAAAAATATCCCCTCTCATCAGCAAAAACCCGGGGTTCTATGATTAAGAGTCCCGGGATTGGTGTTTCAACTATTTTCATTCTAAATTATTTCGTTAAAATGATAAAACTTTGCGGTTAGCAAGATTTATCAAATATTCTCCATATTGATTTTTCTTCAGCGGTTCAGCCAAATTCAGCAATTGTGCTTTTGTTATAAATCCACGTGAAAAGGCTATTTCTTCAATACACGAAACTTTTAAACCCTGCCGCTGCTCGATGGTTGAAATAAAATTTGAAGCCTGCATCAAACTTTCGTGAGTTCCGGTATCGAGCCAGGCAAATCCACGACCCAGCAATTTCATATTCAAACGGCCTTCTTCAAGATACAACCGATTTAAATCGGTAATTTCAAGCTCTCCCCTTTTTGAAGGTTTTAATCCCAACGACTTTTTAACCACATCGTTGCTGTAAAAATACAATCCGGTGACCGCATAATTTGATTTTGGTTCTAGAGGTTTTTCTTCAATCGACAATACTTTTCCATTCTCATCAAACTCTGCCACGCCGTATCTCTCCGGATCATTCACATAGTAACCAAAAACGATTGCACCATCTTTAAGTTTTGCCGCTTCTTCAAGAATTGACCGAAAGTTGTAACCATAAAAAATATTATCTCCCAAGACGAGACAAACTGAATCGTCACCAATAAACTGCTCACCAATAATGAAAGCCTGCGCCAGCCCATCGGGAGAAGGCTGTATCGCATATTCGAGTTTCAGACCGAGCTGGCTCCCGTCTTCAAGCAAATCTTTGTATAAATGAATGTCTTTAGGCGTTGAAATAATCAGAATTTCGCGTATACCGGCAAGCATTAAAACCGACAACGGATAATAGATCATTGGCTTATCGTAAACCGGTAAAATTTGCTTTGAAATACTTTTGGTAATCGGATATAAGCGCGTACCTGATCCACCTGCAAGAATAATTCCCTTCATATTTTATATTTTAGTTTTATTCAGATAATAACTGATCAAAATATTCTATTGTTTTTATTAGTCCGTCACGAAGCGGAACTTTTGGTTCCCATCCTCCAAGTTTTTCTTTAGCAAGAGTGATATCAGGCTGACGTTGCGTTGGATCATCAGCCGGCAAAGGAAGATAAATAATCTTCGATTTGGAATTGGTCAACTCGATAATATTTTGTGCGAGCTCAAGCATCGTAAACTCACCCGGATTGCCAATATTTACCGGACCGGTAAAATCATCTCCGGTAGCCATCATCCGAATCATGCCTTCAACCAGATCAGAAACATACTGAAAACTGCGTGTTTGGGTTCCATCACCAAAAATAGTAATGTCTTTATTTTGCAAAGCCTGAACAATGAAATTGGAGACCACGCGACCGTCGTCGGGTTCCATCTTCGGTCCGTATGTATTGAAAATCCTTATTATTTTGATCCTGACATTGTTTTGTGCATGATAATTTACAAACAAAGATTCCGCACAGCGTTTTCCTTCATCATAGCATGAGCGGATTCCTATCGGATTTACATGCCCCCAATAGTCTTCTGTTTGAGGATGAATATTGGGGTCGCCATACACTTCGCTGGTTGACGCCTGCAGAATTTTTGCCCTGATTCTTTTCGCTAATCCCAGCATATTTACCGCTCCCATTACAGATGTTTTAATGGTCTTTATTGGATTGTACTGGTAATGAACTGGAGAAGCTGGACATGCCAAATTGTAAATTTCGTCGACTTCAATATAATAGGGCATCGTAACATCATGCCTGATTAGTTCGAAGTATGGATTTTCGAGTAAGTGAACAATTTTGTGTTTTTTACCCGTAAAGTAATTATCCATGCAAACCACTTCGTTTCCATCATTCAAAAGTCTTTCGCAAAGGTGCGAACCCACAAATCCGGCACCACCCGTAACCAATATTCTTTTCATTTATTTATTTTAATTAATCACTTTCCAGTGGCCGATGAAGTAAAAGACAAATTTTGAGATTTACATAAAACGATTTTGCAACAAATCCGGTAAATTGTAATCTTCATTAAACTCAACCAAAAATAAGAAATAAAAGTATATCGCACCCGACAAAAAGAAATTGGGGTAGATTTTAGTCGTTTCAAGAAATAATCAAAAAAAGCAAATGTAAGTATAGATTCGTGAAAATTATTTGAATTAGATGAATTGAAAAGAACGAAAATTTATTGAAACCCTTTGTTTTAAAGAAGAATAGTCTTACTTTTGCCGCGCATTAATTTAATATACAGTCTAACTCATTAATTAATTTACTATTAACATGGTAGAAAACAACACAGAGAGTCTTGACCAAAAGGCAGAACTCGAACAACAGGAAGCTGTTGAAGCACAAGCACCGGTAATTGAAGAAGCAGTTGCCGAAACAGAAGTAGAAGTAGTTGAAGGGGTAGTTGCTCCTGTTGAAGCAACAAAAAAAGCTAAAGCAGCTAAAGTAGCTGTTGTAGAATCTGCTGAATTTGATTGGGACGCTTTGGAAGAAGAAGACAAAGGATTCGGCGGAAGAACTAAAAAAGATCTTGAATCTCTTTATGAGAAAACCCTTACCACTGTTCAGGAGAAAGAAGTGGTAGAAGGTAGAGTCATTTCAATGAACAAACGTGAAGTTGTTGTTGACATCGGCTATAAATCTGATGGTATCGTCAGTTTGAACGAATTCCGTTACAATCCGGAGTTAAAACCAAAAGATTTAGTTGAAGTTTACATCGAAAGCCTTGAAGATTTAAAAGGCCAGATGATCCTTTCTCACAAAAAAGCACGTGCATTACGCTCATGGGATCGTGTAAACGAAGCTCTTGACAAAGATGAAGTAATCAAAGGTTACATCAAATGTCGTACGAAAGGCGGTATGATCGTTGACGTATTCGGAATCGAAGCATTCCTTCCAGGTTCACAAATTGATGTGAAACCTATCCGCGATTACGACATGTACGTTGGCAAAACTATGGAATTCAAAGTGGTTAAAATCAATCACGAATTCCGTAACGTGGTAGTTTCTCACAAAGCATTAATCGAGGCTGAACTCGAACTGCAGAAAAAAGAAATTATCTCTAAACTCGAAAAAGGACAAGTACTTGAAGGTACTGTTAAAAATATCACCTCATACGGTGTATTTATCGACCTTGGTGGCGTAGATGGATTAATCCATATTACCGACCTTTCCTGGGGTCGTATTACTCATCCAAACGAAATCGTTGAATTGGATCAGAAATTGAATGTTGTAATTCTCGACTTCGATGATGACAAAAAACGTATCGCTCTTGGATTGAAACAATTAACTCCTCACCCATGGGATAGCCTTGGCGCTGAACTGAAAGTTGGAGATTCAGTAAAAGGTAAAGTAGTGGTTATGGCCGACTACGGTGCATTTGTTGAAATCGCTGCCGGCGTTGAAGGTTTGATCCACGTTTCTGAAATGTCATGGTCGCAGCACCTACGCAGCGCTCAGGACTTCCTGAAAGTTGGCGACGAAATCGAAGCTCAGATCTTAACATTAGACCGCGAAGAACGCAAAATGTCTTTGGGTATCAAACAATTGAAATCTGACCCATGGCAGGAAATCGACACTGTATTTGGTGTTGGAACAAAACACAAAGCAACCGTTCGCAACTTCACCAATTTCGGCGTATTCGTTGAAATTCAGGAAGGCGTTGACGGCTTGATCCACATTTCAGACTTGAGCTGGACTAAGAAAATCAAACACCCATCCGAATTCACTTCAATCGGTTCTGAAATTGATGTTGTTGTTTTGGACATCGACAAGGACAACCGTCGTTTGAGCCTAGGCCACAAACAATTGGAAGAAAATCCATGGGATGTATTTGAAACTATTTTCTCAGTTGATTCAGTACACGAAGGAACCGTTGTTGAATTATTCGACAAAGGCGCAACGATTGCTCTTCCTTATGGTGTTGAAGGTTTTGCCACTCCACGTCACTTGGTAAAAGAAGACGGAAGCCAAGCTCAACTTGAAGAAAAATTGGAATTCAAAGTCATCGAATTCTCGAAAGCTGCCAAGAGGATCATTCTTTCTCACTCAAGAGTGTTTGAAGATGAGAAAAAAGCAGAAGAAACAGCAAAACGGAAAACTCAGGCTAAAGCAACAAGCAAAGCCGTAAAACAAGTGAAAGAAAATAATGCTGAAAAAACTACACTTGGAGATATTTCTGAATTGGCTGCACTGAGATCTCAAATGGAGGCTGACGAGCAGAAAGAAAATTAGTAGGTAGGTATTACAAATCCATCAGAATTTCATAAATTGCATCTATGGATTTCGAAATAGTAAAAAATACCGACTATACGCTTGTAAAAGTTCTGAACGACAAACTGGACACAACAAATGCTCCGGATCTAAAATCAGAACTTATATTGCTCAACTCAAACAACGAGAAGAACATCGTTTTGGATGTCAGCAAATGTGAATATTGTGATTCTTCAGGCCTGAGCGCTATTTTGGTTGCCAACAGGCTTTGTGAAGATGCAATCGGGACATTTATTTTAACTGGCCTTCAGCCCGATGTTGAACAGATTATCAGGATTTCGATGTTGCACACTGTTTTGATTATTACCAAAACAGTTGATGAAGCTGAAAAACTCCTGATTGAAAAGGAAAAAATGTAATCTGACCATGTCAGTTTCGCATACCCCTTTTCAGTTGACCATTCTCGGAACAAGTTCTGCATTACCTACATCATGTATCCGGGCGGTTTTTTTTTGATCGATTGCGGAGAAGGCACGCAAAACTCAAATGCGGAAATACAAGATTGGATTCTCCCGAATCAACCACATTTTCATTTCCCACCTTCTGGCGACCATATTTTTGGATTGATCGGGCTCATTTCGACCTTTGCACTAATTGGGCCGCGAAAACGATTTGCACATCTATTCACATTCTGAATTACAGAAATTTCTTTCACCTCAGGTTGAGTTTTTGTATGCCACAGAACTCCCTTTCAAATAATTCTTTCACCTTTGAATTTCAAGAAAGAACAGAAAACTATGAAGATTCGAAGGTTAACGTGTACTCGTTTCCTTTAGATCACCGATTTCGACCTGTGGATTCCGATTCGAAGAAAAACCGGCTTTGCCTAATTTATTACCTGAAAAGATTAAAGAATACCAAATCCCCATTCGAGGACCGGCAGCGAATCAAAGAAGGCGAAGATTTTACTACAGCGATGGTCGCATTATTTCCATTCAGAACTGACAACGAATAAACATCGCGCACGAACATTCGCCTTTTGCAGCGACACCGTTATAACGAATCGTATATCGAATCGGTTCGGAACGTGGATTTGCTTTACACGAAGCCACCTTTGCCAACGACAATAAAGATTTAGCACAAAGCACCTATCACTCCACAGGAGAAGATGCCGCCCGGGCTGCCTTAAAAGCAGATGTTGGCAAGTTAATTATCGGGCATTTCTCTGCCCGGTACAAAGATCACACAGTTATTCTGAATGAAGCTCAGGCAATTTTTCAGAATACTGAAGCAATTACTGAAGGGGAAGTATTCCGTGTGGATGAAAAAGGTCAATAGTCATTGGGGAAAAAGTAACAGGAAAGTCTAATGGTCAATAATGACTACGGTAACTTTTAGTTTTTAGTGAGCAGGTAACTTGGAGTCTCCCGCTCCCTAAGTCATGCTACTGTTGAAATTTTTTTCATTGCTTTGGGATGGCAAAATCATTTCGTGAGTCTATTGAAGATAGAAGCAATAATCGAATCTATTTCAAAATTACTTTTTGTGCTTTGATATTCTTCTGATCTGTTTTTATAATGTATATACCCGGAACATTTCCACTTAAATCAATCCACGATTCCTTTTCGTATATCAACTGTTTAAAAAACTCTTCCCCATAATATCATTTACGGTTATAGATATTCCATTTTGTGGAACCTTGTCAAATACAAGTAATATCTTTCCGGTTGTTGGATTCGGATACACCCTTGAATTCCGTGTTGATCGATAGTTGGTCGATCCCGGTATATGTTTTCCCTCTTGGGTAACCGTAATGGTTTGAGGCACATTGGTCGCCAAAACAGTAAACTATCGCTGTACGTTGTCCTGCAGAAGCATTTTCTGGGCTGTAAAAGTTAGTGTTTGATCTCCACTACCCGATGACTTATCTATGGTTAGCCAAGCTTGGTCGGAAACTGCAGTCCAGGTAACTGTGCTTTTTATGGTAACCGAGGTGGTACTGTTCGCTTTGGCCGCCACTTTGGTTTCTAATGCATTTAAGGTTAAGTCAGGCATTTCAACAATGTTCGTAAAATCTTTCCATTGGTTGGCAGCTTTATATAACGAGGAAGTGCCATAAGGTACATAAAGGGTGCAGGTAGATTTATCAACGAGCCAAAAAGGATCATCTGCGGGAATAAAGAACGGCTGGAACAAGCCCTCTTACACTTATTGAAGATAGGTTCTTGCATAACCAAATGCCAACCGTTGTATTTGTTTAACTGAAGATGGGATTATACGGAGGTTATATTCGAACAAAAATAGAAAGCTTCTTGTCCAATCGAAGTCACTGTTTCCGGAATGATAAAACTTCCGGTTTTAGAAGTAGGGTATTGGATAAGTGTGGTTTTGGTTTTGTTGTATAAAACTCCATCTAAACTTGAATAATTTAGGTTGGCAGTATCCACATTGAAGAGAGCAGAAGTTCCCGTGAAAGCGTCCTCATATATGATTGTAACCGACGATGGTATGAAAATACTGGATAGATTTTTACATCCTGAGAAAGCAGAAGAATCAATATTTTGGAGGGAAGAAGATAAAGTCACACTTGTCAGACCAACACATTTCAAAAAAGCATAATCATCAATTGATCTGGTCGAAGCAGGAAAAATAAAAGAGCTAAGTTTCGTATTTTGATAATTGCCAAATTAAAAGCAGATTCAGGTATGACATTGGCCTGATATTGAATGTTGCCTTGGAGCGAAGTTCCTTCTTTCCCACTATAAGCTACTATATTTGTTGCGCTTAAATCAATCGATGTCAGTCTGGGCATCAAATCGCGCATGGTCTTAAAATCACGTGCATCAATAGTTCCGGCGAGTTTGAGCATTGTCATGTTTCGTAATTCTTCAGACGTAAACAGGTTTTGCCAGGTTTCCTGCAGTAACTTTAATCGCAGCACCATCCTGTATTACGGTAACATACTGATTTTTGAAACCGACCGATGAAACCGTTATTTTGGCAATGCGCGAACCTTCCGATGTTTTTCCCTGTACGACTAAAGTGAGCGTATTATCACCTGTACCCGATGCCGGACTTACAGATAACCAGGATTGATCGGATGAAGCTGACCAATCCACATTGCTTTTTACCGAAATGTTAGTAGTACTGTTGGCTGCCGATGCTAGATTAACTTCGGTAGCTCCTAAACAAAACCCATTTTGTGCCTCAACAATATTTTTAAAATCGCCCCATTGGTAAGCAGCCCTGTAAAGTGCGGCTGTTTTGTATGGTATGTTCAGTGTACATTTATCTTTATCAACAGTTAAAAAAGCATCATTGGATGCTTTTAAATCAACTGGAGTCGGACTACCAACAGTAATGGAAGTTAAGCTTCTACAACCAAAAATGGTGCGTCTTCAATCACATTAACCGATGAGGGGTATAGAAATTGAAGTCAAAGCAGTACAACCACTAAAAGCCAAGGCTTCAATGGTGTTTACTGATGAAGAAACAGAAAATGAGTTGATTTTCATACAATTAGTAAAAGCACTATATCCAATTGTTTTAACAGTTTCGGGTATTTTAAAATTACCATTATAGGTATTGGGGCAATATAGTAGTACTGTTTTTGTCTTGTTATAAAGCACCCCATCGAGGCCTCAAATAGTTTGGGTTATCACCATCAACGTTTATCGATGTCCCATTATAATAGATTGTTTACCAATTGTTAATACAGAGGAAGGTATAAAAATGCTTCTTAGACTGATACAATTATTGAAGACAGAATTACCGATTGATTGAAGCGAGGGTGGAAGCAAAAAGTTGGTTAAACTCAGACAAGCATTGAAAGCAGCATCTCCAATTGATTTAGTAGAAATTGGAAATATGAAGGAGCTTAGTCTCGAACTTTCAAACCTTATGCCGAATGCAAAAGCATTCTCCGGTATAGTATTGGCAGAATAAAAATTGTTGTTTCGGGAAGTTCCTTCATCACCTGAGTAAGCAACAATTGCGGCCTCGCTTAAATCTATAGATTCAGTGATGTCATCAGGTCGCGCATGGTCTTAAAATCGCGTGCATCAATGGTTCCCTTCAGGCTTAAGTTGGTTAACGATGTCAAATCATTACCCAAAATTTTGCTCAGCCCACCTGCTGTTACATCATATCTGTGAAATTGTTTTATTGTTATCTGTTGTGAGGCATAGCCATCAGCAGCAAGGGCTACTGTTGCTATGCGGTCGAGATTTGTTGAATTTTCGATAGTATGAAGGTTTAATATTGAAGTACCTGAAGTGCCAGTTCCTGAACTTAAGCTAAGCCACGACTGGCTACTCGTAGCCGTCCAATTGGAACTTGATGCAACAGTTACCTGAACCGGGTCTGAAACACCTTCTTTGGCATTTAGAAGCAACGTATTGGTAGAAAGGATAATCCCTTTGTATCCATCTGGTAAATGATTGGGGGTTATCTTTAATATGGCGCTTGGGGAGCCATCGAGGTTTGCGAATCAGCATTCAAACTTTCTAAATAATAGTATCCATCATTTGCACCTTCCCATCCCCAATTAAAATGAAAAAAATCCTCTCCCTGATATCCATCACATACAAGGGCATGTGAAGTCTCGGATGGTAGTTTAGTTGAGTAATATATGGGATGACTAAGATCTAATTCTGATTTTAAAAGAGTAGTCCATTCATTCGTGGTATAATCTTTACGGTTTATGCGCTTAATATTTGAGGAATAGTCGAAAAGATCAACCATCACACTAGGCAACAAATGGTTGCTGAACTGCACAAGCTATAATCCATATTTGTAGCAACCCCACAATGATACATCAAGGTAGCTACTGCTTCATTCTGACCTGTAAGTTCATTCGGCATTTGGCTCCATTGATAAGTGGTAGCTCCAAAATCAGCCATTATTGTACCATAACTTGAACTTAAATAAGAATTTGAGCCTTTACCTTTAGTTGGGTAGTTCCAATATTTCATGATTTGAGCCACGGCTGTCGCAACACAGCCTGTAGGAACATGACCACAATAGCTACTCCTACCATCAGATGGACACATCTCGTTGTAATAACAGCCTTGTCCCCATTTTGTCTTCAGAAGGGTTCAACTGATGTTGAACTTGTTGAAGCACTTTTAAGGCTTAGGTTTTGCCATGAAGCTACTGTTGTACTACCAGGTTGAAGATTGTTCCTTTTGATGATTCAATTTCTTTTTCCGGTTTTCCATCCATGCAGTAAAGGCTTCTGGCTGTTTTTTTTCGTTGAAGCTTCTTCGGTTGAATACCCCAGAATTGGCCATGCACGCTTGTCAGCCGAAACGATCACAAACCCCTTATTGATCGTATCGTTCAGGATATAGTAAAGCGTATCGTTATTTTCAACAGTTGCCTTTACCGAGGTAAATTGAAAATTTTTTCCCTTTGCTTCCTGCCGATTTCAGTGATGGCCCACTAATGGCTGCCAGATGATTTTCGGCAATGGCCTTAGCCGTAATGATGTCGACAGGTTGGGCAATTAAAACGCTGCTAATTGAGCATAGGAAAGCGGTAACAAGGAGTTTGATTTTGGGCTTCATAAAATGTCTCTAAGAAATAACTATATCACTTGTCGAGTACAATATCTTCCAAATTAGGACCAATAAAATATGAACAACAATAAACCTATTTCAATATTACTTTTTGCGTCCCGAAGGTTTTCTGATCAGTTTTTTATGAAGTAAATACCCGGAACATTTCCACTTAAATCAATCCACGATTCTTTTTCGTATATCAGCTTTTTAAAAAAACTCTTCCCCGTAATATTATTTACGGTTATAGATATTCCGTTTGTGGAACCTTGTCAAATACAAGTAATATCTTTCCGGTTGTTGGATTCGGATACACCTTGAATTCCATGTTGATCGATAGTTGGCCGATCCCGGTAATGTTTTTCCCCTCTTGGATAACTGTAATGGTTTGAGGCACATTGCTCGCCAAAACAGTAACTATCGCTGTACGTTGTCCTGCAGAAGCATTTTCCTGGGCTGTAAAAGTTAGTGTTTGGTCCCCCGCTACCCGATGTCTTATCTATGGTTAGCCAGGCTTGGTCAGAAACGGCAGTCCAGGCACATTACTTTTGATGGTAACTGAGGTGGTACTGTTTGCTAGGGCAGCACACTTTGGCTTCCATAGTACTTATAGTTAAGCCCGGCATTTCAACAATATTTGTAAAATCTTTCCATTGGTTTGCAGTACGGTAAAGTGATCCAGAGCCATATGGTACATTTAATATGCAAGTATTTTGGCTTACATTCGAAAAACAATCCATCGAATTATCTAAATTAACAGGAGATTTTGAATAAACAGTTATGGCTGTTAATCTATTGCATCCCGTAAAGGCAAATCGGCCAATAGAAATAACAGAAGATGAGATAATTATTGATTTCAAACCAGTACAATATGAAAAGGTTCCTTCCTCAATCGAAGTAACTGATGAAGGAATAGTGATACTTGATAGTACATTACATCCGCTGAACGCAGTTGCTTCAATCATTTTCACTGAGGATGGGATAATATACTCTCCCTCTTTCGAACAGGAACATTGTATCAGTGTTGATTTATCTTTATTGAAAAGTATACCATCCAATGAGGAGAATTGAGGATTATCAACATCAACAACCATCAAACCCTTAAAATATGTAAACGCATGATACCCGATAGAAGTAATAGAAGAGGATATATTTATTGAATTTAGACCTGAACATCTCCCAAATGCAAAACTACCTATTGAAACTGCCGAAGTGGGAAGGACTATTGATTTAAGTGTTTCTTTTCCGACACTAATGCTCCCATTGTAAAAAGCCTCCGAAGGAATTTCATTGGAAGGATAGCTAGATAAATAGTTAACAGCGGGGCCATCAGTGCCTGAATATGAGACAATTGTTACGTCTTTCATATTTATTGAGGTTAATGCTGGCATAAAGTCTCGCATAGTCCTTAAAATCACGGGCATCGATGGTTCCCGTGAGAGTTAGTTCTGAAATATTGGTCAATTGACTCCCAAGTATAGATTTCAAATTTCCCGCTGTAACTTCAACACTACCGTACTGAATAACTTCGATTGTTTGGGATTCAAAACCAGTTGCCGATATGGTGACAATAGCTTTACGTCCTGATGTGGTTGGATTTGCTTTCGCAGTAAATAGAATTGAACTACTACCTATTTTACCTGATCCCGGTGTTATCGTTAACCATGGTTGATCAGAAGAGGCTGTCCAATTTGTGCTTGAAGAAAGGCTTACCTGGGCTGTTCCACCACTGAATCCAATACTAATATTTTTATCCGAAACGTATAGGCCATCTCCTGTCATTTCAACAATGTTCGAGAAAACCTTCCACTGTTTGTTGGCCTGATATATTGACTTTTGTACAAAGGAACATTCAAAATACAGTTTAATGTATCAACAGTACCAAAAAAAATCAAGGGCGAATTCATAATATTTGAGGTATAGGGGTATATAAATAAATAGAACTTAAGCCTTCACAATTAAAAAAAGAAGAAGAACCAATGTTCTTTACCGATTGTGGAATTATTAAAGATGCAATATCTGCACAGGAATGAAAAGCCTCCTCATCGACCATTGTAGTTGCTGAAGGAATTGTATAGACTCCAGCTTTGAAACCGGACACTCTATTAATTCGTTTTGTTTTTTATCAAATAACACTCCATCTAAACTCGAATAATTAGGATTGTTGGAATCTACGTCGATTGAACCCTTAAATCCGCCAAATACTCTTTGTCCAAGTGATGTTATCGATGATGGAATTGTAATTGCAGCCAATCGGTACAATTATTAAACGCATATGCTTCAATTGATTAACTGATGATGGAATCATCACTTTTGTTAAGACGCTACAACCAAAAAAGGCATTATTTCTAATAGAAGTTACTGTTGAAGAATCGTGGACGTCTCCAGTTTTTGAAATCGGACACTGAATCAATCTTGTTTGCGTTTATTATACAAAACTCCATCTGCGCTTGAATAATAAGGATTCTTGTTGTCCACGATTATTATTCCCTTAAAACTTTCAAATGCATCACTTCCAATAGATGCAGTGGCTGCAGAATAATTAAGGAGGATAAACAACTACATTCTAAAAAAGCGCCATCGCCTATCGAAGTTACTAATGGAGGAATTGATTCAATTGTTAAATTTTACATCCTAAAAAGCATAATCATTAATAGATGTAATCGAGGGAGGAAGAATAATTGATTTAAGCCGGGTTTTTGAAAGTGTCGACTCTGGAAGTAAAAATGCAAAATTTGGAATAGCATTTGCCGGATATGTCAGCTATAATTTTTAATGATTGTTCCT
>CAXXQR010000002.1:0-33524 GCA_963677955.2 Prolixibacteraceae bacterium
TCGTGTTGATGTGAAGCGCGAATGCGATGTGATTGAGGAAATTCTGCGCATTTATGGTTACAACAATATTGAATTACCGACCAATGTCAATTCGTCGTTGCAATATTCAATCAAACCGAATCCAACCAAGTTGCGCAATCTGATTGCAGAAATGCTGACTGCCCAAGGCTTTAATGAGATTTGGTCGAATTCATTGACCAAAACTTCGTATTTCGAAAACAATCCGGTTTTCCGATCGAAAGCACTGTTAAGCTGTTTAACCCGCTGAGCAACGATTTAGGAAGCATGCGCCAGACTTTACTATACGGTGGTTTAGAGTCGATAGCCTACAATGCCAACCGCAAAAATCCTGATTTGCGTTTGTACGAGTTTGGAAACTGTTATTTCTTCAAGGGCAGCGAACTGAAGGAGAATCCAATCAGGAATTACCGCGAAGAGGAGCATTTGGCTTTGTTCGTTTCCGGCGAAAAAGAAGCCGCAAACTGGACTTTGCCGGCAGCAAAAACAAGCTTCTTTCAGTTGAAAAGCTACGTTGAAAATGTGTTGAAACGAATGGGTTTCGACGTACTTAACCTGAAAACGGATAGCTTTTCAAACGAATTAATCAGCGAAGGAATTCAGTATCTCATCAATGGCAAAAAGCTGGTTGAATTCGGGATCGTTTCAGGCAAAGTATTGAAGGCATTTGGCATCGAAAACCCGGTTTACTTTGCCGATTTCAGCATGGATGTTTTGTTTGTTGAACTGAAAAGCACCAAAGTTACGTTTGCCGGATTGCCCAAATATCCTGAAGTTCGCCGCGATTTGGCTTTACTCATCGACAAGTCGGTTCAGTTTAACCAGTTACGTGATTTGGCTTACAGGTCGGAACGCAAATTACTTCAATCGGTTGATCTGTTTGATGTTTACGAAGGCAAGGCGTTCCGGAAGGAAAGAAATCGTATGCCGTCAGCTACATTTTGCGCGACGAGGAAAAAAACGTTGAACGACAAACAAATTGAAAAAATTATGCAGAAACTGGTTTCGACCTACGAGCGTGAATTGGGCGCTCAGTTGCGGTAGTTTTTCAAACGAAATAAAAAACTTAATTAAGGTGTTGCTGTTGTATCGGTGGCGCCTTTTTTTATGTTTTTGGGTTGCGGGATTCGCGTTACGAGTTAAACCCGCAACCCGAATGCTGGAACTCGTAACAATTTATAATTTTTGGAATGACAAATCAAGGCAAAGGGAATACTTTTATAACATTAATTACCGTGCTTCTGTGGGGCGTTTTGGCCGTAGCACTAAAAATTGCCACGAAGGTAGTTGATTCGCCAACTATTGTTTGGTTCCGTTTTATCACTGGCATTCTCTGGAATGTTTATCCTGGATGGCCATTAAAAATCCCAAAGGACTGCAGATTCTGTATAAGCCAGGCTGGCTGGTTGTTATTTCGTCGGTGGCATTGGCATGGAATTACGATCGGGTACATGTTTGGGAATTCAATATACAAGCCCCAGCAACGCACAGGTTGCCATTCAGTTTGGCCCGATATTTACTGGCAATTGCCGCAGTTGTTTTCTTTCACGAAAAAAATGTCGCGGCTACAGTTTTTTGGCTTCTTATTGTCGATTGCCGGTTTCTGGATTTTTTTACAGTCAGCATCTTAGCGCCATGAAATGGGCAGGAAGGTCAATATACCAAAGGAATGCTGATTACCCTTTCCGGAGCAATGGCCTGGACTGTTTATTCTGTGCTGCCAAAAGAAACTGGTTTTAACCCACTCGGTCGGGTACGCTCAATGTTTTTATTTTTGGATTGCCCGTGTTGCTGTTTTTGCCTTTCGCCAATTTCAGTAATCTGGCTTCACTTAGTTTCGGCTATTGGGCGTTGCCT
The DNA here is from genome assembly GCA_963677955.2 of Prolixibacteraceae bacterium. GTDB lineage: Bacteria > Bacteroidota > Bacteroidia > Bacteroidales > Prolixibacteraceae > Aquipluma. The sequence goes on from CAXXQR010000002.1 coordinate 1,876, forward strand.
CATTTTTTTAGGCGCCAATACGTTAATTTCATACGGCTGTTTATCGCTTGCCCCTGAACATATCTGGAAGCCGGAAAAGTCAGTATTTTGATTGTTCTGAACCCGATTATCACCTTTATCATTATGGGCATTTTAACCTGGATGCAGGTGAACTGGATTGATGGAGAGCATTTCTCGTTTTTATCGGTGACAGGCGCTTTGATTGCATTGCTTGGGGCAATTCTGGTAGTCAGGAAAAAGAAACGGGAGACATCTTGAATAGTAAATTACAATACCGCTTTGTTTTGCCTGCGAAAAATATTACACAAACATTAGGGTAACAAATTCTTCACATATCATATTTTTTTAGTTTTTCCAAATGGTTCTGAGAATCATTTGGATAGCTTGGTTTTGGACAATCCGGAGGACTAAAAATGAATTAATAACAGAACATTCACATTACTTTCTCCTTTTATACACGAAAGATTTTCAATTTTAATTGTTCAAACCGAACTTTTTGAAACAGAAGATAGTATTGTAATCAAAAAACAAGCATTCAAAATGAGCACTATTAAACTGAGCAAAAAGGACAGGAAAGATATGATCCAGTACATCAATCTTCAACTGGCCGCACTGGGGCAACCCTTATTTAGCAAGGCAATCGACGATCAACTTAAAAATTCGAACGCCAAGTTAATCTCACTTACCGAGAATCTCATCAAGAGTTTTCGAGAAAAATCGCGTTTGCTGGCTGGTCACCAGTCTCCCTCCGACAAACGCATTCAAAACTTCATTAACGATTATCTTCAGGATATTGAGTTTCCGAAAAGCCTGTCGCTTCCGGATAATACTTTTGTGTTGAACCAACCCGGATTGGCGCGCGAATTAAGTTTGCCACCCAATGGCAATACTTTTAACAACGAATATGTTTCGTCGTATCGCGTCAAACAAGGGATTTTAAATAATCCGGCAGCCGATAAGCGCACCACAAAAGGAACTTTCCACATTGTGGAAGGTGGTCTGCCAGTGGCTTTCGATAAGATTGAAGTGCCTAAGATTGCGTTTGCACACATGCTTCATGCAGCGTTAAATCCTTCTGAAGAATTGAAAACCCTTCCGTTTACATCGTTGCAGGAGGATCAGGCAAAAGTGATGGTTTCCATGCTTTTACGTCCGGTCGTTTTGTCCTGAAGCCAAGGGTAGTGATCAGTGAGAAAAGTATGGAAATCCGGTTTTTTGCACCGGGAAGTTTGGTTAGCAATCTCGATTTTGTTGAATCGATTTTTGGAAATGCGGGAGACCACAATCTGGCCGAAAATGATTCGGCTCTTGATATTGAGCATTGGACCGGCCATACCGGTTGTGTAATTCTGGCGCCGCAACTGACTAAATTGAAAAAGAAAGACATTGGCTTGCCTCATTTCGACCAGGCCACTGAACGCCAGAAACTGGATGGAATGTGCTGGAAAGATGAAAATGAATCTTACAACAACGGAACTGCATTTAAAGTTACCTGTCGTGACGACCGTGGCGTTGTGGTGACCTTGGTTGCTGATAACTATTATGGTTATTCGAAAAAGGAAATCAAAACACAAATTAGTTATTCGGCAAATTTATACGGTTTGGTTGAAGAAGAACATGCGGGTGGCGCCATTGCGTTTGCCCGTGGAAATATGAACGACAAGTTGTTCGGCAACAATTTCACAGCCAAATTCGGTACATCGTATACCTTCGATAATTTAAAACGATTGTTGGGCGACCGAATTGAGGTTAAGCCTGAAAACTATGCCATTGACAAGAAATATCCCGACATCATTTACATTCCTGAATACGCAAACATTGATATCAATAAAAATTCAGTATCCTGGAAATTCATCGGGAAGGAGTTTCAGTTAAAGCTTTCGCCGAACAAGACTTATGTCCATCCAACCGGCCATAAATTTCAGTTGGTAAAACATCCTACCGTTCAGTCATGGCGAATTATCGACACTGCTCCGGAAGGAATTTTCTGCCACAAGCCAAGTACAGTTTCCGGAGGTGGAAAATCAGAGATTTCGAAATCAATGCAAAACGCGATTAAGTACGGTTCGTTTTACATCAAGGATTTGGAAGAAGATTCGAAGATGGCCGATATGCTTATCAACTACGATTATTCAGGTCGCTGGAAAAACGTTCGTCCCGACGCCGACCCAAGTCGCCCGTTTTTGAGTCCGCGGCGAACTTTGGGTTCTGCGGTTAAGTTGCTCACACCATCCGATCAATACAGCGACGAGTACAATGCGTTCCTGAACAGCATACCGGATTACATACGAACATTCGTTTTGTACATCAAGCGACTGTACCGCAGTGACGACGCGACTTCGCCAAACTGGAAAGACGATTTCAGCGTGGAATTTGTGAACGGACGAAAAGGAAACGCACTGATGTACAAACACAACTGGATTTCGGCGAGCTATGTGCGCATCGGATTCAGTACAGAAGGCGACTGGTTTTTGCATAAACTTCGATCCGATTTTATTCCAAGTCAAAAAATACAGATGGAAGACGATATTTCGGCTACGATAACTTTGCCGTCGAATCAACTGAAAAATTTAAATGCTGAATACCACAACAAAAGTGTAAAGTTAACAGCCAATTGCGAAAGCTTTTTGTTTCAGCGCCCCGACGAAGCCATTATTCGTGGTTACGACAAGGAAGCCGAGGAAGATATCGTACAAGACAATACTTTCCTGACCAATTATGAGCCGCTTACACTGAAGGATGCCATCGATCTGTACGAAGACGCCATCAATTTCGAGAAATATACCGAACCGGTTAAACAGCACATCCTGAGTGTAATTGAGGCAAATCGCGAAGGTTATTTTGTTGTTCCGTCGCATCCCCGAATAGTTGACGGCGAACCAACTAAAAATCCGCGTTATCTGCAGCGGAATGTATTTGCACGCGAAAACTTCGATAGTTATCTGGCCGAAATCGGAATTCGGTTGTTCCGGAAAATCGAAAGCAGCGATCCGGTTATTCACGCAGTAAATGCAGTACTTCCGGGGCGCCGGAATAACCCCGCCGATCGCGAGAAAGGATTCCGTCCGTTAAGTGTTTACAATCCGATTCACTACCAGGAAATTCCTGAATTATTTATGGATTTCATTTGCAGCCTGACCGGGAAATCGCCCTCAACGACAGGAGCGGGTTCGGAAGGTGCGCTTACCAAAGGTCCATTTAATATGCTTGTTCCGACTGCCGATTTGAACAATGCATTACTTTCCTATATTTTAACTGAATACCAGGGATTTTCATCGGCTGCTGGTTATGTTGGTCCTGAAAACCGTTTCGATCACGACATCAGTATTTTAATTCCTGAAATTTGGGCTCGTTTGGTTCCTGAAGACCGTGATGCGAATCTGTTGATTGAAACCGGCTGTTTGGAGAAACTGGAAGATTTTGAGTATCAGGGACAAAAAGTGCTGGCGAGTCGTTTGGGTTACCGGATTACCAAAAACTTTGCTTTCAGGTGTATGAACCGCCTGTTCGACGAACCTTTGGCTGTTTTCAACGAACGCATGTTAAAGCCTGAAATTCAAAATATGGAAGACTTTGTTGACGGGATCAACAATATTGTTGAGGCACAGCAAAAAGTAGCCTTGCGCTATTTCGACGAAGGCAGCGATGTTTCGGCCATTCCGCCACTTCAGATTTTGTTGCATGTCATGGCATACGGGCATTATCATGGAAAAGGCATCGATGATCCGGAAATCCGCCAAACGTTTACCCGCGAATCAGTTGTAAATTCCACATGGTACCGCGATCGTCTTCGCTTGAAACAACAGAAAGATGTGACTTTCTATTCGGAGCGAATTGACTATTTCAATGAGTTTATGGCCGATCCGCACAATGTCATTTTTACCGAAGAATTAAACATTCACGAGCGACTCGAAAAAGCTGCCTCGATGCTCGAATATTGTAAATCGGAAGCTTATTTCGAAAGTTTAATCGGAACCATTGGTGTCGATCCGCTTTTCAGGAAATAAAAGCTTTTAAGTGATTGACTAAATAAACTTATTTTAGTTTTGCATCCGGAAGATGTTTCCGTTAAATTCTTGAAGGATCCGATCATTCAAAACGATCGGATCCTTTTTAATACCAAATTCGAATTTGATTTATGTGGGTAATTCTTGCTCTTTCGTCTGCTTTTTTGTTGGGATTTTACGAAGTTTTCAAGAAACTATCGGTTCAGAAAAATGCTGTTTTGCCTGTGTTGTTAATTTCAACGATGACCAGCTCGATTATTTTTTTGCCGCTGGTTTTTGGCTCAGTCTATTTTCCTGATTTTTTTCAAAGTATTCAGCTTTACATTCCAACTGTTTCATTGCAGGAACATGGTTTGATTCTGATTAAATCGGTCATTGTAGTTTCGAGTTGGATATTCGCTTTTTTCGCGGTAAAAAATCTACCGATAACCATTGCAGCACCAATCCGCGCAACTGGCCCAATCTGGACTCTTTTGGGAGCTTTGGTGATTTTTAGAGAACATCTCAATTTATATCAATGGTCGGGAATTTCAGTGACCCTGGTCTTCTTTTTCTTGTTATCGACCACTGGTAAGCTTGAGGGAATTCATTTCAGGACCAATAAATGGGTAATGTTTATTGTGATAGCTACTTTGCTGGGGGCGGCGAGCGGTTTGTACGATAAATTTATCATGCGAAAAGTAGACCGACTGGCTGTTCAGGCCTGGTTTTCGTTTTACCAGGTGGCCATTTTATTTCCGGTTTTAGCCATCACCCGCTGGCGCCTGCCCAAAGAAAAACGCATCCCTTTTCACTGGCGTTGGACGATTCCGTTGATTGGCCTGTTTTTAGTTTTGGCCGATTTTCTGTATTTCTATGCATTAACTTATCCCGATTCGCTTATTTCCGTGATCTCATCGTTGAGGCGTGGGGGAGTGGTTATTTCATTTACTGTTGGAGCTTTGGTCTTTCGGGAAAAAAACCTTCGGACGAAAGGCATTTACCTGGCCGGAATATTGTTTGGTATTTTACTAATTTCGCTGGGAAGTCACTAGAGTTGTGTCAATGTTATATTGTCGAGATCTTGTCACACTGAACTTGTTTCAGGGTCTGGTCAAACGAAGAGATGCCGAAGCAAGTCCGGCATGACGTTGCGACGAGAGTTCGTGGTACAAAAACGGTAGAAGTTTCAGGGTTTAAATTTCAAATTCCAGGTTATGAAAAAGTCAGTCTTTGGTTTTTTACTGCTTGTTGTCCTGTTTTCGTGTACAGAGAAGAAAACTGTTTCCGATCCAAGAGTTTTGATTGATGCCGATATTGCTTTTTCCGATTATTCGGTGAAATATGGTATTCAGAAAGCGTTTATTGAATTTGCACACGACAGTGTGGTTTTGTTAAAGCCAAACCGATGGCCAATAGTTGGAAAGCAGAACCTGATTGAAAGCTACAATGGAACAAATGACAGCAACCTTATATTGAAATGGGAACCAGCCAAAGCGGTGATTGCTGAAAGCGGTGAACTGGGCTATACCTATGGATACTGGACTTTTATAAATCAGATTGATACGTCCCGCGGAACTTACCTCACTGTTTGGAAAAAAGATCCATCCGGACACTGGAAATACATTGCTGATACCGGCAATGAAGGACTGGGAAAATAGTAAATTCTTAGCGGAATTATTCTTTAAACAATTCATTTAAGCCATTGAAGTAATCTTCTTCCCAACCTTCTGAAATGTTTCTGTACGCTTCGTCAGGGATGTTGGTTTGTACCACTTCCATGCTTGTGCCGTTTTTGTCAGGATGAAGTTTAATGGTTACAATCGATTTTTTGTCTTCGTCTTCTTCACCGAAGTACCATTCCTGAACGATTTTCTGATTTTTCTCGAATTCGAGGTTTAAACCGCAAATGCTTTCTTCCCACATCGAGAATTCTGTTCCCGGGGTATCTTCCATCACTGCATCTTCGCCGGTCCAGATTTCGATCATGGTCTTATTGGTTAGCGCGTTGTAAACATCAGCAGGTTCCGCAGTTATTTTAAAATATTTCTTGAACGTTTTCATAGTTCCATTTTTTACAGCGATTGGAAAAATTAAGGATGGATTTATTTGATTTGTCGTCAAATATAGCAATTCTTACATCGTCGGCTTATTGTTTGTTTTTTTAGAACGCTTCAGTTTTTTCTAATTTTCATTTCAGCACATCATCATTTTACTTTTGGACACAATGTGGCGATTGATTTTTTAGAAATTCTAGTGAAGTTTTCTCCGCTTGTAAACCTGCCTGTTTATTTTGTACGAGAACCCAATGGTCATCAACTCACGGGTTTGTAATTTGGGCTTGTAAATTTCAACGCCTTCGCTGTCAAATTTCCCGGTTGGGAATGTCACATTGTCGTCGTAAAGCAGATATAAATTTACAGTCATGTTAATCCGATCAGTTAATTGGGCTACCAGCGTATTTTCCCAGTTCAGGTCAATTTTCTTGAACGGTTGCTGGTAATTCATGAACATTTTGTACTTGGTAGACAGGCTAATTTGTGGATTGATGTCCATTTTATAACTGATTTCAGCATTTAAACCAGGCTCCCAAAAACTCCTTCGGCTTGATGAAATTCCATATTTCGTTTGGTCAATTTTTGCAGTATCGCGAACAAACACTGTTTTGGCCGTAATGGGCGAAAGGAACAACGAGAAATTTTTGTTGGGCTTGTAATCGAGACCTAACTTAAACAGTGTCTTTGCAGGTGACAGGTAACTCGAAATGGGGGTGGTTTTGTCCGGATAATTGTATCCGTTGAAAAATTGCGTAACAAAGTCGACCTCAGTACTGTAGTACCATTTTTTGAACGCATTTACTCCAAAACGCGAAATCAATTCTATTTTGTCATCATTTTTCTGGGTCTGATTCACATCGCCGCCTTGCCTGATCCAGCCATTGCGAAGTTCAGCGCTGTTCTCCCATTTTATTTTGCTGTCGTTCGAATAATTGGCATAACCTTTCAAAACCATCAGGAATGAGAAGGCCGACCGACCACCAGCTTTCCAGTTGTTCAGGTACGTTTGAGTAAAGCCGAATGTGCCATTCCCTCCCAAATTCCAGGGTGCTTCAATCGAGTATTGTTTTTTAATTTTTGTCAGGTTTTGTTGTGGCTGAAATTTCTCGAACACAAAATCGCGGCGTTGTTTCTGAGCAAGACGATTAAAAGTCACATCGTCATCAATGGCCATTCCGATGGAATGTTTGTCAAGAGTCATCATACGGATTCCCAGGGAATCGTTTTGCTCATTTTTGATGTAAAAACGTTTGCTCATCCGCTTGTTGTTCTGCAGCCACAATTGTGTTGGCTTTCCGCTAAGCGATTGAATGGCAACACTAACCGAATCATTCTCAGCATAACGTTTTAAGGTCTGTAAAATCATCCCAATCGAATCATTTACAATTCTGACGACTGAATCGTTGTATGCAGCCAAGATTTCTTCATTCTTTCGTTTCAGCGAATCAGAAAGTTGGATTTGTAATGAATCTGAATAAACTTTCACCGCGTATTTTCGATAGGCGTTTAATATAGAATCCGGGTTTGACTTCTGTACCATTTTATTGTAGCGAATTCTGGCTTCCTCCAGCAATTTAGTCCTGATCTGGTCGCGGTTTCTTATTCTGTTGAAATCGTTGGGCGTTTTCATCAAAGAATCAGGTACAGCTGCAACATCAACCAGACTGTCGGGCAAAACAATTCCGGTTTTTTCCAAAATTGCTTTTTCATCTCCGACGGCAATAGGTAGTTTCCGCTTTTCATCAAGAGCTTTAAGCGATTCGGGCAACGGAATTTTTTTCAGATTAACTCCATTCCATATAGCCCGATCGAGTTGCTTCATTTTTTCCAGAACGATTTTGTGACTCTTGAATCCTGAAACTTTTAGCGAATCGCTTACATTCATCGGAGAACGACTGATGTACCTGAAATTTTCCTGATTTTCAAAGTGGTTCAATTTTACCAGAATGCTGTCGATACGGTCATCTTCTGCATAGTGAATCAGACCATTTACGGTGTGCAATACTTCTGGATTTTCCGATTTCCAGTCATCGTTCGCTTCAATGTATTTCTTCAGGTATTTTATTCCTGATTGAATGGAGTCGGTGGAGGTGGTATGATGTTCTTTTTTCTTTTCTTTTGGGGTAGTTTCGGCAAAAATTGTTACACTGATCAGGATACAGATTCCTGTAAATAGATTTTTAAGCTCCATAATTATTGGGTTAATTGGCTATATAAAAACGAAATTCTTTTGAACTTGTTGTTCAACCTTTCAAAAATCAGGCCATGCCAGTGCCCCAAACCGAAAAAGGACTGCATGACAAATACGAATTGTAATACCTGCCATCATTGGAAACTTCTTCCAAAATCCATTCAGGCAAAGTAAAATTCTGATCCTCAGAAGTTAATTCGATCTCGGCCAAAACCAGTCCTTGGTTTGCTCCGGAAAAAACATCGATTTCCCACAAAAAACCATCAATTTTTTCTTTGTACCGAATTTTTTCAACCGGACTCGAAATAGCCAGTTCCATCATGTCAGCAGCATCCTGAATTGGAATTTCATATTCAAATTCCGGCCTGGCAATAGTTTCCGACCTGCCTTTAATGGTTAGGAAAGCTTTTTCGCCCGCAATTCTAACCCGTACAGTCGGATATGGTGCCAGTCCCAGATACGCCTGTCGGTATGGTGTTCCTTCTCCGGAAGGTGTCCATTTTTCCGGATCAACTAAAAATTTACGTTCGATTTCAATAGCCATGGGATGTAATTCTGATTTTATTAATTTGCAGTGCAAAAATACAACTACTGAAATGATATCACGAGAAAATGCCTTTAAACTTTTAAATCAACATGTTCAGAACCCGAATATGATCAAACATTGTTTGGCCAGCGAAGCTGTTTTACGCTCTTTAGCCTTGAAACTTGGCAAAGATCCGGAGGAGTGGGGGATAGCAGGGTTGCTGCACGACATTGATGTTGAAATTACCCATTCCGATCCGATGCAACATGGACCATACGCAGTTGGGTTGCTCAATGGAATGCTTTCGCCTGAAGCCATTGATGCCATTGTGATGCACAACGAAATGGCTACCGGAAAGGAGCGAACGACCGAATTTCAACATGCTCTGGCTGCCGGAGAAACTATTACAGGATTAATAATGGCCACAGCGATGGTATACCCGGACAGGAAACTGGCTTCGGTTAAAACAAAATCCATTACCAAACGCATGAAGGAAAAAGCATTTGCCGCCTCGGTGAAACGCGAAAATATTATGGAATGCGAAATAATTGGAATACCAATTCAGGATTTTGCTGAAATGGCGCTTGTGGCGATGCAAGGAGTTAGCGACGAATTGGGGTTGTAGTGATCTTTCTTAAATTACCAGGAAGTAATATCGTTTCTTACAACGAATTTCTCCGGATAAACTGAAACGGACTTTTAATGCGCTCGAATTTTTTGTTCAGGATCATTTGGGCAGCCAATTGGCCGATTTCTTCGTGGCTTGTTGAAATGGTCGTGATTCCGTCGCACAAAATTTCCTTGACCTGATTTTCGTTGTAGGCCACTACGCCGCAATCCTTTCCAAGCGTCCAGTTCGATACTTTTATTTTGCGGATAAAGGCATACAAATCATCATCGGAAACAATGATGTACGCTTCATTTCTTTGAATCTCAATGTCTTCAATGCGATCGATAATAGAACCTGAAAAGCCATTCACCTGGCAGAATATTTTAAATCCGCGAACAATATATGGTGGGTAATATTCGGCTTGCGGAAAAACCAGGTTGAGTTGTTTGTATTTCCGAAGTAAATCAATTCCGCAACTTAAGGCCGACTGAATGTCTTTATCGTATTCCTGGTAAACAACGGGATAGTCTTTTAATTCTTCCAGAAATCGGTCTACAATAAGCACTTTCTCTCTTGGTATGCGCTTAATTACGTCGCCAATATTTGCATTTTCATTTCTGAAATGCGGCAGAATAACAAAGTAATCGTAGTTATTGAGGTTATTTTTTACAATGGCTTCAAATTCGTCGAGATCATAATTGTAAATGAAAACATCGACGCTCGCTTTTACGCCCATCGTTTTTACAAATGAATAGTAAATGCTTCGTTTGTAGTTACTTAGTTTGTTGAAGATCAGGCATATTTTAAGCTTTTTGCTTACATTCACCTGATTGATGTAATAACCCTTTCCGCGAACAGCGAGAAGAATACCCTTCTTTTTCATGTAAACGTATGCCTTCTCAACTGTGTCGCGCGACAACAGCAATTCCTCGCTGGTTTCGTTAATTGACGGAATACGCTGACCATGTTTGAAGATGCCGGCTTCAATGTCGGAGATAAACAAGTCGACAACTTGTTTGTATTTTGGAACTTCCGATTCAGAGTCAATTTTGAGGTAATTCAGCATACGATTGCATTTGAATGCCCGAAATTACGAAAAAAAGGCAAACCATGCGGAATGCCTTTTTTATCGAATTTATGTTTTTTTGTCTCTACAAAGATCAATACCGATTAGATTTTTCCTTCCAGTTTTTGTTTCAGTAGTACTGGAATTTCGGCAGGTTCTTTTGCCACGGGAACGCCGGCTGCATTGAATGCTGCAATCTTTTCGGCTGCAGTACCCGATCCGCTTGAGATAATGGCGCCAGCGTGTCCCATCCGTTTCCCGGGAGGTGCAGTTTGTCCGGCAATAAAAGCAACAACTGGTTTGGTCATTTTTTCAGCAATAAATTGGGCAGCCTGTTCTTCAGCGTCACCGCCAATTTCGCCGATTAAAACGACTGCAATCGTGTCCGGATCTTTTTCGAAACGTTCCAGCAAGTCGATGAAATACAATCCGGCAACCGGATCGCCGCCAATTCCAACACAGGTTGTCTGTCCGAAATCGTTCAATGTGAGCAGATTAACAACTTCGTAGGTTAAAGTTCCACTGCGTGAAATAAATCCGATGTTTCCTTCCTTAAAGATCATGGCAGGCAAAATACCAACCAAAGATTCTCCAGGAGTTATAAGTCCCGGACAGTTCGGGCCAATTAAGAGCGTTCCTCTCTGTTGAAGAATGGGAGTGATACGGATCATATCCTGAATCGGAACTCCTTCGCTAATGGCAACGACCAATTCAATCCTGGCTTCAGATGCTTCAAGAATCGCGTCGGCGGCATAAGCTGCCGGAACAAAAATAATCGAAGTGTTTGCGCCAGTGGCTTTCACGGCATTTTCAACGGAGTTGAAAACAGGAATACCTTCAACGGTTTCGCCTTCTTTACCCGGAGAAACTCCGGCAACGATTTTAGTACCGTATTTATTCATCAAACCCGTGTGAAATTTTCCATCACGGCCGGTTATTCCCTGAACAACCAGCTTTGTATCTTTATTTACTAGAATACTCATTTGAATTATTATTGATTAATTGATGATTGGTAATTTATTTAAACTGATTTACCTTTGACTTAATTCAATTGCTTTTTGGGCAGCTTCACTCATCGAACTTACAGTTGGAAGTCCGGTTTCCTTAAGCAAGGCAAGGCCTTCTTCAGCATTTGTTCCGGATAAACGAACAACAATTGGAACTTCGGTTGAGATAATCTCCAGAGCTTTAATCAGTCCTTTTGCAACATCGTCGCAACGGGTAATTCCACCAAAAATATTAATCATCACGGCCTTCACATTCTTATCGCCCAGTAAAATATTCATAGCGTCAATTACTTTTTGTGGGTTTGAACTTCCGCCAATATCAAGGAAATTGGCAGGCGATCCGCCATACAATTTGATCATATCCATCGTTGCCATAGCTAATCCGGCGCCGTTTACCATGCAGCCAATGTTTCCATCAAGTTTAATGTACGAAAGACCTTTTTCGTGTGCGGCAATTTCTTTTAATTCATCTTCGTCGGGTTCGCGCATAGCCAGAACTTTTGGCTGACGGAATAGCGCATTGTCGTCGAAATTCATCTTTCCGTCAATGGCAAAAACATCTCCTTCCGGAGTTAAAATAAGCGGGTTAATTTCAGCAAGTGTTGAGTCGGTTTCAACAAATAGCTTGTATAATTTGGTAAGGATTGATGCCGCTTTTTGTGCCTGTTTAATATTTCCAAAAAGTTGAAGTCCAATGTTTCTGGCCTGGTAATCGAGAAGTCCGGTTAACGCATTAATCGGAAATTTAATGATTTTTTCAGGATTGTTTTTTGCAACTTCTTCAATTTCAACGCCGCCTTCGGCGCTGGCCATAAGGGTTACACTTTTGGTGTTGCGGTCGTTTACAAAACCAACATAGAATTCTTTTTCGATGTTGGCAGCTTCAGTAACAAGGACTTTTTCAACGGTAAATCCTTTGATGTCCATTCCGAGGATCTGTTTTCCTACAGCTACAGCTTCTTCAACGTTTTTAGCCAGTTTAACACCTCCGGCCTTTCCACGGCCACCCGTTAAAACCTGAGCTTTTACAACCACCATGCAATTCAGTTCGCGGGCAGCTTTCTCAACTTCACTTACGGTATAACACAATACGTCATTTGGTACAGGAATGCCATAATCCCTGAAAATTTGTCTGGCTTGATATTCATGAATCTTCATTTCAAAATAATTAATTAGTTAGCATGATCTTATTTTTTTTAGAACTCGAACGATCAGATTATCTATACTATTTCGTTCCTGAAATATCGGTTTTTTTTCAATTGGATATTCAGCAGAATTGAATTTATTAAGAATTTAAATATATGGATATTTTGATAGATCAAAAAGTATCAGATACATTTTGGGATTATAAAACACATAAAAACGTGTATGGTTTTTTGATTTATCCAAAAGATGCGTAGAATTTGAAGCTTGAGTTGATATTTCAGGTTTCAGAAAAAACGGACAAACGAAAATCTGTAGGAATATAAGCTGGATTGGACAATTTAATCTATTTTTGCGCCAATTAAAAACGAGGTCATGCTTGAAGAAATTAAAGAGGTTTTGCGACAGGAAGCCGAGGCTATCCAGAATATTCCTGTAACTGATTCGTTCACAAAAGCAATTCAAATTATTGAGGAAAGGGTTCACCGGAAACATGGAAAGTTGGTTGCTTCAGGAATGGGAAAAGCCGGACAAATAGCGTTGAACATTGCCACAACTTTCAGTTCGACCGGAACTCCGGCAGTTTTTTTGCACCCAAGCGACGCGCAGCATGGCGATTTGGGGGTAATTCAACCAAACGATGTTTTGTTGCTTATTTCGAATTCAGGAAAAACGCGTGAAATACTTGAGCTTGTTGCGTTAGCCGATAATTTGTACAAGGATTTACCATTGATTGTTATTACCAGCAACAAAGATTCGCAGTTGGCGCAAATGGCCGATGTTTGCATTGAAACCGGCAACCCGAAAGAAGTTTGCATTCTGGGACTTACGCCAAGTACTTCAACCACTGTAATGACAGTTCTTGGCGATGTGTTGGTGGTCATGATGATGAAACAAATTCGGTTCAGCAACGAAGAATACGCCAAACGTCATCATGGCGGCTATCTGGGCGATAAATCGAGGATGCAGGCACGTAATGGAAAATAGCTTTCAGTTGAGGTGGCCATTTTTCTATTTGTGAACTGAAACTTTGAATTTGAAATTAAAATTAGTTAGATATGCGTATTTTAAAAGAACATACGATAGGACTGGTCATCGATATTCAGGAAAGATTGGTGCCGGTTATGGAAGAAAGTGAACAGCTTATTGAAAACTGTCAGAAATTAATTCAAGGATTACAAATCTTGAATGTCCCATTGATCGTAACTCAACAATATACCAAAGGGTTAGGTGAAACAATTGGCGAAATAAAATCGGTTATTACTGATTCTCAGTACATCGAAAAGAAAGATTTTAGCTGTTTGGACGAGCCAGTTGTGGCCGAAAAGCTTGCCTTGTCCGGAGCAACTAATGTTATCCTATGCGGAATTGAAGCGCATGTTTGCGTCCTTCAAACTGCCATCGACCTGAAAGAAGCCGGGTACAATCCGATTGTGGTTTTTGACTGTGTTTCGTCGCGTTCATTCGATAACGTTGATCTGGCTGCCGAACGTTTCCGCCACGAAGGAATCATGATGACTTCGAAGGAATCTATTCTTTTCGAATTGACCCGAAGTGCCAATGCTCCGGAATTTAAAGAGATTTCGAAACTGGTGAAATAAGTGGGTTTTTGTGCGGCTGTCTCAAAAGTCAAAATAAACATATCATTCGTCATCCCGAACTCGTTTCGGGATGACGGTACCAATGGTTTTTGCGAGAACCTTGCAAAATGTCAATCTTTATTCACATAAAAATACCTGATGCGGCAAGCTGTCCCTTTACTTTGGGCATTTTTTTCAGGCAAAACGTTGACCTCCAATTGGTGTTTCCCCGAATTTAAGCCGTAAGCCAGCGTATAAAACCAAGGCAAATGCAATTGCGAACTCCATTGTGTAAACAAATCCTGCTTTTTCCAGTCCCCTTTGTCTATGCGGTATTCAATTGTTCCGGCATCGAATCCTGCCGCCACAGCAATACCCACGGCATTACCTTCAAAGTCAAATTTTAACGTTCCTCCTGAAGTTTCGGCAACCAACATCGGAACTTTAGTGAAATCGTCGCGTGTGCCGGATTGGTCGCTTGGAGTCCAGTTTTGTATAGCTTGCCAGCCTTTTGCTGGTTTTACCTGAACTGCCGGAATTAAAACTCCTTTGTCGTAGCAGGCATCTGCCAATTTCTCCGGAAGCTTGTATGCGGTTACTTTATCGTCGTCGGCCACAAAACCACTCCAGCAATTTTCCAGAAACGATTTCATCGATTGAAAATAAATGTGCTGACCAAACGGCGAAGGATGCAGATTTTTGAAATCGGTTTCCCATGTAAATTCTCCATTGTCGATGCGATCCGTAACTTCTTTGGCCAGGTTGATGGTTGAAATGCCATAATGCGCTGCTACTTTTTCGTGGTTTTGAATCTCAGGTGGCGTAATTCCTTTTCGGTACTCATTCATTTTTTCCGGATCGACAAAGTGCATAATGACAATATCCATTGCCGGATTCGACTCGCGTGCATGTCGAACAATTCCTTCCATTCCCAGGATTTGCGTTTCGGGCCCAAAGCCATTTACCCGATCGTTTACGGCGGCTTCCTCAAAAAGCAGGTCAACTTTTCCGTTTTTCAGCACATCGCGTTCGAAACGAAATGCTCCCGGTGTGCTTCCAAATGATGGGATTCCGGCGGCAATAAAATCGAATTTAGTATCGGGAAATCGCTTTTGCAGATAGGCACAAATACTGTCGCGCCAACCACCGTTATAGGTGATCGACCCACCCAGAAAAGCAACCCGGCCTTTCTTTTCGCGTTCGAAAACGATTTGGGCGTTGTGCATTTTGTTCCGGAAAGTTTGAAAATATTTGCTGTCGAGTTTTGGATTAATTTCCGGATAACTGTTCCGGATAAAATCGGCACCGGCTTTGAGGTTATCGATGGTAAAATGGTGGCCGTTCAATTCCTGTTTGCCAAGTGTATTTGGATAAACCATGGCGGGTCCGCCAAGTCGAATGTAGGAGTTAACCAATTTGTACGTATTTTCTTCAGGAGGAACAATGCTGTCGTGCAAACCGATGGAAAAGTACAGTGGAACTTTGGCTGCTGCCAGCTTTTCCAGATTGCCAATTGGATTGGAGGTATGTTCCAGTGCTTCTTTTTCGCTGGCAAAACCATAAATTTCCTGAAGTTGTTTCCACGAAGCTGCGTCTCCCGGTCCTGAACCTTTCCCTCCAGGCCAGCTTTTAAAATCGCAGACTGGCGCTTCGGCATAAATGGCACTCACGCGATCAGGCCACTTTTTAGCAAAATTAAACACAAAAAGTCCGCCGCGACTGACACCTTCCAGTGCAACTTTCTGGTTCAGATGGTATTGAGTGGTTAGGTAACTGTAAAATCCGTTCCAAACATCCATCGCTTTCGGGGCGCCAAACATACCGTCAGTATTGATGTAAGCAATGTGAAATCCTTTCTTTAGCAACATGCTGTCCATTTGGTAGTGCCACTCAGGAAAGCGGGCGCGCCAAATCCATGGTTTTCCGGGAGCTGCTTTATCAGGAATTATAACGTGGGCGTCGCGCCGGTCAAGTTGAAAGTCGTAACGGGTAAAGCCATGCCAGTTTGACTTTACTCCGGGGTACTGAGCATTAACCAATTCTCCTGAATGTCCGGTGATTGCTTTGTAAATAGCCTGAGCCATCAATCCTGCACCTTCAGGATTTGGATGAATCCGATCGGGAAACAAGTCTCCTTTTCCGGTGAGATCAGCATACAAATCAATTACCGGAAGATGTTCGTCTTTGGCTAGTTTCTCAATCGCTGGAATTACACCGTGAACGATGATGGAATCGTTTATTCCCCAACGGTTACCAAAAGCCGGAACCGGTTTGCACAGGTAAATAACCGGATGCGAAGAAAGCTCTTTCAATTCTTTGACCATGGCTTTTGAATCCGCATAAAATTCACCCGAGTATTTCCAGTTTTGCGGTTTGGTATCGTTGGTTCCTAACTTAATAATGACCACATCAGGTAAAAAAGCTTTGGCTTGTGTCCATGCTTCTTCGTTCCAGAAAGGGAAATCGCCTTTTTTTAACATGGTTCGTCCACCCACACCAAAATTATGGACGATCCACTGATCGCCCAGCATCCGCTGAAGTTGCGATGGATACGAATCGCGCGGCCTATCGGCAATTCCTGAACCATAAGTAATGCTGTTGCCAATGCAGGCTACTTTAACCGGCGAAGGATAGTTTGTAGGATTTATGGGTTGGGCGAATGCCGGTGCAAGAAACAGAAACAGCAGAAGAGTTACGAATAATTTATTCATGTTTTATTGGTTTGATAGTTTATTTAAGCCTAATTCGCCTTTAAAACTATTCAATTCTGACAAAGAAATAATCATTGGTAGATTAGATTTTCTATCTGACTTCATAAATTATTGAAAATTGCAGTATTTTTTTAACTGTAAACCTCTATCGATTAAACGATTTGATAAGATCATTGTCAGAAGAGAATTCAGGAATGACTATATTTGATAAACCTAAATAATCAACAACTTATGAAAAAACTTAATTTTTTAATTAACTTCTTCGGCCTTTTTTTCTTCTTTTTAGCGGCAGGAAATCAAAGTTTTGCACAGGCCAAATCTGCTGATTTTGAGACCAACTGGCCCGAATGGCGTGGCTTGTACAATTCAGGAGCGACAACAGGTTGTAATACACCAACAGAATTCGGTGAGAATAAAAACGTAAAATGGAAAATTGAGATTCCGGGGAAAGGACATGCCACTCCGATTGTTTGGGAAAATCAGGTTATTGTGCAGACTGCCTTTCCAACCGATAAAAAAGGAGCAAAATCTGCCGATGGAGGAAGTGCAATGGCTCCGAATCAAACCGATCTGGTTCACAAATTCATTGTAATCTCAGTTGATAAGACTTCTGGAAAAATAAATTGGGAAACTGTTGTTGATGAAGAAATGCCGGAAGAAAGAACACATGAACTGGGCAGTTGGGCATCAAATTCGCCAATAACCGATGGTGAAAATATCTATGCATTTTTCGGATCTCGTGGGTTGTATTGTCTGGATCTTCAGGGGAATATCAAATGGAAACGGAATTTTGGACAAATGGACATTGTTGCAAGTTTTGGCGAAGGAAGTTCTCCGGCCATTTACAAAGACAAGATTTTTATTCAATGGGATCATCAGGGCCAATCGTATATGTACGCATTAAACAAAACAACCGGTGACATTTCGTGGAAACTTGTCAGAGATGAGGTTACTTCGTGGGCAACACCTTTGGTGGTTGAGGTAAATGGCCATGCGCAGGTAATAACGAGCGCAACCAATAAAGTAAGGAGTTACGATGCCGAACTGGGAACAGTTTTATGGGAAATGACAGGTATGACCAAAAATGTTATTCCTTGTCCGGTATATGCCGATGGAATTCTTTACCTGATGAGCGGATTTCGGGGGACCGCGCTTAAAGCGGTAGACCTGACCAAAGCAAAAGGAGATATTTCCGGAACTTCAGCCATTTTATGGGAATATAATCAGGATACACCGTACACGCCAAGTCCGGTTTTGATGGACCGGAGACTTTATTTTCTGAAAGGCAACAATGGCATAATGACTTGTCTCGACGCTAAAACAGGTAAAGTAATTTACAGCAATGAAAAGGTGGAAGGCATAACCAATATTTTCTCGTCGCCAACCGGTTGTGGCACTAAGATATACGTAGCAGCAACAAATACTGTTGATGTAATTCAGGCAGGGAACGAATTTAAACTATTAGCTCAGAATAAACTTGACGACACTTTTGAGGCATCGCCTGTAATTGTT
The DNA here is from genome assembly GCA_963677955.2 of Prolixibacteraceae bacterium. Taxonomy (GTDB): domain Bacteria; phylum Bacteroidota; class Bacteroidia; order Bacteroidales; family Prolixibacteraceae; genus Aquipluma. The sequence goes on from CAXXQR010000002.1 coordinate 20,265, forward strand.
GGTAACGACCTTTTGCTTCGGGGAGCCAAATATTTGTATTGTATTTCGGAAAAGTAGAGCGGAACCTGATTTTTCAGGAACACGGATTATAGCAGAATAAGAAAACTCTGATTCGGATAGTGAAAATTTTAAATGGATCTAAAATTTCAGCACGCCATGACAAACGTAAGCTATCCGGAATCAGAGTTTATTTTTAATCTTTTCGACTGTTTTTTACAGTTATGAGATTATAACAACTTTTTTGCTCAGTTGTTTTACCCAATTCCGGCCTTGCCTGAAATTATTCTTTAACTGGTACTGAAAATGTGAATGTTGAGCCTTTCCCAACAGTAGAAACAGCACGGATTTTGCCACCGTTTAATTCTACAAATTCTTTGCAAATCTGAAGTCCCAGTCCAGTGCCTTTCTCGTTCTCAGTCCCTGGAGATGAATGAGAACTGTTTAGTTTGAAAAGATTTTCAACGCTCTCGGCATCCATTCCAATACCTGTATCCTGAACTGAAACTTCGAATAGCCCCTCTTTTAATTCAGCGCTAACATTTATTTGTCCGCCTTTTTTAGTGAACTTTATTCCGTTTGTCAATAAATTTTTCAAGATAGATTGAAGCATGGAAAGGTCTGCCAAAACTCTCAAATTCGTATCCACCAGGTTGTTCAATGTAATTTCTTTGTTTTTGGCGGTATTTTCCAATTGCTTAAATATCACAGAAACCAGTTCGCCGAGATTAATTTCTTCAGGAACTGGTTTTAATTTTTTGCGCTGAGTTTTCGACCACTCCAGAAGATTGATTAAAAGTTCGTATGTTAGTTTGGATTCTTTATTCAAAACAGTAAGAGTTTTTCGAATCTCGGTTTGATTCAATTTTTCAAAGTCTTCAGATAGTATTGTTGTCAATCCAATAAGTGCGCTAAGCGGATTTCTTAAATCGTGCGCAATTACCGAAAATAACTTGTCTTTAGTCCTGTTGCTTTCCTCCAGTTCTTCCGAATAATACATCAGTTTATTGTAATTCTCAAGCAGTTTTTTTTGCTGTTCTTCAATAATCCTGTCCTGTTTAATACGCACAAGGTACATTTTCCAGAAAATAAACGACAGGCACAATCCGATTCCGGTAATTGTTACCGCATTCACCCGGTCTGAAAGCAAAATGTCAGGATTGTGTTGCGTCAGGGCAATTGAAAAATGAAATAAAAAGTAGGCTCCTGAATAATAAATGATCGCGAAAAGCGGGCGACTCAATATAACAATTGCGGTAATTAAGCTGGTTAAAATAAACGGATTAATTGCCGGTGTAACCAACTGATCGATTGTGGCAATAGCTGAACCTCCGGTAAGCAAAAGTACAATTACCATCTGGATACTTACGGTTGCTACTTTGCTTTCTCTTTTCGGTCGAACGGAGAAGAAATAGATCAGAATGCTTATGGTCGAAACGGCCAAAACAACAAACGCATGCGAGTAAATAATATAGGTTCGCCACTCGTGCTCGATTCCGGTGCTGTTCTTTAAATTTAGCCAAAAGTAAATGACATGGAAAAGACTTACCGGTACAGCAAAAAGGGTAAGGTAGAAAATACGTCGAATATTTTCAGCTTTAATTTCATTTTTCAGAATGGATGTTTCTTCTTCTGTAAGGCGGAAAAAGGCACTAAATTGTCGTAACGTTGCCATAATTTAGTAAGACTGCATTATTCAAATGATCCCATCATTGTCTGGGGGCCGCATAATTCAAAACATCATCCTGTGTGATGGTTTTGTCGCATAGAATAATTAACCGTTCAATCACATTCCTGAATTCCCTGATATTTCCTGTCCAGCGCATTCTCTGAAGTTCGGAAATGGCTTCGGTTTCAATTGTTTTCAACGGTATGCCATATTCGGTGCAGATTTGGTCGATAAAGTAATCGCACAAAACCGGAATATCCTCTATTCGGTCGTTCAAGTCGGGAACACGTATTAGAATTACACTCAGCCGGTGATACAAATCTTCGCGGAAATTATTCTGTTCAATTTCGCGCGCCAGATTTTTGTTTGTGGCAGCTACAACCCGAACGTCAACTTTTATCTGCGAATCGCCGCCAACCCGGGTAATTACATTTTCCTGAAGTGCCCGCAAAACTTTGGCCTGGGCAGATAGGCTCATGTCGCCAATTTCATCCAGAAAAATGGTTCCACCCGTAGCCTGTTCAAATTTTCCTTTTCGTTGTTTTATGGCCGATGTAAAAGCTCCTTTTTCGTGTCCAAATAGTTCACTTTCAATTAATTCTGAAGGTATTGCAGCGCAGTTTACTTCAATGAACGGACCTTCGGCTCTATTGCTTTTTTCGTGCAGACGGCGTGCAACCAATTCTTTCCCGGTGCCGTTTGACCCTGTAATTAAAACACGGGCATCTGTTCCAGCGACACGGTCGATCATATCTTTCACTTTCTGAATGGCCGGCGAATCGCCAACTATATCGACGCGTTTCCCTACTTTTTTGCGCAATACCTTTGTTTCTGTAATCAGCGTCGATTTATCCATGGCGTTGCGCAACGTGATCAGCAGACGATTTAAATCCAAAGGTTTTTCAATGAAATCGAAGGCGCCTTTTTTAATCGACTCAACAGCTGTGTCGATGTTGCCATGCCCCGAAATCATTACGACAGGCGTATCCGGCTTAAGTTCTTCAACTTTCAGCAGAACTTCAATTCCGTCCATTCCTGGCATTTTAATGTCGCACAAAATCACATCAAAATCACCCGATTTTAAGATTTCGAGCGCCTTAAAGCCGTCTTCGGCCAGTTCAACCTGATATTTTTCAAATTCCAAAATATCTTTTAGGGTATTTCGAATGCTGCGTTCGTCGTCGATCACTAATATTTTTGACATCTTAAATGTATTTACTATATTTTTGGACGAATTTAACTGAAAATAAGTTCGTATAAAACACCTTCGCGAAGTGCAAAGTCGGTTTGGTAAATTTTCTGAATATTTAAGCGATCAACGATTAGCTTGATAAAAATGACTGAGGGTACAATCATTTCAATCCTTAAAGTTTCCAGGCCTTTCATTTGTTGGCGCTCCCGAGTTGTTGATCGGATCAGCAGATTGTAAATTCGTTCGAAATCTTGCGTTTTTATTTCCTGCCTGATTCGTGTTTTCGTTCCCGGTTCGGTTTGGTCCAGCAGGTCGACTAATGTGTCAAAGGCTCCGGAACAACCTATTAAACTGCTTATCGGGGTGTTTATTGTCTGGTTCCACAACAAATCCAGACGGCTTTCAAAATAAGAATTTATTTGTGAAATTTCTTCAGGAGTAATCGGGTCGGAGGGAGGTATCTGTTCGATTATTCGCGCCATCCCAAGCGGAAAACTTTGTTTCCAAACTGATTCTCCAGCTTCTGTCAGAATAAATTCGTTGCTGCCGCCACCAATGTCCAGAATCAGCGAATGGTTTTCAATTTGTTTAAATGCCAGTTTTACGCCTTTAAAAATAAGTTCGGCTTCTTTATCTCCTGAAATAATTTGAAGGCCGATGCCGGTTTCAATTTTTAATGTTTCCTGAAACCAGTCGCGGTTCTTGGCGTCCCGGATGGCCGAAGTTGCAAAAGCCAAAATTTTAACTGGCTCAAATTCATCAATTTTTTCCTGATGTTTTTTAAATGCCAGAATCGTTCGCTGAAGTCCGTCTTCAGTAAGCATATTTTTACGAAGCCCGGTTTTGCCCAGTTTTACAATCTCTTTCCCCTGATGTAAAATCTCGAAAGATTTCTTTTCATAAATGGCGATCAGCAAATTACAGGTGTTCGTGCCGAGATCGATTATTGCAACTTTATTGGTCATCAGTCCGAAAAATTAGTTTTCCGGACGAAGTTAACATTTCAGGAGAAAACACTACGGCATTGTATTTTAAAAAGCACAAAAGGCCGGTAAAACCAGCCTTTTGTTATATTTTGTATGGTAAGATTCTAGAACAATCCTTCGATCGACAAATAGCGTTCTCCGGTGTCATACGCAAATGTAAGTATTTTAGAGTTTGGCGGAAACTGGCTGATTTTTTTCGCAACAGCGGCCAGTGACGCACCTGAAGAAATACCTACAAATAATCCTTCTTCTTTGGCTGCACGACGGGCATAGTCAAAAGCTTCGTCTTTTGAAATCTGGATAACGCCGTCTAAAAGTTCTTTTTTGCAGTTAACCGGAATAAAACCTGCTCCAATTCCCTGGATTGGGTGTGGTCCGGGAGCTCCACCGCTGATAACCGGTGAGGCTTCAGGTTCAACAGCATATGATTTCAAATTTGGAAATCTTTGTTTCAATATTTCGGTTACTCCTGAAATGTGTCCGCCTGTTCCGACTCCGGTAATCAGATAATCAAATCCTTCAGGAAAATCGCTGAGAATTTCCTGGGCAGTGTTTAGTTTGTGAGCCAGAATGTTCGATTCGTTATCAAATTGCGAAGGAATCCACGAATTTGGAGTTTCGGATGAAAGTTCAATAGCCTTATTAATAGCGCCTTTCATACCCAACTCACGCGGAGTTAAAACCAGTTCAGCGCCGTATGCAGTCAATATTCGTCTGCGTTCAACACTCATTGATTCAGGCATAACCAAAATCAGTTTGTATTTTTTTACTGCAGCAACCAAAGCCAGTCCGATTCCCGTATTTCCTGAAGTTGGTTCAATTAATACACTTCCTGGCTGCAAAACTCCTTTGGCTTCAGCATCTTCAACCATTTGAAGAGCGATACGGTCTTTGATACTGCCACCGGGATTTGTTTTTTCAAGTTTTACATACACTTCGTATCCTGCTGGATACAGGTTGTTGATTCGAACCAGTGGGCTGTTTCCAATGGTTTCCAAAATGTTGTTTACTTTCATTTTATTGTCTTTTATAGGGTTTAAAACAAAAAAAGCCCTCCGGTGTTCGGAAGGCTTCGAAATATTATCTCTTTTATGTTGTTCAAATTTTTATTGAAAGCATACCTTCTCCATTCTGTTTGTAACAGCAGCACATATACATGACTGAGAAATTTGCTTTCATTTTTTCGCTTTTCTTTAACTTTTGCAAGTATAACAAAAAATATTAATTAAATACAATTTTGTCTTTTATTTTTAATTTTTATAGAATAACCATTTAACAATTTCTTTCAAATTCACTTTTTTGCCGTACATCAGAATCCCAGTCCGGTAAATTTTTCCAGCTATCCAGATGGTGCCGAAAATCGTTGCAACCAGCAATGCCATTGAGAGAATAATTTCCCAGGTTGCTGCGCCAAACGGAATGCGTGTCATCATGATAATCGGGGAGGTGAGCGGAATGATGGATGCCCAGAAAGCAAGCGGTCCCTCCGGATTTTTCGCAACCGCAAACAGAATGATCATTGACAGAATCAGTGGCATCATAACCGGTAGCATCAATTGCTGGGCATCTTCGTCGGCGTCCACGGCCGAACCAATAGCTCCCATCAGCGAAGCATACAAGATGAACCCGCAGATAAAGTAAAAAAACAATGAGAAAATAATTAACGGCATGTTTAAGTTGCCTATCATGCCAAGGACTTCTGCCATTTTGTTTTGTGCCTCAGGATTAGTGGCAATTTGCTGCATTTGCTGGTTGCTCATGATGTTTTGAGCCTGCATGGTGGCTTCCGCAGAGCCACCGCCAATAAAGGTTGTCAGACCAGTCACAATGCCAGTACCCAGAATTACCCAAATTGCGATCTGGGTAAGCCCCACCAGGCCAATTCCGATGATCTTGCCAAATAGAAGCTGGAATGGTTTCACCGACGAAATGATTACCTCCACAATTCGGTTTGTCTTTTCCTCCATCACGCCACGCATTACCATTGTACCGTATATAAAAACGAACATGTAAATGAGGAAGCCTGAAGCATAACCGATCACCATGGCCATTTCTGTTGAGCTTTTAACAGCTTTCCCTTCGTCGCCAATTTTAATGGTTTCAATATCAATGTTTGTCTTTGTGGCAGCCAGTTTTTTATCGAGATCGGGAATGCCTGACTGGTCAATAACAGCTTTTCGCTTTTCGCCTTCAATAATGTTTTCAATCCGGCTTGTCACAAGGTTTTTAATATCGAAAGTCACCTGTTTGTCCGAAATCATGTCGGCCCGGCTTGTAGTTAGGATATTTTCAGGAATATGCAAAACTGCGTAGTAGTTTCCTGATTTAAAATTTTTGGTCAGCTCCTGATATTCTTTTTCAGGAATGTAATGAAACTTTGTGAATTCGCTGCTTTCAAGTTTGTCAAGCAAGAGTCCGGTTGGATCGTATACAGCTATTGTGCGTTCCTCCTTGTCGTCCATCATAGCCAAATAAGTCGGCAAAATCATTAGCGCAGCCATCATCAGCGGAACCAAAAGAGTCATGACAATGAACGATTTTTTCTTTACCCTTGTCAGGTATTCCCGTTTTAAAATTAGAATTGACTTATTCATGGCTTACAATTTTATTTCACGGTTATTTTGTTCTACTACATGGATGAAAACTTCGTTCATGCTTGGAATCAATTCTTTAAATGAAACAATTTCGAATTGATTCATGAGTACTTTAAGCATGTCGTTATTTGAAGAGCCGTTCAGGAATTGAATTTTAATTTGTTTCACTATTGAGTGAGCATCGTGTTCCAGAACCCGAAAATTGGTTCCGAGGTGATGTTCCAGATTTGGCGCTTCGCCGCGGTATCCGATTTCGAAGGTATTCGTTTTGAATTTTTCCTTCACCTGGTCAATCTGTCCGTCGAGTATTTTTTTTGATTGGTTGATCAGCGCAATGTGGTCGCAGATTTCTTCAACCGACGACATGTTGTGTGTCGAGAAGATAATGGTTGTCCCTTTTTTCTTTAACTCAAGAATTTCATTTTTGATCAGGTTTGTATTTATTGGGTCAAATCCTGTAAATGGTTCGTCAAAGATCAGTAGTTTGGGTTCGTGAATAACGGTAGTAATAAATTGCACTTTTTGCGCCATCCCTTTCGAAAGTTCCATCACTTTCTTGCCCCACCAGGCCTGAATTTCAAATTTCTCGAACCAATATTTTAAGCTTTTCAGGGCATCTCTTTTCGACATGCCTTTTAGCTGTGCCAAATAAAGAGCCTGTTCGCCAACTTTCATTTTTTTATAAAGTCCGCGTTCTTCCGGAAGATAGCCAATCTGGTAAATGTCGTTGGCTTTTACTGGTCGGCCTTCGAAAAAAAGTTCACCGCTGTCAGGAGCTGTAATTTGGTTGATTATGCGGATTAAAGTCGTTTTCCCGGCGCCATTGGGTCCAAGCAGACCAAACACCGATGCTTCTTTAACCGATATGCTTACGGAGCTCAAAGCCACATGTCCGGCATATTCTTTAACAATGTTATTTGCCTGAAAAATTTCCATAGAATATAATTTGAAAACTTAGGAATAGGTGTTAAATACAGTTGAAATATTACAGAGAATTGGGCAAATCGCAAAAATACCTGAACAATTTACTCAGACTTTAGCTCAAATAAGCTGAAATGTACACTTCCGTAACGTCTCAATTCCTTGAAATTCTGGTGTCCCGAATAATCGAACTGTCCCGAATGTTCAAGGATAAACAATCCATCCGGTTTTAAAAGATGGTTCCCGAAAACAAGATCGGCAACCTCGGCGAATTTTGGATGGTCGTATGGCGGATCTGCAAAAATCAGATCGAATTGCTCTTTAATATGGGCGGCAAATACAAACACATTCGATTTAACTATCCTTATATTTTTCTCGCCAAGTTTTTCAACAACGTCTTTAATAAACTGAACGTGTGCCGGATTAATCTCAACAGCAGTAACATTGGAACATCCGCGCGATGCCAGTTCGTAACTAATACTTCCTGTTCCTGAAAATAAGTCAAGCGCTTTGATATTTTCAAAATCGGTGTAATTCTGTAGCACGTTGAAGAGGCTTTCTTTGGCCATGTCGGTTGTTGGCCGGGCTTTAAATGTTTTTCCGGGATTAAAAATCCGACCTCTGTATTTTCCTCCGACTATGCGCATGAATATGTATTAAGCAAGCTGACAAACTGGTGTTTTTGTATTTTATCGAACATGTTTCCGTAGTTGAAATCGGTTGAAGGTTTCAGGAAATGAATGGTGCTGATGTATTTTTTGAGTTGCCTGACGTAACTTGAATCGTCGGCCACATAACCACCAATGAGAACTTCATCATGTTCAGGATCAAATTGCAGGTTTTGCCACACATTCAGTGTGTAATACAAGAAATCAGTTTCATTTTTAAAATAAAAGCTATTGTAAAGTTCAATCTGCTGATCCTTAAATGCAATTAACCTGATGTATTTTTTTTCAAAGTTGATCAGGAGAGAATTCTTATTTTCCGTTCGCTGAGCCAACACTGTTCCAAGAAGCGGAATAGACTTGTGCCTGAACTTAAAGTCAGTGAACTTTCGGTTCAATAAAATCATAATTTCTTTCGGAAAACTATACATGACCTGGTAATTGAACCCGTGAATCAAATCGGTACTGACCACGTCGTTTCTGCTCAAATCATCGGTAAATGAGGCCAGGTTATTCAGGTAGAAATCTTTTGAATATTCTTTTGGGATAAGTGTTGCTTTGGTCGTTGAATATGTGATTGTCACCGATTTAAACGACGCGTGAAGATTCTCTTCCTGATCAAAAATAGTTTCTAATTTCCGCGAAAGAAACTGTGATTTTCCAACAATAAGCGGGATGTGACGCAAAACAAGGTATTTATTTTTACTTACGTCGAGGATACAAAAAGAAAATCCATCCAGCCCAAGCTGGATGGATATGTGATATTCTGAAGCGAGTTTTAAATCGAATGAATTGTCAATTAGATTTAATTCATGCATACGTAAGAGTTATTCCCAATTACCGGCATTGTTGTTTGTTTCTTCCAGAGATCCGACTTTTAATCCGGGATATTTACCGTTCATTCGTTTGCTTTCGTTCAGGTTAATAATTTCCTGACGGTCAAGTTTGCACAAAACAGTGTTGTTGTGAACGCTTGCTTCAAACACCGGAACCTTAATGCCGGAACCTGTAGTAACAAAAGCAGCACCAAGATGAAATTCAGCAACTGTATCTTTTACCGGAACATATTTAATTTTGTCGATATCATATCCTTTTCCGAAAACGGTATCCAAAACACTAACTCGAATAGTATCACGAATAATCTTTCCTTCTTTCAACGCCTTTTTTTCAGTCCAGCCAGCGTCAATCATACTGTCAGTTAACATGCCTATTTTGCGAACCAGAGGAATTTCTCCGGTTTTTACAAAATTGATCAGAGTATCCCAACTGCCTGTAAATTTTCCATTTACATCTTTGTATGCAAGTTCAGCTTTCCTGATATCTTTGAGACGTTCAATTGTTGCGTCGTATCTGGCTTTTTTTTCCTTTTCAAAAGAGAGAGGTCTTTCAACTGTAGTGTAAAGGAGGTAAGCTAGTGTTAACGCTACGGCAATTAGGACGATTTGTGCTACTGTTTTCATCTTACGAATTTTAAGATTAGTTTTTGTTTGGCGCAAATTTATAAAAAAAAATAATTTAGAATCTTTGCTTTTGTTTTATTTTAGCCGTTAATGATAAAAAAACACATCCAGTCGGAAATACTTAGGAATTTAGGAAAGGAACCCACTCAGGGACAGGAGGAGCTCTCTTCACTTTTAGCAGAATTTCTGTCATCAACAAATTCAGATACTGTATTTCTGCTGAAAGGTTACGCCGGAACCGGTAAAACTACTATGTTAAGTTCTCTGGTTAAGACATTTAATCTGTTTAAATTTCGATCGGTTTTGCTGGCTCCAACAGGGCGGGCAGCTAAAGTGTTGACTGGCTACACTGGTCATTCCGCTTATACTATTCATAAAAATATATATCGCCAGCAATCTTCGAGTGATGGAATGGGAAAGTTTGTCCTGAACAAAAATCTTTTCAAGGACACATTTTTTATTGTGGACGAAGCCTCGATGGTTCCAAATGCAACCGCTGAATATTCTATTTTTGGTTCGGGACGACTGCTTGAGGATCTGATCGAATATGTTTACACCGGAACAAATTGTCGTTTGATTCTGGTTGGCGATACAGCTCAACTTCCGCCGGTTGGGCTTGACCTTAGCCCCGCACTTTCAAAAAAGGAGCTTGAATTTTACGATCGAGAAGTTTTTGAATTCGAATTAACTGGCGTCGTCCGCCAGGATCGTAATTCAGGAATTTTGTACAATGCCACGTTAATTCGTAATTTAATTATGGAGGGAAATTATTCTTCCGGATATTTTCATCTGAATTGTTTGGAATTTGACGACATCCGAAAACTTAACGGCGCCGATTTAATTGAAGAAATTTCGACTTGTTACGATCGTTATGGTTTGTTTGAAACGATTGTTGTAACACGCTCGAACAAACGGGCAAATAAATTTAATGAAGGTATCAGAAGTACCATTTTGTATAAAGAAGCTGATATCTCGGTAGGCGATTTACTGATGGTGGTGAAAAATAATTATTTCTGGCTCGAAGAAAACGAGAAGATCGATTTTATTGCCAATGGCGATATTGCCGAGATAATCGCCATTTATAAATACGAGGAATTGTATGGCTTTCGGTTTGCCAACGTAAGTTTAAGACTTATCGATTATCCTGAAATTGAAATTGACTGTAAAATTATACTTGACACGATTTCCATCGAATCGGCTTCGTTAACAAGTGAGCAAAACCGTAAATTGTTCGATGCTGTTTCTGAAGATTATCAGGATATCAGGAGCAAGAAAAAGCGCTGGGAGAAAATTCGTGAAAATCCTTTTTTTAATGCGCTTCAGGTGAAGTTTGCCTACGCTGTTACGTGCCACAAGGCGCAAGGTGGGCAATGGAAAGCCGTTTTTGTCGACCAGGGATACCTTACTGAAGAAATGATTAATGTTGAATTTTTACGGTGGTTGTACACCGCATTTACCCGACCGACGGAACGTTTGTATCTGGTAAATTTCAACAAGGATTTTTTTGCGGAATAACCAGCTATAACTGCTTTTCACTCACTTCAAATACTTCGCCTTCAGTAATTGCCTCCGTATTTGTAAACAGTTCCTGTGCTTCCTTCAGGATCAACGTGTGATCTTTGTATCGGGCAGAGAAATGCCCAATCAGTAACTTTCCCGCATTTGCCTGCATGGCAATTCGTGCAGCATCTTTCCCTGTGGAATGAAAAGTGGTTTGAGCCAGTTCCTGATTGTCTGAAGCAAAAGTTGCTTCATGATAAAGTAAGTCTACATTTTTTACCGAATCAATGTAATTTTCGTCGTATTTGGTGTCGCTGCAAAATGCAAATGATCTTACCTGATGCTTATTTCGGGTGAGTTCTGAATTTAAAACAACCTCCCCGCTTTCGGTGACGAAATCACCACCTTCCTTAATTCGCTGTCTCTCACGGATTGGAATTTTGTATTCTGCAATCTTTTCAGGAATTAAGTTGGGCAAAATAGGTTTTTCTTCGAACCGGAAACCACAGGTTGGAATCCGGTGAAAAAGCGGGAACGAAAATACCGTGACTTTTTTATCGTCATAAATTATCTGCTCCTTTTTAAAATTCAACGGATGATAAATAATCTTAAAGGGAATTTCGCCAGGATATAAAAACTGAAGTTGTCCGGAGATAAACTTTTGCAATTCGGAATGAGAATAAATATGCAAATCGTTCACTCGTCCTAAAAGAACGAACGTTGAAATCAGCCCGATCAATCCAAAAATATGATCGCCATGGAGATGAGAAATAAAGATGTGATTTATTTTGGAGAACCCGATTTTGTTTTTCCGCATTTGTGTCTGGGTTCCTTCGCCGCAATCGATCAAAAAAAAACGCCCAAGTACATTGAGTACCTGGGCGGTTGGATATCTGTTTGATGTAGGTAATGCAGAACTTGTTCCGAGAATGGTCAACTGAAAAGGGGTATGCGAAACTGACATGGTCAGATTACATTTTTTCCTTTTCAATCAGGAGTTTTTCAGCTTCATCAACTGTTTTGGTAATAATCAAAACAGTGTGCAACATCGAAATCCTGATAATCTGTTCAACATCGGGCTGAAGGCCAGTTAAAATAAATGTCCCGATTGCATCTTCACAAAGCCTGTTGGCAACCAAAATAGCGCTCAGGCCTGAAGAATCACAATATTCACATTTGCTGACATCCAAAACGATGTTCTTCTCGTTGTTTGAGTTGAGCAATATAAGTTCTGATTTTAGATCCGGAGCATTTGTTGTGTCCAGTTTGTCGTTCAGAACTTTTACAAGCGTATAGTCGGTATTTTTTACTATTTCGAAATCCATAGATGCAATTTATGAAATTCTGATGGATTTGTAATACCTACCTACTAATTTTCTTTCTGCTCGTCAGCCTCCATTTGAGATCTCAGTGCAGCCAATTCAGAAATATCTCCAAGTGTAGTTTTTTCAGCATTATTTTCTTTCACTTGTTTTACGGCTTTGCTTGTTGCTTTAGCCTGAGTTTTCCGTTTTGCTGTTTCTTCTGCTTTTTTCTCATCTTCAAACACTCTTGAGTGAGAAAGAATGATCCTCTTGGCAGCTTTCGAGAATTCGATGACTTTGAATTCCAATTTTTCTTCAAGTTGAGCTTGGCTTCCGTCTTCTTTTACCAAGTGACGTGGAGTGGCAAAACCTTCAACACCATAAGGAAGAGCAATCGTTGCGCCTTTGTCGAATAATTCAACAACGGTTCCTTCGTGTACTGAATCAACTGAGAAAATAGTTTCAAATACATCCCATGGATTTTCTTCCAATTGTTTGTGGCCTAGGCTCAAACGACGGTTGTCCTTGTCGATGTCCAAAACAACAACATCAATTTCAGAACCGATTGAAGTGAATTCGGATGGGTGTTTGATTTTCTTAGTCCAGCTCAAGTCTGAAATGTGGATCAAGCCGTCAACGCCTTCCTGAATTTCAACGAATACGCCGAAATTGGTGAAGTTGCGAACGGTTGCTTTGTGTTTTGTTCCAACACCAAATACAGTGTCGATTTCCTGCCATGGGTCAGATTTCAATTGTTTGATACCCAAAGACATTTTGCGTTCTTCGCGGTCTAATGTTAAGATCTGAGCTTCGATTTCGTCGCCAACTTTCAGGAAGTCCTGAGCGCTGCGTAGGTGCTGCGACCATGACATTTCAGAAACGTGGATCAAACCTTCAACGCCGGCAGCGATTTCAACAAATGCACCGTAGTCGGCCATAACCACTACTTTACCTTTTACTGAATCTCCAACT